>CBDETC010000001.1:0-626854 GCA_965242845.1 Balneolaceae bacterium
ATTATTAGGGAGCATTCTTTCTACAAAGTAGGCATTCCCCTCAGGAACTAAGTTGTCTTTTCCTCCCTGAATAACCGAAACTGGTTGAGAAATGGATTCCCAAAATGGCATCATCTCTTCTAATTCTTGTTTAAGTGCAAGAATCTCTTCGTTGGTTGAGTATAGAAACCCAGGTAGAATCCAGGAAAGGATCTTATAGTGAACTGGTATTTGATACCATTTAGTTTTTTCCAATTCCGGGTCTACCGAACCCGCCACAATAATTAATCCTTCAACAAGCTGAGGTGCATCAATAGCCATACGCACTATAACAGGACCGCCATATGAATGTCCTACTAGTGTGGCAGAAGTTTCTTCTTTGCGAAGGACCTCGAGGATATCCGCCGATTGTTTCTCCAACGACCTTTCAGGAATGCCATTACCACTTTTTCCAAAACCTGGTCGATCTACAGCAATCATATGATACTTTTCTAAAAAGCTCTCATCAGACAAAAAATTGAGAAAATTATCCCATGTACCCGGAGAACCATGCACAAAAAGAAAGGTGGGTTTGCTAGTATCACCAATGGTTACATAGTGTACATTTCTACCTTGATTATCGAGGTTTTTGAATTCCGGTTGGTAACTCAACTCAGAAAAGGCAGTAGTAATTTGATCCTGCGAAACGGTGAAGTCCATATTGTTAAGGAAGATGATAACACCAACAAAAGAAAGCAGAGCAAATATTGCCAACCCTACCAAGATTCGTTTAAAAATTTTCAAAATCTTTTTTTGATCATTCTACTATTAAGTAGTCAAAAAAGCATCACCAAATCGTTAAATAAATTCTGCTTTTTGCTTACTAAAAAGCGATTTAATAGTACCTTTAAGGGTGAATTTTTTTAGGCAAAGAAAAAGCTATCAAAAGCAGTGGAGAGGGCTATCCATAGAAGTAACCCGGAAGGACATAAAGAATTTATATGTCCGCATAAACAGAAGAACTGGAAAGATCAGAGTTTCATCTCCAAACTATATTTCAGAAAGAGGAATAGAGCAGTTTCTTGACTCCCGGTTGTCATGGATTGAGAAACATTTAACAACCTCTTCGTTTCATACAGAACAAGAGAAGGCCTTTCAATACATAACAGGAGAAGAGCATTATTTTTTGGGGAAACGATATCAACTTGAGGTAAAAGATGATTCGAATTCTACTAACGTATATCTAGAAGAAGGAAGGATTCATCTCAAAATAAGAGGCACCTCAACTGTTGAGAAGAGGAAGAAGGTTCTTGAAGATTGGTACAGGTTTCAACTACAAGAAAGAATTCCAGAGTTTGTACACTTTTACGAATCCAAAATGAATGTAGAAGTGAATGAGTATCGGATAAAAAAAATGAAAACCCGCTGGGGGTCTTGCAATATCAGAGCGAAGAGAATTTGGTTGAGTCTTGAATTAGCAAAAAGGAGTGAGGGGTGCCTTGAAATGGTAATCGTTCACGAGATGGTACATTTATTCGAACGGTTACATAACAAACGGTTTTACAAGCTAATGGATGTTTTTATGCCAAATTGGAGGGAATTTGAAACAGAATTACGAACGCTTACTTACTAGATTTTAAATAGCTCCTCTTTGGGGAGCTGCTCATATCCAAGCTTTTCAAGAAGAATGAAGGCTGCTCTAAGTGCGCATCCCCAGCTTATAGTAACTCCTGCTCCTCCGTGCCCGTAATTATGAATAATGAGACGGTTGTATTTTTCTTCAGATTCCAGTCTTAACTTTTCTTGCCCATTTCCCATAAAACGATATCCTATTCTAAGTTCTCTCTCTTTATATAGGTCTAAATCTATTCCAAAGCTGTTTGATATGATCGATTGATTTAACGACAGGATTTGTTGAGGAAATGAACGTTCATCTATTTGTTCTGTTGGATTCGCAGAATTTTCTCCCTTCCAATTGCCATGTTCATCAATCGAACCTGGTTGTCTGCTCCCGCCTAAAATCCATCCATCCTTTCTGGGATAGGTATATACATCCTGTAAAAGACCCTTGCTTGTACAATAATAATCAACGCCCGGGGTAAAATTATAAGAGACCGTTTTCCCTGCATCATCTTTCAAAAGAGGAGCTCCTTTTGCAAGAAGTAAATGCCCCCGGTATATAATTGGATTAATCTCTGTTTCGAAGAGCCATAGACTACCAAATTCAGAACAATTGATAACTACTTCGGAGTTGATGTCGTCAAAGTTCTCAGGAGTAATTTCTTTGAAAATTAAAGAACCACCATTTTGTTCGAATCTTGAAAGCAACTCGGGAAAATAAAGAGGCCAATCTGCAAAAAAGCATTCATATTCCCACCCAGTTTGTACCTCGATCTCGGATTTGATGAAGCCTTCATCTTGTGAATCCAAAATGTTGTGTCTACTCATTTCATAAACATATTCAGGAATGGGTTCCTTATGAGCAAAGAGTTCAAAATGACGGTGAGTGGTTATTCCTTTAAACTTATTTTCATACAGGTAATCGAAAAACGCCAAACTATCTTTAAAGAGATTGATTAGATCGGGATGCTGTACTGAATGAGGGATTATTGAGGCGGAAGGGAACGAGCTTACTTCCAATGGGTTTGAAGGCCCGCTATTTGTTTTTGTATATACAGTAACTTGGAAACCAAGACTTTGTAGCACAAGCGCACAACTCAATCCCGAAACACCGCTGCCTATTATTGAAATTCGTTCTGTTCGATTAATCATTAGTTAAAAATCAGTAGATCTTTTAAATCGGTCAAATCATCAAACTTTACTTATATGAAAATAAATTAACATATATGAATTCTTATTAATGATGAGTGACTATTTAAATTTATATCTTTGCCCAACCAAAAACAGTTGACCTAACTTTGAGAAAAGTCTCTATTCTTTTCCTCTTCTTATCAGTAGTAATCGTTAAATGCGATAGCATTCAGGTAGCTGATCTCACAGATTATCCGGTAAGCATCCAACCATATTCTGAAGCAGATTTGGTTATGTTAAATGCGAGGTATCATGCCGAGAATGAAGACTACATCTGTTCAACACTAAATGAGTTTGGCTACAGTGGTTTTAGTCGAGTACTTTTTCCAAATGATATTAACCCATGTTTGAACAGGGAAGAAGTTAGGGTAGAATTATCAAATTCTGACACACTGGTTTCTGTAGCTAAGAGGGCGTTGCTTAAAAACCAGGAGTTCACTCTTGTTTCTGATACGACAGAATTGGTAGTGGATGAGATTACACCACTTTATGGTTGTACTATTTGTGAAGGACCGGATATAAATAGTGTTCCAATTGAATATAAAATTTCTTTCATGCCCCAATCTTATGACGGGGTCGAGGTTAATAACTCAAAAATTACTGTTTTTGTAGATTCAATAGGCGTAAATCGGATTTGGGGTAATTGGTTTCCTGAATTTGAAGTACCTGGTCTTATCAATATTGGTTACCTGGAAGCCCAAAATATGTTGCTTGATTGGGAGATCAATATGGAACCTTATACTGGTGTGGATTCCATATTTACTGTACAGCCAAAACATTTACAGGAGCAGCCAGAGTTTGAATTTTATCCATTTGTTAAAGAAGGCGTACTAGAACTGAGAAAAACATGGAGAGTTAATATTCAGTTCGATGACAATACGTTTGAAGGATGGTACGCGAATATTGATGTTATCGATGGTCTGTTTTTAGCGATTGAAGCCGTTAATGCAGAATCCGAATTTTAAATAACTGGGAAAAGTTAATTTCAAAAGTAAAGAGAGAAAATGGTAACATTTGTTCCTCTCACTTCTCCTTTGCCCTGAAAAGGACAGGCCCTATAATTAGTAAAATAAAGTAGTATCAAATTGACTGAATTATTAGGAAAGAAAAAGCGAGTATTAATTGTAGAAGATGATATGATTATCTCGTTGGTTATAGAAAATATGGTAAAAGAATTGGGACATGAAGTAATTGGAAAAGCTATTTCGGGTGAAGAAGCAATTAACTTGGCCACTCAAAATGAGCCTGATTTGGTTTTGATGGATATCCGTTTGAAGGGAGAAATGGATGGAATTGAAGCAGTTATCGCTATAAAAGAAAAAATCAAAACCTCAGTAATTTATCTAACAGGTAACTCGGACCGTGTGAATTATGATCGTGCTAAAGCAACTGAATTCACAGATTTGATTACTAAGCCATTTACACTTGCTGATCTTACCAAATCATTGGAGTTAATTTAAAAAAACTTCCTTTTGTGCATCTTTGAGCTTATAATTGCGTAGTCATCTCGCAAATTATGGGCACATTATGAGTACAAAATTCAGGAATTTAAAGAATGATCTTCAAGACCTGGAAAATGATTCCTCGGAATCAGGCATTGGAATCTCTCCTAAATCGGGAGGCGGGGGGTCTAAAACCGCTAATTACATCCTTGTAATAGCTTTTGTTGCCACTCTTATTTTTTATGCAGGCAACAGGGTAAGTAATTTCTTCACGGATATTGGTAACCCCATCACTGAAGCCATAGAGTCATTTAATGAATATGATCCAGATTTATTGGCTGGTATGGGTGAGATGATGGAGGATATGGGCTACGGAGTACTTTCTGATGCAGAACTTTCAGCCCTTAGAGATGAGGGAGTTACGGCTACTGAAACTCAAAGATTCCATAATTTAGGCTATACCGATCTCACTCTTGATCAAGTAGTGGATCTTAGCAATGCGGGCGTTTCAGCTTCTGAAACCCAGGAATTTTTTGATGTTGGATACGATAACTTAACAGTTGATCAACTCATCGATTTAGAAAATGCAGAGGTTAGTGCAACTTATGCTTCTATGATGAAGGAACTTGGTTATACGCTAACGGTTGATGATTTAGTAACTACAAGACGAAACGGGGTAACAGCCTATTTTACTAGTAGAATGATGGATTTGGGATATACTTTCGAGGAACTCACCAAGGAGAATCTGGTCCGAATGAGAAATATTGGAGTTACTGATGGGCTTGCAGAACGACTCACAGAGGAAAGAGGAGCCCGACCTACAGTAGATGAACTTATTCGTTATCGAATAAGCAACCAGTAACACCTTCCTCAATTTTTATTTCTAAACAAGGTTCATACTAATTACTTTAAAATCCCGGTCATTCAATGATCGGGATTTTTTTATGCACCAATAGCTTAGACATGCCAGAAATCGTTTTACCTGAAGTAGAGTTAAATATCAATACTCCTAAAAACCCTACCGAAGCTACTATAGTGGAAAATTATATTTGTACGGCTGAAAGTAGTCCCAATATTGTTCGTCATATCACTTTTGATATCTCTGGAACTGATTTGGAAGGGAGGTTTAGAGTAGGTCAGTCGATAGGAGTATTACCGCCCGGAGAAAACGAGAAGGGAAGGCCGCATAAACTTCGTTTGTATTCTGTTTCTTCTCCTTCAAAAGGCGAGGGAGGGGAAAGGCATTTGGTCTCTACCACAGTAAAACGAGCTATGGATGAGGTGGACGGTACGTTTTATATGGGGGTTTGCTCTAATTATTTATGCAATCTAAAAATTGGAGATAAAGTAAAAGTGACCGGGCCGAGCGGAAAGAGGTACTTATTACCCGAGAATGTTCACGATTTCAACTATGTTTTTTTTGCTACAGGTACCGGGATAGCTCCTTTCAGAGGAATGATCATTGAATTGTTCGAAGCTGGTTTTAAAGGGGACGTAGCCCTTGTATTTGGATGCCCTTATCGTACCGATGTACTCTATCCCAAATTCTTTACTGAAATGGCAGAAGAGAACGAAAACTTCCATTACATAAAGATGATTTCTCGTGAAGATAGACGTGAAGATGGTAGTAAGTACTATGTTCAAACTGCGATTGATGATGAAGCTAAGACCCTTGATCCCATCCTATCACAAGAGAATACCTTGATATATTTGTGCGGGATGAAAGGAATGGAATCAGGCATCTATCACAACCTTGCTAAGAAAGGATATTTAGATTACCTGGTTTTAAAAGGAGATTTGGCAGAAAGAGATCCTAATGAATGGTCATGGGAAGAGGTAAAAACCCAGATTAAACCGGGTTCAAGAACGTTTGAAGAGGTGTATTAGGTTTATTTTCCAAACCCAGTTACCCCACCGGAAACTATAAATCTCATAAAGTCTGCAGAATCGGCTTCAACAGGGGTTACGTTTTCTTTTGGTACGATGTATAGATTGCCTGAGAAGTTGTATGAGTGAGGGCAGTACACTGCTACTTCGTTCTCAAGGCCCAGATTAGTAAGGGTTTCTTGTGTGATAAATCCGAACCTAATAACTCCCATCTCTCCAAATTGAATCTTTACAGGCTCGGTGAACTTCTTTTTCTCTCCTACAAAAGCTTCGGTTAAGTCTTTTAGAGAAGTATAGATAATACTTACTAGTGGAGTACGGGCCAGTACATTTTCAAACCACTGGATGATTGGCTTTATAAAAGCTCTTGTAAATATGAACCCAACCAGTGAGATAAGTACAAAACCAGTTAGGATTCCCAAACCAGGAATATTCAGCTCAAACCACCCAAAAAACAGGTTATTAAAGGTAGCGTTAATCCAGTTTATTGTGATGCTTACCAGGTAGATCGTTGCTCCAACTGGAAAAACAATGAGCATTCCTCTTAAAAAGTAATTCAGTATTAGTTTCATGATAATGGAATATTGAATTCTCGTGGTTTTAATAGAAGGTATTCAATGAGTAAGAACTGGATTTTTTCTATCTTCCCAGCCTTCGTAAATCGAAATATCCTAGTAGAAAGTTAATGTCCAGGAAGACTTCATCCCAAATCAGAAACGAATTTTTGGAATTCTTTGCAGAGAAAGAGCACGCGATAGTATCAAGTGCGCCTGTAGTTCCTAAAGATGATCCTACGCTTTTGTTTACAAATGCCGGAATGAATCAATTTAAATCCATTTTTTTAGGTGAAGAGGAATTCCTTGCACATGAAGGGAAAAACTGGAGTCGTGCTGCCGATACTCAGAAATGTATCCGGGTAAGCGGAAAGCATAATGACCTTGAAGAAGTAGGGCATGATACCTATCACCATACTTTGTTTGAAATGTTAGGGAACTGGTCCTTTGGTGATTACTTCAAAAAAGAAGCAATTTCATGGGCTTGGGAACTTCTTGTTGATCGATGGGGAATGGATCCCGGTAGATTATACGCTACTGTATTTGGAGGAGACGAAAAGGATGGATTCCCGGTAGATGAAGAAGCTATTGAATTATGGAAAAGTGAAACTTCCATCGCTCATGACCACATCCTAAAGTTCGGGAAAAAAGATAATTTTTGGGAAATGGGAGACACGGGCCCATGTGGACCGTGTTCTGAGATTCATATTGACTTAAGACCTGAAGAAGAGCGAAAGCAGCAGAATGGTGCCGAATTAGTGAATATGGATGACCCGAGAGTAATGGAAATTTGGAATCTTGTTTTCATTCAGTTCAACAGATTACCGGATACATCACTTAAAACACTACCTGCCAAGCATGTGGACACAGGAATGGGTTTTGAAAGGGTATGTGCTGTACTTCAGGGAAAATTCTCAAACTACGATTCAGATGTATTTACCCCGCTTTTAGATCAGATTTCAGGAATGGCTGGGCATAAATATGGCCAAGACGAAGAAAAGGATATTGCTATACGGGTAATTGCTGACCATATACGAGCAGTAGTTTTTTCAATTGCAGATGGCGCTTCTCCCGGTAATGATGGTAGAGGCTATGTAATCCGACGTATTCAGCGAAGAGCTATTCGCTATGGTTGGGATAAACTAGGGTTCAAAGAACCATTTATGTACAAGCTGGTTCAGACCCTGGCTGATCAATTTGAAGAAGTATTTCCTGAGATTGTAGCTCAGCAAGAATATATCACCAATGTGGTGAGGGCAGAGGAAAAGAGTTTCTTAAAAACCCTGGGTCAGGGCATCGATATTTTCAACGAAATGATAAAAGGAAAACAGCTTTTGTCTGGAGGAGATGCTTTTAAATTGCACGATACCTATGGTTTCCCAATTGACTTAACCCAGCTTATGGCTCGTGAAAAGGGTATTGAGGTAGATGAGGAAGGCTTTAACAAGAATATGCAGGAGCAGAAAGAAAGGGCTCGTGCTGCAGGTAAGTTTACTGTTGATCAAAGCCAAACGGGTGAGTGGGTAGCTGTAAGCGAAGCCTCAGAGTTTGAATTTATTGGGTACGATGATTTTGAAGCCGAGGTCACTATCACTGCATATCGGAAAGAAAAAGATCGATACGCACTTCAGCTTAGCAAGACTCCATTTTACGCTGAAAGTGGGGGGCAGGTAGCTGATACAGGTATGTTGTCGAACGGAGAAGAGTTTATTCACATCATTGATGTACAGAAGTCTCAGGAGAACTTCATTCATTACACGGAATCCATACCTGAAAATCTTTCCGGAAATTGGACAGCTAAGATTGATCTCGAACGAAGAATAGAGATACAAAAGCATCACTCTGCTACACACCTTGCTCATGCGGCACTAAGAAATATTCTTGGAGATCACGTAGCTCAAAAAGGATCACTTGTAAACGACTATCATTTGCGATTCGATTTCTCTCATTATGAAGCCGTTACCGATGAGCAAATTGATGAGATTGAAGCTGAAGTAAATGCAAAGATTCAGGAAAATATTCCTCTTTTGGAAGAAAGATATGTTCCTATCGACGAAGCTAAAGGAAGGGGAGCAACCATGCTCTTTGGAGAAAAGTATGGCGAAAATGTGCGGGTAATTACTTTCGGTGAAGATTATTCCGTTGAACTTTGCGGGGGGACTCATGCTGGTGCTACCGGAGAGTTAGGTCACTTCAGGATATTTACTGAAAGCTCTGTAGCAGCTGGAATCAGGAGGATTGAAGCCCTGGTTGGAAAGGCGTCTGATCGATTACTTCGGGAAGAAAAGAACCTGATTATAAAATTTAGAAAGGCTGTAGGTCATCATGAAGACCCAGTACTTAATGTGATTAAGCTACAGGAAGAGAAGAAGGCACTCGAAAAGGAACTCGACAAAATAAACTTACAAAACACGGGTGCTAAGCTAGATGAACTACTTAAAGAGGCAGTTGCTTTAGATGGCATTTCATTAGTAAAAGGTGAAATTCCAGGCGCCGATATGGGAGTACTTAAGCAGCTAGGATACGATGCTTTGCAAAAATCTTCTGAAAATACAGTTACCGTTCTTGCTTCCAGAAATGAAGAAGGCAAAGTCTTTTTAATGGTGGCAGTTACCGAAGATTTGATTAAGGAAAAAGGGCTCAAAGCAGGTGCTTTGGTAGGGCAGCTCGGCAGATTAGTTGGCGGCGGCGGCGGCGGTCAGCCTAACCTGGCAACTGCAGGTGGCAAAAATCCTGAAAAACTAGATGAGGCACTTGAAAAAGTGAATGATATCATCTCAGAATCAATTGGGTAGGCAGGTAAAGCCGACGGCGAAAACTTTCAAAAAATTAGATATATTTCGACCCCTTTTTTAAGGAGACCGATAAACAACTTACTATGGCAAAAAACAAAAAAGAAGATATCGTTTTTGCACCACGGGGCATTGGCGAATCAAGTGATGGAGTAGTTCAAAAAGGCGTTGATCTACCTCCCGCAACAAAGAAAAAGCATAAAGAGCTTGGCCTTTCTGAAGCTGATCTTTTGGCAATGTACGAACAGATGTATTTACAACGTCGATTTGAAGAGCGTGCAATGCAACAATACCAAAAAGGTAAGTTTGGTGGTTTCTTACACCTATACATTGGGCAGGAAGCTATTTCTACTGGTACCGTATTCGCCTTCGATGACAAGGACGACATCATTACCGGTTATCGGGATCACGGATGGGGACTTTGTCGCGGAATTTCTGCTAATGAAGGAATGGCAGAGTTGTTTGGTAAAGCTACCGGATGTTCCAAAGGTAAAGGTGGTTCCATGCACTTTGCGAACTCTAAAGAGCACTTTTGGGGTGGTTATGGCATCGTTGGAGGTCATATTCCTATAGGTGCAGGATTCGCGTTTGCTAACAAATATAAAGGCACTGGAAATATCTCAGCGACATTTTTTGGAGATGGTGCTGTAGATCAGGGAGCTTTACATGAATCTATGAATATGGCTCAACTCTGGAAGTTGCCAGTTCTTTTTGTAGTTGAAAATAATGGCTACTCAATGGGAACTGCTGCTAAACGCCATACCGTTGCCGAGATCGTTGATCGGGCCAAAGGCTATGGAATGAAAAGCGCAGTGATTAATGGAATGGATGTATTCTCTGTATATGAGAAAATGAAAGAAATTGCTGACGATGTACGAGCGAATTCGGAGCCTTATTTTGTAGAAATTCGAACATATCGTTATAGAGGTCACTCTATGTCTGATCCTCAAAAATATCGTACGAAAGAGGAACTTGAGCAGTATCAGAAAATCGATCCAATTCTTCGTTTAAAAGATTACATGCTATCAAATAAGCTTGCTGAAGAAGCGACTTTGAAAGAAATAGAAGATAAAATAGAGCAGGTAGTGCTGGATGCAGTAACCTTCGCCGATGAATCTCCTTTCCCTGAAATTCAGGAAATGTACGATGACATGTTTGTTGAAGACGAACCTTACTTCCACGTTTAAAATTTAGTTGAATTAGATAATGGCAGAATTACAGTTCAGAGAAGCAATTAAGCACGCTATTGATGAAGAAATGGCTCGCGATGAGAATGTATTCATCATGGGTGAGGAAGTAGCAGAATATAATGGAGCCTACAAAGTTACTGAGGGCTTACTCGATAAATATGGGTTTAGAAGAGTTATAGACACTCCGATTTCAGAGCTTGGTTTTGCCGGGATTGGTGTTGGAGCAGCAATGCATGGCCTTCGTCCTATTGTAGAGTTTATGACCTTCAACTTTGCAGTTTTAGCTGCTGACCAGATCATTAATCACGCAACCAAAGTGAAATATATGACTGGAGGCCAGGCAGATTGTCCTATCGTATTCAGAGGGCCTAATGCGTCTGCGGGACAGTTGGGGGCAACCCACTCCGTAGCCTTTGATTCAATGTATGCACATTTTCCTGGGTTGAAAGTAATTTATGTTTCAGAACCAGATGATGCGAAAGGTTTGATGAAATCTGCTGTTCGAGATGACAACCCGGTTCTATTTATGGAATCAGAACAGATGTACGGCTTGAAAGGCGAAGTTTCTGATGCAGAGGACTACATCATTCCTATTGGTAAAGGAAAGATTAAGCGAGAAGGAAGTGATGTGACCATCGTTGCACATGGAAAGATGTATCATGTTGCGGTACAGGCTGCTGCTCAGTTAGCTAAAGACGGTGTTGAATGTGAGATTATTGATCCAAGGACAGTAAAACCTCTGGATCTTCCATTGATCATAGAATCCATAAAGAAGACAAACCGATGTGTGGTGGTTGATGAAGCACACCCATTTGCTGGTCTTGCTGCTGAAATAGGATTTTTGATTCAGAGAGAAGCATTCGACTACCTTGATGCTCCTGTTCAAAGAGTCACTTTACCAGATGTGAATGCACCATTCTCTAAGAAACTTTTTGATGCATGGTTCCCTAGCCCTAAGCAGGTAATCGATGCTGTAAACCAGGTTACATACAGAACTTAAAATCACTCAATAAAAGAAGCTATGGCCATTAAGATCGAAATGCCCAAACTCAGCGATACCATGGAAGAAGGGGTAATCGCAAAATGGAATGTGAAAGAAGGGGATACCGTAGAAGCAGGAGATATTATTGCTGAGGTTGAAACCGATAAAGCAACAATGGATGTTGAGGTATTTGATTCGGGTACCATTCTAAAAATTGTTCCCGGAGAAGGAGACGCAGTTCCATTGGGGGGTATCATTGCTATAATTGGTGAGGCCGGTGAGGATATTAGTGGCTTACTTGAAGGAGGTGCTTCAGAAGCGCCTAAAAAAGAAGAAAAGGAGGAAGTAGTAGCTGTTGAAGAAAAGACAGAAGAAGCTGCTGCTACAACCACTGCCGTAAGTTCTGATAATGGACGAGTTAAAGCTTCTCCATTAGCTAAGAAAATTGCCGCGGATAAAGGAATCGATCTTATGGGATTAAGTGGTTCTGGTCCAGAAGGTAGAATTATCAAAAAAGATGTAGAAGACTTTAAGGAAACGGGGGGGCTTACTAAACCGGCTCCGGCTGCTGCACCTGCACCAGTCTTTGATAGCCTTGAAAGTAAAGAAATAAGAGTTTCTCAAATGCGGAAAACGATTGCTCGAAGATTGTCAGAGAGCAAATTCACGAATCCACATTTCTACGAAACTATTGATATCGATATGAAGGCAGCAGTTGCTGCACGTTCAGCTATGAATACCGCAAATGAAGTGAAAATCAGCTTCAACGATATCGTAGTTAAAGCTTGTGCTATAGCCCTTACAAGACATCAGGCAATTAATAGCTCATGGCACGGTGATATCATTATGGAACATGGTGATGTAAATGTAGCTGTTGCTGTGGCCATTGATGAAGGTCTTATGACCCCTGTAATAAATCATGCTGATAAAAAAGGTTTAGCCCAAATTTCTGCAGAAACCCGTGAATTAGCTGGTTTGGCCAGAGATCGAAAGCTTCAGCCTGATCAAATGGAAGGAAGTACATTTACTATTAGTAACCTTGGAATGTTTGGTATTGAAGAGTTCACAGCAATCATCAATCCACCTAATGCCTGTATTCTTGCAGTAGGAGCTATTCGTGATGTACCTGTGGTAGAGAATGGCGAAATTGTTCCTGGCAAGAGAATGAAAGTGACTCTTTCAAGTGACCACAGAGTTGTAGATGGAGCGAAGGCTGCTCAGTTCTTGAATACGGTTAAGCAATTGATTGAGAACCCACTAGCAATGCTTCTGTAAATAAACTTTTGGTCATCCCGGACTTGATTCTAGATCTGTAAGGGTATACTTGTTTAACCTTTACAGATTCCGGCTTTCGCCACGGAATGACGTTCTACTATATTTGATAAAAGCTTCCCGGACTTAGGTTTGGGAGGCTTTTTTATAAATACTCCAGGAAGAAAATAACCGGATCCATTGCCGGGATATTATTTCGAATGCGATTAAATAGGGTAGAAGTCTCATTATAATTCGCAAATCGCTCAGTCATTACGTAGTAGTCACCACTGGGAGCTCGTTCTACAATTGTATCTACTCCTAGAGCGGATTGTATTCTTGTAGCCAGATTATCAGCGGCTTCTCTGGTTGTGAATGATTCCAGCTGTATTTGATAAGCAAATCTATATTCTTTCACATCTTCAGTCATAGGTTTAATGAAGATGTTTTCGCGGACTCCTCGTTCTCTAAATGAGCTTAATTGGCCCAGAACATTCTCTCTGGTAAGAAATGGTCCTGCAACTACATTATAAGTAGAAGCCTGGCGCGTCATAAAAGTCTGTATTCCGAATTCGTCAAGAACATTCACAGAGTAATCAAGTGCGTTTTCTTGATTTTGAAAAGCTCCAAACTGAATCTGATATTGCAATGGGGTAGGAGCAGCAATTCCAGGAGTATAACACTGATGGATCATTCCAATAGACTCATCATTTAAAGCTCGGGAAATTTCTTGTTGAGCTACCATTGCCTGATCAAATGAGCCAAAGGAATTAGATCGAACGGAATACGTACGACCATTAAATGCGACCTCAAAACCGTAATTGGTCCTGGACTCTGCATTAGAAGCTACTTGAAAACCGGAAGAAAGTGATTGAAAGCTACCGGCAGTTACTGAAAATGAACACGAAACAGCTCGGTCTGTGAAAATTGGAATAGATGATAAAGAGGTAGTAGTACTTTCTTCTTCAACAACAGGGTCGGGCTCTGGAGCCTGTACCGGTGTTGTATCGGTTGTCGTTGAAGGAGGAGTCACCTCTCTTTCTTCTGGCTCGTTTTGTGCTATAGCGGGAGAACTAATTTGCTCCTCAGGCTCTTCTACAGGGTCAGTGGCTGGAGTCTCATCGACCGTCAATGCCTGTATCAACTCGGTAACACTTTGTTCTTCCTCCTGATTCTCAGGTTCTGCTGATTCAGGTGTTTCGACTTCTTCTGTTGATGCAAGTTGCTCTTCATTAGCCTTTCTTTCAAGAGCTTCAGTAGTATAATACAATCGGAGCACGATGCGTCTGTTCCGTTCATTACTTGCCAGGAAGGGGTTTCCGAAGGAATCGAATTGGATTAACGGTCGGGAATCGGCATATCCGGATGCTTTGAGTCGAGCTGTTTCGATGCCCATATAATCAAAATACTTAACCACATTCGAAGCACGAGCAGTAGAAAGTTCCCAATTGGAAGGGTAGACATCAGAAGAAATGGGGACATTATCAGTATGTCCTTCTACATCGATGCTGAAGTCGTCATGAGAAGTTTGTTGGAAAGCTCTTATTACATAATTCAAGAGATCCATTCCATCAAGTTGAATAGCCGCGTTTCCTGACTGATAAAAATCATCTCCTCTAAATCGAATAACCAGATCGTTTAGGTCTCGAAGAAGCTCAAGCCTTCCTTGCTCTATTTGAGGTTGCAGCAATACTTCGAGTTCTTCCTGGATATCTTCTATTGGGGTAGTAATAAACTCTGTTTGGTCAGCAAGTTCACCAAAGAGGGTAGAAAGCGATGAAAACTCTTCTTTAGCAATCTGGGAAACTGATAGCAGGATGATCAAAAACCCGAGTACAATGGTAATGATATCGAGGTAGCTTACTTGCCAGCTATTTTCTTCTTCCGGATCAAATTCCTCGTTAGGATAAAGTGAGTTTCCAGTGATATTTATGGAATCCGGATTCAAATGCTTTCACCTTTTGAGTTAAAGCGTACTTTTTCCACGCTTCATATGAGCTTGTAAGCGATCATAAATCTGAAGAGAAGTTTTCTGTTCTTCGATTAAAATGATCCCTTCAAGGATGAGTTTCTCGCGGAAGTATTGTAGTGAAGCAATATTATTGAGTTTTTTTGCCATGGGAGTAAAAACAAAATTCCCGACTATGATCCCATAAAGAGTGGTCATAAGTGCAGCTCCTAATCCAGAAAGCAGAGATTCAACTTCACTGAATCCAGAGAGGATTACAATCAGCCCAAACAAGGTTCCCAACATACCAAATACAGGAGAGGTTCTTCCCATACTTCCAATAATCTGGTTGATTTGTTGTTGACGGGTATAATTTTCAATGATATTGGTTTCTCCTAATTCCCTAAGCTCTTCCGTACTATAATTTGTATCCAGAACCGAGAAAAGGTACCCTTCAAACTGATCGCCATAGGTTCGGCTTAGTTCAGAAACAGCAGTTACTTTATCTGCATTAATTACTTTTTGCCATTCCAGGATGTTGTCAATATCTCTTTGAAGTACTTCATCGGTAATGGTACTGTGAGAAAACAGCTTCGTACTATCTTTTAGGGCTTGGAGTACTTTTCTGAATGGATAACTGATGAATACACTGGCAGAAATCCCACCAAATACGATAGCAAGACTTGGGATATTTAGAAATTCGTAAGTAGAAGGTATAAGATTGAACTCGGTGAATCCCATTACTAGTAGAGAGCCCCAAATCATTATTACTAATGAAACCAGAAAGCTTAATATGTTGAGTAAGGATGTTCTCACTTAGAAGCTCTTTCTGAGGTTTTCATCAATCAAGCCATAAAGCTGTAGCTGCTGAATCACATAAGGGGAGGGGAGGATGGGAACTTCAGGATCTAATTCCAGCGCTCTTCTCCAGTTTGCAACAAATTCATCGGGTTGCCCTAATCCAAGATATATGCTACCTCTTAGAGCGAGAATATCAGCGTTCTCTTTAATTTCCAGAGCTTTCTCTATCAAAACCCGTGCTTCCGGGTATTCCCCGGTAAATAACTTTTGCTGAGCTAAGATGTAGTAATTCACTAATTGATTAGCTTCCGAATTATGCTTCTCAAAAAGCTCTTCTTTGTAAAGCTCTTTTAAGTCTAATTCGAGCTGTTCTTCTGCAGTTAAAGTATCCGCCTCTGGAGATTCAACCTCAGCAACTACCTCAGTTGGTTCCTCATTTTCAGGTTGAACCAGATCTACAGTTTGACGACTTCCAGAGCAAGCCACGAAAGAGACAGCAACTCCACCTATAAAGAATAGACGAACAGCTTGTGATATGATAGATTGCTTAATCTTCACGGCTTTTTCTTACCTCTTTTCGAATAAGCTCCATCATTTGCTTTTTAATGAGCTCGGTATCTTTGTAGGGTCTTCCTTTAATTTCATCCAGCTCAAGTCTGATAAGTCTTTGTTCTCTTTTAGCGCGAACTGAAAGTATCTTATCAATAAGCTTTGGGTCCAGGTCAACAACAGCATCCAAAAGTGTAGCAGTATTTAAATCCTTTAGTGCTTCTTTGATGATGTTGTCTGTAATATTAATTACCTGATCGATAGTGATAAACTGGCCTTCAATAATATCTCCAACAGCCGCATTTGAAGCTTTAAGCTGGTCAATGTATTTCTGCTGTTCATTAAGAGGAAGCTTTTCAAGAACCGGTAAGATATTCTCGGCACCAAGTTTTTGTTCTTTTTCCTCTTCAATCAAATCCATTGCTTTGTCAAAAAGGCGAGTAGAAATCTCATTTTGAAGCTGGAATGGTAACGTACCAACCGTTGTCATTTTGAGCATGAGGTTAGTGCTCTGGGTTGGACTAAGTTTCTTAAGAACAGAAGCAGCTTTTTCTTCTGGAAGATAATCAAGTACCAACGCCCCAGTTTGGTGACCTTCATTCCCAATCAATTTCACTATTTGTTGCTCATTGATATGTTCAAGGAATTTAAACAGAGTAATATGCCCACTCTTTCTTGCATTCATACTATCAGTGTTACCTGATTTGAGCATGGCATTGAATTTCCTGATCACAGTTCCTTTTACATCGGAGGTAAGGGGAGGCATTTCTTCGGCCAATTTAGAAATGGCTTCGAAGTTTTCAGGCTGCATATCAGACTTGAGCGTTCGTAATAAGTGTTTATCTACACTACAGGCAACTTCGGCAGCTCTTAGTGCACCTTCTTCGGGATTTTCGGCCATCCAGTATTCGAATAAAAGGGCTATTTCCTGCGGCTTATTGAAGAAGCTTTGAATTAATACGTTGATCTCTTCAGAAATATCTCCTTCTGTATTACCTACCATTACCTGTTCTACTCTTCTGCCTCCCAGGTCTGTGATATTGATATCGTGTTTAATACTCTCTCTTTGCTGTAAAGGGGAGATGGTCTCTTTAGAACGATTGAAGAAACTATTCACAAACATGATTAGTCCAAAAAGTAACAGAAGAACAAAGCCAGGAAGGTATTCTTTGAAAGAACCAACAAGACTAAAGTTCTCGGGTGGAGCTTCTACAATTCTGATTGGATCTTCAGTACCAAACTTTGGAATAGAAATCTGCGAGATGGTAATTACATCCCCTCTGGTCTCATCGATTTTTGATGCGATGCCCGTTAACAATCGCATAAACTGTATTTCCTGGGCATTAAAAGAAGTATCAGCATAAATACTTACCGCAATACTATTCAGTTGTAGAGATCGAACCGTACTTTGATTGACGATTGTCTCAGGAGTTCCTGCTGTGGCAGGTTCTCTCAGGTTTTCCTGAGGGAGAAAGGGAAGCCCTGGCATGATTACGGGCTGAGATTGATTTCTAACAATTTGGTTTTGAGTGGTCTCAAAAGTTTCATCTACAAACTCAGCATCAATATTTACATCAACGAAAAATTTCTTTCGGTCAAAGTAATTGGCAAGGAGTAAATAAATCTGAGAATCATAACTCTGCTCCAGATTTGAAACCTGTAGGTCAAGGGATTGAGAATTATTTCCGTCGGTTGGGGCTTGAGCAAACCCAGAAGAGACAATAACCAGGCTTAATGCCAGAGCAACAAAAAGCTTTTTAAAGAGAGAATTCACCTTCGAACATAGCTCTACAATGCTATTGAGCTTGCTTTCAAATTGGGTGATATGTTTTTTTTCAATCCAAAGCATTGCCTTAATCCGATGAACTGACCGTTACTCGCTGATCAAGAGACTCAAGGGTTGGTATGTAAATATCCGGATCGAATCTTAAAGCCATCCTCCAGCTATTTACTGCTTCCAGTCGTTTACCCTGGAAGTACAAAATGCTTCCCTTTAATGCATATCCTTGTGCCGTCTCAAAAGCCTGTAATGACTGTTCAATATACTCAAACGCTTTCTCAAAGTCCCTCTCATAGAACTCATTTTGCGTTAGAATAATCAAACGTAACGCTTCTTCTACTTTAACAAGTAGCTCATTTTCATACTGAATAACCTCAGGGTCATTTCTTATCTCATCAGTAACGTCTTCAAGGGTTATTCCAGGTTCGGCTTCAGTAAATAGGGTAGAGTCTACTTCCTCTTCTTCTGGGATGAATTCTTTAGAGAAAAGTTGGAATGCAAGGCCTTCGATAAAATCTCCATCAGGTCTGGACACTACTTCGAAATCAATTTTTTCAGGGGTGGACCTCATGTTAAGCAGATCCAACTGACCCTGGTCTACGAAAATCTCATATTCTCCAGGAGGAATAGGATATTCATAAAAACTTCCGTCCGAAAAAGATCGGAGCTCTTTTACTGTCGAGTCTTTTTTTGCTCTAAGCAGAAGCTTTAAACCACCAATTCCATTAGTAAGTCCATCTTCATATACGCGCTCTACAAAACCTTCCATAAGACCAGATGTATAGAAGGCTAAATCTATTTTTTTAAATGTGTTAGGATCGGTAATTATAGAAAATTGATCTACTTGAGGTACAAGCATGGGATTTGTGACAGAGGCTTTATTGATCTCCATGTTATACCTGAAATATGGGAGCATTTGGGTATAGTAAAGAACTCCGTTCTTATATAGTTCTGATGAACCATTTCTTTGAAGGCGAAGGTTTACTTCAGGTATCTCTTCATCTCCCTCATCTAACTTATTATTGTTATTGTTATCCACATACATCTTTAATGCAGCTCCTGAACGCCCAACCTGGTTTCTACTGGTAAGCAAAAAGTTACTGTAGTTAGGATCATAGCCAACAGATCCCCTTAAAGTTTGGGAAACACTGTAAGACTTTCCAAAGGTAGTTGCTGTAGTACTGGACCTGGTTTTGATTAAATCAATTACAAAGCTTCCTCGAATTGTATTTGAATTCGTCAAATAGTTTCTTCCGTAGGAAATCTGAAGACGACCATTTCTAAATAAATTCCTCGAAACCAGAAATTCAGAAGACTGGAATTGCTTTATCGCAGGGAGGTACCTTGCCTGAGCTCTTAAAAAGGTTCCTCTTAAGAATAATGGGACGTTAGGATTCCTGGAGAAGTTATATGTAGCCGAAGATTCAAGAATAGCAGAAGAAGTAGGACTGAAAACATCAAATTCATCAATATATCTGTCACTGAAGCCAAGCCTTAGACTAAGCTTCTGGATACGAGTGTTTAAATCGTACCTAAATGTGGTAAATGTAACTCCTTCTCTTACTCGCGTGAATGCAGATGCTCGCATGTTTAATGGGAGCTTAAACAGGTAAACGGGATAAAATACACTGGCCACCAATTGTTTATCACTTCCACCAGCATTATAGATTCCTGATCCAACAGTAAAGTTGGTATAATCAATGTTAAAACTCGCGGCGTTGGGGTATACCGAGTTAATTGTAGCTCGATAATATGAATCGGTAACTCCTTCTAAGGAGACAATATAATTTCTTAAGAACCGAAGAGAGGCAGTTCCTGTATAGGAAGGTTTAGCATCTCCTGTATCGGTCTCATAATATTCGACTCCACCCTTTACAGTTAGCCAGGGTGTTAATCCATAGGCCATATTACCCTGTAGTGCCATGCTGCGTTCCGTAGAGCCAATGATTGGATTGTCCAGAATCCCTGCATTCAATTTATAGTTTAATGTCCCTTTTGGTTGAAAAGTAAAGGGAACCTGTACTCTTGAAGTTCGTTCGATGATTTGACCTGTAGGGCCATAAATTCTTACATCTAATTGTGAAGAACCATAATAAAGAGGGGTAAGGAATCGATAATTCCCGAGTTCATCAGCTTGTTCAAAACCAACTAATGCATTATTTAGATATAACTCTACTTCTGATTCCGGGAAAGTATTTCCTTGTACTTCGAACTCATCAAAAAACCGTCTGGGTTCAATGGGATCATTAGTAATTCTAAGTCCGGTATATTTATTCGTCAGTACCCCATCCAGGGTTGTTTGGCCTACTGTAACCTCACTAATAAGAGGAGTTTCTCTTATCTGATATCTCCATCTCAGGTTATCTGTTGACATCACCTGGTTACCTTCGGAAACAACCCCAAAAACAGACCCTTGTACGTCTCCACCAACTAATTGTAATCCTAAATTAGAATTATAGTTGAATGAATTGGTATTGTTGGAAAAATTAGAAGAAAGAGAATAATCCAGGAAGCCACCATCCAGAAGAGTGATATTTCTGCCCTGAAGTAGTGGATAGTAGGTTCTCTCTCCTGTATTCCTATCAACAATTCTTCGGCGTTGGCGCCTAATTGCCGCTTCAATAATAGGTAGTTCTTTCTCGGTTTCTAATTTTAACGTTAGGTTACTAAAGTCAACAGAAAAGTCCATTCCAAAGATCTCGCTATATATTCTTGGAGGTAAATAGAAATCGAATTCTGTTAAAATGTAATCGTCAGTTGTGATGGGGTAACTTTGTCCATCAAAACTTATAAAATTTGATGCGAGATTTATTGTATAAGGAGCCTGGTCGCTTCCGAATCGACCATTTAATACCAAACCATCAAGAGAATTTTCAATTTGGAAGAGATTGAAAATTTCCTGTGCAGGGATAAAAAAGACATCATCCTCATAATAGGTGATCACCACAGCATTAATAATTCCGCGGTGATTAAAGTCTAAATAGACTTCAAAAGCGTCATCATTGTTGTTCTGGGCTAATACAGTCTTGTTTTGTATTAGGGTAATACAAAAGGAGAAAAAAAGAAGAAAGAAAAGATTCCTGTATAGCCCGGGGTTCACCTTTTTGTGAATGTAGATGTTTGCGAGACTGGTTGCATTTGAACCAAATCCCCAGCCGCGATATCAGCTCGCTGGCTTTCAAACATCACACGCACGGTATAAGTACCTGATGGAAGGTCAGAAATATCAAATTCATGTTTTAACGCACCATCAAAATACAGAGAAGTGGATACGAAGTCGTTTTTAACTACCTGTCCGTTTGCATTCACCAATGATGCGGTAATTGAGCCTAAGAATGGGGAATTACCGGTTCTTAAATACGAAGTGAGAACAGTTAATGTCTGATTATCTTCAGATTGAGTAGGCTGAATTTCAAGTACTTCAATACCGGTACTTAAATCTCCTTTTTTGAAAAATAATCCGGTAACCTGTTCTACAGTTATAGCCACCCTGGCCGAAACAGCGTCATTAGCCTGAAGTTCCAATGGAGGGGTTTCAGGAGAAGAAGCGGTTTTAATTCGAGCCCAATACATCCCGTCTTCGAGATCATTTGGGGGGCTTAGTCGCAATCGTACTACTTGGCGTTGACCTGGAGCAATAGTGAAGTTTCTGGGGAAAGCACGTACATACTCGGCAATTGAGTATTGATTTGCAATTTCCTCGTTATCCTCAACTACCTGGCGCTCTCCAGCGTCGTCATTCTGGCTGTAATTGAAAATAAAGTCGATAGAGATTTCCTGAGTCTCATTGGATCCATTAATAACCATATAAGTGCCGAAGCGTGCATTACCATCTATAAAGAGATTGGTAGGTGCTATGGTTACCTGGGCTAAAGAGGCGAAGGGGAAGGCTATCGCTATAAGAATACCCGTAAATAGACTTATTTTTTTCATGTCGCTAGATGATACTTTAATTCTAATATATTAACGAAAACCTCAGACAATGTGGTAAAGTTAATTAATTAGGCCATTAGTACGAAATATCATTGCTAAAAAAAAAGTCCCATTAAATAATGGGACTTTTAGTTCCGCGCTTAATTGCGCAATTAGTTGTACTGAATTGTAACAGTAATTGGAGAACCAGAACCAGTACCAGTATCGTAAGTTCCAGTTCCTGAAGTAGCTGCTAACGTTCCACCCAAGTAAAGAGTAAGGTTACCACTAGCGTCAAAACTGATTGCACTTCCACTAGTATGAGCAGCACCAGATGCACTGTCGTATCCTGAAGTAGTGAAGACAACTGGATCAGAACCATTATCAAGAGTAGCGTTAGTATAAGAAAGAGTAGTTGCAGCTGATGCAGTACCAGTCATTCTAACGATACCATAAGAAGTAGTTGTTCCAACGTTAACTTCAGTAGTCAAATCATCTGGACCAGCAGCAAGTGTACTTGAAGCAGCACTAGAGATAGTACCTAGATCGATGTTTTGGTCAGCACTGATAGTAAGTGCAGCTTCTACGCTTGCAGTAGCAGTTACAGTAGCTTGCTCCTGAGCAAAAGTGTTAACGCTTGCGAAAGCAACTAACATAAAAACGGAAAGTGTAAGTTTTAAAGATTTCATGATCGTGTTGGTTTGTTTTAAAATTTCTTTTTTGTTGTTCTGCGAAAAAATTATTGATTAAGTGACCGTCCATCAAGTTAGATTCTTTTAATTAGGGTCTCTTAATCAATAACAGTTAAGAGGGTAAATCATCTAATCAACGATCTGCTACAAGTTTAACCATTTATATTATGCGGTACAGTTACGTTCCTTTAATTAAGAAAAGCTTAATTTTTCCAGGAATCTTAGTCGTACTCTATAGAAAGGACGATATCCGACTCATAAATGCCGCTAGCGATATCATTAACGTAGATTGAGCCGAATACGAAGAGATACATTTCTTTCCAGATTTCTGGTGAATTGGAAGTGATAAGCTCACCATATTCATTAATTGGAAGGAGTCCTTGATTATTTTCTAATACAACTGCATCTCCTGATGATCGATTTCCTTTGTTATTATAGGCGATCTGTAAATCAATAGGGATTGCATCTGAAATGGCAGGATTTATATGAGTTAACTCAGGAGGTAAGACTAATTCTATAAATACATTTTGGGTGTAATAAGCCCGGATACTAAAAATTCCGGCATTAACATCGCTTACTCCGATAAACTGTTCTCCTGCATTTATAGCAAAAGTGCCAAAATCCAGTTCTTGTTCAACCGTTGCACTTAATTCTGGCTCTATACGGATTTGCAAGTTAATGAATTGTGCTAAAACTGAGCCTGGCACTAACCCAAAAAGGAAAAGTATTGCTGAAAAGAGAATGATATTTCTTTTTGACTTAATCATATTGAACTGTGATAGTAATATCTCCGGAATAACTACCGGCATTAACATCACCTTCAGTAAAATCGAGATCTCCGTAAATATACAAATATGCAGTTTCATTAAATGCAGAAGGATTGTATCCCTCATATACCGGGGTAGGAGGAGGGCCTGGAGGAGCATTTCCTCTATATCTAATAGGAAACTGAGCGCTAGCAGTTAGTCCAATAGTAGTCATCAATATAGCTTGAGAAGTACTATTAACACCTTTATTTGCATATGCAGCTCTTACTGTAAAGGGAATCCTGCAACTAGAAGTACCGCAAGGAGCACCATCCAGGGTTAAGTACTGCGGCCCGGTAACGTCTACTATGACATCCAAATACCTTACTCCTTCTATTGAGAGTACTTTTGAGCTAAATAAATCAACCTCCTGATCGATTCCGGTAATTACTAACCCAAAATCAAGATCTGAAGCGGGAGCAAGATCAGTTAATGTCATTGAATACTGACTACTGTAACTTCCAAAATCAATTTCCTGTGCCGTAACAGGGGCTAGATTCATGGAGAGCAATACAACTAAAAGGTGATATGTATTTCTCTTTAATGACATAAGAAGTTAGATGTAGTCGATCTCTATAGTAAAGTCACCTTCATAATTCCCGGGTTGGGCATTGGTTAGAATCACAATTCCACCAACCCAAATGTGATACTCTCCATCTATATTGAATTTTAATGTCTGATTTTCATTTTCAATGATTTCAGAACTAGACTGATCCTCAATGTCATTGCCGGATAGTTCATAGGTAAAGATGAGGAAGCCGGGGCCTTCAATTCTAGATAGTCTTCGCTCTTGCAAAAAATTCAATCGGAACTCTGCTTCAGGAGTTCCTACTGCAATCATATACCCCGCGTTGGCATCTACTACAGGATTTACATAAATCCGTTCCTGTCCAGGCTGAGTATTTCCGAAGGTCATGGATTTTACCGTTATCAGCTCAATAGACTGCGCTACCCTGGCGGCAACATTTACGGTAGTAGACAAGGACTGACTCTCTTGGGCTTTAGCTGAAGCTTGCAGAAAAGTGAGAATTAATATGATAACAAAGAAGACCCTCATCAGCGCTAACTATAGTTTTATTAAAGATCATCTTCTCTCTTATGATTAACCAGTTAAGGTTTCTTAATTAACTGATTATAATGGGTAAGATAAAGTAAACTTTACCAGGCAAACGCATTAAAGTATAAGGCATCCAGAGAGACCTCATTATATAACAACCTTACACTTCTCTCCATTACTTCAGTATACTTCCTGTAGTTGGCTGTCATCTCAAAATTATAAGAGATGGTTTGATTTCTGAATCTTGACGGAAAGTTAATGGTCACGCTATAAACGCTATCAATAGGCTCACTATCAATTAAATAGTAAGGACGAAGAGAGTTTATTGGGGGCACATTTCCAACAATTTGAAGCTGGTCTCTGCCCGGCACAAAGCTACTATCCTCAAGTTGAGGTTTCATATTTACATTAAAAGTAACCGATTGTCTTGCTTCTGCAGGTTTATACGAAAAGGATAGTATGAGCAGAAGCAAGATCGATAAGGATAGTTTCATGTTTTTATTGTGAAGTGTCAGTGATTTCGTCTTTCCAGTATACAATGGAGAATACACTCTCCCGCGGGAATGATGGAGGGATATTTCCCTTTAAACGCCCGTCATATTGATAGTTCTTTTGGTAGCCGGAAACAATAGTACTTCCAGAGAATGTACCAACTGCTCCTCGATTCTGCTGAATGAGTCCACCTAGTAAATTTAACGCTCCTCTTGAGCCACCACTGCTGTAGTTCTCTACATAAAAGGAGTTGTTCAATGCCATAATTGATGCGTGAATCGTTAAATCTTGTGTGCCTGAAGCACTATGAGCATAACGATCAACTACTACATCGCCCTCACTTACAAGGCCTAGTAAGTCTGTAGAGGAACTATCTACTAAGGGACTTGTGTGGTAGAAAATATCTCCTACGATTTCAATTTCATCTTCTGAGTGAAGAGTAATAGCACCCTTTAATGTCCCTTCAACAGTAATTTTTCCGGAGGTAGAAATTACTCCACCTGCACTAGTAAGATCGAGCGTTTCGCTAACCCAACTGGTACTATAGCAAATTCTAGGTCTCCAAAACGGACCGCAAGTATATGAGGTAACTACTGCCTTGTTAATGTCTGCATAGCCTACACCACCACTTTCATAGAAATCGATATCAATATCACCGTCAAACGTAATACCACTTGCTGCCGCTGCTGCAGCTAGTTTGCTTAACTCATAAGACGTAGGAGAGTCTTTCACGGGAGCATTAAAGTTTTCCCCTCCAAAGAAGTTAGGACTTGTAGGATTTGTACTATGAGCCTGCCAGTTATTTGGACTGGTTATCAATCCGTAAAAGGAAGGGGTACCCGACATTTTGAAAGTTCCATTGGTATGAATAGGACCATAAATATTATCAGCATCCATGAACCAAATATTCCCTCCAGTGGAACTTAACTCAGAGTTAGTCATGTAGGAGTACTTTGAGAATGAGTCTCTTTGCATAAGTACTTCAGTTGTAACCTCAATATTATCATAAGTACTGGTACTCATAAGTAGCACCTTATACTCATCCCAGGCACCGACGCTATTGGATGGTTTATTAGAAGTAGACTGGGTATAGGTTTTAAGACTTCCGGACATTTTATTCTGTAAGAGCTTTGCTTCTAATATATCGGGTTCAAGCTCCTGCACTTGAGTCGTCTGGACGGTTTGGCCAGCCATCAACTTTTTAACGTTGGTCATTAATTGATCGTTTGATCTTGTAACCATCGCCCCGGCGTCCATTACTTCGGTTAAACTTAGACTGTCCGTCCAGTTATTATCAGCCTTCATATTTTCGATTGCATTATCGATAAGGCTTTTAGCAATATTTCTTGCTACCTGTTCTTCATAATAAGAGTTGGTGATTTCGGGTAAGTCCTGCATTCTGTCCGAATTTTGAACATTAACAAGCCCCGTAATAATTGTTAAACCGCCAACTAAGAATAACAAACTCTTTCCCATAATAACTCCTTTTTAATATGGTAAGTTTATATTGTTAGGTACGAATATTCGTTTCCACGTATTCCTTGGATAAAAATCTTCACTATAGTTTCCAACTGTATATGCATCACCTGATTCGGTGATAATCTGTACTTCAACTTTTTTCACTGAAGCTTTATTAGTTGTTACAGTACCATCTGCTGTATAGTATTTCAGCTTAAATAGGGTGACAGGAAACTGAATGGTTCCATAAGAACTGTTTGATACAGGCCCAACTCTTTTTAGATAATAATCATTGGGATTATCAGTAGATGTTACGGGAGCAGATGTATCCAAATACCATCTAATATTAGTAGCTCCGTAACTGTCGCCATCGTAAACATCAGCCTGGAAAAGTACATTATCTGAGTTTATAGTAGTGAAAGGAACTGCCAGGCCAGTATTGTAGCCTATTTTGTTAAAATCATTTGATAGTACCGTAACTACATTGTCAAGATTTTGCTGACTAATACTGCTTAGCAAAAATTCCTGGGAACTGGTAACCAGTTGCTGGTTATAAGCAAAGATGGAGAGCATAAAGATACCTCCAATAACAAAAGTCGTAATCAATCCTACATTCATAACTGCACCTAATAGGAATAAGATTTCACATAGTCTAAAGTAACAAAGATATCTGGATCCAAAGATTCATTTAGCACACTTACTGTTACCTGGTATCTTTTTTGCGATCCGGTATCTTCAATAAGCTCTGATTCTGCATGTACTACAAAAGAACTACTGTACTGATCTGTGGAGCCATAAGTGTGAGTTTCAGTGACCGGATATGTTGAATATACATACGAGCCACTAGTAGGGTCGAGGTCGGTGTCATCGTAAATCCATTGCACCTTATCGAGTTCATCCTGAGCAACAGCTATAGACCGATATTCCAGTTCTGTTCGATACAGTTCGGTCCGCGTAGAATTGTAATTCCTCGCTGTATTCATGGCAAGAGTGGAAAAAATCATCATTGCCACAGTCAGGTAAATTATTTCAGCATAACTTGCCATACCAACCCATTACATAACATAATTCTAAATTAAAATAGTAATTATAAGCCAATACGCTAATTAGATTGCGTTAATTAACTTTAAGCGAATTAATCACTGTTTATCACTATTTCCAACGACTAATAATACCCATTAAATTGTATCGATACTCTAACGTTCCTCTAACGTTTTTATAACAATCAACTACCCACTTTACTCACTTTATCTTTCCAATAAAGGATAGAAAAGATGCTTTCCCGGGGGAATTCTGGTGGTATTTGACTGCGTAAACGGTTGTCATATTGATAATTTTTAGTATATCCTGAAACAATCGAAGTACCAGAAAAAGTACCCACAGCACCTCGATTTTTTTGAACAATTCCTCCAAGGAGATTCAAAGTTCCTCTTGAACTTCCACTCCAGTAATCCTCAACATAAAAAGAAGTATTTAATGCCATGATAGTGGCATGAATATTCAAATCCTGCGACCCTGATGCTGAGTGTGCATATCGATCAATCCGTACACTACCTTCGCTTACTAGTCCGAGCAAATCGGTAGAGGTTGAATCAACCATAGGATTTGTTGCATAAGTTATATCCCCATCTATTTCTATCAATGTTTCAGAATGGAGAGTAACGGAACCTTTTACCTCTCCACTTACATCAATTCTCCCTGGGGTAGATATAATGCCATTCGTATCGCTCAATTTATGACTGTTCCAACTGCTCCAGCTTCCACTCGAATACTCTCGGATATTTACATATCCTTCATCGTTATGTATATAGAAATCAACTTCAATTTGATCGGAGTAGGTAATACCCCCAGAACTAGCAGCAGAGGTTAACTTCGATAATTCATAGCTATCAGGTGGACTTTTATAAGGAGCAAAAAAGTTCGATCCTCCATTAAAAACGGGACTTGTAGGGTTCGTAGGATGGGCGTCCCACATATTTGGGCTGGTTGTTAACCCATTAAAGGTTGGAGAACCAGACATCTTATAAATACCATTCGTGTGGATAGGCCCATTTAATTCATCTTTGTCCCAGAACCAAATATTGGAACCAGAAGCACTAAGCTCAGATTCGGTGAGATAGGAATATTTCGAGTATGAATCCTGTCTCATAAGTACTTCTGTAGTTACCTCGTAGGTAACCCCATTTTTTTCGAATCTGCCTACACTATTTAGGAGGATTTTGTACTGATCCCATGAAGTAACACTATGATCAGTGGGGTAAGACTGACTATTCATGGTATAGGAAGTAAGAGTTCCTGTGCCAAAATAATTAGAATCAGAAGAAATACTTCCTGCCCAATCTGTGTCTTTTTTCATAAGCTCTATAGCATTGTCTATCAAGCTTTTAGAGACATTACGAGCCTGCACTTCATTATAATATTCTGCATTTTTCTCAGGCAGCATTTTATTTCTTTGATCGCTTCTGGTTTGTATGATTCCAGTTAGAACAACTATACCTGATAACAAAAGTAATATTCCTTTTCCCATAACAACTCCAGATTAATAGGGTAGGTTAATATTGTTGGGCACAAACGTCCTTTTCCAGACAGTGCGTTGATATAAATCTTCACCGTCGGAGGATTTACCGTAGGGTTCCGGGGATTCGATTACAATTTCCACAGAAACCTTCTTAACAGTAGCAGTATTAGTGGTTATTGCATCATTAGCTGTCTTATAAACTACACTGAAATGGACAACAGGAAATTGTGTTACTCCATAGGTGCTGCCGGTAATTGGTCCCGTTCTTTTTAAATAAAAATCATTTGGGTTTTTTGTAGAAGTGGCCTGAGTTGTTTTATCTAATTCCCATCTAATATTGGTAACTCCATAGGAATCTCCATCAAAAACATCGGCTTCAAAAATAATATCGTCTGCCTCGATTTTATTGAACGGATCTGAAGTACCTGTTCCAAAGCCAATCCTGTTGAAATCATTATTGACAAGCTCGATAATTTCATTGAGCATAATTTGAGTTGATACTGAAATAGTATTTTCAGCACTCTCATTTAACACTCTTCCATTGAACGCTAGAATAGAGATCATCAATAGTCCACCAATTGCAAAGCTTGTAATAATTCCTACATTCATAACTTACTATTTTGCATAGGTTTTGATGTAGTTTAGGGTCACCGAAATCTCTGGTGAGAACTGAGTATTAGTAACAGTAACGGTTACCCTATATCGCTTTTGAAGTATGGAATCCTCTACGAGTTGTGAGGAGGCAGAAACAGTAAAATCTTCTGAGTATTGCTGACTGGAACCATAGCGAAGGGTCTCTGTTTTGGGATAGCTTGAATAGGTATAAGATAGGCTGGCAGGATCTAACTGAGCCTGATCATAAATCCATTGCACCTTATCGATTTCGTCCTGAGCTACAGCAATAGCTCTAAATTCTATATCAGATTTATATCTGTTTTGAGATGTCGTTTGATAGCTTCTTGCTGTGTTTACGGCAAGAGAAGAGAAAACGACTAAGGCAGCACTTAAAAAAATAATATCGGAGTAACTACTCATTATGACCTCCAGTTTACTTTAAGAGGTGAGAATCAGAAAAGTATTACACTTTTTCTTGTACCCTGGGAGTCAGAATAGTGAGAATAGCCTATTTAATAAGACTGAAGCGCTTTATAAGAGTTTGATTATCAGTCACTAGCCTGTAGAAATAAACACCACTAGCTAGATCACGTGCGTTAAAAGTTACCTCATGAAGTCCAGCATTTCTCTGACCGTTAATTAGAGTCTGAACTTTCCTTCCTAAAATATCATAGATAGTAAGCTCAACATTGGAAGTCTCATTTAAACCAAATGGGATTGTGGTAGAGGGGTTAAATGGATTCGGATAGTTTTGGTCCAGGAATATACTTCTTGGGATATTTGCCTCAATTTCTTCTGTGGTAATCATGAGAGTGTAGCGAGTAGCTAATGATTCCAGGAATACCAAATCAGGGGTACTTAATGGGTTACCTACTTTTGCTTTTCCTCGTGTAGTATGGAAAATTCTTTGTTCTTCGTTGGTAATAAGGTTCACTTCATTACCCGTTTCTTTATCAATGAGCAGAACAATCCATTCTTCTGGTAGATTATCTGCATTAATAAACCGAAGCTGGTATTCACCTGAAATCGGTTCTCCTTCTCTATAGCCTCTTACAACTAGCGGAATGATAATTCGGTTGTCTCTGAGTGTTGGTAAGTGGTTAATGGCTAATGAACTCCCATCATCTAGCAGGGTATGGAGATCTAGTCGGTTATCTGTAAACGGAAGTAGGGTATATCCATCCAATAAGTCTTTACCTCTGCTGCCCTCATCTGTGAAGAAGATGCTGGTTTTCTTTTCAAGTCCATCAATACTTAATTCCAGTTCGAACATCGGGTTTTCATCAGGAGAAGCCAGTTCTTTCCTTAAAAAAGCTCCTCCGGTAGTTTTTGCATCAGTTGTAACCCTTAAGTCTGGTGAAGGAGCATTTGCTTTCACCCAGAATCCCTGGAAAGGAGCAATTAATCCACTTCCTAATGTACCTGTGCTTCCATTCCAGGTTAGATATTCGCCATCACCGCCATTTGCAGCAGGGTCCCAAATATAGATGGTACCATCTACATTAGTTTTCGTCCAGTTTGGATTGTCATCCCAATCGATGGTTGCTCCAAATGGGTTTCCTACAAAATTCCATCCCGAATCAGCAGTGGTTGTGTAGGTAATTCCAAAATCGACTTCTCCAGATAGTCCAAATTCTTGTCCAGAAACATCTATGGTATCTGGAAGAGGATCATTATATCTCGAATCGGCTGGAATATCCCCAAAGAAGAAGACAAAGATACCCTGACCTGCGGTTAACGATTGTGCAGATGTTGGAGCACGGAAACGTTGGTTATCGGTGGCACCAGCTCCTGAGTTGTCGTAACTCTCGATGTAGTAAAGAACATTAGGTTGAACGGTATCGCCTGGACTTGAGCTGATATCATAAAATGCACCTGAATAGCCCTGAGTTAATACTCCATCCAGGAAATCCCCAAAAGTAGAAGAGACCGGGGCCGATAACATACGCCATCCAATATCTCCCGTGATGGTCCGCTGGAATCTCAATGATCCTGATCCATATGAAATCCCATCAGCTATCAGGTTATTGCCACTTGGTATAAATAGTTCACCATTCTCTAATTTGAGAGAGTCCGAAATAACCAGGTTTTCTTCCACAGAAACCCCTGAAGCATTATCAATTACAAGGTTAGTGTAGCTGTGAGGGTCCGTAATGCTTTGGGCAACGGAACCATTTAGGATGACCGTACCTACATTTATTGTTGAAACATTAAGGACATCTCCGCCCACGGTAAGACTATCTGCATTGGTACCTAAAATACTTCCCCCGGAAAGGTCTCCCGTGATGGTGAAATTAATCCCGCCGGAAATAGTTAGTGACGCTCCTGTTTCCATAGTAACGGAAGCTACTGTAGAGCCTGCCACATCGACCACTGGTTGTTCATTTCCTACAGCCGGGCTTGCTGGAATAAATACTACAGAAGATGCTCCGGGTTGGGTGCCTACATTCCAATTCGCAGCATCTTCCCAGTTGGAAGCATCACTCGCTGATCCCAATTGACTATCCCAAATATGGCTGAACAGGGCGTATTCAACATCGGCATCATCTGTAATGGTAACAGCATTTACGGTACCTGTTATATTATCAGTTCCTGCTGTTGTGGAGGAAGTAAGAGTAGCGGTATATGTACCATCTCCAACATCAGTAACCGAACCAAGAGATCCTAATGCAGTTGGAGTGATGGATAATGCCACAACATCTCCACCACTTGTAAGGTCATTTCCATAGACATCCTTAAGAGCTACTGTTATAGTCGAAGTAGTAATGCCATCGTTGAGTATTACGGTAGGGGAGGCTGTTATCGTAGAAGTAACTTCAGAGGCTGCTCCGGCGCTAACAGTAAACGTATTACTTGTTCCTGTTTCAGAACCAGCTGAGTTCGTAGCTGTAATATCACAGGTTCCAACACTGGTCAGGCTTACCGTAGTCGAAGCAAGTACTCCATTCGTAAAACTTCCAGTTGTTCCTTGCCCCGTACCCATGGTACAGCTGGAAGAAATTACCACTGTCCCGTTAAATGTAGTTACTGTAGTTGATGTCCCATCTATAGCGGTAATGATAATATTGAATGTTTGCCCAGCAGTTTTTGCACTAATGCTTCCTGATGGAACACGCTCTACCGTAAACCCGGTCAATGTACCAGCATTTACAATTTCAAAAGTGGAACTGGTATCCGGACTTAGTCCTGCACTGGTAGCGACTAATTCCTTGGTTCCAATATCATCTACTGAAAGAGTATCAAACTCGGCAATACCCAATGAATTCGTAGATACAGGTGTTGTTTGAGAAAGGTTTCCTGTACTACCGGACGCAAGAGCAATAGAAATGTCAACTCCGGATTGTTCTATGCTATTACCATATTGGTCTACCAGCTGAACTCTTACCGCCGGTGTAATAGTACTGTCAACATTTGTAGCTGAAGGCTGTTGTACAAAAATGAGGCTATCATTTGCACCTGCCACCATAGCAATAGTCCCATAATTTGTGGTTCCACCTTGTCCTGTTGTTCCAGCATTGGTGATATTTCCGGTATTCGGAATGGCTCCTGAAGTCGGGCGAATTTCTAATCCTGTAAATTCAAGCTGCCCAGGGTTGGTAGTGGATGCAGCATCAATATCGAATTGTAAGACGGTGCTTGAACTGCTACCTGCATTATAAGAAGCCATAAGCTCAGTGGAGCCACCAAAGGCAGGGGATTCAGTTACTCCAATAGTTGCCCCTGTGTTCCATTCATAGCCAGAGGGAGCAGTTAAAATATAGGTTCCGCTTGCAGTGAATTCTCCAATAAATCCTTCCTGAACAAATGGACCGGATAAAGCGGTGTAGGTTGTATTTGCATCATCCGCTGAGATAGCTTCGCCACCTGTAGCTGGTGTAATTTTCCGAATGGCCTGATCATATTTATCTGCTAAATAATCTTCTATACTTTCTCTTTCTGTTTGAGTGATACTTCGGCTGTAATAAATAAATTCTGCTATTTCTCCATCCCAACTTCTATTTGTAGCATCAGGGTCATCTTTTCCACCTTTACCTAAAATTGCAGTAGTTGCAGCTGTGATTGTTCCGGAAGGGGGAGGGTCGGCGGCAGAGCTCGGATTATTTAAAATTCCATCCACATATATGTCATAAGTAACCCCGCTTTCCCATTGCAAGCTTATGATTTGAGCATCGGTAGTTTGTATATCAGAGAAGCTTTCCAGTTGATTATCAGCGCCATTCCCCAGTATTCCCGTTTTGACAATATTGTTAAATGCTCCAGCCCCATTTGCTCCAGATGCATCATAACGTATGGTTAATGTTTTATCAGCACCAACGGGAGTTTCTGCGATAAATAGTCCTCTGTCAGTATTGGTTAAATCAGATTTATAGACAACAAAGAGGCTAAATTCAGTAGCATTATCGATATAGTTAACGTCTCCATCAGAATCGAGGAAATGATCACCATCCCCAACAAAATTTACTGCTGGCTGGCCATTTAATGATGCAGAACTTGCCACATACGTAGGGGCAGTACCCGCATCGGCAGTTCCAACATAGTCATTTCCATTTCCACTTTGATCGGCCCAGGTGGTTATAGCCACACCATCACCTTCAGAAATTCCAGCATCAGCACGAAGCCATACTTCCAGATTTGGTATGGTCTCTACCGGGCTTACATCAATCGTTCTTTTAAGCGAATCACTTTTTAATGCGCCATCACTTACAATGAAACTAACTACTCGCTCAGGCCCTGAAGCTATGGTTGCATAATTCTTATAATCAATGGATCTCAGCGCAGACTGATAATCACTTAAGAGATTGTTGCCAACTAACTTGAGCCTTCCTGTAACGGTATCATAAGTACCTGTTATTCCAAAAATAGTGGAGTAGATGAGGGAGTCTTCTGCTGGCTTAAAATTCTCTGAAATCACTACAATCGCACTATCCAGGAAGGTGTCATCAGGATCTGAAACCACAATGGTATTCGTGATTTGAACTGAAGCATCAGGATAAGCAAGGTTTTCTGTTTCAATGGATGAAAGGATTGGGTTTGAATTAGCAGCAACAACAGTAATGTCTCTCGATTCAGTATTACTATTATTATCTCCATCATTTACAACAAAAGAGATAGTACGTGTGAGCTCTACAGGGTCAGAGCTGGTATTCTCATAGGTGACAGCTCTCAACGCAGCCTGGTAATTGGCTTCGGTATCCGTTCCGGAAAGTGTAAGTATTCCCGTTCCTGAAGCAAAGCTTCCGGTAATGTTTCCCGTATCAGTGAAATCAAGAAAGTCTTCTCCAAGTGTGTAATTGGCACTTATAGAAATAGTAGCACTTTCCATATCCGTATCATCAAAGTCGGAAAGGGTGATGGCACTAGTAATCGCAACTGCTCCGTCTCCTTCGTTGTAGGCAAGAGCTCCAGCTTCGATGTCTGCAAGAATAGGGGTGGCAGCTACATCAATTACATTGATATTTCTGCTTTGAGTATTGCTGACATCATCCCAATCATAGATTTCGAATTCTATAGTTCTTGTACTTACGGTAGGGTTGACGGTAGAATTACTATACCTAACCGCCCGCAATGCATCCTGATAATTGGAAATAGTATCAAATCCGGTGAGTACCATTTCCCCAGTAGTGGCATTGAAATTCCCGGTAATATTTGCGGTATTGGAAAAAGTGAGCACATCTTCCCCAGAAACGAAATTACCGGTTATGCTAACCTTTGCACTGTCCAGATTTAAGTGAGAATCTCCGTCTGTAATTAAAATTGTACTGGTAATTGCTGTATCGGGATCTCCTTCAGTGAAGTCGATGGCAGTTCCTTCAATGGTAGAAAGTACTGGCGCTGTATTTCCCCACTTATCGTCAAAGTAGGAGTTTAAACTGGCTATTTGTCCTCCACTAAGAGCCGAATTCCATGAGACTATTTCTCCGATTTGTCCGGTAAAGAAACCATTTTCATTGGCAAGAGTGACAGGGTTTTTAGTATTCCCGCTGTTTCCTCCAAGCCCGGAAGTTCCCGTACTTGCGGGCATATCACCAGCATCAGTAAAAGAACTAAATGTTCCCTCATTTACCTGGGCTGTCCAGATATTAGAGTCGTGATAGGCTATTACGGTATAAGATGTATTAGCCTGAACAGTGCCAAGGTTTATCGATTTATGTCGAACAGCGTTCGATCCTCCCCAGTTCGCATCATTACGGCTATAGGCCTGGGCATAAAGCACCCCATCTTCTAAGGTAAAATTATATCCAAGTGTACCGTTGCTCTGTTCATAAATTACCTGGAAGCCGGTGATGTCACTTCCAGTCCTAAAGACCAGTGCAAATGACTTTTGACTGAAAGTACTGTTGTTGATTAATGTCTCTGTTCCCTTAGTGAGTATGGTCGAAGTACCCCCATCAAATACCACCGATCCACGTTCTCCAAAGCCCTCGGTATCAAATACTGGAGCGGTACCTGCAGTAAAGTCAAAATTGTTGGTTGTATTCAAATCAACCCAGGTAGAAATAGTAGCACCATCCAAAGTATTGGCTATTCCGTCGTCATCTACATCCTGGGCATCTAAGTGAAAAACATTGCTAGCGATATCTGTAGTTAAATCAGAAAGCGTTACAATAACATCGAGATCTCTGGTAACAGTATTTGTAGCGCTGGTACCATCATAAGCAGTTATAGAAATAGTACGGGTTAACTGGCTTGGAGAAGTAAGGTCATCACTGCCATAAGTAATACTTCGAATGGCAGATTTATAATTAGTAGTATCCGTGGTTCCGGTTAGTAATAATTTGCCCGTTAATGGGGTATAAGTCCCTGTTATAACACCGTCTGTAAAATTAAGGTTATCATCTAATCCATCCAGGTTCGCCGTTATTTGAACTACGGCACTGTCAAAAGTAGATACGGTAGGATGAGAACCAATAAGAAGAGAGTTGGTAATAAATACATCAGAACCTCCGGCAGTATAAAGTTGTGTACTGGTTTCGATATTACTCAAACCTGGTATGTCATCAAGTTGGCCAATAAAAGTTCCGGGGCTAAATTGATTGTTGTACTCTGTAGCAATCCAGTCCGCAGAACGATCTGTATCTGAAATACGAACTTCATCAATTATTCCATCGACTGCATCTGCTAGCCGAGAGATATAAAGTGGGTCATTATTAGTTACGAAAGCAGTTGTATTGGTATTTGATGCCACTTCAACGCCATCCTGATAAATAGCCATACCAGTAGAGCGCTGTACAAAGGTTAAATATATCCAGGTGGCATTAGTTAAAGAATTTGCTGCCCCTACAGTTAATACGTTGCTTCCATTTTTTCTCCATCTTGTTCTTACACCACTCCTTGAAGTAATCTCATAGGAGGTATTAATACCTTTGGAAATATAGTCTGGTACCTCACCAGTAGTCTGGTTAAACCAAAAGGAAGCTGTGATATTACCTGTGATATCTAAACTGGCGTCGTCGGCTACCTGGATGAAGTCACGATCAGCACGTACAAAGTCACGGGCATTTCCAATTTGACCCGTAACAGATGAAATTCCAGGGGTATCACCACTAATCGTACCATCGTTATTATTGGATGTTCCGTCTTCCTCATTACTATTTGTATCCCCATCCATATGCATAACCAACTGGTAGTTTGAATCCCAGGTAGAGGTCGAACTTTGGTCAGTAGTAATGGCAGCATCCCCATAATAGATAAAAAATTGGGTATCGGTAGTAGGGCTAAGAGTAGGGAATCGAACCCAGAAAATGATCTCTCCTGTTCCCGAATTATATGACTCCAATTCAAAATCCAATGCCGTTGTACCATCAGCAGCAGCAAAGGCAATATCGAAACCATTAATATTATCTGTTCCGGTACCTGGGGTGGCATTATAGGCGAAGTCGGAGTCTGTAATACTAATTAATACAGGAAAGTCAGTGAAATCAGAAGAGCCACTTACATTATCACTTTCAACAAAATATTTTTTTCGATTAGAAAAAGAGCCCAATTGTGCCTGAGCAATTTCACTTAGTCCAAATAAAAATAGAAGGATAAAACCGATATGTGAACTTCTCGGAATACACATGCATTCATTTGTCTACCACGGGTTAATTGGGTCTAATAGCCCAAATAAATATAATCTAAGCAGGTATGATTAAATAATGAATTAACCCATTCTAATTTCGTCCTAAACAAAGGGTAGAGTTATTTAATCAGGGTAAATTTCTGCACAAGTATTTTATCGGTTGTTATAAGCCTGTAGAAATAAACCCCACTGGCTAATTCTCTTGAGTTGAATTGTACTTCATACCTTCCTGCGGCTCTTGGTCCGTCAACAAGGCTTTGTACTTTACGCCCGAGCATATCATATACTACTAATTCAACATGGCTGTCTTCATTCAGGCCAAAAGGAATGGTAGTGGTAGGATTAAACGGATTTGGGTAATTCTGCGATAGGAATATTTCTTCCGGAACATCTCTCTCAATTTGTTCTGTACTTATCTTTAATGTGAAGCGAGTGCTCTGGGAACCGGATTTTCTGTGAATCTTAAAATTTGGTGAAGAAGGATTGGTAATAGGAGCTACTTTTGCTTTGGTGGAGTGAAAGAAGGTGTAAGACTCCTCTTGCATCAGATCGATTTCATTACCTGTTTCATTATCGATAAGGGTTAAAATCCAGTCTTCAGGAATGCTCCTCAGGTCTCCCCAAACAAAGGTTAAATCTTCGGATTTTGGAATACCATGTTCATAAGAACCAATATGGATTGGTATAAATAGCCTGGAGTTGAAGTCATTTGGTAGGCTATTGATTGCTAATTCAGTACCATCTTCCAGTAAAGTGTGCATCTCTATAAAGGAACTGGTTAAAGGCAGGAGTCTGTATGCATCTAACTCATCTTTAGCTTTTAACCCACGGTCCGAAAACATGATATTAGTTTTTTTGGATCGACCAGATGTTGAGGTGAGAGCAAGGTCTATAATTTGTACAGAAGAATTATTGCTCCGGAAACCAGAAGCTTCTTTCCTGAGGAAGCTTCCTCCGGTTGTTTTCGCTTCTTTACTTACTTTAAGTACAGGACTTTCGTCATTTGCTTTAATCCAGAATCCCTGGAAAGGAGGGATTAAGCCTCCATTTGGAAGGGTACCAGTAGTCCCGTTCCAGGTTAGATATTCACCATCACCGCCATTTGCGGATGGATCCCAGATATAAATGGTCGACTCAATATTAGTTTTGGTCCAATTTGTATTGTCATCCCAGTCAATTGTCGCGAGAAAGGGATTACCTATAAAGTTCCAGCCCGAATCTGCGGTTGTTGTATAGGTTACTCCAAAATCAACTTCGGTACCGTTCCCATCAAATTCCTGTCCACTTACATCAAGAGTATCCGGCAAGGGGTCATTATATCTCGAATCTGCCGCGATATCTCCAAATAGGAAGACAAAGATTCCCTGTCCCTGAGTAACTTTTTGGCTTGAACTGGTCGGAGCTCTTAATCGCTGGTTGTCCGTTCCCGAATAGTTTTCTAAATGAGTAAGTACGGTAGGCTGGAGGTTGTCATCTACATCATTACCTAAGGTAGAACCAGAATATCCTTGAGTTAAAACTCCATCAAGAAACTCCCCATAAGTGGTGTCAATTGGTGAAGAGAGCATTCTCCATCCCATATCTCCAAACATTCGTTGCTGGATTCGTAATTCACCGTTTTCATACTCCTTGGTATTTGCAATAAGAGTGGTTCCGGTAGGAAGAAATAATGTTCCATTAGTGAGTTTCAGAGTCCCTGAAACCGATAAATCTGTAGTAAAATCGGCTCCCGAAGTATTATCCAATTCAAGATTTACATAGCTATTGGGGGTCGATACATCTTGTTTTGCACTACCACCCAACTTTACATAGCCTACTGTTATATCAGATATATCTAAATCTCCACCTACGGTAACGGAATCGGTATTACTCCCCAACACTTCCCCGTCTCCTGAAAGTCCTCCGGTTATAATTAATTCTTTTCCACCAGAAATAGTGATTGAGGCGCTAGCTTCTATAGAAAGCTGAGCTATTTGTGTATCGGTCGAGTTAATTACGGGTTGCTCATTACCCACTGCGGGAGTTGCAGGTATTAATATCTTATCGCCGGAGGCTGGGACAACACCAGAGCTCCAGTTTGTAGCCAAATCCCAGTTTTGGGCATTAACCACAGAGCCCACCGATGACTGCCATTGGTTATTGAATTCGGCAAACTCTACATCCACATTGTCAGTGATTGAAACCGTATTAAGGGTTCCACTGATAGTTGCAGTTCCAGCTATAGTTGAAGAGGTAAGCATAGCTGTATAAGTACCATTAGAATTATCGGTTACAGAACTCAAAGAACCACTTGTAGTATTCAAAAGCACTGTTTCACCACCAGAGCTAATATTATTCCCTTCGGAGTCTTTAAGCTGAACAGTGATTGTTGAGGTCGAAAATCCATCATTAAATATTACCGTTGGGCTTGCAGAGATAGTAGAAGTAGAAGCTGCTGGGTCACCCGGACTTACATCAAAACTATTACTACTTCCTGTTTCTGAACCTGAAGAATTTGTAGCAGTTAGTACACATGTACCAATGCTGGAAATGGAAACAGTATGAGAAGTCAACACCCCTGAGCTAAAGTTTGCGGTAGTTCCATCTCCTGAACCTAAAGAACAATTAGAGGATATATTTACTGTTCCGGTGAAGGTTTTAACAGTATCAGGCTGACCATCTACAGCAACCACGGTAATATTGAAGGATTTTCCAGTTTGCTTATCGGAAATATTGCCCGAAGGTACACGCTCTACCTGGAATTGGGTAAGCTCACCGATAACTACGATGTCAAACGCAGTACTTGTAGCACTTGTAAGGCCAGTACTGGAGGCAGAAAGGGTATAGCTACCAGTTCCGCTTAGTGTCAGATTACTGAATTCTGCTATTCCAAAGATATTTGTTGTCGTGGTTGTGGTCCCTCCAAGAGTTCCGCTTCCACTAACAATATTCCTTGCTATAGAAATACTCACGTCATTTTCTTCTACTGCATTTCCATACTGATCAAGAAGCTGTACCCGAACAGCAGGGGATATTGCAGAACTCACATTTGAAGTGGAGGGTTGTTCACTAAATTCCAATGCGTTTTTCGCTCCTGGAATCATAATTAGCTCTCCATAATTAGTGCTTCCACCTAATCCAGTTGTACCAGTATTGGTGATAAAGCCGGTATTCGGGAGGACGCCCGTTGTTGGTCGCACTTTAAAATTTGAGAAGATAATTTCTCCAGGATTGGTGCTGGATTCGAAACCTATTGTAAAGGTAATTTGAGAACTGGTTCTGCCCGTAAGTGAGACTGTGAGTTCTGTATTTCCTCCAAATGCAGAAGCAACAGCAGCGGATGGAGCGGGTAAATTGGTGTCGTCCCATTCGAAACCCGAAGGAGCATTAAAAACGAAGGTTCCTCCACTGGCGAATTCGCCCACAAAACTTTCCTGTACTCTTGGCCCGGAGAGGGTAGTATAGGTTGAGTTGGCATTGTCTGCAGATATGGCTTCTCCACCTGTAGCAGCTGTTAAAGAACGAATTGCGATATCATATTTTGAAGACAAATAATCTTCAATATCCTCTTGCTCAGAGATAGAAAGTTCCTTTCCATAGAGAATTACTTCGGCGATCAGTCCATCCCAGCTTCCTGATAAATCTTTTGTTCCCTGACCTATAATTGCGGTCGTAACACTTTCAAGTACTCCGGTTGGGATATTCTGGAAGAAGGTGGGGTTGCTAAGTACTCCATCCACATACAGCTCGTAATTCAATTCGGAAGACCATTTAAGCATCACAATTTGGCCTACTGCAGATTGCGCTGCTTCAAAACTTTCCATTACAAAAGCGGTAGCTAAATCCCTCATGCCAGTTGTAATTACATCATCCGCCGATCCGTTATCTCCCTGGCTGTCGTACCTGATACTGAATACTCTGTCTTCGCCAGTTGCATCTGGCTCATACGTAGTCCAAAAACCCTGATCAGTATTTATATCATCTGATTCCAGTACAAAGAAAATGGTAAGCTCGTCTAATCCATTCAGGTAATTTTCTGCGTCAATATCTTCAAGCCGGTATCCTGAAGAGCCCGGGAATTCAACAGCGTTCTGCGAATTTATTGAGCTTAAACTTGTGCGAAATGTAGGTTCAGTACCGGAATTAGTAGCAGTGAAATGGTTATTATTCCCACTTTGATCTTCCCATCTTCCTACATCCGACCCCTCTGTACTCGCCGTCGAACCGCCGGTGGTTGTAAATGTACCCGCATCTCCTTTTAGCCAAACTAACAAGTCGGAAAAGGATTTTGGGATACTAAAAGAAATAGCTCTGGATACTGTATTACTATTACCATCACCATCATTTGCAGTGATACTTATGATTCTATCAACATCGGTAGGTGCACTTACTGTATTGCGGTAGCTGACGGTCCTGATCGCTGATTGAAAATCGGACTTCGAAGCAGGCCCAGTAAGTGTCAGAGTCCCTGAACCATCTGTCCACGTTGATGTTATCCCAAATAAGGATTCGAATTCTAGCGTATCCTGAGAGCTATCATAATTCGATGTAATCTCGAAGGTTACCGTTTCAATAGTTGAATCATCAGGGTCAGTGATGGTGATAGTCTCTGAAATAGTTGACGACTGATTTGCCAGATAGAAAATAGTTTCAGTTTCAAGATCGGCTAGGGTAGGGAGGGTATTAGCACTGGAAACAGAAATATCACGTGTTGTTCCGGTTGCACTGCTATCGGTGCCATCAAAAACACGAATTTCTATGGTACGATTAACGCTCGTAACAGGATCAGTACTGGTGTTTTCAAAAGTGACATTTCTTAGTGCTGCCTGATAGTTTGCCAGTGTCGTTGTACCGCTAAGACTTAAAATCCCGGTAGTACTATTAAAAGATCCACTAATACCAAGTGCTGTGGTATAATTGAGTTCGTCTTCACCTAAAAAATAGTTGTTTGTAAATGCTACGGTAGCTCCCTGAAGGGTAGTATTGTCGTTATCAGAAATGGTAAGAGCTGCAGTAATATCTGTAGCCGTACCGCCCTCAGTAAAAGAGAGAGTAGTTGCTTCCAGATTGGAAAGAACAGGAAGATCGTTGGATGCTATAACATCAATATCCCGGGTTATTACCCCACTTGAATCATCCCAGTCATAAACGATAAAACTTATTTTTCTGGTAGAAACAGTTGGAGTGGTTGTTTCTGAATTTCGATAGGTTACGTTTCTTAAAGCTGTCTGATAGTTTCCGGTTGTCGTTGATCCTGTGAGAGTTAGAGCCCCGCTTGAAGAGTCATAAGAACCTGAAATACCGAGAGCAGTAGTATATGCCAGTATATCTTCAGAACTGACAAACCCGCTGGATATGTACACTTTCGCGCTATCAATTTCAGTGGCATCGTCTTCAGTGTCTGCATCTGTTATGGTGATGGTTGAACTAATAGCAGTAGCGGCATCACCTTCGGTATAATCCAAGGCTGAAACTTCAATATTGGATAGAACAGGTGGTGTATTAAACCATTTATCACTTAAGTGTGCATAGATATTAGTAAAATCAGTTTCTGTTAATGATGCATTCCACGAAACGAGCTCAGCAACTTCACCAGTAAAATTATTTGTAGTAGATGGATTACTTACGAAAGTGACGGGATCACTGGTTCCATCTTCTTCACCTATTCTTGGTCCTCCACTATGACTGCTCATTGTACCAGCTGTAAGTGGACTTTGAATGATACTTCCTCCATTAATATTTGCTTCCCAAGTCGTAGTAGACTGATCGTGGCTTGCAATTACTATATAGGTTGTATGAGTTTCAACGGTACCCAAATTGATGGATACATCATCACCATCTGTCCAGGAAGAGTTACTACTCCACGCATAGGCATATGCCTCTCCATCTTTTATCGAAATGTTATAGCCGTTTACACCACCACCTTGTTCATAAATTACCTGGAATCCCGAAAGGTCATCGCTGGTTCGGAAAACAGTGGCAAATGATTTTTCCGTAAAGGCGCTGGTATTGACGATAGTATTATTAGCTAAATCAAAATTGTCCCCATCATTGCCAGAATTTCCATCAAATATAATGGCTGTACGGCCTCCTAAAGCCGTTGAACTTAATGTGGGTTCATCCCCACTAGGGGCTATTGCTGAAATATCTACAGTACTTGCTGATACGTTATCTGATCTATCACCCCAGGAGGACAAAGTGCCATCAGAAGGCTGATTGGTTGACGTGTTCCCATCACCGTCCGCATCCTGTGCATCAAAATGAAATACTCCAGGACTTTTGTATGAGGCGAGTTCAGTGATTGTAGCGGGATACTCAATATTCCGGGTGACTGTATTTCCATCTTCCGTACCGTCGTTAACGGTAATACTAACTGTACGAGTGTTCATGGTGGGAGACCCGGCTTCATTTTCATAAGTGACGGCCCTCAGAGCTGCCTGATAGACGGCCAGAGTGGCATTACCGGATAGTTTTAACTTACCTGTTGCTTCTGCCCATGAACCAGTAATTCCATTTTGATTGCTGAAACGAAGGGTGTCTTCTGAAGAAAGGTAATTGGAGGTGATTTGAATGAAAGCGCTATCCAGAGTGGTATCGTCAATGTCTGATATCTCCAGGGTGGAGGTAATTACTTTTTCACCATTTCCGGCAAAGTATGTGATGTTAGTAGTTTCCAGGGCACTTAATACCGGAGGGGTGTTCACCTTTATAACATCAATATCTCTTGTTTGGGAATTGCTGGTATCGTCCCCATCATTTATGGTGAAACTGATGGTTCGTGTGGCGGTGCCCGGAGCGTCATCTGTATTTTCATAAGTAACACTACGTAACGCGGTTTGGTAGTTAGCCAGCGTCGCTGAACCTGTCAGTGAGAGGATACCCGTACTTGAAGAATAACTGCCTGTAATGCCATTTTGATTTGTAAAGCCCAAAACATCTTCAGTACCATCGAAATTAGATGTTATGGATACACTGGCACTTTCGATATTCGTATCATTACCATCTGATATTATCAGACTTGAGGTGATATCAGTTGGAGAGTCACCCGAGCTATAAGTGATAGAAGAACTTTCTATAGAGCTTAGGACAGGTTCTGCATTAATCTCGACAATAAAGGTTCCGGGGGAAGACTGATTGTTATACTCCGTAGCAATCCAGGCACTGTCTCTGGCTATATTAGAAATACGCACTTCGTCCATAATTCCTACAAATGCCCAGACAGAGCTAGACAGGAACACATCTTCATCATCTATAGTGAAGGAAGCAGTAGAATTATCAGTAGCTACCTGCTCTCCATCCAGGTAAAGGAAACGGTCGCCGTTTGAAGCCCGGGTTGCTACAATATGGTACCAGGAGTCATCTGAAGTAATAAAGTCGGCGCTTTCAAGATCGACTCCATTTACTGAAAACGTTAGTTCTCGATCAGAGGACGACCAAATTGAATATCCATTCGTATAGGTTCCTTTCGAAATTAGGTCAGGAGCATCGTCTAAATTTTCACCATAGAACCAAAGAGAAATGGTAATATTTCCAGCGATATCCAAAGGTGAGACTCCATTGTCAGCGATGGTAATTACATCGTTTGTACCAGGGTCTGTGAATTGACGCCCCCCACCAATCTGACCGTTAGCAGCTGTAGTTGCGTTATCGGTTATATCAGTAGAAGAAATTTCCCCGGAAGCATCAGTAAAATTGGTGGGTCCGCTAGCTGTTTCATCCAGATGCAGGATCAGTTTATAATTCGAGTCCCATACATTAACAGTAGATTGATCTGTTGAAATGCCTGAGTTTCCAAAATACATATAGAATTCTGTATCACTGGAAACGGAAAGGGAGGGAAACCTTAGCCAAACTACAATCTCACCTGTTGAAGCATTGTATTCTTCCAACTGATGACTCAAGATGGTAGTACCATTGTCAGAAGTAAATACGATATCATAGCCATTTACATTCTGAACAAAGCCTCCATTTGTGGTACTTCTAAGATCGTTTAGCGTTGTACTAACGAGAACCGGAAAATTGGACAGATCTGAGTCGCCTATAACAAGGTCGCTTTCAACGATGAACTTCTTTCGGTTCGAGTAATTCTCAACTTGAGCACTGGCAACATCGCCAAGAAGCAGGAGAAAAAGTAAAAATGAGAGGAAAGTTTTTTGAGGATCCCTCTTAACAAACATGTTGTATTCGTTAAGCTGATCCCAGACGCATCAAATATACTGCAAGTAGTTAACTCAAATACGTTAATTAAGCCTTTCTAATATTTGTCGAGGAGATAGGTCTACTTAATCAGCGTAAATTTCTTGAGTAATACTTTATTATTGGTTGTTAACCTGTAGAAATAAACGCCACTTGCCAGCTCTCTTGAATTAAATTGAATCTCATACCTTCCGGCTGTTCTTGGTCCATCAACTAGGGTTTTTACTTTCCTTCCAAGGATATCATAAACGATCAATTGTACATTGCTGTCTTCATTTAAACCAAACGGGATTGTTGTAGACGGATTAAACGGGTTAGGATAGTTCTGAGATAGGAATATTTCTTCCGGTACATCTCTTTCTATCTGTTCTGTACTCACTTTTAAGGTGAAACGGGTACTCTGAGTACTTGCTTTAGCTCTGATGCTAAAGTTCGGAGAAGATGGATTTGCCTTTGGTGCTACCTTTGCTCTTGTAGAATGGAAGAAGCTATAAGTGCGTTCTTCTAGCATATTGATTTCCTGTCCGGTCTCATTATCAATTAAAGTGAGAATCCAATCTTCAGGAATCCCTCGCAATTCATCCCAAACTATAGTTAGTTCTTCCGAAGTAGGCGCTCCATTTTCAAATGCTGCAATATGTAATGGAATAAATAATCTGGAATTGAAGTCATTTGGAAGATTGTTTATTGCTAACTGAGAGCCATCATCAAGCAGTGAATGGAATTCGATAAAAGAACTGGTAAGCGGAGAAAGAGTATAGGCATCAAGGATGTCCTTACTTCTTAAACCTTCATCTGAGAACATGAGGTTCGTTCGTTTTTGACGTCCACTTGTTGAAGTAACAGCTATATCAAGGATTGGTACAGGAGTATTATTTTTCTGTTTAGAAAGGGTGTCTACTATTGCTCCTTTAGGAAGCTCTTTCCTGAGGAAACTTCCTCCTGTTGTTTTAGCTTCTTTGCTTACAGAAAGTACTGGGCTTGCATCATTCGCTTTTATCCAGAATCCCTGGAAAGGAGGGATTAATCCACCATTTGGCAGAGTACCGGTAGTTCCATTCCAGGTTAGATACTCACCATCTCCGCCATTCGCAGACGGATCCCATATATAGATAGTAGACTCAATATTGGTCTTGGTCCAGTTAGCTTCATCATCCCAGTCGATAGTAGCAAGGAAAGGGTTTCCAACTAAATTCCATCCAGAATCAGCGGTGGTAGTATAGGTTACACCAAAGTCTACTATTGTTCCATTTCCATCAAATTCACGGCCGCTAACATCAAGGGTGTCTGGCAATGGATCATTATAACGCGAATCGGCAGCTATATCTCCAAACAGGAAGACAAACATTCCCTGTCCCTGGGTAACTTTTTGGTTAGAACTTGTTGGAGCACGGAAGCGTTGATTGTCGGTAGCACCGTTTCCGCCATTATCATAACTCTCCAAATAGTAAAGCACATTAGGCTGTAATGTATCTCCCGGGCTTGTATTGATATCGTAAAAAGCACCGTCATAACCCTGGGTAAGTACCCCATCCAGGAATTCACCAAAAGTAGTATCGATAGGAGAGGAGATGAGCCTCCAGCCGAGGTCTCCAAACATCCTCTGCTGCATTCTCAATTCACCGTTGCCATATTGTTTTTCATTGGCGATAAGAGTGGTGCCTGAAGGTAGGAACAGTGTACCATTTGTGAGTTTCAAGGTATCGGAAACACTTAAATCAGTAGTGAAATCAGCACCGTTGTTGTTATCCAACTCAAGGTTTACATAGTCGTTTGGAGTAGTTACATCCTGGTTATTGGTACCATTCAATTTCACGAAACCAACCGACATATCTGAAATACCCAAATTACCAGCTACAGTAACAGAGTCGGTGTTACTTCCAAGAACCTCTCCATCTCCGGAAAGTTCTCCGTTAACAATAAGCTCAATACCACCTGATACTGTTACTGAAGCACTCGCTTCTATTGATAACTGAGCAACTTCGGTATCCGTTGTATTTACTACAGGCTGCTCGTTACCTACAGCGGGAACGGCCGGTACCAATACTTTATCTCCTGGTACAGGAACTGATCCCGAGCTCCAGTTTGTAGCTAAATCCCAGTTACGGGCATCGGCAATGGACCCAACAGAAGATTGCCAAAGGTTATTAAACTCAGCAAATTCAACTTCAGCATCATCGGTGATGGAAGCAGCATTAAGTGTACCGGTGATAGTTGCTGTACCTGCTACCACCGAAGAGGTAAGAGTGGCGGTATAGGTGCCATCAGCATTATCAGTAACCGAACTTAGGGTACCATCTGTTTCGCTAAGTACTATTGTTTCCCCACCAGTAGTCACATTATTACCTTCAGAGTCCTTTAGTTGAACAGTAATGGTTGAAGTAGAGAAACCGTCATTAAGTATTACGGTAGGGCTTGCTGAAATTGTTGTAGTGGCTTCAGAAGGAGCGCCAGGAGTTACATCAAAAGTGTTACTGGTACCGGTTTCTGATCCGGCGCTATTGGTTGCTGTAATAGAACAGGTTCCGAGACTCGAAATAGAAACCGTAGCAGAAGACAATACACCAGCAACAAAACTTGCTGTGGTTCCCTGACCGGTACCCATAGTACAATTTGACGATAAACTTACGGTGCCGGTAAATGTATCTACTGTATCCTGTATACCATCTACAGCTACCACAGTAATATTGAAGTTCTGACCGGCTAGTTTGTCGGAGATATTCCCTGAAGGCACTCTTTCAACAACAAACTGGGTAAGCTGGCCAAGCACTACCACATCAAAGTCGTTACTTGTAGTATCGGTCAGACCTGTACTTGAAGCCGTAAGACTATATGTTCCTATTGCATCAATATTGATGTCATCAAATTCAGCAATTCCAAATACATTGGTTTGCTCTGTAGTTGTACCTCCTAATTCTCCTGAGCCGGAAACAACATTACGTGCGATATCAATATTCACCCGACTTTCTTCTACGGGGTTTCCAAATTGATCAATCAATTGAACCCGTACAGCAGGGGAGATGGCCGAGCTCACATTAGAAGCAGAAGGCTGTTCGGCAAATTCCATCTCAATTTGAGTACCGGCTACCATAGTTAAGGTACCATAACTGGTTGAACCTCCAAGCCCGGTTGTACCTGTATTGGTAATATTTCCAGTATTCGGAAGCGTACCGGTAGTTGGACGTACTTCGAAATTGGAAAAGGTAATCTCACCAGGGTTAGTAACAGATTCAGCAGTAATCGTGAATGTAATTTCTGTACTGGTAACAACTGGTGCAGATATAGCTAATTCTGTAGTTCCGCCAAATGCAGGGAGGATGCTCGCGCCCGGGCTTGAGCCTGTATTCCATTCAAATCCTGTTGGAGCGGTAAAGACAAAGGTACCTCCATTGGTAAATTCCCCTTCAAAGCTTTCCTGAACACGAGGCCCTGTAAGTGTTGTATAAGCAGGCATAGGAGCAATACTGGCATCATCGGCAGAGATAGCCTCACCACCTGTAGCAGCAGTAAGCGAGCGAATAGCAATACCATATTTGAAAGACAGATAATCTTCAACAGCTTCCTGGTCCTCAATAGTAATGTCGTCTCCGTAAAGAATCACCTCTGCTACTAATCCATACCAACTTTCCGATGTGTTCTCGGTTCCCTGGCCAATAATTGCCGTGGTTACAGCAGAAAGTGTACCTGTCGGGATATTCTGGAAGAAAGAAGGGTTACTAAGCACTCCATCAATATATAGCTGATAGTTTTCTTCAGAAGTCCACTTTAGCATTACAATTTGACCAGAAGTGGTTTGAGCGAATTCAAAACTCTCTTGCGAAAAAGCCACGTTCAAATCACGCATACCAGTAGTAATTACCCCTTCAGCGCCTCCGTTAGCTCCAAGGCTATCATAACGAATACTAAATACCTGGTCTCCACTCGTACCATCTGGCTCATAAGTGGTCCAGAAACCACGGTCAGAACCTACTTCGTCTGATTCTATCACAAAAAAGATGGTAAGCTCGTCCAAACCATTCAGATAGTTCTCAGCATCAATATCTTCAAGTCTAAAGTTTGCTGTACCGGGGAATTCGATAGCATTTTGATCATTAAGTGAACTAATGCTTGTCCTGAATGTAGGTTCACTTCCACCGTTGGTAGCTGTAAAATGGCGATCATTACCACTTTGATCTTCCCACCGACCCACATCAGTTCCTTCAGAACTTGCAGTAGTTCCTCCAGTAGTAGTGAATGTACCTTCATCACCTTTTAGCCATAGCAACAAGTCATTAACAGATTTGGGAATACTAAATGAGATATCTCTTGTTGGGACATTACTATCTACATCTCCATCATTTGCGGATATGGAAATCGTTCTTGGTATATCTTCTGGGGTAGTAGTGGTACTTTGGTATCGTACGGTTCTTATTGCGGATTGGAAATCTGCTTTAGAAGCTGGTCCTGTTAGGGTTAATGTTCCGGTTCCGTCTGTCCAGGAAGGTGTGATCCCGAATAACGACTGGAAGGTTAATGTATCCTCAGCGCTATTATAATTGGTAGTAATTTGAAAGGTTACTGTTTCAATATCGGTGTCATCCGGGTCAGTAAGCGTAATAGTTTCAGAAATAAGGCTTGAATCTCCAACCTGATAAAAAATTCCTGAGCTTTCAATATTTGCCAGGGTAGGCGCCGTATTTAAGCTGGCAACAGAAATATCCCGGGTTGTACCAGTTGCGCTACTATCAATTCCGTCAAAAACTCTTACTTCGATGGTTCGATTTAATCCTGTTACAGGATCAGAACTTGTATTTTCATAAGTAACATTGCGCAATGCGGTTTGGTAGTTTGCCAATGTTGTAGAACCAGTCAGAGTAAGAACCCCAGACATTGCATCGAAAGAACCCGTAATACCAAGAGCAGTGGAGTAAGCTAATTCATCTTCGCCAAGGAAATAGTTATTGGTAAAAGCAACGGTGGCTCCTTCAAGATTTGTATCGTCAGTATCTGAAACGGTTATCGCGCTACTAATTGAAGTAGCTGCATCGCCTTCGGTAAAGGCAATAGTTGTTCCTTCAAGACTTGCTAATACCGGGAGGTCATTATTAGGAGAGATATCAATTTCCCTGGTAACTACTGCACTGGAATCATCCCAATCATACACTATAAAGCTAATCTCGCGAGTGGTAGTTGAAGGGGTAGTAGTTTCTGTGTTCTCGTAGGTTACATTTCTAAGGGCAGTCTGATAGTTTGCTACGGTAGTAGTACCGGTAAGAGTAAGTACTCCTGATCCGGAGTCGTAAGAGCCGGAGATTCCCAGAGCAGTTGCATAGGCAAGCACGTCTTCGGAGCTTTCAAAACCAGAAGTGATAGAAACTTTCGCACTATCCAGATTGGTATTATCGGTATCGGTTACCGTGATGGACGAGGTGATATTCACTGTACCATCACCTTCACTATAGCTCAGATTAGATACTTCTATATCTGCTAAAACAGGAGGGACGTTGAACCACTTTTCGCTCAGAAATGCGTAGATATTGGTGAAGTCTACAGCCTCAAGACTATCATTCCAGGAAATAATTTCACCAACAAAGCCATCAAAATTACTGGTTGTTCCTCCAGGGTTTGAAAAACTAGTTGGATCTCTGGTACCGTCCTCTTCTCCAATATTAGGATCTCCACCATGATTGGCCATATCAACAGCGCCATCAAGTTCCTGAATGGTTCCTCCATTTAGGGAGGCTCTCCAATAGCTGGTTGATACGCTACCAGTAGAACCGTGACTGGCAATCATTATGTAAGATGTATTCGGTTCTACAGTACCCAGGTTTAAAGACTTGTTTTGACTTGCCCAGTTATTACTGTACGCGTAGGCGTAAGCAACCCCATCTTTAACACTCAAGTTATAGCCCCGGCTACTCCCGCCTTGTTCATATACTGTATGCAGCCCACTAATGTTATCGGTAGTTCGAAAGACTACTGCGAATGATTTTTCAGTAAAGGTCCCGCTATTAATGGTAGGGGCTGTTGTTGGTTCACTTAGCGGGTAGTGATCTCCATTATTACCGGAGTTATAATCGAATAGAATTCCACTTCTTTCACCAAAATAGCTTGCGTTAATCGTAGGTTCATCTCCACCTGGAGCGGTGGTAGTTACATTTCCAGTAATATCAATCCAGCTCGCAAGAGTACCATCCGCAGGTTGGCCGGTTCCACTGTCCCCATTCCCATCTGCGTCCTGTGCATCAAAGTGAAATACAACATCTGCTTTGTAGTTAGTCAAATCAGCAATAGATGTTGGGTATTCAACATCTCTGGTTAACGTATTACTGTCATTCTCTCCATCATTTACCCTAACACTGATGGTGCGACTGCTCATAGTTGGAGAGCCGGCTTCATTTTCATAAGTGACCGTACGTAATGCTGCTTCATATACAGAAGTTGTCGCACTACCAGTCAGGGTGAGTTTACCCGAGGTCTCATTCCAGCTTCCGGTAATTCCATTTTGGTCTACAAACCGTAAGGTATCTTCACTGGATATATAGCCGAAAGTAAACTCTACTACTGCACTATCTAAATTCACATTATCTACATCTGAGACTTCAATAGAAGAAGTAATAACCCGTTCACCACTACTTGCAAAATAAACCAGGTTCGATGATTCAATATTAGCTAGTACAGGATCGATATTAACTTTGATAACCGTAATGTCACGGGTTTCTGTGTTACTGTCATCGGTACCATCATTCACTGTGAAGCTTATTGTTCTGGTAGCTGTAGTGGGGGATGCATCAGTATTTTCGTAGGTAACACTTCGAAGTGCTGTTTGGTAATTTGATACTGAAGAAGTTCCTGTAAGGGTCAAAATGCCTGTTACAGAGGAGTAGCTACCGCTAATTCCATTTTGGTCAACAAAGCCTAATACATCCTGTGCATCATTAAAATTGCCGGTTATTTGTACAGTAGCACTTTCAAGGTCAGTATCATTTCCATCTGTTAAGGTGATAGCAGAAGTGATAGCGGTTGGAGAATCCCCTGAATTATAGGTAAGATTTGCTCCTTCAATGTCAGCAGCTATTGGTTCTGCATTTATTTCAGTAATGAAGGTGCCCGGAGAATTTTTATTGTTATACTCGGTAGCAATCCAGGCGCTGTCTCGGGTAATATTGGAAAGTCGAAACTCATCCATACTTCCTTCGAAATCAAAGCTTGCAGTGGAAAGGAAGAGGTCATCGTCATTGACCTCAAAAGAAGCTGCATTGTTATCACTTGCTATCTGCGCTCCGTTCAAATATAAAACGCGATCCCCATTTGAGGCTCTAGTAGCAACTATATAATTCCATGAACCATTTGAAATAGTACCGGTTCCTGCTGATAGGGCCGAATTATTTATTTGAAAGCGCAACAAGCCTGAGCCATTTACCCAAACAGCATATCCGTCTAAGTAACTACCCTTAGAAATAATATCAGGGCCGCTGGCAACATTTGAAATATTGATCCAGACAGAAATTGTAATGTTCCCACTAATATCCAGGGGAGATACACCATTATCAGCAATGGTGATAAGGTCACCGGTTCCTGGGTCATCAAAGAGTCTTCCCCCAGAAACCTGTCCATCTGTAGCTACGGTAGCATTATCGGTAATATCCGTAGAGGAGATATTACCAGAAGCATCCGTGAAATTAATTCCTCCCGACCCTGTTTCGTTGAGGTGCATGACCAACTTATAATTCGAATCCCAAACATTGGTACTGGATTGATCAGAAGCTATTCCGGAATTTCCAAAGTAGATATAAAACTCGGTGTCAGTGTTATATCCAAGGGTAGGGAAGCGAACCCAAAAGATTATCTCTCCGGTTGAGGCGTTGTATTCCTCAAGCTGATGACTGAGAATAGTAGTTCCGTTGGCGGCGGTAAAGATGATATCGTAACCATTAGTATTTCGGACAAAGCCACCATTGGCCATGGTTCTTAGGTCGTTATCAGTGAGACTAATGAGTACCGGGAAATTGGAAATATCGGTGGTATCCTCAACCTGGGAAGCATTTACCTGGAACTTGAGACGATTTGTATAGCCCGCTACCTGGCCATGTGCAATATCAGCGTATAATGATATTGCAATCAAAATTGATGAAAATATGGCTACCCTTAAGCGCAACTTGTCTCGATAAATTTAAAGCGTACTTAAATCCTTGTGGATCTAATGGGTACGAAGATAGACAAAGCATCGGTAGGGTTAATTGAAATTAACCAATTCTAATAGCCCTTAGAGAGCTTTAATAATTCAGATTACGGTTACTTAATTAACGTCATTTTTTTTGTGTAGACGTTGCCCCCGGAAACAAAGCGATAAATATAAATACCGCTTGAAAGATCAGAAGCATTCCAGGTATAAGTATGAGTTCCGGCATCGAGTTGCTTTCGATTTAGGATGGAAGCTACTTTCCTCCCAAGCATATCATAGATATCAATGCTTACTTCACTTTGGATGGGTAGGGAGAACTCAAGATTAGTGGTAGGATTAAATGGGTTTGGATAGTTCTGAAAAAGTTCAAAAGAATTCGGCATATCATTTGCATCTTCTCCTGGTTCTATAATTATTGAAAACCTGGCCTGGTCTGGAGAACTTTTGCTTGTCAATTTTGGCTTTGAAGTACTCTTATAGTTTGGAGCAATTTTACCATGCTCCCCTTCAAAATTAAATGGGAAGATGGTTCCCTCTAAAAGCTCTGTGCTGGATTCTGTCTTAGAATCGTACAGGAAAACCCTCCATCCCTGTGGGATATGCTTCATTTCTGAAATTTCAAAGTTCAGGGCTTTGGATGAAGAAAGCCCCTCAACGAATGAATTAATGGAGAGAGGTATTTCAATGGGTATACCAAAATGTCTTGGTAAATTGTTGATTGCATATTTATCACCCTCATAGGAAATAGAACTTAGTTCAAGGTATGACTCTATATCTCCCATCGGTAACAATCGGTAAGCATCATCTTTATCCTTTCCCATATTAGCATGCTCTGAGAACATAAAATGAGCAGAAGTGCTAAGTTCATCATCTGAGAGCGTAATCGAAAAAGAAGGGTGTGTATTTGTTTCTTTAGTGGCAAATTTTCCAACAAAGGAACCTCCGGTAGTTTTTGAATCTTCTCGTGCTATTAGAGAAGGAGAGGAGTTATTTGCTTTTACCCAAAATCCCTGAAAAGGAGCGATAAGCCCACTTCCTAAATCTCCAGTAGTGCCATTCCATGTCTTGTATTCACTAGTAGCATAATCCCATATGTATATGGTAGCGTCTATGTTGGTTTTAGTCCAATTGGAATCATCCCAGTCAAGGGTAGCTGCATATGGATTACCAACAAGATTCCACCCGGAGTCTGCAGTGGTAGTATAGGTCACATTGAAGTCGATATCTCCTTCATGTTCCTGGCCTTGTACTTCAAGTGTTATTGGAAATGTATTGTTATACCTGGAGTCTGCTGGGATATCTCCAAAGATGTAGGTGAATAACCCGCGACCTTCCGTTAAAGAAGTAGAGGCGCTTGATGGAGCCCTCCAACGCTGATTATCTGTTCCAGGATGGCTCTCTTCATAATAAAGCACATTGGGCATAAGGGTATCTCCTGGATTTGAACCGGTGCTGTAAAAAGCTCCCGGATATCCTTGTGTGACCATGCTATCGAATAAATCTTCATAATCTGAAGCAATAGGAGAAGAGAGAAGTCTGGAACCATTTGTTCCGGTTATCTCATGTTGCATAATCAGATCACCAGAGTTAATTATTTTAGTATTCGCTATGAGGTTGTTTCCGGTTTTAATAGTCAACGAACCACGGTCTAGTAACAAAACTCCGGTTACCTCAAGGTTTGCATCTAAAGTGACCCCCAATGGGTTATCAATGCTTAAATTCTGCACAAGTGATGGAAGCCCAGAACCAGTAGTCTGAACAGTAGTGCCTTTAAAAGAATAAGAACCTGAAGAGCTGAAAACCCTGGTTGTGGTTTGGATATTTCCAAAGCCCCCCGAAGAATGAATTCCATCTATAGAGCCAATCTCAAGAGTTCCAGTTGAAACCTGAAAGGCTCCTGATCCGGTAATTATTTGTGACCCTGTGGTCAAAACTCCTCCATCGCCAATTACAAAGGTAGCACCCGAAATTGACAGAGAGACCTGCTCCGTTAAATCTGTTGAATCCGTTAGAGTAACCGTATGTCCATTACCAATTACTATCGTGGCCTGAGTGGTATTTCCGGGATTTGCGCTAGCTGCACTTCCGGAATGACTGGTCTGAGACCATGTACTGTTTGAGCTCCAATCTCCGTCTGAAATACTATAAAAGGTTAATGCTCCGTATCGGGTGAATTTTTTTATGTGGTTATCAGAGATTTCCCCGCCATCATTACTCATGAGATTATTCATGGTGACTTGATATTCAACATCATCAGTAAGTGTTGATACAGTGAGCGTCACTTCGGTGCTATCTCCATCAGCATTAAGGCTAGCTCCGGAAATGGTTATCCCTCCATCTATTGAATAGTTGGAAATATTTTCGGCACTATTTATTTCCATTCCTTTGCTAAATGTAATTACAACCGAATTTTCGGAGGGAGTGAAAGCATTCACAGCATATGGGTCGGTACTATAAACTCCGCCAGAGCCTCCTCCACCAACTTTCCCCATTACATCCATTTGGTCATCTCCATTGATGATTACCTGACCACCTTCATCAATCATCAAATCTCCTTCAATAATAATCGTGTTTCCGCTTCCTCCATCCGTGCTAAAAACGGCTCCCGAATCTACATGCACATTGAAAAATATGATGTCACTATCTGCCGATACTACCTGAGTGCTATCTCCGGAGAAGACCACTGTACTCGAATCGGAATCGAAATTGGAACTGTTTTGGAGTGTAAAATCTCCTTCCAGAGTAATCGTTGCTGTACCTGCATCTACTTTACCTCCTGAAGTAAAAGAAGCATCACCTCCGATGGATAAATTACCTTCGTTCAGGCTTATGGTTCCTCCGTTACTAAGTGTCGCGTTCCCTCCAACATTGATTGTACCTGAATCTACAGTCATATTACCATTAGAAGTAAAGCTGGCACTTCCCGTTATATTTACAGTAGCATCTTGAACATTAAAGTAACCACCCGCTGAAACCGTTAAATCGTCGGTAATATTAACTGTACCGGAGCCAAAATTTACAGTTCCGGTATTTCCTACATAAGTCTCTCCATTTAGGTCAATAGTACCTTTATTTAAATTTAAGATTCCGCCGCTTTTTACATCTAGGGTTCCGTTAAACGTACTATATCCGTCATCTCCATTATAAGTGCCATTAATTTCACTATTGCCATTAATAACAGCGGTTCCATTTTCTGCATTGAAAGTGTCACCGGAGGAAACATTAAAATCTCCATTAACTGTTAAAACCCCAGCTCCCAGATTGAACCCTCCAATAATTTCGGCATCAATGTTATTACTTGCCGTTCCTATGGCAAAACTCCCTTCATCGATATTGATCTCGGTTGTGGCAGACTTCATATCAAAAACGTTTTGCCCCGACGAGGCGCCGGTCATTTCAACATGACCGTTTACGATTTCAAGTTTTGATGATCCATTCATAGTTAAATCATCAGTAATTGTAAGCGTTGCGTTGTTTCTGATTTTAAGCTGATCACCTGGGTTGGAATACCAGTGATTAATAATGATAGACTCTATAGATACATTCGTAGTAATTACCGGGTAGGGAGTAGTGTTATTTCTAAGTATCACACTTTCACCAGAACCTGGAACTCCGTTCGGACTCCAGTTACCTGCATTATGCCAGGAAGAATCTATAGCTCCGGTCCATATCTTGTTTTGTGCCATTAAAAAGCTACATGGAGCTAAGCTTATAAGTAAGATGAGAATAGAGAATGACTTTTTCATTGCCCTCTAAAAATAAGTCTAAGCATTTACTTACCAGAGAGCTTCGGAGCATTATAAATTAATTCTAACTCCTGAATGTTAGAGGGTTCTAATATTAGTAACGCTCTGTTTCTAATGTATTGTCAAAAACCTTCTAACGGTATTTCAAATTGATATAAATTAAAGCTAGTTTCTTTTTTTGATGATATCGGTCAAATATTAAGCAAACCAATTTTAGCACATTCATGAAAGGCGTTGTACTAGCTGGAGGAACTGGGTCGAGGTTATATCCTTTAACTAAAGTAACCAATAAAACTGCTTCAGAAAATCCATGAAAGTCTTGATCACAGGAGCTTGCGGGCAACTTGGTAAAGAGTGGGTCGAATTCTGTGAAAAAAAAGGACTCGAATATAGTTCTTATTGCTCTGATGAGCTCAATATTCAAGATGAAGCAGCTCTTCGGGAAATAGTTTACAATGAAGCACCTACTGCACTTATAAATTGTGCTGCCTATACAAAAGTAGATCAGGCGGAAGATGAACAAGCATTAGCATATAAAGTAAATGCCGATGCTCTTGGGCCTATTTCAAAAGTCTGTACCGAACATAATATAAAGCTCATCCACTACTCTACGGATTATGTATTCAATGGTAAAATGGATGACTATAAAAAGTTTCCAGAGGGCTATCCCGAGGATCATCAAACGGATCCTCAAAATGTGTACGGTATTTCAAAAAGGAAAGGAGAGAAGGTTATTGAAAACTCTGGTTGTCAATATCTAATTCTGAGAGTTTCCTGGTTATGTGGTAGGCATGGGAATAATTTTATTAAGACCATGCTTAAACTTGGAAGTGAAAAGAAGTCGCTTCGGGTAGTAAATGACCAATTTGGAAGTCCAACTTTTGCACATCAGGTTGTAGAACAAACCTATCATCTCTTGCAAAACCAGAATGAAGGAGTGTTTCATTTGACTAGCTCAGGAGTTACAAACTGGCATGAATTTGCAATTAAGATATTTCACTTGTCTGGTTTAGATGTAGAAGTAGAACCGGTTCCCTCTTCAGAATATCCTACCAGAGCCAGGCGACCTTATTTTTCTAAACTAAGTACTGAAAAAATTAGTACCATTCCCGACATTAAGATTATCAGTTGGCAAGAAGGTTTAAAAGAATTTTTAACGACGATCTACTAGATGAAAGTTACCAGTGCAAGAATACCTGAGGTAAAAATTATCGAACCAAAGGTATATGAAGATGATAGAGGGTACTTTTTAGAGTCTTTTCGAGAAGAGGTATTGAAAGAGCATGGTATTCTGGATTCTTTTGTTCAGGATAATATCTCTAAATCCTTTAAAGGTACCGTGAGAGGCTTACACTATCAGCTTGAGAAGCCTCAGGCCAAGCTTGTACAGTGTATTAAAGGTGAAATATTAGATGTAGCGGTAGATGTAAGAAAAAGTTCGAAGACATTTGGTAATTACGTGGCAGTAAAATTAAGCGAGAAGAATCATCGGCAGGTTTATATTCCTGAAGGTTTTGCCCATGGTTTTTCTGTACTATCTGATAATGCGATTGTGCATTATAAGTGTACAGCATATTATGATAAAGATTCTGAAAGAGGCATACGTTGGGATGACCCCCTAATTCGTATCAACTGGGATGTTTCCAAGCCAATTCTTTCTGATAAGGATCGAAGACAACCTCTATTTTCATCTTTAACGGAAGACGATATTTTTATATGAAAATAATCGTAACTGGCGGTGCAGGATTTATCGGCTCAAATCTAATCTTATATCTTTTTGAGAAGAATAAAGACTGGCACATCTACAATATCGATAAACTAACCTATGCATCGGACAGGGGATTCCTGGATTCCCTAAAGGATTCAGAAAGATACCATTTCAAGAAGGTTGATCTGGTAGACAGAAAAGCAGTACAGGATGTGGTAAAAACATTTCAACCGGATGGAGTATTCCATTTGGCTGCAGAATCTCATGTTGATAATTCTATTGCTGGACCAGAACCTTTTATCCAATCTAATGTGGTTGGTACCTTCAATATTCTTGAAGAATGCAGGCAGCTTTGGGGAGCAGACGAAAGCAACTGGAAAAACAACCGTTTTCTTCATGTATCTACCGATGAGGTTTATGGTGAATTAGAAGACGATGGATTATTCACCGAAACCACTCCTTACGCTCCAAATTCTCCATATTCGGCGTCCAAAGCAGGAAGTGATATGATCGTTAGGTCTTATTACCAAACCTACAAAATGAATGTAGTGACGACGAATTGTTCCAATAATTATGGGCCTCATCAGCATGATGAGAAACTTATCCCTACGGTTATTCGCAATGCTGTTCAGCAGAACCCAATACCAGTATATGGTAAAGGTCAAAATGTAAGGGATTGGCTTTTTGTTAAAGATCACTGTGAAGCACTTGAGACGGCTTTTTTGAAAGGGAAAGCTGGAGAAACCTACAATGTGGGAGGAAATAATGAGTGGAAAAATCTTGATCTGGTTGAAAAGATTTGTGACTTGCTGAATCAGGAAGTCGGGAAAGGACCGGAAGGAGATTACAAGAACCTGATCAGTTTCGTCACTGATCGGTTAGGTCATGATTTCAGGTATGCAATCGATGCATCAAAAATAAAAAAAGAACTCAGCTGGGAGCCATCCATTGATTTTGATGGAATGCTGAAGGAAACCATTTTGTGGTACTTAAATAAGTACAAGGATTCAATTAAAAAATAGACAGTGCTATGAGCAGGAAGTATTGGTTATGTAAATCAGAGCCTGATAATTACAGTATCGACGAACTGGAACAAGACGGTGTGACGCCTTGGGACGGAGTAAGGAATTATGCAGCTCGAAATTTTATGAGAGATGAAATGGGAGTGGGAGATCTTGTCTTTTTCTACCATTCCAACCAAAAGCCTCCAGCAATTGTAGGAATCATGGAAGTGTGCAGCGAGCCATATCCGGATGCTCTTCAATTCGATAAAGATTCCAAGTACTTTGACGAAAAGAGTTCAGAAAGTGATCCCCGTTGGGTGAATGTGGATATGAAATTTATTGAGAAGCTCACCGAACCCATCGGGAGAGATACATTAAAAGCTGAGCCTAAACTGGAAGGTATGGAGCTGTTCAGATTAGGCCGGCTATCTATCACTCATGTTACCGAAGAAGAGTGGAATGTAATTATGGGGATGAAATAAGCTAAGGCTTTTTTTTTATTTCATAAGTAATTATCTGGGGTCCATCCTCAAATGCTTCCTGCTCAATCAAATTTAGAGACGCCTTAGTTTTAGAATCTCCAAAAAGGGGAATTCCTTCGCCTAATATAATCGGGTTAAGCTTTAATTTAAGTTGGTCAATCAATCCATGATCTAACAGCCATCCAGCAAAAACTCCCCCACCACATAAATAGATATCGGTTTCTGATGCTTCTTTAATTTCTTTAACTCGCTCGATGGATTTCTTCTCGATGTGTACAGTATCAGCTAACTCTTCAATATGCATTGAATCAGAAAAGATATAATGCTCCATATGTCGATATGCTGGCTGACCAGGCTTTAATCCGAATTGGTACCCAAATTCATAGGTTCTTCTACCCATAATCACTGTTTTGAAGGCTTGTAAATCAACAAAGTATTTTTCGACACCTTTTCCTTCATGAGCGAATAGACTAATGTCATCGTTTACTCCGGCTATAAACCCATCGAGTGATGTAGCTACGTAATAAATAATCTTATTCATAGTAAGAATATAGAATTAGTTGTAGGTCATTGTTCAAATATAGCTCAACTTAAGACTTTCCGATTTCTCTTTAACACTTCTGTTTATATCTTCTCATAAAACTACCGGATTACATGCCCGAGACTTCCAAAGCTGTTCATCTTCGTACTAAAGGAGTTCTTCCAGTTCAAAAGCTTAAACTTCTACGCGATTTAGAAATCATTGATTCTCATCCCGATTATCCAATCAAGGACAATCAGTTTCAACCCAACTCTCTGGACCTTCGATTGGGCGAGGTAGCTTATAGGGTTCGGTGCAGCTTCTTGCCTGAGAATGAGACGGTAGAACAAAAGCTGGATAAGCTCGAGCAATATTCGTTTTCAATCAAAGATGGAGCTGTCCTGGAAGAGAATTGTGTGTACATCATTCCTTTGCTGGAATCACTCAATCTCCCTAAGGCTCATTACTCTACTCAAAACGGAGTAGAAGCCGGAAGCTCAGATGAAGTGCAATTGTTTTCGGTGGAGAACTTATCTGCAAAAGCCAATCCCAAAAGCTCAACAGGTAGGCTGGATGTGTTTACAAGAGTAATTACTGATTACTCCCATCGCTTTGAAGAAATTACTCCTGGATATCAGGGGAAGTTATATCTCGAAGTAGTGCCCAAATCCTTTTCCATCAAAGTACAAACCGGTCAGCGATTAAATCAGCTAAGAATCCGTCACGGCTTTGAAGTGGTTTCCGACCAGGATTTGCTTCGCATTCACGATACGGAACCATTATTGTTTGATCAGAATATTGATCCTGTTTCAATGGAGCAGATTAAAGTGAATAAGGGGCTCTTTATGAGTGTTCAGTTGAAGGGAGAATATGGGGAGATCATAGGTTATAAAGCGAAAAAGCATAGTAATTTCATCGATCTGAATAATATTGGACATTATTCTGTCGATGAATTCTGGGAACCTATTTATGCTACTAAAGATGCCAAAGTGATTTTGGAACCAGAGGCCTTTTATATATTTGCCTCAAAAGAAAGGATACGAGTACCTGCTCATTTAGCTTGTGAAATGATGGCATATGATACAGGGTCCGGAGAACTAAGGACTCACTATGCTGGTTTTTTTGATAGTGGTTTTGGTGGATCTATTGAAGATAAAGGGGCTCGAGCAGTGTTGGAGGTACGATCACATGATGTTCCCTTTATGATAGAAGATGGACAAACGCTATTCAGCATGCAGTTTGAGCCTAATACTGAGATTCCGGAATTCATTTATGGAACCGAAATAGATAGCAATTACCAGGGGCAAGGACTAAAGCTAGGGAAGCACTTTAAAAACCTATGAGCCTGCCAATAGTAGCCCGCTGTATTTGTTCCGATATCAGTTTTGCTGATATGAAAAAGATTGCTGAGGAACAACAGATTACATCTGTCGAGGAGCTTAGGGAGCAGGATATTTGCTGCAATAATTGCTTAATGTGCGAGCCCTATGTTGAAATGGTTTTGGAAACCGGAAGAACTGAATTTGAGCTCGGAGTTTATCTAAGCAAGCCTAAAGTTTAATGGATACCCTTTTTTATGCCCCTATCGAAGATTTTGAATCCAACCAATGGGTAGAGCTCAAAGGTCAGGAAGCTCAGCATATTTCTAAGGTATTAAGAAATGGCATAGGTAGTAAAATCAGGGTTGCTAATGGCAGGGGAGAGATTTATTTCTGCGAAATCACAGAGATTAATCGTCATTCAGTAATCGCTAAATGTGGTGCATCTACAACCGAGTCTGAGCCTGATATCAAAAAAACGCTCGCTTTTGGAGTGATCAAGAAAAGAGATCGGTTGGAATTCGCCATTGAAAAAGCTGTAGAACTTGGGGTGTGGGAAATCTGTCTGTTTAATGCTGATCATTCAGAAAGAGCGAAGATCAATAAAGATCGATTCTATACATTAATCATTAGTGCCTTTAAACAAAGTGGACGTTACTGGTTGCCCCAACTCAATATACTTGATTCCATAGATGAAGTACTTCAGCACTACAGGGGTTCAGACTGGATAATGGCTCACGAAAAGGCGGATCAATCTTCAAGAGCTGGGCAACTGGCGAAAGGGAATAATGTTCTTTTTGTAGGACCTGAAGGAGGCTTTTCTGATCGGGAAGTACAGCTAATAGAGCAACAAAAAGGAGAAATTATTTCTTTGGGAGCTAATCGCTTACGGGCTGAGACAGCTGTAACAGCTCTGCTTTCTCAATATTTATTTTAGAAAGGAGAGAGGTCGGGTTCAATAAAATTGAGCTTAGCTTCTGCAGAAGAAAAGATATCTATGCTGTAGTGCGAGTCTAATAACTCTTTGAACCTGGATTTGAGCTGAGGGAATTCTTTAATGAAATCTTTAAAAGTAAGCGACGACGATTTCGCCATAAAATGATTAACCGCTTTTACCGCTGCCTCGGTAACAGTACGGTTGAATTTGGAGTGGGCACCTAATGATTCTGCGTAGTTCTTAATCTGCTCATTCATATTCTCAACAGCTTTTTCAATGCCATAATGGTGAATATGAATCCATGCGAGCCTAAGATGCGCTTCATGGGTAAATAGTCCAGGTGGTAGGATGCAATCCCGGAACTGTTGTTCAAACGTTAGATCGTCAAGCGTGTAATGCTCTTCCATTTAGCTGCAGCAGGAGCAGGTAGAACAGTCGCAAGTGTTGCAGGAACAAGCGTTGGATTTGCAGTTTTTGCATGTGCAAGAAGAACATGAGCAAGAAGTACACTCACAGTTTGATTTCATCTTATTACCTATTTGTTGAGAGCTGATTTAAAATAAACTAAAAAGAACTCAGAATAACTATCTTTTCTTCTGCTTCTTCTTACTGGATTTGGCTATTGGATTGAATTCAAGGCAAAGATCAATCCAAAACTCGAGATCTTCTTCACGATCAAGTCCAATTTGATCTACGTAAGTAAAGCCCTTCATTTTTTTACCAGTAAAGTCCATAGGACGTACTCCCGTTTTATTCTGTACTGAAGCTTCTGCTTCCTCTCCAATCCGGGCCATCAATTCTGTCTTTATAATACCCATACACATTTTATCATCTACCAGGATGCACAGTCCTCCAAACATCTTCTTCTCTTCAAAAACTACTCCTTTTTGGTCTAGTACAGATCTAATTCGGTTAGCCAGTATTTCATCATAAGCCATGGTTACTCCTTTTTGGTATATAACAAACGAATGTACCGGAAGGGGACATGCTATATTAACTCTCCATACATCTTCTTGACCTGGAGATCTCCAAACCCATATTCAGGCATTTCTTTAGTTAGGGCCTGGAACAAATCTCCAAAACTTGAGGCAGGATTATCAGAAACAAAATCTTCTATAAAGCGCTGAGGTTTTTGGTCATTAACCAGATTTTCTAATGCATTAACTGGTACTGAAATCCATGGGAACTCTGAATTAAGTTTTCCGGAAGCTTCCAGAACCTGCTCTACATTTCCAGTTTTGTATGCCAACCACAAATCGTCAAAATAGGAGAGTTGCTCGGGTTTAAGAGGAATTTTCTTCTCAAACAGTTCCTTGAGCTCGTCTTCTGAATAAGCTGCAAAACCCCATTGAGTTAGCTTTTCGGGGCGAACCAGATACACCGAATTCAGTTGATTTCCTTTAGGAATCAAATGGCATACAAACCATAGATTTACCTGACAAAACAAATCATCTTCAAACCATAAAACGATTTCTTCTCCTTCCGGGATCGACTCAATGCTTTTTAATTCCGGCAGAACATGAGTGGAGTAGTCAATCTCTGTTACTTCAGGATATGTATTACTCAGGTATCGATCTCTGGTGCTTGCAAATTCATCTAACGTGTCACCCTCAATGTCTCCATCAATTAAGCATTCTCTCATTACTATTTTCTTCCCATCAATTTGTTTTGGGAACATTTCAAGGAGGGCATCTCCATTTAGAATATGAATCATCAATAAAAGGTTGGTTGTTAGCTAAGGGAGGTTAAGAAGCTCGGGCATATTTTATTGTTAAAAAACGTCCTCTTTCTTCAAAGGATGTTTGCTCTACAGGGTTATTCACTTTTTGGAACAGCTCCATAAAACGTTCATCGTGGGTTTCAGCCTTTTGAGTAGAAAGATTGAAGTGTACGAAACTAATCCAGGCCACAGCTTTAATCTGAGTGTGGTTTTTATCCCACATGGTCAGCTCAACGGTTAATTGCTTATTTGAATACTTAAGTAGTTGAGATTCAATGAGTACTTCCTCCATATTGTGAGCAGGATTTATATAGCTGATTTGGTTACTCCTTACAACCCAGCTTTTTCCATGTTGCTTCGCTTCTTCATATACATCCAGGTTATAGTGTTCAATAAGCTGGTCTTCCCGTGCATTCAGGAAGTAGTCTATATATCGAGCATTATTGAGATGATTAAAAGGGTCACAATCCTGGAATCGGATTTTTCTGGTGCTGGTTAATGTTTTCTTCATATGTAGCAGATACCGATCGGTATATTTTAAGTTAAAATTTTTATGCTATTATCTTTTCTTTAATCATGCCGTCAAGGTGGTCCATCATACTAACCAGGTAAGAGCGATCATCATGAGTTGTGGCCATAAATATGCTTCCCTCAAGCATGGAATATATATTTCTTGTCATTTTTTGGATATCCAGGTCTCTTTTGAATTCATTATTACTGACTCCCATGTATAAGATGTCAGCAATACTGGCTTCCAGTTTTTTTGCGGTAATACGAACCAGTTTGAACAGTACTGGATTAACAAACCGGGTATCAGAACCGACATTCAAAATCGGACATCCACCTTTCTCTTTAGTTAAATCATAATATCCGCGATAGTAATTCGTGATCGCAAATAACTTGTCTACAGCTCTATCGGATTTATTTATTTGCAAAGAGATTTGAGCAACTATGGCTCTTATATTGTATTTAAAAGCCTCAACAGCAAGCTGTTCTTTATTTTTGAAGTTCCCATATATCGCTCCCTTGGTCATTCCAGTAGCAGAGGTCAGGTCTGATAAACTGGTTCCTACATACCCTTTTTTATTAAAAATTGGGGCTACAGTTTGGATGATATATTCGTCGGTAGTGATAGCTTTCGATTAATGAGGTTGAATATACCGATCGGTATTAAAAGAGCAAAATTTTTATTAGAGCTTTGGGTTTCTGCTGATAGCTCTGATAAAAGGCATAGGAGGAACGCTACTCATTATCTTTAGATCCTCAAGGAAATTTGTGTCTTCAGAAAGGAAATCGAAGACTTTATCGATACTGTTATTTTTAAATAAATCTCGGAACACTTTTACGGAAGTATTAGGGTGTTTATCCAAGATGTGAAGTAGCAATAAGTCATAATATTTGAATCTTGGTTTGGCCAGATCCGGAACAAGTATACTTTTGTCCTCTAATAATATTCTGGCTAATTCTTGTACAAACTTCTGAACCCGGAGAAACGTGTACCCAGTACTTGCTTTGGTTAATCCGGCGCTGGTTCCAATATTGAAGATTCTGTCGGTATAAGTGACGGGATAGATTTTATCGCTCATAGGAATTTCACCGTACTCTTTACGCTTTATCTCATAATCATCTCTTTCGAGGTTGTATGTACTTTTCAGATACTCCCGAACTTTCTCTTTGTACTCTTTCTTTTTTTCGAAGGTTTTTCTGGAGAATACCGTGTATTCGACCAGAGCGCGATTATTCAAGAAGGGAAGTACATACGTAAATGCTATTCCGTCAGAAAAGGATTCATCAAAATCCATAATAGTAAAACAACCAGGATCAAACACCGGTACCGAAGTTTTGATCTCCAATCCATAAAAATGCTGGATCAATGGGTATTTTACCTTTTTCTTGGAAGAAGGCTGAAAGATGCTTTGAAAAATATAATCAGCAAGGAAAGTCTCACTCGATTTAGTAACCAACGCAGCTTTCTTCTTGTTGGAAGAGAAATCCAGGACACTTTCTTCTAAGAGAGTGAAATTGGAGTGTTTCTTTAACTCAGTTAACACATACTCTTTAAAATCACTCTCCCTTATACAGTGGTACTGGTACTTATTCATGTACAGGAATGAGTCGAACTCCGGAGCAGAGAAATAAGTTTTCCTCCAGCTTTTATAGATAATTTCAGGAAAGGGTGGGGGGGCAGAATCCCAAAAACACCAGGTTTTTTTATTGCCGGGAGCAAAGGTTGAGTCAACGATGAGTACTTTTTTCTTATACCCGTTTTTGGCCAGGTGCCATGCAAGGCTTAAGCCAGAAAGTCCCCCTCCAGCAATAATGATATCAAAGTTATTAGTGCTCAAAATGCACGTTTAGTTTCTTTCGAGTATCCACAGTTAATTGGAAAACATCGGGTCGAGAATAATGCCCGTTTGTATCCAGGAATAAATTTCCCTCGCTCAGCTTTGCGATATCCAGTTCAGCAGTAATAATGCCATTTTCTTTTTGTAAAGGCTCCTCCAAATAAGAAGTATCAGGATTGATAATGGCACTACCGCCTTTAAGTACAAAAGCATTATTTGATACTGGAATACTTTCAATTAATTCCAGTGCGTCTTTGTCAGCTTCGGTTTTAATAATTGAATTTAACCCATCTAGCATGTTAGCCTTTGTAAGCGTACACCCTGCTGCAATAACATAGCATTGCGCTTCAAAGGCATATTGACGGCTTGCAATTTGATGAAGGTCCTTCACCATAGGCCATTGAGCAATATGCACGTGCTCACCTAATTGGTGCATTGCAGCACGAGCCATTGGCATCCAGTGTTCCCAACAAACTAAACCCCCAACCTGAACAGAATCGTGATCAATAACTGGTAAGGTGCTTCCATCTCCCATTCCCCAAATCAATCGCTCGGTATAGGTTGGCATTAATTTTCGATGCAAATCATAACTGCCATCCGCTTTGAAATAAAAGATGGTGTTATAAAGAGTGCGTCCTAATCGTTCATGTGCTCCCATCACCACCAGGCAGTCATTTTCAACCGCCGAGTTTTGAAGGGTTTTAAAATGCTCGTCCCCAATAGCGATAGAATTCTCGAAGAGAATCTTAAATAATGCTTTGGCTGGTGGGTGATCCCATAAACCAGCATTTGGGGCGTAGTCAAGCCATACTGGGTAACCCGGAAGCCAGGTTTCAGGGAATACAATTAATCTTGATCCATGAGATGCAGCTTCCTGAATATATTTAGAAGCTTGAAGCACACTTTCGGAGAGATTAAGGAAAACAGGGGGGTGCTGAACTACAGCTACACGATATAATTGATCCAAGTTTTTTTGATTTCTACTCACGGGGTAATGAGTATATTTGATCCGATTGAAAAAGCAAAATACAAAATGATTGATTTACGAAGTGATACAGTTACCAGCCCTACTACAGGGATGCTGGAAGCAATGATAAAGGCAGAGGTAGGGGACGATGTTTTTGGGGAAGATTCCACTGTCAATGAATTCCAGGAAAAAGTAGCCGGATTATTCGGTATGGAAGCAGGGTTGTTTGTGCCGAGCGGAACCATGAGTAATCAATTGGGGATCAGGGTACTCACTGAACCTGGAGATGAAATTCTAATTGATGAGAAAGGTCATATTTATAACTATGAGACCGGAGCGGCTGCTTTTCTATCAGGCTTGCAAATAAAACCATTAAGCGGAGTTAAGGGAAAGCTATTTGTAGAGCACGTTCAGCACCAGGTAAAAGGGGCTTTCGATTGGGAGGCTAAGACCAAAGTACTATGCCTGGAAAATACGACTAATAAAGGCGGAGGAGTGTGCTACTCGAAAGATGAATTACTTGCTCTGAAGGAATTTGCTACTCAACATGAGCTTTATGTACATCTGGATGGAGCGCGCATCTGGAATGCCATAACCGCTACGGGTATTGAGCCGGGGTTCTTTTCACAAATAGCAGATACCATCTCTGTTTGCTTTAGTAAAGGATTAGGAGCACCAATCGGTTCTATGTTGTTATCGAGTAAAGAGCGGGTATCTAAAGCCCGCAGATTTCGCAAAATGTGGGGAGGAGGGATGAGGCAAATCGGACTTCTTGCTGCCGCTGCAGATTATGCCCTGAAAAACCATTGGGCACTACTGGAAGCTGATCATAGAAGGGCTAAGAAATTTGCTCAGGCTGTTTCGGAAAGTAATGCATTTTCCGTTGATTTAGAGTCGGTAGAAACCAATATAGTTATGTTTGATACCCTGGGAGAAAGTGCATTGGAAGTAGTAGAAGCGTTCGAAAAGGAAGGAGTAAGGCTAGTACCATTCGGGCCAAATACGATTCGAGCTACTTTTCATCATCAGGTGAGCGATAGCGATCTGGAAAAAGTGGATTCTATCGTTAAAAAATTATTCTAAGACTCGGAGATTCTACTTTCAATACTAGAAATGATCTCCAGAGCTCCATTTTTAAACAACACGAGTTCAGGTAGAAATATATCGTAGGTCAGGAAATAGGCGTTTGCAACCCTGTTCTTGTAGTCTTGATCTGTAGTAGCGTACTCAAGAAACCCATTAAAATTGGTTCTTGAAATATAACCCTGCCACCACTCGTAGTTATTCTTCCAGTACATATAGTTGTCTTCGAAGTCTTTGGCTCTGAAGTTATCATCAACTTCGATTTCGAGTATTCTCTCTGTATAAAAATCGATGATGCTGGTCATTAGCGTATCCTGTATATGTTCGCTATTACTTCGAAATTCCCCAAGTAAGCTAAATCCTCTTCTATCCATTGAAAATTCAGGGTAACCAAGAATTAAAAAGGCAGCTCTGGGATACAAGGCATAATCCTCTTTGGCTAGTGAATCACCTAATACTTTCCCGTACAAGTGACGGGTTTCCTGGTGGAGTCCAAGGATTCGGTCAATATCTGCGATATCGTTTTGAAGATCGGCTTTAACGATTGAATAAATATTTAGTAGCTCTTTCTGACTTTTTTTCTCTTCATTCCAATTGTTGATGGACACTGCAATCAAAATTCCGATAACAACTAAGATTATTTCTCCGATACCGTATAGCAAATAGGTGGTTAATGACCCACCATCTGCATTGTCTCGCCGTAGTTTTCTTAAAAAATTCATCGCCAGAAGTTAGTGCTGAAAACTCAACTTAAAAAGTAGATCTGTAATCCTTTAAACTTAACCCTCAAAGTTCTTGAGAAGTTCGAGAAAGCCTTCCTTGAAGGTACTGCCAATGGGAATTTCCAGTCCAGAGATAAAAACGTGGTTATTTTCGATTTTTTCGATCCACTTAAGAGCGACCACATAGGATCTCTGTATCTGGGTAAAAGAGTTAGCAGGCAGTCCTTTCATGGCATCCCTGATACTTGTTCTTACCATTATTTTTCCATCAGAAGTGTAGTATTTAACATAATTACCATCACTTTCCAGGAAAAGTATGTCTTCGACCAGGACCTTCTTCTTTGAGTTTCCTGTATTCAGAAATACGAATTCTGTATATGCAGGGGATATATTTACCCGATCTTTTACTTTTTGAACAGCCTGTAAAAACCTTGAGAAATCGAAAGGTTTCAAGAGATAATCTATAGCGTTTACTTCGTAGCCCTGTAAGGCAAATTCGCTATAAGCGGTTGTAAATATGATGTTCGTTTTTTTTGGAAGAAGCTTAAGAAAATCAAAACCTGTTATCTCAGGCATATTGATATCTAAAAAGATTAAATCGATAGCATGATTTTCCAGGTAGTTTACAGCCTTTACTGGATCAACAAATGTTTCCCTTATATCAAGAAAATCTACCTTCTCAGCAAGATTTTGAATTATGGTCAAAGCATTTGGTTCATCATCAATAGCGATGCAGGATATCATGAGTCTAGTTCCAGTTGTAAAGTGGTTGTGAAAATCCCATCTATTTCTTGAGCTTCAAATACGTATTTGTCCGGATAAATTAAAGAGAGTCGTTCTTCTAAGTTAGTTAATCCGATTCCGCTTGAAGGGATATTCGTTTCTTTCGCTATAGTATTCCTGGAAGTAAGCCGAAGTTTATGTTCATTCAACTCAATATTGATGGATATAAAGCTTTCTTTGGAAGGATTGATTCCATATTTGAATGCATTTTCTATAACAGGGATCAGTAATAACGGGGTAATACTAAATGATGTTAGAGCCTTTTCGGGGATATCAATGGAGAACTCAATTGTATCTGTTTCAGTAGCTCTAAGAGTCTGGAGCTCTACATATTTGTTTATGAATTCGATTTCTTTTCCCAGGCTTACTCTTTCTTCACCAGCATCTTCCAGATTGTACCTCATCAAGGTACCCAACTTTGTAATTGCTTCAGCAGTATTCGGACTGTCTTCCTGAAGAGCAAGAGCATAAATATTATTCAGGGTGTTAAACAAAAAGTGAGGGTCTACCTGGGTTTTAAGAAATGCGAGCTTCATTTCAGAACGCTCGGATTTAAGACGTTCAATAAAGGTCAGATTGATCAACCAGTCTTTTGTGAATTTATAAGCGAAGGATAAGAGGAAGCCTAAGAAAATTCCTCCGGATACAGCATATTTACCGAAAAGAATCTGTATAAAAGTGAGTATCTCGGGATCATGTGAATCATTAAGCACAAAAAGGTGAAAAAGAGATCGGAGAACTTCGATAACTGCTACCGTAGCAATCATTGCTCCTATATATCCTAACCATCGTTTTTGTTTTAAAAAAGCGGGTATTAAGACAAAAGCATTGAAGTAGAAAGTGAGAGGAAAAGCCAGGAAATTCATTCGAATAATATTCTTTGTCTTTTCATCTATTGAAGTTCCCATTCCCGCTTCCATAAACCATATAAAGAGAACAAATAAAACAATATGAACTACTGCTTCGGTGGTATGATTCTTGAAAATATTTGAAAGTAATTTTCTCATAGCTCGCCTATGATAATGGTATTATTGGAATAATTTTGTTCGATAAGCTTTCGATGGGGATCAATGGTAAGTCTAACAGGTCTTCTATCAACAACTAATGTGAGCGAGGTGTTTGCAGAAGTAGCCTTTATTCTTTCTTGCGCAATTACAGCTCCTGCTTCATCATAGAATTCTATTTCAATGTAATCATTGAGGGGTAGCGGAGAGCTTTCCATGCTCGGTTCTTCATTTCGAAATTTTTCAAAAAGGATATCCACTTCTACTTCAAAAACACTATTTCCTACATCTCGAACTTGGTAATCGCCTATTGAGCTCTCATAAAGAGTTACCTCTTTAAATAAATCTGTGATTAAATAGGATAATGAATCCGGTATTTCGTCCTCTAAATGCTCAATAAAATCAAAAGAAGTGGGATATAAGCTATCGTTTCGAGCATATCTTTGGAAGAAATTCTGAACTATATCACTAAAAACACCGGGCTCTAAATGGTCTTTTAATGACTGTAAAGCCAATAATCCTTTTGAATAGGTGACTAAGGCTTCATCAGAGCTTGCAACAGCTAGTGGCGACTCTTTGGAGTTTCTTCCTCGCTGATTGAAGTACCTATTGCGAATCAAATCAAGGTATAGTTGCTTTTTCTCTATGCCATACTCTTTTTCCAAAACCTGTACTGCAGTAAACTCTGCAAAGCTTTCTGTAAGGAATCTGCTTCCTAATCCTTCAGCCGGAATAATCTGGTGCCCCCACCATTGGTGAGCAACTTCATGAGAGGTTAGTCGGAACACATCATCGAATCGATTTTCACTGCTATCCTGTTTGCTAAAAAAGCCTGCAAATTCTGAGTATGGCAATGTATAAGCGAACGATTGTGCAAAACTCCCATATGATTTCGAGAACTCGATAATTCGCAATTCACTAAACGGATAATCTCCAAAATGGGTAGTAGAATAATTAATGGTAGATTTCATGGCCTTCATCATCCTATCCAGATTAAATGTGTGAGTTGGATGATGGAAGATTTTTAAATCTATCCCAGAAATGGAGTCTTCATAGACAGCAAATCTACCTGATTGAATGGGAATACCGTTTCGGATGCTTTTTTCTGATTTGTAGCTAAAGTATGAACGACCGTCTTTTTCCCAGCTTTGGATAAGTTTGCCAGGTGCAAATGCTACCTGATCGATTGATGTACTTATGACGATTTCTGTATCCATCAGATCTACAAACTTCCCTACATAGCTATTCTTTGAAGTCAGTGGATCGTTGGGAGTAAGTACTTCCTTTGAAGCTCCTATGTCCGGATAACCGATGATTGGAAAATCGGCCAGGAAGAATGCTCCGTTTGAAAGCACTTTACTATTTTCTGCAAACCAGTTTTCTGGAGATTCAATCATATCAAAGGCTATTCTAACACTATCATCAGGTTGTAAACCTTTGTCCAAAACCAGTATATCATAGCGCAGAATAGAATCTCTTTCAAAGAATTGGAATGAATTGGAAGGCAAATCTCTGAGGCTCACACCATCAGGATAAGACAGCATGAGGGTGTCCATCGGTTCTGTAGATTTATTGACAAATAAGAGTGAACCTGTTCCGACAGAACTTCTATTCTCTGGAAAAATATCTATTTGCATAGATATACCAGATAACCTCGGCTGATCCAGGTTTTCTAAATGAGCAATTCTTTTTGCTGCGACAACCTTTCTCTGTGAAAGCTCTTCCGTAGTTATGCTTTCCTCTGGTAGGTATATGTATCTGGATATTGTTGCTCCAATAGCAGTAAAAGTGAAAACAATAATCACGAGGTACATAGTGATCTGTCTGGTAACTCTTTTTTTTGCCAACAAAACTCGCTCTTTGATCGAAAAAACCAGTCCTCGTTGCGCGAATAAATAGGAAATAAGAAGGAGCAATATTCCAAAGAAGAGCCAATACAACTTGTGAGCCAGAAATGATCGGACGGATGAATCGTATCCGGAAAGATCAGAATATTGAGGTACTATCCCCCAGTTGAAAATGAAAATACCCTTGCTGATGCCTATACTTTCTATTCCGCTGAGCCCAAAACTAATGAGGATTAACCCAAAAAAGCCTACATACTGGTTTGGGATGATGGTTTGAATAAATAATGCTGCCATCGCCCAAATAATCTGCCCAATGAACAAGAGTCCATATACCTGAAAGAAGTATTGCTGAAGTTCAAAATTAGTATAGCCTCTCCACAGCTGAACAGTGATCCCACCAAGAATGATGAGAGAAAGCAATACGACCTGGAGTTTCACCAGAGTGAAAAACTTCGACAGTAAAAGAGAAGCAGAAGAAACTGAGCTTGTATCAACAAGACCATCCATTTTGGTTCGTCGGTCTTTGTGAATCAAAAAGCCAGCGTAAAGAAAGGTGATTACCATTACAATGAATGAGAAGAACAGAGAAGGAAGGAGGAGCATCACCTGTGTTAAGGGATAAATTCTCGTAGTGTATTCAGGATTCACCTGGCCTAACAAAAGAATCATAAATAATAAGCTCACCAGCATTAGAACAATGAATGTTCTGCTTCTGATTATAGATCGGAATTGAAATCCAGAGAGCTCCAGCGAGGTTTGAAGCCAGAATGGAAAGATTGAATTGATCGTCCAATTAGTTTGCGATCGGCGCTCTCTCTGTTTAGATGAGTAATTAGCAATAAAGGGAACTCGAAACTGCTTTGCATTGTGATTCAATTCAAAACCAAGATAGGTGGCGATTCCAGTTATCACAGCTATTGAAAGCCAAATCACTCTATTCAAGACTAAGTCGCTTGAGATTGGAACCATTGAAGAATTAATTTCAGATACTGTCCATAACCCTGTTGATACTATCACAGCAGCCCCACCAAATGGGTCTAATAATGCTATGGTGTCCATATTCTCCGGGCCCGAAAAGATGAACAGGAGAGCTCTTCGGAGAACAAATAAAAGGATTACCGTAATGAAACCAGCATGCAAGCTTCTTGATAATGAGACCACAAAAAAAACGATAATTCCCATCCAGAATAGATTGAAGATAGCGATCGACAAAAACGGGAATACGTAATAGGCTAATATATTAGGGCCAACCAGATTTGGGTTTATACCGGGGACAACGGTTCCAAGAAACAAGCCTGTTGTTAGAAGTAATAGAATGATACTTACTATGAAACAGCCACTTAAAAACTTTCCTGCTAAATAGGAGAGTTTATTAATTGGAAAGGAATATAATAAGTGAAAGGTGTTTGACTGAACATCTCTATATACTGATCCTCCGATAAAGATTGGGAGCAAGAAAAGTGCAAATAATTGAGTATCAAAAAAGAAGCTAAAAAGGTTCAAAGAACTATTTGCAAAGGGTTTTGCACCTAATTTCACTAGCTGTTCGCCAACTATATCTGCGGAAAGAGCCATTATCCCAAATCCCATGAATAAGAACAGGCTTGCAAACACATACAGTATCGGACTTCTGAACCAATACCGGAGTTCATAACTAAATATTCTCCAAATATTCATATTACTCCTCCACCGTTTGTTCATTTAGTTTGGCAAAATAAGCGTCCTCAAGTGTGGCCTCCGCCTTCAAAAAATCCGCGGATGGTTTAGAGGATGAATAAACTCGTATAGCTAACTTATTATCATGGGTGAAGGCTGTAGATAGAACATGGTATTGGTCTTCCAGAGAATCTTTTAAATCAGGAGAAACAGTACACTCCCAGATCTTTCCTTCAATCTCTTTGACAAGGTCTAGGGGAGGGCCTGAGACTAGAACTTTCCCTTCATTGATCATAGCAAGGTTATTACATAAATCAGTTACGTCATCTACTAAATGCGTTGAGAAGATTACTACCGTTTCCTGGCTTATTTCTCGAAGGAGGTTTAAAAAACGTTTTCTTTCAGCTGGGTCTAGTCCTGCCGTTGGCTCATCCACAATAATGAGTTTTGGATCATTTAAGAGCAATTGAGCTATTCCAAATCGTCGTCTCATGCCACCAGAATAATCGCTTACATACTTTTCTCTTACATCGAATAAATTTGTTAGCTCCAATACTTCCTGGATTTTGATTGCTCGTTCTTTCCGTGAAAGTATTCCCTTCAGGATGGCAAAATAATCGAGTAGGCTATTCGCACTTTCTTTGGGATAGACCCCAAACTCCTGGGGGAGATATCCAAGCACTTTTCTTAGTGCTAATGGTTCTTCCAGGATATTTATGCTATCGAAGTTGAGCGAACCCCTGTCAGGTTGTTGTAATGTGGCTATGGTTCGCATCAGGCTTGATTTACCTGCACCATTTGGGCCAAGTAACCCAAACATTCCGGTTCCAATGTTTAGGGAAATGTTTTGCAAAGCAGCAACTCCATTTGGGTACGTCTTACTCAGATTCTCAATTTGTAATATGCTCATACTATTCATCCTTGAGTTTTGTGTTAGCTAAGAGTACTGAGCTGATTTTATCTTAGAAAAAGAATGGGGCAGGGGTAAAGATTTATGGTATAAACTTTCTGATTTGTGTTGTGAAGAAATTTCCGAAGGTTTTTTCTTTTTTCAGCGTCTAAAGGATTAGAGACAAAAATCACATATAAGATTTAACTAATACTTAAAAGAGAATGAAAACACATCAAATAGTTAGAAGGGCATTACTCACCACATTGTTTGTACTGGGAACGGTTATTTATACAAATGCCCAACCCCCTCAAGGTCAAAGAGGTATGCCTCAAATCGATTTCGAAAAGATTGCAGAATCTCAGGTTGCCTGGTTTTCGGAGAATTTTGAAATGACTGAAGAGCAAACCAAAAGAATCACTGATCTTCACAATGAACATGCAGAGCAAAGGAAAGAAGTCTTTGAATCTGGCTTGTCCCCAAGAGATGAGAAATTCAAAGAGCAAATGGATGCATTGAATATAGCGATGCAAGCAAGTCTGCAAGAGGTATTAACCGAAGAGCAATGGAAAAGTTTTGAAGAGAAAAAAGAGGAATACGATGAATTGAGCAGACCTCGAAGACCCCGGAGAGGAAGAAATTAGCATAGATGGAAAAGACTTCAAGTTAGCACTTGATGTACCCCAGAAAAGCCACCCCCTATAACCTATCATCCTCGGGGGTGGCTTATTTTTACATAAATTCACCTTATATCTCGCTGAAGCCCACAAAGTTGATTGGATGACACTTCTTCAACTACTACTTTCTTAGTAGCAACCCCTTCATCAATCAATTTATCATGAAAAATGCAATACTACTTTTTTCAGCTCTTGCTTTACTTGTAGTTACTTCAGTCAATTTGCTTAAGGTTGATAGTGAACAAGAAGCCATCAAAGACCTGCTAATGACAGGCTATATTCATGGAGCTTTTAATGAACTGAATCCCGAAGCGATGGAAAAAACCTTCCATAAAGACTTTGCCATTTTCTCCGCTGGGCAAAATGGAGAAATTAGCCGGTATCCTATAGCAAATTGGGTAGAAAGCACAAAGCGGACAAAGAGTGATCCAGATTTTAATCCCGAGAATAATAAGTGGGATCACAAATTTTCATCAGTGGATGTGACAGGCAATTCAGCTTCAGTAAAATTAGAGTTGTACAGAGACGGAGAACTTGTTTACACCGATTATCTTTCTTTACTAAAGTTTGAGGATGATTGGAAAGTCGTAGCTAAGGTGTATTACCGCCACTAGACATCGGATAATTAGTTTTGATAGTTAATGGTTATTGGGAGAGTAATTCACCAATAACCATTAACTAATAAAGCGTAAGGTCAATAAATGACTATTGTGTAGTAATTTATGTTACTTTTAAAAAAGGGAGCCTTTCTACAGAGCTCCTTTTTTTATTTGCTTATCCGCATAATCGACAGCTCGTGCTGTAAGTGCCATATAAGTGATACTGGGATTTTGAGTTGCTGAGCTGGTCATGCAAGCTCCATCAGTAACAAACACATTGGGCACATTGTGAATTTGATTCCACTTGTTAAGGACACTGGTTTCTACATCGTGTCCCATTCGGGCAGTTCCCATTTCATGAATACAAGCCCCTGGCGCTGTTTCGCCATTATATGAGTAAATATTCTCTACACCTGCTGCTTCCATCATCTCAATGGCACATCTAACACCATCTTCTCGGAGTTTTCTTTCATTCTCCCTAAGCTTTGCATCAAACACGATGGTAGGCATGCCATGCTTATCCCGTTTATCTAAATTGAGAAACATCCGGTTTTCGTGATAGGGGAGCATTTCGCCGAAGCAGGTAACACCTACATTCCATTCTCCGGGTTTGAAGATGTCGTCTTTTGCTGAGGCGCCAATCATTCCACCTGGGGTCTGTGCAGAACGTGAAGCTCCACCCTGATAGCCATATCCCCTTAAGAAATCTTTTTGTTTAGTTTCTTCATCCAGGTTTCTGAATCGAGCGATATAGAAGCCTCCTGGTTTACGGCCATGGTAATATTTGTCTTTTAAAACAGGTAAAGTTCCACCAGCACCCATTCCATAATGATGATCCATCATATTATGACCAAGTTCACCACTTTCATTTCCCAGTCCAGTAGGATAGGCATCAGAGCGGCTATTTAAGAGAATTGCAGTGGTCCCAACCGTACTGGCATTACAGAAAATGATCCGGGCATTAAAGACAATTTCTTCTCCTGTATTAGCATCTTTTACTCTCACACCACTGGCTTTACCAGAAGACGCGTCATAAATCACTTCATGAACGATGCTATCAGCCCTAAGTGTGAGGTTTCCCGTTTCTGCTGCGACTGCCAGGGTAGAGGAGAGGCTACAAAAAGGAGCTCCATAGAAACACCCTCTCCAACACCGGTCACGAACCTGACATTGTCCTCGCGTTCCTTTGTGAACTTCGGGGTTATACTCACTTAGGTTGGCTACCCGACCTGGAGTTACAATTCTTCTTGGGAATTTGGCTTTAATTTTTTCCCTCATGTATTGTTCAGCACAGTTTAAAGGGAATGCCTTTAGAAACTTACCATCGGGGATTTGAGAAAGTCCTTCAGCCTGGCCAGCTATGCCTACAAATGTCTCTACATAGTCGTACCAAGGTTCAATATCTTTATACCTGATGGGCCAGTCGACACCATAGCCATCTTTCATATTGGCTTCAAAATCAAGGTCACTCCACCGGTAACATTGTCGTCCCCACATGATAGAACGTCCACCTACATGATGACCACGAATCCAGTCGAAGCGAGCGATTTCATCATAATCGTAATCACTGTCTTTATTGAACCAGTGTTTTACATCTTCCTGAACGACCCATGAAAGCCGGTTTTGCTTAAAAAAATGAAGTGCTCTTTCTTCGGCTGAAACGATACCGTTATTTGGTAAATCCCATTTTTCACTATTGGCAGTAGGATATTCACCATGCTTTACCATTCTGCCTCGTTCGAGGACGAGAGTTTTATATCCTTTGGTTGTGAGTTCCATAGCAGCATAACCACCGCTAATTCCTGATCCTATGACAATGGCATCAAAGGTATTTTGCTTTTCCGCTTTCAGATTTAAATTGCCCATGCTTTGCCTCCAAGTTCTTCAACAGTTGCACATGGTTCGTAATAGCCCGGAATAGGAAGGAAATTCAAATATGTAGTAGCAATAGGCTGGCTGTTCCTGTAATAATCAACGGTTCTTCCTTTAATATCCGATAGGGCTTGACGCATGGGTTCCAAATTCCCTTCAGAAGATTGATCAATTTCGCTTAACACGGTAAAACGTTGCTCCTGATCTAATTCAATAAAAGATTCTCCATCCAGCTTTCGACCCAAATAGTTTTCAAACAATTCAAATCTTCGCATGTAATTCTCTTTTTCATCTTCCCGAAGGATAGCCGAAATCATAGAATCCATTTTCTCCGGGACGCCTACTTCACTTGCAGAAGGGCTATCTGTTTTAGGGAGAATTGTATCAGCAATAGCTTTGATTAGTTCAAGCTGGTTTTTGGAAAAGAAAGAAGGGGAGTAAGCTTCAAGTATAGATGTAGGAATGGATGAGCTTCCGAATAATACCGTACTCAAAAGCGGGGCACCCAAAATTGCAGTGACTCCAAGCTTCAGGACTTCGCGTCGTTTCATAGATCAGTATTCGTCAAACAGTTTGATTAATAGTAAAACTGAATTAACCATTTAATCATGAAGGATGCTACTGATAAGATTTTTCACGGGCTGCTAATCAATAGAGCGAACCAGGATGTCAACTGCTTTATCTATTTCTTCTTGTGAGATTACAATTGGAGGAACAATCCGTAGAACATTACCTCCTGTAGCATTGGAAAGCACATTCTGCTGGAACATTCGGTCAACTACAGGTCGGCCTGGAACCGAAAGCTCTACTCCGATCATTAATCCCATTCCCCTAACGTCGACTACTTTTTCATTGCCGGAAGTTTTCTTTCGGATAAGGTCTTTCATGTATTCACCTTTCTCAGCGGCCTGTTCAATCAGGTTTTCTTTCTGTACTGTTTTTAGGCAGGCATTTCCTATTGCACATGCAAAGGGGTTTCCCCCAAAGGTGGTACCGTGATTTCCAAAAGTGAGGGAAGAGGCTACTTCTTCTTTAGCCATAATAGCTCCAATAGGAATCCCACCTGCCAGCGCTTTCGCTGAGGCTACAATGTCTGGCTTTATACCATAATGTTCGAAGCACCAAAACTTACCCGTCCTGGCTACACCCGTTTGTACTTCATCAATAATGAGTAAAATGTTCCGCTCTCTGCAAAAATCCTCAACAGCACGAACAAACTCTTTATCCGCAATGTGCACTCCACTGTTACCCTGGATAAGCTCGAAAGCAATTGCAATGGTTTGATCGTCGATCAGCTGTTCAAGGGCTTCAAAATCATTAAAAGGAGATTGCTTAAATCCGATAGGAAGGGGGGAAAACCCTTTTTGATAAACCGGTTTACTTAAAGTAATACTCGCTAAAGATCGCCCATGAAAGCCATTACTAAGAGAGATAATATCTCCGGTCTTTCCATGTTCATGCCCCCATTTTCTTGCAAGCTTGAGTGTACCTTCCATGGCCTCGAGTCCGCTATTACACATAAAAACTCGTTCCAGCCCTGAGAGATAAGCAAGCCTGGATATGAATTCACTCTGGGCTTCCGTATAGTAGAAATTGGAAGTATGAAGCAGCTTGTCGGCTTGTTCCTTTATGGCTTCAACAATAGTTGGATGACAATGTCCCAGGTTGTTAACAGCAATACCTCCAAGTAGGTCGATGTATTCGTTACCGTTTACATCCCATACTTTGGCTCCAAATCCTCTATCAAGAGTTACTGGAAATCGATTATATACCTGGAAATGATGTTTCTGTTCTAGTTCTTGTGCTGTCACGTGCGAGAATTTTTTTGAGAAGGTAAAGAACATTGAACAATTGAGCATCGAACTTTTGATAATGATTCTTTATTCATCTTTTCTTCATTTTTCGAAAGTACATTTCTTATGAAAATTAGAGGTTGATCAACCTTCAAATGTAATTGTCTCTCAGAGGCTTAACACAAACTAGCTGAGGTGTTACATCATGAAGGTACTACGTTTTATTCTCATCTTGATTTTTCCTTTTCCTTTTGCGTTCGCCCAGGAAACTTATACCGTAGTTCCAGGGGAAAGCAGTCTAATCATTAAAGGAACCTCGAGTCTCCACGACTGGGAAAGTAGAGTAGAAGACTTCTCAGGTTCAGGTGTTTTTTTCATGAGCGGTTCTATGATTGAAAGAGTAGAGGGACTGATCTTTTCTGCGGTGACGGAATCAATCAAGAGTGGAAAGAAGGTAATGGACAGAAAAACCAGAGGAGCTCTCGATGCTAAAAATTACCCTCAAATAGAATTCGCCTTTTCATCTATTGAGAAGACAGGGGAAGATACTTTGCAGGTAGCCGGTACGCTTTCTTTAGCCGGTGTTACCAATGAAATCACTGTTTCCGGAGCATATCAGGTCGAAGAAGACGGCTCAATTATCATTTCCGGTTTGGTCCCCATCAATATGGAAGACTACGGAGTGAAGCCACCTACTGCTATGGTGGGTACGCTCAAAACCGGAAAAGATGTAGAAGTCGAATACCAGATGCGATTTCAACTAACCAACCCATCAACAAACCAATAGAGGAGAACCATGAAACCACTAATAAAATATTTTCTAGGACTAACAATGGTGGCATTATTTGCTACGAGTACTTTTGCGCAGTTTCAAAAAGATCTTCAATACTTCAGAGACCCTGGTAAAGCTGGACTAAATGTATTTGAAGCTCCAAAAACTACAAATGTCGAGTTTGAAGGATTCTACGTGCGTACAGGAGGAGATTTCTCTATCATTTTCCAGGCTTTAACTCAGGACAACGACCTGGGTGACTTGGTAGAGCTTTCAAATAATTTCGCTCTGCCAACCGCAAACCTGAACTTTGATGTACAAATCGAAAATGGTTTACGAATGCATTTACGAACCTACCTGTCTTCCCGTCACCACCCCGAAGCATGGGTGAAAGGTGGATATTTTCAGGTAGATAACCTTGATTTCATTCAAGAAGGCTTCGCTTCCGGATTTATGGAAAATGCTCGTTTCAGATTCGGAATGGATGCAATTAACTACGGAGATACACATTTCAGAAGATCAGACAATGCAAGGTCACTATATAATCCTTTTGTAGGAAACTACATTATGGATTCATTTTCTACCGAGCCATTTGCTGAATTCAGCTATTTCAATAATGGATTTATTGGAGTGCTTGGATTCTCAAACGGTAGACTAAATCAAAGCCCTGTTGCGGGCGATGATGGCTTCGTAATGTTTGGAAAGTTAGGATATGATACTCAGGTTAATGAAGACTTAAGAGTACGTTTAACTGGTTCATTCTATAACAGTACAGATAAAGGAACCCGTGATTATCTATACAATGGTGATCGTGCTGGTTCTCGCTACTATAATGTACTTGAAAGTACTAATGATGCCAGAGTAAGTGATTTCTTGCCAAGATTTAACCCAGGCTTCGCTTATCAGACAGCTTTCCAAGTCAATCCATTCGTTAAATTCCAGGGAGTGGAATTCTTTGGAGTATTCGAAATGACAAGCAACTCTGATGTTGATGGAAGCTATACTCAGCTAGGTGCTGAAGCATTATATCGCTTCGGAAATACTGAGAATTTCTATTTCGGTGGACGATACAACCTGGTAACTGGAGAGCCAGATGACGTTGTAGGTACTCAGGAAATATCAAGAATCAACCTTGGAGGAGGATGGTTCCTCACTGACAATGTGCTTGCAAAAATCGAATATATGACCTCTTCATATAGCGGTGATGGATTTGCAGGGACAAAATTTGCAGGTGCTGAATTTAACGGTCTTGTAATAGAAGCAGTGATAGCCTTCTAATAATTAGTACCTCTATAACCCCAAGGCGGACTGTGAAAGGTCCGCCTTTCTTTTTTTAAAGCTCTAGCATTAAATCAAAGTGGATATCAACCCGGTCATCTACTTTGATTAATCCAAATAGCGCACGAGGAGGTTTCAAGTCGAAATCGGTGAGCAGAATATCTCCTTCACCCTTAAAGCTTATTCCAGATTCTTCGGTCGAGAACTCTGTTATTGTAACCGTTTCTGTTCTTTGAATACCAGCAATAGTTACAGAAAGCAGTGCTTGAAATGGCACTTCATCAGCTATTTCAATTGATGTTAATTCTAATTCCAAAAAGGGATAGTCTTTTGCTTTCAGTGTTTTTCTAAGATCCTTGTTTATTGGCTTTTTCCCACAATCAAAAGCATCAGAGGAAAGCTGAATGGTATCTCCGGTTACGATTAAAGAATCCGAAAATGTGATGGAATGACTAAGTGTGTCGGACGAGATGCGATTTTTATAATTACATTCAAAATTGCTCACGTTTGATGTTCCATTAATTCTTAATTTACTGCTCTCAAGAATGATGGAAGTAGCCTGGTTGGTTTGCCGAGCTAAAGCATTTTCCTGTATAAATAAAATGGGGAATAGGCTAAGAAAAAAAAGAAAAGCCCTGCAATTGGTCATTAACTCTGCTTCCTGAATTCAACTCACTTACTCAAATCGAAAATACATTAAAAGATGACTGACATCAAAGAGTTACTTGAAGCGGCCATTGAAATTGCTGAGATAGGAGGGAAACATACCCTCAAGTATTTCAAAAAGGAACTTGAAGTGATTAGCAAGGATGATGATTCTCCTGTTACCATTGCGGACAGAGAAACTGAACAAATTATTAGAGAAGAAATTTTAAAGCGATATCCTGATCATGGAGTTATTGGAGAAGAATATGGACGAACTAATGAATCCAGTAATATTCAATGGGTATTAGATCCTATTGATGGTACCAAGTCATTTATTCATGGGATTCCTTTTTATACCACGTTAATTGGCATTATGATTGATAATGAACCAGTAGTAGGAGTAATTAATGCTCCGGCACTTAATGAGATTTGTGCGGCTGGTATAGGATTAGGAGCTACATTTAATGGAGTTCCATGCAATGTAAGAGAAACTTCTGAACTCAAGGAAGCCACCTTTTTAGTAACGGAGATTCGCAGATTCCAGGACATGGAATTAGAACCTCAATTCCAGGAATTAATGGCAAAAACCAAGTTACATCGTACCTGGGGAGATGCCTATGGACATATGATGGTAGCAATTGGAAGAGCAGATATCATGTTTGATCCGATATTAAGCATTTGGGATGCTGCCGCATTATTACCAGTATTAAAGGAAGCAGGCGGGATCTTCTCTGATATGGATGGAGTAGAAACTATTCATACCGGGAATGGATTTTCTACCAATATGAATTTATATCCCAAGGTTAAAGAAATATTTGACGCACACCGAACTATATGAGAAATAAGTTTTCAGCACTTTTATTGAGCATTGCTCTGTTACTATCAAATTCTTTATTCGCTCAAAGCGCAGGGCCAGACTATCCGGATTTTCCAGTACAACCCTTCGATTTTGAACGCCTAACGATTGAAGCTACTCTTGAATCTGAAGATGGACTGGTAAGGGGAGTATTAAGCTATTTGGTGGTGCCGAAAGTAGACGATCAGTTGGAGCTTGTTCTTCAAACTCAAAATTCGGCCATTGATATTGTTACTATCAATGAAGAAGATGTAGAATTTGAGGTTCTTGGAGATTCCCTGATCATAAATTTGGAAGAAGCCTTTGCGGCAGGTACTCAGTTTGAATTAGCTATTACCTGGCAATCCAATTCGAATAGTGGACTTTACTTAGATCATGAAGGTAATTTTTGGTCGTCTAAAAACCCTTTGGCTCATCATCACTGGTTCCCGGTGTTTGACCATCCAACCAATGAACTTACTGTAGAGGCGCATTTTGTTGTGCCAATCGGTTCAGAAGTAATGTTTAATGGAGAGTTGAGTGGTTCTCAGTTGCAAGCCGGAGAAAAGAAACGCGTTAGTTTTGTATCAGAAACAGCACTACCAGTAACTGGCCTTGGTTTCGTTTTAGGCGATTTCATTATCTCTGAGGTTACTTCTGGGCTCACCTCTATTCGTTTGTTTGCATCTGAAAGTGAGTACCCGGAAGAACAAAGAATTGAACTAATTCGAGAGGCTTCGCAGCTGAAGAAGGATGTTGAAAGAGAATTATCTATGGAGTATCCCTGGGAAGGATTGAATATTGTGATCCTGCCTGATAACTATTGGGAAGAACGTACTCATGGAGCAGGAATCATTTATCTATATGAGCGACTTGGAGATTTAAAAGCTCAGCTACTGAGGGGAGTATATGCTCAGTGGTTTGGAGAGTACCACAGAGGACATCAGTTTTTTGATACAAGAAGTTTTGGAGAAGAGTTGATGCGAACTGCTCTTCATTCAACAGTAAGTGAGGAACAGTCATTCATTGATAACCCAGACAGCTTATTAACAATATCAGGTTGGAATGCTTGGCAACAATCTTTTGAACTAGAGAATAGCATTTTCCAGGGAGTGGTTGTGCAATCATTGGGTGAGCTGTTGAGGGAAAGAAAAGGGATTGTGGATTTTGAGGATTATGCTGAGTCATGGTACACAAGTACCGGAATGCCATATTTCGATATACGTCCTACTCCGATTATTTCTGATGAGGAGCAAATGGAACGTACTCAGGAGCTCTATGAGGTAGATGTACTATTTGACGAACTTTCTTCAGAGCTCGACTTCATTTTTGAACTGAAAGAAGGTTCTGGAGAAGAACTTCATACACTTTTCTATACAGAAGTAGGATTCCAGGATACCATTGCTCATGAAGCCACATTTACAGGTGCTTTAGATACTGTGTCGATTACTCTTTCAAATAGTGTGGAATTCATTTCTATCACCGGCAGCGAAAACATTGATCAGTTAGTGTTTGATGAATTCCCATTATTCTTTTTGTTGAATCAGCTAAGAAGCGAAAATCTTTCTGATCGAGTATTTGCTGCGGAATTGATATCCATTCACAGTGAAAATCCGGATTTACAGCTCGCATTGAATGATGTGATGGCTTTTGAAAATGACTCTGAAGTAAAAGCGGCTCTTTTGAACGCTATGGCGCAAATTACCAGTGGAGCCTCAGGTACGCAGCAACAATTTTTGGATGAACTGAATAATTCAGATCTGCTTATTCAACATGCTGCTATTGAAGCTCTCATAAACTACCCTGAAGATGACATGGTTGCATCCGCACTTCGAAACAAAGTACTGAGAGCAGAGAACCAGGAATTGTTTGCAAAAGCACTTGAAGTATATCTTGAGGTGGCTGAGGCTGGAGACATCGTAATGCTTGCCCAAAGATTACAACGAGTTGACACAACAGGTGCTAAGGTACTGGAAGTAATCCAGGCTTCTTCTACAATGGATACAACGGGTACTTATATCGCACTTACAGAAGAATATGCATCAGGTACCTATCCCTATGCTACGCGTAAAATCGCGCTGGAACTATTAATCGATTTGGACACGAACGAAGAGAACTGGTTAGCCAGACTGGAAGAGTTTTCTAAAGACCGTGATCCAAGAGTTCGCTTCTCTTCGCTTGAAGCTACAAGGTGGTTGTCTACATCTGAATCGTTTAATCTCCTCACATCAATAGAAAGAGAAGAGTGGGATGCCAGAGTCTTAAATCGAATAAAAGCTTTTTTGGCAGAGCTTTCTCAATAGGAAACGATGAGTGAGAGTTGAAAGGTGAATACTTTCACTCCTCTCCTCTCACTTATCAGTACTACCCTTGTCTAATCCATTTTGCAAGTTCTTTATACGATACTTTTTTACCGTACATAAGAATTCCCACACGATAGATTTTTGCAGCAAGCCACATTAACCCTGCGAATGTACCAATCATAAGGAGTAAGGACAGGCTCCATTGCCAGAAAGGTACCTCCGTAGCCGCGATCCTGGATATCATATTGATAGGGGCGGTTAACGGGAAGAGGGAGGCAATAACTGAAACCGTAGAGTCGGGATTTTCCATTACTCTCAGATTCAGGAAGTAACCAATAAAAATTGGAATCATAACTGGAAGCATAAACTGCTGAGTGTCCTGCTCTGAATCTACCGCAGATCCAATTGCCGCAAATATGGCACTATAGATCAGGAAGCCGATAAAAAAGAACACAAAGAAGAATACAAACACAGAAGGATCAACAATAAATTGTTCCAGCGTCGATGGATCAAACGCCTGATTAGCAGCTGCTTCAGCAGCTTCAGGAGGTAGATTGCTGGTTTGTGCGTCTACAATAATTGCAGCTAAAGGAGCAGCTATGATAGAAAGACCAATATAGGATGCGATCCAAACCCCAAATTGAGTAAGAGCCAAAGCAAGGATCCCAAAAAGCTTTCCAAGCATGAGTTCAATGGGTTTTACTGAAGAAGCGATAACCTCAACAATTCGATTGGTTTTCTCTTCAATAACCCCTCTCATTAAGAGCGCCCCATATCCAAATACACCAATGAAAATCAGGAGTCCCAGTATAAAGCCAAAAACAGCACCAAATACTGCATTATCCTGCTGCTCGCCTTCTTCAGTAAGTTTGACAGGATTAACGTCGAAGCGAGATTCAAAAATCTGTCTCACTTCATCAGAAACCTCACTTCGGGCAAGTCGCTCTTCTCGAACTACATTCTGTAAATCAGTTTCTACCGTTTCAATAAAACTAAGTCCACCACTGCCTCCATAAATCAGAGAAGGTTCTTCTGTATTCTGAATTAAGGCTTCAGTAAGAACAACGAAACCATCGATATCTCCGGATAAGACATTAGCTCGAACGGTATCCATTTCCATTGTACTTAGATCGTAATAACGAACACTATCAATTGCGATAAGTCGCTCATAGAGCACACCCGTTTCGTCTACAATACCCACTCTTTTTTCTACTTCTCCATCACTTATAGAAACAACCACTATAATGGCCAGGAAAGCGACAAAGGCTAGTGGGGTAAGTAGCGTGGATAGAATAAACGATTTGGTGCGAACACGAGTAAGATACTCACGCTTTAAGACCAGAAAAATCTTTGAGAAATTCATGTTTATTCCTCCTCGTTTTTGATGTTGTCTTCACCTACAGTAGCGATGAATATTTCATTTAGAGAAGGTTGAACACGCTCGAATTTGTGTATTTCAGCATGTTCCATAGCCAGTTTCAAGATATCCTGCATGGATTGTCCGTTTAGTACCCTTATTTCGGCGAAATTAGTAGATCTATTGTTGATGCGTACATCAGTTAGCTTATCCAGGAAAGATCCGTCTCCATCGAATTCCAGATTGATTGTGTTCTCTCCAAAAGAAGCCTTCACATCTCTTAAATTCCCCTGAAGAACAGCTTTTCCTTTATTGAACAAGCATATATCGTCGCACATTTGTTCAACCTGTTCCATTCTATGAGTAGAAAAAAGGATTGTTTTACCTTCATTCTTTAACCCAATGATGACTTCTTTCAATGTTTCGCTATTGATAGGGTCTAAGCCACTGAATGGCTCATCAAAGATATAGATATCAGGATCGTGCGCGATGGTTGCAATAAACTGAATCTTTTGAGACATCCCTTTAGAAAGCTCACCTACTTCTTTCTTTTTCCAGTCGGAGGCTTCGAAACGTTCCAACCAGAAGTCGATCGCCTTCTTTGCTTCCGAGGTATTCATGCCTTTAAGCTGAGTTAGATAGAGAAGTTGTTCACCAACTTTCATCTTTTTGTACAGGCCCCGTTCTTCGGGCATGTAGCCAATCATTTTCTGAGTTTCCGGGCTGGCTATTTGCCCATTAATAGTGATAGAACCGCTGTCGGGTGCAAGTATATTATTGATCATTCGGATAGTTGTGGTCTTACCAGCTCCATTTGGTCCTAATAGCCCAAAAATCCGTCCTTTTTCAACCGTAAAGCTTACATCGTTCACCGCGGTATTTTTCCCGAACGCCTTCGTAACGTTCTCTACATTGATGATAACCATGGTCTTCTGTTAGTTGTATTTTAACTGTGCATAAAATTTTAGCAAATATCTGCTAATACTTTGCAAGATGCTTAAAGTTTTCTTATTTGTAGCCAAAATAAAGTCGTTATTACAGGCTATTAAATTTTTTTTGTATGCATATAGTTCACTTGAGCGCTGAATGCTATCCAGCCGCGAAAGCAGGAGGCCTTGGGGATGTAGTTGGAGCCCTGCCTAAATACTTGAATAACCTGGGAAAAGAGTGTGAAGTTATCCTTCCCAAATATCAAACTAAATGGTTAGAAGACCAGGAGTATGAACTCGTTTGGGAGCATGAACTTCGATTGCAATTCGGAAAGGTTGATTTCCAAATACAGAAAGTCAAAGGCGATCCCCTCGGATTTCCTCTGTACGTTGTTAGTATTCCACGAAGATTTGATCGCCCTGGTATATATATTGATCCATGGTCAGGGCATGGGTATTGGGATGAGTTTGAACGTTTTGTGAGCTACCAGGTAGCAGCACTAGAATGGCTGGTTCATCGAGATAAAAAACCGGATATCATTCATTGTCATGACCATCATTCTGGGTTAGTTCCATTTATGATGAGCAATTGCTACCAGTATCAAAGCCTGTCGAATATACCTACTATTATTACCGTCCATAACGCCGAGTATCACGGGCAATATCATATCAACAAGTTTTACGATCTCCCCGAGTTCGATCATTCGAACTTAGGATTACTTGATTGGGATGGGCGGCTGAATTCATTGGCGTCCGCTTTAAAATGTGCCTGGAGAATTACCACAGTTTCTAACAGCTATATGGATGAGCTTGGACAAAGCAGTAATGGTCTGGAGCTTTTGTTCAGTCAGGAAAAAGGAAAATCCTTGGGCATAGTTAATGGAATTGATGACGAGGTGTGGGATCCTGCAACCGATCCACTTCTTGATATTAACTTTACTGCCAGGGGTGTAAAAGGAGGAAAGCGCAAAAACAAAGAAAATTTGTGCGAGCAATTCGGGTTGAATCCAGATGTGCCTACGATATCATTCATTGGCAGACTAGTTCGGGAAAAAGGAGCTGATATCCTGCCAGATTTGATTTCTTCCTTTATGCATGGAGATCAAGAAGTGAATTTTGTGCTTTTGGGTACCGGCGACCCAAGTCTTCATGAGATATTTACCAGAATGCAGAACGATCATGTTGGTTTCTTTGATGCTACCCTGGAATACAATGAAAAACTAGCGCACGAAATTTATGCTGGTTCAGATTTTATTTTAATGCCTTCAAGGGTAGAGCCATGTGGTCTTAACCAGATGTATTCCATGAGATATGGTACTGTGCCTATTGTTAGGGCAGTGGGAGGTCTTAAAGACACTGTAATTGATATATCTGAAGAAGGTGGGTATGGAATTCAATTCGAAAACTTTAACCTGCATGAGGCGCAAGAAGCAGTGCAAAGAGCAATCGATCTTTATAGTGATAAAGAGAAGCACGCAGCCATTATTAAGAAAATTATTAAGCTCGATTTCTCTTGGGGAAAGTCGGCGAAAGAGTATATTCAAATGTATAACGAACTACTAAACTCACTCAAGTCATGAAGGATTCAGTCATCTCAATAATTTTAGGCGGTGGTAGGGGATCGCGCCTTTTTCCATTAACCGATCATCGTTCTAAACCGGCTGTGCCTGTAGGAGGTAAGTATCGATTGGTTGATATTCCAATTTCGAACTGTCTGAATTCGGATATCCGTCGAATTTATGTACTGACTCAGTTCAATTCGGCATCATTGAATAGGCATATCAAAAATGCGTTCAATTTCGATGTGTTTAGTAATGGCTTTGTGGACATACTTGCTGCAGAACAGACTGCAGATAATCCGGATTGGTTCCAGGGTACGGCAGATGCAGTTCGTCAGTCCATTCATCATATGGAAAACCATGATTATGAATATGTACTCATTCTTTCCGGTGATCAATTGTACCAAATGGATTATCGCAAAATGCTGGAGCGGCATAAGAAGAATAAGTCTCATCTAACAGTTGCCACTATCCCCGTTGAAGCACATGATGCGACTGGTTTTGGGATCATGAAAACCAATGAAGAGGGCTTGATTGACAGCTTTGTGGAAAAACCTTCATTAGAGGAACTGGAGAACTGGAAGTCGACTGTTCCTGAAGAATATGCATCTCAAGGCAAGCACTACCTTGCTTCTATGGGTATATATATTTTCAATCGAAAAACCCTTATTGATCTGTTCAATGAAAATCCTGATGCCACAGATTTTGGTAAGGAGATTATCCCTAAAACGCTGAACGAAGGCTTAAAAGTAAGCAGCTACGAGTTTGGAGGGTACTGGACGGATATTGGAACCATAAAGTCTTTCTTTGATGCAAATATTGCGTTGGCAGATACGGTTCCAGAGTTCAACCTGTACGATAACAACAGCTACATATATACCCGTGCTCGGCTTTTACCTGCATCAAAAGTGATGGGTACAACGATGGAGCATTGTTTGATGGCCGAAGGCTGTATCATTGAAGCTAGTCGTATTGTTCGATCAGTGATCGGGATTCGTTCCAGAATAGCCAAAGGAACCACAGTAGAAAATTCCATCATTATGGGTAATGATTACTTCCAGGATAAGGAGGTAATCGAAGGTGCTTCAAGCCAGAAACCTGCAATGGGGATTGGACAACGATGCTATATCAGTAATTGTATTATCGATAAGAATGTTTGCATTGGTAATGATGTACGCATTGTAGGAGGGGATCACTTGCCTGATAGCGATGGCAAATATCACTTTACTCGAGATGGAATTGTGATCGTAAAGAAGGGGATGGTTATTCCTGACGGGACGAGTATTCAGTAATAGTCTCCTATTAATTCAGAAAATCAATAGGACTGATGAAGAGAGGAATAGCTTTAGTGCTAATTTTGACGTTGTCGAATACACTTGTGTCTTGTGTAGAAGATAATTGTGGAGGATTCACTTCCCAGGAAGCTAGTATCGCTGAGCTGAGAGCTTCGATTGGTACGGTGTCTTCAGAAGGATTTTCTACAACTCTATCGAATGACTTTGAGATTGCTGCTATTCAAATCATTATTGAAGAGATGAACTATTCAGAAATAGCATCTAATATCCCATCTCTCTTTTTTGATAATATTGTATACGCCTGCAGCCCCCTTGAACCTACTCCAACTCAAACGATTGAATCCATAAATATCACTTCTGAGGTTTCTGTGTTTTTCGATGGAGAGGAATATCAGAGTGGAGAGAATCTTGCTGAATTGTTTAAAGTGTCGGGTTACTTGTATTCAAATGAGGAAATAACGGTACAGGATTTTATAGGAAGACAGAAGAGTGATCTTTGGATTTTTGGGCAACAAGGTGCAAATGTAATATTTCAGTTCATTAATAAGCCTGGCAGCCTGATTAATCAGGAGTTTAGTTTCGAGTTTGAGCTTTCTGATTCAAAGAGGGTTAGTGTTCAAAGCTCTACTTTTGAAGTTCAGAACTAACAGTTTCCGTTAATTGTATTGGATTAAGGTTTACTTAACCGCTAAGATTTAGTAGCAAAAAAGCTAGTTATATGATAAAAGGCCTTTACGAAACCCATTTAGATGTTGAGAATCTTGAACGATCCATAAAATTCTATGGAGAAGTACTCGGCTTAAAACAATGTCATTACGAAGCGAAGCGAAGAGCAGCTTTCTTTTGGATTGGAGAGGATAAGCAAGCCATGCTTGGTTTGTGGGAAAAGCCCAAAGAAGAAATAGAAAACCGCCATTTTGCTTTTGAGTGTGATCCCGATTGGGTGCTCAATGACTCAGTGAATTTCCTTAAGTCACATAAACTGAACTTCTGGAATTTCTTAAATGATGGCACAGAACGCCCCATGGTCTTTGCCTGGATGCCAGCTATAGCTATCTATTTTCATGATCCTGATGGGCATTACCTGGAGTTTATAGGGATTTTGGAAGGGAAGTCCAGACCTGAACTGGGAGCGATTTCTTATGACGATTGGCTAGAGATTGAGCTAAAGGACTTAGAACTTCAGCAATTAGACCTGGATGGAGTGAATACTCTGGTCAGCTGGGCAAAAGATGAAGGGTGGAATCCTGGCAAGCATGATTATGAGGCTTTCTACAAAGCGGACCCCGACGGTTTCTACGGCTTTTACTTTGAGGATAGACTCATCGCAGGAGGCGCAATTGTTTCCTATAGCGGTAATTATGGCTTTATGGGCTTGTTCATTGTCCATCCAGATTTTCGTGGAAAAGGCATTGGGAATAAGCTGTGGTATTTGCGACGTAACAAACTCATTGAGCGGCTCAAAAAAGAAGCAGTAATTGGGATGGATGGTGTGGTTGCTATGCAGCCCTTTTATCAGAAAGGTGGTTTTGAAATCGCCTTTATCGATGAGCGATATGAGTGTACCGGAAAAAGCTTCACAGTAAGTGAAAGTATATCCAATATTAAACCTGAAGAATTCGATACGATTTTGGAATATGATTCCGAATGCTTTGGCTATGAAAGAGCACAATTCCTTTTTAATTGGCTGAAGCTTCCGGATAGCCAATTTTTCAAGTATACAAAAGGAGGGAAGCTTGAAGGCTATGCAGTTATCCGAAAAGTCGATCCCGGTTTCAAAATTGGACCATTATTCGCAAATGATAAGGCTGTAGCTGAAGAGCTATATAAAGCATGTTTGAATAGTGCTATTGGCGATCCTGTCTATCTGGATATTCCTACTACAAATGAAGGCGCGGTAGAGTTAGTAAAAAAATACGATGCTAAATACGTATTTGAATGCGCACGAATGTATTACGGAGGTAATCCCGAAGTGGATATCAATAAAGTTTTCGGGGTTACAACCTTTGAATTAGGTTAAGCTAAACTACTCTTATCCCTTATTCTGGTAATGCAAAAGCAACTACATGCTTACCATAGTGAGTGTTAAGTTTTTCACCCCCACAAGCTACAGCTATATATTGTCTGCCATTTACTTCGTAGACAGCTGGGGTTGCGAAAGCTGGAGCAGGTAGTTTATGCTCAAGTAAAAGTTCTCCGGTGAATCGGTTATAGGCTCTGAAATAACCATCCTTTGTTCCTGCAATGAATAGTAGGCCGTTTTCTGTGATTACAGGTCCTCCGTAGCTTTCACTACCAGTTTGAGGGTGTCCTAAAGCCGCAGTGAATCGGTTTCCCCTAATACAACTTGCCAGATGAACTCCCCGGAGTTTAAATCTATGGCTGTCATAGTTCCCCATGGAGGAGATATACCTGGAAGCCCATTGCTATCCAGGAATTTATTATATCCCATGTGGCGATACTTTGGAGCTTGTTTGTCAATATCATCTGTATTGGAAAGTCTAGTTTCTTCTTCAAACAAATAACTCACAATAGCGTCTTTTTCTTCCTTATCGAGGTGAGTAAACCCGGGCATCATCCCTTTTCCAGATTCTACAAGAGATCTTAAACCACCCTTATCGTATTTCTGATCAATGCCTATTAAAGTCGGATACCCACTTTGAGGATTTCCTTCTCTTCCGTTTCCATGGCAAGCAGCACAATTGTTAGTATACACCAGTTCGCCAAATGGACGGGGAGTAAATGTGCTTTCGACTTCCTCCATTTGCAGAATCCACGCCATCTCATTAGAGTTCACATAAATGATACCTTTATCAGGATCGGCTGCAGCACCTCCCCATTCTGCGGCTCCATCATAACCAGGAAATAAAAAAATCGGGTCGGTTGAAGGGGGTGCATAATCTCTTTTGTCCGCCTTTCTAAAAAGTTCCAGAAGTTCATCCCGGTTCGGAGCGTAAGGACTCACATCATCGTCTGTTAATTCGCTGGATAATCGAGCAAATGCTTTAGGTTTTACCGGAATAGGTTGAGTAGGCCATGCTTCCTCTCCAGTCAAAGTAGAAGGGGGGACGGGGACTTCCTCTATATCAAAGAGGGGTTCTCCTGTATAACGATCAAATAGGTACACATATCCTTGTTTTGTTGTCTGTGACACCGCTTTGATCCTTTTTCCATTATGAGTAACGGTAATCAAGTTCGGAGGAGCAGGCAAATCCCGGTCTAATAAATCATGATGTACAAACTGAAAATGCCATATTCGTTTTCCTGTCCTGGCATCCAAGGCAAGTAAAGTATTAGCGAATAGATTTTCACCAATTCGATCACCTCCCCAAAAATCCGGAGCCGCAGAACCAGTGGGTACATATAAAATGCCTTCTTCTGTATCTACTGTCATTCCCGCCCAGTTATTAGCAGCACCGACGTTTAAGTTTAGGTAGGCATCGGGACTCCATGTTTCATAACCATATTCCCCCGGAAGAGGAATATTGTGAAAAGTCCATACCAGCTCTCCTGTTCTGGTGTCGAAGGCTCTTAAGTTTCCGGCAATTGCAGTAGGGCCTTCATCGAGACGCATCGGCATGTAAATCAAATTCTCGAAAACAGTACCAGGAGTATTTGAAACGATGAATTTGTCTTTGCCATGCTCGGGTAAACCTTTATGTAGACTTATACTTCCGTTTTCACCAAAAGAAAGAACGGGTTCTCCGGTTAATGCATCAATGGCATAAAGTCGAGGCCCCATAGAATGAAGAATTCGTTTATCCGAACCATCTTCACTTTCCCAGTAGGCTACACCACGGCTTGTACTGTGCCATAGTTTTCTTGGATCACCAAAACGCCAGATTTCTTCCCCTGTTTCTGCATTTAAAGCAAATGCCTGGACGGTAGCGGTTACTCCATAAAGAATCCCATCTACAATGATTGGGTTCATTTGCATTTGGCCGCTATCAGGAGCTTCATATACCCATGCTACTTCAATATCCTGGACGTTTTCCAAGGTAATTTGGTCAAGTGTAGAATACTGATTTCGATCAGGGCCGCCCAGGTATTCCTCCCATTTCGTATAGTCTTTCTCTGGTGAGTTTGAACAATTAATAAATAAGACAAAAAGAAAAAGAGCGAGTGTGTGAGATAGATTCAAAGAAAAGAGGTTAGTTCTGTCGCAGAAGATGTTTTAAATAATTGAATAAAAAAAGCCCTCTCCATATAGCTGGAGAGGGCTTCAAATCATTATCAAAAGAAACTTGCTTACGTAAGTAATCCTTTTAAGGTCTCACCAATATCAGCAGGGCTTTAATTTGGGATAATTTTTTACCTATGGAATAAATATTCCAATGTTCGTTCTAAATAAGCTTTCAAACTTATAGAAACATATTTATTTAGTATTGTGACTATATAATAAACTATGTTTATTATTCATGTTATTAGAATTATTAAGGATGCTTCTAATTTTCAAAACAGTATAGATTTGTCTATTTAGTGGCATTCTCGCATAAAATAAAAGAATTAATTATTTCCTTTTATGATCAATAAAGGGGTGACAGAAAGGGTGGATGAAGCTATTGTCAATATAGACCGAGTGATTTTTAGCAACATCGATAATTTAGGTGCTAATGAGAGAGGGTTGTTGTCCCAAAATATACTGGCTCAACTTAGAAACCTTGTTGAACATGTCTCACTCAAAGTATTTAGTAGTGGAAGGGATATTGATATATCATATGAGAATATCAAAAAAGCCACTAGATACATAAAAGCACATGGGAAGTATAGATTCCTTACTAAATTTCATAAGCTTCTTCAGATTACTGCATCACACTATACATTAGATGAAGAGAATTCAGAGAGGTTGATGCTTAAGTACTATGAATATCTACTTAAAATAAAATCATTCTTGCATACCAACTATGGTCTAGAAATACTAAAAAACATTACTTCATTTCCCATTTATAAAGATTCGAGTCTAAATGAATACTATGAGAAAATAGCAGCCAAGATTGATAATCCTATTTCAGAAAGAATAAAAAGTACCTATGACGATAGATATTACATCCAAAAAGTGAAACCTTTTTTCGTAGGTCTTAATGTTTATTACGAAGTCACGTTTACTCGTGCTAATGATAATGCAAGCAAATTCGACAGAATTATTGCTTTCACGAATTTAGATATTGAGCATTACTATGCTGTTAAACTTTCTGTTAGCAATGATAGCATAATGATACTTGGTAAGGAAATGCCAATTCAAATTATTGACAGTTGGGAAGTATCCATTCGTCCATGCGAGATTAATAATTTTTCAGATTTATTTGGAGATCACCCAAAAATAGGTAGTACGAAAGAGTATAGAGAGTTAATGAGTTTCTTGACTTACTCTGGCCTAAATCTATCGGAGATCATAGATCTCTCAGAACGTCAATTTCAAAACATTAAAACTCGTATTACAAAAGATGCAAAGGTTACTCACTTTTCTAAAATTCTTGATAATTGCCGTTCTATCATAACACAAAACAAGCGTGGTACTAATGTACTTAGATACCTGCTTCTAAGGCTAAATAATAGAATCATTAAAGGTCAGAGGAGTACAGAATCTTGTCCTAAGCTGTCGAATTTGTTTCTTGGATTTGGGTGTATTCCTTTTGACGAAATGCCTTTCACTACGTCATTATTAAATCACAATCCCAAGCTTTCTGATTTATTTGAGTGTTTGAACTCTTCAGATAAAGAACATGAATTGTTTGCTAGGTATATCAAAAATAATACTGAGATAAAAGGTCAGCTCTATACTGCTAGAGATGAAATCTTCTCATTTAAAGACATTGATCTACTTATTAGAAAATACAATGATCTATTATACTATAAACATTATAAACGGACATTGTTAGATTTTAAAGGGCATATTTACATCCGAGGTTACGAAGAGGATACATTTGAAATAATTAAGGAACTAAAAACACTTTCCTCTACAGGGGTGGGGAATTTTTCAAACTCAGTAAAGGCATGGTTAGAGAATTCATCGTACAAAATTGATTGTGATGAAAAATCAGCAGCAATTGATCAGCTATTCGAAAAATCAAAAGTAGCATTGATATATGGTTCTGCTGGAACAGGAAAATCAACGATGATCAACCATATTTCAAATTTTCTAAATCAAGAGAAAAAAATATACCTGGCTAACACTAATCCGGCTGTTGATAATTTAAAAAGAAAGGTCAACGCTGCTAATTGTACTTATAAAACAATTAGCAAATTTTTATCACCCTGGAATAATGATTCGACTTGTGATTTATTAGTAATTGATGAGTGCAGTACAGTGAGTAATAAAGATATGTTGAACGTTTTGCGAAAGGCAAAATTTAAACTGTTGTTATTAGTTGGCGATGTATATCAGATAGAGTCAATTCTGTTTGGAAATTGGTTTAGTGGTGCCAAATCTTTCGTGCCAAACTCATCAGTATTTGAACTCACTAAACCCTATCGCAGTAAAAATGTAGGTCTTTTAAATCTATGGAAATCTGTTAGGGAAATTGATGATGAAATACTAGAAAAAATTACGAAGGGTAATTATTCTGCTTCTTTAGATGAATCGATTTTTGAGGATTATGAAGAAGACGAAATAATTCTTTGTTTGAATTATGATGGCCTCTATGGGATCAATAATGTAAATAGGTTTTTACAAAGCAGTAACAAGAATGTCGCTTTTGAGTGGGGAATACAAACTTACAAGGTTAATGATCCAGTTTTATTTAATGAAAGTAATCGTTTTGCACCTTTGATCTATAACAATTTAAAAGGAAAAATTATAGGTATAGAGAAGTTTGAGAATCAAATAGGGTTTGATATTGAACTTAATAGAGCCATAAATGAACTTGATGCGGAAGCGTATGATTTTGAGCTGCTTGAAGGCTCCGGAGACGGAAACTCAGTGATTCGTTTTTATGTTCAAAAATATAAAAGTACTGACGAAGACGATGATACTTCATCTAATACCATTGTTCCATTTCAAATTGCTTATGCGGTATCAATACATAAAGCACAAGGATTAGAATATAATTCTGTCAAAATTGTTGTAACAACGGAAATTGAAGAAATGATAACGCATAATATTTTCTACACAGCTATAACGAGAGCTAGAGAAAAGCTAAAAATATATTGGACACCAGAAACGGAGAATAAAGTCTTAAAAAAACTTACAAGAAGATTTAACGGCAAAGATGAAGCATTACTGCAGCTAAAATATAATCTTTAAGCTAGCACTCCTTTTAAAGTCTCACCGATATCAGCAGGGCTTTCCACAACAGTAATGCCTGCTTCAGCAAGTGCTCTTTTCTTTTCCTGGGCAGTTCCTTTTCCTCCCGCAATGATGGCACCAGCATGTCCCATTCTACGTCCCGGAGGCGCTGTAGATCCTGCAATAAAGGCAACTACTGGCTTAGTCACATGATCTTTGATGTAAGCAGCAGCTTCTTCTTCAGCAGATCCACCAATTTCACCAATAAGAACGATAGACTCAGTATCAGGATCATCTTGGAAAAGTTTTACTGCATCCAGGTGAGTAGTACCGATTACGGGGTCACCACCAATACCGATAGCAGTACTTTGTCCTAAGCCTACTTTAGTAAGCTGATCAACTGCTTCATAAGTAAGCGTACCAGATCGGGAGATTAGTCCTACAGAACCAGGTGAGAAGATATTACCAGGCATGATTCCAATTTTAGCTTCACCAGGGGTAATTACTCCAGGGCAATTAGGACCTACAAGAGTAGCTCCGCGGCTTTTTACTACCTGCTTTGCCATAATCATATCCTTAACCGGAATGCCTTCAGTGATACAAATAATCACTTCGATACCTGCAAAAGCAGCTTCTGAAATCGCATCAGCAGCAAATGCAGGAGGAACAAAAATAACAGAGGTATTAGCACCTTCATTTTCAACAGCATCAGCAACAGTGTTAAATACTGGGCGATCTAAATGAGTTTGGCCTCCTTTTCCTGGAGTAACACCACCAATTACGGTGGTTCCATATTCGATCATTTGACCTGCATGGAAGCTACCTTCGCTTCCTGTGAATCCCTGTACAACAAGGCGGGTATCTTTTCCGACTAATACGCTCATTATTCGTGTTTTAAAATTCTGGATTTTAGAGGGCAGGAATATACGGGCAAAGCCGGAAAGACGCTAAATGAAAAGGCGGTATTTCATGTTTCTTTCTTCGCTTATTTTCTTTCTTCAATTATGTATTTTCTTTTATGATTTCAGACGCCAAGAAAGAAGAAGTTCGTGATGCAGCCGATATAGTGGAAGTAATTTCTGATTACGTGAAGCTCAAAAAGTCTGGGAGTGGGTTTATTGGATTATGCCCTTATCACAATGAGAAAACGCCTTCTTTTCATGTTACTCCGCGCCTGGGAATTTATAAGTGCTTTGGGTGTGGTGAGACTGGTGATGTATTCAAATTTGTTATGGACCAGGATGGAGTTGGTTTCAATGAAGCCGTTCGACAATTGGCGGACAGGTACGGTGTCTTTATCCCCGAAGAAGAGCAAAGTCCTGAGCAAACCGAATCAAACCAACTTAAAGAAGGAATTTATCATGCCCTGAAATATGCCGGGGTATATTATTATCGAAACTTGCTTGAAAACCCGGAAGCAAAAAAGGCACTCGAGTATTTAGATCGAAGAGGGTATACGGGTGAGACAATTAAGGCTTTTGGGTTAGGCTATTCACCATCAGGAGGGGCTGATTTATGGTTATCCGCTCAAAAAGCGGGAATTGACGAGCAGTACCTCGTTGAAGCTGATCTCATCAAGCCAAGCCAACGAGGAGAAGGATATTACGATACTTTTCGGGGGAGACTCATGTTTCCCATTTTTGGCCCCACAAGGAAAGTGATTGCTTTTGCTGGTCGGGTGCTGGGAAATGAGAAGACGGCTAAATACATCAATTCTGCTCAAACCAAAGTGTATAACAAAAGCGAAGTAGTCTATGGGGTTAACTTCGCTAAAAATGAAATTCGGAAGCATAAGGAAGTAATCCTTGTTGAAGGATATACCGATGTAATCACTTTGAATCAGCATGGGATTTCAAATGTAGTAGCGAGTTCGGGAACAGCCCTTACTGCTGGACAGATGAAGGTATTACATCGATATGGTGAGAAGATCACTATGATTTATGATGCGGATAATGCAGGTCAAAATGCAATGAAACGGGGGATTGATATAGCTCTGGCTGAAGGAATGGATGTGGAGTTATTAGAGCTCCCTGATGGGGAAGATCCTGATTCATTTGTGAAGCAATTCGGGAAAGAGTCCTTTGATGAAATGAAGCAGAAAGAGGCACGAGATTTCGTTGACTTCCTGATTCTAAAAGCTGAAGAAGAGCAACGCATGAATAACCCTTCTCAGCAGAGTAAAGTGATTACGGAGATTCTTGAGGCCATTGCAAACATAAAGGAGGAGATTAAGCGCCAGACTTATGTGCAACACCTCCATCAGCGAACACAGAAATACCGAAAAGGATCTGACCGTGAGTTATTTGAGGAGTTAGAACGAGTACGGTCTGTTAAACGAAGAGAGGAGCAGCGATCCAAACAAAGGGAAGAGTTTCGTGCTTCACGGGAAGCAGAACAGGCTCCACCGTTAGAAAACCATACTTCGGAAATGATTCCTCTCGAAGATGAGCTACCTGTCCAATCACCAACCAAAAAGCCGCACTATGAAAAGGAATTGATTCGACTGATGGTTACTTATGGTAAGGATATGGTAACCTATATTTGCTCTTTGACGAACGATCGGCTGTTTGAAGATGATGAACTCAGGATGTTCTATGGAGACATTGTTGAGCGGTACAAAAAGGAAGAGGACATTTCATTTGACGTCTATTCAGGGAAGTCGGATCCCTTTCCTCGGTTAGTTGGAGATGTATTTCTTGAGCAGCATGCCGCCAGCGAGCGCCATCATGAGAAAGTTGGGTTAAAATATGAGAAGGATAAGAACCCGTACCGAACGGCGAAGAGTACTATAAAAACGCTGGAGTTGAATTTCTTTAAGAATAAGCTGAATGAGTTAGCCGAAAAATATAAAGTGGCTGATGAGGAAGAGAAGAAGAAGATTATCCAGGTTCAGGCTGATGTTCAGTCCAAGATTACGATTAGGGAGCGTACCGATTCCGATGACTTTTATCCTGATCCGGAAGGAACTTCAGAAAATATCGTAAACGAAAAGGTATTTGAGTATAAGATGAAGGGAGAGTAGGGAATAGAAAATTAGGAATTAGGAATAGGAGATTTATTCCTAATTCTTAATTCAAATATTCCTAATTACTTCGGACAATTAAACATCCAGCGGATTCCGAATTTATCCTCCAGCTGCCCGAATACAGCACCCCAAAATGTATCCTGTAATTCCATGTGTACGGAACCGCCTTCGCTAAGCTTATTCCAGATCGCTCGCATTTCGGATTCATCAGTAAAAGAAAGATTGAGATGTACGTTATCGCCAGCGGTTACTCCTTTATGAGGAGCTCCATCCGAAAACATTAGTGCAGTGTCGTTAAATTTCAATTCGGCATGCATAACTTTCTCTTTGTAATCGTCTTCTACCGGCATGCTTGCATCTCCAAAACGTTGAAGAGAAGTCACTTCTCCGCCGAATACATCTACATAAAAGCTTAGAGCTTCTTCACAATTTCCGGGGAAAAATATATAAGGGGTAATCATAGCTAACATCTTAAGTTTATCGAGTATAGAGAAATTTAAGTGCGGGTCAAAGCATATACTAAAATGTTAACACCCATTTTAAGTGCACGGTCTCTAACATCCGGCGCATTGTTATGGACTTCGGGGTCAGCCCAGCCATCTCCGAGATTGGACTCAAAGGTATAGTAAACCACTAATTTTCCATTTCTGAATAAACCGAATCCTTGTGGTGACTGGTTATCATGCTCATGAATCTTAGGTAGTCCATTCCTGAATTCGAAGACCTGGTTGTATATAGGATGATTAAATGGGAGCTCGATAAGTTCTTCATCAGGGTATACTTCTTTAAGTAAGCTTCTGATATGCTCGTCAAGGCCATAGTCATCATCTACATAAAGAAAGCCACCATTGTCGAGGTAATCTCTAAGATTTCTTACTTCCGAATTATTTGCAGTGATTGTACCATGACCGGTAAGGAAAAGAAAAGGGTAGGAGTGGATTTCCTGGCTTCCTAGAGAAACATCTTCATACTTTCCATTTATGCTTATGGGAACCTGCTGAGTGGTGTACCGGATCAGATTTGAAAGGGAAGACGGGTCGTTATACCAATCTCCACCTCCCCGATATTTCACTCTAGCGATTTCGAAGCCATTAGTCTCCTGGGCATAAACAAACCCGGAAGTAAGAAAAAGAAAAGCTAGAAGTAGTGGCATTAATCGCATGATGATTAATGTATTAAAAGTCTGGGTTTCTTTTGATAAATGTTCGGATAGTATCTGAAGCCATGGCTCCAAAAAGCCCAATACCACCTTCCACGTGAGTAATTACATTTTGTATTTCACCTGGCGAAAGGGTGGAGCCTCCCAATTGTACGTCCTCAGAGCGTACATAATCGAAGATATTATCATCTACGGTTGAGGCTACAATATCATTGTCTCCATAAAAAGCTACAGCTATCCAGGGGTATCGAACGGTGATACTTCGATCTGGATTTACATCAAAGTTTCCTTCATTTAATAATCCCGAAGCTGTATTAGAGAACTCCTCCAGCAAATCTTCATCATCATCATAAAAATCGGCATATAATGGAGTTAGATTCTCAGGATCTGGATTAACAGCAAGAGTGTTGAAGATGTATACATTTTGACGGCCTGGATAAGAGCTTTCTGAAAGAGTAACCTCCAACTGTTCCGTAGATTGATATACAAGCGTATCAAGAATTCCTCCAACTACGGTAAATTCACCCGGGACAATGGCCGTAGCTGAAATCTCTTCGTTTAGCTGGGTAAGAATTTCCAGTCGATAAGTTCTTGAAGGCAATACCCTATGGGCAGAATTTGGGATATAAATGCCGGGCTGACTCATTCCAAAAGTAAAAGTAGAATCAATTCCGCTACCATTTTCTTCAAGCAATCGAATAACTACTGTTGCTCCTTCAACAGCCGTATTTTCAAAACTGTAGAACTCAAAAGCGGGAGCAGTAGTTGAAAGTCTAACTTGTTGTAAAGCCCTTCCTGCAACCAGGTAAGACTCTACTACATAAAATTCTTCATAATCACCCTGAGAATAATCCTTGCACGCAGTGATGATTAAAATGCCGGAAATAAGGAGTAATAAATAATTCTTCATGATCTTAAAACTTAACGGTGTAGGAGAATGCAGGGATAATTGGAAGCATGGTTACATCAGTAACTTTGATGGGGTTATCATCAAAATCGAAGGCCTGGAACCACACATTTCGTCTGGAATAGGCGTTGATAACCTGGAACTGCCATTCTGCTTCTCCAAGGCCAAAGAAGGTTCCCGTTCTTGAGAATGATAAGTCCAAACGATGGTAAGCAGGAAGCCGGGAAGCATTTACATTCTCAACAGTAAATGAGTCGTTTTCACCTACTCCTGAATAAGGTTCATCAAACAACGCATATCGGCCTAGTACTAAGGTATAAGCTTGTCCGGTAGCATATACCCATGCTCCAGTAACTTTCCATCGTCGGCTTAATCGGTAATTTAGAACCAGGTTTACGTCGTGTCTTCTATCGTATTTTGGAGGATAGAACCGGGCTTCGTTGTTTTCGTCTCCAAGGCGTACATTGAATCCAGGGAATTTGCGCCAGGTTTCTCCCCAGGTATATCCGATATATCCATTGAGTCGTCCAACCTGTTTTTCGAACATAGCTTCAACTCCGAATGCATAGCCTTCTCCAAAACGGAATACATCACTATACACTAAACCTGCTGCATCGGGTAGAAAAGGATCTAATTCGAATAGATCTCGCATAGTACGGTAATAAGCTTCTATGTCGAGGCATAGTCTTCAAAGGGGATGGTTTTAGCTCCGATAACAAATTGATCTCCATAGGCTGGATCAACTCCTTCATCGGTGGTAAGCCATACATCGAAACCCGAAAAGGCTTCGTTGGTGATGAGTGTAAAGAACTGGTTGTAGCGCCCATAAGCCGACTGAAGGCGGATTCGGTCATTCAGTTTGTGCTCTATTGATAAGCGAGGTTCTAATCGAAGAAATTCTCCATCAGAGAAATAATTCAATCGTGCACCACCAATTACTTTCCACTTGTCGGTTGGTTGCCAGGTATCCTGAACATAAAAGGAACCATAACGAGAGTGAATTCTGGAACTAAAGCTATCCTGGTTATCGAAACGGTCTTGAAGCCTTAGGGTGAAGATACCCGCCCAAAGTCCGGTAGAAATCTGGTGTTTTTCATTTGGCAGATACTCTAAATCGGATTTGATTGAGTAATCATAAATATTGTTATCTCGCTCAAAAGGAGTGCCTCCAAACTCAAATTCAGGGGTATTGAAGTATCTGGAACTAGTAATTACAAAGTTTGAAAAGAGTTTTTCATTGAAAATATGAGTCCAGTTTCCGCTGATGGTTCTATTTCCATAGTTAAGTAAAAACTCAGCGTCATCTGCAAAAGGGAAGCGGACTTTATCGGTACCAGTGTAAGCAGCTAAAGAAAATTTATCATTTTTGGAAGCATCATAATTGATCTTCCCATTGAAATCTAAGAAGTAAAACAGGGATGGGACATTATCCGTGTTCTGACGAAGAGCGGCGAGTAGGGGTTCCAACGTTGACCTCCTGAAGGCAAACATATAAGAGCCCTTATTGAAAGGCCCTTCAATAGATACTCTCGAAGCAAGCATGCCTAAAGTAGCAGAACCAGCCATTTCATTTCTGTTTCCATCTTTATTATAAATAGACAGTACCGAGCCTAATCTTCCACCATATTCTGCTGGATACCCTCCTTTGTAGAGGCGAACATCCTTTATGGCATCGGGATTGAACGTGGAAAAGAACCCGAAAAAGTGGCTGGGGTTATATACTGTTGTTCTATCAAGTAGAATAAGTGTTTGATCAGGGCTACCACCTCTAATGTACAAACCACTTGAAAAGTCGGAGGCAGATTTAACACCAGGAAGAAGTTGAATAGAACGGAATACATCGGCCTCAAACACCGAAGGGAGGGACTTTATGAGTTCTGTAGTTACCTGCGCAGTACCTATCGATTTTAATTCTTCTTTCTCTGCCTGGGATTCAACAATGATTTCTTCCCCGACTAAAGACTCAGGTTCCAGTTCAATATCGATTCTGAGGTTTTCACCAACAGCAAGGGTAATCTCTTGTTGGAATAATTTATATCCAATGTAAGAAGCTGCAAGGGTATAGGTGCCAGGCTGAACATTAGTAATGGTAAAGTAACCGAGTGTGTTAGTGGAAGCCCCTCTGTTATTTTCCAGAAAAGCTACATTAGCACTAATCAGTGTTTCACCTGTTTCCGAGTCCTTGACATACCCGTTTACGGAAGCAAGATTTTGGGCGTGTATTGAAGAGCTGAACAGTACTACAAAAAGAACGCCATAAATGAATTTATACATGAATTCTTGAGGACAAATTTGTCATAAAGTGATTAGTAAAAATAAAGCTATATAACCTCATTCGTGTTAAGATATTATTTTCTCGACCTGTTTATAGGTTATTTCAACGAATTGGTTTTTTGACCCAACCGATTACTCTTTTTTTTCATTAAAGATTCAAACTTTTTTGTGTGTTTGAATCTTCATTGGGAATCTTAAGTGAGGTGCCGATTTCCTTGTTTAAAAGCTTTATAAAATGAGCAGATAGGAGGGGAGATTCTTTCTCAATATTTTGATGAACAAAGAAGTAAAGCTTTTCCAAACCTTCTGCTTTCCAGGATTTAATCCGGGTCACCCATTCGTCTAGTCTTGGGTAATCACTTTCATGATTTGCACCAACATAACGTACAAAAGCAACGGGGGAAGTCAGTCTCATGTGAAGCAAATCCCTTCTTCCGGCTGTATCTGTTACAATGTTGGCTACTTCATGCTCTTCAAATAGTTGATAAACCTGGTTTGCGACTACTTCATCATTGAACCAGTCAGTATGCCTAAGCTCTATAGCAAGAGGCAGGTCTTTCGGCCAGGCTTCAAGGAAAGTATAAATTCGATCTATGTCTTTCGGTTTGAAGTCGTCTCTAAGTTGTAGAAAGATCATACCTAGCTTCTCGTTGAATGACCTAATAGGGATAGTATACTCTTCGATTAATGACTCTACTCCCTTTAATCGTTTATAGTGACTTATGCTATTAACTACTTTCGGAAAGAACTTAAACTCGTCTGGAGTTTTGTTATTCCAACCAGCCACTACATCCGCTCCAAAGATTCGATAATGGGTAGCATTAAGCTCAATAGAATTAAACTGAGTAGCATAGTATTCCAGTTCATCTTTGGTACCTCTTGGGTAAAAGCCTTTCAAATCACTCCGATTCCATTTCGCACACCCTACAAAAGCCTCGAAATTATCTTTATTACCATTTGAGAGTACTTTTATAGTATCAGGATGGTCAGGGGGCAAGGTGAAGTCGATGGACTCTGGATTAGATACGCTACCGAATTTCATTATTTCGTTATTGGTTGATTGTTATTTGTTAATGGTATGGTTTGAAAAAACAAATAACCATTAACAAACAACAAAAACCCTAGTTCCCAATAAAACTTCAGAATTCCGTATCTTTAAGTGTTCTTTGAATTAATGGGGGTGTTCTGGATTCGACGGGATGAGTAACACCGTAGGTTGCATGTCGAGAAAGTCCAATGAATCTCGTAAATCATTCATTATGGAAACCAAAAATAATTGACAACAATTATTCTTACCGCCTAGCAGCTTAAACTGCTTCGCCGTTCCTCTGGTTAAGTGCCTATCATTGCCAGATTGAACGTCATACCAGATAGGATAGCGTAATAAGGTTTCCTGTCTTTATTGCGCGAAAATTTACAGGATAGTCTGTTGTCGCTTGGTTACTAGGCTCGGCTTCAGGCGAATTTAAAGTAGTAACTAAACATGTAGACGCTTGCAGGTTTACCTTTTCGGACCGGGGTTCGACTCCCCGCACCTCCACCATTTATTTTTTAAAGCCAATTCTGTAAAGGATTGGCTTTTTTTAATGGTCTATTTTTGGTATACCAAAAATTTTCTAGGTACATTCCTCAATTAATTGGACATAAATAGGCTAACAATTGGGAAGGGTAAGTAAAGCCGTAGTATTATTCCTTATTCTGGGTACAGTTTGCATAGGAAATGTGCTTTCCCAGGATATCTCTATCCGGTTTGAGCAGATAACAACCGAGGATGGACTTTCTCAAAGTACCATAAATTCAATTCTGCAAGATAGTCGTGGCTTCCTCTGGTTTGCTACTGATGATGGATTAAATCGATATGACGGATATGAGTTTAAAGTATATCGAAACCTTTCTTACGACTTCTTTTCAATCTCAAACAACCAAATATCTGCACTTATTGAAGATCGGGATGGATTTATCTGGGTTGGAACAAAAGGAGGGGGACTCAACAAGCTTGATCGTGAGCAAGAGAGGTTTATTCGATATGTGCATGACGAAAATAACCCCAAGTCGATCAGCCATAATTATATAAATGTTCTGTTCGAAGATGAAGCCGGAGTAATTTTAGTTGGTACTCAGAAAGGCTTGAATATCTTTAATCCCGAGGCTAATGAATTTTCTGTGTATTCAGAAGTGAATGAGCATGCAGAACTGGCGGAAGCAGAAATAACGGCATTATATAAGGACAGTAACGATTTTATTTGGATTGGAACCGAAGAAAATGGCCTATTCAGATTTGACAGAATATCCGGAGAGATAAAGCACTTTGAGCGAAATGGAGAATTTCCAATACCAGATAACTGGATTGTTACGCTATATCAGGATAATTCTGGAACTCTTTGGGTAGGGACACAATCAGGGGGGTTACTTCGTTATTATGAAGAACAGCAAAGCTTTACGAGCTTTACTTCAGTAAATTTTTCAACTACTAGTATCAGTAATAACTGGGTACTTTCTTTATATGAAGATTCACGAGGTACGTTTTGGGTAGGTACCTTAAATGGATTGAATACACTCGATCGCGAGACGGGTAGTTTTACAAGTTTGATGGATCTGAACTATCCAATTAACCTCAGTAATAACTCCATTTCTGCATTATATGAAGACCGTTCAGGAGTTATTTGGGTAGGGACTAGAAATGGTGCCCTAAATAAATTTATTCCCTCATCGTCTGAAAGTTTTACCGTATTCCAGAACGACCCATCCAATGCAAGTAGTTTAACCAATAACAATATTTGGGCGATTTCCCAGGATGATGACCGGAATATTTGGGTTGGAACACAAGGAGGTGGAGTTGATGTACTCACACCAGGCACTAACCTTTTCAAGAATTACAGCAATGACCCAGGTGATCCTCGCTCGCTAAGTAATGATTTTGTAAATGCAATTATCAAAAGTGATGACGGTGATATTTGGATTGGTACCATTGATGGATTAAACAGGTACAACGCCGAAACGGATGACTTTACACACTTTAGATATGATCCCGATGATGATGCTACCATAAGTGGAAATATCATCACTACACTTCTGGAAGACAGTAGAGGGATTCTATGGGTTGGAACCCTGAATAATGGTCTCAATGCCTATGATAAAGAAACGGGACAATTCAGACGTTTTGAAAGTGTAGAAAACGACCCGTCATCAATAAGTCATAATAAGATTTGGTCGATGTTTGAAGACCGAAGAGGTGTATTTTGGGTGGGGACTCATGGTTTTGGTTTAAATAAATATGATCGGGCCAGAGGAGTTTTTACGCGGTTTACAAACGATCCGGATGATGAAACGTCAATAAGTGATAACTTTGTCAATGTTATAACCCAGGATAGAAACGGAAACCTCTGGGTAGGTACTATTAATGGACTGAATAAATTCGACTCAGAATCAGAGACCTTTATCCGATATTCTACGCAAGAGGGACTTCCTAATGACGTGATTTATGGGATCATTGAAGATTATAATGGGCATCTTTGGTTAAGTACGAATAGTGGAATAGCGGATTTTAATCCTGAGACCGAAACAGTTAGGGTTTATGATATGGGAGATGGTCTTCCAAGTAATGAATATCGATTTGGTGCCTACCATAAAGCGCTGGATGGGTCTCTTTACTTTGGTGGGATTAATGGAATGGTACTCTTCAAACCAGATAGCATTACAGACAATCCATACATACCGCCCGTAGTAATCACAGATTTTCAAATCTTTAATGAGGATGTGCCGATATCAGGAGTTGGTTCTCCTTTGAGAAAATCTATTATAGAGACAGAAGAGATTGTGCTAACATGGCGTGAGGAAGTAATTTCATTTGAATTTGCTGCTCTTCACTTTGCCGCTCCGCAAGAGAACCAGTATCAATATATGATGGAAGGCTTCGACTCTGACTGGCAGGATGTTGGAAACCGTCGCTTTGTATCCTACACAAATTTGCCAGAGGGTTATACCTACACTTTCAGAGTAAAAGCGTCAAATAAAGATGGACTGTGGAATGAAGAAGGCGTAGCTATAAAGCTTAGAATCCTTCCTCCGCCTTGGAAAACATGGTGGGCATATGGTATCTATTCTATTCTTGGCGCAGGACTTCTAATAGGATTTGTAAACCATCAGATATCCAGAGAAAGGAAAAAGAAGGAACAGGTGGTTCAGTACAACGAAGAGTTAGAAGCGTTGGTGAAAGAGCGTACTATTCTTCTTGAAATCGAAAAAGAAAAGAGCGAAGCACTGCTTTATAATATGCTTCCGAAAGAAATTGCGGATGAAATTAAGGACAAGGGATCTGCTACTCCAAGAAGATACGAGGAAGTAAGTGTACTCTTCACTGATTTTGCCAATTTCACTTCTACTGCAGCAACTATGTCGGCTAAGAAACTGGTAGCAGAAGTAAACGAAATTTTCGAGGGTTTTGATAACATCATCGAAAAGTATGGTATGGAGAAAATCAAAACGATTGGAGATGCTTACATGGCTGTATCTGGTTTACCCGTGGAGCAACCTAACCATGCTTACAACTGCGTAAAAGCTGCTAAAGAGATGCAGGACTTCGTGCAAACACGAAATAAAGATGCTGCTGTTAAATGGAAAATGAGAATCGGTATCCATAGTGGAAGTATTATCGCGGGGATAGTAGGAAAGAAGAAGCTTACTTATGATATATGGGGTTCAACAGTTATCCTGGCTAGCAGGATGGAAGAAGTAAGTGAAACAGGCAAGGTGAATATCTCCGCTACTACCTGTGATTATGTTCAGGAATACTTCAAGTGCGAATATCGAGGGAAAGTAAATGTTGAAGGCCAGGGAGAAATGGACATGTATTTTGTTGAAGACCAGATAGGTGCTCCTATAGAAGAGGAAGATACTACAGAGTCAGAAGCCTAAAAATAGTAGGCGATATTGAAGGAAGGCTGAATCCCAAGATCATAAATATCAGTACGCGATGATCCGTTAAAATCTCTGTTTCTAGACTCAATGGTTATTTGGCGAATCTCGGAGTACCAGGGGTTATTCCTATTAAAGAGATTATATACAGAGAAAGAGGTCTTTAGCGCACCTTTTCTTAATTCAGCTTTATAACTTAGGGTAGCATCAAATCTGGAATAAGCTGAAAGTCGGGGTCCTTCTGCCTGTAGCTGAACATTCAGTCTGTCGGGCGTTCCACTTCCGTATATCCATGATAGATACACATCAAACGACTTTGAAATATTCCATTCACCGCCTACAGAAATTTGGTGCCTACGATCCCAATCTGCATAAAAATATTCACCCTGGTTAAGACGAGCGTTTCTTATTTCGATTGAGGATAATGTATAGGCTGTGCTTAAAGTGAAATCAGAGAAGGTACTTTTGATAAAGAATTCGACCCCTCGTCCTAGTCCGGAATTTTCATAAAACCAGGGCGAGTCGCTATTTCTGAATGAACTGGAAACAAGCCCCGAGTTTAGCTCGTGGAAGCGCATATTGGCGTAGTCCTTTATATAAGCTTCAACCTGCATATACAGACGCTTTAGATATCGTGAACGTATTGCTGCAGAATAGTAATTTACTGAAGAAGGGGGCTGATCTTCGTTAGTTAAAATCCAGAAATCCGAACTATTAATATTATAGAACTGAAGTCTGTTGATGAACTGGTGGTTCTTGCTGTAGCCAAGACTCAGAGTTAGAGGTTCGTCTAGAGTGAATTCGGTTTTAATTCTTGGAGACCATCTTGTGTATTGACCATTACTGAAATAATGTACCCTGTTACCAATACTCAGCTGCACTGGTCCCAATGAATTTATATCTAACTGATGGAATACATCTACAAGCTGGCTGGTTCTTCGGCTTCTAAAAGATTGACGGGCTAAACTCCTTTCAACGTACTCAACATCAAAATCACTGTAATTAATACCATAGTCCATGGTAACTCCGCCTAGTGAAGTATGAAAAGTTTGTTTTGCCGAAAATTCCTGCAGCGAGTTTTCGAGTGTCAAATTGCCCAGAAAGCTGAAATTGGTAGGCGGTTCATCAGGGTCATTAGATTCTCTTCGGAATTGGTACTCAAAGTCTCCCTTGAAGTACTCGCTATTGTATATGCTGATGCCAATGCTCGTTTCGGAGAATGTATTATCAGAAAGCAGATTATTGAACGAAGCTGAAGCCGTTTGCGAGTTCCAATCATTGGCTGTTTCGTAAAGGTCTTGAGAATCGACCTGGTCTCGAAAATAGCTTTGCGACGACTCGTCAGAACCAATATATCCACCTAAAGTTATTTGTCCACCTTTGGCATTTTCAATGTAAACTTTTCCATGTAAGTCATAAAAACGAGCATCAGTATTCTGAATATCAAAGGTGTTTAGGCGTACATCTCTAATTAAGTTTTGATTTACAGTTTCCGGGAGAATTACTTTCGCAGGGCGTTGCACATCCAGTCCGTATTCAATTAATCCCTGATTATTGAACCAATTAACTTCATCCATATGAGATATTCTTCCAGAAACTAACCAGCTTGCTTTTCCTTTCATCAATGGTCCTTCTAGCGTAGCGTTTGTAGCTGTATTACTAAATCCTGCAGAACCAGAAACTCTATTTAAAGAACCCGTGCGTGTGATTAATGAAAGGGTACCACCTAAGGGAGCCTGGAACTGTGCCGGAGTAATATCATAATAAAACCCGCTTGTTTTCAGGGCATCTGGGTTCATAGAGTCCAATAACCCGTATAAATGGCTTTGATGGTACATAGTTTGACCATCAAGGAGTACCTGGAACCCGTCTGCCGCACTACCTCGGATGTTTATACCATTATTGATTGCTGAGCTCATAGATACCGATGGCAAAGCTTGTAAGGAGCGTACGGAATTACTTTCTCCAAGTGGGCTGAATGTGCCCATTTTAACAAGACTGCTCAACACTGAATCGGAAGCCGTATAGAAGTTAATTCCCTGAATCAGGATTTCAGATCCGCTTAGTGGTTCTGGGGTAAGTCTTATTGAGATGTCTTCCCAATTAGTTATCTGATCAAAGGAAAGTTTTAATCGCTGAGGTTCATATCCAACAAACGAAACTAAAAAAGTAAGTTCTTTAGAGTTCGAAGCTGCTGAGATATTGAAGGTTCCATTAGGACTGCTTGAGGTGCCAAATAACGTGCCTTCATCTCTCCAGGAAATGGTAGAATAAGGGAGGCGTTCGCCTGTTTCTGCATCTAATACAAAACCCGAAATGGAAATTTTTTGAGTTTCCTGTTGTCCAGAAGTGGAATAGACCAAAGCCTGAAAACGATCTTCATCTATTTTCAGGCCAATATTTTTTTGTAGAAGTCCTCCTGACAATTCTTTCATCAGGGTATTCTCATCTGCTGTTAGAGTAATTTTAATTCCAGAGACAAGGGCTTCTCTGTATAAAAACCGATAGGGAGTTTGTCTTTCTATATCCGAAATAACGGAAAGAAGCGGTTCATTTGAGTAAGAAAAAGTCTGCGCAGAAATAGTAGCCTGGGTTACTACCAGGAGCATACATGTTAACATGTAAATCCTACGCAAAGAATGCATGAACACTTAATTGATAGCTACAAATACATACTCATTTTCTGCAGCTTGGCGGAAAGTACCACCAAGAACTAAGCCTAAATCTTCTAACGTCTGTGATACAGAGTCAAGTCTAAGTGACCCTGTTAGACTTCCAATATCTTCAAGTTGGCTTACATCGATAGTGATATTAAAATGCTGTCCTATTTCTGCAACTACATCAGCAGGTAAGCTTGAATTAAATACAATGGTATTTGAAATCCAATCGGTATACTCATCGGCCTGTACCTGTTGCGGGCTGGCTACCATTCCATTCTCTATGGTAGAAGACTCGCCAGGCTCAAGGATAATAGGAGCGGTGTCACTATCAGCGGCGTTGAACGAAATACTTCCTTCTTCAAGATAAACTTTGGTAGTATTTCCCCAGCTGCTCAGGTTGAATCTTGTTCCAAGCACGGTAACGACTCCCTGGCCAGCTTGTACAGTAAAAGGCCGATCTGCATCGGACTGAACATCAAAATAAGCTTCTCCTTCAATAGTATAGCTTCGCTCGTTTTCATTAGCAGCCACTTCAAAGAGTTGTGAGTAAGGACGGAGTGTTACTTCGGTGCCATCTTCCAGTGAGATAGAAATAATGGAAGCTTCGCTTTGTGCTACTAGAACTGTATCAGGGCTTGATATGATCCAAAAGAATCCAACGAATGCTGCTATTAAAAACACAGCTGCAGCCGCCCAGGTATAAGCAATTCTACGCTGGAAAAGAGGAGTGATGTTAGCAGGCTTTCTTGTTTCCTGTTCGATATTCTTCCATAAGTTGGTAGAATCAAATTCATAATTGCTGTAAGATTTTAGTTCCTCATCTTTGAATTCTACCAGCAGATCAATAATGGGATTATTTAGAGAAGAAAGATCGGTGCCTGAGGATAAAGCTTCTCCAACTTGCTGAGCAAGGACAAGATCAGGATCGTTGTCGGGGAGTAATATGTCTTGTGCTTTAGCCATAATTGGTAGAATAATAGGAAAAGCAGGTTACCAGGAGCAACCTACTTTTCTGTGGTTAGTGATCATCATTCGAGTCGATCATCGGTCAGTCTCGCTCACCATCTTTAAGTGAGAATCGGATAATTCTGTTGATCTTATTGAATCTCATCAAAGCAGTTCCATCTTCTTCAAGCTCAACAGTACCTTCAACTAATGTTTCTTCAGGAACGCCATTTACTGTTTTGCTCATAAAGATGCTGTAAGTCATAGTACCAGTTACGCCATTTTCAAGGTTGCCATAGGCTTGTACAGTGTCTTTGTCGATTTCAACATTCTCATAAGTGATATTGATTTCATAAGCTCTGGCTGATGTACTGTCGTTAAGAGTACCTTCTGCTTCACCCATTCCAGTATGAGTACCATCCATACTTAGGATATTACTGGTAGAGTGAACTCCACTGATATCAAAGTCATCAGTTTTAGTGAAACTGGAGGTTTTTGAAGAGCTTTCGAAAGAACCGTTTTTAGTACTGTTGAAAGAGATCGCTTCAATCGAGTCTTTATTAGCTCGTGGTCGTGCGATAAACTCACCATCTAAATCAGTATAGATGATTTCCTGTAGCAGGCTTACAGATTTAGAGTATCTGTCATTTTCTACGCTTCTTTCATAAGAAATAGTGTGCACTCCAGTGGTTGAGTCATAAGAGTGACTGAAATTACGTTCTCTTCCTCTTCCTCCGTCGCCTCTGGGAGCTGCTTTACTTCTGCTATCAGAAGAGTAAAATATACCTGAGTTATCTACACCTGAGAAGGCATCATACATACTGGCAACTAATCCAGACTCGTCATCAGATAATGAAGAAGCAACGATTTGAGCTGCTACCTGAACATCTTCTTCACTGAGTGATTCAACATCATTATTAACGGAAGAACAAGCCGAAAAAGTAACCGCAGTTACAAGAGCTATTAATAGGAGTTGTTTTAGATTTGTAAGGGACTTCATGTTTTCACCTTTTTTATTTTTTGGGTTAAATTCGTGATTCAACCCTAATACACACAAGTAGGGGAGGTACCCCTAAACGAAATTTCTTTTTTTCTAAAAAGAATAATCAGAGCCTATCGAAACCTCTCTAATTTACCCCGAAGCTCTTTCAAAGCCAGTCCCATATGATTTTCAATAGTCTTTACAGATACTTCCAGGAACTCAGCGGCCTCTTTATAGGTGAACTCCTGGATAAAGCATAATCTGAAAACGGCCTGTCTTTTTTCTGGCATCGAAGCAATCGAGTTCTCGATGATTTTTCCCAGTTCTTTAGCTTCTAAATTGTTCTCTACATCTTCGGAGCCTTCTTCTACAGCTAAATCGGCATTCTCGTCAAATTTAGCAGTATCACGAAATACATTAAGCATTCGTGTATATGCAATCCTGAAAAGAAAGGCCCTTAGCGATTTGGTTTCGTCAATCTGGGCTCTCTTTTCCCAAATCATTACAAAGGCTTGTTGTACTAAATCCTCAGCCTGCTGTTCAGAAACTCCTTTTTTGAGGAGGAAGTGAAAGAGATAAGAGTGGTGCTTTTCGAAGAATTTTTTAAAGGCGCTATGGTCCCCGTGCTTAATTGCGATTATTAACTCAGGATCATCAGTTTCTCCTCCTTTGCTAATAGCCAGGAGGAATAGTAGGTAAAGCACCAAAATATTCATGGCCGAATATACAGGCATGGCTTTAAATACCACAAAATTAAATCAGAATTCCTACTTTTTAGCCTATGAGATTCGCTGCGATATTCCTATTCATTCCTTCACTTTTGCTTGCTCAGGAGAGTCAAAACGTTGAACTCTATAATGTAGAGAAGGAAGATAGAGTGGAAGTATATATTAAGAATGATAATATCTTTCCAATTACCCTTCAGGTTGAAATGGAGCTTACCAATCTGAGGCCTACTAAAAACCTTCCATTAACTGAAGTGATAGAGGCAAAATCAGATATAAAGATTTTGGAATTATTTCCTGTCAAAAGATATGGTGGATGGGAGCTAGATACTTCCTACAGGTTCTTTATGGGAAGCATTTTTGCAGATCATAGAGATAATTTCGTATATCGACTTCCTTACCGATTAGGAACAGAACGGAGAGTTTCTCAAGGATATAATGGTCAATTTTCACATACCGGTAGCCTACGATATTCTGTTGATTTCCAGATGCCTGAAGGAACCGAGATTTATGCGGCTCGTTCTGGTATTGTAGTTGAAACAGAAGAGGGTTATACAAGTGGTGATAAGGACAGATACTACATCGATAAGGCTAATTATATAACTATTCTTCATGATGACGGTACCTTCTCTGAATATTCACATCTAAAAAAGGATGGTGTAGTTGTTTCAGTAGGTCAACGAGTAAGAACAGGCCAATTAATTGGGTATTCGGGGAATACAGGATACACAACCGGACCTCATCTTCATTTTAATGTGAAGCGAGTAGTACAGGATGGAGGATATATTACCATACCTGTCAGATTTGCTACTCAAGAGGGGAATATTCAACTCAAAGAAGGGAAAGGCTATCGGGCTCTATGAAGTAGAAATATTCAATAGAGAATGAAAAAGTAAGGTTCTTATTTCTTCAATCCCTGTTCTTCATTGAATATTCTGACTACTTCTTATTAATCTTATTTAGCTCATTCAAAGACAATCCCTTCATTACTTCCTCATAATTAGAGATATCCTGAGGCAGGATAATTTGGTTCTCATCTCTCCCCAATCCTTTTAGTTTGCCAAGATATTTTTCAGCAAGACGAAGCTGCATCGCCTCAGCTCCTTTAGGTTGAGAAAGAGCTTCTGCAATTTTTTCAATTGAAACCGCTGTTGCCTCAGCAAGAGCTTCGATTTCCTGAGCCAAACCTTCTGCTTCATTAATCCTTCGCTGCATTTCAGCCTCAGAAATATTGATGATCTCGGCTTTCATACCTTCCGCATCATTCACTTTAGAGCCTTTAACCCCTTCAGATTTAGCGATAACCGCACGACGATCTCTTTCCGCAGTCATTTGCCGTTCCATGGCGTTTTGAACCGTACGAGGGGTCATGATATTCTTAATTTCATATCTGTGGACTTTAATTCCCCAGGGTAATTCCATTTCACTAAGTACCGAAACTACTTCTCTGCTCATTCTTGCTCGCTCTTCAAAGGTCTCATCCAAATCCATGAGTCCTATAACGGATCTTGTAGTAGTTTGAGCTAGCTGAATAGCAGCATATCTGTAATTAGTAACCCCGTAACTTGCATTTACCGGATCCATTACGCTCAGATATATTACGCCATCAACCTCAACCTTTACATTGTCTTTTGTGAAGCATTCCTGTGGTTCTACTTCTATAGTTTCCTCACGGAGATCCTGCTTGTATACCACTTTATCAAGAAAGGGGATGAGAGCATGAAAACCGGGGCCAAGTGTTTTCTGGTAATTTCCTAGTCGCTCAACGATGTAGGCGTATTGATTAGGAACCAACCTAAATGATTGAACAATCTTAAAAAGAAGAAACACTCCAAAGGCCATAACAAGGCCAAAACTTACTGTATCTATGATATCCCAAAGTCCCATTATTTATCTCCTTCCCGGTCTTTAATGTTTGTACTAACCGCACCAACTCCTTCAAAAAAAGTTTTGAGGTTTGCTGTCTCTGTTGGAAGTACAGAGATTTTTGAGTTTTCAATGATTTTCCCAAACTCGTCAATGTATTGTTCTACAAGTTTGGTTTTCACTGCTAAATCTCCTCCAGGCTTCCCCATTGCTTCGGCTATTCGCTGAATGCCATTTGCAGTAGCAGTAGCTACTAATTCAATTTCCTTGGCCTTACCCAAGGCTTCATTAATTCTCTTTTGCCGACTGGCTTCTGAAACAAGAACCTGGCTTTGTTGCTCACCTTCCGATTCATTGATTCTAGCTTGTCTAAAACCCTCTGAGTGAACGATTTCAGCTCTTTTTTCTCGTTCGGCTTCCATTTGTTTTTCCATCGTATCCACGATTTCATTGGAAGGACGAATATTCTTGATTTCGTATCTCAATACCTTAATTCCCCAGGGGTCAGCAGCTTTATCAATTTCCCGAACGATATTCTCGTTCATCATTTCTCGTTCCGAAAAAGTATCATCAAGCGTGATTTTACCAATCTCACTCCTCATAGTAGTTTGAGCCAGGTTGATTGCTGCGGCCTGGTAATTTGAGATTCCATAACTGGCCTTATAGGCATCCATTACCTTTATATAGACGAGCCCATCAACCGCTACTTCAATATTATCATTGGTGATACAGGTTTGACTTGGAACATCAAGTACCTGTTCTCTCATTTCTCGACTGTAAGCTGGTCGATCAACAAAAGGGACCAGGAAGTGAAATCCTGGTTTCAAATTCTTTTTGAATTTCCCTAGTCGTTCCTGAATTACTTCTTCACGGAATTCAACGATTATGAATAGTCTTGTAATTAAGAAATATAGGATCACTAATGTGATCAAAGTACCTGTCCAAAACATAACGCCCTAGTTTGATTGTTTTAGTTTTTGTGCCTGAGGTGGATCTAATTTCTCCACGGGTTCTACAATCCAGGTAGTATTATCTCTATACATAATACGAACCTGACTTCCGGCAGGTATTTCTCCTTCTAGTGCCCGAGCCTGCCATGAAATTCCTTGGTAACGGATTCTACCATCATTGGTTTCATCATTAATGGGCTCAACAACATCTACAATTTGATCCATAGCTTCAAAGTCTTCATCAGCTACTTTAAAGCTACTTTCTCCACCAAAATATTTTTTAAGGAATGGGAGGGTAACGATGGTTAGAATGGTAGAAATGCCTAACCATGCCAAAGTTGCAGTTACAGGATCATCAAGAATACCAATAAAACGAGCAATACCAACAAGCAGCCCGCTAAAGCCAAGAATCACCGCCACACCACTAGGAAGCATAAATTCAAGGGCCATTAGAATGATTCCACCTATCAAAAAAATCCAGGTAAGCGTGTCTCCGTCCATGATCAATTTTTCTTGATGGTTAAAAACATAGATAGCAAATTGAAAGCAAAAAAACCCAACTTCTTGGCATTATATTTGCAAATTTATCGCCATGTCAGAAAAAGAAGCAGATAAAAGAGGATTAAAAAGTCTCAAAGAAACTCTTGTTAGTATTTTTGCCCTGAGCAAGCCCTACAGGTCACGTTTTTACTTTGCCACGGTTGTAGTATTAATTGGTTCGGGGATTTGGTTATCGGTACCACTTGGATTAAGAGAATTATTAGACGCGGTTTTTGAACAGGGGAATGATGAGCTACTGAATTTATTGGCTATAGGTTTGATGGGGCTTTTTGTTTTGCAGGCGGCTTTTACCTTTATGGGGAATTATCATCTGGAATGGGTAGGAGAGCGTGTAGTTACCGATCTCCGGAAGAAGGTCTACGAGCATCTTCACAGACTAGGCTTCCGCTTTTTTGCTGAACGAAGACTTGGAGAGATCACCTCAAGATTGACTAATGACGTAGGATCCATCCGCACTGCGTTAACAGATTCACTTCCACAGCTGCTTACAATAACATTTTCGCTAATTGGTTCAGTGTCCCTGATGGTAGTCTTAAACTGGCGTTTAAGTGCTGTAATTTTCGCTACTGTACCTTTTGTAACGATTGCGACTCGTTATTTTGGTCAAAAAATTAGGAAGCTTTCAAGAGGTATACAGGACGAGCTTGCTGATTCAACAGCAGTGGCTGAGGATGCTCTTGGTGCAGTAAGATTAGTTAAGGCATTTGTAAGAGAAGATTATGAAGTAAACAGATACTCTACTGCTATTGAGAAATTATTCAAAACGGTTAGAAGAAAAGTGGTATTAACGCAATTCTTCTGGTCGGGAGTAGGGATCATGTTCATGAGTACCCTGGTGATCATTTTTTGGTATGGGGGTAAAGAGGTACTTGCAGATAGATTGACTGCTGGTGATTTGGTCGCCTTTATCATTTATGCACTAAATATCTCCCGATCGATTTCGCAGACTTCGCGATTATATACAGCAGTTAATACAGCGGCAGGTGCTTCAGAAAGAATCTTTGAGTTATTAGAAGAGGTGCCTGAGATTGAAGATAAAAAAGGAGCGTTACCACTAACTGAAATTGAAGGTGGAATTTCTGTTCAAGATCTATCCTTTGCTTATGAAGATGATAGGGTGATTTTGAATAATCTTTCTTTTGAAGTAGAAGCCGGGCAAACCATAGCCTTGGTTGGACCAAGTGGGGCAGGGAAAACTACATTGTTGAATCTCCTGCCTCGATTTTATGATCCTCAACAAGGCGACATAAAAGTAGATGGGCAATCCATAAAAGAAGTACAGGTAAAATCACTTAGAGAGCATATTTCCATAGTGCCCCAGGAGGTTCACTTATTTGGGACAAGTATCAAAGAGAATATTCAATATGGAAACCTGGAGGCTAATGATGAAGAGATTATTGAAGCCGCTAAAGATGCCAATGCCCATGATTTCATCACTGAAATTCCTGAAGCCTACGATGCTTTGATCGGAGAAAAAGGGGTAAAACTAAGTGGAGGTCAACGACAACGTTTAGCAATAGCAAGAGCGATTCTTAAAGACCCTAAAATCTTATTGCTTGATGAAGCCACTTCGTCTCTGGATTCCGAATCCGAAGCACAGGTTCAAGAGGCATTATATCGTTTGATGAAGGGGAGAACCACTTTCGTGATAGCTCATCGCTTATCTACCATTCAAAATGCGGATCGCATTTTAGTACTCGATAAAGGAGCAATTGTGGAGGATGGAACCCATCATGAATTGTTAGCGAAAGGCGGCTTATACAGCCACCTTTATGAATTGCAGTTCCGAGACCTGGATATTGCCTAGTTATCGGCCATATATGCACCGATAACATCTGAATAACTCATGTTATCCAGTAGATTTCTATTCTCCAACTCTGTAAGGAAAGAGACAGGTACATCTGAAGAATAAAGACCTATTATTCCTGAATAAGAGAATTCATCTATGAAACCTGCTTCTTTAAGTTCGACCAGGTATGGAGTTCTAACACCACTACTATGCATACCAATAATGGCTGAATAAGAAAATTCATCCAATAAATCAGTTTCATTCAACTGATCTAAAAACTCAATACTTACTCCTCCATTAAACATTCCTATTAGGGCAGAGTAAGAAAACTCATCCAAATAACCAGCCTGGTTCATTGCATTCAGGTAGCTTAAGGATACCCCTCCATTATATAAACCGATAATCGCTGAGTAAGAGAATTCATCAAGGTAACCAGCAGCGTTCATTTCGTCGAGGTAACTGGTTGAAACTCCTCCATTATACAATCCAATGATGGCTGAGTAAGAAAAATCATCCAGATAACCAGCTGCATCCATTTGGTTTAGATATGCGATCGGCACTCCTCCATTATAGAGTCCAATAATTGCGGAATAGGAGAATTCATTCAAATACCCCGCATTATTTAGGTCGGTTAAGTATTCAATAGGTACTCCGCCATTGTACATTCCTTGAACTGCTGAACCGGAGAATTGATTTGGAAAGGTCTCATTCACCTGTTGTAGATAATCAAGATATCCAGTACTAACATCTGAGTAGGTAGTAGTAGGTGGAAGCTGAGGTACCGGAGGAGCTGGGGGTAGAGGAGTAGCATTTGTTCCAAGGGCCTGAGGAAATAGTGCCTGTCCTGTTGCAGTGACTTCAGATTGGTTGTTGTCACCAAACCCAAAAAAAGAAGTAGGACCTCCAAGTATCATCCAAATAGCTGCAAAGACAACAAAAAAGCCAATAGCCATTAGATTTCTTTTTGTTGATGGTCTTTGATAATCTCTTTCGGCTTGTTCTAAAATCTCCTCCTGACCAGGTAATTCATTTGCTTTTTCATGGATATACTGATCGAGATCGAAATTTGGGTCTTTACGGGTTTTAAGATTTTGTTTTGCCATGTTATTGTTCCTCTTGATATGATTTTATAATTGATTCAGAGGTGGCATTATTAAGTAAACCATCGTCATTTAATTTCTTTAGAAAAGATGCCGGAATATTTGATTCATATACTCTTTGAAGAGTGGCTTCATCTAGCACATCACTAATTTCAAAACGTTCGAGTTCATTTGTGAAAGCACTAAATCCACCAGCTTGTTCGTGCGCTAATTCCAATTGTCGTAAAGCATCTGCTATTTGCGAATTAGCTTCGTCGCCAAATTGTCCGGATTCTTGTAAACCAGCTAATGCCTGTCTTGCTGTATTTAAAGCAAACTGTTGAAGCTCTTCAGCGCTTTCAAAATTCTCCAAGTCACCAAATTCTTCAAAGGCTTCGAATGCTTCAAAGGCCTCAAAAGCTTCGAAGGCCTCAAATGCCTCAAAGTTTTCAAAATTCTCAAAGCCCTCGAAATTTTCCAGGTTCTCCAGGCCTTCTATGTTTATCTCTAAGTTCTCAAGAGCGGTTTCTAATTCTGATAGATCTATAACGATATCTTGTCCGGGAGTACCATTAATAATTAGTGCTTCTCCCGAAGTACCACCACCCAAAACTATAGCTTCATCAGGAAGAGGTGCCGCTTCTATTACCGTAATTTGAGACTCATTGGCTCCAAAAATATTTGCATATACCTGACGGGGACTCCAATCATTAAAATATAAAAGCGTAAGCATCCCAAAGCCAGTCAGTACTAATGCGTTCCTAAACCAATTTGATTTCTGCTTAGGAGGTTCGGGCGTATAACCTTCTCTTGATTTCTCCTCAATATAATCATCAAGGTTAAAGTCACTGTTACGATGAAATTGGTGTTGTTCTCGTGCCATAATTATTGTCCGTCTATTCGATAAGCATCTATTACAGATTGGGAGGACATGTTATCCAACAAGCCTCGGTCTTCAAGTCCCTGGATGAATGAGATAGGAACATTATTGCTATGTAATCTTGATATAGAAGTACTTCCAAAATTATCCATAAGTCCACTATTGGATAATTGAGTGATGTAAGAAGCAGGAACCTGATTGCTATAAAGCGTGGAAAGGGAGGTGCCGCCAAATTCGTCTAATACCCCAGCTTGATTCAGTTCCTGAAGATATTCAAATGGAACCTGATTGCTATAGAGTGTAGAGATGGAAGTACCTCCAAAATTGTCTAGCATTCCTGCTTGCTGTAATTGTATGATGTATTGGGTAGGTACCCTGTTATTATATAGAGTAGTAATAGAAGTACCACCAAAGTTGTCTAATACACCGAACGATTGTAACTGGGTGATATATTCGGTAGGAACTCTATTAGTAAATAAAGTAGTAATAGAAGTGCCTCCAAAATTGTCTAATGCTCCTGCCTGTCCTAATTCATCGATGTATTCAACAGGAACATTGTTTTGATACATTGTTGAAAGCGAAGAGCTTCCGAAGTTATCTAAATAGCCTTTATCATTTAGAGCAGCCATATAATCGGTAAAACTCATATTAAGAGGAGCTGCTTGTGTATTCTGATCTACTTCGTCAAAGTTGAACTCCGGGATATTTACATCAACATTGATATCGGGGATTTGAACATTGATAGGAGGGATGTCAATATTTATACCACCAACTTGTTGTGCGGTTACTTCTTCTCCAAAAAAGAAGTTATAAGCATTGCTAGGACTCCAGTCGAAATACCATAGGAAAGAAGCTACCGCAACAGCCCCAATAAGAATGATATTTCTAAAAAAAGAAGAAGACTCTTTTTCAAAGTCTTCTTGCTCTTCAATAGTCTGTGCTTGTTCAGATTGTTCTTCCAGGTAATTATCTAAATTAAAGTCGTCTGACTTTTTAGAATTTCTGAATTTTCCTTGCTGTGCCATGGTTAAAAAAATTTTTAAGGGAGACGAGTTGGAACCAATCTTTGTTTCAAAAGGGATATAATTAACAAAAGAATGTTTAGATTAAAAGATCAATTAAATCTCACCCAGAATTATGAAAAAATTTCTTCTTACACCAATTCTATTACTCTTTTTTTGTTCGATGATAAGCTATGCTCAGCTTCCCGTTTCCCTGGAGCTGCCCAGATCTAGTCCAAAAGAGTCCAGAAGCATAACTATTGGATATACGACTATTAGCCTTGAGTATAGTTCTGTAGGTATAAAAGATCGAGAGGTTTGGGGAGGACTTGTGCCATATGATCGTGTTTGGAGGACTGGTGCGAATGAGAACACATTATTTACCGTAACCGATGACGTGATAATTAATGGGGAAAGCTTGGAAGCAGGTACTTACGGTATGCATACAATTCCCGGAGAGGAAGAGTGGGTCATTATTTTTTCGAACTTTAATGAGGCTTGGGGGAGTTTTTTCTATGACGAATCTGAAGATGCTCTTAGGATTACCGTTCCAGCTGAAGAAATGGATAGTAAATATGAATGGATGAAGTTTTCATTCAGTGATTATACTTCCACCTCCGTAGAAATCTCTTTGAAATGGGCCCATCGCAAAATCCCTTTCCTGGTTGAGATACCTATGGAAACAACCTTTGCTCACATAGAAAATCAATTTAGAACTCTACCGGCTTTCGGTTGGCAAGGATGGGTTCAAGGTGCCACCTATACATTGAATAATGACTATAGAACAGATAAAGGGTTAGAGTGGGCAGAAAGAGCGGCACAAAGAGAACGAAACGTTCAGACCGTCGGGCTACTTGGAAAGATGTATATCGTAAATGGGGACCAGGAAAAAGGCTTAGAAGCTGCCGAAGAACTTACGAATACCTGGAATGAGAACTGGAGATCTCATTATTCTGCGGCTGAAATATATGAAGAGGCAAAAGATATAGAACGCGCTAAGTCTGCCTATCTAAAAGCTGCTGATATGGCGGATGAAAGATCAGCAAGATTGCTAAGACAACGCGCAGAAAACCTGGAGGAGTAGAGTTTCTCTACAACTCCATAGATGTATTTCAACTGAATTTCTAATCACTCACAAAAGAATCATGCTCTTTAAACGCACACTCTCACTCATTTGTGCTTTACTGTTCACTTCATCTTTAACAGTAACTGCGCAGAATAAACTAATTACTCCAAAAATCGAGCAAAAAGTCGATAGCGTTTTGGCTCTCATGACATTGGAAGAAAAGGTTGGTCAGCTAAATCAGCATAATGGAAGCTGGGATGTAACTGGTCCGATTCCGGAAAACAATGAATATGTAGCAGAACGGGCAAAGCTATTAATGAATGGAGGGGTAGGTTCAATGCTGAATGTAGTAGGTGCAGAAGCTACCTATGAAGCACAAAAATTGGCTGTTGAAAATAGCCGGTTGGGTATCCCTCTTATTTTTGGGTTTGATGTGATCCATGGTTTTAAAACTATTTTTCCGATTCCACTTGGAGAGACGGCAAGCTGGGATTTGGATGTCATTGAACAATCTGCTCGAGTGGCGGCTATAGAAGCATCAGCCGCAGGTATTAACTGGACTTTTGCTCCTATGGTGGATGTTGGCAGAGACCCAAGATGGGGGCGTGTAATGGAAGGGGCAGGCGAAGACCCTTTCCTTGGCACACAAGCTGCCCTGGCAAGAATGCAAGGCTTTCAAACGGATGATTTGACCAGTTATAATTCTATTATGGCAACAGCTAAGCATTTTGCTGGCTACGGGTTTTCAGAAGCGGGAAGAGATTATAATACCGTCGATTTTGGAAGAAACACGCTACATAATATCGTACTTCCTCCATTTGAGGCTTTGGCCAAAGCTGGAATTGGTTCGGTAATGAACTCATTCAATGATCTAAATGGAATTCCGGCAAATGGAGACTACTATCTACAGCGCACGATCCTGAAAGAAGGCTGGGGTTTTGGTGGATTTATAATTTCTGATTGGGGATCAATCCGCCAGATGATTAATCATGGCTATTCAAAAGATTTAAAGCAATCCGCATATCATGCCATTACAAGTGGAAACGATATGGACATGGAGTCAGAAGCCTATCAGCGACACTTGAAAGAGTTAGTAGAATCAGGAGAAGTTAGTGAAGACATTCTAAATGAAGCGGTTCGAAGAGTCTTAAGAATGAAGTTCCATCTTGGTCTTTTTGATGATCCATACAAGTACTCAGATACGGAAAGAGAAGAACAGTTTACCTACACTGATGAACATAGAGCTATTGCCAGAGATGTAGCAAAAAGATCCATCGTATTACTCAAGAATGACAGCCAAATTCTGCCGCTATCTAAAAATACTTCCAGAATTGCAGTAGTTGGGAACCTTGCCGCAGACAAGGATACACCACTTGGGAACTGGAGAGGTAGGGGCGAATCTGATTCAGCTGTTTCTTTACTTGAAGGGATTCGAAACGCTGTCGGATCGAATGTAGAAGTGACATACGACGAAGGTTATACTTTAGCGAGAGACAATGGCTCTTTTGCACGCGCTTTGGTCTATCCAGAAGATGATGGCTCAGGTTTTGCGTCTGCCATTGAAAATGCACAAAGAGCAGATGTGGTAGTAATGGCTGTTGGTGAGGAGGGGCTTCAATCCGGTGAAGGAAGAAGTTTAACTGATATAAGTCTTAAGGGACGACAACTGGAGTTGTTTAAAGAGCTTAAAGCCGTTAATGAGAACATTGTAGTGGTATTAATGGCAGGACGACCAATGATCGAACCAGATTTATATGAAGAGTCTCATACCCTGTTAAATACCTGGCATTTGGGATCAGAAGCAGGTAATGCAATAGCCGATGTCTTGTTTGGTGATTACAACCCTTCAGGTAAGCTGCCTATGACCGTACCACGTGCCCTTGGTCAGATACCAGTGTACTATAATTTTAGAAATCCAGGCAGACCAAGTACAGGCCCTGGGGATGACGGTGCTGTTTTTTGGAGTCACTTCAATGATGAAGTGAATAGTCCTCAATTCTCCTTCGGATATGGGTTAAGCTACACTACTTTTGAGTATACCAATTTTGAGTTGACTGGAACTTCAATGAACATGAATGAGACCGTGGAAGTTTCAGTAAATGTCACAAACACTGGCGATAGAGCAGGGGAAGAAGTAGTTCAAATGTATATTCGAGACCACTATGCAAGTGCCATGCGTCCTATGAAAGAGCTAAAAGGTTTTGAAAAAGTAATGTTAAATGCTGGTGAAACTAAAACCATCACCTTTACCATAGATTGGGAAACCCTGGCTTTTTATGGTGCGGATGAAAAGTTTAAGGCTGAACCAGGAATGTTTGACATTATGGTAGGGACCAATTCTGATGATGTTCAGGTTCTAGAATTGGAATTAACCAGAAATTAGGTTTCAGTACCTTAGCTCATAAAGTCATTCCTGCATTCGCAGGAATGACCCTAATTCTATTAATTCAGTCCTTTTTTGAATTCCCTTGCCAAAGAAAGCCAGCAAGTTCGGCTATTCGAATAAACTCAGCTCGGTAGCCTTCATTGTCCGATCCTTTTCCATTTCGTGCCAGTTCATTGACCATCTCAAAAGAAGAATTGCCTTTGAATCTTGAATCGCGGAGTAGCATTCCAAATGAGGCTACAGAAGCTGCAAAAGACATATTCTTTGAAAGCTTATCTCTGAATTGATCTTTTTCAACTACCGTTGACATAAGCCTGCTTGCACTGGTATAAGGAGGTTTGTAGCGTAACTTTATCGTCATTATTTCATTGGTAAACTCAAGTGAAGGCCTGGTCGGTACTCGATACTTAAGCGGATCAATGTCTGTCAGGCTTTTGTCAACAGCTACTCCGGCCGGGATAATTTCATATAAAGCAGTTACTGTATGGCCAGATCCTAATTCTCCTGCGTCTATCTTATCGTTATTAAAGTCTTCATCCGCAAGAACCCGGTTTTCATAACCAATCAGACGGTAAGCCTGTACATTTTGGGGATTAAACTCTACCTGTATTTTAACATCCTTAGCAATAGTTACCAGGGTTCCACCCATCTCGGAGATGAGTACTTTTTTTGCATCCAATAGATTATTGATGTAGAAATAATTTCCATTTCCATGATTTGCAATTTGCTCCATTTTTGAATCTTTAAGATTCCCGGTCCCAAAACCTAATACAGAAAGGAAAATTCCATCATCTCTTTTTCCTTCAATCAGCGAAATAAGCTCATCATCTTCGGATACGCCAACATTAAAATCACCGTCTGTAGTAAGTATCACTCTGTTATTACTTTTCTTTCTATACTGTTTTTTAGCTACTGCATAGGCTTGTATGATGCCTTCAGAGCCAGCAGTAGACCCTCCAGGTCTTAGTTGTTCTAATGCGTCTATAATGGTGTCTTTATTGCTTCCAGAAGTAGGGGGGAGTACAACCTGTGATCCGTCTGCATAAGCAACTAAAGATACATAGTCCTCTTCTCTAAGCTCATTTACTAGCAGCTTTAAACCTCTTTTAAGTAATGGAAGTTTATCATCGGAGCTCATGGAGCCAGAGACATCTATCAGGAAAACCAGATTACTTGGAGGGAGGTTATCTGCTTTTATTCGTTCTGCCTGAATACCGATTTGTACGAGGTGATGATCAGGATTCCATGGTGCAGGAGAAATTTCCGTGTTCACTGAAAAAGGAGCACCGTTTTTTGGGGCTGAATAATTGTAATCAAAATAGTTTATCAGTTCTTCAATACGGATTGCATCGGCTGGTGGGAGGTAACCATTTGTAATCATACGACGAAGGTTGGTGTAAGAAGCGGCATCAACATCAATTGAAAATGTTGAGAGAGGTGTTTTTTCAGCCCACTTGAATACATTTTCAGAGATAGCGCTGTATTGCTCAGAGTTAAGAGGAGTAGACCGTGATGGAGGGTAGTAATACCATATTGGTTCCAATGCATTTCCAGTTCCTGCAGATGGGACAGCACCAGTATGAAGTTTTTTAGGAGCCACGGCATAGTCAGTTATAAGAACTTCATTTAAATCAACGGTGCCAGGCTCCAATTCAATGATCAGGACTTTCAATTCCGAATCATCAATAATAATCTGTTTAGTAAAGGTTTTATAGCCTATAAAAAAAACCTGAAGTGTATAGGTTCCCTTTGATAGAATTAATTCAAATTCTCCATCTCTATTTGTCAGAGTTCGGGTGTTTTGTTCTTTTATTACAATGTGAGCTCCATATAAAGGTAGCTGGTTTTCATAGTCGATTACTTTCCCAGTAATTGTAACAGCATCTTTTCCCGGTAAAGATTGCCCTAGTAGTAATCCATAGAAAGGAGATAGAGTAAAAAGAATGGTAGCAATTACGAATTTCATAATAACTCCTCGGTAAGTTATAGATATAGGAATAGCGAAAAGCTTAGATATCTACCCCAGATATCAGGTGAGTGAACTATTATGACGAGCGAAAAGGCGTAATATTTCTTTTACCAGGGGAGATTATCCAAATCTACATTACCGCCAGTAATTATGATACCCACTTTTTTGCCCTTAACATCTATTTTGCCATCAAAGATAGCAGCTACTGGAACAGCACAAGAAGGTTCAATAATGATATTCATACGTTCCCAGATATAGCGCATTGCTTTAATAATGGATTCTTCAGAAACAGTGACGATATCATCAACTTTTGTTTGGATGATAGAGAAGGGGAGTTCTCCCAAAGAGGTTCGTAACCCGTCAGCAATAGTATTAGTGCTATAGGCGGGAATTAGTTTGCCTGCTTTAAATGATCGGTAAGCATCATCTGCTTGATCAGGCTCCGTTCCGATGACCTGTATTGCAGGTTTGATAGATTTAGCAGCCACTGCGGTTCCGCTTAGTAAGCCACCACCACCAACAGGGGTTAAAATGATATCCAGGTCGGGATGAGCCTCCAAAAGCTCAACAGCTGCAGTGCCCTGACCAGCTACTATTCGCGCATCGTTATAGGGATGAATGATTGCGGCTCCTGTTTTCTCAACTACTTCCAATAGTGTAGACTCTCTACTCTCAAGAGTGGATTCACAAAAAGTAATTTCAGCGCCGTAGTTTTGTACAGCTTCTACTTTCACTTTAGGCGCATTGTCTGGCATCACTACATATGCAGGGATCCCCCTGATTTTTGCAGCAAGAGCTAATGCCTGTGCATGGTTTCCGGAAGAGTGAGTCGCTACTCCTTTTTTTGCTTCTTCATCCGAAAGGGGCAAAACAGCGTTGCTGGCCCCGCGAAATTTGAAAGCACCTACTTTCTGGAAGTTTTCGCACTTGAAAAAAACGTTTGCACTAACTTTTTTATTAACATGAAGATTCGAAAGTACAGGAGTTACGTGAGCATGGGGTGTGATAACCTCATGAGCTTTTTTGACATCTTCGAGTGTGGGAATGGCAAGCAGGTCTGTCATAGAAAAAATAGTTTGGTAAAAATAAGCAGAATGCCGTTTTAAAGCCCATGCTTTTTAAAAAAAGTAAAGGTGTAAAAATTGGAAAATGAGTATTCCATTTAGCTCTCAAAAAGCTCTAAGTTTGCCCAACTTAATTCTTGGAGAACGCATTGCCTAACAAACTTCTAGCTCTTTTTGTAACGCTTACTTTTTTTATACCCTCTCTGTTTGCTCAGGAAAAAATTAAACTCACGAAAATTTCCAGCCCAATAATTCTTGATGGAGTTGCTGACGAACCTGCGTGGGAGTCGGTTCCATATCTAAATCCGGTACAATATGAGCCAGTATTTAGAGGTGAAATGAATGAAGAAACCCGGTTCAAGGTAGCCTATGATGAGAATTATGTTTATGTCTCTGGAGAGCTATATACTAAGGATCATAATAGCATTGTCACTAATTCACTGGTTAGAGATCAGTATAGTAGTGATGATGTATTTGCTGTAATTATTGATGGATTTAATGATAATCAGAATGCCAGCTGGTTCTTTATTAATCCTGATGGGGTACGCTTCGACTTTGCTGTGTCTAATGATGCCGACTTTAGTGGCGGCCGAAACGCAATAAATAGCAGTTGGAATACTTTCTGGGACGCAGAAACTTCAAAATCGGAAGAGGGTTGGTTTGCTGAGATTCGGGTTCCATTTTCAAGTATTGGAGTTCAGGTTGATGATTCGGGGGAGACAGAAATGGGTATTATCGTCTATCGTTGGATTACCTCTATTAACGAGCGTCATATTTATCCTGAAATCCCTCCCAATTGGAACCTGGGTAATGCCAAACCATCTCAAGCACAGGATGTGGAATTGAATGGGGTGAACTCTAAGAATCCAATTTATTTCACTCCGTATGGTCTTACAGGAGTTGCACGACAAAACGAGTTGGCGATTGACTCAAGTGGGTATAGCTATGAGGACGATCTTACTCGTGAACTTGGCTTTGATGTCAAATACAATCTTACCAGTAACCTTACCGTAGATTTAACGGTTAATACTGATTTTGCTCAGGTTGAAGCAGATGATCAACAGCTTAACTTATCCCGATTCAGCCTGTTTTTCCCTGAAAAGAGACAATTCTTCCAACAGAGAGCCGGCCTTTTTGATTTTTCATTTGGAAGGGACAGAGTGTTTTATAGCCGGCGCATTGGCCTGGATGATGATGGAAACCCAGTTCGAATACTTGGAGGTGGAAGGGTTACAGGAAGAGTTGGGAACCTGGATGTAGGGGTGATTAACCTTCAAACCGCTAAGACATCTTCAATAGCCTCGGAGAATTTTGGTGTTGTTCGTTTAAAGCAACAGGTATTGAATGAGAGATCTTTTGTAGGAGGTATTGCTACTACTCGTGTAAATGCTGATGGTCACACCAATTTTGTTTTTGGACTTGATACGGAACTGGACCTGGGGAAAGAAACATTCTTTGAAGCCCGTGGAGCTTTTTCGGAAGATGATGAATTAGAGTCTTCTGCTGATAAAAGTCTCGAAGAGTTGAGTACTTACCGCCTTTCGGTTCGAAGATCGACCAATACAGGAATTAATTATCAGGCAACGTTCACACGGATAGGGGATAATTATGATCCCGAGCTAGGCTTTGTAAGATTGGGAGGTATTTCTCAAAAGTTTGCAAGAATTGGATATGGCTGGTTCGCCAAAGAAGAGTCCATTATTCAACGAAATTCGTTTCGCCTGGCATATTTCGGAAGGTTTTTCAATCAGGACCACTCATTATTCAATTTTGAAGATGGACTTGAGTCCAGGTTTACCAGCGCCAGATGGTCTACCAACTTTAAACAAATAGGAAGCTTCGATATTGAGATAAGTGCTGATAAGGAAAATATTCCAATTGGGGATGATTTCGATGTGTTGGGGAAAATCACCATACCTGCCAATTCATACTCTACAAGTGCGTTAGAACTGAGCTACCAATTTTCGGAAGCCTGGAAAATAGCCGGTGGGCTGGACGCTACTATTGGTTCTTTCTATGATGGAGTTCTTCAGGAATTCAGTTTTAACCCACGCTTCTTTGCATCCAGAAAGCTGGAGGTAGGTGGCAGCTATAGACTAACTCATTTGGATTTCCCTTCCAGCGTCGAGCAAAATACCAGTACAGGAGACGTCACAATAAACAGAGGTATTACTGAATTCACCTCACACTTGGGACAGTTCAGAGCTCAATACGCATTTAACAAAAAGGCGACACTGAGCACGTTTGTACAGTATAGCAACGTAGCTGAACTGGCTGGTGCCAACTTACGCTTCCGATACAATTTTAGTGAAGGAAGAGATTTCTGGATTGTATTAAATGAAACAGTAAATACCGAACAGAGACAGCTCGGATTACCTAATCTGCCATTCATGGAAAGTGGTTCTATCCTAATCAAATACAACCATACCTTTGCCTTCTAGTTTTCGTCATTACTCCAGAAAGCAAGAATAAATACGTGCCCACCCCTCAATCCCCTCCAGTGGAGGGGAAGAATAATATTTTTGCAGTTTTCTTAGATCAAAGAGTTCCCCTCTTGGGAGGGGACAGGGGTGGGTATATACGAGTTCAAAGCAAAGCTTTACTCAACAATCATATCATACACTAATACTCTTTCCCAGAGATGGCTGTAGTTCTCTACAAAAGCCTCATGAATTGGATGCGTCTGATAGGCATCCTGAGCTTCTACATTCTCGAAATACATTAGTTCGGAAACATGGAAGCTATTATCCACCACTTCTCGCTCCAGAGTAGAGGCCGGTGTTCCAATCAACAATTCCTTTACTTCTTCGATTTCTCTTAACGTATTTAAGCCCTCGATTAATTGTTGTTTGTCGGCTTCTGAATCCGGGTTTGCAAGCCAGAAAAAAACGTGATGAACGACTTGTCCTGATTTATTTTCCAGAGTGACCTGTTCTGTTGTTGTTTCTGGTGTGCTTTGTTGACATCCCATAAAGATTAAGGCAATGGTGAATAGAGTTAAAAAACTGATTTTCATAGTTGAGTGATTAGTGCTTACAAGTTTATTTAATTCATTATCCAAACACTACTGGATAAAGAGTCACTGTTCTAATGACGGTCTAACGATACCATATTTCTTGGGAATTATTTACTCCATTTTACGGGATTTTTTGGTAGCCTCATGCTGAACTTCAAACTAGCTACATCATGAAAAAACTCTCCCTTCTGGGCATTGCTCTTCTTATCAGTACTTCTGTTTTTGCCCAATTTCAAAAAGAAATCGAACGCTTTCAATTCGATCCGGAAATAACCTATGATTCTTCAATTCCAACTCCCTCAGAATTTCTTGGATATGAGCTTGGGGAAGAATATACCTTCCATCATAAGGTGATGGAGTATTTCGAGGTACTTGCTAACTCATCAGACAAGATTACTTTTCATGAGTATGGAAGAACCTATGAAAACCGCTCTTTGAATTATGCCATCATTACCTCAGATGCGAATCACGGGAGGTTGGATGAGATCCAGCAAAACAATCTGCAAATAGCCAACGACCCGGGATCGGTTGAAATAGGAGACGAACCGGTAGTAGTTTGGCTGAGCTATAATGTGCATGGAAATGAGCCATCGAGCAGTGAGGCAGCCATGCAAACGGCATATCGACTGGTTGCTAGCACAGATTCAGAAACCCAAAACTGGCTCGAAAATGCTGTAGTGATTATTGATCCGGTTCTTAATCCAGATGGTCGCGATCGCTATGTATACTGGTATAAATCGAGTCAGGCGAATATCCTAAACACTAACTACGAAGACCTTGAGCACGACGAAATTTGGCCTGGTGGTAGAACCAATCACTACTGGTTTGATTTGAATAGAGATTGGGTATGGTTGATCCATCCAGAATCTGCCGGAAGAATTAAAGTGTACCAAAAGTGGATGCCCCAGGTACATTTAGATTTTCACGAGCAGGGTTTCAACAATAATTATTTTACCATGCCTGGTACTACTCCAAGGAATCATGAGCTTCCTGAAGATTATGAGTACTGGGCAGATGTTTTTGGCCGCGGAGCCATTACTGAATTTGACAAAGCTAATGTGAACTTCGAAACACGAGAGCGCTTCGATTTCTTTTACCCTGGTTATGGTTCTTCCTATCCAAGTATTATGGGAGGGATCGGAATGCTGGCTGAACAGGGTGGACATAGTATGGGAGGTCGTGCTGTAGAAACCAATGATGGTTATGTACTGACTCTTCGACAACGAGTATTTGATCATTATAAAAACGGGGTTTCTGTTGTTAAAACCTCGGTTGATAATAGAGATGCCTTGCTTAAATATTTCCAAAATGCTAGATCTCAATCGGCTCAAAAGGGCAATACCAAAGCATACATTCTGCCTAATAATTCCAATGACTACACCTACGATGTAGTTAACCTGATGCTGAAGCAGGGTGTTCAGGTAGAACAAGCGGACGAAGCGTTCACTATTCGGAATGCTTACAGCTATTGGGATGGAACAAGCTCGTCCAGAAGGTTTGAAGCAGGGGATTTTATTATCAAAACAGATCAACCTGCCCACTTATTCATAAACACCTTGTTCAGAAGACAACTTGATATCAAAGACTCAGTCATGTACGATATGAGTACCTGGTCTATTCCTTTGGCATATAATCTTGATGCGGCATGGACGACATCAAATGTAGGTGTCTCTACTTCAAATCTAGATACTCAGCTGGATTCACCAAACGGAGTAACAGGTGGCAATGCAAGTTATGCATACGTGGTAGACTGGAATCAGCGACATGCTCCAAAAGCCCTGGCAAAGTTGTGGGAGCATGGATATAAAGTTCGCTCCTCACTAAAAGGATTTACTAAAGATGGAGTTGATTATTCTCGTGGTTCACTGGTTGTACTAATGGGAAGAAATCGTCATAAGAGTTCTTCTATTCATGCAGATATGAAGAAGATTGCTGAGTCCACTCAAGTAAAGATCGCAGGTTTTAATACCGGTAGAATGGACGAAGGTAGTGATCTGGGTTCTCCAAGCATGCGACCAATTGAAGAGCCTAAAGTTGGGTTACTCATGGATGCGGGCTTCAACTCTTACACAGCTGGACAGCTATGGTTTTTGTTTGACCAATGGACTGAGTTTGGTATTTCCAGGATTCGCTCAGACCGGACGAGAGGGAACTTAAGATTGAATGAGTATGATGTGATTTTGATGCCAGGTGGCTTTGGCCTGAATGGAGTTATCAATGAGAACGCACGTGAGCAGTTAAAAGCATGGGTTCGAAATGGAGGAACGCTTATTGGTACTGAATCAAGCGGATCATGGTTAACCAAGGATCAGTCTGGTATCTCTTCTATAGAGCTGTTTGAGGAAGAGGATAAAGACGACGATAAGGTAGATCCGGCAGCATATACCAGGTATATGGACAGGGAAGATTCTACTGGACTTCGAAGAATTCCTGGTTCTGCATTCAAGGCTAACATTGATAATTCACACCCATTAGCTTTTGGAATGTCTGATAAGTTGTACTCTTTAAAATTCAGGACAGATGGTATCAAGCCTGATCCTTCTTTCCATACAGTTGGACATTACTTAAAAGACCCAAATCAGGTATTAGCTTCCGGGTATTCTTCCAATGAGAATAAAAAGCAGGCCGCTGGTATGGCCTTTGCAGCTGTCCAGGATATGGGACAGGGGCAGGTGGTAATTCTTTTAGACAACACTCAGTATAGAATGTTCTGGGTAGGTCCAGCTCGATTAGTACAAAACGCAGTGATGTTAGTACCTGGGTTTTAATAAAAAAGAACTAATCAAAAAAAGCCCATCCGGATTACCGGATGGGCTTTTTTTGTATTACTTAATTAGCAACATTTTCTTTGTGAGTACTTCGTCTCCAGCTGATAATCTGTAGAAGTATACTCCAGACGTATACTGGGAAGCGTCCCAAGGAATTGAGTACGAACCGGGAGTCAATCTTGAATCTATCAGGGTAGAGACTAGTTGCCCAAGAGTATTGAAAATCTCCAGGGTGACTTGCGAAGCTTGTGGCACTCCAAACTCAATATTTGTACTTGGGTTAAATGGATTCGGATAATTTTGAGACAATTCCAGAACATCCGGGATATCGTTTTCCGTGCCTTCCGTACTGTTGATTATCTGGTCTCCATAGAAATACACGTTATCAATATAGATTTCATTGATTTCTGAGTTACCAATAAAGAGTAATTGGGCGAGATGCTCACGAGTGGTCATATTTACAAAATCGTCAATAGGAATGTCGAAGCTGATCCATTGATTACTTACTAGTTGAGGAGTAGACTCTTCATCGTAAAATAGTTCATGCTCCACATCATCTCCGCCACTCCACACTCCGTTGGCTCCAAAGTCGACCAGTTTAAGACTAAAGGAAGCGCTGGCAGTTACATTATCAGGAGTCCACATGTCAAACCGGAGATTGGTCAGATTTGTACCATCAATGGTTTCCGCAATGAACTCTATTCCTGCAAAAGTTAGGTTTGTGTAGTGTTTGACATCGTTTCCGTCTATAGCGATGTCTTCAAGATCTGCCTGATCCCATCCAGCTGACCAGGTATCAACCGGAACATTATCATAGGCGTTACTAAATAGGGATACCACTTTGTTAGCATCGTGTGTTGGGGTAGGGGCTGCACTTACCGTAGCTTTTTTACCAAAATAGAAGTTGTCAAAGAATACGGTTCCGTTTCCTTCAATCTTGATTTGGAAGACATCCGATAAATCAACAACCTCAGAAAATTCCGTGAGAGGGATGTCCACACTTTGCCAGCTTCCGTTTTTTATAGAAATCTCATAGGGGGTTTCTAGTGGTCCGGGGCTGATTAAGTAGATAAGAAGCTCTGAAGAATCATCTGTCCAGTAATCGAGGTGGAACCATTCCATTTCTGAGGCATCTACTGATTCTCCAAGTTCCGTACCCTGATAGTTTAGATTCTCATATTTAAGAGTATTATTGCCTGCTACCTGGACTATGGAAGTTTGGGTTAATTGATTCCAAAAAGGATTAAAGTTAGTGCCTTCAATATCGGTATAAATATCACTGAAGATAGAAATTACATTTTCAGCATCCAGTATTGGGGAAGGAGCAGGGGCCTGTGGTCCAGCGGGCACGGGATCGTCTCCAAAGAAGAAGATGTTATCAATTAGAACGAAGCCATCTCCTTCAAATCTTAACTCGGAGATGGCGAATAAATCCACTCCACTGAGTGTACTCAGTGGTATGCTCACCCTTTCCCACTCTTCGTTAGTGACCATAAAATCGTATTTCTCTTCGCCAGCTTCACTTACTAAGTACACAGCAAGAGAGGTAGTGCCTGATGCCCAATAATCTATGTGTAATGAGTCTCTTGAAGAGACATTTTGAGGGACATCCAGTTCCGTTGTTTGGAAATCTAAATCTTCATACAGAAGGGTGTTATTACCATCGATCACTTCAAGCGAAGTCATGGTCATTTGCCCTTCATCAACGTTAAAGTTCGCATCTGTAGAACTAGGATAGGCATCGCTGAAAATGGAAATTACATTTTCAGAGTCAATTGTAGGCTCCGGAGCAGCATCAAGCGTGTCGGCTAACATACTGGTGCTATAAGTACCCATCGATGTAGCCGGAACAATAAAAGAGAAGCCATCTGTGAATGAAATAAGTCGTTCCGAAGATCCAGCATTATAAGCTACATAGGTCGTATCATCATCTCCATTTACAAAAACTCCGTAAGTGGGAGTGTCAGCAAATACTGTGGTGTTGGAATGCCCCATTTCCTTCAAATTATATAACCAGTGAAGGGTGCGAGCTCTGGATTCGCCTTCGAAGGGTTCGTAATCAGAATCAGCTTCGTAATGGGAGATTGCAAGATCGGGATCGGATAAAGCCAGGAATGACCATAATACATCCTGCCAGGTAGTAGGCTGACCACCTAGATCGGTTACCATAGAATTATAGTTCTCGAATACATAACCAGGTTCCCTTCCGAGGTAAACCGAAGAAGCTGTAACAGGTAAAAAGTTGATGCCATGGATGAATTCCGACCTGTTCCCGAACCAGGTATCATGTCCACCTTCATTACCCCAAACTCTTCCCAACGCATTTTTTGAGTAATCTGCCGGAAATACCTCATCATCAACATCAAACCAATATTGTTCAATAGCTTCTGTTTCATTGGTATAAAGGAATACGCCAAGATCCCTTATTGCTTCCTGGCCAGTCATCTCACCCCATAAAATTAACGCTGAATTATAATTCATTGATTCTGAACTGGATTCCTGGTTATTACCATTTCCAAAGTCAGCATGACCAGAAGCCCAGGAGTGACCAGCGTAGGTATCGTAGTTTCGTAAATAAGGAAACATAGAATCCGTTCTGTCCCAGTTACTAACGTTTCTGATAAGCAGGTTAACCATTGCTCCCCAGTTATCCTGAGAAGCCCAGGCGCTGTCATATTGTGCTACAGTCGCTGCGGCCATAATCGCATAACCTGCATGGAAGTGTTGGTCATTGAGCTGAGTATCGGTGAAAAATCCGGCTGGGAATCCAGTTAGAGAATTCCATTCACTGTTGTAGTAATATTCTTGAGTGCCGCCAATTGTAAACCAATCCTCAAGCCTAAGTTTCATTTCAGTAAGGAAGTGATCCCGTTCACCAATAGCACCAAGTTGATCTGCAATGTGAACCAGCTGAGCAAATCTGCCCATTTCGATTCCACTTTCATAGGTTCCTTTGCCTGCGGTTAATGCTTCACCAGCAGCATCCTGAACAAATTCCAGGAGTTCAATTCGATCATAACTTCCTAAATCGGGTAATGAGGGTAATATTCCTGAAAACATCATTTCCGTAGTAAATGTATTTCCTTCAAATACTTTCATTTCTCCGCGAGGAGATTCATAACTATAGCTCGTTAGCGTTTCAGAAGTATTTAGCCATTGGTGCCGGTAAAGAGCTGTCAGTGTTTCATCAGAGTTTGAGACAGCACTATCCATAAGGGTGGTTTCATAGGAGTAGGTAGTGATTAAAGAACCAGAGTCTTCATCATAATCCCACTCTACCGTACTATTTGTTACAAAGGCATAGGCGTGGCTTCTGAAGAGTTCTAAGGTAGCTGAGGTAGTATCAGGTAAAAGAGCTATTGAAAAGAAATCCTTTCCATTTAATGTAGATTCGAAAACATCTGTGCCGGTCCATGCCGACCCTGTTGGTGCAAACACTCCATAATGCTTACCGCCTATAGTAAGTCCCAGGACTTCATTCTCATTATGCCATACTTCGTGTGATTGAGTAGGATCAATTTCTGCGTTTCCACCTGTAATCGTAAAAAAGGTGTAGGGGAGACCGTGACCAAAAGTTGCTCGCATTGAAGCTCCGCCAACTTCCCAAAGAGCTGTTACCGTCCAGTCTCCATAATCCTCAGTAAGGGTTTCAGAAGCTGTAAGGCCTACTACACCAACTTTCAATTGCTGAGAAAAGGGATACTGATAGTTATTTGCATCCAGAGTGTGAGTGTCGGAGTATCCGATTTGTAAGCCACTTCCGATCGACTTAAAGTTGAGCGGATGTGCATAAATATTATTCGTGTGCGGGCTATTGTTATAAGGGAAAATCAAACTGCTCCAGAAATCATTAGTGGCAATGGGTTTATCGAACGAGCTTGAAACCTTTGGAGAAACTTCTACTCCTGAAGAAGTTTGAGGATTATTACCTCCGTCGGGAAGGGTAGTACTATAACTTCCTTGCCCTACGGTAACTGATTGGGCGACAATTTGATTGGGTAATAAAAAGGAAATCCCAAATAGTACTGCAGTGGTAAACAGTACAGGTTTGATAGCAATTCGCATTAGCATCTTGGTTGGTTAATTCTTGATGAAACGCTAATTAAGCTATTAGAACGCAAATAATCCAGAAGATCAAGAGTAAAACTAGTAGTGAAAACTAGAGTTAATTCGAATCGAGAGAGTCGGAATTTATGGCGTTCTCTATTCCTTGATTTACAAGATTCTGTATCATTTCGCTGTTGTAGTTATGCCCAATAATCTTAAAAGTAGGGTTATCAGAATTCTTTAAAAGGGTTATTCTTTCTATTCCTTCTCCGTTTTCATAAACAACTTTGAATGAATAATTAACGAATGTACCAGAGAGTTCTGAAGTACTTGCCTTATTGTTTAGTTGCCAATTTATTTTTTCAAATGAAATAACATCACCATTAGCTTTTTCTACAAGGGTTTTTATTCGTTCCCACTCAGCTGGATCGTTTTCCGCAAAACTATCAGCATAAAAACCAAGAGGGGCTATCGAATCTTCTTTTATTCTTTGTTCGAAGAAACTATCAATGAAGGAATTTGCTTCGTCAAGATTTTCAGAAAAATTACAACCAAAAGAGAAGAATATGATGAGAGTGCCCAGAATAAGTTTGAGTCTCATGGTAAATAAATAACGAGTTAAGAGTGAGCCTAATCTTTTTTTGATTAGATATATATCTACGATAACAAATGTTTGATAAGTGAAAAAGAGTTTTTTGAAACCTCTTCAACAAACGTTGTAAAATCAACAGTGGCACTATGATCAGCTTTATCAGAGATTGTTCTGATAATTAAGAAAGGGATGTTGTTTAAGGTACAAGTGAAGCCCACTGCAGCTCCTTCCATTTCCACAGCATCTCCTTTAAGTTCGGAAGTGAGGTACTCTAAACTGGAACTATCTGTTAAAAATTGATCTCCCGTTAAAATCCTGCCCATATGAATGGTGTGTTTAGTCGGAGCGGATTTTGCCTTTTGGACAAGTGAGCTATCACTTTCAAAGAAATGGTACTTGGTGAAAGGGACTTTTCCTCTGGGGATTCCAATTCCAGTTGCATCTAAGTCATGCTGCACACAATCATTGGCAAGTACGATGTCACCAATTTCATAGCCAGGGTTTATCGCACCAGCTACTCCAGTGAAAATCAGGGATTGCGGAGTATAGAAGTCGATCAGTTTCTGTGTGGTGAGAGCAGCAAAGACTTTACCGACTCCACATTTAACAATAACCACATCTCTCCCAAATAATATTCCTTCATGAAAGGTGATCTCATTCCAGCTTTTTTCTTTCCGATTCGAAAGGTGAGTCAGAAGTTCCTGGATTTCTTCATTCAGGGCGCCTATGATGGCAATGCGTTTGGTACTCAATTCTCTATTTGTTTAACACAGATATTAACTCGTTAACTTTCTTTGATTTTAGTGTAATGACTTTTAACTGGCCTTGGTCTGTATAGAAAGTAACCTGAACCTTGTTTCTTTTCTGAAGATCCACTGACTTGATATTGACTCTTTTGATTCTATGAATCAAATCGAATTTTTCGAGGGGCGCTGCAAAGATCAAATCAGTTTTAAGCCAAAGTTCTTCTTTGGTTACAATTATAGTTAAAGATCCATTAGCTGCTCCATCAAATCTTATTAATCTTGATTGACCACTAAATCCGGAAAACTTACTTCCCTTAAATAAAATTATTTCACTCTCTTCATCAGGAAATATAGATAAAGCCTTTTTCCCTTTTGAGATCAACATCGAAACAACAAAAATGCCCATTATAAACCAACAGGCCATAAAAATGCCTAGGTAAGGGTCCATGCTTTTTATTTATCTCTTTGAAATCGTTTTCGGTTTCTTCGCTTATTTAGGTAGGGGATAAAGAACATATAAATCCCGGTAATCCAAAGTATAGTGACGATTATACCAGTTGGCAAAAAGATCCAGTGTTTGGCAAGATCGTGGAACCATGAACCATCATGCATCGCTTCAATAATATCAGAGCGCCTGAATTCTGCCTGAAGTACTATACCAGTCTCGGTATCGATTTGTATTTCCCAATGGTTAACGGCTCTGACTTTGACCATGCCTTTATCAGGTCGTACATCTAAACGGTCAATATCTGCCCAGGAAGAAATTTCTGCTTCAGGTACAGATGCGGCAGCTTCAAAGATTTCCTCGAAAGTGATGGATGGTATATCCGACACTCCTTCCATGGAGGCAGGCTGTATCCATGCCACATCTTTTTTCAGTTGTAGAAAAAGTCCTGTGATCAGGACAATAAGAAAAGGGAGCGCAATGATAATCGCTCCCCATCGGTGAATTTTACGTGTGTCGCGGCGAGAGTGCCAACTCATGAATTTCTAGTTAGTTGAATCGATATCTAAAGCCTAAAGAGCTATCGAAAGTAATGGCTAAAGGATCGGTAACGGTTACAAAAGGCCCAATATCCATATAGAGTTCAAAAGGGGAATTATCAATCTTATACTCCAAACCAGCAGGAATTCGAACAGATATAGTTTCATTTGAATTACTCCTGGATCCTAATGCTAATCCAAGTCCTAAGTACGGAGATAAATCACCCGACCCAATATTAACATTATCAGGATTTCTGAATGAAATATAATTGACTTCAAAAGCAGCCGAATTAGCTCCGTCAGTGATGAAGAATCCAAATGCTCCAGTGATGGCGGAGTTGTCAGAAATTCCAAATTTATAAGAAACTCCAACTGGAGAAATGAGTTCTCCTCCGAGAGCAATATCATTTTGTGCCTGTACGCTGCCAGGTGCAGTTAGCAAGATGGTTAAAACTAGTAATGAGAAAATGGTCTTTTTCATAAGTAGGTTTAGCTAAAATTAAAATTAGTAATCAAGTCCAGGTTGAGTAATGGTGAAGTTTTCATCAGCTTTTGCTTTAGACACCATTTCTTCAACGTCCTTTAATAGCTGCTTTGCGTCAAAAATGATCCCATCTTTAATGGTATAAACCACGCCGCCGTGGCGCTTGATGTTATTATCTTCATCTACAAGTATGGCACCAGTACCATATAACACTTTCAGGTTTGCCATTGGATTGGCATCAACAATAACCAGATCAGCAAGTTTGCCTACTTCTATTGTGCCTAACTCATGATCTACTCCCAGGACTTCGGCACCTTTTAAAGATGCTGATTGGAAAATTTCAAGAGGGTGGAAGCCTGCTTCTCGAAGCAACTCCATTTCCTGTATATATCCAAAACCATATAGCTTATAAATGTACCCTGCATCTGAGCCTAAAGTGACTCGTCCACCTTTGTTTTTGAATTCATTAAGGAACTGCATCCAAATGCTAAAATTCTCTTTCCAGGCTATTTCCTGCTCCGTTCCCCAGTCTAGCCAGTAAGAACCATGAGAAATCCTGCTAGGTGCGTAAAACCTCCAAAGAGAGGGTAGGGTGTACTTCTCATGCCACTCTGCCCTGCGATCTTTCATCAAGTCACGACTGGCTTCGTAAATGGTCATAGTTGGATTGATAGAGAAATCGAGTTCCACCAATTCATCCATAACTGCGTTCCATTTTTCTGAACCCGGCTTCGCGGCTTGTTTCCAAAGCCTTCCAGCCTCCTCAAAACGATGTTGCTCGTTGTTATAGTTATAGTCGAGTGGATAATCCTGGATGATTTTATCCTCAAAAAGAGCTTCTGGCAACCCGTACCAGTGAGTCATGCTTGTAAGACCAAGCCTGGCTGAAGTAAGAGCATTATTATACACCACTCTTGTTTGGGCATGATGAGTCATGGTTCCAAGTCCAAGCTTCTTAGCTTCATCAATAGCGGCAGAATATACATCAGGAGAAGCTCCGAAGAATTTAATCCCATCAGCTCCTCTTCTATGAATCATTTGTACCCATTCCCGGGCTTGCTCAGCTGTCGTTATTGTACCATCGAATCCCTGACCAAATCCTATCCATGCTGAGATTCTTGGAGCTGTAATTTCATTTTTTCTACTCATTTCACGATGTCTCAGGTTCCAGTCCATGCCAAGAAAAGAGCCGGGCTCTCTAATAGAAGTAATACCGTGAGCCAGCCAAAGCTTGTACACATATTCAGGAGTTGTTCCCTGAGCGTTACCTCCTGTATGAGCATGCATATCAAAGAAGCCGGGCAGTACATACATACCTGAAGCGTCTACTACTTTTGTATTTTGATCGGCTTGAGGCCTTCTTCCTTCATCAATTGGCAGGCCAGGATATCCAACAGTACTAATACCGGTAATTCGATTTCCCTCAATAACAATATCGACCGGGCCTGTAGCAGGAGAGCCTGTTCCATCAATAAGATGAACACCCCGGATTATCATACGGTCAAATGGGCCTTCTCCTTCCGAACGTGGAGGAGCATCAGGCATACTTGTTTGAGCAGTTGCAAGAACAGTGATACTGATTGCGAAAATCAGAAGAAGTAGCTTTTTCATTTCATCAAATTTTGAATTCCAAAAAGTATAAAAAGGACAGGACTAGAGCCGTAAATAGTTATAAAAGTAAAGCTCCTTCATGTTTAAGTAGCCATTCTTTTCTATGAAGTCCTCCGGCATAGCCCACTAGTTTATTATCAGAGCCAATTACTCTATGGCAGGGGATAACTACCGCAATACGGTTCTTTCCGTTAGCATGTCCAACTGCCTGAGCAAAATTCTTATCCCCAAGCTTTTGGGCTATGGTACCGTAAGTAGTGGTCGAGCCATATGGAATAGTCTTCAATTCATCCCAAACTCCTTCTTCAAAGTCTGTACCTATTGGGCTAAGGGGGAGATCAAACTGGTTTCTTCGGCCTTCGAAATATTCTTGTAATTGAGTTCGTGCCGATTCTGTATGAATATCTGGATCTTCAGGGCCATCTGTGTCCTGAAACTTTATTTCACTGATCCCTTCTCCATTTGAAAGAATTCTTAGATAACCGATGGGGGTTTTAAGGTAACTTTGGTAGGTCAATTTTTTTATTTGAGGATATTAACGATGCCGGATTTATCAAAATTAAAAGAAGAAGGCTGAAAGAGAGGGAGGTCTGCGCCTAGGTTTGCAGCTCCATTTAGTGAGTATTCAAAATTCTCGCTATTTATGGCATTGTATGCGGCCATTCCTGCCTGTAAAAAGTTTAGGCTTAGAGGAATAGTAACAGTTCCTGTCTCTTTCTCACCTATAAAAACTTTTTCTGAAGTGTTACCTGAAATTGGGCTTAATCCATTCAAATCAATCTCATAATCCAGTGAATTCAGGTTAAGTCCAAAAGAATTAGGGTTTTCTACTCCAACGTTGATTTCGATATCTGCCTTAGTAAGCGAAAGGCTTTTAACTGATATCCCTGAAAGAGATAATGATGGAGCTTTCACTACTGGAAAATTTCCTTCCTGCTCAATGGGTACTTCGATAAGTCCTAGTACAGGGACATTAACTCCAACCGAGCCTAATAATGCGTAGCCAGCTTCATCTTCTGATCTTAGGGAGGTAAATGTGTTGTACAATTCCTGGAAAGTAAACGTGACCGGAATGGACACGGTATTACTAGCATTCGCATCAATTCGCGTATTCAATTCCTGAACTCCTTTCACAAATGAATTAGAATTAATTTGGAAATCATACTCATAAGAAGCCAGGGAGAGGGAGAGTGGATTTGGGTTGTTAATTTGTACATCGAAGAGTAGTTCTATGTCGCTCAGAGAAATGTTCGAGACCGAAACATTTTCTACAGAGACAGTAGGTTTTTGAACGGATGATAAATTTTGCAGTTCAGCACATTGCAGAAGAAAACATCCCCCTAATAGTAATAAAAACACCTTTTTTGTAATGCCCATTGCCCCTTGAAACTGTTAAAAATGAAGAGCAAAACTAGGGAATAATTTTTTTTAAAAAAAAGTGTAACACTTCAAAGTGGGCGTACTCTTAATGCATAGCTAAGAGAGCATCTGTATAAACCTACAGAAGTTAGTCAACTAGTCACTCCTTAAGCTAAAAACCTAAAGCAAAGCTCCGGCCTGAACCACCGGAGCTTTTTTTATAAATTCCGTTTTAATATCACTACAAAAATTTCTCGTTCTAGCTTCTCCATTTTAGAATCAGAAATTGCAATGGGGTTTCCTTTCAATGCGTTGTTTAAAGCGTTGATAACAGAGTTATAATTCATTCCGGCACTCTCAATTACTTCTTTATATGTCATCTCATTTGTTATGCAGGAAGCCTTCCACTCTCTTATCCTCTTTTTAATATCAGTTTTACCTTGTTTCCGCATTGTTTACATTTGGTTATCCAAATTTGGAATACCAATAATATACAATTATTAGCAACTATTGTCAACTTTAAAATCCAATATTTTCCATAGTTTCGGGCTAGCTTTACAGGAAGCTTTAGATAGAAGTGGAGTTACCCCAGCCTGGCTATCCAGAGAGGTTGGTAAGGATAAAGGCCAGATCAGTAAGTACATCAATGGTAAGAGTACTCCAAAGAGAATTACTCAACTTGAGCTATTGAAGCCTTTGCCATTTACAATAGTCAGAGATGGGAAGAAGTGGATACTTGAGGATATGCCATCTGACGCTGTAAATGAAACTCAGATACCATATTCAAGCAAGGAGACTACGGTATCACCTGAGCAGCTAAAGGACTTTTTTGATGACATAAAGAAGGTAGAGAAGCTTTACAATGAGGCTATGAGAAGCAAAAACTTATCAGCAGATGAAAAGAAGCTTCAAATAGCACTCATCGAAAAAGAAGTAAACGCTCTCATCAAAAGTAAACTCGATAGAGAATCGTAAAATTTCGTCCCGGCTCGAAGTGTAAGTCTTTGATAAGGGATAGATGGTTCCTGTACTCCACATCGAACAGGTTGCTCACTCCAAACGAAAAGGTATGGAGGAGCTTTTTTGAGCTAAATCGGTATTGCGAAAATAAATTGGTTAGCACATATCCATCTGTTTCATCTTCAAAAGCACCGGTCCGATCCTGCTTCGAAGCCAACACTACCCGGCTTCCAACCTCAAATCCACCTTTCACATATTTCAAAGAAAGATTCGCTTTCAGAGGAGGGATAAGAGGAAGTGGTTGTACTCCAGTATCTCCCAAAACGGAAGTGGTATCCTGTTCGCCAATGGTAAGGCTGGCAGATGCTTCAGCTACAAGATTTTTGGTGATTTTGGACTCTCCAGCAACCTCAAAGCCGTATAGTTGTGCTTTTGTACCAACAAACTGGTAGTTATCCAGTCCTGGGAATCGTGGATTCTGCATTCCAGTATTTTCCGCATAAATAAAATTTGAAAATCCATTGTGAAAAAGAGCTAGTCGGAAGGTAGAAGCTTCTCCCTGCCATTGAGTAAAAATCTCTTTGGCCAAGCCTCTTTCTGGCTTAAGATTTGGATTACCTATTTCAAACGTGAATACAGCTAAATGAGGCCCTTCTGAATAGAGTTCTTCTAATGATGGCGCTCTAAACGAATGCAAGAGTACAGTTCCAACGGAGAATCCTTTTCCTAAATCGTACCATGCATTTACAGAACTGGAAATTGCGTGATAGTCTTTAGCTTTAACAAATCCTATGCTCGCATCAGGATCATCTTCAACGGGTTTATTTAATACATAGTCATAGCGCAGCCCTGCTTCAATATTAAGTGCATCAAAGTGCATGTTCTCAATAACATAAGCTCCAAGTTTATAGCTATTTGCGTCCGGTGTACTTGCGCCAAATACAGAATAATCTTCGGTTTCCGCAGCTATCCCAAATTTCCCATTTTTTAGAATGCCTAAAGAACCATGATTAAAATTTACCTGGGCAACAGCTGTTACTAATCCAAATTCAGTACCTATGGAAGTAGGTGTTTCGAACTCCGTATGGAAGTAATTATTTAGGCTGAAATTAGCTTCAATGGTCTTTAAAAATGACTTATTGAGTAAATATTCTCCCTTAATGGAATAATTAAATTTTTCCATTTCAATGTCTACGCCATCGGGATGCCCTCTTGGGTCAGGAGGTATTCCATAATTGCTTAAGTAGGCTCCAAAAGATGCACCAATATACCCCCAATCCTGTACATAGCTCAAACCAATCGAGCTGTTAGTAGTAGCGAATTCAGTATTCTCTATGGTTCCGTCAGGGGTGTTCGTATCTCCGCCAATTCTACCGTTTAGGTGTGTATTAAGTACAAAATCACTGAATGGGAGAGAAAGATTAACAGCTCCGGAACCACTGGTATTTACTGATTCCCCTCCCAGCGTAGCACTTCCGGTGATAGAGTTTGGTTGCGTTGTTGAAATAAGGTTGTTAACCACATTTACTATTCCACCAATAGCATTGGCTCCATATTGAAGTGCTGCAGCTCCTTTTGCAATCTCTATTTCAGAACTGGCAATAGGATCCACAGAAACGGAGTGGTCACCTGATTGGTCCGATACATCTCCCGTAGATAATCCGTCTTCTAAGATAATTACCCGCTCATCTCCTAATCCACGGATAACCGGGCGCGTTGGGGTATTTCCCAGTGATCGTTGATCCATCCCGGGCACATTACTAAGAGTATTTGCTAGTGTTGAACCCAGCTCTCTTCGAAGTGAAGATCCTGAAACACTTTTAGAGACATGTCCAATATTCGAGCCGGTTAGCTCATTGTTGGACGCTATAATTTCTATGGTTTCGGTTGAGAGTATAGTAGGAGTGAGGCTTATATCTAGAGAAAGATTTTTGACCAACTCAATCTCTCTTTTTTGAGTTTTATAACCAATCCTGTGAATACTTAGTGTATAGTTTCCTGAAGGGATGTTCTTGAGTTCAAAGTACCCTTCAATATTCGATGTAGTGGTTCGATTTAGCTCTTCAAGATGAATGTATGAGAAGGAAACAGGAAGCTCAGACTCTAAATCGCTGATGTTTCCAGTTATCGTGTATGAATTCTCCAAAGAGTCTGCTGGGGTTCCCAGCAGACTCGTAAGGAGTGTTATAATAAGTAGGGCTGTCATTTACAGGCTAGGAGCTGCCTCCACATGAACGTGAATTGCCTGAGTATTGAAGTCAGAATGTCCATTATGCATTAACTGAAGTGTCATGTTAGTGATACCTTCAGCTTCAGCATGGATATGGAAACTCCAAGTTCCATCTTCTTCGTGTTGCTCAAACTCAGCAATACCATCAGCAGAGAATGTTGCGCCTAAGCTGAATTCTGGCTCATCTGGCTGAAACTGATCGCCATCTTCGTCAAGGAAGTAGATAGTGATGAGTGCAGTTTCTTCACCTGGAGTGAGTTCAAACTCACCGGTTAATGTACCACCAGGAAGCTGTTCAACAACGGTCTGTCCGTTCATAATCAGACGGAATCCAGATGCATCTTCGTGGTCTTCTTCAGAAGAGGTTGAGTTATCGCAGGCAATAAAAAGACCTGATACTAATAGGAATAATAGGGCAGTTTTTGCCGAGTTAATAAATGAATGTTTCATAATTATTTTAATGAGTTATGTTTGTTTTAGAAAATACCCACTGAGGTGGGGAAGGGGATTAGCTTAGCACAGGTGGGGCACGTGATATATTAGATGGTGCTAAACTTTTTTCTAAATATGGCTCATTAAATATTAAAATGGTTTCGTCGGATAGACGTAAAAGAGTTGAAGGAGAAGCTTTTTCAGGAGCTCTGTTATGTACTATGGCACAAACAAGGCATAAGGCATCTTCATCCTGAACAAAATGTGCTTCATCTGCATGAACAAGACACTCAAGCGACTCATTATGATAGTGAGTTATAGATCCAATTAACCCAACTACCAGCAAGGTACTTACACAAGCAAAAAGGTATGTCCTGACCGACTTCAAAATTTGATGAATTTGTGATTAAATGAACTTTCGAAGTCCATATAATATTTCAAAATTAGTTCAAAAAAAGTAAAAAACAGTATTTAATTCGCTGATATGACAGAATTATTTGAAGGCTTTAAAATATGGTTTCTTGGACTTGGAGAAAACTATGGAGTGAATCCAATAATATTTGGTTCTATTTATGTAGGGGCAATTCCTTTTTTTACCTTATCAATTGGTTGGCTGGTAAAGAATTACAGGAAGGGGAAATCGATAGTCCTGCCAGCTCTTAGTGCAGGTTTTTTCTTTGTGTCGGCCTATTTATACCTCATTATTGCAGGTAGGAATGTTCCTTTCTGGGTATATCTTTTTATTATAGCATTGGTAGTAGGTGGGGCAATATCCACCTATAAAAAAGTAAGAGGAAGAATCCAGGAAACAGAAGAATAGGTAATATGGAGTATCTAGAACAATTTTGGGAAAGGATCATACTGCTCGGAAGTGAGCATAATGTGAATCCAATTTTGTTCGCCATACTCTATGTAGCTTCAATTCCTCCATATATGGGTTCAATGGTATGGGCAGTTAGGAATCATCGAAAAGGAAAAAGTATAAACCTTCCAGTTATAAGCACCTTGTTTTTCTTCATTCTGCCAGCTCTTTATGTGGCAATTTTTGGTAGAAATGTAGCCTGGTGGGTATATGGAATCATCGCTTTTCTGATTGTTTATGGAACCTACACAGTTAGAAAAAAGATTAAAGCAAAACTGGAAGAATCTGAACAAGAAGATTGAGATATAGAAATGTCAAAGTTTGAATACGATAGCATTGTAATTGGAGGGGGAGCTGCAGGGCTAACCGCTTCAGGAATTTCCGCTAACCTTGGTGCCAAAACCATGATGATCGAAAGACATCGTTTAGGTGGGGACTGTACCTGGACGGGATGTGTGCCCAGCAAAGTATTGCTTAAAGCCGGTAAAGTAGCTCGTCAGATTAAGGAAGCTTCCCGATTTGGTTTAGTTGATTCAGAACCATCAATTGATTTCAAGAAGGTAATTGAGCACGTTCATAAGATCAGGGATGAAGTCTATGAAGAAGCAGATGATCCTAAGATTTATGAAGATCAGGGAATAGAAGTAGTATTTGGAGAAGCGAGTTTCATTGATGCTCATACTATTGAGATAAAATTAGCTGATGGAGGCTCAAGAAAAGTTTCTTCGCGATACTTTTTTATTGCTAGTGGAGCTTCCGCTTCCGTTCCACCTATTGAAGGCCTTGCAGAAGTAGAGTATCTAACGAATGAGTCATTGTTTGAGGTTGATCATCTTCCTAAAGAACTACTCATAATTGGGGGAGGGCCAATTGGTACGGAAATGAGTCAGGCATTTTCCAGTTTAGGCTCCAAAGTTACTGTCATTGATATGGCCGATCGTATCATGAGAAATGATGATGAGGAATTGGTTGAGATCTTGATGAGTGAGCTTCAATCTCAGGGAGTAGTTTTCGAGATGGAGTCCTCCATAAAAACTGTGAGCAAAAAAGAAGGAAGGGTAGAAGTTCATGTAGTCCAGAATGGGGAAGCAAAAGTAATTTCCGGTACTCATCTGCTTATGGCCACAGGAAGAAAGCCAAATATTGATACTTTGAACCTGGATAATGCCAGAGTAAAGTTTGATAAAAAAGGAATTACCGTTGACGATTCCTGTCAAACCAATGTGAGTCATATTTATGCGATTGGGGATGTAAATGGGAGATATCAGTTTACTCATATGAGCGAGCATACGGCTAAAGTGGCTACCACCAGTGCATTGCTAAAACTCCCAATGAAAATTGATGAAAAGAATGTACCCTGGGTCACATTTACAGAGCCCGAGTTGGCTCATGTTGGAAAGACAGAAGCTCAGCTGGAAAAACAAGGGGCGAGTTTTGAGACGTACCGCTTTCCTTATTCTAAGATCGATCGCGCATTAACTGAAAATGAAGCTACTGGCTTAATAAAAATCTATGCTAACAAGCTTTCCGGTAAGATTTATGGCGCCTCAGTAGTTGGAGCGCATGCAGGAGAGTTCATTTCGGAATACGCCCTTGCTATGAAAAATGGAGTAAGTATGAGAGGAATAGCCGATACCATCCATCCTTATCCAAGCTGGGCCTTAGGAGCCCGAAGAGCTGCCGATCAATGGTACATCAAAAACCAAAGTGAATGGTCTGTAAAGCTGATCAAAAAAGTATTCGGCTACAGAGGAGAGATTCCTGACTTTAGTGATCCTGATCGGATTGTATAAATAAAAAGCCTGCTACCGATAGGTAACAGGCTCTATGGAGTTATTGAGAAAGTAAATTAATCAGCTTCGATATCCATGTGCTTTTCACCATGGTATCCAATATCCATTCCTTCCAGCTCGAGGTTTTCAGTAATTCGACCACCGGAAGTAATTAAGGATGAGACTTTCCATACAATGAAAGTAGCTACTGCGGAATAAGCGATAGTAATTAGTACAGCTTTTGTTTGAACCCAAATCTGACCAACATTTCCATAAAGTGCTCCAGCTCCTCCGTTAATTTCCGGATTGGCGAACACTCCGGTCAAAATTGCTCCGGCGATCCCTACTAAGCCGTGAATACCAAAGGCATCCAGGGTATCATCGTGGCGAACCCATGACTTCAAGTGAACAACACCCCAGTATCCAACTAAACCGGATACAACACCGATTACAAGCGCTCCACTTACATCCACAAAGCCAGAGGCAGGAGTAATACCGACCAGGCCGGATACGGCACCAGATGCCATCCCAATAAGTGTGGGCTTTTTAACAATAAACCATTCGATAGTTAACCAGATAAGTGCTCCCGCACAGGCTGCTACATTGGTTACCAGTAGTGCATTGGCAGCAATTCCATCTGCAGCAAGCTGGCTACCTCCATTGAATCCAAACCAGCCAAACCAAAGGAGGGCGGATCCAAGAATCATGAATTTAATAGAAGAAGGTTTCCTGATTTCCTCCAGGCTGTGTTCCATTCGTTTTCCAACCAAATAGGAGAGAACGAGGCCAGCTACCCCGGCATTAATATGAATTACAGTTCCACCTGCAAAATCCATTTCGCCAGATTCACTTAAGAATCCACCGCCCCAAACCCAGTGGGCAATGGGCGCATAAACAGCAATTACCCAGAGTACCGAAAAAATTCCCCAGGTAGAAAAACGAACCCGCTCAATAATGGAGCCACTAACAATGGCAACTGCGATGGCAGCAAAAGTTCCCTGGAAGACTACGAAGAGTAGGGTAGGAATGCTTCCGGAAACATCGTTTACTCCAATTCCTTTTAAAAACACATTGCTTAAATCACCGATAAAAGCATTTCCTTCTCCAAATGCGAGGGAGTAAGCAACCACTACCCATACGATAGTACCGGTACAAAAAGCCATATAGCTCATGCCAATGGTATTGAGTACGTGTTTGTTTTGAGTTAATCCGCCATAGAAAAGAGCAAGACCGGCGGGTGTCATGAGCATAACTAAAGCGGTTGCGATAAGAAGCCAGGCGGTATCACCTGCATTAATAGCCGCTTCTGTTTCCTGCCCGTAGAGTGAGATTGTCCCTAATATTAACAGCATCAGGGTGGCTGCGAGTTTTTTCATCTATTGTACTCCAAATTAGTTTTGATTAGGCGCCGGAGTATAAGAGATGGGTGACAAAATAACTTTAGTCTATTTTGTATAAATCCTAATTAATTTAGGTACAAGAATATAAAAAGCGCTTTTCTGAAAATTTAAACCGATTTTTTATTAAAAAAAATATGTGGTTACTGTCAGATTCTGTTTAATCTATTAACCAACTCATCTAGACTTCTTTTCTTTAGCTTCGTTTTTTTTTGGCAGCAGTTGACAATGTTCTGATCACTTATCAATCGTCGATTTCTAGTATTCTGATATATTCTAGGTTGAGATGATCTTGATTTAAATAACCTTTCATCTTTAATGTATGGGAACATTCTTTTATCGTCAGAACAGATAATTCTACTTTTTGATATTCTAAGTAGGGCGATAATATGTGGATCATCGAAGTCTTCCGTATCTGGAATTAGATTACTTACTACCCTTTCTTCGGTATCTATTACACCATTCTCTATTGATACTGCCTTTCCGGCATCTTTCAACAATTTCAGTAGCTGCAATTTTTTTAATCCGAGCTCATTAGCGAATTTTGTTCCGCCATATATAACCGAGCCATTTCCTTTTAATATCCATTCGGATATTGGTTCAAACTTGAAATGCTTTTTATCATTTTTGTTGAATACTTTTGAAAAGACACAGCTATCAATAACTAAGCACATAATTAAAGCTCAAGAAGGTCTAACTGTTCTTTTATAAAGAAGCTTTTAAATGTCTCAGGTTGGGAGTCAGAATATGTACCATTATTATTGATATTAATAGTACTCAGCTTATTTCTTCCTTCAATTCGTTCAAAGAAAACTATTTGAAATATCTCTCTTTCTTTTCGTTTTGATTTAAACTCTTGCCTTACTTTTAAGCGGAAACGATCAATCGTAAAATCACTATGAGTTTCTATTATAAATTTCTTTTTCTCATTTAAATATGATTTGAAGACTAATTCTCCAAAGGCGGCTTGACTTCTAGGATGCAAATGTATTTCAGGTTGTTGTATTGCATACCAAGTCGGATTCTTAGATTTAATAATCTCAATAATAAGAGGTAAAACTTGAGACACCCCATAACCGACGTTTGATATTTTAATTGGTTTTTTATCTAAGTAAATATGCAATTCAAATGGTGCTGTACTATCGTTTCTTAAAGAACTGATTTCTATTTTTTTAAAAAGACCACTATCAATACCAAACTTGTTAAGTATTCTATTAATTCTTTTTGGTTCATTACCGCTTTTACTCAGCAGTTCTTTCAAAATATAAGGTGCATGTGACCCTTCTGGATTAAATGACAGCTTGTGTTTATCGTAAGTTCTTTGAGGTTCAGCTCTAATAGGAGCAAGCCAAGTAAGTTCTTCTAGAAAGTTCGGTAGATTAAAACTACTGCTAGTAATTTGATCACTAGCTTCATTTGGAGATAATTCTCTTAATTTTTGTATCAATTGGGCTTTGATGAAGAAAATAAGTGGGAATCCTTCTCCAGGTATCTTTGAAGAATCAAACTCAGTGTGACCTTTTTCGTTTCGATCGATCCAAATTTTGAAATATTGGAGCTTATTATTTTCAGAAACACTACTAAGGTCAATTTTAGAAAATGAATATTCGAACTTGTCATCCTTAATATTGACAAGAACATCAGTATTCATGTCAATCATTCTAAGTTGAGATATCTTAGGTACACCTTTGTGGCTAGCAAATCGAATTAGAATTGCGCTAATCCTATTATATTTATCTGAAGAATCACCAACTATACCTACTTCAAAATAAGAAGGATCATCAGCATTCTTACTTACAATTTCTGTATAAAATCCGAGATCAGTTTCCTCTGCATCAAATTGTAAATCGAACCAAAATTGTTGAGAGGATAATAACCTAATTAATTTTAGTATGGATGTTTTACCGGTACTGTTTTCTCCAACAAAAAAATTGACATTCTTAAGCGGTAAAAAAGTTTTTTGAAAACCTCTAAAGTTATCAACGTAAAGAATTGGCATTTTTTATTTTAACCTAATTAGTTTCCTGTATTTCTTCCAGTTTTTTTATTGCTCTTTCCTTAAGATTATCAAATTGGTCTTCAGGTATATGACCAGCTGTGAATTGGTAGTACAGCCAAACGATATAAGTAGCCATCACATCCTCATAGCAATAGTGCTCGATTAGTGGTAGCTCATTTCTCTTGAACATCTCATATACCTGGTTTCCTTCTCCGGTTTGCTTGAAAGGAATTCCGATGAGCTGGCCAAGATGTTTTAGCTTGGGCCAGGAGCTGGCTCCATAATTACTGAATTCATCCACTAAGTCCAGGTTATGCTTGCTATAACGATAACGGATATCATAATCGCTCATTCGAACGGGCATTTGCAAGCCATGCTTCATTGCCCGGTAAGTGAGTACTGGAATATCAAAGCCTTTTCCGTTGTGGTGGATTAAACCAAAGTCTTTATAGGTGCCAATGGTTTCGAAGATTTTCTGAAGTCCTGCTTTCTCATCGGTTCCATTCCAGGCAACTTTCTGTCGGGGTTCCCCTGTATTTTCAATCCATAAACCAACCCAGGAAACCATACGGTGATACATAGGAGGGAGGAAACCGGATTTATTTCGGGCTAATTCCTCACTGGCTTTCTCGAGGAGTAGTTCTTCATCGGATTCAAAATCATGAAGTACCGTACGAATAAACTCGATATCAGGAATGGTTTCTAAATCGAAAATAAAAAACATGTTAGAAGGCTGGATTGCTGGCTGATAATACTAAAATGAGCAGACTTTTCAATCGACTTGTCAGCTTGTTGTCGAATTGTAGCCCCTTGCTGGTTATATTCTGGAGCGTATGATCAAAGATCTCAAATATCTGGCAGCATATATTAATCCAACACTAACCGTAATTGGTTTGTGGCTGGGTGGAGGCTTTACCTTTATGAATGTGGTTTTTGTGTTTGTACTGGTACCGATCATCGATCAGTTCAGTCCCAGTTCAGAGGAGAATATTCCGGTAAGTGAGCAGGCTGAATTTTTAAAAAGACGACTGTTTGACTGGTTGCTGTATCTCAATCTGCCCATACTCTACTTCGTGTTGGGTTTCTTTGTCTATCAGTTGAATGCAACAACGATGACAGGATTAGAGATGGCAGGCAATCTTATCTCTGTGGGAATCGTGATTGGGACTTGCGGTATTAATGTGGGACATGAATTGGGACACCGAACTTCAAAAATTGATCATTTAATTTCACAGCTATTGCTTCTTCCGGCCCTTTATGTTCATTTCTTTGTGGAGCATAATCGGGGTCATCATAAACATGTAGGCACTGATCTTGATCCAGCAAGTGCTAAAAAAGGGGAGGGCTTATATTTCTTTTGGATCAAATCTACATTTGGTGGGTATTTCAGCGCATGGAAGATTGAAGCAGATCGTCTTAAGAAAATCAAAAAACATGTGTTCTCTTTTGATAACACCATGTTGCTATTCACTCTTTCCCAAATTGGCTACATCTGGCTGATTTATTTCTTTACGGGATATCCCAATCTGCTCTACGTGTTACTTGCTGGAGTAATTGGATTATTACTCCTCGAAACCATCAATTACCTGGAGCATTATGGCCTTAGAAGAAAGAAGCTCGATAATGGTCGATACGAAAAAGTGCTTCCCAGGCATTCCTGGAATTCCAATCATAGTTTTGGGAGGATCGTGCTTTATGAGCTTACGCGTCATTCCGACCATCATTATATAGCAAGCAAGAAGTATCAGGTTTTAGATCATCACGAAGATTCACCACAACTCCCTGCTGGTTATCCAGCTATGATTCTAGCTGCGCTCCTGCCTCCGCTTTGGTTTTTCTTAATGGATAAGAGAATACCGTGAGGAATATTGAATAGAGAACGAACAGAACTTTGAACAATTGGACTTCGAACTTTGAAGTACAGTATTCAGAGTTCAGAGTTCAATCAGCTCAACTCTCCGGCCAGGCTTTTTTGGAATAACTTTTCGATGGTTCCTTTGTCCTCATAATTGCCGAGCAACCACATCATTTTAGTTAGAGCGGCTTCGAGTGTCATATCAGCACCGGAAATAGCACCCGCTTTAAGAGCGGCTCTTCCAGCTGGGTATTTATTAAGGTTTACCGCATCATAATCGGCCTGGGAGAGAAGTACCACGATTACGCCATGATCCCTGCAGCGTTCAAAGAATGGGAGGAGGCTGGACTCTCCTTTCATGGGGAAATTTCCACTTCCAAACGATCGAACGATGATAGCTTTCAGCTTCGAAAGTTCTAATGCCATCAGGTAATTTGTATTCAATGAAGGGAATACATTTAGCACCAGAACTGAATTATCGAATTTGGGGTGTACACTTAGCGGAAGTTCTCCTGATTTTGGAGACTTGTTGAGTTCAACTTCCAACCCTATTTCTGCCAATACGGGAAAGTTGGGAGACCCAAAAGCGTCAAAATCTCCTATACTCGTTTTGGTTGCCCGGTTTCCGCGATACACATGGTCATTAAAGCAGATAGCTACTTCATTTATATCGGTAGTCGCTATTTCAACTGCATTGATCAAGTTCCGTCTGGCATCGCTTCTGATATTACTTAAAGGTACCTGGCTTCCCGTTAATATGACTGGCTTAGAAAGATTAATAAGACTGAAAGAAAGGGCTGAAGCAGTAAAGGCCATAGTATCAGTTCCATGAAGGATTACAAAGCCATCATAAGCATCATAATGTTCTTCGATACATCGAGCCAGTTCATTCCAGTGTGTCCGGTTTAAATCGGAACTATCTTCAAAAAAAAGAGGTGTGGTGGTAATTTCAGCAAGTTCATTTAAGCCCTCAATCCGTTGGTATAAAGTTTCAGACCAGGCTTCCGGATCCAGTTCTACCCCTTCGCCTTTTGCACTCATGGCAATGGTTCCTCCGGTCTGAATAATGAGGATTTTTTTCATCTTGCTTCTTTGCTCCAGTCGGTTAACTTAATGCTTCACATTCTCTTCATGAATGTTATACATGTTCATTGACAAATATAAGCGCAAGATATGAAAGCGCTTTTCTTTTCTAAAATAATCAGCAATCAAAAACGGAGTTAGCCATGAAAGTATATAATCCTACCCGCATCCGAAATGTTGTGCTGTTGGGTCATTCAGGCTCCGGCAAAACAACACTCGCTGAGACTATGTTGTTTGAGTCCGGAGCCACCAATCGACGAGGAACTATTGAAGATCAGAATATGGTATCGGATTACCATCAGCAGGAAAAGGAAAAGGGGAAATCGATTTTTGCATCATTTATGAATTTGGACTGGAGGGGGCACAAAATTAACCTGATTGATACTCCAGGAACCTCAGACTATATAGGGGAAGTAGTAGGAGCATTACGGGTAGCAGATACAGCAATATTTACACTCAATGCAGAAAATGGGGTAGAGGTAGCAACCGACTCTCTTTGGAAGTACACGCAGAAATACCAGGTGCCATCCATGTTTGTGGTGAATAAACTGGATAATGAACGATCCGATTTTTGGAAAGCCGTAAATGAGGCTAAGGATCATTTTGGTCGTGAAGTCACAGTAGTACAATATCCTTTTAGTGAAGGCGGAGATTTCCATGCAATCATTGACGTACTAAGAATGACTATGTATGAATTTCCTGAAGGAGGTGGGAAGCCTGATAAACTACCTATTCCCGAGTCTGAGCAGGAAAGAGCATCCAGGCTGCACCAGGAGCTGGTCGAAGTAATTGCAGAGAATGATGAAACCTTGATGGATATCTATTTCGAGCATGGAGAGCTGGATGAAGAGCAAATGCAAAAAGGGCTCCATATTTCTTTAGTGAATCAGCAGATATTTCCACTTTTCTGTGCTTGTGCATCACGAAATATGGGAACCGGAAGAATCATGGGCTTTATTGATGATGTAGCTCCAAATCCATTGGAAGTCTCCTCTCCAAAAACTGAGGCCGGAGATGATTTTATAATGGACCCAGACGGTAAGCCTGTAATGTTCTTATTTAAAACTCATTCTGAGTCGCATGTAGGAGATCTAATCTACTTTAAGGTATATGGCGGTTCTGTATTGGCTGGAATGGATTTGATTAATGAGAGCAATTCCAATACGGTACGTCTCGGGAATCTTTATCTCACTGAAGGCCATAAGCGAATCGAAATTCCTGAAGTCAAAACGGGTGATATTGGCGCGGTAGTAAAGCTAAAAGACAGTGAAGTAAATGATACACTACACGAAAAGGGGCATGATGTAAAACTGGATCCAATTCATTTCCCTGCCACAACTATTCGTACCGCTGTTAAGCTAACCAAGGAAGGAGATGAAGATAAACTGGGTAATGCCCTGCATCAGGTTCATCGTGAAGATCCTTCCGTAGTTATTGAACACAGCCAGGAATTGAAACAAATTATCATTCATGGGCAGGGTGAAGAGCATTTGAATACGATCGAACATGCTCTTACGAACAGGTTTAATCTCGATATCGAGTTTATCACACCTCGAATTCCTTACAGGGAGACCATTACTTCACCAATTAAAACCAAGTACAAGCACAAGAAACAATCAGGTGGGGCCGGACAATATGCTGAGGTTCATCTCCTTATCGAGCCTTTTGAAGAAGGTATGCCTGATCCTGCTGATATGAAGGTTAGAAATCGAGAAGACCATGAACTCCCATGGGGAGGAAAACTTGTTTTCCAGAATTGTATAGTTGGTGGAGTGATTGATAATCGTTTCATGCCAGCTATTGTAAAAGGAATCATGGAAAAAATGGAGAATGGCCCGATGAGTGGTTGTCGCGCCAGGGATATTCGGGTATCTGTGTTTGATGGTTCTATGCATTCGGTAGATTCCAACGAAGCTGCTTTTAAAACAGCTGCGCGTATGGCATTTCGGGATGGATTTCTCCAGGCAAATCCCAAATTGATGGAGCCCGTGTACGAGATTGAAGTAACAGTGCCATCCGAGTATATGGGCGATGTTATGAGTGATCTGGGAACCCGGAGAGGACAAATCCAGGGAATGGATGCTGAAGGATCACTTCAGAAAATCAAAGCAAATGTTCCTTTGGAGGAGCTGGATCATTATTCGACCAGACTTAAGTCTATGACACAGGGAAGTGCTACCTATGCCAGGAGCTTTTCTCACTATGCACCAGTTCCATTTGATATCCAGGAGCGCGTAATCCAGGAGAACCTGGAGCTGGAAGAGGCTTAATACAACTTAGATTTATTATTCTTCAATTAAAGCAGAGGATTACCCTCTGCTTTTTTTGTATAAAAAAATTACCACCCAGAACTCAATCGGGGTGGTAATGAAGGACATTGAAATCTATGTTTGTCTCTATTTCTTTCTGTCTCTATTCAGAAAGCTCTATTACATAAAAATTAATTTCTTGCACGCACTACCAAAATTAATATTGATTTGTAATCAAAGTTGTTGGATAGTATGTTTGCGTCGTCGGGTAGAAAGTTGTCTTCTATTGGTATTAAAGACATCACTAAAAGGTGTATTTATGGGTAGCCCTTTTGTGGTATTATGGAGATAAGCCTTTCTAAATCAATTCAATTTTAAACAAATTTGCTGTCATGAGTACAAATTCAAATCAATCGCCCAGCCTTCTAAAACCGTATATACGATTAACAAAAAATGCTTCTGATGAGTATTCTCTTTGGATAGCAGTGTTTATACCAAAGAATTATAAGATTTCGGAAGAGCCTTCAATTACAATAAAAAGTCCTAAACTGGTTCAGGTAAATGTGGATGTGAAAGGACCAAAGGAGAAACCATCTGATAAATGGGAGGCGGTTCCGCTTCTTGCTTCATTACCTACTCCGGATGACGGAGTTCATTCAGACGCAAAAATAAAAGTAACTGTTTGGTTGGATGACCCTGAGGATGAAGGAAGTTCAGTAACACAGTACGATGAAGCAGAAGAGGAATAGTCCCAGTATAGAAAAAGGGGTATTCATCTCACTAGTTAAAAAAGGAGTTTGGGCGCTGGTATTGCTGACTACACCAGCAATACTATCCGCTCAGGATATAGCTCAAATTGAATATCAAGCCCAGAAGGCGGATGAATTTTATCCGTCCAAATTAGACTCTGCAGCTTTTTATGCTAACCAGGCGTTATCATCGATAGAGAACTTGGAGTTAGATACTCCTCTACATGAGGAAATGGCGGATCTTTTGGGTTTGATCTATCGTCGGCAGGGGAAAACAGAGGAATCAGAAGGTCAGTTTCTAAAAGCAATAGCTCTAAGCAAGGAAAATGGAAATCAACAACAGTTAGCCGATTCTTATAACAGAATCGGGTTGCTATATCGTGGAATAGGAAGGTATGATGAGGCCATTGAGTACTACAGGCAGAGTATCAATCTGAAAAGAGCACTAGATGATATGAGAGGAGTGGCTGGATCTTTCAATAACCTTGGGAATGTATTTCGAGCTCAGGGAAATTCAGACTCTGCTTATGTGAGTTATCAACGAAGTATTGATATTAGAGAAGGTTTGGGAGATGAACGTTATCTCTCAAGCGCATTACTAAATATGGGGAATTGGCTGGCAGGAGAGGCTGATTATCAAAACGCACTGATCTACTACGAACAATTCAGAGCGATAAAGACTGCATCCGAAGATACAATTGGTCTTTCGATGGTTGTAAATAATATCGGAAACCTATACTTCGATTGGGGTCAATATGACCAGGCCCTTTCGAATTATTTAGAAAGCCTTGAATTGGCGTTGGCTTCAAGCCCTGATGATGGGAGACTGCATGCTTCCAAGTACCTGAATATTGGGGTTGTGTACGAAACCCAGGGCTATCCAGAAGAGGCTATAGAATATTTTGAAAAAGCTTTATGGATTTATGAAGAACATGATGATCCGGACAGGAAGGGAGAAGTATTCCAAAACCTTGGGAAAGTCTATGCGGAAATTAATGAGCCTGATTCAGCACTAAAATATTATGATAGGGCCCTGTTAGAAGTAAATCGCACTAATAATTCTAGCCGTCGAGGAAATTTACTCAGTAATTTGGGGGTGCTTTACAACCAAAAGGGGAATTATGAACAAGGAAGGGAGTACTTATTAGAAGCGGCAGCTCTGTATGAGATGTCCGAGGACAAAAGAAAATTAGCTGAAGTTTATAACAATCTAGGCGCCTCTTATTTCTATTTAAGTGACTATCAATCGGCCATCAATTATTATAAAAAAGGCCTGGATTTTGCTAATGAAACCGAATACCTGGAAATACAACGAGGTGCTTCTTTTGGCTTAGCTGAAGTTTACGGAAGAACGAGAAATTTCGAGCAAGCCTTTGGATATCAGCAGCTGTATGATATGTACAAGGATAGCCTCATGGACTTAGCAAGAGTTGAGGCAATTGAAGAACTCATCACCAAATATGAAACGGAAAAGGTAGAAGCCCAGAACCAGCTACTAAGAGCTGAAAAAGCGGAAGATGAGGCTATTATTAAACGCAGGAATGCTGAAAACCGGGCCTTGTTAACAGGAGTGTTTTCCCTGGTTGCGGCTGTGATAGGGATCATAGCATGGTTTCAATATCGAAGCAGGAAGAAAAGAATCATTGCGGCTCAAAAAGAAACCCTTTATCAAAATGAGATCGATTCCTTGTTAGACAAACAACAGTTAGAATCCATTTCAGCAATGATGGAAGGGCAGGACAAAGAGCGTAAACGGTTAGCTGCAGAACTTCATGATCGCCTTGGTAGTATCCTGTCCCTTGTTAAACTGTATTTCAGTTCATTGAATGAGGATATCAAGGAAAAGCAACCAGAGTTACTTCCTTCTTTTTCAGAAGGAAACCAGTTTTTAGATGATGCCTTCAAAGAAGTGCGTGCACTTATAAAAGAGATGAAGGAAGGGACATCATCCGGGGAGGGTTTAACCAGAGACCTGGAAACCTTGTTATCGAAGATTACCAAGCTTGGTATAGAGATTAAAAGTCGAATTGAATTGGATAAAAAACTAGATACCGTTATTGAAATGAATGTGTACAGAATTATCCAGGAAGCACTTAGTAATTCACTGAAATACTCGAAAGCAAAGATCATCCAGCTAGAGTTGGACGATCAGGAAGAGTTGACCGTATTGATAAAGGATGATGGCATTGGATTTAATGCTCAAGACCTTCCTGCAGAAGAAGATGCTCCCGAAAGTTATGGGCTCGAGAATATGGAGAACAGGGTAAGGCTGTTGGGTGGAGATTTTAAACTGGAAACGGAAATGGGAAAAGGTGTTACTATTGATATCCATATCCCTATTATCCAAAAAGAAGGTATTTGGAGTTCACCAAAACTAAACTGATATGGCCCAGGTAATTCTTGTTGATGATCACAAAGTATTCCTCCAGGGGGTAGAAGCATTGCTATCTCGTGATGAGAATATCGAAATACTGGGAACATTCACTAATGGATTGGATCTGATGAGATTCCTTGCTAGTGGAGCCCTGCCGGATGTTTTACTTCTTGATATCGAGATGGGCAAACCAAATGGAGTTGAAATAGCAGAAAATGTGTTACAGCAATACCCTTCCATTAAGGTGGTAATGTTGAGTACCTATTTTAGTGAAGAATTTATTAGTCAGTTAATGGAAGGTGGGCTTTCTGGCTATTTATTGAAGAGTATTGGTTTCCCTGAACTGAAGGCAGCCATCAAAGATGTAGCTGCAGGTAGTTTTGCATTTAGCCCTGAAGTGATGGAAGTAATTGTTAAAGGGTACAAGTCTTCCTCAGTTTCCTCAGAGGCAAAAGAAGGAGAAGAGTCGGGGCAGCTATCTCAAAGGGAAGTTGAACTCATTCGATTGATAGCAGAGGAGCTGACAATGAAAGAAATTGCAGAGCAGTTGTTCCTTAGCGAGCATACGGTAAAGACCCATCGAAAGAATATCATGGCCAAACTGGATGTGAAGAATACAGCCGGGTTAATTAAGAAAGCCTTTATTCTTGGTTTGATTGAATAGCTCCAAGTCATCCTGAGCATACTTGCGAAGGATCATAGTGAGAAATAAACCCTTAGATTCTTCGGCAGTAGCCTCAGAATGACTATTTAGTTAGGGGCTGGGTGTTGATAATTGACTTGCCAGTACCCAACATCCAGCCATCGATCGAATTTAGTTCCCATTTTGGGAAAGTGAGCCACTTTCTTCATCCCAAACTTTTCATGCAGCGCAATGCTTGCATCGTTTGGAAGGGTGATAACAGCAATGATAACAAGCATACCTGCTTCTTTGAGTTTATCGAAGAGGGCTGAATAGAGCTTAGTTCCCCAGCCTTTGGTAATTACAGAAGGGGAGATATAAATTGAAACTTCACAGGTAAATCGATAACCATCACGAGGGTTCCAAAGTCCGGAGTATGCATATCCTATAATTTCACCATCTTCTTCAGCCACCAGCCAAAAATGCCCGGAGTCCTGTGTCTTTTTGATTTTGCCAGCATAGAAGGAGGGAGGAACAGTTTCGTATTCCATGGTGGCACCGGAATGCTCTACATAGTAATTGTAGATATCAGTAATGGCTGGGGCGTCCAGTTCTGTAGCTTCCCGGATCATGTGTCACTACAATTCCTTAATTCGGATGTTTTTGAAGGCTACATAATCTCCATGGTCCTGCAGGCTGATATGACCAACGCTTGATTTCCCCCAATCAGGGAAGTGTTTTGAAAACTTACTTTTAATATAGGCCTGTTGCCATTGCGGACTTCCTTCGGTGAACTCCAAAACTTTTATGCCATTTAACCAGTGTTCAACTCTACCATTTTCATAAACCAGACGCACTTTATTCCACTCTCCGGGTGGGTTCAATTGCTTAACCGTAGTATCTGGTGCAAACATATCATAGTTAGCAGCAGTCAGCCGATGGGGGAGATACTCAGAAGCAGAATCCACATCATCTAGTAACTGGTATTCCGGAGCTGTCTCAAAGTCATTATTGTACTTCGAGTCTTCAATAACATGATACATGATGCCACTATTTCCGCCGCGGCTCATTCTGTATTCTAATTCGAGCACAAAATTCCCGAACTGTTGCTCAGTAATGATGGACTTACCAAAACCAGTATTTTTGTTTACATCATTTCCGTCTTTCGAAATAATGATCGCTCCTTCTTCTATCTGCCATTTAGGGTTAATAGTGTCCGAGTTGTATTCTTTCCAGCCTTCGAAGCTTTCACCATCAAATAGGGATATCCATTCTGACTCGGCTTCCGCCTCTGTTTCTACAGCTTGTTGTTTTGATTCATCGGTACAAAAAGAGACAAGTAGAGAGAATAATAGAAGAGATAGAATGTTGCGAAAGTTCATGTGCAGAGAGTTAGTTTTCATGAGGGTAAGGGAATGATAACTTTGTTTCAAGTAGCTTTGGCAATGAATACCGTAAACTTCGGGATAATACGCTTCTCCAAAATTTCTACTTCTGCTTCTGTTTCTTCAATCACCTCGTCTATTTCAAAATGATGTTCTTGCAGCCAGTTTAGAATTTTTTCGTTGCTAATAAATTCGAAGTTGTATTTAGTACTTGGGTATTGCTTCAAGCATTGTTCCGGACGAATGGCAACGGCCAGCAAACCTCCTGGCTTCAATACTCTTTTGAATTCCTTTAGAATTGCAGAAGGATTATCCCAGAAATAAACAGTGTTTACGGTAAACAATCGATCGATTATTTGATCATCAAATGGCAATTCATGAGCTGCTCCAACATAAAATTTGGCCGCTTGTTGCTCGACATGAGTTTTATTTACTGACGAAGCAAGCTGTACCATATCATCAGAATAATCAACACCAACGTAGGTTAATTCTCCTGCCTGCTTGAGGACATGTGGTACAAAGAATCCATTTCCCATGCCGATCTCGAGAATTGTATTTCCATCTTCGATTTGAAGCGCCTTAATAGTAGCCAGGTTCATTAACTCATTGCTTTTATTCATTGCATAAGCCACCTCGTTCCCAAATTCTCCACTTGGTTTTCGGAGCTGTGCAGCTACTTCTTTTAAGAAAGATTCGTCAGGCATTTTTTTCTTTCAAAATACGATGTGAGTTTAATTACCTTTGTTCAAAAGTTGAAAAAAGATGGCGATTCGATCACTTAATGAGTTCGAAGTAAAATCTATGATAGCGAATAATATCTGGAGTGAAGACTGTCCGCTGCACTTTTCCAGATTGAGGCTTGTGAAGATTGATTATATCGGGTTTGATGATCAGCATCATACATCCTCCATGGTTGTTTTGGATAGCATATCTGAGCAAGTGTCATCAATATTTCAAGAACTACTGGCTATTTCATTTCCTATCTACAGTATGCTTCCAATGGAAGAGTTTAAAGGAGATGATGTGGCTTCGATGGAAGGGAATAACTCATCAGCATTTAATGGTCGAAGGATCATGAATACGGATCGATGGAGCAGTCATGCTTATGGTTGTGCAATCGATATCAATCCAGTTCAGAACCCATATTTACTTTTGGATAAAGACCAATCAAGTATCAAGGTATATCCTAATAAGGGAATGGAGTTCATAAACAGGAACTCTATACGGAAGGGTATGGTAGAGCCGATCGTGTCGATTTTTGAGAAATACGGATTTACAGACTGGGGAGGAAATTGGGAGCACAAACCTGACTACCATCACTTCCAGCTACCATGGGAAGCAATCCATAAGCTAGTTTAGCTTTTCTGAATCAATCCGAGTCATTGTTATGACGATAAGCTCTTAGCTCTCCTACACTGAAATCAGGGTAATTTGAGGCTGGGTATTGAGAATCATTAAACCTCAATTGCCACCCGGTAGTTTGATCAGGCCCAAGAGAAAAGGTGAAAGAAGTATTATCTCCCCCCATTTTGAATGAAGAGCTGGCATCTCTGAAAAAAGATCCATCTATGTACCAAATAGGACTAATACTGGAGTTGCCTGTATTTGTAATAGTGCCAGTGGCACGGAATTCATTTCCGAATACATAAGTGGAGTCTACAGAAATCACCACATTTTGAATAACAAATACATCTTCGCTGCCAGTAACTGGCGATGATTCACAACTTAAAACTACGAGTGCAACAAGAATAGAAAGGGCTGCAGAAAATTGCTTCATGACCTGATTTTTTGTTCCCGGTTAAGTTAACTGAAAAAGCTTTTCTCAAAAATTAATTTTTCTCTGAGGCTTTGAGCTCCAAAAAATTAACAAATCGGGTAGGTAACGTAAAAGGCCTCTCTTTAGGTATAGGTTCCCATTTCGGCATAGGACTTGAGGTGGTTTTCTGAGGGCGCAATTCAGGGTCCCATTGAAAACCATCTAACTTTCTGGAAGCTAACTCTGCGTACTCTGGAAGGAAATATCCCTGGTTTTTCCCCATTTTGGCCTGTGTTAACTCTCCATTCTCAAAATAAAGAATAGTCTGTGGCGATGTGCTTTCCATTGCACCATCGGCATCTCCAGCTTCATTTTTTGTGTGGTATAAAATTTCACTATTTGGATGGATGAGTATCTGGGAAACTTCTCCCTGATCAAAAAAAGCAATCAAGGAATCCCCTTTGAGTTGATGCAGACGACCAGTTGCAGAATCTTCCTGAACCGCAAAGGCGCCAATGTAGGATTTTAGCTTCTTGACTCTATTGCTATCCAATTGTACCTCAATAAATGGCCCCGTTAGCTGAATTCGTTTATGCCAGGCTTTAGGTGACCCATCCAGCTCAAAGAGTTCAGTTTCAGAATCATAGAATAGAGAGTCGGACAAAGAGGAGAAGTTCTCGGACCAGACGGATACATCTATAAATCCGCTTATGGTTGATGAGGAGTCATTTTCGAGCATTAAGAGTTCACGTGCATAGATGTGGGTGGTATCGGAAGTAGTAGAATCGGTATCAATTTTTCTGAGATATCCATTCCCCTCTACATATCTTCGACCGGTTGAATCCGCTTCCAGGAAGTCTCCGGTTAATAATCCATCATTAGTACTGTCTACTACAAATACATTACTGTATAGTTGAAGGAACTCCCTCTCACGATTTATAAACAAACTATCTCCCTCTGCATACTGAGCTGAGTCTGAGATCTGTACATGGTTTCTAAATACAGCGCTGTCCTGGTTTTGGAAATAAACTCCCCGGTAAGCAGTAAGAACTCCATCTTCATCTTCAAGTCGTATTCCATCTCTAAAATAGGCTACCTTTGAAGCGAAATTATAATCCACTGCGTTTCCAAACAGGGTGGTGCTATCCTGAAGAATCACGACTCTGCCTCGAAGTTTACTCAACTCCTGGTTTGTGTAGTAATAAAGAGTATCTGTCCAGATGTTTTCTGTGGAGGTATCTATCTGGATGTTGCCGAAAGCGCGGAGCTCATTTTTATTGATGAATTGCCAGGCGCTGTCGCATACCATAGTTACATCCCCAAGACTCATGCGAGCGTTGTAAATTTTCCGGATTTGCTCTCCATCAATTGTTTCTAGTCTGGCGGACTCAAAACGCTGAAGTGTGACGATATTTTGAGCCAAAATATCAATCGAAGAAGCAGCTACTCCAACCAGGATAAGAAATGCTATGGGTAAACAACGCTTCACTAGTCTATAACTACCTGTCCTCCGCCTTCATTGAGTGTATAATTGGTGAGATCAGTATCTCCAACGAATCCATTTGCTGCAATACTATCCGGGGGAGCAATAAAAATTACAAACTCAGGGGTACTAACCTTGTCATTATTTCTATCCCATTTTAGATATTCTGATCTAAGTTTGCGAGCGTCATTAGTGAGTACCCGGACATTGCCAAACATCTCAAAAATACCTTCATCTGGTCTGTAAACAGCACTATCACAATCCACACTACTTTTGAAGGAACCGTCTTTATCAAAGATTTCTATAAATACAGGTCCGCTTATTTTTGTTTGGTGTCTTTCAGAATCCTTAATAGTCGCTGAATAGCTTCCAGTAAGATTTAAACTTCTGTTTCCATCCTCAAGAATCTTCATAGATACTCCCCAACTTTCGGTGGTAGTAAGTAGGGAATCTGCTAATGCATTTCGTATCTGCTGCGTGTCGTACTCGGAGAGTTTTGAACAGTTTAATGAGACGAAAATGAATAAAAGAGGGAGAATGAGTTTATGTGGTTCCAAAATATCGGTCTCCTGCGTCTCCAAGGCCAGGTACGATAAAGGCATGTTCATTCAGCCTCTCATCAATGGCAGCAGTAATAATTGGAACATCCGGATGATCGGATTGGAGCCGTTCAATTCCTTCCGGAGCGGCGATAAGGCAAACAAATTTAATTGTCTTTGCACCATTTTCTTTGAGAAACGAAATAGCATGGCTACCACTACCTCCGGTAGCCAGCATCGGGTCAACTACCAGGTTGTACGCATCCTCAATACCATGAGGGAGATTATCATAGTAGTTAACAGGCTCATGAGTTTCTTCGTCTCGGTAAACTCCTACATGCCCGACTTTAGCTTCAGGCATGAAGTTTACGATTCCATCTACAAGACTTAGTCCAGCTCTGAGGATGGGGATTACAACAACTTCGGGGCCAGGAACGAAGCCCTTCGTTTTTTGAATAGGAGTTTCTATTACTGTTTCATCGAGAGGGAGATCTGATAATGAATGATAGGCAAGTATCACCCCAATGTTAGACATTGCACGCCGAAAGGCTGCGGTATGAGTGTCTTTGTCCCTTAAGAAAGTAAGATAGCGATCTACAATAGGGTGATTAATTACCGTTACGTTTTCCATATCAGTCTTTTGACTCTACTCCTTCCATTTTTGCAAAGTAAACCTTGCTGGCTGTTGCAACAACTCCGGAGAGAGCGAACAGGGCAATGATATTTGGGAAAGTCATCAGGCCAAGCGCGATGTCTCCAATAGCCCAGACCGTTTCCAGCGCAAGGACGGCTCCAATAAAGTGCATGATGAGATAAACAACCTTGTAGTAAATAATAGATTTATCCCCGGCCAGATATTGGATAGACCGGTCTCCATAATAACTCCAACTAATGGCTGTAGACACTCCGAACAGAATTACACAAATGGTAACGATATACTTTCCGCCACCAAAGAGGGGAGAGAGTCCTTCCTCAAAGGCGATAGCCGTGAGGGGAGCACCATTTTCGACAATACTGGTATAAAGTGTTTCTATCTCCGTTCCGCTTGACGAGGTGATAAGTATACTTCCGTCGCCTTGTACTTCAATACTTCCATTGAAAGCCTGAGTTCGGCCTTCGTTGATATAGAAGGTTCCTTTATCATGATCATTTCTTTGGATGGTACCATTCGTTGGCTCACCATCAATGAATAAAAGAGAGCTTCCTGGACCATCTATAACAATCTCCGTTTCTGTAGCGCTTGCCGTAAGTATGGCGTCGTGTTTTTGATCCCAAACACCTGTACTCACGATAACAAGACCTGTCATCGTACAAACTACCAGGGTATCAATGAAAGGCTCTAAAAGTGCAACCACACCCTCACGAACAGGCTCTTCCGTTTTAGCTGCACCATGAGCAATAGGAGCAGATCCCTGGCCAGCTTCATTTGAGAATAAACCTCGTTTAATACCCCATACCAAAGTTGTCAAGAAAAGACCTGAACCTACGCCAAATGCACCAGCTTTAGGAGTGAATGCATATTCAAGAATGGTTCCAAAAGCAGGAAGTACTTTATCATAGTTCAATAAAAGGATGATTAAAGCACCAAGTACATAAATGATAGCCATCAGAGGCATGAGGCTGGCTGTTACTTTACCAATTCTTTTGATACCTCCGATAATTACAACACCAACAAGTGAAGCAGTAACCAAGCCAGTAATCCAGCCAGGAACGAAGAATGTGCTTTGAAGAGTGTCTGCAACGGTATTGGCCTGAACCGCATTCCCGGTAAGGAATGAACAAATAACAGCCATGGCAGCGAAGAAAACAGCTAACCATTTCCAGTTTTCTCCAAGTCCTTTTTCGATATAATACATTGGACCACCCGATACAGAACCATCTGCGTTTTGTATCCGGTATTTAACAGCAAGGGTACATTCTGTGTATTTAACTGCCATCCCAAAAAAGGCAGTCACCCACATCCAAAAAAGTGCTCCCGGCCCACCATAATGAATAGCGATAGCTACACCGGCTATGTTACCAATACCAACAGTGGCGGATAGTGCAGTAGTTAGTGCCTGAAAGTGATTTACATCGCCCACGGCATCCGGTGAGTCGTATTTCCCCATTACAGAGAGGACACCATGCTTAAATTTTCTTACCTGAACAAAGCCTAGACGAAGCGTAATAAAAATCCCAAAACTTAAAAGAACAGCTACCATTATTGGGAAGTAAGTAGGAGTACTCCATACTAAGTTATTCAGGGTATCAACAATACTTTCAAAAGTTTCCATGCACTATCGTTTATTGATGGTTGTTTAATTAAGCTGCCAAAGTAATAAACATTTAACAAAGAATGATAGGAGATTGCAGCTGTATTTCTTTTATAACAGCAAAATGAACGATTTGCTTTTTGTATTGTGTTGCCATGCTAATTAAGAATAACGAGCTATTAAGAAAATGACGAAAGCAGATATCGTAGATATTATATCATCATCAGTGGGGCTTACTAAAGTTGAAACTGAGGCGGTGGTAAATGGTTTTATGGAAACCGTAATTGATGCAATGAAAAGGGGCGAGACTATAGAACTTCGAGGCTTTGGAAGCTTTAAGGTGGTAAAACGAGCTCAACGAGTAGCGAGAAATCCTAAGACAAATGTAGAAGTAATTGTACCTGAGCAATTTGCTCCTGTGCTTAAAATGTCTAAAGATTTCAAAGAAGCTGTGAATGAGTCCATGTCTGAGAAAATTTGATTTAGAAAACCTGAGTAAAGTTCTTATTTTTGGCCCTTGTTCGAACAATAAACAATGAAATAACACCTAGGTGAGCATTTATGCCAAGTGGTAAAAAAAGAAAACGCGCTAAAATTGCGAAGCATAAGCGCAAAAAGCGCCTGAGAAAGAACAGGCATAAAAAGAAAAAGTAAGATTTTAGGCTCCTCTCATTGTGGAGCCTTTTTTATTTCTATCAGGCAGCAATGCTCTCTTGCAGTACTTCATCACAAAGATGAATCACTTTACTAGCCTTTAATAGTAAATCCTGGAATTTCTTACTTACTACATTATTTATATCGTTCACCGTTTTTGGTGAGGTAAATTCATATTGAAAATAAGAGATTAAATTAATGGCTGATAAGTATTTACCCGATTCATCTCCCTCAATTTCTATGTGCCACCGAGTTATGATGTTTTGATCTTTGAGAAGTGTATTGATCTGCTTGCTTATTGCTTCCATCCAAAGACTGGCCTGTTCAATTCTATAATTTCCTTCTTTCTCAGGATACTCAGGCTGGCAACGTTCAATATCAAAAAGCCAGGAGATTTCAATATCGATTGTAGAAGGTACCGGGCTTTTGAATAGTTTTTTAATCTTAAGAAAAGGATGACTATTCATTCCTTCCAGTTGCTTTGCTACCGTAGCCTCACGAAAACTATCCCAGTCAAAATTAATAGAAAGTGCCTGTAGGAAATCTGAACTATTTTTGAGTTCAATAAGTAGTTCAAGTCCAATCGCGTTAATCTTATTATCTTCCCAGGTTTTAAATTTCTGACTTTTTATTCCACGCTTATCCAATTGAGTATTGACAGTATTTACAATGGAATTAAATATCGGATAATGCATATATATGATTAACTAAATTACTCTCTTATTTATCAGGTTTGAATTATTACGAGCTAATATATTTAAAGCGGGAGCTGAAAAACAAATTATCGAATTGCGTAATTGAATTGGCGACAACGCCTTTCAAAAACGTACTCGAGATATATATAAATAGTGATTCCAAAAGTTCCCGGTTAGTATTTAATACTTCTCCAGGTAATATTTCTTTATTCATTGACAGTTATCGGCCTCCTAAAAAATCGAATCGAATTACTTTTTTTAATGAGGTATACTCAATACCAATTAGAGACATCCTGCTCGAAGAAGGGGATCGAATCATTTCTCTTCTTTTTGAGAATGGAAATAAGCTCGTCTTTAAGCTATTCAGCTCAAGAGCAAACGTTTATCATGTCGAAGAAAACTTGATTCGAGAATCATTTAAAGATTTCGGGGAGATAGGTAAAGGAGCTCCTGAACCAAAGGCACAGGTTTTATTTCAGGTAAAGAACGAGAATCAACCAGCAAAACAGCTCCTTTTAGAGAGTAACAATCTGCTACCTAGAACTAATATTGAAGCTCTGATAAAACTCAATAACCTGGAAAATGCTTCAGCTCCTGAGATCATCGAATTTTCAAAAGAGATTACCTCTTCATTAGTAAATGAGGCTGAATTCAGGTTACTAAAAAATGGGAATACCACGTTATTTTCAGAGTCCAAACTGCCGTTGGAGACGGAACAAGTATTTAGCTCTGTAAATGAGTTAATTCTTTGGCGTACTAAAAATTACTCTGGACAACTAAGGTTTGATCAGAAGAAAAATTTGCTTGTTAAGTCTATTAGAAAACAGCTTAAAAGAACAGACTCGGTACTTAATAACCTTTCCAAGGCAGAAGCAGGTTTAGAAAGAGCAGAGGATTACGAACAAAAAGGACATATCCTGATGGCAAACGCACATTTGGGGATGCCAGAAAGCAACAAGCTCAAGCTAGTAGATTTTTATAATAACAACATGGACGTGGAAATAGAGGTAAATGAAGAATTGAGTATCGCTGAAAATGCCTCTAAATATTATAGAAAGTCATCAAGCTCAAAAAAGTCCTATCAGGAAGCAAAAGAAAGGACTCCGGTTTTGGAAGAAAAAAGGAAAAATCAGCAAGTTCTTCTTGATGAACTTGAGGCAATCGAGGATCTGTTTGAACTCAACGATTGGATTAAAGGTCACAAAGAAGAACTGTCCGAGTTTCAAAACTCATCAAAGAATGAAAAGAATAGCTCTTTACCTTTTCATGTATTAACTGTAGATGGTGCAGAGGTTTGGATCGGTAAAAATGCCAGAAGCAATGATAAGCTGGTTCAACTCTCGCATAAAGAAGATATTTGGTTGCATGCCCGTGGAGTTTCGGGATCACATGCGTTAATCAGAATGAATAACAGAAAAGAAATGCCTGAAAAGGAGTTGATCATAAAGGTTGCTGGTTATGCAGCTTATAACTCCCAGGCAAGGGGTTCAGGGCTTGTACCAGTGATTTATACCAAACGAAAGTTTGTGAGAAAACCGAAAGGTGCAGCAGCTGGAGCTGTATTAGTTCAAAAAGAACAAGTTGAATTTGTAGAGCCCGAAAAACCATAGCTATGAATGACTATCGATTAAAAAGATTTCAAGGAAGTATTTTTTTAACGGGCTTTATGGCCTCAGGAAAATCTACTATTGGTAAACTGGTTTCAGAATCCTTAGAGCGATCCTTTATTGATTTAGACGCAGTGATAGAGGAAAAAGAACAGAGGTCTATTAAAGAAATATTTAGTGAGGAAGGTGAAGAGTACTTCCGAATGAAAGAGAGAGAGTGCCTCCTGGATGTATCGAAGAATTTTGTCGGAGTAGTGGCTTTGGGAGGGGGCTCTCTTCAAGATCAGAGGGTCATTGATCACTTAAAACTCTTTGGTTTACTAGTTTTTATTAAAACACCTCTCGAAGTAATTGTTGATCGGATAATGAAAAATACTAACCGACCAATGGCATTGGATAAAAGTGGAAAAATAAAATCAAGGGAAACTCTTTTTACCGAGCTTAAAAGCTTATATTTAAGCCGTGAAGGATTTTATTCTCAGGCGCAAATTACTGTGGAAAGTGATGGTTATCGACCAAAGGAAGAGATAGCCCAAATACTTATTGAAAAGCTAAAAAGGCATGTCTGAAGTCATTTCAGTTTCTACTACATCCGAAGATACATACAACATAAAAATTGGAAAGAACCTTATAGAAGAAGTTTCTGGGTTTATCTCTTCAAATTTTAGTGCTAAAAAACTGTTCGTCATTATCGACGAAAAGGTATATACCCACCATAGTGAATACATCGATAAGGGGTTAAGTAGCGACTTTGAACGAGTAATAAAGTATGTCGTCCCAAGTGGAGAAGGGAATAAAAGCCTCGATCAGTTTTCAAGCATAATACATTTTGTACTGCAAAGCGGAGTTGAAAGAAGTACTGCACTTCTGGCTATTGGAGGAGGGGTTGTAGGAGACCTGGCAGGTTTCGTTGCTGCAAGTGTGCTCAGAGGAATCCCTTTAATACATATGCCTACTACGCTACTCGCAATGGTTGATAGCTCAATTGGTGGTAAAACTGGAGTAAATCATTCTGTTGGTAAGAACCTTATTGGGGCATTTTATCAACCAAAGGCAGTATTTGCTGACATTAGCTTCCTTAAGACATTGCCAGAAAGAGAATGGGTAAACGGATTAAGCGAGATCATAAAATATGGTATGATCGAAGCTCCCAATATTTTTGAGCAGCTAGCCTTACTTACAGAAGGCGGGAAAATGAAATCGCCTAAACACTGGATACCGATAATCAAACAGAGTGCCCAGATTAAAGCGGAGATCGTCTCAAAAGATGTGAAGGAATTGGGACTTAGGGAGGCTCTTAATTTTGGACATACCTTTGCTCATGTGATTGAAAATGTGGGAGGTTACGGTAAGTATTCTCACGGAGAAGCTGTTTTTGCAGGCATGTATGGAGCTGTTGCCGCATCAAATTCTCTGGGTGCAGATATCTCTCTATCCAATTTAGAGCAGTTCAAAACGTTGTATGATTTTGATTTGAACGAATTATCATCTACCCCCAAAGAGCTTACTGGATTAATGCTAAATGACAAGAAAGTGAAGGATAAAACTATACGTTTGATTCTTTTGCAAAAACTGGGTGAACCTTTTACGAAATCTTTTTCTGAAACTTTATTGGTTGAAGAGAGTTGGAATGCGTTGATCTCGGAATTTACCTGATATGGCGTATAGATGGTTACATAGAACCTGGAAGCTTTTTTGGACCATCTTGGGTGTATTCATTTTGGCATGCACCATACTTGGATTGATTAGCTTTGGTATTCTGCAACTACCAGCATCCAAGAGTTTTATCGCCTCTAAAATTGAAGACAATTTCAATGATCAATACACGGGTATCTTAAAGCTAGGCGAATTTTCCGGGGTATTCCCAGTTGATTTTGAGTTTAAAGAGATAGCCATATACCCGGACTCATCTTCATTTCGTCCTGTATTCTCCACGGATACTGTAAATGCATCCATCGACTTTTGGGCTCTGTTTAGAAATCAATTTATACTCAGTGACCTGGAGATTAAAAACCCAAAGATTTTCCTTCAACAAATTCCGGATCAATCTCTTGCAAGTGCTCTCCAACAAAAGCACAGTTTTGAAGATGGCTCCTTAACTGAAGAATCTTCAGAAACTCGATTTGAGATATTGGCACCTTCTTTAACTATTAGTGGAGGGGAGGTCGTATTGGATAATCCAGAGGGAGGGATTTCAGGTGAAGACACCCTTGCTATTAAGGATATCGAGATGCAATTATTTTTCGAGTATAAAAGAGATAGCAGGTTTCTGGATATTGATCGGTTAAATTTTAGTATACCTCAATACGACATTGAAAACGCAAGTGTATTTGGCCAGATATTCAATGATGATCGGTTTCTTGAATTTAACGCATTCAATATCAGAGCAGGTAGCTCGGCGCTTGATTTTAGAAGTGAATTTGATGGAGTTGATCTATTTCAAGAAGATTTTAAAGGTCAAATAGAGCGATCATCCATATCCTATCGAATAGAAGAGCTGATAATCTCTCCAGAATTAATTAGCAGATTCTATCCCGAATATCCTGATTATGACCAGGTGTTCTTTGCAAGTCTTAGAGGAGAGGGTTCGTTAGATTCACTATGGCTGGAGGAGTTCAACATCTTTTTTGGGAGCAATGGGGTGGATGGCTTTGGGTATATAGTTAATCCATTAGATGTCGAACAATTGGGATATGAAGTAGAGCTTGAAAGTATTCTCATTGACAGTACAGAACTGGCTCAACTTATACCTGAACTGACCGAGCCACAACTAGAAGCCATTACAAAATCCAGTTTTGATATCTCACTAAAAGGCAATACCTCAAGCTTAGGTGGTCATGTAGTAGTTGAAGGAGATGTAGGAAAAATAGATTCAGAGTTCGGAATGAATTTGGAAGATCTGTCTGATCTAGAATTAAATGGAAACTTCAATAATGTAAATCTGGCCAATCTGATTTCGGAGCAAATCGTTACGAGTAATTTGACCGGCTCCTTTAATCTCGGTACCACAAATATTAATCAATTAGATCAGGCTGTTGGTTCTTCTGACTTTTCTTTTTCGAATGGTCATTTAAATGGAGTTAATTTCGACACTCTCGCAATAGAAGGGTCATGGGAAGATGGGATAATCCTACCTTCTCTCATGTTTACTTCTCCTTCTGCATTCTTAACAGGAAGAGGGACGATTGATGTTACTGATTCACTTCCAAGTCTTGAGTTTACCGGTAATGGGAGAAACGTTGATCTAAAGGGCCTTACCCAGGCAAATGGGTTAGACTCAGTATTCGCAGATCTTGAATACGAGGTATTTCTTAAAGGAAGTAACCTGGATGATGTATACGGGCAGCTAACCCTCGATATTCCATTTGCGGTAGTTGGTGAAGATACGTTGCCAACTCATCAGGTGTATGTCGATCTAAATGAAATTAGTGAACCAACCCGAACATTGAGATTCACTTCTACTGCTTTAGATGCTTCCATGGAAGGGAATTTCCAACTTGAGGATCTCTCAAAAATGATTCCTTATTGGGCTGCTTACTTTGATGACAGAAGCAATGAAGAAATACTACTTAATCCTGGAAATTCTGAATTAGATACTCTGTCGATTAGGGATCAGAATTTCTCCATGAGTGTTACTCTAAAGAATCTGGATTTTGTAAGGGCTTATGTTCCAGCTTTTCCCTCTGTTTCAACCAGTGCACAAATTCGAGCGAACGTTAATGGCGATGGAAATAGACTTCTCTTTAATGCAACAGCAATTGATCCATCACTAAGTTTTAAAGAAACGGTAATAGACTCTTTAGCCTTTCAATTAACGGGAAGTTTTAGAAGTTCAGAAACACTGAAGTCATTTTCTGGCCTGCAAGCCCAACTTGATATGGGATCGATTACTTCATCTCTTTTTGATGCAAAAGGGCTCTCTTTTGGTTTCGATATGCAGGAAGACTCGATTAGTTATAATCACTCAATAGATGAGATCGCGGAAGATTCAAGATTCGATCTTACTAGCGGTATAACACTCTCTGATTCTTCAATCACCGCATACATACTTGATTTTGAATTAGGTAGCGATTTGTATTTATGGGAAGGGGTAGAAGTGCCCTCTCTTCAATATCTGGCGAATAGAAAATTGAGATTCGAAAACTTCCAATTGAGTAATTTTGATGAGAATATTGCCATTGAAGGGATTTTAAGTGCTGATGCTGTTGACTCCGTTAACTACCAGATTGAAAATGTAAATCTTGCTCGAATTTCAGATTTACTAAATGGTAGAATCAATTTTTCGGGGGATTTGAATGGTCGTTTTACAACGCGTTCGTTAACCAGATCTCCAACTTTGCAAGGGGAGTTAGATATTCTTGGTTTGGGACTTGATAACAATGTGGTTGGGGATATTGCTGTAATCAGTGAGTTTAACCAGGAATTAAACCGATTTGATACGGAGATATCTGTTGATACTGATTCAGCTAAATACCCGAGTTATTACGTCAGGAATGATAGGGTAGGACAGGACATCAAACTCAAGGGGTATATTTTAGCTCCCGATAATAATGGCTTTCCTGAAGCCGACTCACTATTCAAGTTCGATCTGGATTTTGAAAATATTGATTTGTGGATTATCCCATTTATCGCCCCAAGAGTATTTACTGAGATGTCAGGAAAGGCAACGGGAAGTGGCTATGTTTGGGGAAACCTGGATGATTATGATTTCAATGTAGATTATGACATTGGGATGGATGACGCGGTATATATGAAACCCCGGTTTTTAGATACATTCTATTATGGAATTGGTTCTATAAACTTTAACAGAGCAGACGGGTTAAATTTTAATGACATATTTGTGATCGACCCATCCGGTGGTTCCGCTGTACTTAGTGGCTCATACGATCTTAATGATTTCAGCAAAATTCACTCCATCGATTTATTAATCGAGATGGATGAGTTTCAGTTTTTGAATAGTGCTCTTGACCCAGAAGCTCCTTTTTTTGGTGATGCATATGGAACAAGCACCGTCCGTTTATCCGGGACCAATTTAGCCCCTGTATTGGAAACAGTAACTCCTGTGTTTATTTCTGATTTCTCGAATATTGGGATTCCTCTATTGGAAGAAACAGAATTTGATGAGGACAATAAGTTCATTCGGTTTGTTGATGACTTTTCCTTAACAGGTAATATTGATGAAGCTTCAGCATCAGGGGTACCGGTGTTTGCAACTCAGGAAACGGATGATCCTTTCGAGCGAACTTTTACCGAACGTTTTACACTTGATCTACAATTTATAGCTCAAAACCCGATGACGGTGAGGCTGATTTTTGACCCTGTTACAGGAGATATTATTACCGCTGACGGAACAGGCCGGCTGAGGATACGATTACAAGACGAACAACTTTCTATGTTTGGACAGTTTGATATATCGGGTGGGAGTTACCAGTTTGTTAGTGGTGATATTTTTGCACGAAGGTTTGAACTAGAACGTGGAGGTGCCATCACGTGGAATGGGAATCCGGCAGATGCAAGTCTTAACCTAAATGCAGTATATGAAGCTCGTCCGGATATCAATACACTTACCCAGTCAAGGGCCGAAATAGATCAGGACAATTCTCAGAGAGTACCGGTACAGTTGGTGCTTAATATTGGAGGAACCCTGAGCACTATTGAAAATAATTTCTTCTTTAGATTGCCAAACACCTTTGAGTCTCGACAGAATACAGCCCTTAGTACTCAGATAAATACCTTAAATAGAAATGAAGATGAAAAATTGATTCAGGCTACAAGCTTCCTATTGATGGGTGATTTTATTCCTTCAACAAGTGCTACTACCAGTACCACAGATTCGTTTACCGAGAATTTCTCAGGAAGTGGAGCGGTATTAAATCCATTACTCTCCAGTCAGGTAATTAGTCCATTGTTATCAAATCAAATTAACTCATTGCTAAGAAGCGATGTCGGAAGTTTAGATATCGATTTCAACTTGAATACTTATAATAATGTTGACCTTGCAGTAGCATTGCGGTTATATAATGATCGTATCATTTTAAGTCGTGAAGGGCAGATTACGGGCGCACAATCAAATATTGGAGATATTGGAGCTACCTACCGAATAAATCAAACACTGTCAGTGACAGCTTTTCACCGGCAAGACCCCACATTTAGCAACTTTGGTGGTGGAGAAGAAAGCCAGCAGGCTCAGGATATAAATGGGGTAGGTCTTGAAGCTGAAGTAAATTTTAATAGTTGGGATGAATTCCTGAAAAGAATTACAAGACCATTTAGAAAGCTATTCGGAAGAAAGAATAACAACGAAGAGCAAGAACAACAGATTACGGAAAATCAAACCTCTTCAACATCAGATAATTAATGAGCAGAAGCCAAAGGCTTAGTACCCTAGAAGAAATAGTAATGGACCTGGTAAAAAATAGTCCAGGTAAAAAACTTCCCAAACAAACTTTGATCGATGTGCTTCTCTTAAGTAGTAAGAAAGAACTTAAGAGGTTAGATAAAGCCATAAATAGCCTGGCTTCGAAAAGATTAATCATAAAGGATGGGAAGACAGTTTCCATAAGAAAGAATAAGTCCGGATCAGGGGCTCAGTCTCAGGCTAGAGAATCGAGAGATATGGTAGTTGGAACTATCCAGATAACGAGAACAGGAATTGGCTTTGTCACGGTAGAAGGCCTGGACGAAGATGTTAAGATTGCTAAACGAGAAGTTGGTACTGCATTACAAGATGATAAAGTAAGTGTGAAAGTCACGGGTACTAACAGGTACTCGGGGCAACCTCAAGGCAAAGTGGTTGAAATTCTGGAAAGAGGGAAGCAGTTTTATGTTGGCACGCTTTTAAAAACCGGAACAAAGACCTTCATCATAGAGCCGGATCAAAAATCTGTGCATACTGATTTCTATGTGTTATTTGAGAATTTGAATGGAGCACAGCATGATGACAAAGTTACGTTCGAGCTAAAAAAATGGGTACACCCTCAAGCTTTACCAGAAGCTAAAATTACTTCGGTATTGGGTAAGTCAGGAAGTAATGATGCCAAAATACTTTCCATTTTAGCTGAAAATGAATTAGTTGCTGAATTTCCTCCCGAGGTTGAAAAATTTGCTGATCAACTATCAGAAGAGATAACAGAAGAGGAAGTTACTAGAAGGAGAGATCTTCGTTCAGAAAAGGTATTTACTATAGATCCTGCTGATGCTAAAGATTTTGATGACGCTTTAAGTATTTCGTATACCGAAAATGGAAATTATTACCTGGGCGTACACATTGCTGATGTTACTCATTTTCTGGAAACAGATACTGTATTGGACAAGGAAGCTTTTGCCCGGGGTACCAGTATCTATTTAGTGGATAGAGTAATTCCAATGCTTCCCGAAAGGCTTAGCAATGGGGTATGTAGTCTTCGGCCTAATGAAGACAAGTTCACCTATAGTTGTTTTATGGAAATAGATACTCAGGGTAATCTGGTTGATTATTCTATAGAGGAAACTATTATTCATTCGAAACAACGATTTACTTATGAGCAAGCGCAGGAAGTTTTGGAGGGTGCTGATCACGAATACAAAAATGAAGTGCATTTGGCCGGGAAGCTTGCAAAAACCTTGATGGAAAAACGCTTCAGAGAAGGAGCAATTGATTTTGACACTCCAGAACCACGGTTTGTACTGGATAAAAAAGGGAAACCAATAGAAGTAATTCTTAAGGAGAGAAAGTTTGCCCACCGATTAATCGAAGAATGCATGTTGATGGCAAATAAGACGGTAGCCCTCCATGTAGATAACCTCAGGAAAAAATCTGGAAAGAAGCTTTCGAAAAATTTATTTCCATTTTTTTATAGAGTACATGACAAGCCCGATGCTAAGAAATTGAGTGCCGTAGCAGAGCAGGTATCTCCATTAGGGATTCAGTTTTCAGCAGGGAAAGACCTATCCCCAAAAGTAATTAATAAGCTTCTGAATGAAGTGAAAGGGACTTCTGTTGAGGTGATTGTGAATGAGCTTACACTCAGAGCAATGGCCAAAGCAGAATACAGTCCAAAAAATATTGGACATTTTGGGCTCGGATTTGGGCACTATGCACACTTTACCAGCCCGATCCGCCGTTACCCTGACGTAATTGTTCACCGCATTTTAAAAGAGTACGCTAAAGGCAATGCTTCTTATAGCTACGATGCCCTCTTAAAAAGTGGTGAGCATTGTAGCGAAAGAGAACGCGTGGCAGTAGATGCTGAGCGTGATTCTATAAAACTAAAACAGGTGGAATTTCTAAGCGACAAAATTGGGCAAACCTTCGAAGGCGTAATCAGCGGCGTTACCGAAAGAGGTATTTTTGTTGATCTAAAAGAGATACATTGCGAAGGGATGATCCGAGTTGGTGACCTGAAAGGCGATTATTTCATTTATGATCAAAAAAGCCATCAATTAATTGGAAGATCTACGAAGAAAAAGTTTCAACTAGGAAACGAAATTCGCATTAAAGTCGAAAGTGTGAATCATCAGAAACGCCAAATTGATTTTATTCCTGCATAAGCAATCATCGAGGTAAGATATGAAAGCGAGATTTGTAACTATACTGATATTAGCTGTTGCTCTTGGTATTACAACAGCAAATGCACAATACTTCCCATTCGGAAAGAATCGTGTTCAATATGAGAATTTTGATTGGAGATACATCCAGTCGAAGCATTTTGATATCTATTATTATGGCGAGAAAAACTACGAGCTAGCTGAGTTTTCTGCTCAAAGTCTTGAGTCAGCGTACAAACAGCTTTCGGAGGATTTCAATCATGAAATAGTGAGTAGGATTCCACTCATTATTTACGACTCTCATAATGACTTTTCCCAAACAAATGTAGTAGCACTTCCTTTAAGTGCTGAGGGTATCGGAGGGGTAACTGATAAGCTTAAGAATAGGATGACGGTTCCATTCACCGGAGACTATAATGACTTCAGGAGAACACTCCACCATGAGCTTGTGCACGCTGTATTTAACGACATGTTTTATGGAGGAACTATTCAATCCATAATCAGAAACAATATTCAGTTAGTGTTTCCGCTCTGGTTTGAGGAAGGGCTTGCTGAGTACACCGCGCTTGGATGGGATACCAATACAGATATGTTTATCAGAGATGCTGTTATTAACGGATATCTACCTGAGATTCGATTCTTGAGTGGTTACTATGCCTATAGAGGCGGTCAGTCAGTTTGGAATTTTATTGTTGAAGAATATGGCAGGGAAAAAATTGCTGAAATTCTTAACCGAATAAAGACCAGCCGTAGCATCGAATATGGTTTTGCAGATGCTCTAGGTTTATCCATCGATGAACTATCCGAACGATGGGAGCAAAGTCTTAAAGAGCGTTATTTCCCGGAAGTAGCAGAACGGGAAAATGCCAAAGCGATTGCTACTTTGATGACAAGAAGAGGAGAGTATGGTACCTATAACACCAGTCCCACCATTTCCCCGCAAGGAGATAAAATTGCTTTTATAACTAACAGCAGGGGCTATTTTGATGTCATAGTGATCGACGCACTAAATGGGCGTAAGCTAAAAACGGTAGTTCGAGGTGAGGACAATCCTGATTTTGAAGAACTAAATATTCTAAACCCTAATCTTACCTGGTCTCCAGATGGTCAATTCATTGCTTTATCAACCAAGAGAAAAGGTAACGACGATATCGCTCTTGTAAATTATCGCACTAAAAAGGTTGAGAAACTGGAATTTGAAACTATTGATGCAATCGAGTCAGTGGCATGGTCACCTGATGGTAGGAAAATTGCTTTTGATGGTAACATAGGGCCTTACCAGGATATTTTTGTTTATGATTTCGATACAGAACAGCTGACAAACTTAACTGAGGATTTCTTTTCTGACTTCCAGCCGGCCTGGTCAAGTGATTCAAAATCTATCTTCTTTGTTTCAGATAGGGGAGAAAGAATCGAGACAAATACCTATAAAACAGACTACAGGTTACTAGCTGATATGGATTTCTATCAAACTGATATTTATCAGATTGATATTGAATCTAAAGAAGTTGAACGAATTACTGCTTCTCCTGAGTGGAGCGAGAAGCAACCTGCGGTAACCAGAACAGGAAGGTTGACATTTAACTCTGATCAAAATGGTATCCAGAATATTTATGAATATGATTTTGAGGAAGAAAAGGTATATGCCCTAACTGATCTTCAGGCTGGAGTTTCTCAATTCAGTATTAGTGGAGATGGCTCAAGAATTGCGATTGGTGCAATTAATGAAGGTTATTTGGATGTCTTTCTACTGAAATCACCTTTTTCGAGAAGAAAATCAGAACCTTTGGTTAAAAACTATTGGGCACAACGCCGATCTGTAGAACCTATGCAGCAGAGAGTTCCTGCTACATTATACGCTATTGAGATGTTTGACAATGGGATAATGGATGCTGTTGAAAGAACCCAAATGGAAAAGGATGAAGCAGAAGCTCAGATGACGGACGAAGAAAAAGCCAGCACTTTTGAAGAAAGTGGGGAAATAGACTTCAGGAATTATGTGTTCTCTGAGGAAGTAATCCTTGATTCTACACTTACCCTAATTGACGAATTCATCTTCGATCTGGAAGATAATGTAACTGATGATGGTAGATATATCCCCCAGGACTATAGGCTGAGTTTTAGTACTGATGTAGCTTACAGTCCTTCTATCGGATTATCCACGTATGGAGCATACGCGCCAATTCAATTCCTGATTAGTGATCTGTTGGGAGATCACCAATTGTCATTAGGGTCGAATTTTCAGACTGATTTAAGGAATAGTAATTATTCCATCCAATATGGATATCTGAAGAATAGAACTAATGTGTTCTTATCCTATTTCCATTCTGCGAGGCAATACCAAACCTTTGGTGGAGAATTGCTTAGGTTTAGAACCTATGGTGGAGGATTAAGCCTTCAGTACCCGATTGATAAGTTCCGAAGGTTTGATGCAAGTTTGACGTGGATAGGGCTGAGCAGAGATTATAGTGTAGTTACTGATCCATTTGCTACGCTGTTTCTCAATACTAATCAATCTAATACTTCAGAGAATCTTAAGAGTTCACTTCTCTATCCTCAGTTGACATACACCAAAGATGCCACGCTGCAAGGATTTATTACCCCAAGAGGTGGAACTCGTTACTCTATTGGAATATCAGGAAGTCCAGGTTTGGGCTTAGATTCACCGGCATTTGCATCTGTACTGGGTGACTTCAGACACTATTTAAATCTTGGACCTAACTATTCATTAGCGATAAGAGGTTCTGGAGGAGCTTCATTTGGCCGTGACTCGCAAACCTACTTCTTAGGAGGAATGCTAGGTTGGATTAATCAAAGATGGTCAGACAATGGTATACCTTTAGAGCGTCTGGCGGATACCTTCTTTACGTTACCAGCTGTGCCTCTTAGAGGGCATGAGTACAATACCATTTATGGAAACAAGTTTTCTTTAATTAATACAGAATTCAGATTTCCTCTGTTTGCCGCTCTGGTACCAGGTGCAATTCCGTTATTCCCATTATACAATATTACTGGCGCATTCTTTATTGATGTAGGTACGGCATGGGGGCAGGATATCAGTTTAGCTCTGCAGAATGGAGCTGGCCAGGTCGTTGATTTTAATGTCAATGACGCGGGTTTAGACTTTAGAATAAGTGAAGAAAGAATCATTTACTATGATGCGGATACTGATAATTTCACCTTAACAGAACCAGTTAATGGACAGCCTTTAATAGGTAATAATGGAGATCCGCTTACCGCTATTGATGGTGATATATTGGTTGGTTCCGGGTTTGGATTAAGAACTATCGTATTTGGATTACCTTTTAGATACGATGTCGGCTGGTCTTACGGAAGAGGTGGTTTTGAAGGTCGCCCAATCCATTACTTCTCGATTGGTATAGACTTCTAGTATCTCGCGTTGAAGAGTTTGACGTGAAGCAAACGATCATACTGTAATTCGGGATCACGGTAGTATATAAAGCTTATGTACTCCTGGTCCCGTTTTGATATAGAGTCACTTAAACGTACAGGCTCGATTTCTCCTTCCTTAACAGTTACATACTTGTAGGCGTATTCACCCTCTTTGATAAGAGAATTAGTTTCCCAGATACCTAATTCCTGATTATAATTAAGCTTATCCCTTTCAGAAATACTCCATTGGTTAAAATCTCCAATCAGGTAAAAATCTTCGAAACTAGTATTTCCTGCTGTATTCAAACGAAAGTTTACATCTGCATAGGTTGAAAAAAGATCTCTGTTCGGAAAGCCAAATTCCGAGTCAAAAGAAGCAGAGGGTTCTGCAAGAAAATTCAAAAAATCGTCTCTCAAAATAACTTCAGTAGGTATTGAAGTCGGGTCAATGCTAAAAATATCAGGATTCTGTAGGCTTAAATTAGAGAGGTCGAGCCTGGTAAAATCAAAATTCGCAGAAAAAGAATTTCGTCTTGATAAATGAAATTCTGTTACTCCCTCTTCGACAAAACTGCTTTGATCAGCTTCTTTGGCCTGACCCCAGAATCGATTTTGAGCAAAGGAATAGGATAAATTAAACTGGGGGAATTCTATGAAATCGGGATAGCTATACTCGCCAAAAAGTTGATCTAGTGCTCCTCCATCATTTCCTTGATTAAACAGGGTCTCCACATAGTGTGTTTGTTCACCTTCCTGTTCAGAAACAAAAAAGGGTAGGCTAAACAATTCGGTTTTAGAATTAAAGTCGAGCACATGTAGCATGTAGTTTCCACTCACATTGAACTTCAACTCTCGGGTTGGAAACTCGAACTTATAATGGAAATAATTAGGCTTGTTTGCACGGTTTGGTTCACCGCCGAGTAGGAAAAGTTCGTTTACTCCATCAAAGATCCAGGGTTCTGGCAACCCACTTTCAGACCAATCAGAATCCCTGTGAGTGATTCTGATAAGAAATTGGCCGGATAAAGAAGTGAGCTCATCAAATTCAAGTACAAGTCGGTTGTTACTATTTAGTTCAATAACTGGAGGGTTAGCCTGATTTCCTTTTCTATAGAACTGTAAACTTTTAAATGAAGGAGGAGCTTGTAACTGATAGGGGACTAATAACAAACTTGAAGTAGAGCTCCGGACTGGAGGTTGAGTAGTAACCAGTTGGTTTTCAGTATTAGAGCAGCTTATAAGCAGAAATAGGGCAAGTAAAAGGCTAAAGCATCTAGAGAATGATAGTACCTGAATAGACAAAACGTGCCGGCCCAATTAGTTTTATTTGTGTGTAGGTATTAGTTGATTCATCGAAGCTGAATTGAACAGACAACGTTCCTCCTTTAACGATTACTTCAAACGTAAATTCTCCATTGTCCCCAGACTCTACGAAATGTGTCCCAATTGCTGATGCAATTGCACCTGTTCCGCAAGCCAAAGTTAAATCTTCAACTCCTCGCTCATAGGTTTGTAGGTAAAGGGAGGCGTCTTCATTTGAACAGACAAAATTTACATTGGTACCAGGAGGATTTAGAATAGGATGATTTCTAATAAAGCTTCCTTCTTCTACCAACTCTTCCTCGATCTCAAGCTGTTCTATCTCCTCGAAGCTCACAATATGCTCGGTACCTGTATATACCTGGAGATAATTCTTTTTGTTGATTTTGAGCTTTTTAGGGGCTATTACGTCAGGAAAACTGACACTTACCTGCTCCATGTTGGAATCTACGGTTGCTTCATAGACAGCATCATGGACATTGAACCGTTGGTCTTTATTAAACCCCTGATTTGCTGCGAAAAGAGCCAGACATCGACTTCCGTTACCGCACATTCCCGCATCACTACCATCAGCATTTCTGTACAACATGGTGTAATCTACATTTGGGAGGGAAGGATTTTCCAGTGACAGTAGGCCATCGGCACCCACTCCAAATTTTCTGTCACAAAGCTGGGGAGTAATTGAAATAATTTCTTCGAGTGAAAGGCCCAGTTCTCTGTTATCTATTACAACAAAATCATTTCCAGCACCTTCCATTTTATAAAAATTCAGTTCCATCATTCTACAAAAGCAGGTAAATGTTTCCAGGGTTCATCATCTGTAATAAAAGGCTGATTTCCTCGCATTAAACTCGAAAAACGTAGTGCAAGAACAGTGAATATTAATTTTGGCGACACATTTTGCTGAAGCATAGGGCGAATGTTATCGACTTCTTCAATCATATCATTGAGTTGAGCTTTTTCTAACGCTCCTACGAACTTTTTAATGGACTCTAGCTGATCGATATTAGCGATTAGTGCCTCATTGCTGGTTTCTCTGAAGATCATTAAATCGCGGATGTACATCTCCATTAGATTGAGTAGAGCAAGCATCCCTTCAATATTCAAAGAACTCTGCCAATCCTGAGCCATTTGTGAAATACCAGTGGCGTCCTGACTAAATGAAAGTCTGAGGAAATTCACCATATTTTCCCTGTCTTCCTTTAGACGTTCCGTATCAAAAAAACGCGTTTGTGAATAATTACCTCCGGAAATTCTCGCCAGATAGGAGGCGTCTTTTTCAGTCATTCCATCTAAATCTATCAACCCTTGCTTAATCTCGTCCTCTTGAAGATTTGATAATGGAATATGTTGGCATCTTGAGGTAATTGTAGGTAAAAGCTGTTCATAATGTTCAGTAGTAAGAATGAACATTAGCCGATCTGAAGGTTCCTCCAAAAGTTTTAAAAAAGCATTGGCCGTTTCCTTCCTCATTGTCTCAACCTGTGTAAGGATAATAACTACTCTGTTTCCCTCATTAGGTCTTAGGCGAGCTACTTTCCGTATTTCTTCCCGAAAATAATCGATTGGATAGAAGGCTTGAAGGTTTTTGGAAGAATGATCAGAAGTAAGGGAAGGACGTTGAGCAAACCCAATAACCTCATAAGGATCATTTGCAAGGAACTCTAATCTGGGTCTTAATTCTTCAATTTTTGCTGATGTAGGCTTTGGGATAAATACATGAACATCAGGGTGGGTGAACCATGATGACTTTTGGCTGTTCTTGTAATCTCCTAAGTCACTTAGATGGTCTATTCCATTTATAGCTTCTGCTAAAGCTAGAGAAAAGGCAGTTTTTCCTACGCCGGTGGGTCCTGAGAATAAATAAGCATGTCCAATTCTATTTGAAGACAGAATTCTTTCTACTTGTTGTTTGGCGCGCCGTTGTCCAATTAATCTTTTATTTCCAAAGCTGATATTCATTAATCTTCCCAGATATAGTCAAAGAGCAATGTTCCTGTTGTGATTGTAACTCCAACAAATCCTACTAAAGCTAATAGATCACCTTGTATTGCTGTTGTACTTCCGTCTATAAAAGCAGCTTTTGTTACTCTAGTGAGTAGCAGGATAAGAGGAACAAAAAGTGGAATCGTAAGTACGGAGAAGACAGCTCCTTTTCGATCAGCCTGAGATACAATAGCAGCCGTAAGGGTTGAAACTGAAGAAAGACCGAGTGTTCCAAATACTAAAACAGCAATAAATGCCTCTACAGATACGACCCTTAAATCCACAAAGAAAATATAGAGGAGAAAAGTGATCGAATTGATAAGGAGGGTAAAGAAGGTGTTAAAGAATAGTTTTCCTAAGAATACACTTGTGCCACGGGCATACACCTGTAGTAAAGGGTATGTATTCTTATCAGTTTCAGAAATAAAACTCCTTCCCAATACCGACAGAGCTGCAAAAAGAACAACAATCCAAACTAAACCGCTTTTAGGAGTTGGGTCCAATTGCTGAGCTCTAAGTGTAAAAAGAATGAGTAGCATGGAAGCAACCAAAAAAGCTAATACCATATTGATTGCAAACCGCGTTCTGAATTCGATTTGAAGATCTTTTCTGAAAATGGAAAAAGAGGTCTTGAGCCAAAGCATGATCAAATATACATATTCTGTAAGCTAATTTAGGAGAGATATATAATGAGAATGATCGGAAAAAGCCGTTGTTTGAATAAGTATTCACTCCCTATATTCTCAAACCCGTTTATTATTACGCTAATTTTTAAACACCACCCATAACTTAATGAATTTATTCTCTTTACTTGATGCTGATACTGTAGTTCCAAACTTAAAGGTGGAGAACAAAGAGCAAGTAATTAATTCCCTCATCGACTTACTTACATCAAAGATTGATAGTGAAGCTTTAGAAGAGGTGAGGGAAGGGGTTTTTGAACGAGAACATGTGATGAGTACCGGGGTGGGAAAAGGGCTTGCAATACCTCATTGCAAAACTAAAGCTATTGATGACAACTACGCTGCTTTTGCCAAATTGAGTACTCCTCTCGATTACGATTCTATTGATGGTGAGCCAGTTGAGCTTATCTTTTTACTTGTGGGACCTGATTCTAAGCACAGTCATCACATTAAGTTATTAAGTAGAATTTCAAGATTGATGAACAGTGCCTCCTTCAGAGAAAAGATTCTCACTTCAGAAACAAAAGAAGTGATTTTGGATGCTTTTAGAGAGGAAGAAGAAAAGTACTTTGTTCACTAATCCATGATTAATTTGATTCGCAACACCTTTCTTGCTTTTCTCCTGTTCGTTGCGAATGTATCCCTTGCACAGGATATAAGTTCAATTCTTGAATCAGCTCCAAACCAGGAAGCTTTTTGGTCAATAAGTATAAGAGATACAGATGGTCAGGTACTGGAAGAATTCAATTCCGATAAACTCATTGTCCCGGCTTCTAATCAAAAGCTATTTACAACAGCAGCGATTCTTGATGGACTAGGAAGTGATTATCGGTTTACTACAGACATTTATGGTGAAGGAATTTTGGAAGACTCCGTTTGGATTGGGAATTTAATTTTCAAAGGAGTAGGGGATCCAAGTATAAGCGGGTTTATGTATGACGGTAACCGCTATCACGTTTTTTCTAAATTTTTAAGGCAATTAAGGGAGCTTGGAATTAGGGAGATAAAAGGCTCATTAGTAGCTGATATAAGTTATTTCGATGATCAAATTTACCCGAAGGGGTGGGATTGGGATGATTTGAGTTTTTACTATGGCGTGGAAATCTCACCTCTATCTTTTAATAATAATGCAGTTGATCTGGTCGTAGTTGCCGATGGCGAAGTAGGTGATCGCCCTTCAATTAGCTGGTTTCCTAAAAACTCAACGGTTCCAAATTTTGTCAATTATCAAACAATCACAGAAGAGGGGACTGAGTACGATGAATACTACCGAAGAGATTTAGGTAATAATAGGATCGTACTTGGTAGTAAGTTGCCTAAAGGGTACATAGAAGAGGAATCTCTTTCTATTGACGGAGCTCCAATGTTTTTCCTCCAATCATTTGGTCAGTTCTTAAGTGATTCAGGTATAGAAGTACGGTCCTATTTAGTTCAAAATCCTACTCTTGGACTAGATAGAATGGATGTGATCGCCTCTCATGATTCAAAAGGACTAGACGAGCTCATAGAATGGGCAAATAAAGAAAGTGATAATTTTTACACGGAAATGCTGCTTAAAACCCTTGATGCTGAAAAATCCGGTAATCCCGGAAGTACTGAGTATGGAATCAAAGAGGTAAGAAATTTCCTTGGGCGTATGGAGATTGATACAACGTATGTGATCATGAAGGATGGGTCTGGAATGGCTTCCGGAAACTTTACTAAAACCTCTATACTATCTGAGTTTTTAGTAAAAATGAAAAACCATCCTGAATTCCAGGCTTTTTTAAATAGCATGTCTATTGCTGGGGTAGATGGAACGATAGGTCATAGAATGAGAGGAACCTCGCTTCAGAATAATTTCAAAGGAAAATCAGGGTATGTTGGTGGGGTAAGAACCTTGAGTGGATATGTTACTACTTCTTCGGGGAGGGAATTAATAGTAAGTATGGCTGCAAATAATTTTATTGGTAAGGTAAGGCCCATTGATGCTATTCATGAACAGATTTTAGCCTATCTGTATGAGAAATATTGATTAGCTTTAGGAATGGCTGAATCGATAGTACATATTCTTGTAACCGATGACGAAAGAGCTATTCGGAATACCCTGAAAGAAATTCTTGAGTTTGAAGGGTACCAGGTTTCAACCGCTGAAAGTGGTGATACTGCACTTGAGTTGATAAAAAAGGAACATATTGATCTTATGCTTCTGGATATCAAAATGCAGGGGATGGATGGACTCGAAACATTAAAGGCGGTTAGGGAAAAAGGATACGAATTTCCGGTAATTATGATATCGGGGCACGGTACTATTGAAATAGCAGTCGAGGCTACTAAACAAGGAGCACATGATTTTCTTGAGAAGCCACCGGATTTGAATCGATTATTAATTGCTGTAAGAAATGCCTTATCCATTCGTGATTTGAATAGGGAAGTACAGCAGATCAAGAAGAAATTGCCGAAAATCCCTGAAATCATTGGTATAAGTAAGGCAATTACTAAGATCAAGAATATCATTGAGAAAGTAGCTCCTACACAATCAAGGGTATTAATTACTGGTGAAAATGGGACTGGAAAAGAATTGGTTGCTCGTTGGATTCATGAAAAAAGCTCTCGAAATAATGGTGCATTCATAGAAGTGAATTGTGCTGCTATACCGTCAGAATTAATCGAAAGCGAATTGTTTGGACATGAAGAGGGAGCATTTACCGGGGCGCATAAAACCCGGATAGGGAAATTTGAACAGGCAAGTGGTGGTACGCTATTTTTGGATGAAATAGGGGATATGCCTTTGGACGCTCAGGCCAAAGTATTACGAGCTCTACAGGAAAATAAAATTGTTCGTGTTGGAGGGAATGAAACTATTGGAATAGATACCAGGATTGTGGCTGCTACTAACAAGGACCTGGAAGAAGAAATCGAATCTCGAAATTTTCGGGAAGATTTATTTCATAGGATTAATGTTATCCCGATTCATGTGCCTCCTTTAAGTGGTCGTAAAGAAGATATTCCCTTAATCACCGAAGCTTGTCTTGATAAATTGAAAGAGTCCGATATCTCACTTTCGGGAGTTTACTTCACTGAAGAGGCTTTATATGAACTCAGTGAATATAATTGGACAGGTAATGTGCGTGAACTTCAGAATGCAGTGGAAAGATTAGCAATATTGACCCCTGAAGAACAAATAACATCTTCAACAATTAAAAATATTCTTTCTACAAAACGGACGGGTTCAGAAGAGCTGAAAGACCTTGCGACAACAATGAATGATTTTCAGGAGTTTAAAGATACTTCAGAGCGAATGTTTCTTATTAGTCAGTTGGAAAAAAATGAGTGGAATATCTCTCAAACTGCTGAAGCGATTGGGATACAGCGAAGCCATATGTACAACAAAATGAAGAAATACAATATCGAGCGATAATATGAGTGCAGAAATTATAGACGGGAAAAAAGTAGCAGAAATTCTTCGGCAGAGTGTCCGTGAAGATGTTGAGCAATGGGTAAATAAAGGTAACAGGAGACCTTTTCTTCAAGTGGTGTTGGTAGGAGACGATCCTGCATCTGTTGTATATACAGGTACAAAAACAAAAGCGTGTAAAGATGTTGGAATTGAAACCAGCACTCTTGAGTTGCAGGACACCATATCGGCCAAAGAGCTAAAAGAAGTTATCAATGATTTAAATAATGATGATTCCGTAGATGGTATTCTTGTCCAAATGCCGTTGCCATCACATCTCTCACAATATGATGTGATTGAGAGTATTGACCATCGAAAAGATGTGGATGGATTCCACCCAATGAATGTAGGTCGTCTTTCTGTAGATCAGCCATGTTTTCGTAGTTGTACTCCCGCAGGTGTTATGGAGCTATTCAAATATTACAGCATACCCGTTAAATCAAAACATGCAGTGGTAGTTGGAGCGAGCAATATTGTAGGCTCGCCGATGGCTGTTATGCTGTCACGTGAGAATTCCAGTGGAAAGGCAACAACAACAATCTGTCATAAATACACTCGGGATCTTACCGCTCATACCATCAATGCGGATATACTAATCGTGGCGGCAGGTCAACCTCACCTCATCAAACCAGAAATGGTAAGAGAGGGGGTAGTGATAATTGATGTGGGTATTAATCGAATTGCCGATGAGACGTCTCCGAAAGGTTACAAGCTGGTTGGGGATGTCGATTATGAAGCGGTTAAAAAGAAGGCCAGTTGGATTACGCCTGTACCTGGAGGTGTGGGTCCAATGACGGTAGCGATGCTTATGAAGAATACTCTTCTTGCTGCCAAGAAGAGTATTTATCCGGATTAGATTTTTTCTTTATATACGGTGACATAATGTTGTCACCCCTGGTGTTTAAGTTTGGGTAAATCAAAAAAACAAAACCCAACAATCATGACACCTGCAAATGCATTAACCAATTACGAAAGCACTTCAAAATCTCCGATCAAGCTTTTTGTTACTCCATTACTTCAACGCATTAAGAAAGAAAGTGCTGAGGAGTACACTGAAATGCAGGAGGCTTTTTCTTTGCTAGGATGGGCTAAGCTTCCAGATGAGCTAAAAATTGAAATCTATGAGGACGTAAAATTTATGGTTCAGGAATTAAAAGGTATGTTCTGTACTAATGATCCTTATGTAGAGCAAAGAAGGAACAGTATTTACTTCTGGGTAAATAGTTTCCAAGATGAAGTATGTACTCTCAAGGCAGCGGTCAATGCGCTTAAAATTAAGCCTCTTTAGTTGAAACGGAATTGGGTGTTGCTTCTTTAGACTGTTCAGAGTCATAGATATCCTGGTCCTCAATAACAATCCTGGAGCCAGATTGCTTCTTCAGTTCGGCTCTAATTCCGTTCATCACCCTATGCATGGTTGCCTTCTTTCTTTCAAAATATGATTTAAGAAAAAAGCGATTTAAGTATGATCCGATGCCTCCAACAGCAAAAGAAATAGGCAAGCTCAAAGCTTTAGGAAAGGTAGAGTTTTCGAAAGCTATTACAGCAATAGCAAAAGCAAACATAAAACTGAAGAATCCACTCATGAACTTTAATCCATTCCACTTGTAGACATACTGGATTTTAGTTTTTCCTTTTTCAGGAGTTAAAGAAATATGACGAAACCCTATCTCCTTGAAGCGCTGTACCCATTCAAATGAATCTCCTTGTTTACTCGATTCCCCGACTCCACCAGTAGTTCGTCGAATCTCTCGTATAACCCGATCCCAATTCTCTTTGGAGACTTCCCCTTCCATTAACTGAATATCCTGAACAGCAGCTGTACCTTTGAACCAGTTAAATTCATTTTTTGAGTTCGGGAGCTTTACATTTTCCAGAGCCTCAAGTAATGAATCTCTGTCAATACCAACTTCCGCTGCAAGTTCTACCAGCTCACTTTCTGTTAATCCATCCCGATCTCCATATAAATCCTTTCTCTGCTGGATTTCAGATGCCTTGGAAAGAATACTGCTAATTTCTTTTTTTGAATACAGTTCGCTCAAAATGCCACTTTCGAATTATTAATCGGTGCTCACTACGCTAGTACTAAAAAATAGTTTAATCGATAAAGCACTTCCATACAGATATCCTTATCTTTGAAAAACCGCAAGCAAAATCCTCCTTTTTCATGTACAAAATGAATGACTCGTCTTCATTTGAGCGCATCACAAGGCAAGGCCTTACCTACGACGATGTGCTTCTTGTCCCCGGCTATTCCCAAGTTTTACCACGAGAAGTTGATATAAGTGTAAAATTAACGTCCAGGCTAACGCTCAATGTCCCAATTATGAGTGCAGCTATGGACACTGTTTCTGAATATCGCTTAGCAATAGCACTGGCCAGAGAGGGTGGTATTGCAATGCTTCACAAAAATATGACTATTGAAGAACAGGCAGAACACGTTCGATTGGTTAAGAGAAGTGAGAGTGGAATGATTGTAGATCCGGTTACTCTGGGAACAGATGCAACCGTGCAAGATGCCAGGAACCTAATGCGGGTTCATAAAATTGGGGGGATTCCTATTGTCGATAAAAAAGGAATTTTGATTGGTATCGTAACAAACCGGGATTTAAGATTCGAGACAGAACTTGGCAGGAAACTAGGCGATATCATGACCAAAGATAATTTGGTTACTGGTAAGCAAGGTACAAGCCTTCATGAAGCAGAAGAAATTCTACAGGATTACAAAGTTGAAAAACTCCCGATAGTAGATGCGAACTATAAACTTGTAGGACTAATTACCTTCAAGGATATCGAAAAGAAAATGAACTTCCCGAACGCCTGTAAAGATGAAATGGGAAGACTGCGTGTTGGAGCTGCTGTTGGTGTAACTGCGGACACATTGGAGAGGGTGGAAGCACTTGTAAATGCAGGTGTTGATATAATAACAGTTGATACTGCTCATGGGCATTCTCAAGGGGTGCTTAATACGGTTTCAGAGATTAAAAAGAAATTTTCTGATCTGGATGTAATTGGAGGAAATATCGCTACCAGAGATGCAGCCGAAGCATTGGCAGATGCAGGAGCTGATGTTGTAAAAGTAGGAGTAGGGCCTGGTTCAATTTGTACTACTCGAGTAGTAACAGGTATCGGGGTTCCTCAGCTTAGCGCTGTTATGGAAGTAGCAGAATTCTGTAAGAATAATGGAATTGGATTAATTGCAGATGGAGGTATCAAACAAACAGGAGATATTCCTAAAGCAATAGCAGGTGGTGCTGATGTTGTAATGATGGGTTCAATGTTTGCCGGAGTAGATGAAAGTCCAGGTGAAACCATCATTTACGAATCAAGAAAGTATAAATCCTATAGGGGGATGGGAAGTATCGGAGCAATGAAAAAAGGCTCGAAGGACCGGTACTTCCAGGATGTAGAAGATGATATCAACAAACTGGTACCTGAAGGCATAGAAGGTCGTGTGCCTTATAAAGGGTATTTAGGTGAAGTTGTTCATCAAATGACTGGTGGTTTACGAGCGGCTATGGGGTATTGCGGAACTTCATCCATTGATGAGTTAAAGACGAAATCTGAATTTGTTCAGATCTCTGCTGCATCCTATAAAGAAAGCCATCCACACTCTGTTCAGATCACTAAAGAAGCACCTAATTACTCTGTGTAATTAGGCTCGGAATGAAAGACGTACTATTTATTCTCTACTATTTCCCTCCAATGGGAGGGAGTGGTGTACAACGTCCTCTTAAGTTTATCAAGTACCTGAGAAAGTACGGATGGAATCCGATTGTTCTTTGTCCCGAACCGGGCGCTTACCATGTTTTTGATGAATCATTGAAAAAAGAATTAGATGATTTATCTATTGAAGTACATATAGTTAAAGGAAACACTTTACTACATAAGTCAGGGAATAGAAAGCTAAATTTACCATCGTGGTTAGAGAGGATTCTAAGGAGAATTTCACTCTTTTTCTGGTTGCCAGATAATAAAAAAGGATGGATTAAAGAGGGTTTCCAGAAAGCAAAAGAGATTATTGCCAATCAGGATATTGAGTTAGTATTCGCTTCTGCTCCTCCTTACTCAAATTTGATGTTGGCTGACGAGATTAAAAAAGCTTTTGATATCCCTGTAGTGATGGATTTTAGAGATGACTGGTTGGAAAGTCATTTTATCGAATATCCAACTCGTTTTCATCGCTCAAAAATGGAGAGAATAGAACGAAAAACACTGGGTAATGCTGATGGTCTTGTAACGATAAATAAGTATATAGCCAATTCTTTAGCATCAAGAACCTCTACCAGGGTAGATATTATACCTCAGGGATTTGATCCGGAAGACTTTAAGGCGCATTCCGGAGATAGTAAAACAAATAAAAAAGTAACGTTTCTTTATAGCGGTACTTTTTATGAGCAAAGCGGCCCGGATATATTTCTTCAAGCGGTAGCGAGATTTTTGGAAAAAAGGCCAGAGTATAAAACCCGAATCGAATTGCAATTTCAAGGAAACATCAGTGATAGTAATCGCAAATTATTTGCTCAAAATGGTCTGGAAGATGTGGTGAGAGAGTTTGGTTATGTTAGTCATAAACGATCTGTACAAAACCTATTGAAAGCAGATATTCTCTGGATGAATAACTCACATAAGAAAAGGCCTGAAGCAATTTCCTTTGGTAAAACTTATGAGTATATGGCTTCGAATAAACCAATTCTTGCATTGGTTCCTAATGGAGATGCAAAGGATATACTTCAAAACTATGGCGCTGCATATATTGAAGACCCCGAGGACGTTGAATCCATATCCCTGACTATGGAAAGAATAATTAAAGATATAGAAGAGAATACATTGCCTGAGCCAAACAAAGAATTTATTTCTAAGTTCGATCGTGAAGAATTGACCGAACAGTTAGCTAAGTTATTTGATGAAATTTCCAGGTGATTATTAGATATTCTCTAGGAGATAAATACCATGCTAGATCTTTTCAAACAATTATTCGAGCGACGCTTTAAAAGCATAACAATTATGCTGTTAGATGACAGTAAGCCTGGGGAAGATGAGTCATTTAAACTAATCCCTAACAAACTATTCATTTTTTTTGGCGTCATATGTGTAGCAATTTCGGTCTTGGTAGCTCTTTTATTTATGTTCACTCCATTAGGATCTCTTTTATATAGTAATAAAGATGACGAGTTAAGGTCTCGTGTTGAAGGTGTTACGGAGCGAGTGTTAGCCTTACAGGATTCATTAATTGTTCGCGATACACAGTTATCTGAGATGAAGCGGGTAATTCGCTTAAGTTTAGATACCACTCTTGTGCTCGACGACAGATTCTCTACATTATTTGACCAGGAACAGAACCTGGAGGTTCCAATTGCTTCTTTATCTGATGAATTAGCTACTACTGAGTTGAATACCTCAGGAGTATTTTTTTCAAATGTTTTTGAACGCGCTCCTGATTTTCCCACTGATTATCCTGTTCAGGGAACATTGACGCGAGGCTTTGAGCCTGAAAAATCCCACTACGGAATTGATATTGCTACAAGTAAAAATGCGCCTATTTCAGCATTAGCTGATGGCACCATAATTACTGCAAACTGGACAATTAATGATGGGTATGTAATAGCTGTTCAGCATTCCGGAGGATTGATGAGCATGTACAAGCATTGTTCGTCGATTACAAAGGTGGTAGGAGACGCAATACTTAAAGGAGATATTTTGGGAACAACAGGAGATGTGGGTGTTTCAAGTACGGGTCCCCATCTTCATTTAGAAATTTGGAAAAATGGATTTCCTCAAGACCCAACAATTTATTTAATTCAGTAGTTAACATGTTAAACGGAAAAAAAAACTCTACCAAAGTGAATAACCAGCAAAACACATCGCCCTCTGTCAACATAATAAGTGAAGGAACTAAGCTAAAAGGTAATCTTCATGCACACTCAGATATTCGAATCGGAGGAATTGTTGAAGGAGAGGCAATTTCAAAAGGTAAGTTGATCATAACCGGAAAAGGGAAAGTTGTTGGAAATGTTACTTCTTCTGATGCAGATATAGCCGGTAGAGTAGAAGGTGAGGTGAGGGTTTCGAACCGCCTGATTCTAAGAAAAGATGCTGTGGTAGACGGCAATATATATACCAAAACATTGGTTGTGGAAGAGGGAGCTCAGGTTAATGGTGCATGCAGAATGGGGGATAACACGAAAGTTCTTTCTCAATCAAGTGACGCTGATTACGAAAAAGGCACTCAACTCAAAGCTAAAGCAACAGGTTGAGCGAAAACTACTTCCCAAAAAAATATCGAGAATATATTGGATTAGGCGCAGAAATAGCTGCTACTCTTGCAATACCTCTTTTTACTGGCTACTTAATCGATCTTTATTTTGAAACAAGTCCATGGTTTATCCTTTCAGGTGCATTTATAGGTATTTTACTCTTCTTTAATAGTATTTTTCGCATTGCCAGAAAGCTAAACTCTAAAGACTAATAGTTATGCTTTTCAAACTCCTGAAAGCAAGTCTATTCTTACTTCCTTTAATACTCTTATCCTTTTTGATTTTAGAACTTGATCAATCAATAGGAATACTGTCAGGCGTAGCACTTTCATTGGGCTCTATTCTTGTAAGTGCTTGGGTAATAGACTCTTTTTTTGAACGTGAGTGGAGTGCATTTAGCAAAGCTTTTTTTCTGTCCATAATTGGCCGCTTCATTTTCGTACTAATTATCTTCGCAATTCTGCTTGGAGCAACAAAAATTGATGAAATCTACTTTACAGTTAGTTTCATAATTTCCTATCTTTGTTATTCTATGACGGAAATGATTTTCTTCAATAAAATATTAGTAGAAAAAAGCAGCAAAAAGTAATGAGCAAGACCCTGCGTCGCGTATTTCTTACCCTTCTTTTCTTAGCAATAAATCACGTAAACATTCTAGCAGCAGACGCAGCAAGCGGTGACGATGAACCTGTACTTGATGTAATTGGAACTGTTTCTGATCACGATTATTTGAAAGTACCCTGGGGTAAAGTGTATCTCCCTCGATTAGTTGTGTGGGAAGATGCTGAAGGGGCTACTCATTTTGATGCAGCAATGACCACAAAATCGCTTATCAAAAAAGGAAATTTTGTTGATGCTGAGGGGATAGCCGTACCTGCAAATGGTGGAAGTATTGTTATCGACTTTTCTATTACTTCACATTTAATATACTTCTGGTTGGGAATGATCCTCGCTGTTTGGCTCACAATGTCTATGGCCAGCAGGTACAAAAAAGGAGTAGGGCGAGAGGTTGAACCAAAAGGAGCTCTCCAAAATATTTTTGAAGTGTTATTTGTATTTATACGTGATGATGTAGCCAGGTCGAATATTGACCCGAGTAAAGCTGATAGGTATGTACCTTACTTTTTCACAATGTTCATGGGTATTGCTTTCATGAATTTGTTTGGCCTTTTCCCATGGGCTGCTACCGCTACTGCTGATCTTACCGTTACTGCTACATTAGCCGTTATAACATTTTTTATTACTCAGTTCAGCGGAACTAAAGATTATTGGGGGCACATTTTTTGGTTTCCGGGTGTGCCTACGTGGGTGAGGGCAATCCTAACCCCAGTTGAGATTTTAGGGATTTTCACAAAGCCTTTTGCATTGGCAATCAGGTTGTTTGCAAACATGTTATCAGGAAAAATCATGATTATATCCATTCTGGGATTAATCTTCATTTTTGCTGATTTCTTTGGTCCTGTGGCGGGATATGGTGTAAGTGTGATTTCTGTTGCTTTAACAGTAGTGCTATATGCATTGAAAGTATTTGTAGCATTATTACAAGCATACATTTTCACTTTACTATCAGCTGTATTTATTGGAATGGCAGCTGAGGACCATGACCATGGAGAAGAGCATTATAATGCGGAACATGTCGCATAAAAATTTTCATTCATAAATAACCATAACAAAATAAAATAGAACACTATGGGACTTTTAGCAGCTGGTATTGGAGCTGGAATCGTAGCTTTAGGAGCTGGAATTGGAATCGGAATGATTGGTAAAGGTGCTACTGAAAGTATTGCACGTCAACCAGAAGCTTCTGGAGATATCCGTGGAGCAATGATTCTTACTGCCGCTTTCATCGAGGGTGTAGCCCTTCTTGGTTGTGTAATCTGTATTCTGCTTGTATTCTTCGGCGGATAATTAAGGGTTTCTCATGACTTTCCTTTTAGCTGGCGGAGGGGGATTACTCTCATTTAATACGGGGTTTGCAATCTGGATTTTGATATCCATGATTTTATTCATCCTTGTTATGATGAAGTATGCCGTTCCTCCGATTATGAAATCGCTGAATGAGCGGGAAGCCAAAATCAAAGATTCTTTGGAATCAGCTGAACAAGCATTGGCTAAAGCAGAGCAAATCTCAAAAGATAATGAGAAAGCTCTTCGTGAAGCCGAAGCTAATGCTCAGCAAATCCGCAAAAAGGCGAAAGAAGAGGCTAATGTCCTCCGAGATGACCTAATTGCGAAAGCCAAAGAAGAAGCCGCTCAGATTGTAGAACAAGCAAGAGCATCTATTGACCAAGAGAAGAAACAAGCATTGACTGAACTCCGCCAGGAAGTTGCCAACCTGGCAATCCAGGCAGCAGAAACAATTCTTGATTCGGAATTAGATGCAAAGAAGAACAACAAACTAGTCGATAATTTTATCGACGATTTGTCAAAAAATTAATTGATAACCTATGTTGGTATCTAAAGCAGCCCGGCGTTACGCTACTGCATTATTGGAAACGGCGAAAGAACAAAAGGTGGTTGATGCCACCCTTGAAGATATCTTGTTGGTCAAAAACACGATTGAGGGTTCAAAGGAATTAGTGTTATTCCTTAAAAGCCCCATCATTAAACCAGCTGATAAGAAAACCGCTCTTTCAACCATCTTTGGAAAAGAAGTAAGTAAACTCACTGGTGAGTTTATTTCTTTAGTTGCCTCCAAAGAGCGTTCAGCCATTCTTCCAGAAATTGTTGCTGCTTTTGTACGTCAGTACAATGAGTTCGCTGGCATAATTGAGGTAGAGGTGAGAACAGCTACCGCATTAGATGCAACCCAGGTTACCGATCTTAAAAAAGCGCTTGAGACAACTACTTCTAAAAAGGTAGAAATCGATTTAAAAGAACAACCCGAATTGAAAGGCGGGTTGATGGTAAAAATTGATGACACAGTTATTGATGGAACTGTAAAGCATAAGCTCGAGCAACTTCAACAAACATTCCTGGAAACCTCCGTGGAATTGAATTAGAACGATTCAGAAATTAAAAAACAATGAGCCAAGTCAGACCCGACGAAGTTTCAGCCATATTACGTAAACAATTATCAGGCTTTGATAATGAAGCTGATGTATATGATGTAGGTACCGTACTTGAAGTAGGTGACGGTATTGCGCGTGTTTATGGCCTTTCTCAAGTAGAAGCCGGAGAATTAGTGGTGCTACCAGATTCAAAGGATGAAAATGGTAACCCGGCAACCGGTATGGTACTTAACCTGGAAGAAGACAATGTAGGTATTGTACTCTTTGGGTCTTCAAGTGCTGTAGAGGAAGGAGATACCGTTAAGCGTACCAAAGATATTGCTTCAATCAGTGTTGGTGAAGGAGTTCTTGGTCGTGTAATCGATCCTCTTGGAAATCCTGTTGATGGAAAAGGCCCTATTTCAGGCGAAACCATTCAGCTTCCTCTTGAAAGAAAAGCTCCTGGTGTAATTTATCGTGAGCCAGTAGCTGAGCCACTTCAAACCGGTATTAAGGCTATTGATTCATTGATCCCTATCGGGCGTGGACAACGAGAGCTTATTATTGGAGACCGTCAAACAGGTAAAACTTCAGTAGCAATTGATACTATTCTGAATCAAAAAGCTACTCAGGATTCTGAGAAACCAGTTTTCTGTATCTATGTAGCTGTTGGACAAAAAGCCTCTACTGTTGCAGGAATCAAAAAGGTGTTAGAAGAAAACGGAGCACTTGACTACTCAGTAATTATCAGCGCACCAGCAAGTTCTGCTGCTCCGATGCAATATATCGCTCCATTTGCAGGAGCTACTGTAGGAGAATACTTCCGAGATACAGGTCGTCACGCCTTGGTTATTTATGATGATTTATCAAAACAGGCAGTGGCGTACCGCGAATTATCACTTCTGCTAAAGCGACCTCCGGGCCGTGAAGCATATCCTGGTGATGTATTCTATTTGCATAGCCGTTTATTAGAAAGAGCTGCAAAGATTATTGATGATGACGGTGTAGCTCAGTCAATGAATAATATTCCTGATCCGTTAAAGCCGAAAGTAAAAGGAGGAGGGTCATTAACTGCTCTTCCTGTTATTGAAACTCAGGCAGGTGACGTATCAGCGTATATTCCTACAAACGTAATTTCTATCACCGACGGTCAGATTTTCCTTGATACAGATTTATTTAATTCCGGTATCCGTCCTGCAATTGATGTTGGTATTTCAGTATCAAGGGTAGGGGGTTCTGCTCAGGTGAAATCAATGAAAAAGCTTTCTGGTACATTGAAGCTTGATTTAGCTCAGTACAGAGAACTTGAAGCCTTTGCTAAATTTGGTTCGGATCTTGATCCGGCTACGCAGGCTCAGCTAAGAAGAGGTGAGCGTACTGCCGAATTATTGAAGCAGGATGTATACCAACCACTTCCTGTTGAGCAGGAAATTGTTCTTCTGAAGGTTAACTCTGAAGGTTTACTAGATAAGCTTCCTGTAAGCGAAATCAGTGAGTTTCAGGCTCAGTTTCTTGAGAATGTACTTACAAAGTACGGCAAGGAGATGGAAGGATTAGCAGTAAGTGGCGTACTTAGCGATGAATTCGGAGCGGAAGTAATTGCTACAGCAAATACAGTAATTGATCAACTTTTAGCTGCTCAGGAAGCCTAATAGATGCCAAACTTACGCGACATACGAAACAGGATCAGTACGGTAAATAATACCCAGCAGATTACAAAAGCCATGAAAATGGTTGCTGCTGCTAAGCTTAGAAAAGCTCAGGAAAGAATGGTTCGTACGCGTCCATATGCTTCTAAAATTCAGGATGTAGTAGGAAGACTGGTAGGAAGTAGTTCTGCCAGCAACCCTATTATGAGAAATCCTGAAGATGTTAAGCAGGTTGTAATGATTGTTGTTGGTTCTGACAGAGGTTTATGTGGTGGCTTCAACAACAACCTGTTCAAGGAAGTAGAAAAATCCATTGAGACCAATCTTTCTGAATATCGTGATCAAGGTACTCTTTCCTTAATTACTCTTGGAAAGAAAGCAACTGCTTATTTTGAAAAACGAAAGTACAATGTGATTGAAAGTCATCCTGGATTTTTTGATAGTCTTGAGTATGGGCCTACTTCTGCAATCATGGGAGAAGTAACAGATCGTTTCATTAATGAAGAATTCGATCAGGTATACTTAGCTTTCAACGAGTTCAAATCTGTGATTGCTCAAAACAGAAAAGTTGAGAAAGTATTGCCAATCGATCCAAGTGCTATCACTGAAACTCAAGGTGATGCTTCTAAAGAAGCGATTGATTATATTTTCGAGCCTGATGCAGAAGCAATTCTGGAGAAGCTCTTACCATTGCATTTGAATATGCAGCTTTGGAGAGCGGTATTGGAATCCAATGCTTCAGAGCAGGGAGCTAGAATGTCGGCAATGGATAGTGCTACTGAAAATGCTAAAGATCTAGAAAGAGATCTTCGTTTGAAGTACAACCAGGCCCGACAAAGCGCGATTACAACTGAGATTTCGGAGATTGTGTCCGGAGCTCAGGCGTTAAGCGGAAACTAATTTATTGGAGAGTTGGCAGAGTGGTCGAATGCGGCGGTCTTGAAAACCGTTGTACCGCAAGGTACCGGGGGTTCGAATCCCTCACTCTCCGCATTAAATAGCCCCAATAGGGGCTATTTTTGTTTTAAATAAAAGCTAAAGGGGTGCGTTAAAACGCCATTGATATGAAAGTTAAAGCGCTTTTCTTTTTACTAACACTCTTGCTAATAAGCTCAGGAACGAGCTTCTCACAAGATACACTAAGAATTGGGTTTCCAGAATTTCTTGCCATAGCTCTTGAAAATTCAGGGCAAATGAAAGTAGTGGAAACTAAAGTAGACTTAGCTGAGAACCAGACACAAATGGCACGTGATCAGAGATTTCTACCTTCTCTGAGCGTAAGAAGTGAGCATGCAGTAGTTCCAAGTGTAGATTCTCCAGGTGATTTTGCTGAAGACCGAATTTACCTCGACCCTGATGCTTCGAACGACTGGAGTAAAGTAGGGCTTTATACACGGATTCGTTTGCAAGGAATACAGCCTGTATTTACATGGGGAGCAATTAACAAAGCTATTGATGCCGCAGAAATAGCCGCACGAGCTACTCAGGAAGAGTATAATGCCACTCAAGCTGAAATAGAGATTTTGCTATATGATTTATATTACAGCTATGTATTTGCGTTGGAAATTCAGCGTTTACTAGTAGATGCGGAAGATAAAATAGGGCAAATTGAACGATCTCTTGAGAAACAAAAGGAAGAGAACCCAGAAGAAGCTGATGACACCGATGAGTTTAAATTCAAAATCTTTAAAGCTCAGTTTGGTATTCAGAGAGAAGAGGTGACTCAAAGCTTAGTCTTCGTAAAAGAAACCTGGAACTACATTCTAAGAAACGAACTGGGGATTGTTTATGAACCTCAGGTTAGATTTCTTGACCCTGTAAACTCTAAGCTGGAACATCTGGGGCACTATCAGATGAGTGCGAAAGATAATCGTCCCGAATTATTAGCCCTTGAATTAGGTAAGGAGGCACTAACAACCTATATCGGTTCTCTAAAAGCCAGAAACCTTCCGGGCTTATATATGGGGTTCACTACCACTTTTGCAAGCACTCCAATTCGACCAAGGCAACCTAATCCTTTTATCTCTACTCCTGAGAATACGTTCAATACAGCCATTGGATTTACCATTCGACAGAATTTGAATTTCTTCCAGGCAAAAACGTCTTTTGAGCGCAGCAAACTTGAAGTTAGCCGATTAGATTATCTTAAGGATTCCCAGCAGGACCTTATTATCCTGGAAGTAAATGATGCATATCGAAAAGCTGCACTTGCAGAAGTGAAGGTGGAAAAAACAGGAGAAGCACTACAAGTTGCCAAGGAATGGCTTCGAATGGAGCAATTAGACTATGATTTTGGGTTTGGTGACTCAAAAGATTTGGTTGATGCAGTAAGGCAGGAATTGGAATTACGCCTATCCGAAATGGAGAGTATTTTTGAGTTTAATTCAACAGTAGCAAAGCTAAATAAATCGGCTGGCATATCGTTAACAGCCTCGATGAATAATTAATTACGGATTTATGAGACAAGTAATCACAACATTTTTTGCTGTTTTCTTTATCGGAATGTTCTCGATACAAGTGATGGCACAGGACCAGGAAGAAGGTATAAGGGCACTCCTTACAGAACGAGATGATCAAATAAAGGAACTATTGGGGCCAGAAGGTCAGGAATATTCAGATGCTCAAAGAGAAAATCTTAAAGAGATTATAAACGGGATCATCGATTTTGAAGCAATGGCTAAAACTGCTCTTGCTGATACCTATAATGAGATTTCTGAAGAAAGCAGAACAGAGTTTATCGACTTATTCACTACTATTGTAAGAGATCATTCGATGAATAAGCTCGAAATATACCGGGCAGTAGTAACCTATAATTCCATTGATGTTGAAGCTGGATCGGCTCTTGTTAAAACGATGGCTGAACTGGATGAAGTCCGTACTCCTGTAGATTACAAAATGGTCTTAGAAGGTGATGAGTGGGTTATCACCGACATGAGTGTGGATGACCTTTGGACAGCTGAGTCCTATAAAAATCAATTCCAGCGAATCATCGCACGAAGAGGCTTTGATGCACTTATGGAGAGTCTGAGGAAAAGAGCAGCCCGGTAATTGTTCAACGCTTTCAATGAGTTTGAATAAGCCGTATCTTTTCAAAAAAACAGACAGTGCTACAATCATTCAAAAAAGAAAAAGCGGGTAAAGAAGGCTACGTTTACGTTAGCTATGGGCATCCAAAATATTTAAAGCACGCACTAGCTTCGGTAGTAAGCTTAAGAAGGTACGATAGGGAAAGACCGGTGGCGTTGGCTTGTGGAGAAAAACAACGTGCTATACTAGAGGAAAAAGGTCTTACTCATTTGTTCGATATCATACATCCACTACCTGAAGAGCATGCTTCAATTGTTGGGTTCAAACATAACATCTATCACTACCTATTCTTTGAAAGGAATATCTTTTTAGATAGTGATATTGTTTGGTGCAAAAACCCGGATAGCCTTTGGAAGTCATTTTCTCCTTTTGATTTTACTATTACAGGTACCCTGATTTCAGACAGCTTTTTCGGAGCAGCAAAAGGGGTTGGAGTATTGAAAGATGTTTTCCTTGGAAGGAGAAAGAAAACATTAAAGAAATTTGGGTTGACCTATCTTAGCCGAGTTCAATCAGGTATGATGTATGCCAGGGATTACGACCTTACTAAAAAAGTTTGCACAATGGCGGGAGAAATGCTCGATAAAAAAGAGGAGACGCATTTCAGAAGCCGTAAAATGGAACAAGGTCGAACTGAAGAGTCTTGTGAGTGGAGCCTTGCAATGGCAATGTCTAAGTTAAACATCCCTATATACCCATGGCTGCAGGGACATAATAGCCCTCAATTGGATTACATTGATGATTTGACAGAACATGATGATGAGTTCCAGTATGTGAGTTGTAAATATTACAACAACGACTTTGTGTATTCTTTAAGAGGATTGAAATCCTCTACCTTCAGGAACTTTTTGATTAACGTCTTTTCCGTATTACCTGGAAATGGAGATTATCTCATGACCACTCCATATTGCCTGCATTTTGGCTGGTACCATCAGAAAACACCATTTTTTAGTTTTTCAGAGCATATTTGGAAAAGACTGGTGAATAATGATCTAAACTTAAGAGCTCAAAATCCTTCACCCAAGGAAGTACAAGAGCAAGTGACGAATTAAGTCACTAGGGTAAAGAGACCCTGTCTTGAAACGCGTACTTATAATAGCCCCATATTTCGTCCCCAGAAGAAGGGTGGGAGCGCTGAGACCATATAAATTTGCAATACATCTAAAAAAGTATGGTTGGGAGCCTTCAGTACTTTGTATTGAAGATGCTAGCTCAAAGATGACAGAAAAGGAGCGAGAGGAACTAAAAGGCATTGAGATTTTTGAACTCAAACCTCCAGTCGACAGGACTTACAAGGATAATAAAAGTCCTCAAAAGACCAACAAAGCAAAGAAGAAAGAAAACTCTTTAGCTGATTGGATAGACTCAAATTTTCCTATTGATACCTGGTTGCCATTTTTTTGGGCTAAGAAAAATGAGATCAAATCAATCATCGAAAAGGTTAATCCCGAGGTAGTGTGGACCACTTCTGACCCATGGTCGGGTGGCTACGTGGCAGGGAAAGTAGCTAAAAAATTAAAGGTACCATGGATTGCTGATTTCAGAGATCCGTGGACTTTATGTGGGGTTCGTTTTCAAAAGAAAGGATTCCTTGCTCGTTCATTTGAGAGAAAAGCAGAAGCCTGGATAGCCAGGAATGCAGATTATATGACCTTCACAGCTGTTCAGACTGAGAAACTATATCTTGAAGAATATCCTGAGTTAAAAGAAAGAACGGCCACCATTTATAATAGCTTCCAGAGGCAAGAACTTGATCAACCCAGGGTATCTCAATCCGGTAATTTAGATGTCTTTTTTATCGGGAGTTTTAGAGAACTCTCTACCGCTTCTTTGATCATAAAGGTCTTGGAATTAATCAAATCAAAGGACCCTCAGGCGTTCGAACATATTTCTATTCATTCTTATGCTGAGTTGACAGGAGAGGATTTAGTAGGAGCTACAAAAGTTGGAGTTCAGGATCGTTTTAAGGTAAGAACTAAAGTTCCTTTCGAATTAGTACAGGAGGAAATCTCTAATGCGGATGTACTCTTGCTAAGTACTCATCCAGAGAGAAAAGAGATTGTTCCTGCTAAACTGCTGGATTACCTGGTTTCAGATAAACCTATTCTTTCCCTTGTCCAAAATGAAGAGATTGAAACTATCCTAAATGAAACAGGTAGGGGAGTTCAGTATTCAATAAATGAACTTGAAAAAGCAGCAGATCTATTGATTGCATCGGTACAAGCAAAACAAAAGGGAGAAGGATTACCCTTTTCTATATCGAGAGACGAACAGGCTATTGATAAATTCTCCTCTGTTTACACTTCAAAACAGCTAGTTGGGCTTTTAAATGAGGTGGTAGATCATGAGTAGTAGCTCTCTTACTCAAAAAACCATGGTAGTGGTTTTTTCCAGGGTTTTGACTTCCCTTATTGATCTAACCACAGCGATTCTGATCGCGCGGATGTTGGCGAAGACGGAATTTGCTATCGTTACCTACTTACTGTTGGTGTATGAGGTAGCAAGGTATTTAGCCACTCTCGGTTTTCCTGAAAGTATATTTTATTTCTTTGAGCACCTCACAAAGAATTTTAGAAAGGCTTTTGCTGTACAAACGTGTAGCATACTTGCATTAACCGGTACTATTGCTGCAGGAGCTATTCTGCTAGTGAAGTATTTTGCTCCTGCATTACTGAGTAATTTTAGTCCTGAAGTAGTACAGGCTATCCAGGAATACCTGCCTTATATAGCAATAGTAGCTATGCTGGAGATACCAACCTGGCCAGTTCATAACATCCTGCTCGCCTCTGATCGACAACGAGAAGCAGGCTGGTACCAGATTATAACCAGTATACTTTCTTTTACTGCTCTTATAGCCCCTCTGGCATTAGGATATCCTGTAATCTATGTGTTGTACTCTATGGTAGGTTATGCGGTAATTCGCTTCCTGGGATCTGTGATCTGGGTGACACTCGTTTTACCAGAAGGAGGGTTAAAAACTCCAAAAGGAAACCTGAGAGAACAAATTAATTTCTCTATTCCGCTTGGTATTTCTGCCCTGGTAAACCAATTCAACAAGTATGCAGATAAAGCTATTGTCTCATTATTGCTTGCTGAAGCTGCCTTTGCAGAATATGGGGTAGGAGCTCAGGAAGTCCCAATTATCAGGGTTATACCTTTTGCGGTTGGGACCGTGTTGATAAGCAGGTATGTACAACTGAAGATCAAAGGAAGTTTTAATGAGCTCATCCATATTTGGCATAAAGGGATCAATAAAGTGGCGTTGGTTGTTATCCCTCTTACCATTCTGTCGGTTGTCCTTGCTCCATATTTCATTACTATTTTTGAGACGGATGGAACCAGTTATAGGAATGCGATAATCCCATTCCAGATTTATAACCTAATCATTCTCATTCGGGTAGCCCATTATGGGAGTATTCTTCAGGCTTTTGGAGATACGAAGGGGGTGCTCCGACTAAGTATTCTGCTTGTTGTATTAAATATTCTTTTCAGTACACCACTTACTTACTTCTATGGGATTAATGGAACCGCGTTTGGAACACTATTGGCTAACATAATCAATTGGGTATTCTTGTTAAGAAGGATAGGTATGCATTTGGATATTCCGGCTCATAAAGTGCTTCCTTTGCCTCAATACTTAAGAATTACTTTGGTTTCAGTTCTGGTTGGAGCATTAACCTACTTTTTAAGTAATACCCTCGAAGTTTATGTGGAATGGATTCCAAACATCCTGATCAGCTCAGCATTCTTTTTAACTGGCTACTCTATACTTGGTAGTATTACAAAAACGATTAAGAGGGAAGACTGGGATAATGTAAAGGAGATGATGAAGCTTGGCTTCCTGTGGAAGTAATCAGGCTTTTCTTCTTAGAACGGAAATCCCTTTTTCGGTTGGGATGAATTCATGCTCGAATTCAGGAAACTCTTTTAACCACATTTGCACGATTTCCTGCTCTTCCTTTCTTCCGGCATCATCCAGGATAATTACCGCATTTTTATCTAAGTACTTAGAGAGTAAAGGTAGTGCCGGATAGCGGGCATGTTGTTGGGTTTTTTCCGGAGGTCCATCAACTACAAGTAGTTGTACACTGTTTTCTTCCAATTCAAAAGAGGAGAGGTCGTACCAGGTATACTTTTTATTTCCTATCGGTTGGTTTACCAGTGGAGTGAAATGAATCTCGGCATAATCAGCCAGTCCATGCTGAACTAATTGGGTTTTGGTTTTACCTCCATAAAACTCATCATGATCAAGGGAGTGTATAAAACCTTTTTCCAGTTCCTCAAGCAGATAAGAAGTAATAATCGTGGAGGAGCCACTTCCAATTTCAATAATATGATCTGGCTTCAAAGTTTTAACTTCACCCAATATGGTATTTATCAGTTCAGGGAATGCAGCCCAGCCAGATAAATAGGGAAGAGGCGCTCTGGGTTTCACTAATGAATGTATGTTGAAAAGAGCCTGAGTGCGTTCATCCTGGTATCGGATTTCTTTAATGATACCCCGGTAAGTATGAAAAATGAGCAGGGAGAAATACAGTACTACCAAAGGAAGGGTGACTGCAACTGCGATATGGAAGTCTACAAAAGAAAACAGTGCTCCAAACAATAGTGCAAGCACAATTACTGGAGGATAAATGTACTTGTTGTCAACTATTTTGAGGTTCAACTCATCAAAATATGCCATAAAGAATGCTTAAATGGGGATTTTATCCGGTTCGAAAAAGCCACGAATTTTATGCTGGTACCGATTATACCACTCGGGCCACGGAAAGCCAAGGATAAAGAGTTCAATCATAAAAGCATCAAAACGGATATTCATGCTCAGAGTAACTCCAAAATGCATGCCTATTAAAAATAATGCTATGATGGGTCTTGCCTTATTGAACCAGAATAGAATTCCGAAAAACTCAGTCATAATTCCCACAATCAATATCATAGTAGCGATGGGGATGCTGTTTAGAGCAATTGTTTGAACAAAGGTATACTGGAATTCACCTTCTCGAGAAAGTATATCAGTCCCTTTTTCGGCTATCCAAAGCCACAAATGTCTCCCATCAACCCAGGTAATTCCTGTACCAATTAATTTTGAGATGGAAGCTGAAAAATAGCCCGCACCGATATAAAAAATGGTAATCCCTATGATGAACCGGTAGCGTTCACTCTTATTCTCGAAGAAGGCCAAGCCCATAGCAAAGCTAAATAAAGCCATTCCAACTAAGTTTGCACTATGAGGTATTTCTCCAATGGAGAAGCGCGCTACATAAAGGATGTGGAATAAAAGGAGAGCAATTGCATATAGCCATTTGGAGCCAATTCTAAAAAAGGCAACAAGCACAATGATTGTGGTTAACGAGGCCACAATAATGGGCATGAAATCGTTGTGCATAAACGAAATATCAACCAGTCTTGCCAGACCAAGAGGAAGTACTACGTCTCTGATCTTAAGCGTATAAATACCCCAATACCAGGAATGCCAAATAACCTGGTACACCATAAAGAGCTCAAAAATCTTGAAATAAAAGAGGTGAGCTTTGGTTAATTCTTCAGGCTTTCCGAAGAGGTTTTCAACTATGTATGCTCCTAATTTCATTCGCTAAAATAATCTTCGTTTGATAGGTTAGGGTTGAAAAGTGTGGTATCTGATTTAAAGAGCAGATAGGGAGTCACCTGAACGGTTACACTATCATCGCCAACCATCTGACCTCTAACCTTAAAAATCATCCAGTCTTCATTTCTGAAATGTTGTTCCCCAAGCATTGTTCGTAGCGCCTGAACTCTTTTTTCATCCCAGTTCTTCGTTTTAGAAACGAAGTTGGAGAAATCGATTTGATCAACCCCGGCATCAAGGATACTTTCAACAGTACCATTAATTTCATTTAGAGAAGTAGTTTGCCATACTGATGCAGAATCAACATTCGAAACATCTGTTACTATGGCTCTGGTCCAGGGGTTTCCAGCTTTAGAAAACATAGGGTAAATGCTGAAGGGCCAATATTCTCCTTCATGTGTTGCAAGCAAAATCCCTGAAAGTAAAAAGGTGATGAGTGTAATCCTCATCATCCGTCTTTGATTAGACATTGATAATGATGAAATAAATTATGGATGAGCGAAGTTAAGGTTTTTGGAGATACAATAAATCGAGGAATTAATATTTATATTCTTTGCTTTGTTAATTCAACACGATTGACGACATCTACATGGGTAAACAAACGGTTATAATCTTTATTCTTGCACTGCTGACTTCAATGCCGGCATTCTCACAATCTGATTCAGGAGAAGTCATCTTTTTCGATATCGAAGATTTCGAAAACGAACTCATCGGAGACCTCCCTGAAAATTGGTATAACCAAAAGGGAGAGGCGCGTCCGATTACTTATACTGGCGATTTGCGTAAAACGTATAACTATACAGTGATGGAAGAAGGGACGAATAAGTTCCTGCGTTTTGATGGGGTGAGAGGTAAGCATTTAAACTATCCGCTGGCAAAATCTGAGGTAGATATTTACGAAACTCCAATCCTAAACTGGAAATGGCGTATTCATGATATTCCCGATGGAGCCAAAGAAACCGATAAGAAAAAGAATGATACTGCGGCCAGTATTTATGTCGTATTTGATTTAGGGAAAGTGCTTTTCCGAAAAGTACCTAAATCCATTCGCTACACCTGGAGTTCAAGTCTTCCTGTTGGCAAGGAGGCTTCAATATTTCACGGGAATCAGAAAATCATAGTAATGGGTAGTGGCGAAGAAGGTCTGGGAGAGTGGCAGTCCTTTCAACGAAATATCGTTGAAGATTACAGACGTTTATTCGGTGATCCGCCTCCTCATACGCCATTAGCAATATTGATCTTAAGCGATGGAGATAGCACAAAAAAGAATTCAAAAGCAGATTACGACGATATTTTCTTAAGCTCTTCTCCCGATAATTAATTCAAATGCTTATTTTCAGCGATTTAGTCAGGTACAAATATAGATGAAGCAGCTTCTTGGGCTATTTAGGCCTCTTTTAACGTTTAATATCCGCCACCCATTCTTAGTGATCGTTTTCTCATTAGTGCTGGCAGGCATCAGCGGGTATTATGCTTCTCAGCTTAAGATTGATACCGATATTGCTAACCTGCTTCCAGCTGATCACCCTAATGTACTTGCACTTGAAGAACTGAAAGAAACTGTTGGTGGAGAAACGGAGATGCAGGTTGCTATCAATTCTCCAAGCTTTGAAGCGAACAAAGCTTTTGCGGAAGCACTTATACCCAAAACGCTTGAACTCTATTATTCACGCTACCAGGATGTTTATTTCAAAAGAGCTGAGTACAAAAAGAACACAGAAGTACTAAAAGACAATGCTCTCTATTTGGCAAGTAATCAGGAGTTGGATGATATCACTGTATGGCTTGAGGATGAAATTGAGCAGGCCAAATTAGAAGCGAGCCCCTTTTACTTTGATTTAGAGGAAGATGATGAAGAAGAGGATACGAGGGCTGAAGGATTCCAGGAAAGCTATGAGACATTAGTTCCCTCAGAATATCCTATTAGTGAAGACAGTACCATCATGGTGCTCAAATTCTTTCCGACAGGCTCGAAAAGTGATATCAAGTACCTGGAAGATATGTTCGAGACCTATGATTCACTGATAACGGCATTAAATCCAGCTTCCTTCCACCCGGAAATGCAGGTACAATATGGAGGCAGGTTAAAGCGACATTTGGAAGAACTGACTTCAATAATGAATGATGTTCTTGGAAGTTTTGCGTCCGGAATTAGTAGTGTGGTGTTATTGGTGATGCTTTATTTCTTTATCAAGAAGTACATCCATTACAGGAGAGGATCAAACGGCAATCAGGGATATACGGTATGGAGTCATGTTATACGAATGCCCATTCCGGTACTTATTATCGGAGTTCCTTTGCTGATCAGTCTGCTATGGACTTTTGGGATCACCTATTTCTATCTCGGGATGTTAAACACTATGACATCGGTGCTGTTTGTAATTCTCTTTGGGTTGGGGATTGATTACGGAATCCATTACTACGCCAGGTACATCGAATTACGTTCCAGTGGAATGGATGTAGAAACTGCTATATATGCAACTAATGATAAAACCGGGGAAGCAATATTAGTAAGTGCTTTTACCACGGCCTGTGCTCTTTATGTGTTAATGTTCGCTGATTTCAGAGGGTTTTCGGAATTTGGATTTATTTCCGGCACAGGGATTATGTTGGCACTCGTAGCAATGTTATATGTGCTCCCATCACTCCTGGTTATTTTTGAACGTTTTAATCTGATTCTCTTCAGTCACGATGAAGAATTTCACAACATCCAGAAGCGTAGATATCCATTCGCCAGAACGGTAGTGATCATTGGATTACTAATTTCAGGGGTAGTAATTGCTTTGAGTGGAAACTTAAGTTTCCAGTACGATACGGGTGAGCTTGAACCCAGATTCCCTGAGTATGAAAAATTCCGGGAAGTAGCCCGGCAAGCAGAAGATTCTGATAAAAGGAATCCGGCCTACATCATTGCTGATTCTGATGAAGAAGTAAAAGAGCTTATGTTGGCCTTACAGGAGATTAAAGACCAGGATACAACCTCACCTACCATTTTAAGTATTGAGTCGCTACAGGAGCGATTTCCATCTACCTTAGAGGAAGAGGAAGTAAAGCTTCAGGCCATTGCTGATATTCGGGAATTACTTGAGGACCCATTCATTGTGAACAGGGAAGATGAAGACCTTGATAAACTTCGGAGAGCTTCACAAACCACAGAACCACTCACGATTGATCAAATCCCTGACTATCTGAAATCCAGATTTATTACCAAAGATGGAGAAGTGGGTCGTTTTGTTATTATTTATCCATCTGTGGGACTTTCCGATGGTCGTTTATCTATCGCTTTTAAGGATGATGTAGGTGAGGTAAGATTGGATGGAGGTAAAACCTATCACGCTGCAAGTACAAGTATTGTTGCTGCGTCTATGTTGGACTTGATGAGAACGGAAAGTCCATACATGGTGGGAGCTACCTTCCTGATCATTTACCTCTTCATGATTTTCACCTTCCGATCTTTCCGTTGGTCGTTGATTTCCATGCTTCCACTTTTGGTAGGTCTTCTCTGGATGTTTGGAATCATGATGATTTTTGATCTTCAGTTCAACTTCTACAACCTGGTGGTTCTTCCTGCGATACTTGGAATAGGGGAGGATAGTGGAGTTCATTTAGCTCATCGCTACAGAGATGAAGGCAAAAACAGTATGTGGGAGGTACTTTCCAGTACTGGTCAGCATATTACCATGGGATCATTCACTACCATGCTCGGCTTTGCAGGATTGCTTTTTACAGCACATCCAGGCTTACAATCGCTAGGAGTGATGGCTGTAATCGGTATTGGAATGACTCTTCTAACGTCATTGACTTTCCTGCCGGCGCTTATTCAATGGTTAGAAGATTTGGATTGGATTAAGTTTTAAAACACCGGTTAGTCCAGCATACCATCTAACCAATGAATGATGTTTAGCAGTAGTTGGTAGTTTTCAGGTGCAATCTCATTGTTCATTCCGGTTTTTCTTTTTTGAGGCCCGGCTAGTTGAGCGGAAAACATTGCTGCTTCTCCAAAGACTACAACTCGTCCTTTTCCAAACTTTTTGAAGGCCCCTTGTGACCACCCTCCGGCATTCTGTCTTATAGTTCTATCATTAAAAACCCAAGCAGTATCAGGAAGCAAGTTCAAATAGCTGTTAGCAAAGATTAAAATTGGAGTAGCATCATCTGGTATTCTAAATGCCTGACCGGTGAAAGTCGCAATTTGCTGGACGCTTTCAGTTGAGTTTCTTCCTCTGGTAATGTTACTCTCGATGAGAGTTTTTTCGTTTAGATTAAATAATGCAGGACCTCTTGATAGGGTATCAAAAACAAATCCATTAGTGAATTCAAATTCAAAGACTCTAGCCAGATCTTCAGCGGCACCTGCCATTGGCATATGATCGGCTATCAGAAACAAATTTCCACCTTCCCATACCCATTCCTTTACAGCATCGATTTCCGGCTTTGTGAATGCTGAAGGATTAGGTAATACCCAATTACCTACATTAACCGCGTTTAGTGCATTCGATATTACAAGGATTTTGCCGTTATCTAATTCATCTTTTTTAAATATTCCATTGTACTCTAAAACATTGTATCCATCTCTTTCCAAAAGGTTTGAGAATGCTTTATAACGCCCGTTCTTGGTATGAAAGTTTTGATGTCCTTCATCAATGAAAATCACAGGGCCTTTTCCCATCTCGTATGCAGGGTTGTGAATAACCGGATTATAACTTGTATCTGCTACTTGTTGTGAAAAGAGCTGACTTGGGATTATTAAGATGATGAGAAGGAGTAAAGGTTTCATTTTAATATCAAATAGTATAGTTCTTCCTCTGTTCTTTATCCATTTTTTGGAGGTTTGATAAAGTGAATCTAGAAAATTATGCTTCTTATTCTTCAATGTCTTAGTTTAATTCTGGTCACCGTAGAAATAAATATGGTCGAGATTTTTTGAAGATCAATCAGCTTGACTTGGCAGGTCTGACGTCTATTGTTTTAAAAAATGACGAGACAATAATTACTTAATTAAATGCCAATACACAAAACGTATTGTTTACTCAATGCAAAACTTTTCTATTCTCTTTTAACAGACCTGAGACTTGGTCTACTCATTTTACTGTTCTTAGCTATTAGTAGCCAAATCACACACGCTCAAAATGCAAGAATCTTAGACCTGGATGATTTTGAAGCCTATACATTAATCGAGCGCTTAGTACAACGTGGTTATCTAAACGAACTAAACCCTACTAGGCTTCCATATTACGAGAGTGAAGTTTATGAAGCTTTAGTTGACATAAATGAATCATCACTTAACCGAATTGAAAAAATTTGGTATGAGCAGCTAAAGGAAATTATCGGTTTTGATTTGTATGAAAACCAGCGCCCTTATGTCGTTGAACCGATACTGATTGGAGGAAATGAGGTTAATAATACAGAGCGTAAACAATACTATCGCCCTTCTGATAATTCGCTCCATGCCTGGCCTTACGGAGAGCTATTTTTATTCACAGATTTCAAAAATCTCACTCTTAGCAATAATGTACGTTTTGATTTGTATTACGAATTTGGACCAGATGGAATCGATCCAACTAATCGTCTGTATATACGAAACGATAATCCTTATCTGAGTTATAGAAATGGAAATATACAAGCCCTTATTGGGAGGACAGAACATCAATGGGGGATGTATGGAGAGTCAAGTACATTCATCTCAGATGTAGCTCCTCCATTTGATCAGCTTGCCTTTGCTATGGGCAATACAAAGATTTCAATCACATCCATCACAGGCTTCTTAGATAACATCAGTGGGGATGATGTCTTTCGTGGTAGTACCAGGTTCGATAATCAGTCGAAAGAGCGAATGGTATCTATGAGGAGAATTGACTGGAGATTAAGCGATAATTTGTTGCTTACTTTTAAAGACGCCATTCTATACTCGCATTACAGCTTAGGTCTGGAACCCAAATATCTTGTTCCGGGATATCTCTATTTCTTCCTGGAGGCAGCTGCGCCTGAAGATCAAGTCGAAAATTTATTTATTGGAGGGAGTGTTTGGTATAGGCATAAAAGCCTTAGCCTCTACTTCGATTTCATGGTTGATGATGTGATTTTTAATCGCGCTGATCGGGGATTGACTGAGAAGAATAATTTTAGCCTGGTATTGAATTCGGATTACTACCTAAGAAACCACCCTGTTCAACTAAACCTGGATTTCGAACTGGTAACTTACCAGGCCTATAATACCGATCAGGCAGAAGGTCGATATCTGTATCTAAATCGGGGAATTGCAACAGACTATAATGACTATGCATTTACCGAACTTAGATTTGACTATTTCGCAGACTCCCACATAAAAGGACTTACAATATCTCCTTATGTAGGACTGCTTCTTCAAGGCGAGCAAACTATCAACCAGGAATTTATAAGCAATTATTCATCGAGTGGGAGAGAGCTTGAATATGTATTAACTGGTACCGTTGAGCGTACAGCCAGAGCTGCATTAGAACTCCAATATTTTGGACCACACAACACCTGGGTTAGGGCAGATATAGGAGCTAATTTTATTGACAATAAGGGGAACACAGCCAGTGATCTTCAGCAAGAAATAAATGGCATGATTGAAATTGGCTTTACAGCCAATTTTGGAGAATTATTTCGGTAAAGGTATAAGAGCCTGGAGATACTATTAATTACTATTCTCCAGGCTACCTTATACAGTTTATCTCTTATGTTCGGGGCTATCAAATCCGGTTTTACAACCTGCATCCCATTCATCGGGCTGATTGCCATAAGCGGGAATACCGCCCAGATCTTTCAGCATTCTGGCAAGATGTAAACAGTTCCAAACAAGGAAGGTTGTATTACGGTTTGTGAATTCGTTTTCTGGTCCACCTGAACCTTCATCGCGGTAGGAGGGGCCAGGGCCTGCTTCACCCATCCAACCGGCATCTGCCTGAGGAGGGACGGTATATCCAATGTGAGAAAGGGAAAAGAGAATGTTCATTGCACAGTGCTTTACTCCATCTTCGTTTCCTGTTATAAGTGTAGCACCAACCTTGCCATAATCTCTATACTGGCCTTTGTCATTGAACTGGTGTGTATAGCCGTACATTCTTTCAAGCGTTCTATTGCAAACGGAAGATTTTTCTCCAAGCCAAACCGAAGTACATACAATTACGATATCGCTCGCGTCGATCTCTTTTTGGATCATTGGCCAGTCATCTTTATCCCACTCAGGAGTTTGGGACATATCGAGTCCCAGACCAGCGGGGATTTCATAATCGACGGGGCGAATGATTTTGGTTTCTACGTCATTCGCTTCAAAAATTTTCTGAGCAACTTTAATTAACCCTTCGGTATGAGATAAAACAGGAGTTCTGTTCAGGGTACAATTGAGGAAGATTGCTTTTAGATCATCGTATTTCGCTGGGGGATTGGCACAGTGTTTTTCAATTTTTTCGTTTAATTGCTCAGACATAATACTTTCTTTATTAATTATAGATTAATAGTAGTTCCTGGTGTTTTCCCGATTAAAGCGTTGCTTATTCTAATACATTTCCAGGCTGCTCGAAGCTAGTAAAGCTGAACCATTCACACAAATTGTTGATGAAACTCGAACGTTCCAGCTATGAAGCGTAGGAACGGTTTGGTTGGTTAGGCCTATGCTTTATAGCCATTGTTGTGCTTTCGTTTTTTTTATTTACTTCCTGTTCTCAATTTCCTCTTCAATTACAGTTATAATTTCAACAAACTGTTTTTTTCTGCTTGGATATAATTCGTCAGTTAAATTGTTGGTTATCGCCATATACTCAATTAATTTGTTCTTAAAATAGGAATCGCTGAGAAGAATCATATTTCCCTTACTTTTAACTTCAGCCTTTCCTATTCCAAGTTGGTTAGAGTAACCTACGCTCTCAAAAATTAATCTCATATCGCCATTCAAATTGATATACTCTAATATGTTTTTTTGTAGTGTATTGTAAGAATCTTCTTGTGTTCTCAAAATTTGTATGCGAGGCTCGAGCGCCAATAAAACCATTCTTAAACTGTCATTTTTTATGTTCTTTAATTCACCCGAATTTTTAATTTCGGTGAGAACACTATTCTCATAATTAAAACCCATTGCATTTGAAAATGTATTAAAGAAAGTTTGAGAAATATGTGCTTCAGATAGTGTGTCTTTTGCTTCATCAATTAATTGAAAAATCTCTTTTTGTCCTTCTATCGTTATTTTAATTCTATCTAATTCAATATCAATATTTGAGATATTGTTTAGCGCCTCTTTTTTTAACAAGTTCAGATATTTTAGTTGATTTATATCTGCTTTTCTATTTTCATTCCAATCATTTATCCATAGCGCTATTAAAATTCCAATGACCACAAGGACAATTTCTCCTATTGCGTAAATCAGATATTTACTGAATTTATTTTCAGATAGTAATTTTTGTCTGATTCTTCTAAAGAATTTTATCATTGGTAAGTGATTTCTGATAATGAAGCACAACAACGGAATATGAAGCATTGAGTTCCTCATATCCCTATTACATATTTAATGTTTATTCATCATATTCCTGTAATTACTTGGAATATGATGAATAAACAAGATTTAGTTAGAAAGTACAAACATACACTTACTCTAAAAAATTATAGCCCCAATACGATTAATGCTTATCTAAATGGTCTAGGTCTATTTCTAAAATATGTTCAGGATAATCAGCTAAAGGAAATAACCCCTGAGCACCTTCATGAATATTTTTATCATTTTAAATCTGATCTTTGCTACAGTTACTCTTCTATGAAGCAACTTCTAGCTTCAGTAAGATTTCTTTACAGGGAAGTCTTAAAGAAACCAATTGATTTTGATTTTAATATAAAGATGAAAAAACCAAGTAATGTTCCAGAGGTGCTTTCAGTTGAAGAAGTTCAAAGGTTTTTAAATAGCTTTACCAACTTAAAACACAGAGCAATATTTAGTTTATGCTATTCAGCTGGACTTCGATTAAGTGAGATTTTAAACCTTCAGATTAGTGATATTGACTCAGGAAGAATGCAGATCCGTGTTTCCCAGGCGAAAGGCAAAAAAGATCGTTACTCAATCCTTGCACCCACTATATTAGAATTGCTAAGAGATTATACACGGGGTTACAAACCAAAAGTATACTTATTTGAAGGGCAGAAGGGAGCTAAATATTCGGCTTCTTCAATACAAAATCTTATGAGAAAGCATCGGAAATTGGCGGGTATTAAAAAAAAGGCCACACCTCATACTCTTAGGCATTCATTTGCTACTCATCTTCTCGACAATGGAACTGATATTCGAGTAATCCAGGAATTACTTGGTCATAAACACATTTCAACAACACAGATTTATACTCATGTAAGTACGAAAAACCTAAAAGGTGTTAAAAGCCCGATTGAAGACCTTTCTATATAAAAAAAGGCAGCTAATTGCTTAGCCGCCTTTCATTTAAAATATCAGGATTGTTTGTCTTAGTGAGCAGCTTCTCCTTCTGCGGTTTTACCTTTCATATACACATATAATCCAGCAAATAAAACAATCAGTATAGCTGGGAGAATGGTCATATAACCAAGGGTAGCCTGAGGTCCGGCAGTATCAATGGATTCTCCCATGATTGGAAGAATTAGAGAAGTAGCTACCATTCCGGTTCCACCCATAATGGAGAGACCAAGTGCACCACTCTTTGGCACATACTCGGCTACAAAACCGATCATAGTTGGCCAGAAATAACAGATACCCAGTGCAAATACCACTGCTGAACCTAAAGTAGGTCCTACACCACTTACAGTACTTAAAAGGTATAAACCAGCTGTTGATAATATAGCTGATCCCAATAATACTCCTGTTGGGTTCAAGCGATGGATAATCGGTCCAGCAAAGAATCTACCTACCGCCATAATACCAGTGATAAGTACAAGAATAAGGATTGGGTTCACACCACCATCAGTAAGTAGTGCATTAATAAATTGGTTGGTTCCTAATTCCGAACTTGCAGTGAGGAACATACAGATGAAAATGAAAGGGAAGAGTAACCCAATTTTATTTACAACTTTTCCTTCAATTACAATTAGGGCTAAGAACCCAACAACAACGATGTATGTAATATTAGAACCAAAATCGATGCTTAAGCTTGGAACAGATGCAAAGGCAATCATCACAGATACGATAAGGATGATGGTGTAGGGAGCGGCCGTATTTTTTAACATATCCTTATAGGAGACCCCACTTGTAACCCGTTCGGTTTCAGGGATTTCCTGTCCCATGAATAACACACCGTACCAAATTAACGGGATGAATAGAGTTCCTACAAGAATCAACCAACTTAATCCAAGCGTATCAACAAGCAGGTAAGCTAATAACCCACCTATTACAATTCCGCCCGGAAACCAGACATGGAAGCGATTTAACATTTTTGTTTTTGCATCAGGGTAGAGCGTAGCTACAAGAGGGTTAAAAGCAGCTTCTACAAATCCATTACCAAGACCAACAAATACATTGGATACAAATAACATGGTTTTATCGCGGGAAATGAGCATGAGTATTAATCCGATAAGCTGCATAAAGAAAGCCATCCAGATTACATTTTTCGTTTTAACAAGGTCGATGATTAATCCACCTGCAAACATCGCTATGGTGAATCCCCAGAAAGCAGGTCCAAATGCCCATCCAATTTCTGCAGCCGTCAATCCGAAGTCGGAACCAAAAACGCCTTCTATTTCAGCGCGTACGGCAAAAGTAAGTGAGGTAACAGTAAGAGCCAGACAACTACCCAAAAAGAGCCGGTCTCTGTTTATGGTATTTTCCATGTAGGTTGGTTTAGTTAAGGTTACTTAAAAGCTGAAAAGTTTGCTTAACGTACTGCGTTTCAAGCAATAATTAAAGCGCTTTTTTGCTCAGATTAGAGCGATTTCGTGAGAAAAATTTTCTCGAATAATTTAATCTCTATTCAGCTTTAGAAAGTACCAAACCTTTCCATCTTCCTCTTGCATAAGCAAAAGCATCATTTTCTGGAATCTTGCCGTTAGAATGCGAATTAAATTGAACCGAAATTATTTGACCATTTTCGATAGGAATATTCCTTGCAGTATGCTCGATGATTTCAAAGTCGATTTCAGTTTCTGGATTTTGGAATTCGGCCACCAATGAATCATTAATAAATACTTTATAAGTGGATTCACCATCAATTTCCGTCATGCTTTGAAAGGTTAGGTCATAGATCGAAGATTTACCATCGAATGTTAGTCGGGCTATGGAAAATTGATCTTTGTACATAGCAGCGTCTATAGCGAGAACCCCTCGTTCCTGATCATGATAGAAAGGAACAAATTCTTCAACTTCTAACATATCAAAATCATCTACCGCAGAATAGGTGATTTGAATTGGTGGGCTTGGTGTTTTTTCTTGATCTGAACATCCCAGGATCAATGAAACCCCAAGAATTAATAAAAGAAGAGAAGAAGAGGATATTTTTTTCATTGTTGATTTAGACAAATAGAGAGATAAGAAGAACGGTAACAAAGCCAGTTAATGAAAGAATGGTCGTAGAAACCGTCCAGCTTTTGAAGGTTTCTTTTTCTGTTAACCCGAGGTATTTGCTCACCAACCAAAAGCCACTGTCGTTTACATGAGACAGGATAGAAGCTCCAGAAGCAATTGCAATTACCAGTAACGCCTTTTCTATTTCTGTTTCCGAAATCAACAGAGGGGCGGTTAGTCCTGCAGCAGTTATCATGGCTACTGTAGCTGATCCCTGCAGAATTCTTACAAGTACAGCTGCCAGGTAAGCGAATAGCAAGAGACTTATTCCCTGTTCGGCAAAATAAGTGGCTAGCATTTCCCCGATCCCCGTATCTACCAATACTTGCTTGAATACACCACCAGCACCAGTTAATAGGATAATAATGCCAGCAGGAGCCATAGATCGGGTCATGATGTCCAACATCTTATCTTTTGGTGTCTCTCTTTTAATGCCGAGTATATACCAGGCCAGGAGATTTGCAATAATGAGGGCTGTAAATGGATGTCCAATCATTTTCATCCATTCTTTGATAGATGCTGGAATAGCGGCCTCTCCAAGTAATGGGCTATTAATCAAAGTGTTTATCAGAATAAGAACAATGGGTACGCCAATAATGGAAAGAATGGTACCGATTGAGGGCGCATTTTCTACCTCAAGATGTTGATCAGTGAATTCTGGAGCAGTGATCTGAATCTTATTCGCGATGAATTTGGCAAACAGTGGACCGCTTGTTATCGCAGCAGGAATACCTACGAGAAAGCCGAACAGGATAATCCATCCTAAATCAGCTCCAAGAATATCGGCAACGGCTACTGGTCCGGGAGTAGGAGGGATGAAGGCATGGGTAATAGCTAAACCGCTTAATAAAGGTATCCCATACATTAGTAGAGATTTGCCAGTTTTTCGCTGGAGTGCATAAACAATGGGTACGAGAATGATGAAGGCTACATCGAAGAAAACAGGAATTGCGACGATAAAACCGGTAGCCATAAGCGACCAGGATGCTCGTTCTTCTCCAAATTTGGAAATCATACTTTTGGCTAATGCTTCGGCTCCTCCCGAATACTCAAGTATAGCTCCAAACATGGCTCCAAGTCCTACAACGGTAGCTACAAAACCCAATGTACTTCCCATCCCTTGTTGAATTGTAGAGATCATTTCAGAAGGAGAGAGGCCTGCCAGTATTCCAACAACTATACTTGAGATTAGAAGCGAGATAAAAGCCTGAATCTTAAAACGAAGAATAAGGAGGAGCAGGAGTGCGATGCCTCCCAATACAGCAGCTATAAGTGTCCAATCAATCATTTTCTTCCCAGTTTGTGTTGTAGAACGAGCCAGAAGGGTCGTCTTTTCGTTGATAAGTATGAGCTCCAAAATAATCTCGCTGAGCCTGGATCAGATTTGCTGACAACTCTTCTGATGTAATCGAAATCCAGAACTCATAGGCCGATGAAAAAGCCGGGGTGGGCAATCTCTGGTCTAAGCCTGATTTTATAAGAGTGGATAAATCCATCTCAGAATCATGTACAAACTGAAAAGTATCAGAATGATCTAGGAGGCTATCGGTTACTTTATATAGTGCCGATAATTCTTCCATTAGCTTTGAACGGATAATGCACCCATTTGTCCATATTCTTGCTAACTCGGAGAAATCCAGATTCCAGTTGTAGTCTGAGGCTACCACCCTCATCAATTCAAAGCCTTGATGATGATTAAGTATTCGGGCTGCTTTGTAAGCTGATTTAAGTTTTTCTATGTCCAGAGCTTCTATAGATTGATCATTTGCTTTCACTCTTTTCGAAAGTGATACTCTTTCTTCTTTTCTGCTAGAAGTATACCGGGCAAAAACTGCAGAGGACATCATGGTATTTACAGAGCCTGTTTCCAGTGCGGCAATGGTAGACCATGAACCAGTTCCTTTACTACCCGCAGCGTCAAGAATTTGGTCTATGAGAAAGCCTCGGTCATTCTTGTGAAGAAGAATCCTGGAAGTGATCTCTAATAGATAACTTTCTAACTTGCTTTCATTCCATTCTGCAAAGATGGATGAAATTTCTTCATTAGAGTAGTTTCCTTTAAGAATAGAGTATAGTTCTGCCAATAACTGCATCTCCACATACTCAATGCCATTGTGAACCATTTTTACAAAGTGCCCGGCTCCGTTTTCCCCAATGTAAGCGCAACAGGATTTTTTGGAAAAATCCTCGGCAGCAATAGAAGAGAGTATCTCTGATACTTGCTCATAGGCTTTTTTATTACCCCCTGGCATTAAGGAAGGACCATTACGCGCTCCTTTTTGCCCTCCTGAAATTCCAGTTCCAAGAAAATGAATGTCGTGAGTGTTTAAGAGATTATTGATTCTCCGATCAGTGTCTTTATAATGAGAGTTCCCGCCATCAATAAGGATATCTCCTTTGTCAAGATGAGGAAGCAGTTGTTTAATTACCTGGTCAATCACGGGGCCTGCTTTAACCATCAACAAAATCTTTCTGGGTTGTTCTATAGAGGCAACGAATTCGGCTTCATCAGTAAATCCAGATAGGTGATCATAGTTCAGATTTTCTTCAAGAAATGCAGATACGGTTCCTTTTTCTTCACCTTCATCCCTATTAAAAACGGAAAGTGAAAATCCCTTATCCAGCATGTTTAGGGCAAGGTTACTACCCATTACACCAAGTCCATAAACTCCGATGTTTGATTTACTCATGTTCTTTATGATGTTCGATGATTTCCTTCACTATTTGGTCGGGAGTTTTTTTGATGGATACGCTTAGACCTTTTTGGGGCCGCTCTAATGCCTCAAACTGTGATTCGAGTAAGATGCTGGGCATGAAGTGATTGCTCCTTGAATTCATTCGTTCTGCTATGAGCTCAAGAGAACCATCCAGGAATACCCAATACACCAGATTTGGAGGTGTTTCAAGAATTTCTCGATACGCTTCCTTTAGTGCAGAACAAGCAAGCACAGCACCTTCAGCTCTATTCCACTCGCTAACTTTAGTCGATAAAGTATTCAACCAGGGATATCGATCTTCATCTGTGAGTGGTTTACCAGATTTCATCTTCTCAATATTAGAAGGTGGGTGAAAATCATCAGCGTCAAAAAAAGGAAGGTTTAGTTCACTGGAAAGTTTTTTGGCTACAGTAGATTTACCAGAACCGCTTACACCAAAAATTATGTAGACTGGGGGCATAGAGTGAGATTACTGTTTCCAGAAGCTTGGGGAAAAAATAATCAATACCGTGATGATTTCAAGCCTGCCAACCATCATTAGTAATATGAGTACCCATTTTGCGAGGAATGGGAGGGATGCGAAACTATCTGTAGGCCCGAAGTCACCCCAGCCTGGACCTATATTCCCGAGGGCTGAGATACTCGCACCAACCGAAGAGAGAAGGTCATACCCAAACAAGCTGATAGCAAAAGCACCGATTGCAAAAATAAATAGGTATAAAATGAAAAAGCTAAGTACGGTACGTTGGATATTAGAATCGATAGCTTGTTCTCCAATTCGTACAGGAAGAATTGCTTTGGGATGGATGATTTGTTTAATCTCTCGTACTGTATTTCGAATTATGATCATCCAGCGAATCATTTTAATCCCACCGCTGGTCGATCCAGCACTCCCTCCGGTAAAGAATAGAAGAAACAGTATAAATGCACCAAAAGAATACCAAAGTTCATAATCATCGGTACCAAAACCAGTACTCGTTATAATTGCTACAGTCTGGAAGGATCCATAGCGCAGGGCTTCTAATAAAGATCGGCCATCAAAGTGCCAGAGTGAAAAGGAGATGCCAAGGATCCCGATTAGAGTAATTAGTGCATAAAACCTTGTTTCCCGGTTGCTGAAAAAGCTTTTGCTGTCTCCATTCAATAATCGGAAGTGCATAGCAAAGTTAATTCCAGCCAGGAACATAAAAATGGTAATTATGACATCAATATAGACTGAATCGAAGGCAGCGATGCTGGCATTTTTTGTTGAGAATCCTCCCGTAGCAAGGGTAGCAAAAGCATGATTTAACGCTTCAAACCAATCCATTGCAGGATGTATCCATAGCAGAACAAATTCAAGTCCTGTTAAAGCCACATAAACAACCCATAGTAGTTTTGCAGTTTCCTGTACCCTTGGAGTTAGTTTATCAGCAGTAGGGCCTGGCGATTCGGCCTGGAATAACTGCATCCCTCCAATACCCAATAGAGGAAGGATGGCTAGAGAAAGAACGATAATCCCCATGCCGCCAAGCCAGTGAGAAAAAGAACGCCAAAAGAGAAAGCTATTTGGCAATTCTTCAATCATAGGATTTGCATAGCCATTGCTGGTAATACCTCCCATAATGGTTGAACCAGTAGTAGTGAGTCCACTCATGGTTTCAAAAACAGCATCAGTATAATGAGGAAGTACTCCTGCAATAATGAAGGGGAGCGCTCCAACCAGTGAAAGCAGGAGCCAGGTTAAACTTACTACCATAAATCCTTCCCGGATACGAGCTTCTTCTTCGGGCTTAAAGAAGTACCAAAGAACACCACCAACGGCAAAGGCAATCCCGGAAGAGATTAACCAGGAGTCCCAATGATGCTCTACATAAATCAAATCGATGATGAGAGGAAGAAGGAAGGCAAAGCCCATAAAAAAAATGAAGGAGCCTAGTATGCCGAAAACAACCTTAAAGTCGATAAGAGGACGATTTAGAGCACTTATTCTGCCTCGTTGTGCCATTACTGGAACAGGTTGGTTATTTTATCAACCGCTTCGGGTAGGCAGAATATCATAACTCTGTCATTTGCTTTGATAACGGTAAATCCGGTGGCTATTTCTACCGAGCCTTCGCATAATACTCCGCCAATTACACAACCATTTGGAAGTTTTAGCTTTCGGATTTCTTTCCCAACTACCTTCGATTTGGCCGATACCTGAAGTTCAATTACTTCTGCTTTAATACCCCTTAATTCAGTTACGGATATTACCCTGCCTTTTCGTACATACCGATGAATCTCGTTCGAAGCGGCTACTTTTTTGTTAACTACTGCATCAAGGCCGATGGTTTGACTTAAGGGGATGAAATCAGGTTTTGAAACAAGAGCTACTGTCTTTTTAACATCCAGATGTTTTGCCATTAAACAAGAGATGATATTGGACTCTTCGTCATCGGTAACCGCAATGAACGCATCCATATCTGAAATTCCTTCAGTGGCTAGCAAATCGGGATCTGTTGGATTACCATGCAATACCATGGCATTTTTGAGCTCTATTGCCAATTCTTCTGCTCGATCGTAGTCTGGCTCAATTACCTTTACGCTCCAGTTCTTTTTTGGGTCTTTACATAACAATCTGGCAATCATGGCGCCCATCATAGAGCCTCCGGCTACCATAATTCGATTTAATTCCGTTTCCTTTTTGCCGGTAGTCTCAATTACTCGAGGAATATCTTCCGTTTTAGCCAATACGAAAATCTGATCGAAAGCCTGTAGCTTCATCGGGCCTTTTGGGATAAGGGTAAGGCCTCTTCGTCCAATTGCTACGACCCTGAAAATGATATCTGAATATTCCGCAGCGTATTCTATCAATGTTTTGCCACTGAGCGGTGAGGTTCGTTCTAAGCGAACCCCGATTAACTGCATTTTATTTTCGGCTAGATTGATCAGATCACTAGCGGCAGATCTTTTTAGAAGCTGAGCGATTTCCTGGGCGGCACTGAGCTCAGGATGGATCATTACATCGATACCCAGGTCTTTGGAACTTACTGGTGCGTTCTGTTGAGTAAATTCGTCGCTACGTACCCTGGCTATTACCATTTTGGCTCCAAGCCTTTTGCTAATCATAGAAGTGATCATATTCACTTCATCAATGCTGGTAGCGGAAATAACTACATCGGCATCTTCAACCCCTGCTTTGACCAAATCTTTACCGGAAGTCGCATTTCCTTCTACGGTAAGTACATCCAGGGACTCTATTACTCGGCTAAGGCATTCTTTTTGGCGATCTAAGACCGTTACGTCATGTTTTTCTTTGGATAGAACACTCGCCAGATCGTATCCAATTTCTCCGGCGCCAATAATTACGATCTTCAAATGAAATCGAGTTGAGTGATTTGATAACTAAGAAAAGCTACCATGTTTTTAATTCAAATAAAAGAATGTAAAGCAGGTACTTATTGGGTGGTAATGATCACATCCACACTAATAGGTCTGGATTGATCTACCTTCAAATCAGTAACCTCAACAGTAAATCGATTTTGCCCCCGGATAAGTCGTGGACTTATTTGAGTTCCTCTTCCGATTTCCTGACCAGACTGTTTCCAGATTACCTGAACATCGGATAAAGAACGATTTATAGCTGGTACTTTGATCACGGTAGTAGGGTTAACCGGATTCCAGTCAATAATCAATGGGGTGGCAGGTTCAGTAAACTTTAACGGTTCAACTACATCAATCGTAAATGATCGTCTGCTGAGCTCCATACCGAGCGGTGTCCATGCAAGGTTGAAGGTTTGCTGCCCTGCAGCGGTTGCTCTCCAGGAAGTCTCATAAAAATTCTGATTCGCAAAAGTCCATGAATCAGATATTCCTAAATTTGGGATAGAAAGAACTCCACCAACCACAATTTTATTAGGGTAGGATGGGGTTACATCTGGAACTCTTACAGGATTTATTTCAAGTATGGTTGAGTCAGCTGAATTTGGTAATCCTCGGCCATCATCCTGGATTAGAGTGACACGATAAGCTCTGGCTTCGTCCGCAGTGAATTGAGGAATAGGCAGAGGTTGTCCATCAAGCTTCCAGACGGTAGTTAGTAAGTCGCCATCTCTGTCCTGCCCTAGACCAGATCGTAGATTGACCTGTTGGTTTTGATAAACTATTGCAGGTCCATCAATGGTTGGAAGGGGGCTGCTGTTAGCGAAGAAGTATTTTTCCATCGTTACTACATTATTCGATGCAGCAGAATTATCACGAACTTCAAGATTCACTTTATGTCGGCCTGGAGTAATTGCTTTAACTAATTCACTCGCATTATAGCTGACAAAACCATCGTCGATATACCATTTATACTGTTTTATAAAACCGTCAGGATCACTGCTTGCAAAGGCATTGAGTTCTAAATCTTCCCCGGCTACTATGTTTTCAGGTAAATTCCATACGATAGTAGGAGGGGCGTTAACCTTAATCGATTTAGTCAGACTTACGGTATTACAATCGGTATCAGTATTGGTCTCGAGGTACAGGGTGACAAAATATTCTCCAGGCTCATTGAAGGTATGAGTCGTGGTAAGTCCATCCAGTTCCTGGCTTCCGGACTGCGTGTCAATCGTCCATTTAGCAGTTCTAAATCCTCCATCAGCAACTGAAGCTGATCCATCCAGGATAATAGGTTCACCTGGTGCTATCCATTCAGGTAAGTCGAAAGCAGCGACCGGACCTTCGACAACAGTTACTTTGGCTGTTGCCTGACTGATATTACTACACTGGCCTGAACCAGAACCTTCAACGGTTAAGGTAACGGTGTACTCACCAGGTTCGGTGAATATATGCTCATATCGTGCGCCTGTTGCTGAATTCCCATCTCCCATATCCCAGGACATAGCAGGAATGGAGCCTGAAGGATCAGTACTTTCCGAGCCATCAAAAGATAGAGCAGTGTTTACACAAATCGTTGTTTCAGTAAGATTCATCTTGGCAACAGGAGATCCTTCGATAATCACAGGGATTTTTGCCACTGAACTTTGTCCGGAGAAACCGTCACTAAGAGTAAGCTTGGCTTCATATACCCCTGGGGTTTCATATACGTAAGAAGGGTTAGCTTCATCAGAAGTAACTCCATTCCCAAAATCCCATTGGGCTCTAAATGCATCCCCATCAGGATCATAACTTCTGGAGCTATTAAAGAGAACAGTTTGTCCGCTACAGGAAGTAATTACAGAGTCCACAACTGCCTGGACAGGTCTGTTCACCATTACTCTAATGGATTCACTGTTAACGCTGTTAGAAAGTCCAAGTCCATCGTTAAGAGTAAGCCCAATGAAGTGAATGCCAGGTTCAGGAGCAGTCCAACTGAAGGTAGACTCTTTCCGCTTTGTGCCGTCTGGTAACGTCCACTCATAGGTGATGGCATCATTATCTAAATCGTAGCTCTCGGAAGCATCTAAACGTACGGTAGTCGAATTAGATCGAACCACAGTTTCAGTTACGATATAAGGTTGATGGTTTACATTCACAAAGCCTTCGAGGGTAGTGGTAGAGTTTTCAATAAGGTCATTATCAGTTACAGAAATAGTAAACCTTTTGATTCCTCCATCAGTAAAGATTCGCTGAATCTGCATTCCTTTCAATTCAGTTCCATCCTCAAATCTCCATAAATAACTGTCTATAGATCCATCTGGATCATAGGATTGATCTGCAAAAAACTTGATTTCCGTATTAGGGACAATTTCTTCCGGTTCTGTTCTCCATCCAGGAACAGGGGGCTGATTGACACGAATTTGTTTTGCACTAAAGCCTTTTGCTTCCTCGAAGCCCGAATCATCGGTTACATATAGAGAAATAGTATGCAGACCAGATTCATTTAAAGTGATGGAATTAGTACGACCAGTACCGGCAGGGGAGCCGTTTGCTTCCCATTCATAATTACTTATTGCTCCATCAGCATCCGTACTGGTACTTGCATCGGCGGTAAAAGCTATGCCTGGAGCAACAACATCAGGAATTTCAAAAGAAGCGATTGGATAACTATTAACAACGATCACATGCTCCGAAGTCTGGACACTATTTCTCAGATTGGCTCCATCATCAACAGTAAGCCTAACCGTATAACTTCCGGTTTGCTGATAAGTATGATCAACTTGTGGGCCCGACGCTCTGTTTCCATCTCCAAAATCCCAGTTGAACGAAGCTAACTCCGATTCGGCATCTGAACTTTGCGTAGCAGCAAAAGTAACCTTAGCAGTTGAAGTAACCGGAACAGCAGTAATCACCGGGCTCGGAGGAGCATTTACATGAACCACCTGAGTTAAGGTTTGAACGGAATTACTTACTCCTCGTTGATCATCTACAGTTAACTTAATCTCATAATCTCCTGGATCACTTAATGATAGGGTGGATACATCACCTCTAGCCACTTCCTCATTGTTTACTGTCCAGATATACACGAGAGGGTCCTGATTGGGATCAGAAGATTCAACTCCATTTAAGGGGAAGACATCTCCAGGAGCAACAGTAGCTGGGACTGAAAATTCAGGGACAGGAGCAGCATTTACTTCATATACACGGTTGACGGAATACGAGGCGTTCTGTGCTCCAGAGCCATCACTTACGATTAATCGCACCGGATATACGCCGGGTTGTTGGTGGCTAACTACGATACTATCAGAAGTTGAACCTTCCGGAACACCGATTCCTGCCCACTGGTAGGAGAGACGATCATTATCAGAATCAGTTTGATTAGAGACTTTAAGTACAATTTCATCATCTGTTCCGGAAACAGGAGCCACGTCAATCTCAGCATATGGCTGAGTATTAACCCGAACCTGCACTTCCTGTTCAGCAATACTACAATTCAAAGAAGTTCCTCCATCGGCAACCTGAATGGAAATGGAATAAAGTCCCGATACGGTATTGGAGAAATTAAAACTCGGTCCAGTATTACGTCGTGCCCCATTCACAAACCAGGTTATCTCGACTTCCTGTCCTTCCAGGTCATAAGACTCTGCCGCAGATAAGGTGAGTACTTCCGAAGGTGAAATAATCTCTTTTGGAGATTCTAATCGTGCGATAGGAGGGGTATTTACGAATACAATTTTTGTGTAGGCCCAGAACTCAGGAAAGTAGGAGCGCTCGTTTGGGATAAGTACATCGACAGGGATTTGGCCTCTGTCTTCGAATGCAATCGTTGGGGCACTCCCTGTACTTATAACCTGGCTGTTTAATAACCATTGAGCACTTCCAAGATCTCGTTGGGTAAATGCATTCCCTGCAAGTTCAAATCTCTTATCAGTACATCGAGAAGCTTCGACCTCGTTAATGGTCAGTGCAGGTTTCTCTAATTGATCGAGTACAATGGGTTCAAATTCCCAAAGAACGGGCTCTTGCTGACCAAAAATTGTAAGAGTATTAAGCCAGCTCTGTGACCCTCCGATTTGGAGACCCCAGTTATTATCTATCCCATATCTTTGTGCTGGAATATTTGCATCTGCTACAGGGTAAGTTTCACCAAATGCATCAATGATATTTATTTGAGAATCTTCCTGTCCATTCAGTGTTAAATTAGGTGCACTAGCTCCCTGATCCAGGATGTGGGGCTTAAGCTGGTATAATGAGTTGGATGTTGATCTGTAAACTCCAACTGAAAGGTCAATCGCAATTACTTTCCATGCACTTCCACTTAATACCCGCCCCGTGGGCGAAACTACACGGAAATTGAAGCTGTTTACATCGTCTCCTTCATCCGTGGTAACCCTGATAATATATCCGTTCTCTCCAGGAGAAATATCAGCCAAAGGAACCCACCTGTTCTTGAATCGCTCTTCATTTTCTGCAACTAGAGTATTTTGAGCACTAGGTGAACCGGGGAGTGTAGCTACTGAATTACCAGTAGTTCTGTATAATTCGTCAAATCGGAAGAGTTCAAAAGTAGTAACGGTATTGGCTTCTTCCTGTGTAATTAAATCTACAGCTCCTCCTAACCCCGCATCAAAAATCTGTAAGCTTCCATTTTGAACATTGGCACCGGGCTTGATCCAAATATCGTATAGGTTACGGTTGTCTCCACTTTGGATATCTACACTTTGCCCGGAAATAGAGAGATACATTTCCTGGCTATACCCAGAAAACCCAGAAACAAAAAAAGCGATAACAAGTGTTATTCGTTTGTACATGTTCCGTTAATTAGCTTGTACTGTAAATGATTTTGTTAAATAGTTCACCCCAGAGCGAATACCCTTAAATGTAACAGAAAGTTCGCCTTCTTGCATGTTCATTGTGATGCCCCATCTGCCTTGAGAGTCTGTTTGTACAGTTCGGGTTGTACCTTCATTAAAAATAATGATTTCCATTTCGGGGTATGCCTGAGAAGACATGGTTACTGTAGGTTGATTCACCCTGATTGTATTTCCGGAAATAGAGCCTGTAAGCGAGAGATTGAAGAGTACTTCTTCAGTTATGCGCACAATTCTAAGCCTGGACTCGTTGACATTCCCAGATCCATCAATTGATTTAATAGAAACAGTTTGATCTACCCCAAGGTTTTGCAACTGGTAGATAAATCTTCCTGAAGCTTGTACGGGTACTCGTACATTTTCAATTTCAACTCTTGCATCAGGTTCAGTAATCCCCTGGATTAAGAATGAATTTTCAAGTGTGAAAACGATATTCCCTGAAATTTCTTCAAGGAATATAGCAGGAGGTTGATTATCAACATTTCGTATCACTCTTGTTACTTCTGAAAAAGGGCCTCTTAATCCAAGATTATCAACAGCCTGAACCCGGATATATGTGGTTCCAAGCGGGAGGTTTCCTATTCGAGTTGAATTTGTAGTGAGAGGTATTTCGGTGATATCAGCACTGAAGGAGGAAGAACTACTGTATTCAATCCTGTATGAAGTAGCATCTTCCACGCGATTAAATGAGAACACCACGCTCTCACTATATACAATGGTGTCTTTAGAGGCCCAGGCAAGTTCTGGGGCCGGTAACAATTCGATAGGAGGGGCTGGAGGTTCTCCTTCTCTTACAATAGTTCCTTCGTTTTTTCGAATAGTAATTGTTACATCATTAGCACTCACATTTGCGGTACCATCATAATTTGTAAGCTTTACCGTTTCCTGACCATCCGATTCAGCATAGAAGTTCTGTGTCTTGAGTTCGGAAGTGGAAGCTCCGGCATTGAGTATATATTTGCTTCTTTCTTTTCCAGCAGCGGAAAGTTTTGCTAATAATCCACCTTGTACCAGGCTAATTTCTGTATCAGCGCTTTCATCAAGCTTATCGATGCGAGACTTTCGAATAATTGCAACAGTACTAGGTTCAACTGTGATTGAGCTTCCGTCTGTAAATCCAAGACTAGCATAGCTTTCAGCTAAGGTTCTTAATCCATCTGATTCTTTAAAAAGATCTCCTATTAGAGCGCCTTCCCAACCGCCTAATAGTCCTAATCTTTTATCAACCGTACCAGTTTTATCGTTCAGCTGGGCTTGTATTTGGACCAGTCGGTTTGAATTAAGTGTTGTCTCAAGCAGATCTACGGCCTCCGGGATAATTGCACCGATTTCCATAGCGGGATCAATTTCTCCTGTTTGTACCGCATCGATATAATTTTTTAGTAAAGAGTTCGCCTGATTTAATTCTTCCTTCGCAAAGATGGTAGCTCCTGAAGAGATAAGTTCTTTGATTTTGTCTTCGCTTTCAGAAACAGAAGTAGAGATTTCGGAAAATGATTCAAGCTGTAGCAAATCAGCTTGCGTCAAAGTAAAGCTGTTGGATGGGATATCGTGATCAGCAAGATTCACTATCACTGGCCAGTTTAAGCTATTTCCCGAATACCTTAACGCCATTTGCTGTAATTCAGAGGAGGGGAAGGTAACAGGGCCGTTTTGAGCATAAGAGAATTCGAAGAGGAATAGGCTTATGCAAAAAAGAGAAAGAAAAATAGAGTTATTCTTTTTTCTCATGCAGTGGGAAAATGAGGGTGAATTTACTTCCAATTTCTTCGTTCGACTCTAATTGAATATCTCCGTTATGCTTGTGCATAATTTCTTTCACGTAGGCAAGACCGAGACCAGTCCCTTTTTCTTTGGCAGATTTGAGATTCGAACGTACCCGAAAGAATTTTTCGAATACCTTTTGCTGATCCTCAATACTAATACCATAACCGTGATCAATTACACTTAGCTCGATTTGTCCGTTTTTGTCCTCTAGCTCAAGTTCAATTTCCCTGTCTGCATCACCATATTTAATAGCATTGCTCACCAGGTTTTGAACTGCATCGAACAAAAGATCCTTACTTCCAGAAACTATGAAACTAGTTCCTTTTGCGGAAATATTCATTTTCAGATTTTTTTGCGATAGAAGAGGGTTGGTAATTGTTTTGACATCATTTACCAATTGGAATAAGTCAACCGGATTAAACTCAACTGGAATGCGTCCGTGTTCAAGGCGTTGAACATCCAGGAATCGATTTACCAGGTCATTCATACGTTCACCGGATAGGTATATCTCTTTGATCAATTCCTGGTATTCTTCGGAACTCATAGAAGAGTTATCAAGCATTAGTTTAGATAAGCCTACCACACCACTAATTGGGTTTTTAAGCTCATGAACAATGATATTGATCATATCGGTACGCTTAAGATCAATAAGGCGATCATTGGTCTTGTCATGTAGAATTAACAGTGCTCCCTGTGAATTTCCTTGTTCATCAATAAAGGCTACGTGCTGATAATCATAGAAATAGGTGAGTTCCTCATCCTTAAAATGAGCAAGCTCGGCCTGATTAATTTTAATGGTATAAGGATTAGGATAGTGAACTGTCTGGTTATTCTTACTCAGCTCCAGTTTTGGTGTATCCAATAACTCATCAAACCTGACTTCTTTAGGATTGTATCCGAAAGATTCGATGAATTGCACAAAATGATTATTGGCGAACCTAAAGCCTCCATCATTATCAAGGATTCCAATTAAATCCTCAGAATAGGTCATCATATAACGATTTTTCCACTCTTCAAGGATAATTTTCTCAACATTAATCTTTTGATAGCGGAGGAGGGTGATCCGAATATTCTCGAGTGTTTCTCTCATTACTCCGAACTCAGGGAGATCTACTTCTCGGATTGACTTGTCGAATTCCAGGTTACTGATATGATCAACATCACCCAGAATCTGATTAATAGGTTTACTCATTCGGTTACTTACATACCAGCTGAAAAATACCATAATGCCTAAAATTCCAAGTCCCGTAAGTAATGAGAAAAGGAGGAGATCCCTAACAGGTTTTAAAATGAAATCGTCTTCAACAGCGATGAGATGCCAAAAGGGGATGGTTTCAAACCTTGATGACATCAAAAACCAATTCTGCCCATCAATAGAAACCTCTTTCTCCTCGGAGAAGCTAGCGTCTCCAATCAAATCACTTGGAAATGTAAACTCGGAATTGGCTATATGATCTCCCAGGTCACTTACAATATTTGCTTCATAATTACCTGTTCCCAGAGGGATATCGGTGAGTTCATAAGTAAGACGCTTGGCATCAAAGAACATATCGAGTGTGAAAATCAGCTCAACAGGTGATCCTGCGGCATCAAACGAATCGATTTGAATAGTACGTTGAGCAATGAAAATGTCAACGGCTTCGAGCGTATCAGGCAACCAGGCCACATTTAAACGTTGATCGAGTCTTGATGGATACCATTCATCTACAGTAGTGGGGAAATCAACATTTTGATAAATGGTTCTGGTGAAATCGAGCATATCTGTTGAACCGGATTCTGTAAGAGTAATTCTCACAAGTCCTGGAGTATAGTTGATTGCCCTTCGGATGATTTCTTCTGTTTGTTCAGGAGTACTCCGAATATCTTCGGCTAAAATTGTGGTAGCATTCAGCCAATTTCGTATGGTTTCATCTGTTCGGCGAAGAGAATACTCTTGAAGCTGAGAAACGATAGTTGTTCGTTCATTAATGATCGCTTCCCTGTATTTTGGACGTACAAAAACCAGCACCAGGGCATAGGCGACAAGGATCAGGCATGACGTGATCAAAAAGATTCGATATCGTAGGGTTAGCTTTCTGTACATAATTATCCCAACCGCTTAATTTGACGTTATATCTCATAAATTGCGATTAGAATCATCTTATATTGGATTTTACAAATGCGTTCTTGTTAGCTCTTCGGTAACAATAGCTTAACATAAAATTAACTTTTTGGTTAGGTGAAAGTGAGATCGTAACAAAAAACTTTTTCATGCTCATTGGCGGAGATTTCAATAAAAAAGGGAAGAAGTTGCTCAAGGAACTAGCAACTCTTTCTGCACATCAAACAGATGTGCAAATAGTAGTCAATGAGTTGAATGAAGCTTTGGGCTTCGAGAGAAATGAAGTGAAGAACCTTCTTGAGTACCTGGAGAACAAAGAGTGTGTAAAAATCGAAACCATTGGAGGTCCTTTTTTATATGGGCATGTTTCGATTACTGAAAAAGGTCTTGCCAAATCTGAAAAGTAAAAAGGCTCCAATTGGAGCCTTTTTTATTTCTATTCTTAGTCTTCGTCAAGAATCTCGTTAATTCGAGCCGTGATATCATCAAGATGTGACCTACTGGCACGATCTCTAATGGTTGGGCGTGCATTTCTTATATCGGTCCGCAATTGTACCAACTCAGAACGAAGTGCTGGTCGAATATCCGAATCTTTAACATCTACTTGGTTTGAGCCAAAACCCCATTGGTCAGTTTCAAACATGTTATGAAGGTAGCTAATGTATTCCCGTTGAAGGGCACGACGGAAAGCATCAATAGATTCACTCTCATAAACTTCACTCCATATTCCTCGCCTGATATCATTAAGCATTTCATAGAGGGAGTAAGCATCACTATCGAAAGCACTTTGCTCACTTAGTCTTGCCATAGCGCCAGGATTCATAGTAGCATTCAAAATACTGGCTTGGAGGTTCTTAACTCGATTGATAGCTCCATTATGTTCTATACGACGAAGTATATCTTCATCCAGCAGCCAGGTTGGAGTTGAGAAAGCGTGCTCAATTAAGAATTCCATTGCTTGCTTTTGATATTCCTTCGATACCGGAGTATACACATAGCCTTCCTGATCGGAAGCTAGTCTGTTTTGATATACCCCTCCGATATTGGTAGATACATGACGTGCATATCTATTCCATTGGAACACTAATTCGCCATAAATTTCTTCAAGATCATCATAATTTTGTCCATCAGTAGATGTCCACTCGACTAGATTCGGAACCACTCGTTTAAGATTCATCAATCCATAGGTACTGGCTTTAACCGGATCATTGGATAAATCTTCGGTTTGGGAAGATGGGTCATATCCGGTAGAAGAGGCAAATCTATACACTGGATCACCAGCTTTTTCTTCAATCCAGGAATCAAGAGTAGGTTTTTCTTCTTCCGGAGTATCAGCACCAGGAACGAGACGGTAGCCCCAGTTCACTGAGTACTTATCATATGGACCAATTTGTCGGATAAAGCGGATGTTTTCGTCACCTGGCTGTGCCACATAATTTTGACGTGCATATTCCATGATTGTAGTGGCAATTCCCCATTCCTGGGTAAACTTACCGGATCGAAGAGAATCTACCGGATATGCAGAACTGGACTGCATGTTATGCGGAAGACCAATTGCATGACCTATCTCGTGAGAGATTACACGACGCATTGTTTCGCCAATTAGGTCATCATCCAGTTTTAATTTTCTTGCATCGGGATTAGCTGCTCCCGTTTCAATCATTAATTGGTTTCTATACGATCGCATATGGTTATGATACCAAACGATATCACTTTCGATGATTTCTCCTGATCTGGGGTCAGATACACTTGGGCCTACTGCATTTCGGATGGTATTAGCTACCCATCGAACGGTAGAATAACGGATATCCTCAGGGCTCCAATCCGGGTCTTCTTCAGGAGAAGGTGGGAGCTTAGCCTGAACAGCGTTTTTAAACCCAGCTTCTTCAAAAGCTTCATTCCAATCCAGGATACCCTCGATGATATAGGATCTATATTTCTCGGGAGTGGCGGGATCAAGGTAATAGACAATAGGTTTTACAGGCTCAACCAATTCGCCACGAGCATAGGCTTCGGGGTCTTTGGGCTCCAGTCTCCAACGACGAATATATTGACGTGAAGCTGCTTTTTGCTCTTCCAATCCGAAATCAATCTGGTTAATAGTGAACCAGCCCACCCGGTAATCAAACAACCTTTTTCTCATCGGTTCTTTCGGGAGCAAAACCATGGATTGACTCATGCGAAGTGAAAGTGTTTGAGCTCCTCCATCTGAAGGAGGGTTACCAGCCTGGTAAGTCATCACGTGACGTACTTCAATATTCTGTGGAAAGCTTTTCGCTGATTCCAGATAACTACGGTTTCCATCCAGTCTTCGAACCTGGTATTGACGACGAAGAAATGTCATCAGCCCGCTTATCGCCTCTATGTCGGTATCAAAGAACTTGGTCATCTCGATAACCACTCCTGATGAATCGGCGTTAAGTGCCTCGATATTCATCGCAGCCAAAATAGGAGCGAAGTTATTAGCCTGAACCGATCGGTAAACAGGAAGTTCTTCATCAGCAATATTCTGGAAGGAGTATTTTCGAATCAGAATCTGATCTTTCTGTCGCTCAAATCGGATAACCTGTTCTGCTGTTTTAGCCCCAGCTGAGAAAAAGCCGAAGAAACCAGCAGGTACATCAGCAACACGGCTGACCAAAAGCATATCCCTTCCTAATAGCGAATCCGGAATTTCGTAATAGAGTTTATCTTCCTGTTGGTAGATGGTGAAAAGGCCTTCATCTTTTTCAGCGCTCTTTTTAATTACATCGCTGAATTTTTTAATTCCATCTTTAGGTGCCGATCTGGAAGCATTGTTTTGTCGGTTAGGAGTGGTGGTTGATTCTTTGGCTCCGGTACAACCACCAATTAACCCTATAAGGAGGAGAAGGGTTAATGAATTTTTAAATCCCATAGTACATTCTTTAAGTTGATAATCCAGGTAGTAGATAAACACATCGTTAGCTATCTAAAAGGCCTTTAACAATAAATAACAAAGAAAGCCGAGTAGCCGATCAAAAAGAAGAAAAAAGTACACCTTATAATCTCAAAAAAGCGCTACCTTTGCCGTCCCAAAAACGTTGAACAAATCTAAAAGACATGATCATTGGAGTACCTAAAGAAATTAAGACTCACGAAAACCGAGTAGCCCTCCAACCGGGTGGGGCATTACAGCTCAAAAGAAATGGACACCAGGTGTTTATTCAGAAAGGAGCTGGAGTTGGAAGTGGGTTTACCGATGATCAGTATGTAGCTGCGGGTGCAACCATTCTTGATGATGTAGAAGAGGTATGGCAAAAGGCTGAAATGATCATGAAGGTAAAAGAGCCTATTGCTGTCGAATATCCTCGAATGAGAGAAGGACAAATCATCTTTACCTATTTCCATTTTGCAGCAGATGAAGCACTTACTAAAGCAGTAATCGACTCTAAGTGTATAGCCATTGCTTATGAAACAGTAGAAAAGGCTGACCGTTCTTTACCACTTCTTATTCCAATGAGTGAAGTTGCCGGAAGAATGGCAGCTCAGGAAGGTGCTGTCTATATGGAGAAGCCCAAAGGCGGCCGTGGTATGTTGATGGGAGGTATTCCCGGTGTTCGTCCCGCAAAGGTATTAGTACTTGGTGGCGGAATTGTTGGAGTGAACTCCGCAAAAATTGCTGCGGGTATGGGAGCTGATACTACCATCATGGACATCAATATGCAGCGACTCCGCTACCTAGATGATGTAATGCCAAAGAATGTACAAACCTTCTTCTCATCGGAAGCAAACATTCGTGCCATGCTTCCTCATGTAGATGTAATTATCGGAGCAGTATTAAAGCCGGGAGCAAAAGCACCACATTTGATTACCAGAGATATGCTGAAAGAAATGCGTCCTGGTACGGTGTTAGTGGATGTTTCCATTGACCAGGGCGGATGCTTCGAAACTTCTAAACCTACTACCCACGAAGATCCTGTGTACGAAATTGATGGGGTAGTACATTACTGTGTGGCCAACATGCCAGGAGCCGTTCCTTACACTTCTACACTTGGATTAACCAACGTAACCCTTCCTTATGCAGTAGCACTTGCCAACAAAGGATGGAAGCAAGCATTAAACGATGACCCTGAACTCAAAATGGGACTCAATGTCGCTAATGGTACTATCGTTTACGAAGACGTTGCCAACGCATTCGGATTAGAATGGGAACCTGTTGAGACCGTATTGAATTGACCCACTCCAAGTCATCCTGAACTTGTTTCAGGATCTTTTTCTGATTTTATAATTAACTGACTACCAATTAGTTATAGCAAAGCCACCCGATCGGGTGGCTTTTTTTATGCTCAAAAACCAAAACTACATACTCATGTGGTGGAAAGCCAGTCTGCTATACAGAGATTAAGCACAGTTCAAATGATGAACTCAAACTTAGTTTTAATTTGATGTTAAGAAAACATTATTTAAAACATTAGAGTTTGTAATTCAAACTCATTTGAATTTAATTGATTAAAGCTAAAAGACATTAGTGGGGTACGGTGACGTCTGCCGAGGTCTTCTTAATATTTAATGAAAGATTATGAAAGGTAAAAAAAAGAGTAAGACGACCGATTACGATTTTACCATTAGCAATACTGGAAAATTAAAAAGGCATGAAAACAAATATACAACTTTTTTTAGGGATACTAGATGTAGAAAAAGAGATCATAATTACAATAAGTCAGAGATTGAATTAGAAGCCAAGAGATTTTTAAAAAACTTTGACGATTTAGAAAAGAGAGAAGATGAAGAGAAGTTAGCAAGAAATTGTTTGGGAGTTGAACCAAGTATTGTGGAAGACTGTACAATTTATCCCTACAACATTATATGTAGACTTAAAATTACATTTCCTTCTAAAAATATTTTAGGAACAGGTTTTTTTATCTCTCCTAGGTGTGTGATTACGGCAGGACATAATATTTTTAATTGTTTAACAGAAAAATTTGCACTAAGCGTACTTGTGCAGCCCGGTTATTCGACAAAAGAAAGGGAAGAGCCAATTCAACAAGTAGCAACCAGATTTAGAACTGTTTATGGATATCAAGCATGTTGTGATACAGACTACGATTATGGCGCGATAATTTTGGATAACTGCTACCTATATGATCACCTGAAAAGATCTTTTAATTATAAGAGTAGGCTTAGTAACTCTGAGATTGTTACTTCAGGATATCTTGGCAGGAGAAATCTTAAAGAAACTCAGTATTCGTTTGAAGGTATTTATTCAAAGAAAAGTAGTTTTAAGATTTTCTATGATTTCAAAACTTCAACTGGAATCAGCGGAGGGCCCATTTTAGATGTGAAGCCAAGAATAACAAAAGTCGTTGGAATTCACAGGGGCAATCTTACAACTCCGGGTTGCAATGGATTCGAGGTTAGTAATTGTAGTAAAGAGGCAATTAAAATTAGGAGACGAATGAGACTAAAATGGAATGAATGGACAAAACTTTAACCAAAAAAAATCATGAAAAAAAATCCAATTTTTTTAATTAGTGTAATAACAATTGTTGCTTTTTTTATTATCTCAATATTTATTGTGATGAGTCAAAGGGTTAGCCCTATACAAGTAACTTGCTATGGTTCACAAGGAACTGTTTCATCCGAAAACAAGTGTATAACAACTAAGAATTTCGAAATCGAACTAGAAAATAAAACAAGTGATACAGTTAATGTATTCATCTATAGGGCAGGGACAGCAGGAAGCTGGAGTAAAATAGGCCCTGCTTTTATTTCTGATGGAGTGCCTTTTTCAGAATTAGGCCCAGGTGATAGAGAAGAGTTAAATAGTACTTTTGAAAGTACAAACTTCCTTGTCGTTGAGGTGTTTAATGATGGAGTAGATGAGCAAGAAATTGAAGTAAGCTTAACCAATGCATTAATGGGCAGAGCTAAACACAATATTACATCATCTATAATTCAAGTAGGGTACCAAATAATTGGAGTACACAATAACGGGAGAGGAGATGAGTCGCATATCATTGGCCATATTTGTAAACCTTCTGAAGTTTGTTAAAAATGATGATTTGAAAAGAATTAGTTTATTTGTTCTTTTTATGTTCGCACCCCTGATCTTAATAGGTCAGGGTTTTTCTATTTCTGAATATTATTCTCCAGAAACTTATAGAGGTTTTTTTCAAGTATGGGAATCAGAACAGGATAGTAATCAATTCATCTACTTTGGTCATGGAGAAGGTATCTCAATATTTAATGGAAGGGCATGGAAAGATAACCATATTGGATACTCTGGAAGAGTGAGATCTCTATTTAGAACTGATAAGAATGAATTACTTATTAGTGGTCAATTTGATTTTGGGATTGGAAGGAAAGATTCAATCAATCAATTTTCTCTTCAATCTCTAAAGTCGTTAAACCCTCAAGCCTTCCAAGGAAAAAACAACGAACATATAATCACTCTACAATCAAATAATGGGATTTTTTTTTATGGTAAAGAAGGAATGGAGGTATTTCAAGAGGAGAAACTAGAAGATTACTCTATTCAAAACCCTCAAGCTATTGCTTTCAAGTTCAGAGAAGAAATTTTTTTGAACAAAAATGAAGGTATATACAAGTTTGAAAGTGGTAACCTGACGTATGTGAATAAGAGTATTATTTTTGAAGATGATAGGTTGAACTTTGCACTCTCCCTAAATAAAGATGAAATTCTTCTGGGATTTGGAGGTGTAGGGCTTTTCATATTTGATGGTTCAAATTTTAGAAGAGTAAAGGGGACAGGGCAGGACTATATCAATGGAAAATACCCTTATGATGCCTTATTTATCTCTGACTCAGTTTTAGCAGTTACCACAGAGACTGGAGGATTAGTTTTTATGAACCCAACTGGAGAATTAAAATCTGTTTATAACGCTAGATCCGGGTTCAAATTCGAATCTGTCTTGGGCTTATATTTGGATCATGAATCAACTCTTTGGCTTAATCTTTGGGGAGGGATTGAGAAATTTACACTAGGAACTCCTGTTCTTTATTATGGAGGAGCAAACGGGATAGATTTTGATATTACAAGCATACTAGTGTCTGATCATAATACATTTATTACATCTGCTTACTCAGTATATAATTCTGAAATATTACAACCAGAAAATTTTTTACTGTTTTCAAATGAGCAAATGCCTATGAATTCTAGCAAATCAATAGTCTTAAATGAAGAGTTATATCTGATTAGTAGTGATACTACACTTCTAAAAAAAAGCGGTAGTGGTTTTGAATCTATTTTTACTGGGAGAATAACAACATTTCTTAGAAGTTATTCGGATTCTAAGACATTGCATTTCCTCACAAACGAAGGAGTTTATTCTTCAAATAATGAAAAACTAGAGTTTAATAAGTTTAAGAACGATATAAATTTTGCGAAGGAAGGATTAATTTTCAGTGATCAAATCTTTGTTAATAGTGTAGCTGATGTCTATAGGGTAAATTCGGATACAGTTTATAAAGTGTCTATTGAATCAGAAGACTTGTCTAGAATTCAGTTTAATGAAATTGATTTTATAGATTCTACTTTATATGTAGCTACAGTCGGCCCTGGTGAAGAAGGAGGACTTTATAGATACGATTTTGAATCAGATTCTTTAATCAAAGAGCATAAATTTGGAGACTTAGGGGATGACATTCCAGATATCCAGGTTATCACCTTTGAGCAATGTGATAACGGAGATGTCTGGTTCTTTGCGGATAAGCGTGTATTACGATTTACAAGGAAATTCAAAGAAGAAGGGGAACTCATGATTTCTCCTTACCAATTAATCGGAGGAGGGGGAGCAATCTATGATATCAAATGTGACGGTGATCATGTTTTGTTTGGGGGAGAACATGGATTGTATGAATTGACAAATCCAGACTGGGATTACAAAACCGATTTCAAAACCAACATTACCGGTATTTATGTCCACAACGATTCTCTTATCTACGGAGGTTTTGGAGAACCAATAAAACCTATTGTACTTCCTTATGAAGACAATGAAATGCGCTTTACCTATGCAGCGGCCAGTTATATCGATGAGACACGAAATACTTATTCTTATAAACTAGAAGGATTCGACAATGATTGGAGCCCCTGGTCGCTAGAGACCCAAAAGGATTATACCAATCTCCCTGAAGGGGATTATGTATTTAAAGTGAGAAGTCGGAATGTCTATGAAGTAGATGGAAAAATGGATCAACTATCATTTTCAATTCTTCCTCCCTGGTACCGCGCCTGGTGGGCTTATTTCATGTACACCATCCTGATTACCGGCATACTCTACATTGCGTTCAAAATCCGGGTTAACCAAATCCTGAAAGTGGAGCGAATGCGAACACGAATTGCCAATGACTTGCACGATGATGTATCAGCTACGCTAACCGGGATTAGCCTTTTTGCGGAAGCCGTTCAAAGGGATAAGGATCCAAAGAAGAAATCCTATTTTATGAGTCGAATTAGCGAAAGTGCGGGAGATGCTAAAGAAAATATTACTGATATTGTATGGGCGATTAACCCGGAAAATGACCAATGGGAGGAGTTTTTAGTTAAGTGCAGACGCTATGCTTCCGATTTGATGGAGAGCAAAGGAATTGAGTATACGCTGCATATTGCAGATCAAATTCCTGGTAAGCTTAAGATGGATGTCCGCCAGCACTTATGGATGGTTTTTAAAGAAATGCTTACCAATGTGGTTCGGCATTCCCAGGCCGAACGGGTGGATGTAATTTTAGATGTAGAAGATGGAGTGCTCAAACTCATTGTCCAGGACAATGGAATAGGTATCAATAAAGAAAAAGAAAGTGGGAATGGATTGCTCAATATCCAGAAACGAGCGGATAAACTGAAAGCTAAACTGCTATTGGAAACAGACAAAGAGTTCGGAACCCGGTGGAGGTTAGAACTTCCACTATAAACCGCATGGGCATGTCGCTCAATGGCTTGTGAAAACCTGTAAACTTTGGAAGATGATCCTTCCGACAGAAAAATCATAACAAGCCCAGGTTTTTGAAAGAGTTTGGGTTTTTTTAGAAAACAAACAATATTGTTTATCGGTATCGAAGGATTTGATTTCCAATAATTTAACCTACAGGAGTAGTTCATTGATCAAAGTAGGAATCATTGAAGACAATAAGTATGTAAGAGAGGGCTGGGAAACATTTATAGACTATGATAAACAGTTATGTGTAGTTGCCAGTTACAGTACCTGTGAAGAGGGACTCGAAGACACCGAGTTAGCCAAAGTCGATGTGCTCATTTTAGACATCGGTTTACCAGGAATGAGTGGAATAGAGGGAGTGAGTATTTTCCGAAAGAAATTCCCGAATATGATGATCGTAATGGCTACGGTTTTCGATGACGATGATAATATATTTAATGCTATTAAAGCCGGAGCAGTGGGTTATTTAATGAAAAAGGTTACTCCGGATGAAATGGTCGCTGCCATAAAAGATGCATTTTCTGGAGGCTCTCCAATCACTCCAAATATTGCCAGAAAGATTATCAAAACGCTTCATATCCCGGAAGTAAAAGATCATGAGATGCTAAACGAACGAGAGATTTCCATCTTAAGAGAGCTGGCAAAAGGGAAGTCGTATGCAGCTATTGGGAAGACGATCTTCCTTTCAGTAGATGGGGTACGGCATCATATTCGGAGTATTTACCAAAAACTCGAAGTGCATAGCAAAGCGGAAGCAGTTTCTAAAGGAATAGCCCGAAAGCTAATCGACCCTTAAGAAATATGAGTTTGGGTGGAATATCTGAAAACCCCTATAGGTCATTCCGGCTTACGCTGCGGAATGACTTTCTGCATTCGAGTAATATCTCTAATCTCTAACTTAAAGTAAGTAGCTACTTGGTTATCGCCCGTAAGCAATTACTTTTAGTGGGTCTGTCTTTGCTGCTATTCGTGCCGGTATCCAGGAAGCAAGTGCGCAAAGAACCAGGGTAACGATGATAGTAATGACAAAATCGAAAACCTGGGGCTCAACTGGAGCATAGCTCATATAGTAGTTTTCTTCCGATAAAGGAATGATCTGATAATTGATCTGTAACCACGCAAAAAGGAGAGAAAGGGCTATACCAATGAGAAGGCCGATACTGGCTACCATCAGTCCTTCTAAAAGAAATACTTTCCGAATAACAGAAGATCTACTTCCAATAGTTTTAAGAACCCCAATATCTCTTGTTCGTTCCAAAACCATCATGAGAATAGCGCCAATTAAGTTAAAAGCGGCTACAATGATCATTATACTGATTATAGGTGGGATCATTTGTTCCTGGAGCTCCACCCAGGCAAATATGTTTCCATATCGATCCTGTATCGATTCCTTGTAATAAGGGAAAGGAAGTTTTTCATCCAGAACATTTCTAAAAGAAGCGATTTGATCGGGGTCACTTATTTTGATTTCGATGCCATGCCCCTGTGTTTGCCGAAGTCCAAAAAGTTCTGAGGTATGCTTTCGGTCTACAACAGCAAAAATTCCATCAAATATATCAATGCCAGTCCTGAAGATTCCGGTCAGTCGAAATTGTTGTATTTCAGGAGAGTTTACAAGACTCGGTTCTCCGGAAATAGTATATACTGTAATAATACTGCCAACCTCTGCTTGTAGCGTTTGAGCCATATTGGACCCTAGTACAATTCCTGGGAATTCTTCGTCAGTACTGGATAGATCGTATTCACCAGAAAGCATGTACGTGCTTAGGTTTGAAATATCGGCATTTGGATCAACGCCTTTTAACTCGATTCCGGTTACTCCATCCCTGGTTTGAATCATCACCTGGCCCTGGTCAATGATTTGCTTGCTTTCTATGTCCTCAAATCGATCCAGGTAAGTGAGTACAGTATCCGCTCTGAAAAGAGGAGAGTCGGAGTATGAGGTGATTAATACATGAGGAGCAAAGCCCAGCACTTTATCGTTAATGACCGATTTAAAGCCATGTACAATGGAAAGAGCGATTAATAATCCTGCTGATCCTATGGCTACTCCGGTAATACTCATCGCCTTTATAAACGACAAGAAGCGAGCGCCCTTTCGAGTGCCTTTGAAGTATCGGAGTGCTAAATAGGATTCGATTTTCATGGATTATTTTGGTCATCGCGGACTTGATCCGGGATCTGACTTAGCTATTTCTTTTTATACCTCACAGATTCTGAACCAAGTTCAGAATGACTGATAAACGTTTTTTTGTTTTGATTATTGAAGTCACTCTGGTTTCATTTGCGGGAAGAATAACACATCTCGAATGGATTCAGAATTGGTCATAATCATGCTCAGACGATCAATACCTATTCCGATGCCAGCAGTAGGAGGCATGCCATACTCAAGAGCCCGGATGAAGTCTTCATCAATAGTCATAGCCTCTTCGTCTCCTCCTGCACGAAGTGAAGCCTGGTCCTCTAATCGCTCACGTTGATCGATTGGATCGTTCAACTCACTATAAGCATTGGCGATTTCTTTACCGTTACAAATACACTCAAAGCGTTCAACCAACCCTTCTTTTGATCGGTGCTTTTTAGTCAGTGGACTCATTTCTACAGGGTAATCGGTGATAAAAGTAGGCTGGATAAGTTTTGGCTCCACGAATTCTCCGAAAATCTCATCGATGATCTTACCTGTACCATAGGAATCTTCAACCTGGATATGTAACTCTTTAGCAATGCTTTTTAGCTCGTCCAGATTCTTTCCATGGAGATTATGTCCAGTTTCTTTTTCAATAGCTTCGAACATAGGAACTCTTGGCCAGGGCGCTTTGAAATCAATTTCATGCTCACCAACCGTTACTTTTGTAGAACCATGAAGATCCATTGCCACCTTTTCGATCATCTGCTCGGTAAAGTCCATCATCCAGTTGTAGTCTTTGTACGCTACATATAACTCTACCTGAGTGAATTCCGGGTTGTGAAAACGTGAAAGCCCCTCATTCCTGAAGTCTTTCGAAAACTCATACACGCCATCAAATCCGCCTACAATTAATCGCTTTAGATACAATTCATTTGCGATCCGAAGATATAAGTCCATATCAAGCGTGTTGTGATGCGTCACAAAAGGACGGGCAGAAGCACCACCGTAAACAGGTTGAAGGATTGGTGTCTCAACCTCCAGGTAACCATGATCATTCATAAAATTACGCATGGTTTGAACGAGTCGTGTTCGCTTAATGAAGGTTTCTTTTACATCCGGATTAACGATTAAATCCACATAGCGCTGACGGTAACGGAGCTCTTTATCAGCGAAAGCATCATAAACTACTTTTTCTCCGTCCTCATTCTCAATCTCTTTTGGAGTAGGAATGGGGCGGATAGTTTTAGTTAAGAATTCAAAATGTTCAGCATGAACAGTAGTTTCGCCAGTCCTGGTTTTAAAAACGAAGCCCTTAATGCCAACAATGTCTCCAATATCAACCAGCTTCTTGAATATCGTATTGTATTCATCTACTCCTACATCATCCCGTCGAATATAAACCTGGATGGTTCCTTCAGAGTCCTGGAGATTAAAAAATGCAGCCTTTCCCATTATTCTACGGGTCATTATTCTACCGGCAATAGAAACGGTTTCTGTTTCCGGGTTTGACTCTTCATCCCTTACTAACTCCGGGGCATTTTTAATTTTTGTACTGCTGTGGGTTACTTCGAAAGAGTAGGGGAAAGGATTTACCCCCATTTCATGTAATTGTTGTAGCTTCTCTCGTCGAATTTCTTCCTGTTCCGAAAGTGAAGGCTCCTGATTGGTCATGCGTTTGTGTAGTTTCCTATTTTATAAAATGAAAGGTTGCAAAAATACCGAATTGTGTTGAAAATTGTGCCATTAACCTAAATCTGGTTTATAAGCTGTTGAATATACTTGATACCTCACATATTCCTGGTTTCCCAACTCAAATAATGATTGGCTGGAGCAAAATACTTACCGATTTGAGTGATGCTATTCTTAGTGAAAATGAGAAGGAGATGATGAGTAGAATGGTTAATACCAGAAGAAAAGCTGAGTTCTTGACTGCCAGGCATTGCTTTTGGAATCTGGTTGATGAACTCAAGTGGGATAGAACTAATACTGAACTTGGCAAAGAAGAGCTAGGTAAACCATTTATTGAGAAAGATAGTGAGCGCGCTTTCGTGAGTTTTTCACACACCAATGAGCTTGTTTTTTGTGCAGTTTCGGAGTCCTTGGATATTGGGCTGGACACCGAAAGCGTGGATAGAGAAGTCAATCCTGCGATTGTAAAACGTATTTTGAGTGAGAATGAATGGGAGGTGTATGGAGAAGATGATCCCATTGCACTTTGGACAATGAAGGAAGCCGCTGTAAAAAGCCTTGGAACTGGACTTCGTACCAATTTAAAAGAGATCGAACTTCATAAATTCGAGGGCGGTACATTCTCAATAAATCTTGCACCAGAAAGAAACTTACAAGGTCTTTGTTTTGAAGCTTTGAACCACTGTATCTCAATAGCTTTTTGATAGAAATGAGCTCCAAAAAAATCAATATAATTGGCCCGGGAAGATTAGGAAAAGCATTTCAAGCTGCTTTTTCTGATGCTGGATATGAAGTATTTCTATTTGGTAAAGATTATGGAGAACATGATTTTGAAGGTGTCACTTTAATAACAGTGTCAGATGGTGAGATTCTCAATGTATCAAAGAAACTGGCTTCAAGTGAGCTCTCATTTCCCGGGAAAATCATAGCCCATTGTTCTGGTGCTTTTTCTTCTGAAATACTAAATGATTTGGCAGAAAGAGGAGCGTTGACTGTATGCTTCCATCCTCTAATGGCGGTAAGTCCGGATACCCAATCATTCGAAGGAATATTTTTTGACCTGGAAGGACAAGAAAAGGCAGTCGATTACTTTGGATCTCTTGCTGAAGAAATAGGAGCGAAATCAATCAAACTTGGCCCAGAAGAAAAAGAACTGCTTCACATTTCTGCAGTAATGGCTTCAAATTATACGGTTACTCTTGCAGATCTTGCGTTACGTATTTCTGTAAGTAATAAGATTCCAGAGAGGGCACTGTTGGATGCACTGTTGCCATTAATGAATTCATCCATTAAAAATTTAACGAGACTGAATCCTGCCGAAGCATTGACAGGCCCCATTGCCCGGGGAGATGTGCAAACTGTTCAAAAGCATTTAAAATTATTACAAAATAAACCTGAGTTATTAGCTATATACAAGCACTTAGGGCTGCTAACTCTGGAGCTAATTACTGATGATGTAACGGAGCATACGGTCAAGTTCAGGCTATATGATTTATTGAAATGAGTACGAAGAAACCAAATGACTTTTACATGAGGGTCTATGAAGTTGTGGCCCAAATCCCGCATGGTTATGTGACTAGCTATGGAGCAATATCCAAGTATCTTGGTGTCGAATCAGGTGCCAGAATGGTTGGTTACGCAATGAATAATTATATAAGTGCAGAAATTGGATTTGAAATTCCTGCTCACAGGGTGTTAAACCGGCTTGGACAGTTGACTGGACGAGCATATTTTGGTGGAGATTCGATGCGTGAGCGTTTGGAGCAGGAAGGCGTTACTTTTAGTGAGGAATACACCGTGGATATGGAAAAACATTTTTGGAATCCTTTTGAACTAGATGCGTGAGGCCTGTTATGATGAAAACTAAAATTGTCATACTACTCTTATTGTTCTTTTTGATGGGTTCAGCTACGAAAACCCCAAAAGAATTAGCCATTGGCTCTACTCTTCCTATGCCTGATCATAAAATGGAAGATGTTTCAGGCAGGAGCCTTACACTTGGAGAAGCAGCTGATCAAAATGGTTTACTTGTTATTTTCTCCTCTAATACTTGTCCATGGGTTATGAGGTGGGAAAGTCGGTACCTGGAACTTTCTACTATAGCAAAGGAGAATGAGATTGGTATAATTGCTCTCAACTCTAATGAAGAATACAGAGACCGTGGCGATGCAATGGATGATATGATTAAGCTTGCCAGAAAAGCAGATTATGATTTTCCATATGCTTTGGATAAAGATCATGAGATTGCTGACGCTTTTGGCGCTTCTCGAACTCCTCATGTATTTCTATTCAATGAGGAGTTAAAGCTGGTATATGCAGGGGCAATCGACGATAATTCCAGAAGCGCATCTGCTGTAAAAGAACATTATTTGAAAGATGCTATTGAGCAACTAATTGCTGGAGAAGAAGTAACTCGTACCAAGACAGAGTCATTGGGCTGCACCGTTAAACGTGTAAGTTAATTTTATCAAAAAAGCTGTATTTTTGATCCTTCCTGATCCGATTGTTATTTAGGTCAGGAAGGATTTTTTTTGAATACGAAATTTTAGTTGATGCCAACCTGGACGCTACATACAGAGTTTAAATTTGATGCCGCACATTTTATTGAGGGATATGATGGCAAATGTGGGAGAATGCATGGGCATTCCTACAAAGTTAAGATGACGGCTAAGTCGAATAAGCTTAATCCCTCAGCATATCTGAAAACAGAGGACATGGTATGCGATTTTAAAGAATTGAAATGGGCAGCCAAGGATTCCGAAAAAGGTGGTTTTGACCACGGAATTCTGAATGATCTGATCTCTGTGAATACCACGGCTGAACGTATTGCCGAGTATATTCATCAGGAAACAATGCGAAGGATACCTGATGGAATTGACCTGACCGTTATTGTATGGGAAACTGATACCTGTTGGGTTGAATACACAGATAAAGATGTTTAGTCCCGAATTCCATATAGATCCTGATGAAATTGTTGTTTCTGAGAACGAAGCAAATATGGAATATCCAATTATGGAGCATTTCTATACTATCCAGGGTGAAGGAGCTCATACAGGAAAGGCAGCTTATTTTATAAGAACAGGGGGCTGTGATGTTGAATGCTGGTGGTGTGACGTAAAGGACAGTTGGGATGAGTCAAAACACCCCAGGATTTCTGTAAAAGAGCTTATTGAGCACGTTAAGAAAAGTGGAGCACCTATCGCTGTAATCACTGGTGGGGAGCCGTTGCTCCACAATCTTGGAGCGTTGACGTCAGCTATTAAGGAACTAGGGGTAGCTACTCATATCGAAACAAGTGGCTCTTCGCCAATATCAGGATACTTCGATTGGATTACGCTTTCTCCAAAGCGATTCAAGAAGCCACTTGATGACATATTTCCTTATGTGGATGAACTAAAAGTAGTGGTACTTACTAAAAAGGATCTGGCCTGGGCAGAGGAAAATGCCGCAAAATGTCCAAAGGATACTAAACTGTTACTACAGCCAGAATGGGATACCCCTGAGTCTATGCCCTTAATTGTTGACTATGTGAAGAAGCATCCTAAGTGGGGGATCAGCCTTCAGACACATAAATACTTACAGGTACCTTAATGGCTTTCGATGATTCTGCAGTGTTAATCACTGGTGGAAGTAAGGGCATAGGACTCTCTATTGCCAAAGTTTTTGCTCGATCTACTGATCATCCGCTCATTCTTCTTGCAAGAAAAGAAGAAGAGTTGCTCCTTGCCAAAGAAGCTTGTTTGAAAGAAGGAGCAAGTGGCGTAGAAGTTCTTGTAGTTGATTTGCTGGATAGTGAGTCTATCCAAAAAATTGAGACCGCTGAGCTCAATATTGGAATACTGGTGAATAACGCTGGTTCATTTCTTTTTAAACCTCTTTCAGAAACCACCCAAAATGAATTCGAGCAACAATTTCGGATTAACACGTTGGGAGCTTTCAATCTGACCCAAAGAGTTTTGGCTGGTTTAAAAAAACGAGAAAGGGCTCTCATTGTAAACATCTGTTCTCAAGCGTCTTTAAAAGGGTATGGCGATAGTGGAGCTTACACAATGAGCAAACACGCAATGCTAGGTTATTCCCGTTCTCTCCGAAAAGAGCTGATAAATTCAAAAGTTGCAGTTTCTGCGATCAACCTTGGTCAAACTTACTCCACATCATGGGAAGGAGTTGATATCGATCCACAGGAGCTCATAGACCCTGAAGATGTAGGGCGTTTGATTGTTTCTCTTTCTGAACTTTCTCCAAGAAGTGTTGCTGAGGAGATTATTCTATCCCCTCAGGGTGGGGAAGTGAAACCGATGTAGATTGCTAGAATATCGAGTAGCCAATCGAAAAAGTTAGCAAGCTGTTTTCAGCATCAAATACATATCCATTACTATTCTCATTTGCTAATAGTTCTTTTCTAGGACTATACGATGATTCGAGGTTTATTTTCTTATAAGCGAATCCTATAGCGATCTTGAAACTTGGCTGAGGTTTGATCTCAACTGTACTTAAAGAAAGAAGATCAAGTGTAGGAAGTTCTGGTGTTATTGTTAATTCGGAATTGAAGTCGAAGCCATATACCAAAGAAGGAGAAAGATATACTCTCGATTTTTCATTTAGTACATAACTGTATCTCAAGCCTAATTCCAATTCTAAAGCTTTATAGTCAATGGTTACTTCCCGTTCTCGCGAAACAACTTCGAACGTATCTTTAAATTTGAACTGATGGTACGAAGGCTGGATTGTAATAGACCAGGCTCCATTAGCGTATGGTAAAATGAATTCGGCTTCTGCTCCTAGGTTTAAAACTATGTTATTATCAAAGTTTGATATATATCTCCTTACAATGAATGGCCCCGTTCTTGTGTTTAGTCTAAGGTTGGAGTTACTTACTCCTGGTTTAATAGTTAATCTAAATTTCTTATAGTCTCTTTTGTAAGTATAAATGGTATTTCCTTCACCGAGGCATTCATTTTCTTCAATTACTAGATTGGCTATATCTTTCCTTTTATAGTCAATTTCTTCAAGTGAATTCTGAGAGTTTAAACTGCATCCGAGTTCTGATTTAAGCTGTTGTTTAAAACTGTCATCGGTAATTACTCTACTTCCTCTGGCAAAAAATCGAAATACTAATTGCTCTATAGTTCCATTTTGCTTTTTAATAAAGAAGCGCTGCAAGTTTCCATCTTGATATGAATATAGGCTGATGACTCCCTCTACAAGAGATTTTAGGAGGATCACCTCATTGCTGAAAATAGGGGAAGGGCTAGCGCTGAGATTGGATTTGTTTTCAGGTGATCTGTCTATTTCTACAGCAGACTTTAAGAATTTTCCATACTCATAAATTTCGAAACCATTAATGTCTTCTAGATTAAGTGTTTCTTCCTGAGCTAAAGAGTCTGATTTGAATTTTATTTCAGATGGGTTAGATCTCCAGTCTAGATTGAGGATATACCCATTTATGATATTATCTTCAGTGTCAAGGTAGTATCCTTTTTCGAATACACTCTGAGCTAGTAAGGGTTGTGCTAGAAATAGAGAAATAATGAATAGAGTAATTTTCTTCATATCAATATGTAGTTAAATCCAGTCCTGATTTTCTTCATTAACTGTTACATCAAAAGAGGTTTCTCCTGTATGCTTGGTTCCTTCGGGCTCAATGAGCATTACCCAGCATTCTTTTTCGGCAATAGGTAAATGATCTTCTCCTTTTGGAACCACATATAATTCTCCTTCCTCCAAATTAACATCCCGATCTTTAAATCGAAGCAACAAACTTCCCTTTACAATATAGAAGAGTTCGTCTTCATCGGGATGGTTATGCCATACAAATTCACCTTCCAGTTTGGCGAGTTTCACTAGCTGCCCGTTAGTTTTTGAAATGATTTTTGGAGTCCATTGATCATCGAATAGATCAAATTTGTCTTTAAGATTTATACTAGTCATTTCTATTAGTCTTTTTTCCGAATATCAATAACAACCGTTTCTGCTATTTTATCCTGTATCATTTGCCTGTTCTTGTCCCAAAATACCTGGATAAATCCAATATAGCCTGTAAAAAAACCGGCTAAATAACCACTAAATCTTTCGAATGAACTCCACATATTAATGTCCTTACCATCCAGACGACAGACTTTTATACCAAAGATTTTTTTACCTACAGTCTGTCCATTAAAGTACTCGAGGTTCAAAATGTAGTAGAAACCTACCCATCCAATGATGATTCCAAAATCACCTAAAAAAGCAATTAGAAGATCTCTGCTACTTAATTGATTTGAAGAGCTCATAGGTACTTCGTATTGAGGAAGGAAGTTCTGCAGGGTTGTTTCCTGATCGCCAAGTACTGTTTCTTCACGATCAGAATCCTCATTCTCCATCACCTCGAAGTATACATCTAGTATTGGTTTAGTAAGGTTATATAAAAAGAGAGCAAGGAGAAGAAAGGAGACAATAGTAGCTACCGTAAAATTTATAATTCTATTTTTCTTAATTCGGAAAGCAACCCAGTAAGAGAAGACAATTCCAATAGCTGTTAGCCCATAAAAACTAAAACCTGCAAGGAAATAAGCAATAGCACAATCAATAATACCTGCGCCAAACCTCTTGAGTGGGGATGCAAGAATTTGCCCGGTTAATGACTCATGTATAATGAAACTTTCTGGATTGACTCTTTTATCCATTTTGTACCCCTAATAATATTCTTTAAACGTTTGCGAGAAAGAATTTAATTAATTAGAACTTAAGTGCGTATTAGTCCAGTAAATTCTCTTCGCTAATAATTTCTTTTCTTTCTGCTTCAAATTTCTTGATCATCTTGGGACGCATATCAAGAACCACAGTAGCAGCAATTTTGTCGTGGATTCCCTGTCGATTAGCATCCCAGTATATCTGGAAAAATCCTAGAAGTCCGGTTGCTAAACCTGCAGCATAGCCCCCAAATCTTTCAAAAGAGTATAATAGCCCAATAGGTTTATTGTTAAGCCGGACCACCCTCAGCTTTAGTGCTTTTTTTCCGAGTGTTTGACCCTGGTATAAAGCAAAGCATAACACAAAATAGACACCTACCCAGCCAACGCTTAATCCAAAATCCTCAGCAGTGGCTTTGAGGCTTCTCAAGAAGCTTGGGTTTTCAGCTTGTTCAGTTAATTCCTCATTCTCATCCTCAAGATCATCTATTCTGTCATCAAGTTGATCAATTTCAGAATCCATTTGTGCAATCTCATTATAGGCAATGACAGGAGCCATTTCTTTAAGCAGGCTATCAACGAGGAGGGTATCTCTATTACTTAGTGCAAAACCAATGCTTCGTAGATTAAGAATAAATTCATCGTCAAACAGAGCAGGATGGTAGCCAGATTCACTTACTAAAGCTCCATCAGTAAGTTGTTCTTCGATAGTCTCTGCAATTTTTTCCAGTTCTTCTTCAATATCCACGGAATCATCAGCTCCTAGTGCTGCCATTTGTTGTCCAAATGCGGCCCAATCTATCTGATCAGTAGAAGCTGAAACGCTTTCTCCACTAGGGGGTGTAAAGTTGATTGTTGCAGGACTGCTATCGCTGCCTTTTGTCACGTTAAATGTGAGAGCAAATACAAGTATAGAAACAAAGGCAGCGGCTCCAAAACGAAGGATATTCTTCCACCAAATCTTTCCACGATTTCTAATCGCAAGCCAGAAAAAAAGGATACTAGCTGAAGTGGCCAGGAAAAAAGCTCCAAGGGCAGATAAAATGGAAGCTATTAATAGATCAAGCAAAAGAGCGAACAAGCGTCTTCGGGGAGAAGCCAGAGGAAGGCCTAATAAATCGGGATGTACCTCAAAAGCAAAAGGTGTGACAATGTGCTTTGGATCTTTAACCATCTCTGATGTTAACAAACAATCAGCTTAGTAGAAATAAAAAAGGGCCGGTTATAAAACTGGCCCTTTCGGTCATCATGGGTCTATCGAAATCAGAATTTGAGGTTATAAGCTTTAACCACAGCCTCGTAGTCTGAGTAGTCAAGTTTTGCTTTTAGGGTTAGCGTAGGCGGTATAGCTACGATCCTAAGAACATCTCCATCAAAAAGCCCTTCATTAACTTCATTGTTGTTAGCAATTTCTCCTTCCACAATTAAATCAAAGTTATCGATATCAAAAGCATATCGAAGAACAACAAGATCATTCTCGAAAGGAGTGCTGAATGGGAGAGCATGCCAGGCCGTACTTCCCTGGAAGCGCAGATAGGCAAGAACAAGTCCTTCGTCCACCGTAGCTTCGTCTAAGATATTCCATCCATAGGAAGCTACTGATACAAATTCATCCACAACTCCAAAATCCTGATCTGAGTTGATAGTAATTGAGGCTGAATATACCTCTGCGTCTCGTCCTGCTGGACCTTCAGGACCAACAGGTCCTAGGCATGAACTAGTTATAAGTCCCAAAGTAAGTATGATGATAGTACTGTTTGTTTTCATGGCTCTACCGTTAGTTTTGGTTTTAAGCTTAGGTCAAAGTAAAACTGGTCAAGCTTTCGCAATATCACATGTTTTGGTTAGGCAATTGATGTGATATAGAACAAAGCCCAATATTCAGTCAAACTGGTTTAAGACTTAATTAAATTTCTGTACATTTGGCCTCAATAATAATGCAAATTCAGAGATCGCTTTGAGCAATATTTTGATGGAAATTTTAGGGCTTTCAACAAGTCCGAGTAGTGGTGGTGCTTACGCATTGATTTTAACTGAAGCCCGCGGTTCTCGGCGGCTTCCCATTATTATTGGTTCTTCTGAGGCACAGGCAATTGCACTGGAACTCGAGAATATAAAGCCCCCTCGGCCCATGACTCACGATCTGCTCAAGAATGTGATATTGAACTTCGATTCAACATTAAAAGAAGTAGTGATAAATGACCTTACGGAAGGTACTTTTTATGCTCGAATGGTTTTTGAAAGAGGAGATCAACTTTACGAAGTGGATGCCAGACCGAGTGATGCAATTGCATTAGCGGTACGATTCGGATGTCCAATTTATACTAGTGAGAAGGTCTTGAATGAAGCTGGTATTGTCGCTGAGCCTACTCAAAGTGGAAAAAGTTCGGCATCAGATGGTTCCTCGAAAAGCGAAAGTGGTGAAGAGCTTTCGAAGCTAGAAAAACTTGAGCAAGATTTGATTATTGCTGTAGAGACAGAAAACTACGAAAAGGCAGCAAAGCTCAGGGATCAAATTCAAAAAATGAAAGGGTAAATTTTGAGCGAAGATCATTGTTCATTTCAGCAACTTCCGTTTTCTAAATTATTCACTACATATACAGAGAATTTTAAAGAGCTCAAGGAATACTATTCGGTAAATCCTTTTGATGAGGAAGAGGTAAAAGAAAAAGCCGAACGGGTTTCAGCAATAATTGATCGCGAACAGGTCGTTTCTGCATTAGCAGAATACCATATACAGTTAGGAATAGAGGGAGCTCAGTCCGATCAGCTGAAGAAGTTTTCGAATAAGGATTCCCTGGCTATTGTTACAGGTCAGCAACTAGGGGTATATGGAGGTCCTTTATTTACAGTCTATAAAACAATCAGCTGTATTTTGTTGGCAAGGGAATGGGAAAAGAAGCTACAACGGCCAGTAGTTCCCATATTTTGGATGGCTGATGAGGATCATGATTTCGAGGAAATAGCCTCAATTGGAATACCCGGTTTTGATGAATTTAAATCTGTATCTCTTTCGCAAGAAGGAAATGGATTACCAGTATCCATGGAGAAAGTTCAAAAGACCTATTCTGATTTTAAAACCAAGGTAGTTGAAGAATTATCAACTACAGATTTTTCAGGTTCTTTATTTGCCGGTTTAGATGAGTTTTATAAACCAGGGAATACTCATGCGCAAGCTTTTGCACAATTAATCAGTTCCTGGTTTTCTAAGGATGGGTTACTGATTATGGGGAGTAACACTCCACAACTAAAGGGCTCGGTTAAAGAGTTATTCAAAACCTCAATTTCTCAAGCTGATTCCATTCAGGAAACACTTGAGAAGAAAAGTAATGAGCTCGAAAAGCAGTACCATCGCCAGGTAGTCGTTTCTGATTCAAATGTATTTTTTATTGATGAAGAAAGTCGAAGAGTAAAACTAGAAAGAACCGGGGAAGACTGGAAAGCGGGAGAACTAATTTTTAGTGAAGAGAAGCTCTTATCTATGATAGAAGCAAATCCTCAAAATTTCTCCCCAAATGTTTTTTTGCGTCCTGTTTTGCAAGATATGCTATTACCTACCTTAGGCTATGTAGCCGGACCTGGGGAACTTGCTTATTATGGTCAAATGAAGGATTTATATCCTGTTTTTGATCTCGAAATGCCTATAATTTTTCCACGATTAAGTGTCACTTTACTTGAGAAGGGCATTGAGCGTATTATGGAAAAGCTCCCTTTTGCTATGTGTAGTTATAATCAACGGATCGAAGACCTAGAGGCTGCGTATGTTGATCATGCCAATTCAAAGGATATCGAAGGGGTGTTTAACGAATGGAAATCCAACTTAATTAAGATTTCTTCTCAACCTTCTCAATTCATTAAAGAAATTGATCCTACTCTGGAAGCCGTAGTGGGTAAAACGGTAACTGGTTTTTCTAATGAAATGGACAAATTAAAAGGAAGGGTATACCGATCCATTAAGCAGCAGGAAGAAACCCAGTTAAAACGTATTGCAAAGATAAAGTCTCAACTGTTCCCTAGTGGACTTCAGGAGCGTTCAGTTTCTCCGGTATACTTTATGAATAAATATGGATTAGATATCTGGGATAATCTTTTGTCAAAACTGGAAGAAGAAGAGTTGGATCTAACTATCCATCACATCATCTCATTATAATGAGCACTGTTTCCTCACAAAAAAAGGAGCTCAGAGAAAAGCTTCTTTTTGCCAGGAACTCTATTTCAGAACGAGAGTGGGAAGAGAAAAGCATGGACATCATGAATCATGTACTTGGCTCTCAACTCTATCAGGAAGCAGGGGTGATTCACACCTTTGTATCAATGAATGCCAGGAGAGAAGTGAATACGCATCCTTTAATATCTAAGATGCTTGAGGCTGGAAAGGAAGTAGTTATCCCAAAGACAAATTTCGAGAAAGAAGACCTGATCCATACAAGGCTGGAATCTTTTTCAGAGTTAAGCCCGAACAAATGGGGTGTGCTGGAACCAAAAGAAGTTCATCCTTTACCTGTAATTGATATAGAGCTTGTGCTAGTCCCTTTATTAGCTGTTGATAAAGAAGGGAATCGATTAGGTTATGGAAAAGGCTTTTATGATCGCTTTTTGAAAGATGTCTCTGTTCCGGCTTTGGGATTAGTATTTGAGGATTTTGTTTTGGAATCAATTCCAGTTGATACATTTGACCAAAAACTAAATGGATTTATTTCTGAGAAAGGCATAACCTACACGTAACAATCAAAAAAACACTCCGTAGCGGGCATGCGGAGGATTTAAAAAAATGGCACAAAAAACCAGAGAAAAAAGCTATTCAAAAACAGGAACTGCATCATTAGAGTTTGATGACTTCGAACTTCAGAATACGATGCAAAATTTCCTTAAAGAGGAAGAAAAAGAAACTGGTAAAGGTATTTGGAATTTTGCTACTATTTCAGGCCTGGCTATGTTATTTCTTGCTTTATCAGCAATTTTAAATCTGGTTGGATTTTCATTTGGTGGAGGATTCCCAGCTTTTCTAGAAGGAGCCATCGCTTCGATGCCATTAATTGGAGGTGCTCTGGTTACGCTAATAGGATTTGGCTTCTTAGTAGGTGATCGTAAGCGTGAACGAAAGGCAGAAAGAGAAAAGAGTAGAAATAGGAAGGTAAAAGCTAAGGCAGCAGCAAGCTCAAGCCGAAAGAAAATGGATGATGTACATGGTTCTGAGTTCAGCACTACTTCCAGAAGTACACTAAGAAACGATTTGGATTCTGATTTTACCTCTAGCTCTAATTCAACTAATTTTGAAGATTTTGCCATCGGTTCTTCTTATGGATACCGACACGTAAAAAGATTGATGAAATCCAGGTCGGATAAAAAATGGGCAGGTGTATGTGGTGGACTTGCTAAATATTTTGGAATCAGCTCCACCGTTGTTCGATTTATTTTCGTAGCAGCATTTTTTATGGGTTATGGAGCAAGTTTATTGATCTATTTGGGACTTTCACTTGCAATGCCGAAAGAGCCTGTCGAACTTATGGATGATTTTGATTTCTAAATTATCCACAATTTCATTTTATGTTTATTTCCTTTGAAGGGATTGACGGAAGCGGCAAATCCACTCAAATTGCTTTACTCGAAGAAAAACTAACCCGGTTAGGTAATACGGTTCAGGTATTCAGGGAACCTGGGGGGACAGTACTTTCAGAGCAAATCAGAGAATTACTTTTAAACTCTGAAATTGATATTACACCCATCTCAGAAATGCTTTTATTTTCTGCCGCAAGAGCACATCTGGTAGAAGAAGAAGTCCTTCCGGCGCTTTCAAGAGGCGAATTTGTGATTTTGGATCGTTTTTTTGATTCAACCACTGCATACCAGGGTTATGGACGTCAATGTCTTTCTATCGATCAAATTGATGCCATAAATAAAGTCGCTTCTCAAGGTCGGGAACCAGATTTTACTTTTTATCTCAGACTCGAATTAGAAGAATCTATTTCCAGAAGAAAAGATCAATCGGAGGATAGAATGGAAAAATCTGGAGCTGCTTTCTTTGAAAGAGTAATCGAAGGGTTTGACGAGCTTGCTAAATCGAAACCCAGGTTTAAAGTGATAGATGCTTCTAAAGATATGGAGGCAATACATTTAGAAATACTTACCCATTTAAGCTTGTAGGAACGGTATCAACTGTAAAGGAATTCAAGTCAAATTTTGGAATCCCGATCAGGTATTATTACAATTCAAATCTTTTATCTGTCTTACGCATTGAGGCTTAGCCATATTATCCGTAAATTTGATTCAATATGGGTTAATCTTTCCTATTCCCAGAATTAACTCATACAGCTAAATATCAAACGACTATAACATCCTAGATACTTATTATGGCGCACGAAAGAATCGAGATTGATTTGCCTCTTGCTAAAGTTTATGAACTTTTAAGTAATCCTGTTGACTTCCCCAAGTTTTTGGAGCGCATCGATTCAGTAACAAGAATTAATTCTCAAACCTTCGAATACAGAACCACTATTGGGAGTGAAGAGTTTGTTTGGACCACTAACCTAATTGATAATCTTAGAAATACTCGTTTCGCCTGGATTACAATCAATGGTAATTTGAACCAAACAGGTACTATTAGATTTACCCCTCTTGATAACGGTACTCGCACTCGAGTTGAGTTTTCATTGGACTACCGAACATTTTTTGGTGACCCAACGGATGAGTTAGCTTCTTTTATAGAAGACTCTCCTGCTCAACTAGTTAAGGACCTTGAGAAATTCAAAAAGCTTGCTGAATCTGATACATTCAAAGAAGAACAAGCAGAAGTTTCTGAGGAGCAGGTAACTGCGTAAATCTTATTATTAAGCATATTAATGCGCATCATTTATGATGCGCATTTTTTTTGTCTAGTTTTTAGGGATGACTTTTTCAGAGTTTATAAAAACACCATTAGCAGCTAGTCCACATTTCCTTTTAGTAGGGAACCCTGTAAGTCATAGTGTTTCCCCATTAATGCATAATACTGCATTAAGTCATCATGGTATTAACGCAAAATACCATGCAGTAGCTGTATCAATGAGCGAGCTTAGTTCATTAGTTTCACACTTTAACAGTGATAGTTTTTTAGGAGCGAATATTACCATTCCTCACAAACTACATCTTTTTAGTGCGGTAGATGAGCATAGCAATACTGCAAAAACAATAGGAGCTATTAATACAGTTCTAAAAAGAGAGGATAGATTAATAGGAGAAAATACAGATGCTTATGGCTTTAGAAAGCCATTGGAAGGGTATTTAAATGAAATTGAGTTAGATAGAGCAATAGTTTTCGGGACCGGAGGAGCTACAAAAGCAATTATCTATGCATTGAATGATTTAGGGTTCGAAGAAGTTGTAATGGTATCTCGAAAACCAGAACGCCATCTACAAACTGAAGGAACCATAATGACCAATTATGATCTATGGACAGAATTTGCTGACGAGGCTTCACTAATTGTAAATGCTACGCCGCTAGGAATGTATCCTAACACTAGTGCTTCTCCTGTACAGCCCTCAGAATTAGACTTTCTGGAAGGTAAGTTATGCTATGATATTGTTTATAACCCTAGAGAGACTACATTTTTAAAGCAGGCAAAACAAGCCAATGCTATTCCAATAGGAGGTTTAGACATGCTCATTTATCAAGGAGCAGAGTCGTTTAGGCAATGGACAGGAAAACAGTTCCCGGTAGATCTCATAAGAAAGAAGTTAGATGAGCTCTTCTCAAATTAAATTTATTCGTCCCGAAAAATTAAATGATGGGAGAATACTGTCCTGGTTTTCCTTAAAGAATCCGAGCCTGGTTGAAGAAGGTCAACAAATTCCGGGCTTGAATATCGGGTTTAACTCGAAAGAGCGTCACGATATCGTTCTTCATAATCTTAAGTTGTTATCAGATGAGATAAGAACGAAGACCAGTAATATTGCACTAGGTGAGCAGGTTCATAAATCAGATGTAAAGCGGATTACTAAGGGAGGAATATTTACTGAGACGGACGCTTTTGTAAGTAATACTCCTGGTATTGCACTTGGAATCCAGGTAGCAGATTGTGGGGCAGTTCTTCTTGGGGATTCCTGGAACAAAGTAATTGGAGCTGCACATGCAGGATGGAGAGGAGCAGTAAGTGGTATAATTCCCAAAACTGTTCAGGAAATGGTAGAGTTAGGTGCTGAGACAAGTAGAATAAAAGCATTTATTAGCCCTTGTTTAGCTATTCATAATTTTGAGGTGGGTGATGAAGTAGCTACTCAATTCCCAGAAAGCCTGGTAGACCATGACTCTTATGAGAAACCCCATGTTGATCTGAAAGGCCTCATTATGGAGCAATTAATGTTGTCTGGGATACTTCCAAAGAATATCGAATGCGATAATCGTTGTACAATCGATCATGAAGACCTTTTTTACTCATATAGAAGAGAGAAAGAAAAAAGTGGACGGATGCTTGGGGTAATAAAACTAAACTCCTTAAAATGAGTTTATTTTTGATTTGAATAAGCAAAGACTTGCCATACTAGGATCTACTGGGTCTATTGGAACTCAAACTTTGGAAATTGTGCGCCAACACCCCGATAAGTTTGAGGTAGTTGTTTTAACTGCCAATACGAATATCGAGCTTTTGGCCGCTCAAATTCATGAGTTCAAGCCTAAGTATGCACTGGTCTGTAAAGATATCCTCTTCAAAAACCTGAAGGAGCTTGTTGATACTGATACAATTCTAATGTCAGGAGTGGAGAATCTTCCCAGGCTGGCTGCTCTTGATGAAGTGGATACAGTACTAAATAGTTTAGTTGGATTTTCGGGCTTTGAACCAACTGTACAAGCGATAAAAGCCGGGAAAAAAATAGCTCTGGCCAACAAAGAATCTTTGGTAGTAGGAGGGGAACTCATTATTCAACTGCTTGAGGATTCTCCATCAACAATAATCCCAGTCGACTCTGAACATAGCGCTATGCTGCAATGTTTAGTTGGAGAGCCTAAAGAAAGCCTCGAAAAAATAATAATCACAGCCAGTGGTGGTCCATTTCGTTCTTTCACCCTGGATCAAATGAAAAGTGTTACCAAGGCAGATGCGTTAAAGCATCCGAATTGGAATATGGGCGCTAAAATTACCATTGATTCATCTACTATGATGAACAAAGGTCTCGAGATTATCGAAGCTCATTGGCTGTTTGATATACCTGTACAAAAAATTGAACCTGTAATTCACCCTCAAAGTATTATCCATTCGGTGGTAACTTTTAAAGACGGCTCTAGTAAAGCGCAGCTTGGATTGCCAGATATGAAGGTTCCTATTATTTACGCGCTTTCATACCCGGAAAGATTTGAGCTAGATACCCCAAGAATGGATTGGAGCTTACAACAGAATTTAACTTTTGAACCTGTAGATTATTTGCGGTTTCCCTGCGTTAAATTGGCTATTGATGCAGTACAGGAAGGAGGGGTTACTCCGGCTGTGTTAAATGCTGCAAACGAAGTAGCGGTGCAACGCTTTTTGAATGAAGAAATTGGTTATATTGACATCGCAAAAGTCGTCGAAATAAGTATGCAAAATATTCCTGGCGAAGGGGAATTAAGTATTGAATTACTTAAAGAAATAGATAAAGAAACGAGAGCATTTGCCTCAACAATTAATTGAGTATGGAATTCATTGATATTTTAAGAACAATTGGCATTTTCATGGGTGCGCTTATGATCCTGGTTTTCGTCCATGAGTTGGGTCATTTTCTGGCTGCCAAGATGTTTGGAATGCGTGTTGAGCGTTTTTCTGTAGGTTTCCCACCAAGAGTATGGGGATTTAAGAAAGGAGATACAGACTATTGTATAGGAGCGACTCCACTTGGTGGTTATGTGAAGATTTCAGGTATGGTCGATGAAAGCATGGATACCGATTTTATTGATAAGGATCCTGAACCATGGGAGTATAGAAGCAAGCCTGTATGGCAAAGGATGATTGTAATTACGGCGGGAGTAATATTTAATATGATTCTTGCCTTCTTCATTTTTACGGGTATGACCTTATCAAATGGCAAGCTTACGCTTCCTATAGATAGGATAGAAGGACTTTATATCCCGGAAGGGAGCTTACTTGCTGAGCTTGGATTTCAAACGGATGATAAAATCACTGGTGTAAATGGAGAACAAGTTGCAGCCTTTGAGGATCTTGTTGCTCCCTCAAAACTGACCTCAGGTAATCTAAGCTATCAGCTTTTGAGAAATGGACAGGAAGTTAATATTAACGTTCCCCCGAATATTCTTGATAGTTTACAAACACGGGATTTCATTACTCCGATTTATGCTCTTCCAAGTTCTTTTGCTCTGGTTTCAGTGGGCTCTCCAGCTGAAAAAGCAGGGTTAGAAGCTGGTGATAGGGTATTAGCTATTGACAGTGTTGAGATAAAATACTGGATGCAGCTAACTTCGATCATTACATCATCCGAAGGGAAAGAAATGAATTTCACTATTCAGCGAGGCGATTCTGTTTTTGATGTATCTCTCGCTCCAAGTCCTGAAACTAACCAAATTGGTGTTCAACGCCCGACGTTAGATATGGCTGGTGGAGAACTGGTAGAACTTGGATTATTTGCCTCTTTTGGAGAAGGCTGGAATCAAACGATTGAACAAACCGAAGGCATTATTGGTGGCTTTGCCCGTATGATTTCTGGTGATATTTCGGTACGACAAAATCTTGGTGGTCCAATTGCCATAGCTAGTATCACAAGGCAAGCAACAGATCAATCAGGATGGTCCGGATTCTGGAGGATCACTGCTTTGCTAAGTATTACTCTTGCCATTATGAACATTCTCCCAATTCCGGCTTTGGATGGAGGGCACCTTGTTTTCTTAATTTATGAAGGAATTGTTCGAAAGGAGCCTTCAGAAAAGTTCAAGATTATTGCTCAAAATGTTGGCTTCATACTTCTGCTAACTTTGATGGTTTTCGTGATCTTTAATGATATTTTGAAGTATTTATAAGCATGTTTGCCAGGGACGGGTACTTTACTATGGGTTTAGTTACGGTAGTTACGGCTACCGTTTTTGTTTTAACCAGTCAATACGTTGACCATTGGGTGTCATATCTCATATATATCACCTTTGGTGTTATCTGGGGAATTGTGATTTATTTTTTTAGAGATCCCGAACGGGTAACACCTGAAGGGGAATCACTTATCATTTCTCCGGCAGATGGCAAAGTGGTACTGATCAAAGAAATTGAAGAGGATGTATATCTCAAATCAAAAGCCACACAAATCAGTATTTTCCTTTCGCCTTTGGATGTACATGTGAACAGAAATCCGATATCAGGGAAACTGGAATACCTTAAATATCACCCAGGCAAATACCTAATGGCCTGGGACGAAAACGCATCCATAGAGAACGAAAGGGCAGATTTTGGTGTGCAACACATATCTGGCACCAAGCTTTTCTTCAAACAAATAACTGGTTTTCTTGCAAGGAGAATCGTTTACCACATCAAAGAAGGGGATGACCTCATTGCTGGTGAGAGGTTCGGGATGATGAAATTTGGCAGCAGGATGGATGTAATTGTCCCCGAAAATATTGAAGTGCTTGTAAAAGAAGGGGACAGGACCTGGGCTGGGGAATCAGTGATTGGAAAGATAGTGTGATATGAAATACCCGATCCAGAAGAAATATTATGGTTTTAGAAAACGACGCGAGGAAATTCGTAAGTCTAGGCCTCCGGTAAATCCGAGAATAGCAGTTCCTAGTTTCTTCACCTTGATGAATCTTTTCTCAGGATTCCTGGCGATTATTTCTATCTCGGATGGGAATTTATTTTGGGGAGCATGGCTAATTATTGCAGCCGGGATGTTTGATGTTTTCGATGGACTTATGGCTCGTTTGGCTAATGCTCATAGTGATTTCGGGATTGAACTCGATTCACTCAGTGATATGGTTTCATTCGGAGTGGCTCCTGGTTTTTTAGCCTATAATTTTGCGCTCTATCAGTTCGGAATGCTAGGGATTTTAGTAAGTGCTATTCCACCTTTATGCGGAGCTGTTCGTCTTGCTCGATTCAATGTAAATGCACGTCTACAGCCAAGTGCAGATAGTTTTATCGGACTTCCTATACCTTCAGTAGCAATAATTATCGTTTCTTTTTACCTGACTTTCAGAGACGATCTTATCATTTTTGATTTTTTTAAGAATGGGGTTAGCAGTGTACTGATTCCTCTCATTGTGATAGTCTCCTTTCTAATGGTGAGTACCATTCAGTTCCAAAAAATCCCTCGTTTTGATAAGCACTCGATCAAGACCAAAAAGTGGACCTTTCTTTTATTCTTCGCTTATTTTGTGATTATTATTGTCTTTAGAGAATACGGACTTATGGCAGTCATCCTGATTTACATAATAAAATCTGTAGCGCTTGGTGCAATTAAGTTCTTTAAGGCAGACTACACTGGGGAAGACGAGCCTTTCCAGGATTTCAGTTAGAAGATGTAAGAAAACGATCAGCTATAGAGTCGGCTATTGTACTAAAAGCCTCTACGATAGATTGCCCTTCTCCCCAATTGGTTAAGATTACAATACCAAGTTCGTGTTCTGGATACATCGCCAGGTAGGAAGCATATCCATCAATATCTCCTCCATGATAGATTATTTGTGTATTCCATTTAGCCGAATCGATAACAAAACATCCCAGGCCATAGCTCCAGGATTCATTTATCTTTAGAAGTTTTTCCATCTGAATACTACTTACAGGATTCTCTCTCATTAGGTGGATCATAAATCGATTCAAATCTGACACGGAGCTAAATATATTTCCTGCTGCTGAAAGGGTGCCCATATCCCAGGGTTCAGTTCTTTTGAGAGGTGATACATCTAGATAAGGAACAGCTAAATTTTCTGTTAACCGCTCCTGAAAAACTAATGAAGAATTCTCCATTTCATACGCCTGGAAAATCTTATTTCTCATAAGCGCAGATAGCTCTTGCTCCATTCGATGTTCCATTGCCACTCCAAGAACCCCATACCCAAAATTCGAGTAGTTGTAGCCTTGCCCAATAGGCTTATCAATATTAACAAGCTCTATTCCTATATACATTTGTGACTTGGAATAGCCTTTAATAGGGTCTGGGTCTATTCGGTCAAGGTTATGAGGGTATCGCGGGAATTCTGAGGAATGGGTGGCAATATCTTTTATTGTTATCTCCTGTCCGGATGGAGATTTTGGAAAACTCAAATCGCTTGGAAAGAAGTTTGCCAGGGTATCAGAAAGCGAGATTTTGCCATCATGGATCAGAATAGACAATAAGTGCCCTGTAAACATTTTTGTAACAGACCCAATCTGATAAATGGTGTGCTTAGTAGCAGGGATTTTATTCTCTACATCAGCATGTCCATATCCTTTTGCCAAAACGATCTTTCCATCTTTAACTATACCAATAGAAATACTTGGTATAGATTTGTTTGCAATTTGGGATAAGGCCAGCTCGTCTAGCTTTGACTCATCTGATTCAGTAAATCTGAATTCAGGTTGTTCCTGGTGTTGAGCAAGACTGTAGTCCGGCTTTACAATCAACAAAAAGAAGAATAGGGCTATAATGAAGGAGTTAATCCTCATCATAACCTTCGTAAGTGTAAGACTTGTGAATGATTTTCCATTCTCCTTTAATCTTTAAGAGAAGAAGATAATCGGTATAAATACGTTTTCGGCCAGGTGTAATGATTTCTATTTTTGCTGATGCTGCATCATTCACATAATCAATAAATAGGATATTACCGATCCGGTCCCTTTTTTCTCCATTTTCGAAATAAGTGATATAAGTCTCACCTGGAAGTACCCTAAGTTCTCCGTTCTGGATACTGTATAGGTTCAACTCTTCATGAAAAGCTCTTTTTATCCTGTCGGCTTCTCCGTTTGCTGTGCCTTCGATATAATCGAGTAAAGCCTGTTTAATAGCTTCCGTTTCAGTTTGCGCCTGGGCTGAGATACTTACCGCAAAAAGGGTAATTAAAAGTAAGGTTCGCTTCATTTTCCTCCGATTTTTAGTTCAGGGAAAAATCATAAAAAAAGATGCTCTTTATCTGGTTAAGGGCTTCGGATTTATAAATCCGAAGAACATTATTGGTTAAAAGACTTTTTGTACTGGGCGGGAGTAACACCGTGTACCTTTTTGAAGGCACTATAAAATGAGGAATTGGATTGGAATCCGGCTTCTTTACCGATTGCTTCGAGGGTTAGAATAGAGTTTTCCTTAATGAGCTTTTCAGCTGCTTTCACTCGATATTCATTTACGAATGCTGAGAAACTCTTACCAAGGTTATCATTTAAAAATTGAGATAGATAATGAGGGAGTACTTCCAGTTGAGATGCTACATCTGCTATTTTCAAATTAGGCTGCCTAAATACTTCTCCTTCAATAAATACCAGCTCTAGTTTAGATGAAAGCTCTCTGGCCTCAGATTCAGAGATTTTTCTATTGGAGTACTTAATAGGAGTATCAAAATAAAGAGGGTTATTTCTGACTTTGAAAAACCACAGCAGAGCAGAGAGGTAAAAAATGAAAGAAAAGGTAAGGGCTCCCATTATATATGAGGTGTATCCGCTCGTGTAATAGGCAAGCCATATTATGAAAATCCCTACAAGCACATTAATGCTCCATACCTCTCCAACGGAAAGTTTCTCTTCTTTGGTAAATAACCGGGTGAAAAGCCCTCTCCCAATTACGAAAGAAATCAAGATATATAAGACCCATTGTGTATAAATACTTCGTACTAAGAACCCTCTCCAAATGTACCTAAACTCATGATAAGGGTAATAGTAAGACAAAATTATCAAGGCGATAAGCCAGGGAAGAACATGACCAAGTATATATCCTATGTGGAGTTCCTTTTTTGATACTACACTTTTGATGTACAGGAAAAGAAATGGGCCAATTAATCCACAAGCGATAAGGCCAATCTGAATGAATAGATTGGAGATTAATGGGTTGAAGTTCAGGAATACCGATTTTCCTACCCTTATGCTTACCACTAATAAGGTTGCTGCGAGTAGAAGAGTAGTCTGATTTTTTTCCTTAATAAAAAAAGCAAAGTAGGTGCTAAGGAATAATCCATTGAAGGCACCAATGGCACTAAAAAAGAATAATGCTGGATTATTAATTTCCATACTATGGAAAGAGTATTAAAGCTAAGTGAGCTTAGTATAAACTTCAGAAGTGAATTCGGCTACTCTTCTCCATGTATAATGTTGCAAAATATGTTCTTTCAGATCGGAAGATTTAGGTTTCTTCAAGGAATTCTGAATTGCTCCAAGAATCGAAACCGAAGATTTGGGATCTACATATTCTGCCCAATTATTGAAATACTCTTTAGTTCCCCCAAGCTCTGTGATTACAATATTAGCTCCTGCTAAGGCTGCTTCCATTGCAGCTATTCCAGGAGTCTCAAATAAAGAAGGGAGTACAAAAGTATGACATGCTGCATAAGCTGAAGCCAGAAGCTCAGAATTGTGCTCCAGGGTTTCAATTAGGGAGACATGAGTACTTGCATGAGCAAGGCTTCTGCATTTCTCTCCATACTCGTCATCATAAAATGATCCAATAATGACGATTGGATCACTTATTTCAGCAGCTACTTCAAGAAGTTTAATTACATTTTTGCGAGGCGCACCAGCTTGTCCGGCAAATAGTACAAAGTCCCGGAGTCCATACTTTTCTATAAACAAATCAGGGTTCGAATTCTTGAAGCGTTCTTCCACTCCATTTGGAATTACGCTTACTTTTTCTGGAGAAATCCCAAATCCTTTAATAATCAAGTCTGCCTCAGCTTGAGTATTGGGAAGGATAATATCAGCAATCTCACAAGCCTGTGCTTTTATTCCATACTCGGAGCTAATTCCAGCCCCAAATTTTGAGGCCGTTTTTTCCAGCTTTAACGCTAAGGATAGATCCTTTCCAGTTTTTGTAGAAAAGAAAACAGGGGAGAGAGCGGTTTTGATGCCTTGTTCGGAACATTTCTTCAAGATTCCCAAGGTCTCTGGACTTGCTGTAAAAATATGAACCAGATCTACCTCAAGGGAAGTTTGCCATGGAGAAATGAAATCGACCTCAACTCCGAGTTCCTGAAGGTGTTGGGCTGTTTGGTGAGTTTGCGTTCTTACCCCGCCATTTACAGCCGCAATTGATAAAGGAGCAATAAATCCGATTTTCATAGTTTTTTTCTATTTCTCCAGTCTAAGATAGAAGTTTTGAGCAATCGTAGTTTTGAAGAAATAAGTTCTTTGAGCTGGTCATTATTGGGAAGAGATACCTCACCATATGACCGGGTAGATTTCTTGATTATCCGATCAGAATCTTCGATCTGAATCAATTCAAAATCATTGTGATTATTCGATTGTTGATAGATCAAACCTGATGATGAGTTTTTGATAACCGTATTCCCTGATTCTTCTTCAAAATGAGCTTCAAATGAAGCTGAGTTTCTTTTTTTCCAGAATTCTGAATACTCGAGAAAACTTAGTTTAGTAAGATTAAGGTCGTTTACTTTTTTAAAGATTTCTTTCCATACAAAAGCTCCCGGCTGCAAAGGATGATGATAGAATACTACTGGGTTATACCTTGCCAATTTATTTTCCATAACAGATGAAAAGTACCCTCCCATATCTTTTTCAGAAATACGCATCCTGCTTAAGCTGCCCGTACAAATAGGGTGAATTGGGATTTGTAGTGGAAGTTCAGCTGAATTCATATTGGGGTGGAAGGGAAGTCCATCATAGCCAAGTGTGAATTCAGAAGTATATTCGAAAGCGAATTGTTGGAGTACTTCTTCAAGAGTAGAATTCCATATTGCGTAAGGTGCACAGAAGCCTTTGGGATCAAAACCTTCATCACGTAACTTTTGAAGCCCTCGTTCAATGTTATTGATTACATGCTCATAAGAAGAAGAAGTTCCATGCTCATATCCATGAAGGGCTATTTCCTGTCCTTCGAACCCCTTAAATACTGATAACCATTCTTCGTGGGCTTCTACATGTAAAAACCAGGTCATGGGGATTTCGGATTCCTTACCAATTGAATAAAGCTCTTTAACAGACTGTTGGTTTCCAAAATCGCTGTCAATTCGAAAGGCGAATACGGGTTCTTCTTTTGGAGAAGTCCACTTACACACAAAAGGGAGGTTCTGTCTAAAATGAAGTTCCTTTATAATGGAACCAATGAATTCACTTAATTCATGTTTGGTGATTTTGCTTGCCAGCTCGTCTGGATGTGCCCCCGGCTTAAAAAAGAAACGTTTCCTGGTATATGAACTTTCCTGAATGAGTTCATCAGGATTGAATTGAAGTTTGCAGGTGTGCCCACAGTCCGTAGTTACAAGATTGAAGAGGTCAGAAAATGAGCAATCCTTTTTATCAAAATAGATATCCAAAAAAGGAATATGAGATAGGAAGGATAGAGAGTTGTCATTATAGACTCTTACCAACCTGTTTGAAGTGGTACTGGTTCCAGAGGCCTTTGTAGTTTCCAGTGCAGCACCTCCTGATGAAAGAAATGAGTGCACAGCTTTTTCATCATCAGTAGAAAGTGGCTTATTGATAATCAAAAGAGAATGAGACTCTGAACTTATAGGAATCTCGTTTAGTTCTTCATACCAGGAGCCAATCTGATCAAGAATGGTTCTCCATCCAGGAGTTAATCCTGTTATGCCTATACAAAGCCGTCTACTCATTTGAGAATCTTTGATTTGAACCAATTAAAGTGATTGATATCCAAAACCCGAACAATCCAAAGGATGGGTATGATTACTATTGCCGCTATAATTCCTTCAATCAATGGATAAATGGAAAACAGGGTACTAAGGTGATAAAGCCCAATTCCTACTGAAATCGAGAAAATAGTTGGTGCCAAAATGCTAATACTAACATGTTTCCTGAAATAGTATAGAGAAGCTGCTACAAAGATTAACTCTGCTACTGAGATCATCGCAACAATTACGGTAAGATTTCTTGAGAATCCTGCTCCCACGTATAGGATAAAAGCTACTGCACCGGCTAAGAGTGTAGATTTAAGGAATTCCTGATCTTTTCCTATGGCTACTAATCCAAAGGCACTTAAACTATTTAAGAAAGTGAGGAACAGAAAAATACTTAGTATTGATAATAAGGGAGTACTTTCTGCATACTCCGGGCCATAAAATAGATCGATAATAAAAGGGGATGAGACTGCTATTCCAACTGATACGCTTGCACCGATTACAATCAGCCAGGTAGAGGTGAATTGTACATTTTTTATGGCCAATTCTTTATTAGTAGCCCATTGAGAAGAAAGATTAGGAAGTAGCAGTTGAACAAAAATGCGATCCAGGATCATAGCAGCTAGAATCATGCGAATGGCAGCACCATATAACCCGGCATCAGAAGAAGTAAGGAACCACCCAATAATAATAGGTGGAAGGTATTGCATCATACTGGTAAAAAAGGTTCCAGTGCCTACTTGAAATCCATTCAGATAAAGTTTTTTGAATGCTTTGAAGTTACTGGCGGGCAATTTATAGATCGGATCTTTCAAGTTTATTAAGCCTAAGAATATTGCTGAGGCTATCAAACCGGCTACAAAAAACAATGGGACTCTCTCAAGGTCAGAAGCAGAGTTCACAAAGATTACTGCAAGAATTAGATATACTGAATAAGTAAGTATCCGGGATAAGGCTACCGTACCGTAGCGCTGTAATCCATTGTAGTGCCATTCCAGGATTAGTGCTATGGGTATGATTGCAAGAGTATAGAATTGAAATACAAGCTTTTCATCACCAGATAGATTCAACAATTCTATGATTCCAAGGCCTATTGCCGAGACAAGAATTGCTAAAAAGAACTTTGCTATGAAAATTTCTTTACTAGAGTAGGTTCTGTTCTTTTCCGGTTTTGCTATTTCTCTAGATCCAATAGTACTCAGTCCTAAATCAGAAGCCCAGGTGCAGTATCCAATGTAAGAAAGAGCAATGGTAATTATACCGAATGCTTCAGTTCCTAATACTCTCGCTAAATAAATAGTGGTAGCAAAGCCGATTCCCTTGCCAATGAAATCCCCAAGAAAAATGCGTGTTATTTTATCTCGAATTTTTGTCAATTAGCGTGGAGATACATTTGAGGTAAGTAATTCTTCTAACTCTTCTTCAGAACTAAAAAGAGAGACCAGCGGATGGTTTTTAAAATCCAATAATCCTGGCTTTTTGGGTGCGATGACTTTTCTTTGATAGGAGAGGGCCATTTGAATTCCTCCCGAATTTAAGATTTCATTGTAATTGAACACACAAATATCAGCGGCGCTAAGTAGAAAGGGATAGTGTTCTTCAGGAATAAATTTTGGGATGTACTTAACTCTTTCGTCTTCTACGGAATGCTGAATAATGAACTTATGAAGGTCTTCTTGTCCCTTCTTCATATATCCAGCCAGAATTAGGGTAAAATCGTGCTTTTGATGAGCAAGGAGATCTACGACTTTTTCTATCCCTTTATATTCACTAATACCTCCAAACATTAAAAAGATAGGTCCTTTTATACTTTGCTGACCAGCAAAATAGATCTCATGAATTTTATCCACTGCTTCTTGTTGGGGCTTTATCTGCGCAGGAAATTTAGGATGGGGAAATACAGTTATTTTTTCCTTAGAAAGTTGATAATAATCACATACCTGGGATACCTGATGTTTAGAATGAACGTGAACTAATGAGGAGATTCTTCCAATCCATCGATGAATAAATTTATGGAGTGTAAGGTACTTCTGATCGTGTGGTTTTAGATTATGGACGGTCCAGACAATTCTCCCTCCAAACAATCTGTATAGAGAAATACATAATAGTTTATAGGGCATGCCTAATAACGATCTAACATCCTGGAATTCTACCCAATGGTAGTGCAAGATTGTTTTTCGGTTTATCAGAGGAGCAAAAGCGAAACGGATATGCGCGAAAACGCTAATGCTTTTGATGTTGTAGGTATCAAAATAAGATTGATACAGAAGATAGAGGTAGTCCGTATTTGGGAAATTATACCTAATTAACGGTACTACGAATACAGTTTTCGCTTTCTTGTTAACCTTTTCATACATCTCCTGAAGAGAAGAGACTTCCATAAATCGACTGTACTACAATTGATATTGCAAACCTATTGAATGTACAGTACCAAAACCGGTATTAAAAGGGATCAGAGCATAATTAAAAGTCACTCTTTCTGTGATGAAGCCAACTCCGAATGAAATAGGACGGGTATTGTCTCCGGTTTTATACCCTGTTTGTACTTGAACTACTTCAGCTACTTCAAATAGTGCAGCAATATTGAAATAACTTTCATCTGGGTTATAATCCTGGGTCGAAGTAGGGGTTTCAGTATCAAGAGGCATTACATAATCGGCCATAAAACGAATTGAGACAGGCAAGTCCCTGGCTTTTTTGTGAGTGAAACTGAATACATCAAGTGCAAAGCCTGCATTGAAACTGCTAGGTAAATCGGTTGCAATTTGATTTAGTTCTTCCATTTCACCGACGTTGAGCAGAGAAGCTCCTAAAGTAAGTCTGTCACTCAACATTTTACTGGCAAGGCCTAGGCTCACGGCGTAACCGGTAGCACGATAAGGGAAAATTTCTTCGTTTAAATAATGACCGGAAATCCCTGCAGAGAAGTATTCAAAATCATAGGAGTATGCTCCCGAGATAGATACATATTGAATGGAGAAATCACCATTGGATTCACCAGGGTTATTTCGCTGTTCCAGACCAGAAACACCGGAAGTAAAAAAGGAGAAAGCAAAAGCTCGTCGATTCTTCTTGAGATTTATTCCGCCAAAAAGATTATTCGAATCAGATATCCAATTGGTATAGCCTAAACTAATCGTTGATTTACTAGCCATGGATAATAGAGCAGGATTAGCATAAAGAGATGGAGATCCATTTGGAGTCGCTACTGCTGCCTCAGAAAGAGCGAGTTCAAAAGCAGTAGGTCCTATATTCAAAAGCTTTAATCCGCTTTCTTGTCCTAAAGTCAGTTGGGATAAAAGTGCCAGTGATATGGAAACGAGTAAAATTCTCATAAATGTAAACGTAGGGCAAAAACATGCATGTTTGCAACCTGATAAGGCTCAACTACAAAAGCATAGTCGATGGATGGAGAAAGTATATCAAAAGGTAAGTACACCGAAAAGCCAGCACTTAATGAACCGCTGCTTGAATTAGTAACGTCGGTTAATTTATATCCTCCTCTGAGAGAAAATCGCTCATGAGCTTTCCACGAACCTCCAAGCCTGAAAATGCCTGAACTGGTAGAGATTTCATCTGTAGTTTCGATTATAGAAGTAGTCGAACCCTGTACAAATACATCATAAGTCACTGTCTCAGAGAGATAAGATTGAACTTCGTATTCTGAAGCTATTGCAAATTCGTTGGTTTCATATGATAACGCCCACTTGAATCGGGTAGGGAAGGTATTCACTACATTCCTTGATTGAGCAAGTCCATAAAGCTCGGATGAATTCCAGGTGTAGTTTGCAAACATATCCTGGATAACAAAAGCAGCATTTAAAGATTGACTGATTTTATACAAAATCCCCAAATCTACTCCTACAGCTGTTGCAGGAGTGAGATCTTCATGATAGTTCGCATAGCTTAGTTTGAAACCAATACCAGCATTGAATTTCGGACTAAACTTGATCCCAAAGGTCGTGAAAAGCTGATATTCAGCAATATCGAAGTTACCAAGTGGATATCCACTCAATGAGCGCTCATCGATATCTTTTACTCCTGATCGAATAATGCCAAAAGAAATTCCTGCATTTGGAGGGAGCTTAAAATTCCCGCCAAGATTTTGATAAACCCGGTCAAATTGAAGAGAAGAGACGGCAAGGTCTAATTGGTTGAAACCGATAGTTTCTGCGGCAAGAGCAGGATTGTAATACGGGTAAACCCCTTCAGAAGTAGAAGCTGAAAAAGCATTTGCCATCGAGATTCCTCTTGGACCGAAACCTAGCCTGCTTGAAGCGCCAGCAAAGCCTCCATTTTGAGCAGCTATTTCAGAAGCAAAGCTTGTGACAAGAAGTCCGGTAATCAATATGAATTTTGAAATCTTTCTCATTCGATAAGGAGGATTTTGCCGTTTACCGTATTCCCAGGTGCTTTGATTTGATAGAAGTAGGGGCCATTGGCTACTCTTCGTCCTTTTCCGTCTAACCCATCCCAAACAGCTTCAAAATCTCCAGAACCAGAGGAAGTATAGGTGTCTAGTTCACGAACAAGATTCATTCCGAAATCAAATATCCTGATGTCAATATTTCCTGCCTCAGAAGCTTCAAATCGTATCCGTACGAGCTCATGCTGAGAAGGAGAGTAAGGATTAGGGTAGGCATAGGTTTCCACGCTTTTTGCTTCCGGATTGTACTGGTTACCACCAGAAAGTGGGAAATTTACCCGGGTTATTTCCCAGGTTTCTCCTAAATCATCCGTGGAGATAAGTCCATCTGTTGTCCCGATCCAAACTCGGTCCTTAGTTACAGTCACGGCCTGAAATTCAGCGGTATTTTTAAGGATAGCATTAGCGCTGCGTATTTGTCCTTTTTTTTGCCAGCTGTCACCGCCATCTGATGATACAAACAGCCCGTTTTCTCCGGCAGCAAATACATATCCGTCTTTGAAACCAATTCCGAGTATCTTTTGACCTATAAGTCGTTGACCGAAAGTTTGACCACCATCATCAGTGTACACTATACCAAACTGGTCGTTATTATCAGCAATCCAGTTGGTCATCCATATTCTTCCATTCGAAGTGTCTTCCCGGATTTCAATGATCCACCTTCCTAAAATACCATTTGTAGATCCGTCAGTATTGGAATTCCGCCATATGATGCTGTCGATTGGCGCAGTAAGAGCATTTTCAGAGACATTAATTCCCCCAGCTCCTCCATACCAGACCCGGTTTTTTGAATCCACCAGTACAGAGAATCCCTTTAGGTTATCGTCATCCACGCTATTGTAGATGTTATCGAAACTGACACATGTTCCGTTTTGTACTGCCGTACAATCAACCCATTCATAATCATCTCTCTCGGGAGTAAGAAGGTCCTCACCAAAAGGAGGGAGTACTACTCTTTCCCAACTCAATCCGAAATCGGTGCTGCGTAATAATCCTGATGCCCAATTCGTCGAAAAGATTACATCACCTTTGAAATCTACACTATAAGGGGGGGACTGTTCCGGCACGATAATTCTCTTTCTGTTGTATAAAGTGCCACCGTAAGTAAATGTAGTATCGTTATTAATAAAACGATCAAGCAAGAAGTCACTAAAACGCCATGTTTCTCCACCGTCAACAGAGATGTAATAACCATAGCCAGCAGGCTGGCTGCCTGCTAGTGTTTCGGAGGTAAATCCAAGCCCAGATACTACTGTATCCTGGTTTACTGAAACTGAGAAAACACGGCCTAATCCGTTATCAATGCTATCAATACCAGTAGGGCGAATCCAATCAGGACCATTTCCAATATTTCTCGTAAGTGCCGGGCTAATCCAAAGGGTATCGCCATTAGCTGCTAAGGAAGAAATCCCATTTTGACGAATGCTATTGAAATTGGATGGGGAAGGGCCTACAACCTGGGCAAATAGCGAGATGGAAAAGAATGAAAGAGTTATAACCAATAAAGCCTTTCTCATCAGTTCCCTCTAATACTAAATGTGGTTCTAACGGTATCGCTATATAACCCACCCTGATCCACGGCAAAAAACTCGATATCAAAATCACGATCCTGCTCTCCGGTAGTAGGGGTAACATCTTGTGACCAGGTAAACACAAAGTCATTCGCAGTTGTATCACCCAGTGTTGAGCCATCATCAAACATTTCAAAAGGTGAACCCTGAACATCCACATTATTTTGAATTACCCTAATTGAGACTCTTGCAATAGTATCATCTCCATCGGGGTCAGTCACTTGTGCGGTAAATACAGCAGGAATGGACCCTGAAGCAGGTCTTATGATAGTTCCAGGGCTGGTAGTTCTTGTTAAGGAAGGAGGAGCACTGGAAAAGCCTACTATATAAAGAGGAGTTTGAGCGAATCCACCTCTTCCGGATGGGTCAAAAGCATACACTTCGATCAGGTAATTCTCAACGGAAGTGGTAGAGGTATTGATACTTGCTTGTCCACTAAATTGATTTTCTTGCGAAGCAGCTGATAAATCTCCCAGTATGAGGGCTTCTAAAGTACCAGCATCCCTGATTACAAAACCAAAGCTAGAACCCTCGTCAATATTCATAATGGTGGCATCGATGGGAAGAGTTATTGTGGTATCAACAAAACCATCAGTACGAGTGAATGATATAGAATCAGCAGGGATGCTTACGCTAACTACTTCAGGGAATATAGATAAAGCATTGGTAGGCTCAATCGTAGTATCGCACGCTAACACAAGCAATAAAAGTAAATACAGGGATGAATAGCCGGACTTAGGGGTCAATTCTATAGCTTCTTGATTTTTTCTAACCAATGTTACGCATTAGTTGATGCCAAGTCCACTACGACTTTGCCCGGTTAAAATTGTTCGTTTTTTGCATTGCATTTAGAAAAGTGCCCCGCTATATTCGTCCTCGATGAAAATTAGAAACGCAAATATCAATACCTGGTGGTGGCCTAACGCTTAACAGAGCAGTGGGCAAATTGCATTTTCTAATACTACATCATGAATTTATTTATACCCACTGTTCCTATGGAAGAGTGGGTTTTTTTTTGAATTGAAAGCATTTGGAAATACGGTACTGTCTCAAACATAAACCATGAATAAACAAGAATTTTTAGATCTCAGTAAGTCTTATACAGCCATCCCTGTTTATCGGAGGCTACTTGCTGATGTGCTTACTCCGGTTTCGCTATTTCTCAACATCCGGGAAGGGGCTGAATATCCTTTCCTTCTTGAATCGGTTGAGGGAGGGGAGCAGTTAGCTCGTTATTCTTTTATAGGTAGAAATCCTTATCAACAAATTAGCTTTGATGGGGAAACAACCACGCTGTTAAAGCAAGGGGATTCTACAAAGACGGATCAGGGGTATTTTGAGACGCTTAAAGAACTTACAACTGCTTATTCGGAACCTTTTATCCCAGATCTACCACGACTAACAGGAGGGGCTGTAGGTTTTTCGGCTTACGATACGTTTCGACTTGTTGAGCATTTGCCAAATGTACCCGAAGATGAACTTGGTCTGCCAGAAGCTATCTGGTCATTTTATGATGAGGTCTTCGCTTTCGATCATGTAAAGCATCAGGTTGTACTTATTAAAACCATATTTACGGAGGAGGTTGAAGATTTAGAAGAAGCTTATGATCAGGCTCAGCTAAGTCTGGATAATATGGAAGCAGCAGCGATGCATTCCGATTATTCCAGAAGGGAATTCAAGATTTTCCCTGACTCCCTTACGAGTAATATGGATGCCGAGTACTTCAATTCCATTGTAGAAAGAGGGAAGGAGTACATTTATGAAGGAGATATTTTCCAGGTAGTGCTCTCTCAGAGATTTGAAGCAGATATGGAGGGGGACCCTTTCATGTTATACCGAGCATTGAGGATGGTAAACCCATCTCCATATTTATTTTACCTCGATTTTGATGGATTCACCATCGCTGGTTCTTCGCCAGAAGTATTGGTGAGTGTTCAAAATAAAGAAGTAAGAGTGTTGCCTATTGCCGGGACTAGGCCCAGAGGGAAAACTCACGAAGAGGATTTAGCTCTTGAAGAAGATTTGAAAGCGGATCCCAAAGAAGTAGCCGAGCATATCATGTTGGTTGATTTGGGAAGAAATGACCTTTCCCGGGTATGTGAGGCTGGTACGGTAAAGATGGAAAGAAACCAGGTTATCGAGCGCTATTCACATGTAATGCATATTGTGAGTGATGTGACTGGGCAGCTTCAGGAAAGCAAAACTCCTGTAGATGCATTAATGCAATGTTTCCCTGCTGGTACCGTAAGTGGTGCGCCAAAAATCCGTGCCATGGAGATTATCGATGAAATGGAACCCACCAAGCGCGGAATATATGCAGGTGCTGTAGGATACTTCGATTTTTCCGGGAATATGGATACATGTATTGCAATAAGAACGATGGTTGTAACCGGAAACAAGGTGTATATTCAGGCGGGTGCTGGAATAGTTGCAGATAGTAATCCACAAAAAGAATTTGAAGAAACTCAAAACAAGGCCGGAGCATTAGTTCAGGCATTAAGTGTAGCCTTAGATATTCAATGACAAAAAAGAAAACCATTCTATCAGGGATTCAACCCTCAGGTAAACTCCATATCGGGAATTATTTTGGAGCTATTCGGCAACATATCGCTATGCAGGATGAAGGAGATGCCTTCTTCTTTATTGCTAATTATCATTCACTTACTTCTCTTAGAGAAGGTGAAGTTCTCTACCAAAACACAATCGATGTTACTCTCGATTATCTGGCGCTTGGACTGGATCCGAACAAAGCTACGTTCTTTGCTCAGTCTGATGTGCCACAGGTAACAGAACTGGCATGGATGCTTGGAACACTCACTCCTGTTAGTTTAATGGAGAAAGGTGTTTCTTATAAGGATAAAATAGCAGCTGGACTAAGCCCTAATATAGGCCTTTTCACATACCCAATCCTGCAAGCTGCTGACATTTTGATTTATCACTCAGATGTAGTTCCTGTTGGGGAAGATCAGAAACAGAATATTGAGATTTGCAGGGATTTAGCCGGAAAATTTAATCGAATGTATGACGGGGAATACCTGGTTATACCAGAAGATTATATTGTTAAATCGGTAGCTGTGGTGCCTGGGACTGATGGCCGCAAAATGAGTAAGAGCTATGGAAACACCATTCCAATCTTCGGAGAAGGAAAGGCTTTCAAAAAGACCATAATGAGTATTCAAACGGATTCTACTCCACTCGAAGATCCTAAAGATCCGGAAAATGATAATGTATTTGCCTTGATAAAGCTCTTCGCTGATAAAGCTAAACAAGACGAAATCGCTGAAAAGTACAGAGCAGGTGGGTATGGATATGGCCATGCAAAGAATGAGCTATTGCAGATGATAAAGGAATACTTTGGTCCAGCTTTAGAACGCAGAAAGGAATTAGAAAAGGATCTGAGTTATGTGAAAGATGTTTTAGCTGAAGGAAGCAAAAAAGCTCGAGAAAGAGCGGAAAGCGTGATGCAGCCTATCAGAGAGGTAACTGGAATAATAAGGAGCTTCTGATGGTTTTGATTATCGATAACTATGATTCTTTCACCTATAACCTCGTTCATATTGTTGCTGCTGAAACAGACGATTACCAGGTAGTGAGGAATGATGCAATGACTCTTGAGGAGATCAGGGAAATTAACCCGGATAAGATTCTTATTTCGCCAGGCCCCGGAAGACCTGACAAAGCAGGAGTAACCGAAGAAATTATTCGCGAACTTGGAAAAAAGACTCCGATTTTGGGAGTGTGCTTGGGACATCAGGCGATTGGTGAAGTCTTTGGGGCTAAAGTAGTTTATGCTCCTACCTTAATGCATGGTAAGGTGTCGAATGTTGAGCACGATGGAAAATCAATTTTCGAAGATGTGGAGGAAAATTTTGTAGCTACACGATACCATTCACTGGTTTTGGATCCTGATTCGATACCCGAAGAATTAGAAATCACTGCTCGTACCGGGGATGTTATTATGGGGGTAAGGCACAAAGAATTCCCAATAGAGGGAATTCAATTTCATCCGGAAAGTATTCTTACTACTGAAGGACCAAAAATGCTTAAAAACTGGTTAAGACAATCATGACTATTAAAGAGATACTAGAAAAACTTTCATTTGGCGAGCATCTTTCTCCTGAAGAAGCAGAATTAGCGCTAACCCTCATTATGGATGGTGAGGTTAACTCAGAGCAGGTAGCAGGTTTCCTTACGGCCATGAGGATAAAAGGAGAAACCATTGATGAGCTTACTTCTTTTGTTCGGGTAATGAGGGATAAATCCACTAAAGTGGATGTAGATGTTACCGGAGCAGTTGATTTGGTAGGAACTGGTGGTGATAAATCCGGAACCTTCAACATATCCACAATTTCTGCGGTTGTTACTGCAGGAGCAGGGGTTCCTATCATTAAACATGGAAATCGAAGTGCCTCCAGTCAATGTGGAAGTGCGGATGTATTGGCTCAATTAGGGGCTAATATTGAATTAGGAGCTCCGGCAGTAGAGAAGGTATATAATGAAGTCGGAATGGCATTCATGTTTGCTCCTATGTTCCATCCAGCCATGAAGTATGTAATGCCTGCCCGCCGAGCACTTGGGTTCAGAACCTTCTTCAATATTTTGGGACCGCTTTCCAATCCCGCAGGAGTAAACCGATATGTAATTGGTGCTTTCAGCAAAGATGTTGCTCAGAAAATGGTGCGCATTCTGGCGAAGTTGAATACTGAATTCGCCTACACCTTTAATTCTTATGATGGGTTGGATGAAATAAGCACGACTTCTGATTGCGAAATTTTCGAGGTGAAGGACAGTGTGGCATCTCAAGCGTTTGTGCTTTCTCCTGAATCTCTTGGTTTTAAACGAGTTGAAATGGATGATTTGCTTGGGGGTACTCCCGACCTAAACGCAGAAATCTTCTCCAATATCCTGGATAATACCTCCACAGATGCACAAAAAGAGATTGTATTGCTAAATGCCACCTTTGCCATACAGGCTTCAGGAAAAGTTGAATCCTTACATGAGGCAAAAGAACTGGCAACAGATAGCCTGGAATCAGGAAAAGCTAAGAAGTTGTTCCAGAACTTTGTAGAAGCAACAAACAGTGTTGAGGCTTAAAGATTGAATATCCTTGAAAAGATAGTAGAGCAAACTAAATCAGATCTTTCTAAGCGGAAGCAGAACATCTCTTTTAATGATCTTCATTCTCTGGAAGGATATGAGAAGCAACGTATCAATTTTAAAGAGGCGCTTACTACTGATGGAGTATCTGTAATAGCTGAGGTAAAAAAAGCGTCTCCTTCGAAAGGGATCATTCGGGAAGATTTTAACCCTTTGGATATCGCACTTAGATATGAAGAAGGTGGTGCTTCTGCCATTTCAGTACTAACGGATGAGCCTTTTTTTAAAGGGAGCCTGGACTACCTTTCTGCTATCTCGAAGCAGGTACAGCTTCCATTGCTCCGAAAAGATTTTGTGATCGACCCATTCCAGGTTAAAGAAGCAAGAGCGTACGGAGCAGATGCAGTTCTCATTATTGTCGCTATTACCCAGGGAGAACAGTTGAATGAATTAATAGCTTCTGCTAAAGAGTTTGGATTATCGGCATTGGTTGAATGCTATGACCAGGAAGATTTTGATCGATTGAACTTTAGCGAAGTAGATATACTGGGAGTCAATAATCGAGATTTAAAGTACTTCAAAGTAGATGTACATCGAGGCACTTCCATCTTGAAACAAGCCTCAGAAGGGACAGTGTTAGTTTCTGAAAGCGGAATCTCGACCGGAGAGGATATCGCACTACTTCAAAAAGAAGGAATTCATTCAGTGTTAATAGGAGAACACTTTATGCGCCAGTCCAATCCAGGGAAGGCTGTTTCTGAGCTATTAGAACAAGGCAAGGAAGTGATCGATCGAGGAGTATTGCATGGATAACCGAGTGAAAGTGAAAATCTGTGGACTTACAAACCTGGAGGATGCACGATTCGCTTCAGGAGCCATGGCAGACTATCTGGGTTTCATCTTTTACCCTAAAAGCCCACGCTATATCGAACCAGGTGAAGCAGGAGCAATTATCAATTGGTTAGAAGGACCTGAAAAGGTGGGTGTTTTTGTAAATCAGCCCCTGGATGAAGTAAACCAAATTGCTAAAGAGACTGGCCTGGATTACGTACAGCTTCATGGAAATGAGTCAGTGGAATACTGCCAGTTAATTGATAAACCGATTATCAAAGTGCTACATATTACTGATGAGACGACCTCCGAGTCATTAAAAGAACAAGTAGCGCTGTATTCTGAGGTAGCATCCTATTATCTCTTTGACTCAAAAATTGGTGATCAATGGGGAGGAACTGGAACAACTTTTGACTGGAGTATCCTAAAGGATATTGAGAATGAGCATCCATTCTTCCTTTCAGGAGGCATAACGCCGGAGAATGTACGTCAGGCAATTGAAACCGTTAATCCTTTCGCTATTGATATCTCAAGCGGGGTGGAGGAAAAGCCGGGCTTAAAGGATTTTGAAAAAATTGAACAATTAATGGAGGCGATAAGCGCTCTTGAATAATTAATTTAAAGGTCATTCTGAGGCTAATGCCGAAGGGTCAGCCAATTCATGAAAAACGATTAGCAATAAATTATTGTCATTTCGACCAGAGGGAGAAATCCAGAGATTATTTTTAAAATTAGATGTTTAGATATCTCGCATACGCTCGGTATGACAAACCCAAATACAATGGAAACAACAATATCAGAAACTAAAACCTACAATCAGCCCAATGAACGAGGGTATTTCGGTAATTACGGGGGTAAGTTCGTACCAGAGATTCTTATTCCAGTAGTTCAGGCTTTAGAAGAGGAGTATCAAAAAGCCAAAGATGATCCTGAGTTTCTTGCTGAATACCATGCGTTACTAGAAGAGTATGTAGGAAGACCTACTAAACTTACCTTTGCAGATAAGCTCACCCAGCATTATGGAAAAGCAAAAATCTATCTAAAAAGAGAAGACCTTTGCCATACTGGTGCACATAAGATCAACAATGCTATTGGCCAGATTCTTTTAGCTAAACGAATGGGTAAAACACGGATCATTGCAGAGACGGGAGCTGGACAGCATGGTGTAGCTACTGCAACTGCTTGTGCCAAGTTCGGTTTAGAGTGCATCGTGTATATGGGCGCAGAGGATACGGAACGGCAGAAATTGAATGTAGATCGTATGCAGCTTATGGGCGCTGAGGTTCGAAGTGTGCATAGTGGTTCTAAAACTCTCAAAGATGCTACCAATGAAGCTATTCGTGACTGGGTGACCAATCCAGAGGATACCTTTTACATCATCGGTTCGGTAGTGGGACCACATCCTTATCCAATGATGGTTCGAAATTTCCACAGAGTGATTGGAGATGAAGCCAAGCAGCAAATCCTGGAAAAGGAGGGAAGACTTCCGGACTATTTGATGGCGTGTGTAGGAGGCGGTTCCAATGCAATGGGTTTATTTTACCCCTTTATCAATGATGATGTAAAGATTATTGGTATTGAGGCAGCGGGTTATGGGGTTGATTCCGGTAAAACGGCTGCTACGATCACCAAAGGAACCCCCGGTATTTTGCATGGATCATTAAGCTATTTACTCCATGATGAGAATGGTCAGATTGAACTAGCTCATTCCATTAGTGCTGGATTAGATTATCCGGGAATTGGGCCGGAGCATTCTTTTCTTCACGATTCTAAAAGAGTGGAATATCACTCTGTAACAGATGCTGAGGCTATGGAAGCAGTAAAGTTATTATCGAGAAAAGAAGGGATTATCCCGGCGCTTGAAACTGCGCATGCTTTTGCATGGCTAGAGCAGTTGATGCCTACCACGGCAGAGGATGAAATCGTTCTTATCAACTGCTCAGGTAGAGGAGACAAAGACATGAAGACTATCTCGGAGAATTTATAACAGAATTAATAGTCATCCTGAGGCTACTGCCGAAGGATCAGCATTTCTATGAATTGGCTGATTCTTCGCTTTCGCTCAGAATGACCTTGATGAACAATGAATAGAATCACTAAGAAATTTCAAGACAAAGGCTCAGGTGAAAAGCTGATGAGCCTCTTTATAACAGCCGGATACCCGGATTTAGAATCAACAGCTGATCTGATTCTTGGTTTCGAAAAGGAAGGAGCCGATGTAATCGAGTTAGGTATGCCATTTAGCGATCCGCTGGCTGATGGTCCTACTATCCAATATTCCAGTGAGGTTGCTATTGAGAATGGCATCTCCATCGATAAGATTTTTGAGATGGTAAAGGAAATTCGAAAAAGCTCTGAGATACCTATCATTTTGATGGGATATATGAACCCGGTGTTGCGATATGGAGTAGCAGAGTTTTGCGAAAAAGCCAGTCAAGCAGGAGCTGACGGACTTATCTTACCAGATATTCCTGTAGAGGAAAGTGGTATTATCGAATCAGAAGCCGAAAAGAATGGACTCCCAATCATCTATTTGGTGGCACCAAACACGTCAGATGAAAGAATGCGAGTAGCAGATCAGAAATCAGGTGGCTTTGTGTATTGTGTTTCGGTAACCGGGGTAACCGGAGCACGGGATGGAAATGAAGTATCGAATTCGGTTGCTCGATTTATAGAAAGAGTGAATGTGAATGTAACTCAAAATCCAAAGATGATCGGCTTTGGAATTAAATCTTATGAGGATGCGCAGCGAATCGCATCAAATGCCGATGGCTTTATTGTGGGTAGTGCCTTAATTGATACAATCAAAAAAACGTACCCAAACGAAAACTGGAAACAGGACGTTTTTTCTTTTGTACATTCACTGAAATTTGGAAAGTAGTACCAATATGAGATCAAATATTTTTTCAAGTCTATTCTTAGTAGCTATTCTGGGAGTCACTATTTCATGTAGCGGGGATTACCGACCTGTTGCACAGGGAAACATCAGAGAGTTTGTGGTGGTAATGGATTCAACTGAATGGGAGAGTGAAACGGCCCAGGCAATTAGAGATACCTTTGGCAAACAAGTACTCACATTACCCAATGTAGAAACTTATTTCGATCTCTCGTTTGTTCCAATCCGTTCGAGGTCTCAGCTGGACAGAATTCGAAGAACCAAGAACATCATTTTCGCTTCTGCTATTGATGCAGATAATAATGTAGGGCGTCAGGTTCGGGCTTTTCTGGATGATGGAGTTGAAGAAAGAGTAAGAAATGGAGAAAGCTTTGCTTTTCCACTGGAAGATCAATGGTATAAAGATCAGTATGCACTCATTCTGTCTTCTTCATCTGATTCTGCGCTTGCTCAAAAGATTAAGAATTCTGAGCAGGCATTGCTTAGCAGTGCTTTGAATAAAGAGCTAATTCGCTGGCATTACGATGTGTATGAGAAAAAAGAACAGGTTCAGTACACTGACTCTTTATGGCAGGATTATGGTTTCAGTGTACGTTTCCAGCACGATTACATAAAGAGTGTAGATACCACAGATTTTCAAACCTATCGTCGTTATCTGCCAGAGAATGATCGGTGGATGTGGGTATGGTGGAAAGATGGGGTTGACGATATTAGTTTTTTAGACGATGACTGGATCAATGCTACCCGAGATTCCCTGCTTCAACAGTATATAAAAGGAAGTACTGATGACAAGTATGTATCTACAGAATACCGGCGCCCGGTAGAAACTTCTACCTTTCAGCAAGGAAGGCTTTTAGGATATGAGACTCTTGGTACCTGGCATATGATAAATGGTGCTATGGGAGGACCTTTTGTTAATTTTACCTATTACGATCCGGCTACTAATCGGCTTTTCATGATTGAGTACACTCAATTTGCCCCCGCGGTAAGAAGAAAGCTTCCATTTGTGCGCCAGTTCAGAGCGATGGGTCGTACCTTTGAAAGTGATTCCACCTGGTCGATAAGTAGCTCCTAGTATTGGTGAGCGAACAAAGAAATCCAAAAGATTCTATTAACCAGGCGCTTAATAAACGCAGAGAAGATCACCGTTTTCGGGAATTGCGATCATTATCTCCAATACCTGGTACTTCCAAGGTAAAAGCAAAAGACAAGGAATACGTCAATTTCTGCTCCAACGATTATTTAGGACTGGCTACTCATCCTGAAGTTATAAATCGATCAAAAGAGTTTGTTGAAAAGTATGGGGCAGGATCAGGAGCATCTCGCTTAGTTTCTGGTACCCTGGATATTCATGAATCTCTTGAGGAAAAACTGAAGGATATTTTTAATACAGAAGCTGTCTTGTTATTTAATTCAGGCTTTCAGGCGAATGCTACTATTCTATCCAGTCTTGCAGGCAAGAACTCCTTGATCCTAGCCGATAAGAAATGCCATAACAGCTTGATCCAGGGAGCACTGCTAAGTCGTGCTACTTTTAAGCGATTTAGACACAATGACTATAGCCACTTGAAGAGTTTGTTGGAGGAGTCTAAATCGAAGGACTATGATCAAGTTTGGGTAGTATCTGAAACCGTATTCAGTATGGATGGAGACAGAATCGATATTGATCAAATTTCTGAGTTATGCGAGCAATACGGAGCTCTGTTATACTCTGATGATGCCCATGCACTTGGGGTGCTTGGAGAGAAAGGACTAGGCTTAAATTATGGGAAAGAAGGTATCGAGCTTTCACTAGGTACATTCGGAAAGGCATTTGGCGCATTTGGTGCTTTTGCAGCTTGTTCACGAGAAATGAAAGATTATCTGATCAATTTCTGTCCGGGCTTTATTTACACTACCGCTTTGCCTCCTGGTGTACTAGGAGCCATTGACGCCGCTTTAGATATCATCCCAAGCATGAATGCGGAAAGGGAATCTTTACTCGAGAATGTAGCATATCTAAAAGAACAACTTAGCCAATTGGGATTTGATACCGGAGTATCTGACTCCCAAATCATACCGATTATTATTGGAGATGATGAGGATACATTGAAGCTTTCAGCTATGCTGGAAAATAATGCCTTATTGGCATCAGCTATACGACCACCTACGGTTGAAGAAGGGGCGTCCAGGATAAGAATCACACTGACAGTAAATCATTCAAGAGAGGAAGTAGAACAATTATTAGTAGTACTGGAGGCATGGAAAAAAAGGTAGAAATCCATGCCTACCATGGCTGGGGCTTTGACTCAACATTTTGGATTCCCATCAAGAATAGCTTAGCCAGTCATACCCTGTTAAAGCCTGCGGATCGTGGTTACTTTGGAGGCTCATTTGAGCCGGAGTTTAATCCTGAAGCAACTACTAAAGTTCTATTTCTCCATTCCTATGGAGTGCACTGGTGCTCATTGGAAAAAATAGAGCTAGCTGATTTAATCATAGTATTTAATGGGTTCGATAGTTTTCATCCGTTGAAGAATCCAGACAAATCAAGATCCAGGAAGACTTTGAAGATGATGGAGAAGCAGTTTAAGCAAGCTCCAAAAACGGTACTTCATGCATTTTATAAAAACTGTTTTGGGGATAATGAAATACATCATCCAAATTTGAATTGGATGAATAACTCTTTGCTAAGAAAAGATCTATCCGCATTACACGGAGTGAAATTCAAACTCCCTAAGGGAATGAAAGGTAAATGGCTAGTAATCGATTCGGATAAAGATGAAATCGTACCAGGAAATAGGGGGGAAGGCTTTCTGAAGCAGATGAACTCATCGACTTACGAACCAGTTCAGGGAGGTACACATAGTCTTCCATTTAGTAAACCTGAGCAATGTATCGAGATTCTAAATCGGACTTTCCCTATTTTTGAAAGCAATGAATAACATCGATCAGCAAGTATCAAATACGCGGCAAATAGAACGGAATTTCTCTGACTCTGTAGAGTACTATCATAAACATGCTGCCATTCAAAGGAAAGTGGCAGATGGGCTGGTAGCTTCTTTAAAGCCATGGAAAGAAATTATTCCTCCAGGTCCGATTTTAGAGGTAGGTTGTGGGACGGGATTTCTCTCTTCAAAAGTCCTGGATGAGTTTCCTGATCGGGAAATTGTGATATCAGATTTATCTCAAGAGATGGTACGTTTTACCTCAGAACAATGCGGTGAAAGAGAAGAGGTATCTTACGAAGTACTGGATGTAAACGAACTGAAAGAAGAAGGTAAGTACGCACTAATCGTGAGTAATTTTGCTGCCCAGTGGTTTGATGATCCGGCAATGGGACTTGATCGTTTAGTGAAAGCACTTAAGCCGGGGGGATTGTTACTTACTGCTTTTCCTGGAAATCATAGCTTTACCGAGTGGTATGAATGCTGTCTTGAATTAGGGCTACCCTTTACTGCTAATGTATTGCCTGATGTAGAAGAGGTAGTGGTAAAGCTGTCCCTCAATCCAGTTCAGGTAGACTATTATGAAAATGATTTATTCCAGGAATTTGATTCTTCCATTGAGTTTTTTCGACACATTAAAAGGATCGGAGCAAGCACTTCGAGATCAGATAAATCCCTAACAGCAAAACAATTACGGTTATTAACTTCTTTTTGGGATGAGAAGGTAAACGGGAATGTAAAAGTGAAATGGCATGTGGTATATCTGGCGGTGAAAAAGGAGATGCAATGAACAATTTCCCTGAACGATTTTTTGTAACTGGCACCGATACCGAGATCGGAAAAACAGTGGTATCAACCATGCTTATGTGTGGATTAGATGCTACTTACTGGAAGCCTATTCAATCAGGTTTGGAAGAAGAAACGGATACTCAGTTTGTGCAAAGGGTTTCTGGTGTGGATAATGAAAAGATTATACCAGAAACCTATCGGCTCAATACACCAATGAGTCCACACGCTTCTGCGGATATAGATGGGGTTTCTATTTCCTTATCAGATTTTTCACTTCCGGACTATCAGACCAAACATTTAATTGTTGAGGGTGCTGGGGGATTAATAGTTCCCATTAACTGGGAAGATACTGTGCTTGATTTGATCGAGCAGCTCAATATTCCCGTACTTCTGGTTGCCCGAAGCTCCTTGGGGACTCTGAATCATACACTTTTATCTCTAAAAGCACTTAGAGATAGAAATATTGAAGTGTTTGGTGTGGTGCTGAGCGGTAATATTCATAACAGCAACCGGGAGACAATCGCCCATTTTGGAGAAATTCCTGTTTTTGAGATTGAAAGATTGGAAGAAGTTAGTCATGACTCCTTAAAAGCGGCTTTCGATGAGATTTTTGAGTAGGTCATTCCCGCGTAGGCGGGAATCTGGATCGTTTAATTTATTAATCATTTTAATCTCAATCGAGATTCCTGCTTTCGCAGGAATGACTTTTTTATGATGATTAAAGACATATTTAAACAGTTTAAGTATTGGCATGAGTAAAAATATTTGGCATCCGTTTACCATTATCAAAGGAAGTCCGGAACCACTCAAAGTATTAAGAGGAGAGGGGGCATATCTGGAGTTGGAAGATGGTCGGCGCGTTCTTGATTGTATCTCCAGTTGGTGGGTGAATATGCATGGTCATTCTCATCCTGATATCGCTAAAGCGATTTATGAGCAAGCCCAGACGCTTGAACATGTAATTTTCGCGGGATTTACTCACGATCCGGCAGAGCAGTTAGCTGAGCTAATAACTAATAAACTTCCTAAGAATCTTAATAAACTATTCTATTCGGATAATGGCTCTACTGCGGTTGAAGTAGCCATGAAGATGGCGTACCAGTACTGGAAGAACTTAGGGGAAGAAAGAAAAACCTTTATATGCTTTGATGGGGCCTATCATGGAGATACCCTTGGTGCTATGTCAGCTGGTGAGCGATCGCTCTGGACAGAGGTATTTAAGGAGCTTATGTTCGATGTGGAGGTTGTTCATTACCCGGAAACGTGGATTGGTGATGAGGAGCGAGCAGAAAAGGAGGATGCTATTATTGAGCACCTCGAGAATTTATTAGATGAAAACCCAGGTAAATACGCCGGTATTTTGATGGAGCCCTTAATTCAGGGAGCAGGAGGCATGAGGATGTGCTCGGAAGAATTCCTTCAAAAAGTTCACTGGGTTAACCGTCAGTTTGATGTACTACTCATTTTTGATGAAGTCATGACCGGTTTTGGTAGAACAGGAGATTATTTTGCTTGTTTAAAATCCCAGGTTGAGCCAGATCTTATCTGTTTAAGCAAAGGAATATCCGGAGGATTTATGCCTTTGGCTGCAACGGTTTGCAGTGATGATATATATGAAGTTTTTAACTCTTCTGATCCTGTTAAAACCTTCTGGCATGGCCATAGCTATACCGGTAATCCATTAGGCTGTGCTGCAGGCATTGCTTCCTGGAAATTGCTTGTAGAAAATGATTCTGTTTTTAAAAATATGGAGCAGGTTCATCTCAAGAATTTTGAGCGATTAAAGGAGCTTCCAAATCTCACGCACTTCAGAGTTAAGGGGACTATCGCAGCAATGGATATTGTAAATGATGAAGAAGCGGGATACTTCAACACTATAGCTCAGGATATAAAGAAGAACTCCTTGGATTTAGGCTATTTAATCCGCCCGCTTGGTAATGTGCTTTATTTAATGCCTCCATATTGTGTTTCAGAGGAGGAGCTGGATGGTATTTATGATGCTATACTAGAGTTGGTCTAGTAAATAGTGTATGTAATTAAAAAAAGAGACCTCTTAGAGGTCTCTTTTTTGTTTTTCTTCCCTTATCCCTAAGCTATTTAACCAGCACGGTAAGTAAATGGCTTCGTTGAAATTCAGAACCATTTACATGGGAAGTGCCCTTCACTTTCAAGTGGATGTTATAACTACCTGCTTCTTGAGTTGCATCTACAGAGGTAGTATGAACATTCGAATCACCGTTTTTAACCAGGTGTTGCATTGTGGTAATATGGGGTAGGATGTCTTCTTCAGGCATTCTTTGTAGGTGAAGAGCCTGAAGTTTCTGAATATCTTCAGGAGCTCCATTTACCTCCATACCATTTACTGAGAGGCCTTCGTAATCCGCTCGATATTTCTCTAATGCATTTTTCTGGCTGATTTTTGGTCTGGTTATCTCTGCATGGATAGTCGCATTAGAAATGACCTCATCACCATGAGTTACCTGAGCTTTTATCGGTATAGGCTCACCACTATTGACTACTTGAGGCGCTTCAACCTGAACAGCCAGTACCTGACTTGGATCATGCTGGAATTCAAATACACCTACAGTAACGGGCAGGCTAGAGCTTCCTGATCCATAAAGTACTTGCGCATTCCAAGTCCCTACAATAGGACTAGGTACATTAAATACCACATATCCACTTCCAATTATGGAAGGGGTATAACTAGTTGTATTATTATGCGGATCAACTAAAGTGATGCTTAATTGTGTGGCAGATGGATTCCCAGCGGTATATGCCAGGTTTGTATTAGTCCAGGCCACCACAAACTGTGCTTGGCTATTGCCTTGCGAAACAGTAGCAGGAACTAATTCATAATAATCCTGCGGAATGCTGTTTAAGTTGTTCGCAATAGATTGCGTTTGAGGGTTCAACGCCCGGATTTGATTATAGATTTTCATCATATCCACAACCTTAGGCGCATAGTAATACTGACCATTTGTGGTCCTTGCAGCAATCTGTTGCATTAGGCTTTGATCTGAATTCGGCCCCATTGCACATGAAAAGATAGGATAGGGTGGAGGTGGAACTGATAGTGGTCCTGGCCCAGCGTTGTTCTGTCCATCTGAGAGTAGTACCAGGCCCCTGGGAGTAGTTTGAGCACTTAACTGACTAATCCCTTGCTGTAATCCTGAAGCCATGTTTGTACTAGGTCCCGTAAAATTGAGGCCCTGAACTATAGTAGATGCATCAGAGATTACGCTATTTGAATCGGTAACTTCTGCTAATGGAAATGGAGTATGTCCACTTGAATCATAGTTACATACGGCCATGTAATCCCCAGACCGAGCACATGAAAGGAAGGCTTTACTATCAATTTTAGTAATGTCTACATATCCGTAATAGGTCATACTATTCGACGTATCAAGCACTAAAGCGGCGCTTATCGCATTGTCATTTGTTGGCATTGTTCTAGTATTTAAAAGTTAAGATTGAGCTTTTTCAGCGATTAAGCTGGTAGGGCAGGCAGTGTGGAAATTCAATGAGAGCTGGGTAAGCTGAGCGGCCCACACAATAAATCCTGCTAGTATTTCAGCAGCTTCCAGACCTGTTACTATGGCAATTACCTTTTTTAGTATCCAAGCAAGAGCCCACCAGCCAGCAGAGGTAAGGGCCAGTTTTATAATTGGCCAGATGAGTCCCTGATCATAAAGTACTTTCACGATTCCAACCCCGGCTGCTACCGTAATGGATTTACCAAGTGTGGTAGAGATGAAGTTGATTACGGTCTGGTTTCTTGAAACAAGGTTATACACCCGGTTTGCAATATTCCCGAACGAAGGAGCGAGACCTATTGCCTGTAAGAAGCCAACAGTCAGCTTGAAAATGAACTGTATCCACCATAGGGTACAATCATCTACTTCAGCTGAGACTCCCTCAAAGATGACTTCATCTCCATGAATACCATGATGGATAAGAGTAACCTTTCCATTTTCTCTAATCGTGGTAAATCCCTTTTTGAGATCAGGATTTTCCTCCATCATTTCAATCGCTCGGGCATAGCTATCTTCAAACCTGGAGCGATGTTCGTTCCTTCTGTCTTCAGAGAAGCTTCCTTTCTCCATTAAGTCTTCCATGTCACTACGAAGCCTTTCTTTGAAGTCATCAGAAAGGATTTCTCCAGGATGATCTTCTACTTCTACAAAAGTGGTAGGTGTTGGAGGAGGATCTGGAGTAACAATCTCTTGATTCATATAAGCAGCATTGATCGAATCAAAAACCCCCATAGTTATAATTGGGTCAGTCGGGTCAATAGGAATCATCTGATAATCGACCACTGCTCCATTTTCTAGCGAAATAGTGTTTTGGTCGGTATTGTCGACCGGAGGATTTACACTAAAATCGAACGAAGCTTTTAGGTGCGGATCGGTAACAGGCTGGTTTAGCATCCATTGCTGAATTTCAGATGAATTAAGAGCCTTGGACCAAACTCTAACGTTTTGGATATAACCGGTGAAAAAACCGGAGGCTGTACCGTTGTTAAGAATTGCTCCGATTAGGAAATCGGTAGTAGGAGAGGCCGTTACACCTTGTAGAAAGTATTCTGAACTTTGGAGATTCCCGTTTATAAACAGGCTCAAAGTTTTATCATCCCCGTTAAACACCACAGCGAAATGATAAAATGAGCTGCTTGTTTCTATAACTGCTTCAGAGTTAATAGAACCCGGAGTTATGTTTCTTTTCGCATAAAGCGTAGAATTGGCGAGTTCTAAAGAATACTCGCCGTCTGAAGTGCCGGTATCAAATTTACTGAAGATAGTACCGGAATCACCTGTCGGGTAAAACCAACCCTCAATGGTATAAGGGTCTGTATCTCCAAAACTCAGATCGGCGTTATTGCCGCAATTTACATAAGCGTCATTCTCAAGCTTTACGCCAGGGATGCACATACAATAGTTTGCTCCCCCCTGTAAGCTTATAGGAATGTTATTTCCCGATTGATCTACTGCCGGTAATACCGTGAAATCGAAATGCGCCTGTAAAAAGGCTTCAGCTGAAGGATCTTCAACCTGAACGGAATCTGCTACGATTTCATCAAGCGTTCTAACGGAACTCCATAGTTCTACTCTACCTATCATCCCTTGCAGGAAATTGGTAGGAGTACTTCCTCCATCAGCACCTATAAGGACATTATCGGTGTTTCCAGAACTTGGAGTGAAAGCAAAGGTATCTTGTGCTTTTTGAACTCCATCCACATATAAAGTGAGTGTACCCGAACTGGAATCGTAAGTCGTAGCTATATGATGCCATTTATTAGCAGTTATGGCATCGGGTGATTTTAGGAAAAAAGGACTTGTACGATAGTAAGTTGCTGGGTATCCGTTATCCAGATACAGCATAAAAGCTCCGGTAGTATTATCGGAGTGCTTGCTTACAATAGTTTGTGTACCCGTAAGTGTATTTACATTAACCCAGGCTTCTAAGGTAAAGGAAAGCGTATTATCGAGAGAAGCTGGATTTCCTAAATCGGCATAAGCAGAACTCGCCAGGTTTAGGGAAGTTGAGCCAAATCGTGGTAATTTTCTCATGACTATTTGGTTGATTAAGGTTTAATGAGCTATCAAGTAGCATCATTTTCCTTCCAACCACATCACTAGAAAAGGGGTAAATGACTAACTCTTTTGTTTAAAAAATTAAGTTATCTAAGCTTGTGATTAAGAAAAGGTGGTAATGTAGTTACAGCTAAATCATTTCTGACCAATCCATCCTAAATGAGTATGTTTAAAATCGTCATCATACTTCAATCCATAGCCTAAAATTCGATCAAAAGCGGCATGGCCGAATAGAATAATCCCCGTTAATACTAACCATTCCATGGAATAATAATACCCGAGTACTAATAAAGTGAGGGCGATTCCTTTATGATGAAACAGGTTATAAGTAATTGCTCCGACTTTAGTGTTGATCGCATAACCTATCATTCCGATATCCGGGGCAAGAAAGAAGACAAGATATACCCACCAGGCATACTCTGTTTGATTAAATAGGAAAATCGAGAAGCCAAGCATGGCCAGTTCTTCGAGTTTGAGTGTTCTGTCCATGATTGGCTGCTTTTTAAAATTCGTAGTTTCGGAATTCCGGAGCTTTTCTTGCTTTGGTTAATTGCTCAAAAGAATAGGCCAGTTCTATTAGTTTTGGTTCACTCCATTCCTCTCCGAAAAAGTTAATTCCTACTGGAAGGCCATCAATATAACCCATTGGTACAGTAATGTTTGGGTACCCTGATCTGGCAGCTGGTGAACTGGATGAAATTCCGAAATTATCCCCATTTGTATGATCTGTTTTCCAGGCAGGTCCTCCGGTAATAGAAACAAAAGCATCCAGATCATTTTCTTCCATTACCTTATCAATACCTTCGTCCCTGGTTTTTCGCATCAAATCAGCTAATGCTGTTTTATATTCTTCAGATTCTAAATCTCCTTTCTCATTGGCCTGGACCAATAAGCTGTGGTCAAAGTATTTCATTTCTACAGGGTCATTCATGGTTTTTTCGATGAGATCGTCCATATCAGTAACTTTAGCGTTCTCACCTAAAGAAGCGAAATAATGGTTCAAACCGTCTTTAAATTCATAAAGAAGTACCTGGAAAGAATCTCCACCAGCACCAGAGCCTCCAATTTGATTGATTTCTACAAGGGTAGCTCCCTGGGCTTCTAATAGCCTTAGTGTCTCATTAAAAAGTGTATCCACTCTAAAATGACGGTTTCTAGGCCCATTGAACACTCCAATTCTTTTTCCTTCAAAAGCTCCTGTATTCAAGAATTGGGTATAATCGGTATGAGAATTCCCTTCACTGGCTTGAGTTTTTGAATCCATCTCATCAACTCCGGTCATTGCACCAAGAGCAATTGCGGCATCAGTAACCGATCTTGTCATAGGACCAGGGGTGTCTTGAGTAAATGAAATAGGAATGATTCCTGACCTACTAAGTAACCCAACGGTAGGTTTAATACCCACTAGGCCATTAGCACTGGAAGGGCAGGTGATAGAACCATTAGTTTCTGTACCAATGGCGATTACAGTCAGATTTGCTGATGCAGCTACTCCCGAACCCGCACTTGAACCACAAGGATTACGGGTGATATCGTAAGGGTTTTTGGTTTGTCCGCCTAACGCACTCCATCCGCTAGATGAAAAACTAGAATGAAAATTTGCCCACTCGCTCAAATTAGCTTTAGCAATAATAACAGCTCCGCTTTCCCTGAGTTTTTCAACGATAAACGCATCCTGAAGAGGCATCGAGCCTTCCATAGCTCGCGCTCCGGCAGTATTTGGCATCTGGTCATGGGTGTCAATATTATCTTTTAATACTACAGGTATTCCATGCATTGGCCCTCGTTTGTTACCAGAAGCAAGTTCCTGGTCGAGTTGTTGAGCAATTTTAATGGCTTCAGGATTGGTGGTAATGATCGAGTTTATTGCTGGACCATTCTTATCCACATCTTCTATGCGTTCTAAATAGGCTGATACTACCTGTTCAATGGTGAAATCTCCATTATCAAAACCTTGCTGAAGTTCTTCAATGGTAATTTCTTCCAGGCCAAGTTGGTCAAATTGGCTGGTAGAATTGAGGTCGCAGTTAGAAATGACAAAGAGAAGAAGGAGGGAGAGGATACCTAAAGTTTTTTTCACGAGTCCGGGTTAGTTACAATTTTGATGAATAAACTCACTTAGTGATTCTGAATCAAGAAAGCCGGGGTTAAAATATATTTTCTACGTCATCCCGCACCTCGATGCGGGATCTGTAGGGGAAACAAACGTTGATCTATACATAGCCTAATCAACGAACTACACTTTACAAATCCCGGGTCAAGCCCGCCTTCCAAAGACTTGTTCGGCGGACAGGCCAGGGATGACCAGGAAGATAGTGCCGGATGACTTTAAAGGATATCTGGTTTCGAATAATTGAAATCTGATAAGGATAATCCCAGTTCTGAGGAAAAATGATCGATAAGACGTTTTTTATAGGGCACTATGCTTTTATGATCTCCTTCAAAAAGCTCTTGTATCAATCGATTATTGAGGATGAAGGTCTGGGCATATTCTCCCAATTCCTCTTTCATTAGTTTTTGAAGGGGAGAAAAGAATTCTTTCTTCGCTTTTTTAAGCGCCCTCTGGAATTGCTGCATTTCATGGTATTCTGTTCTAGAAAGCGTGTTAAAAGCCTTTTTCTTTTTTGATAAACCTGAGGTATCAGCTTCAGATATAGCGTTTTTCAATACCCGATCGAATTCATCTTTTGTTGATCGATTTTTGAGCGTGGGATGAATTCCTTTTTGAGTTAACCAGTCTCGAATTGAGTCTGGTTGACGAACTATTTTTTGGATCCAGTTTTTGTCCAGTACTTTAAATGAAGGGCGGTTTAGTTCTTCTGCTTTTTCTTCCCGGAGTTCGATCAGCTTTGAGTAAATATGCCAATCATATTCTGAGAAGCCTTTCTTGTCCTTTTCCTTAAGCACCGATTTATGATTTTCCTGCGAATAATCCGAAGCTTCAACCCACTCGTTTTCCTGCTTTACCCAGTCTTGCATTTTTCGTTCTTCAATATTCCTTTGAAGCACATTTTTAAGCTTTAAGAGATAGAGGACATCATTAGCTGCATACTGGAGTTGTTCTTTGCTCAATGGTCGATTGAACCAGTTACTTTGTTGTGAGCCTTTATCAATTTCAATCTCAAGGATTTGACTTAGAAGAGCATTTAGAGAAGTAGGAGGGAAATTGAGTAATGAAGAAGCAATCTTTAAATCATAAAGCCCCTTTGGTTTACATCCCAAAAGGTGTAGAAGCCTTAAATCTTCACTGAATGAGAAACAAATTTTTGAAATAGCCGGGTTTTCAAGGACTGGGAAAATCTTTGTGATATTAAGGGATAGAGGGTCTATTAAGAAGCACTCTTCACCAGTGAAAATCTGCATCAAACAAAGATTGAAGCCATACCGGAATCGGTTTTTGTCAAATTCAAGATCAATTGCGAACTCAGTACAATTCGAAAGCTTTTTGACTACTACTTCAAGCTCTTTCTCAGTATTAATGTATTGGTAACTCAATGCTATCTGTGATTTTGATAGGTATTTGGAAATAGAAGAGACCGAATAAGTTCAACTTGTTGGGGAATAATGGTCTCTGAAAGAGCTTCTAAACTTTCTTTCAATTGCTCATCTGTTCGAATACCTAGTACACTGGTAGTAACGGATGGGTGATCAAGCACAAATGCGAGCGATTGGGAAACGGGGTTCCCCAATTCCGTCAACAAGCGTTGCATGGCTAAGACTTGTTTATCTGAATATCCCAGGTATTCCTTCACTGGTTTATCAATCAGGATTCCCTGAGCCAACGCACCCCTCACGAGTACAGAAATGTTGTTCTCTTTTAGTAAGTCGAAGGTTTCTTCTTCGGGTCTGCGATCTAATAAGCTGTATTGGCTCATTACACTTGCCAGATTCGATTTCTCCACCCATTCTCGTATTACGTTTGGCCGGATGGATGAAATACCGTATTCCCTGATTTTTCCTTGTTCTTTCAAGAGTTCAAAGGCCTCTATGGTTTCATCAATTGGATCATCGATGGTACCTCCGTGAAGCTGGTATAAATCCAGGTAATCCGTCTGAAGACGAGCGAGCGTTTTTTCAATAGAGGAGAGGATGTACTCTTTTGATGGATTCCAATCCCAGCCAGAACCATCTTCTCTCCATTGATTCCCAACTTTTGATGCAATAATTACATCGCTCCGTATCTCTTTTAATGCCTTGCCAACGGTCTCTTCGTTTTGTCCTTTGTTGTAAAGGTCGGCCGTATCAAAAAAATTGATTCCTGACTCAAAAGCTTTTAGAAGCAGTGCGGCATTATAGGAATCATCCGTTCCGAGTGACATACACCCGAAACTGAGCTCGCTTACAATGATTTCAGAATTGCCAAGTTGATTATAGTTCATTTATCGTGTTTAGCAATAATCCAAACGGCGTGGATGATGCCAGGTAAATATCCAAGTAAGGTTAGAAGGATATTAATCCAAAAGTCAGCTTTAATGCCCACTGTAAGAAAAACTCCTAGTGGTGGAATGAAAATTGCTAAAATGATCCTAATTATGCTCATAATGAGAAAGTTTGGTTCTCTGAAAGTATTCGTTTTTGACAAATAATCTAAGCTTAGGTACAGGTTTTCTGCTATAAGCATAAAAATTTCTTATAAGAACAGTGATATTAGTCATTAAGCCATTTTACAATTGATCACCAATTGAGTACTTGTTGATGCACGCATTTTCAGCTAGCTTCCGATCGAAATTTGCAATCAATTGATTCTATAATGCTCCGATTCCTTTTACTTCTTGCTCTCCTATTTAGTCCATTTCTATATGCCCAGGATTCAGATGTTTCTTATCCGCCTGAGTTTGACGAACCATTTCCGTTGTATACAAAAGCACTTGGTGATTTTGAACGTCCCATATCATCCAACAACGAAATGGCGCAAAAGTATTTTAACCAGGGTTTTCAAATGATGTACGCCTTTACCAAAGAGGATGGGGCCAGGGCGTTTAGGGAAGCATGGAAAAATGATCCGAATTGTGCGATTTGTTACTGGGGAGAAGCCTGGGCATGGGGTTCTTATTTGAATGGAAAGATGAGAGCCGCTGAATCTCCCAGAGCTTATGTGGCTATTCAAAAGGCGAAAGAATTAGCGGATCAGGGATATGCCTCAGAAAATGAAAAGGCATTTATAGACGCTATGCTGGTTCGTTATGCTGAAGAATTCGAATCGGATGAGCAGACAGTGAGAGATACAGCGTATGCAGAAGCAATGGGAGCAGTTTATGAGCAATATCCGAATGACTTAGATGCAGGTACGTTTTATGGTGAGGCACTTTTCTTGCTAGAGCCTAGAAGAGGAACCAGAGATCTAAATGATCCTGATTTGCAGAAAATACATGAGGTATTGGAAAGTGTGTTAGAAAAGGATATCAAACATGTAGGAGCTTGCCATCTGTACATCCACGCTACGGAATCTACTACTAATCCAGGGTTAGCTGAGCCTTGTTCAGAATATATTGGTACTTCTATTCCCGGTGCGAGCCATATCAATCATATGCCTTCGCATACCTGGAATGAGATTGGACGTTGGGGAGATGCTGTAAGAGCTAATATCATGGCCTGGCATTCTGATCAAAAAGCAGCAATAGGCGAGGGTTTTGCTATTTATCCTAGCCATAACCTTCATATGCTACTATTTGCAGCTTCTATGGACGGACAAAGTGGAGTAGCCACTCAGGGTGGTCGGGACTATACCAAACTAACAGGTAATCATATGTACGAATCGCTTACACTGATTCGGTTTGGTAGGTTTGATGAAGTCTTAAAAGTGGAGAAAACAGACAGCAAAGATATTCCTGAAGGCATGTGGGAGTTTTCGATGGGCTATGCTCACCTGAAGCAAGGGGAAATAGAGCAAGCAGAAGAATATTTAGAAGAGGTATTGAAAAAAGCCGAAGAGTCCACCTCAAGATTTCGTTTCCATCCCGCTGACAATCTATTAGGAGTAGTAGGTGGGATTTTAGAAGGAGAGATTCATCTAACCAAAGGAGATACCCTTAAAGCGATCGAAGCCTTTGAACGAGCGGTAGAGTTTGATGATGCGTTACAATATGATGAACCTGAACCGTTACCCTTTGCAGCCAGACATTGGTTAGGAGCCGCTCTTATTGAATCTGGTGATTTTGTAAAAGCAGAAGAAGTATTCCGAGCTGAACTGGAAGATCATCCCAATAATGGATGGTCGTACTTTGGGTTGTTGGAAGCCCTGGAAGGACAGGGTAAGAAAGATGCAGAGCTACAGGAAGCCTTCGAAAAAAGCTGGGCCCGATCCGATACCTGGATAAGAGGGAGCAGGTTTTAGTTTTTATTTGTCATCCCGGGTCAAGCCCGGGATGACAAATAAGAGGGTTCGGGATGATCTAAAAACTACTCATCCTCCTCAAAAAACTGAACCCCGTATTTAGCACCCACTTTATTAAGTGCATAAAGTACTCCTTTAGGGTGCTCTTTATACGATGCTTCGTTTGCTCCCATCTCATCAAACATTTCTTCAAGACCAGCTGGAGAAAACAGGATAATCATTTTCGCATCCTCATCTGATTCATTCCTAAATCGGTGCCGAACTCCTTTGGGTACATTCAGAAAAGTTCCAGGACCTGCAAGTGTGGTTTTCCCTTCTGCATAAAAGGTGATTTCACCTTCCAGGATATAAAACAACTCTTCTTCCCTGGTTTGAATATGAGGAGGAAGGCCGCCTCCGGGAGGAACTACACTTACATTGGCAAAGTATTGGCCGTCAGTTTCTTTCCCAGTAGCCAGGTAATGATATTCATCTCCTGCACCATAAATCACTTTATGGTCATCATTTGGCTGAACAACAGTTATCGAATTACTCATAGTTGTTATAAATAATAGTTAATGCTTTAGAAGGACATTGCGCGACCTGTTCAATGATTTGGTCTCTGGTAGCTCCCTGAGGAGTAATCCAGGGTTTATCTTTAGGTTTGAATACTTCTGGTAACCCTCTGGCACAATTTCCAGCATGAATACAGATAGATGGATCCCAACCAATTTTTATATCTCCTTTGCGGTACGTTTTCATAATTCTAAAATCAGGTTGTGATTAATTGTTCTTCATCGGTTGCGGTAACAAAAGCTTCAAGCTCAGAGTTAAAGCTCTCCCCAAGTTCTTGATCGAGGATTCCTTCATTCCTATCAAAATTCTTGTTGAAAAAGGGGAGAGAAAAGGAAGAAATAGGCTTACTATTCCCGAATTTAAAGCTCGTTGAGGCCGTATTTAGTACTGTTTTTGCTCCCCGGCCTCCTGGTGAAGTAGATAAAAGCAGCATCGGTTTATGCTCCCAGGTACTTCCTTCTAACCTGGAAATCCAGTCCATAATATTTTTAAAAGCGGCAGTATAAGAGCCGTTATGCTCAGCAAAGGAAATGATTAGGCCATCAGCCTGCTTTATTTCTTCTTTAAATCTTTTAGCTGGTTCAGGAATGCCCGATTCACGTTCTCTATCAATGCTGTAGATTGGCATTTCGAAGTCATTGAGATCTAACATAGTTACCGCAGCATTTTCAATAGTATTAGCTGCAAATTCGGCGAATGCTTTATTAATAGATGTTTTGCTGCTGCTTGCTCCGAAAGCAAGAATTCGTTTCTTCATATCAGTTTGATTTCAGTTTAATAATAAGAGAGGAGAGGGTATCCAATTCCTCCGGGCTAAGGTTGTCCATCATGGGGTGATGGAGCTCTTCTACTTTTTTATTTAATATTTTTAAAAGAGAGCTTCCTTCTTCGGTAATAGTTATGTCCATCTTTCGACGGTTTTCGGCACATTCTCTTCTATCCACAAGTCCTTTGATAATTAGCTTATCAATAAGGCGGGTTATGTTGCTGCTTTTTTGAACCATGCCTTTCTGGATGGTTTCAACAGTTAGGGGAGAGCCTTTAGCTCCTTTTAGAATCCTAAGTACATTGAATTGAGGTTCCGAGATTCCAAACTCTTTGAGTTCCCTGGTTACCTGGTCAGTAATCCAATGACCTGTGGTTATGATTTGATAGATGGCAGAATAATAATGTTTACTCATATGTATACAACTATTGTATGTACAAGGATTAAAGTATGTTGATTTATTCATTTATTCAAGACCTAATTAACTAGGTCATGCTGAACTAGTTTCAGCATCTGTTAAGGTACATGCTTTGATAATGCTAGTGCTATATCGACATTCAATTCTCTACAGATACCGGGTCTTCGCCCGGGATGACGTAGAAGAAGGTGCGGGATAATTTAGAATAGAAAGAATAGATTTTAGATTACTTTCTAGTTTTCTGTATTAGCAATGCCGAATGGTATATGAACAAGAGGTATGTTTTTAATACTTGGGTCCAAATGAGAAATTTGGTCATCAAAAAATATATGAGGCTTAAGAACTTCAAGGATTCTTTTTTTCTCTATACCACCTAATAGAAACATCTCATCAACTGTAACACCCCAATTTTTTAAAGTATTAATCGCTCTTTCATGTGAAGGAGCATTTCTAGCGGTAACAATAGATGTTCTAAGGATTTTATTATAAGAAGGATTTTCCTCTTCTTTTTTTGACTCTAATTTTTGGAAGAAAGAAATTTTCTTGAAGAAGTCAGCCAATGGGCCGGGATTATGAGTTTCTGTTACATTTTCAACTTCATGTTCATGGAACAAATCGAGATCATTGGATTCCTTATATACTTTCTCAGCTTGATCATCTGCTATTACGCCATCAAAATCAAAAGCTACTCTCAATTCATTCGATTTTTCTGTAGAAGAGTTGATTTCAGTTTTGACTATTCTCCCAGCAGGGTATTTAGCATCTATTGCATTAATTACATCTTCTTCATTAGTAGATAAAAATAAAGATATATTATAGGCTGGGATGTACTCATAAGGTGACTTACCAGATGTGAAAGCTGCTCTTGTAATATTTAATCCATGAGCCTTAATAGAATTGAATATTCTTATACCAGTTTCTGGGCTATTCTTGGACAATAAAACTACTTCAACAGGTAATTCTTCATTATAGACTTTATTAATATGAAGGAATCTTTTGATAAATTCATAGGCTGCTCCAGGATCTAGAATAGAATCTTTCCTTTCAATCTGAAGTTGACGGTAAGCCTGTAGACCTAATTCATTGAATATTTGATCTTCATGTTCTAGATCAAATAATGCATTTGATGAAACAGCAACTACTAATTTTCTTTCAATTGGATATGGCATTAGAAAACAATCTAATAGATGTCAAAGAAAGTATGGATTTATTTCTTTTTAAGTAGTTATAAATATTAGAGGCTAGTACAACTCATATTCCAACAACCGACACTCAATAGTAGAGTTGTAGAATTCTAAACGGCGGTTGGAGCGAAGGCCTACTTTTTTGGCTAATCCAAAATTGCCGGTGAATACATAGCCCCATTTGCCCTGGCAATCTCTTTTGAAAAAGTCTCCAATCGCTCTGTAAAGACTTTCAAGCTCAAGGTCTTGTCCAATTCGTTCACCATAAGGAGGGTTGAGAATAACAGCTCCATCACCATAAGGGACTTCGGTATCCTGGAAATCACACACTGTAAATTCGATGAGATGATCCACCCCGGCTGTTTTGGCATTTCGTTGCGCAGCATCAATAGCTTTGGGATCATTGTCAGTAGCCAGAATTCGGCTGTGATTTGGGAAATCCTTAAGAGATTGTTGCTTCAATTCAGATCGAAGTTCGTTCCATTCTGCCTCTTTGAATCCGAGAAGATGCTTAATCCCATAATTAGGTCGAAGCTGGCCCGGAGGTCGGTTCAGTGCCATAAGAGCCGCTTCAATAGCAATAGTTCCACTACCACACATTGGATTAATAAGATGCTGACCAGGCTCCCAGTTACTGGCTAGGAGGAGAGAAGCTGCAAGAGTTTCCTGCATGGGAGCGGTGTGGTTATTCATCCGGTAGCCGCGTCTCGAAATGGATTCCCCGGAAGTGTCCAGGTAAATAGAAGCTTGGTCTCCTTTCCAAAACAAAAACACTACTGCTTTTGATAAATCAGCACCGGAATCCGGGCGGGCTCCACGAGTCATCCTGATCCTATCCACAATGGCGTCTTTAACCTTAAGATTGGCAAACTGGGTATTGGTGATGCTTTTATTCTTGATGAATGAGGTCACACTTACATAGCCGTGCTTGTCGATGAAGTTTTCCCAGGCTATGCGTTTTAGAGCATGTTCCAACTGCTCAGCATTTTCTGCCGTTAAGGAATCCAACAGGAAATGAACCCGATGCGCAGTTCTAAGCATAAGGTTCAACCTCATACAATCTCTGAGAGAACCTTCAATTTCTACTCCGGCAATTCTCTCTTTCAGAACCTTATAGCCCAATATTTCCAGTTCTTTCTTTAGATAAGAATTAATGCCCTTTGGGCAGGTAATGGAAATGGTAGAAGTGAGGGAGAAATCGGCCAAAACAGATAGGAGATAGGTGATGAGGAGATCCTCTCCTCATCACTTTATGAATTAATTGATGGAAACAATCTCGATGTTAAAGATCAGGTCTTTGCCTGCAAGTGGGTGATTGGCATCAATAGTCACTTCTTCATCTTCAACTTTGGTAACCTGGCAAGGAATAGGCTGTCCATCAGGCTGGTTTAGTTGTAACTGTAAACCAACAACTGGCTCCATATCATCAGGAAGTTGTGATTTTGGGATCGTTACTTCCATTTGCGGATTGTGCACTCCGTAAGCTTCAGCACAAGGAATTTCTGCTTTAGTTGAGTCTCCAACCTGGAGTCCCATTACTGCTTTTTCAAATCCCGGGATAAGCTGTCCAGCGCCCATAGTAAATTGCAGAGGATCTCTGTTTTCTGATGAATCAAATACTTCACCGTTCTCAAGGGTGCCTGTGTAATGAACTTGTACGGTGTCTCCGTTTTTTATAGTAGACAAATTATTCGTGTATTAAATATTAGCAATTGAATTGAGCGGTAAAGATACGGAACTTCGGTCTTAGATATTTGTTACTGAATCATGTCTATATCAAAAGTAAATCCTCAGGAAGTATTAAAAAAAACCAGGACGGTTGCTATTATTGGATGCTCACCAGATCCATATCGAACAAGTAATTATGCCGCTGTTTATTTGAAGAGAAAAGGTTATGAGGTTATTCCAGTAAACCCAAGGGAGAGAGAAATATTAGGCGAAAAATGCTACTCGGAATTAACGGATATTCCGGAGGATAAGGTTATTGATATCGTGAATGTTTTTCGGAGATCTATTCATACAGAAGGAGTGGTTAGAGAAGTAACTGAGTGGAAGAAGAAGACCGGGCAAAATCCGGTAATCTGGACACAGTTAGATGTCTCTTCTCCTGAAGCAGAGCTTTTAGCCGAGCAGGAAAACCTTCCCTATATCCGCAACCGATGCATTATGGTAGAACTAGACCACATGCGGTGAAGGAATTAAGGATTTAAGATGAAAAATTTAAAATAGGAGGGCTCATTTTAAATTCTTCATCTTTCATTTTGAATTGCCCTACTTGAAGTTCACGAACTGTAGTGGCACTCCCATATCTTTTCCTTTCAGATGCTGGATTACAGCCTGAAGGTCATCGATTTTTTTGCTGGTCACACGAACCTGGTTATCCTGTATCTGAGGCTGAACCTTCATTTTCTGATCCTTAATCTCTTTCACAATTTTTTTGGCCGTTTCCCGGTCAATGCCTTCTTTAAGGATCACATCCATTTTAACTGCTCCATGTGATGTTCCTTCCTCTGTACCAAATTCGAGCACTTTTGAATCAATGCCCCGCTTCACAAAATTCCGGATCAGCATTTCTTTTACAGCCTGCATTTTCATGCTTTCAGCTGCGATAAGGTGAATTCGATTTTCTTTCTTTTGGTAGTTTACTTCAGTAGTTAGTCCCCTGAAATCATAGCGAGTGTTGATTTCTTTGAGTGTATTATTCACCGCGTTGTCTACTTCTTGCGCGTTGATTTCGTTCACAATATCGAATGAAGCCATGGTTGGTATTTTGAATTTTAAATTTTGAATTAAGATATAGATAATTCAAAATTTAAAATTCAAAATTCAAAATTCTTCAACCTTCTCTCTCATTTTTTTGGAAAGCAGCTGTTCTACCTGAGGTTGATCTTCAGGCGGGATGAGTGTTTTAAAGTGTTTTATTGATCCTTCTAGTTCATACTCGATTTCAAGGACAACTTCTGAGTACCATTGATAGGTAATTAAGTCTTCCCAGTCTATACAGGTATCCAATAAGATAATTCCCTGTTCCCTAAACTCGGGAACCAGTCTTAACGTGATTCCCCATAATCCAATTCCGAGGAAGGAAAGACCCGAGGTTACCCTTATTGGAGTAATAGCAAGATCAGTGAGTAAGCCGGATCGGTAGAGACTAAATAGAATAAGAGCCAATGCAATAATTACCGGGACATATTCTGATACAAAACTGCGATGCACATAAAGTACTTTACCTGGTTTGGTTCGAAGTTGATATTGGTTCAATGCTGCTCCGGAGAAAAACCCAAAAATAGATGCGTAAACATTTGAAATAATGGCCCCTGAAATAGCTTCAGACAAAAGCTCAATCTTAAACAGGTAAAGCATGATTGAGTAGATCAATATCCCGATGGTAATTGAAACCAGTACATTCCTGATGGTTAAATCATGGATATGCAGGAGTCTTTTATAGCCTAGCCATAAGCTTAAGACAGAAGTAATAAGTGCAGATGCAATTATCCAGGTCATTGTTCATTTTTGGACTGAAAAATCTAGTAATAAATATAAGCCAGAAATTTGTTGTAGCTCAACCAATCTCTTTTTTTGGTCATTCTGAGGCTTGCCGAAGAATCTAAACGGGTCTATGACTAGATCCTTCGCAGGTATGCTCAGGATGACCTTTTAAGAGGAAGCAAAATGATTGCTATATTTGCGGCTATGAATTCATCTGCCACACCAACAAACATCGAAGTAGATAATAAGCAGCAGCTCCTGGAAATTACCTGGGAGGACGGCCATACATCGAAATACCCTCTGTTTGGGCTTAGAAAAAACTGCCCATGTGTTGCTTGCAGGGGAGGTCATGCTAAGATGAATGAATTCGAGCCTGAAGCTTTTCAGATAGAGAACCCTCCGTTAATGGATATTAAAAGCATAAAGCCTATTGGGAATCATGCTATTCAAATCACCTGGCTTGATGGACATAATGCCGGGATGTACCGCTGGGAAACACTAAGGATGCTTGATCCTTTATTGGATTCAAAGTGAAAGATTTAAAATGAAAAAAGAATCGTCATTGCGAGCGTAGCGAAGCAATCTCAGAATATTTGCTTCTATACTGAGATGGCTTCGGCTCCCGAAAGTGTTCGGGATCCTTGCAAAGACCTTATTTTTTCACCTTTCATTTTAAATTTTTCATTTTAGTCATCCGGATATAATTTCTGCAATCATTTTTAGTCCAACTCATCATGCCATTCCATCTCACTCTTATCAAATTTCTTACACTGACACTCCTAATCATTGGCTGTGGAGCATCCTCAATTGGGGAACCTGAAGTCGAATGCGGGGAGAATCCAATTTTTCTCGAAAGTGATGGAATCATAGTTTTTGAAGCAGAAAGTATTTTACTTTCCCAGGGCTGGAGACTTGAAAACGACGTAGAGGGATATTCAGGAGAAGGATATCTAACCTGGACTCTTCCAACTACTGTTCAGGCTAATGGCCAGGGCCTGCTAGCATATCGGTTTAGGGTAACCAATGCTGGACTCTATACAGTAAAGATTAGGAATTATCATGCTTGCGAAGACTTCACTGAGTGCAATGACATTTTCTTAAGAATGAATGATACTGAGTGGAGAAAGAACTTTAATCACACACTAGCAGAATGGGATTGGAATTCAAGGCAGGATATTGATCATGTATTTTCTGAATCAAGCTATGAATTGGAAGAAGGACTACATACACTGTATTTAAGTGGTCGTTCCCAGGACTTCAGCATCGATAAAATTGCGATCTTCCATGAGGCCAGTAGTGAAAATGCCTACCAGTCGGCGGAATTATCAGCTTGTGAAGGGAATTAGAAATTTTGAATTAAGAAATTATGGATTATTAATTGGAGGTAAGGCCTAATTCATAATCCATAATTCAAAATGAAAGATTTAAAATGAAAAATGAATCGTCATTGCGAGCGCAGCGAAGCAATCTCAAAATATTTGCTTCTATGCTGAGATTGCTTCGTCGTATGCACTCCTCGCAAAGACCTCAATTTTTCATTTTAAATATTGAATTCCTGCTTTAGGGTAGAAGTAGCCGCATGATAGCCGCTCATTCCGTGTACGCCGCCGCCGGGAGGAGTTGAGGAAGAACAGATATAAACCCCATCAATAGGCAAGGTATAAGGGTTCCATTTTATGATTGGTCGCCCAACGAGTTGTTTGAAGAATTGAGCCCCTCCATTAATATCGCCCCCAATATAATTTTCATTATAGGCATTCATTTGCTGGGCATTCATGGTGTTGTAAGAGATGATAGTATCCCTGAATCCTGGGGCGTAGCGTTCGATTTGATTTAGGATATCTTCGGTGCAATCCCGGTCTGAGCCGTTTGGTACATGGCAGTAAGCCCAAAGAGTATGTTTACCTTCCGGAGCGCGCGTATCATCAAATAAACTGGGCTGGGAGAGAAGTACATAAGGTTTTTCAGCATAGTTGCCTTTCCAGGTTTCCCGTTCTGAATGAGCAAGTTCCTCTAAAGTCCCTCCAAGATGTACCGTGCCCGCTTTTTTACAGCCTTCATTTAGCCAGGGCACCGGTTCTGAAAGTGCGGTGTCAATCTTAAAACAGCCAGGGCCGTAGGTGTAATTTTCATATCTCTTTTTAAATCCATCGGGTAATTCATCCGCACAAATCCGGGCGATTTGGTGAGGGGTTAAATCAAAGAGTATCGCGTTTGCTTTAGGGACTTCAGCAAGCTTCGTTATTCGGTTTCCGGTTTCAATCACTCCGCCCAGGCTTTTAAAGTACTCCGCCATGGAGGTTGTGATCATTGAAGAACCGCCTTTAGCGATTGGCCAACCTACGGCATGAAGTGTAATAGATAATACTAGTCCAAAAGAGGCTGAGAATGCTTTTTCCAAAGGGATGATGCTATGGGCAGCCATTCCGGCAAAAAAGGCTTTGGCTTCTTTTGTTTTAAAGAGTGAGTTAGCTAAATGCGTGGTTGAAAACATACCATACCAGCCAAAACGGGCCATAGTAAGAGGATTCTGAGGATTTCGAAGCGTTCCAAATAGATCATTCTTCAACGAATCCCAAACTTCTACAAAATCTTTGAATAGCCGCTCATAGCTTTTTGCATCTGCTCCTAATCCTTCCAGGGTTTGTTCCATTGATCGATAGCCAAGAATAGCTTCTCCGTTTTCAAGAGGATGCGCAGCACCTACTTCGGGATGTATCCATTCTAAGCCATATTGATCCAATGGAAGGGTAGAGAGGAATGGAGAGGCAACAGCAGTTGGATGTACTGCAGAGCAGACATCGTGATGGAATCCAGGTTCTGTAAGCTCCTTGGTTCGGGTACCACCACCAATGGTATCCTCAGCCTCGATCACCTTAACAGATAAGCCTTCCTGGGCTAAGCGAATCGCTGCTGAAAGTCCGTTAGGTCCCGAACCTACAACTACTGCATCGAATTCTGGATTTTTGGTGTTATTCAAAGGGTATTAATTGGTTCCGCTCGTCATTTCCTCTGCCATTAGTAATGCTTCATAGGCATTAACAATTCCCCCGGAAACAGAAAGTGTTGAAAAAGGAACTAAAGCTTCTGATCCGGGACGATATACCTGGTCATTAGCTGGCTTGGTAACCGTTTTCATTAATATCTCTTTTACTTGTGCCGCAGTGAGTTCGGGGTAATAGATCATAACCAGTGCAGCTACTCCTGCTACAACTGGAGAAGCCATGCTCGTTCCATCATTTGCCTTGTATTCATCATAGGGATAGGTGGAATATACCTCTACTCCAGGAGCAAAAATGTCTACATTCTCAACTCCGTAGTTACTGAATACAGCGGTAAGATCAGAGCCTTCTTCCCAGGAGGATGCTCCAACAGTCAAGAATGAGTAGGCTTCGCCACCAGCTTCGTAGTACTTGTTAGGGAAAGAGTCGGTGCTGTCAATATTCTCGGAATCATTTCCGGCTCCATTTACCAACAATACTCCCTGCTCATCGGCGAATTTAACGGCATCATCTACATAATGCTTTTCAGGAGAATATCCCTTACCAAAGCTCATATTGATCACTTTAGCGCCATTTTCAACAGCATATCGAATAGCATTGGCAACGTCTTTATCTCGTTCATCGCCCATAGGCACGGCTCGAAGTATCATAAGCTTTACATCAGCTACTCCGTCCATTCCAAGGTCATTATTTCTTATTGCTCCAACAATTCCTGCTACATGAGTACCATGATCATAACTCGCACCTTTTACATCATTATTTCCATAGAATCGATTCGTAAGGTCTTCGTAATCGTCTCCAACGATATCACGAGGATTGAAATCTGGGTTCATTCCGTAATCGCTCAGGCTTTGGAATTGTTCTACAGCTTCTTCTACATCTGCTTCAGTGATGTCATTCTCAATTAATACATTGGCAAGTTGTTTTGCCTGTGTCAGGTAGGGGCCATCCGTAGATTTTGGTTCGATATCCTCAGCGCTAAGTGAATCCATACTGGATACACCAAGTACTTGCCTGGCTCCCATAATCGCCTGATTAATATTCTTTAGCTGAGCCAAATTCTGATCTACATCCCGCTTTTCGTACTCATATTCCGCTACGATCTTCTGATAATACTCGTATTCCTCTTTTTCTTCTTCTGATAGAGTCGCTGGATCTGCTCCTGCGTATTTATCGGATAGTTTGGTGTATAAACGGGTGACTTCATAGGTGTCTTCATCAACACTTCTGCCGTCCGGACCTCCGATAAAATTCCAGCCATGAATATCATCTACATAACCATTTCCATCGTCATCAATACCATTACCAGGGATTTCATCCTCATTGACCCACACATTTCCAGCCAGATCTTCGTGTTCTACATCCGTGCCTGAATCAATGATGGCTACAATAACCTCTTGTCTCGGGGATTTGTCTTTTAGAAGCTCCTCATAAGCTTTCTCAACTCCGGTTCCATAATAAGGGGAGCGTTCAGTGCCAGTTAAATGCCAGTCGAGTGTGGCAGAAAGTTCTTCCATTTCCATGGGCTCGTCATTGACTTCAGGAGTTGGAGATTGGTCTGCAACTTCCTTGGCGGTAGAGCAGGCAAGGGTTACTACGAATAAAATGATGAATAGGAATCGATAGTGTGAGTACATACCTAAAGAATTATTAAAAATGATGTTTAAGATAACGAATAAAAGTACTTAAGAGAGATAAGAAAATGATGTTCGACTCGTAAAATGGTTTTAAAGCTTCTTCTATTTAAAGTCATCTCTATTCTCTACCGTCATCCCGGGCGAAGACCCGGAATCTGTAAAGAGTGGAGCGTTGGTTTGGTTCAGCTATTTACCAACGATTGATGCACTTCAGATCCCGCAACCTGTGCTGAACTTGATTCAGTATCAAGTTCGGGATGACGAAGAAGAGGGCCTGGGATGACCCAGGGAGAGATGCGGCTAGGAATTAAGAATAAAGAACAAGGAAATAAGAAGTAAGAAATTGAACATTGCCAATTCCTTCTTACTTCCTTGTTCTTCAATGAATATTCTTACTTCAAAAAGAGTTACGCCTTTACTTTTATGAGCAAAGCATCAAGGCCGAGCGTAAAAAGTATGATCACGGCAATTACACTTAAACTGGCTACCGGCTCCCAGATAACAAACCCCCCCAGGGTACCTAAAACAGCACCAAGATACTGGATGTATTGTAACTGATCGTTGCTGGCATTTTTGATCAGGATTTCGAGTCTTTTTTCGTCGTATTGCCTCAAATTATCTTCAACAAGTGCATGTACATCCAGTTGATTGATAAGCTTATAAAGTAGGGAGGTCACTACATCCTCAATAGTTCCACTATGCTTCTCAATACGATCTGGGAGGTCGTCAAGGAAGTCATCTAGCTTATTCAGCCCTTGCTCTACTCCGCTAGGTACCTTTGTGAGGGCATCCTCGACTAAATCCTGCATTTCCTGACCTTTGAGGAAACTGTAGGCTTTTAAAGCTACTCTTTCGAAAGAGTTTTTTTCAATGGCACCTTCAATTTGCTCGATAACAGTTTGAGCAAGATTAGTTCTTACTTCGGGGTCGGCTACCATCTCATCTACATATCCAACTACCAATTCTTTCAAATCGGCACGGAAATCGGGATCGTCAATAATGGCTTTGATATAGTAAGTAGCCTTCTCACGGTACTTAGTTATTGCCTGAGACTCATGAATTTTTCGTTTTATGATCTCGGGGTTGATTAGATCTTCAGAGACCGCTCTTGCAAGTCGAAACGCAATACGTTCTTTTTGTGCGGGGATAAGGCCTTGTCCTAAAATGGGCCTTTTATGGGTCGGGCGGAAGAGCATCTTAATGGCTATCCAGTTAGTCAGGAAGCCAATGAATCCACTAATACTTAAAATTCTTAAAAGGCCTTCAAAATTGAGTGCATATCCAAATATAGTGGCTGAAACAGAGTTGAAATCCCAAAAAAAAGAGGTCACGAAGCCAACTAAGAGAAATACCGGGAAAATGAACAGGAGCTTAATCAGCCATTTGAATCTCGATTCTGATTTAGTAGGTGCAATATGGACCGGAGAGCTTTCCAGATCATTTGCTTGCCTTTCAATACGATCATTGATCAAAGTCCAAAGCCGCCCAGCATATTTCTTGCTGTTTTCTGTGATGATGTTTTTTTCTTCGTCCTGAATTTTTTCCATGCCCGCGATTACGTTAAGGCAATATTAAAGTTTAAAGGGATTAAAAAAAGTTCAGATTTCGACTTTCAGGGAGACTGGAAAAAAAGACCGAGATATTTATCCTCTAAGCGGGTCATTTCGGTTTTTTCGTCTTCAGCCTGATCATCGTAGCCAATTAAATGAATGAGTCCGTGAACAAATACTCTTAGAAATTCTTTTTTGGGTAGTTCGCCTAATTCCAGGGCTTGTTCTTGTATTCGTTGAGCACAACAATACAAAGTTCCTTCGATAGCCTGATTGGATTCATCTTCATCGTAGCGGAAGGAAATGATATCCGTTACATAATCTCTGGATAAGAATTCCTTGTTCACTCTTATGATCTCATCTTCATCAACATAAGCTACTTCTACAAAAGAAAACTCACATTGCTGATCTGTTGAGATTAGATGAAGGAGCTCCAGAGCTTCTGGTTCATCAAAGGGAAGGGGATAACCAGCCTCATTAAAAATCTGAAGAACAGAATTAGGCTCTTTTTCCATCAGCTTTCTTTAAAAGCTGAAATCGTCATCCATGCTTTCTGTGAGTGATAATGCAATACCGCACATCATCAGATCTTCCGGAAGAGAAGTGAAATCTCCTGCTATAATGGCTTCATCTACATTGGCATATAGGCTACAGCCTGCAGCTTGTTCAACAATTAGACCAGAGGTTTTATCTCCAGACTTTCCAAAAAATGTAACCTGCTGAAGGATATCGCTTGCTACAAAAGCGGTGCAATTATGAAGCTGTAGGAAAGTATTGTAGGAGTACACCGAGACCATATTCATCTGCTCTCCATTAACATCCAACCCTAAGTGGATTTCAAGCGCTAGTCGTCGGTTTTCTTCTTCGTTTTTAACTTCTATTCGAAATACATCTTCTCCAAGTGGCTTAGGAGTAGCTCCTAGAACCTTCCCGATTGTGTCAATGTTCTCTTTTGTGAACTGGTGAATCATAGGACAATTTCTTTGCGGTGAATATACAACACAACGTGTTAACTAAAAATTGGCTTACAAAAGTCCATACCTGGTAATCTCTTGTGTACTTTCTTCCTCGTTAGCTGGTAATAGAGGGAATGGAGTACCCTGGAGCATAGCATTAATAGTGGTAACCATTTCTTCGGCTTCAGTAACATTCCCTGATTTATACAAAGAGAACTGAGTGATCGCTAAGTATTGACGCACCTGCATTACCTCTTCGCCTAAGCTTTGTGCCTGTTGAGCTAACGCATTTATCTGAGGTCTTAACTTACGTTGCTTATTGATATCACCACTTCTGCGGGCAGCATCAAACTCGAGGCTTAGTTCTTCAGCTCTTAGTTGAGCCTCCATAAATGCATCAAAGTTGTCGGTGAACTCGGTTTCAATATTCTCTTTTATCTTCAAGGCAAGTCTTCCGGCATCTTCCATCTTGCCAAGACTGATGTAGTTGGTTGCAAATAGTGCCTGGAGATTAAAGTTTTGTTCGTCCGGTCTGAAAGGAAGCTTTTCTTCGGCCATTTTTAGATAAAAAGCTGCACTATCTGGCTCGTTCTGGCTCTTAAAGGTCTCTGCAAGTTGAAGGAAGGTGTATCTGTAATTTCCAATCATTCGACGGATATTTTCATCAAAATATACATCAGGATTGTTCCACTCTTTGAAGCTGAAATCACGTAATCTTCTGGTATGGATTTCCGGATCGATGTATCCCATATATCTTGATTCCGTTTTCTTAGGTATAATTCGATAAGCTTTTCCTTCAGTTCGGAAATAATCTTCCATTCCAAGCATGCTTGGAGTAGAAACGGTATTTGCAAAATAAACAGGACGCAACCAGTCATTAGATTGGAGTATCTCAAGGATCATCAAATCCTGAACCTGCATATAGTACACTCCATTGCCCTGTGCATCCTGACCGTATAAACGGCCATTCACGCGCCAGTTCATGGCATCATCTAAAGAATCAACAGGCATCTCAAAATCAGTACCTGACTGGAGTATTGGAAGGGATGTATCTGGTTTGACACCAATCGCTTCTTTGTACTCAAAATCACCGGAGAATGCTTGCTCGAGCATTTCCTTATCTACAGGGATATTGATATTTTTTGGCTGCCATCGATCAATTCTTGAAGTGATGATATCAACTTCTTCATCGGTAAGGTCAATCGGTAGGGGAGCAGATTCATGAGACCATTGGTTCTTTAACTGCTTGATATACCAGTCAGTGTTTAACAGGCTTAAACAGACAATTCGAACATCGGTTCTTACTCCCTCAACTTCCTGAGCATACCAAAGTGGGAATGTATCATTATCTCCGTTAGTAAATACGATAGCATTAGGCGCTAATGAATTAAGAAGGTTCTTTGCGTAATCAGGAGCTACATATCGATCACTTCTATCATGATCGTCCCAATTCTCGAATCCCATTATTATAGGAGAGCCAACCAGGCAAAGCCCAATTACTCCGTAGCTTACTAGCTTATTATCTTTTGTATAATGTTTGAGGAGATCAATAATTCCGGTTACTCCCATTCCTACCCAAATGGCAAAAGCAAAGAAGGAGCCTACATACGCGTAATCACGTTCCCTGGGTTGATATGGGTCCTGGTTGAGGAAAATAATAATGGCAACCCCCGTTACCAGGAATAAAGCCATTATTGCGGAAGCCCGCCTCCAATCCGAAGAGAAATGGAAGATCATCCCAAATAACCCAAGAAGGAAAGGAATAAAGAAGTAGGCGTTACTCGCTTTGTTATTCGGATACTTTTCTTCCTCAAAACCGGACCGCCAACCCGTGTCTTGTATATCTGCTTCACGGCCTATGAAATTCCAGTTGAAATACCGGATATACATATGGTTAATCTGGTAATCCCAGAAATAACTCCAATCGCTATCATAGCGTGCATAAAAGGCTAAATCTCTTGGATCTTGAGAATGTCTTCTTGGGAATAATGCTTCAGCGTTTTGATCTATTTGTCCAGTAGCGTTATCAAAGTTTCTACCTCTAAAAATAGGAGTATCACCGTATTGCTCTCTTTTCAGATACTTTACAAAATCTTCTACGGTCTCTGGATCATTCTCATCAATTGGAGGATCAGCGATAGATCGGATCATAATCACCGAATAAGAAGAGTAGCCAATAACAATCATTGCATAGCTGATCAGCGCAATATTCGCTAAACGATATTTATTCTTATGAGTGTAATAAATCCCCCCGGCTAAGGAAGCCAAAACTATCCCTACAAAAAGGAGGGGGCCTATCAATCCATACGTTACATCTCCAACCTTACCAGACCAATCAGGTAGCACCTGGATTGTAAATGGATATACGGCCAGGAAGGCAAATACAGAAATGGCGCCCATTATTGCGAAAGAGATCAAGGTGAAGTCTCTCTTCTTGAAATAAACAATGAGGGCGACAAAGAAAATGGCTAACAGATTCAGCAGGTGGACCCCAATAGCAAGTCCAAACATATAGGCTATTAATACCAGCCAGCGCTCATTATAAGGTTTCTCATGGTTCTCAGACCATTTAAGCGCGAGCCAAACCACAGCGGCTGTGAAAAACATCGACATGGCGTATACCTCAGCCTCAACAGCACTAAACCAAAATGTATCGGTAACGGAAAAGGTAAGTGCTCCGACTACTGCGCCGCCATACATACCAATTTTGTCAATAGCAGACATTTGATCGGGATGCCCACGGAACTCTCGTACTAATCGTACAATGATTAGGTATAAAAGCATTATTGTGAGAGCGGAAGATAGAGCGCTAACGAAATTTATACTTACTGCAACATACTCTACAGGCATGAACATTGATGCCAATCTTCCAATTAAAGAGTATAGAGGAGCTCCAGGAGGGTGGTTTACCTGCAGACCATGGGCAACAGCAATAAATTCGCCTGCATCCCAAAAACTCGCCGTAGGTGCTAAAGTGAGAGTATAGATGATGAGAGAAACGAGGAATGTAAAAAGGGCTAAATATTTATTCGTCGTTTTATGATCTGAAAACATGTATATATTATCCGGCTGAAAGTTTTAAGTCGAGCAATAACCAATTATTTAGCTTACAATGATAGGAATAGCCTTAATCTATTCAAAATTGATAGCTGGAATTTATGAAGCAATTGCCCTTCAAAACGAAGCTTTTTTGACACTATTTTCTAATTAACATTTATTTGCATGGCGGGGAATTCAAGCGAACGATTTTCATCTAAACTAGGGATGATATTAAGTGTACTGGGTATTGCTATAGGTACCGGTAATATTTGGAGGTTTCCAAGAATAGCAGCTCAAAATGGAGGAGAGGAAGGAGCTGGGGCTTTCCTGGTAGCCTGGTTGTGTTTTTTGTTTTTGTGGTCTATACCACTCATTATTGCTGAGTATGGAATTGGAAGGAATGGTCGCAAGGGAGTTATTGGGTCTTTTTCTGAACTGATAGGAAAGAATAAAGGCTGGATGGGAGGCTTCATTGGTTTCGTTGCTACGGCCATTATGTTTTATTACAGTGTTGTGGCTGGCTGGTGTTTGTTCTATTTAATTCAGTCAATCTCCGGAGGACTACCGGATAGTTATACTGCTTCACTCCAGGTTTGGGATACCTTCCAGGCTAATGGGCTTCCAGTTGCTTTTCATGCGGTCATTATGCTTGCAGGGGCATTTGTAGTTATAAAGGGAATTTCATCTATCGAAAGAGTTAATAAAGTACTGATTCCATCATTATTGGTAGTAATACTTGTTTCTCTAGTAAAATCATTGACCCTTGAAGGTAGTGGCGAAGGACTGAAATATTTGTTCACTCCCGATTGGTCTACCCTAAAAAGTCCAAAAATTTGGCTTGAAGCATTAACTCAAAATGCCTGGGATACAGGAGCAGCATGGGGTTTAATTCTTACTTATGCCTGTTATATGCGGAAGTCGGATGATGTAACTATTAGTGCCTTTCAAACAGGGATTGGCAATAACGTAATTTCTCTACTCGCTGCTATTATTATTTTCTCAACCGTATTTGGTACGCTTGGTTCAAGCATGAGTAATGCTGAGGTATTGGATGTGATGAAGACATCTGGCCCGGCAAGTACAGGACTGACTTTTATCTGGATGCCTCAATTATTTGCATCTATGACCGGAGGCGGAATCTTTTCTGTGCTCTTCTTCCTGGGACTTACATTTGCCGCATTTAGCTCATTAATCTCAATGATTGAGCTTGCTGTTAAGGTTTTTGTCGAGCTTGGGATGAAGCGTAAAAAAGCCACTATTTATGTTGCTGGAGCAGGGTTTCTATTTGGAATTCCATCTGCTCTAAATCTTACCTTCTTTGCGAACCAGGACTTTGTTTGGGGAGTAGGCTTGATGGTATCAGGAGCATTTATCTCCTATGCTGTAATCTCTTATGGAGCAGAGAAATTCAGAACTGATCTGGTAAATACAGAGGAATCAAAAACCAAATTAGGAAACTGGTGGACGATTATTATCAAATATATTGTTCCAGTTGAAGTAATTACGCTATTGATTTGGTGGATGTATCTGAGTGCTACCGAATATGCTCCTGATACATGGTATAATCCTTTTAGCGCATTTTCAGTAGCAACCGTAGTAATTCAGTGGGCAATTGCTCTTGCACTGGTTTATTTCTTCAATAGGAGAATAATGGCTAAAGCCGAAGCTAGTTGATTTTGCCTTCGATTCGCTGAAGTGAGTCCCTAATTTCTTTAAGAACTTCGACCATTGATTCATCACCCTGAGCTAATGATACACCAGCTTGGTTATCAGTGACTTTATCTCGTTGATCAAATACCATTTGTCGGAATTCGTAAGCATCAACTATTCCAATTAAGCTAAGATCAGCAGCAGCAGAAACTGAATTTCCAGCTGTTTCTATTCTTAGAATACTTAAACCAAACTTTCGTAGTAAGGGTCCTTCTCTAAAAGTGATGTCTTGTATTTTATCCAGAGGAATGGTTTTCTCAATTTTTACCAGTAATCCTTTTTTGAATCTCAAAGAGCGCGTTGTGAGTTCACAATCCAATCGTTCATAGTATTTGTTAATAAAGAAGGGTGCTATGATCAGCCAAAAAGGAATAAGAGGGATTGTGATGATAGAAATGAGTAGAACAAAAATTCCATACAAATTGAGATAGGTCTTAAGTTTAGGATTGAATTCTACTTCTTTTAATACTACAGCTTTTTGAGACATGGGGAAATCTTGTTTAAATAAAAAAGGCGTTCAATGAACGCCTCAAATAAATCCTTTTTTGGAATAAGATGAAATCTAGTTTTCAGCGACTTCGGTTACTTCATCGCGGTCAACTAATTTCATAGCTGCTGAGTTCATACAATAACGGAGTCCTGTAGGGTGGGGGCCGTCATCAAACACATGTCCAAGATGTCCTCCACAATTTGAGCACACGATTTCGGTACGAACCATAAATAAGCTTCGATCCTCCAGTTCAACTACTAAAGAGTCATCAATAGGTTGCCAAAAGCTTGGCCACCCTGTTCCGCTTTTGTATTTATGGTTAGAATCATAAAGCTTTTGTCCACACCCTGCACATACATAAATACCATCTTCTTTAGAGTCGAAATATTCATTTACATATGGGAATTCAGTGCCTTTTTTCCGAAGAATCCGGAATTGAGATGGAGTTAGAATTTCCTTCCACTCTGCTTCTGTCTTTTGATATGGAAAAGTAGGAACAGTATCGAGCATAGTTTCAAACGTATGATCATGATCATGGCCGTGATGGTCAGCTTCAGGTGATTTTGAAGAAGCAACAATCACTACAAGGATCAATGGCAATAAAAAGTAGATTTGTCTAGGCATCGTTATAGTTTTTTGTTTTTAACAGTTATGACATAAATAATCATTCCTGCGACTATTTATCATCACAAAACCATAACAATTTAGATTTGTCTACCAATCTAATTCCCAACTATTGAAATCGTCTTCAAGCAATGGGAGATTCTTTTGATGAAATACTCTTACACCGATAGTAAATCCAACCCAGAATCTATACTGACGTCCTTTTGCAGAAGGAGACCATAGGCTGTACCAGGTATAATCGTTTGTATTATCAACTCTTGTGACCTGCATATTTATGCTTGGACCACCAAATACGGAGGCACCGTTTCCAAATCTCTTTCCAAGCATATATTTATAGGTGAAAATTCGGTTTTTAGTACGATCCCAATCACCTTCGAATAGATGAAATACGCTAAACTCTTGATTGACGAATAGGGTAGTACTCTCAACATTTTCAAAAGAATCCTGAATGTTTTTTTCTAAAGCTACTGCTAACCCGATACGATATACATCTCTGTCTAATAGAGTATTATATCCAAATAACAGGGAGTTATAAACTCTATGGGTTCCTGTTGTAATCCCTACATCTGTCCAGCCAGCATCTGAAAATCGTGTTTCCACATTTGCTCTACCATTGCCATAGATGCTTAATAATCCGATAGGCATTCCCTCAAACTCTTTGGCAATGTTTATTATACCAACTTGTAAACCCATAGCTTCTCTGGAATAGTTTAAAGGAGCAAACTGCAAGCCCTGCATATCACGAGCAATATTTGCAATACCTGCTGCTGATAATCCCTCAATATCTCTGGCGATATTAAAACCACCTGAAGCAACTAGTCCACTTACATTGTATTCTGCATAATTCAGGAAACCAGAGGCTAACAGACCTTCTATGGATCCTCTTGAGATATTAGCAAATCCAGCTGCTTGCAAACCTGAGATATCATTATCTGCAAAATTTACACCTCCCGTGGCCTGGAAGCCTTCCACATCGTCTCCCGCGAAATTGAATAATGGAGCAACCTGAAGACCTGATAGATCTCGTTTTGTATAGTTAAATACACCTGCTGCATGTAAGCCTTCGATATCTCGCTTACTAATGTTTGCAATACCAGCAAGTTGTAAACCTGATGAGCCTCTTTCAGAATAATTCACTCCACCACTAAAATGAAGCCCTTCAAGCCAGCCATTGGAAATGTTTGCAATACCTGATAGCTGGATTCCAGACATATCTCGTTCTGAAAAGTTAACTAGCCCAGACACATTGAAACCAGCCATGTCTCCACTAGTAACATTTGCAAGTCCAGACAACTGGAAACCATGTGCATAATACTTGTTGTAGTTAAAAAGAGGAGCGAATTCATAACCATCTAAACCACCATGGTACCCCGCTAATAAATTGATGGAATACCTTGCAGAATAATCCAAGGTTTTAGCGCCATTTGTGCTAATTGGTGGAAATAGTGTTACTCGCCATTTTCTGTACTCAAGATCGGAGGAGTAGGTTTGAGCTAAAGAGGGTAAGCTTAGAAGAGGAATTAAGAAAAGAAGAAATACTGCCCGTAAAGTAGTTTGACGAATCATAGTGCATTAAGATTACAATTAAACTTAACGCACTACGAAGATGTTTCTAAAAGTTTCAGCCATTAAGCAGTAGTTACAGTTTTTAACTAGCCATCTAATACATCGTTCCACATAACTACTTCATCTACGCTATTAAGAAATTCCTCATATTCGCCAATAATAGTAATAGTGTTGATTGTATCACCCTGCTGGATCTGATTTACCACAGCCTGGTCTTCATCAGAAACTACTTCGCCAAAAACACTGTGACGTCCATCAAGCCAGGGAGTAGGTACATGAGTTATAAAGAATTGGCTTCCATTTGTGCCAGGTCCGGCATTAGCCATAGATAATTTGCCGGGAGCATCATGAAGAAGTTCCGGATGGAATTCATCCTCAAATCTATAACCCGGTCCACCTCTCCCGTCACCATTTGGGCAACCACCCTGAATCATAAAATCAGGAATCACCCGGTGAAAATTCAATCCATTGTAGTAGCCTCGTTGAACAAGATTAACAAAGTTAGCTACTGTTTTAGGAGTTTTATCAGGGAACAGGGTTAGAGTTATAATTCCTTTCGATGTATCAAATTTCGCTTGTAGTGCCATGATTTATTGAGATAGTATTAGTGAGATAAAAAAGATGTTTGAGTCAACCCCGGGATTTTGCTTGCCCGTTTGAGCATTGGAAATGTGATGGAATTTATAACCGAACGCGAAAGAAATAAAGGAATCATTTCCAATTAGCAAAGAAGGCTCCAACTCATAGGTGAAATTGAATTGACGACTTTTATCGGTTGGAAAGTCTTGATTCATGATTATGATACCTCCCGCTGTATTTAACTGGAAGTCGATGAACTTTGAAAGTGGGTAATATGCTGCTAAGCCGATTGGGGAAAAGCCAAAACCTGAGGCAATATCTTTTTCTCCGCCATCATCTCGTTTCTCATAGTCATAATATATATATGGAGTTAGGGAGATTTGGTAATAGATAGGCACACCCTTGAACGAGTAGGAAGTTCTATTCTGGTATCGAAGTTGAGTAATTGTTGTCTGAGAGTTTGGCGTTTTACCTAGCAGCTTTACAGATTGGGGAGAATATCCCGCCAAAACTGAAAATTTGTGCTTTTTAGAAGTTTTCTCCTGGATTTGTCCATTTACTGAAGATGTAAGAACTAATACCAGCATACCTACAAGGAATGCCAGACTCCTACTTTTTTGCATGTAGTTTGGATTTTGTTTTTCTGTAGTGCTCGATCGAAGAAAGAATCCATATTAAAATCCATGCAGCACCGAGATAGTATTGCTGATAAATGAGAAGGAGAAGAACGGCGAGCAAATACACTACATGGTAGAACCAGGTAGGAACCTCTTTGACCGTTGCTTTAGTTTGTAAAAAACCTACGAAAAGAGAAAGGATTTTGCCTAACAGCAAAATCCCTGTATAAATCCAGATAGCTAGCTCAAGTCCAGAATTATTAGTGAAGCTGAAGAAAAAGATTAGTAGAAGAGACAGGATGTCGATAACGACATGCTTGATCCAGTGCATCTATGTTAGAAATAATCCTCGTCTTCAATTGCTCCTACAAGAGAAACATCACGTGCTAATAATCCTTTATCACCTGAGTCTAAAATAAATTCAACTTTTTCGCCACGCTTTAGTTTTTTGAAGCCCTCAGAATTAATTTCAGAATAGTGGACAAAAATTTCCTCTTCCTGATCCTGATCTGAGCTTATAAAACCATAACCTTTGATGTTATGAAACCACTTAACAGTTCCGGTTTGTTTTTCTTTAGACGACATATTTTTTCCTTATTTCTGGCCCGACAAAGACAGTAAACAAATAAAACGCTAATACCTATGTATATCAAGTTAAAATTTACTATTTGATTATTTTAATGAATGCTGATCTCATTAATCCAGATCACATTGGTATTTAGTTGGCCAGCTCTCTTGCTTTTCGTGAGTTCAGATTCCCACGGAAAATCATCTTCAAATTCGATATTGACAATTAACCCCTCTATAGAAAGTACACTTCCTTTTCTAATTCCTTTAATCTGCTTCTCCATTTCTTTTGATGATGGAACCAAATGCCAGAGATCGATTTGCTTATAAACATCATTCAAAGGGATGGGAGGAGAGGAGTAGCTTAAATCGTAATATCTGTCGCCTAAAGAAAAATGCAGATAATCAAGATTCCTTTCATCAGACAGTTCTTTCCAGCCTACTAAGGCATCAATCGGGGAGTACTTACTCTTTGAATCGAAATAGTATCGCCTTTTTTCAAGTACTCTTACTTCACCAGAAATCTTTTTAAGTGGTGTAATGGTGGCATATTTAAAGGTAAAGGGCTTCTCCCAGCTTAATCGTTCGACAGTTGGTTCGGTATCTACCAACTGGCCAGGGCCATGATTAATTGGAAAAACAGACCACACATAAAAACCTGAACAAGCTACTATACCAAGCAGTATAAACCTCAGCATTGCGTCTCCTTACTTTTCTTACAAGAGAGAAGAAGAAAGAGATGTTACATAAAAAGAGGGACTGAAATGTATCCTAGAGGTCGTGGTAAGCTAAAACAAAAGCTTCTAAATCTTCTACGTAAAAGTTATTCAGAGCTTTAGTCCCATTTGTAGAAAAAATATCTTCGAAACTGATCTCAGGGGTATTGAGATAATGAAATGAAACCTTTCCATTAATAAATTTAACTTCAATAATTTCATCGCGTTCATATTCAATCTTGTTACTCTCGAGGTAAGTTGTAAAGCTGGATATGAAATTACCTTCCGAATCTTTGAAATTATTTTCTTCGATTGAAGATTGGTCCTGAAAGTTTTTATTAGCGATTTCCCGTACTCGCTCGCTAACAATCATGTACACCGAGTTTTCGGTAAGTCCTAAACGAACCTCATTATGCTTATCAGTGATTTCGAAAATTATTTTATCTGTTTCTGGAGCTTCATTAGCATATAGAGTAGAGTTGAGAGAAAAAATAGAAATAATGAAGACCGACAAAAAAGCCGCGAGAGCTGGAAAGGTTAATTTTTTCATATCTAAATGTACTTTAATCCCGTAATTCCAAAAATAACTATTATAAGACGCAAATAGTTCTATATTAGTTTCACGGTATTAGGATATTAATCAGATTATTCAAAAAATTCTACAGAAAACAAGTAGTATAACTAACGATGCAATTTCAGCTAGATCCGTCAGAATTTTTAATTCTTATAGTTGACGATACGGAAACCAATATTAGATTATTGTCTCATGTTCTTAGAGGAGAAGGTTTTACTCCAATTGTTGCATTTAATGGTGCTGATGCAATAGAATTAATAAAGTCTAGAAAACCCGAACTTGTTCTTCTGGATATAATGATGCCAGATATGACAGGTTATGAGGTTTGTAGAATTATAAAAAATGATCAAGACCTAAGTTCGATTCCTATAATTTTTCTGAGTGCACTTTCAGAGACAAGTGATAAAGTAGAAGGTTTTGAGGCTGGAGGTGTAGATTATATTACAAAGCCCTATCAAAAGGATGAAGTACTGGCAAGAATTAGAACTCATCTGGTCCTTGGAAAGCTCCAAAAAGAGCGCGAAGAGCGAATTGAAATTTTAAGAAACCGTGAACTGGAGCTTCAAGAACTAAATACAAAAAAAGATCAGTTAGTCCGAATTGTTAGTCACGACATCAAGAACCCATTAACGGGTATTGTTGGTCTTGCAAACCTTATTAGAAATACACCAAATCTTCCTGATGAGGAAATTGACAAGATGCTTGGCGTAATGGAATCAAGTGGAAAGAAGTTGATGGATTTGGTGAAGGAGGTGTTAGATTCTGAAGCGGAGTCTACAAGTAAGGACAATCTCAAACTTTCTGAATCCTATTTAAAAGATATTGCAGAGAAAGTTATTTCGGTAAATCAACCCAAAGCGATTTTAAAGGATATACAACTCCATCTTAAGCAGGAGGTAGGAACTCCGAAAATGATGCTTGATCATACCAAGATAGAAATTGCGTTAAATAATTTGGTTTCAAATGCTTTGAAGTTTACTAATAGAGAAGGGAACGTGACTCTGCATGTACTCTCAGATAAAGCCAAGGCTCTTTTTAAAGTTGAAGATGATGGCGTTGGTATGCCTGAGAATGTTAAGAACTCAATGTTTAATCAAGTAGAGAGTAACCAATCGTCACATCTAGGAACTGAGGGAGAAAAGGGGACTGGTTTAGGTTTAGAGGTTGTTGAAAAATATATTAATATGCACAACGGTAGAGTTTGGGTAGAGTCGCAGGAAGGTGTCGGCTCGACATTCTATATAGAGCTCCCCATTAATCAATAGTTTTAACCTCCATAAAGATTATGCAGTACACTGTTTTGGTCATTGATGATGACGAACCTATTCATTATATGACAGAAAATTTACTGGGCAATGAATTCAACTTGATTCATGCTAAGAATGCTCAGGAGGCTATCGACATCCTTTCTAACACGAAGATTAATCTCATTTTATCTGATATTCATATGCCAGGTTTAACGGGATTAGAGTTGCTTGAATCAATCAGGCAGGATAATGAGAAGAAAGAGATTCCAGTTCTAATAATGACAAATTTACCTACGGTAGAAAAGGAACAAAAAGCACTTGATTTAGGGGCCGCTGATTTTATCAAAAAAGAGCTTTTTACTTCTGACAGAGAAAGAATATTAGAATTGGTACGAATGAAATTGGTTACCAATATTGATGTTTCTGATCTGGAAGATGATTTAGCCGAGAATAAGAATAAACTGGTGATGAGATTGATGGAAAGTGCACTTTCCGGATCATTTTCGAATACCGTAGATATTCTCTGTTCCGAATTAATGGCTATTCTCGACGCTGATTTTCTTGGTTTCTGGATTGCAAATGAATCGGAATCTGAACTGGTGCATTTCTACGGTGGTGACAAGCCATCGGATGAGGCTATTGCTTCAATCAATAAAGAGCAATCTTTTCAGCACTTAATAGATACACAATCTCCTTATCTCTGTAATCATATTTATAACGATGAACTTGGTTTCTTTTCTGAGTTTTCCAAAGAGAAAAAATTGTCAGCTGAGATATCGGTTCCTCTTTTTTCAGTGAATGAGAAAAGTTTACTGATGAACAATTTAAAGGTACCAGAAAAAACAGCACTATTCGGAGTTATTGTAATAAAGCGAAGTGTATTGTTTTCTTCGAACGAGTTTTCTTTGATCTCAAGATTGATCACTCAAACGGGTTCAATCTTATGGAGGCTGCATAAAAAGAATGCAGGCTAATTTTTTTTGGAGGAAGTTTGAACGTATTACTTGTTATCGAGGGGACTTATCCTTGGTACAGAGGAGGAGTAAGTGAATGGATTTACCAATATCTGAATCATAGTTCAGCCATAAATTTTAGTATCCTTCAAATAGCAACGGATTCTTATCGCCCACTTTCCTTAGAATCAGCATTATACCCTATCACAGAAAATGTAACGGAATTTACCAGGATACCACCTCCAGACTTTAACACGGATTGGTCGAGCAGTTTAACAAATTGGTATCAAGAACACCGAGAAGAGATCCTCACTTCGAATTTATCCTTCGATATTATCCATGCTACTAATACCGGTTTTGCTGGTTGGTTGAGCTCAAAGATATCGGATGAATCGAAACGCCCTTTGATACTAACGGAACATGCAATTTATTGGCTAGAGGTGGAGAAGGGAGCTGTTGCATTGGAATGTGGATATGAAATCCCTGACGATGATCAGTCTAAAAGAGAGATTGAACATCTTTTCAAGGATATTGCAAAGACTGTTTATAGTAATTCGGATCAAATCATTACGGTCTCGGAAAGTAATATTCCGCTTCAAAATCTGCTTGGAGCAAATGGCATAAGATATATTCCTAATGGAGTTGATAGCAGTTGGATAAATCCGGGGAGGGAAATCAATGAAAAACCTGTCATTGGATGGGTAGGAAGATGTGCCGAAATGAAGAACCCTCTCCAATTCTTCGATTATGTAGATTCCTTCAACTCAATAGGATTTGAAGCTGAGTATTTGATGCTGCTTAGTGGAGCAAATGAGCTTGACTTAGAAAGGGAGGTGCTTAAACGAAGTGCTTACTATCCCAAAGTGAAGTTGGTTTGGAATGAGTCCTCCAAAGATTTCTATCCGCAAATGGATATGCTTCTAATAACGAGTCATAATGAGTCTCAACCTCTCGTGCTTTTTGAAGCATTGGCCAATAAGGTTCTTCCTATTGGAAGAAGGGTAGGAGATGTCACAGATAAGTTTGGAATGACATTTCCAAAATCTGATGATATTGAGTCGATATGTAGGCTTGTAATTGAGAAATGGAATGACAGAATTGCCTTCGAAGGGTATTTAGAAGAACGTCACGCCCTTATAGCCCAGGAACATACCTGGGAAAATATTTTCAAAGAGTATGAAGCTATTCTCTATGACACTCTTAGTTTAAGCAGGGAAACGTCATGAGCAATAAGAAACCTATTGTGTTATTTCAGACTGAAGGTTCTTATCCATATAGTGGTGGAGGGGTATCTACCTGGGCTCATATACTCTGTTCCGAACTGGTAGATAAAATTGATTTCTATATCTATACCATTACAGGAAATCCTTTTGTTGAAAGCAGATATAAGCTCACCGAAAACGTTAAAAAGATTATTCATATTCCATTATGGGGAGTAGAAGAACCAGTACAGTTTTATGATAAAGAAGAGTTGTTTTCCAATCAGATAAACAGGAAAGCAAGAACAACAAAGGCTGTAATCAAAGAGCAGTTTACTCCTATTTTTCATGATTTCATTGAGACCTTATTCAATCCGTTTCGTGATCCAGTTGAAATCAGTGAGATTATTTACGGAATGTGGAAGTACTTTGAGATTTATGATTACAAAGAAACGATGAGGGAGGCTTCTTTGTGGCTCAAATTTAAAAATCATCTTGCTCAGAAATTTGAAGAGCAAAAAGATGCGGCCAGGGAGCCAATGGTATTCGATGTTACTTTTGGAATGCGTTGGTTATACCATTTCCTAATGCCATTGGCAGTAAGAGTACCCAAAGAAGTAGATGTTTGTCATGCTACTATTGCAGGCTTTCCTGCTTTAGCATCTATTGTTGCAAAGTATGAATACGGTACTCCAAGTATGGTAACCGATCACGGTGTTTATATAAGAGAACGGTTAATAAATCTTGGAAGGGCGGATATGCCGTTTTTCTCAAAGCAATTACTTCTCAACCTGGCAACGCTAGTAACAAGAGCAGTTTACTACACCGCGGATCAAATCTCACCAGTTACAACAGCAAATCAAAAGTGGGAAGAAAAATTTGAGGCTGATAAGCAGAAGATTCTTCCCATATACAATGGTGTTGATACAAATATTTTCAATCCTACACTAAAACCATCTCATACAGCTGATAAGCCCACAGTAGTAGCTGTAGCTCATATCTTCCCCCTTAAGGATATAGAGACAATGATTAGAACATGTGACCTGGTCCGCAAAGAGATTACGAATGTTCAGTTCATTGTCTATGGAAGCCTAGATGTAGATAAGGACTATGTAGCCAAATGCGAGGCTTTAATTGAAGAGCTAGAGGTGAAAGATCATTTTCGGTTTGGTGGATTTCATGATAAACCAAGCATGGTGTTTAATGAAGGAGATATTTCAATTCTTACTTCTATTTCAGAAGGTTTCCCATACACGGTGATTGAGTCTATGAGTTGTCAAAGGCCTGTTGTAGCAACCGATGTAGGTGGGATTAAAGACGCTTTAGAAGGCTGTGGAATACTTTGCAAACCAAGGGACCCAAAAGCTATTGCAGAAGGGGTAATCACTTTGTTGAAGGATACAAATCTGAGACTGGAGTTAGGTAAGAAGTCCCGTGAAAAAGTGCTTTTAAACTTTACTACTCAAAAAAGTGTGGATTCTTATTATGAGAGTTACCAACGCCTAACTGAATTGCCTCGTGAACCTTTGAAGGGAACTGTAAAGGTAAAATCTGTAGCTAATTTTCTTAGTACACTAACCGAAAAGCCTAAGAAAGTTGAGCAAGCAGTCTAAAATAAAAACTGATCCATCTCTATTCGAAGACAATAAGGCGATACTTGTTGTGCAGGTAAAGGAGATTGTGGATATCCCAATGAGCAGCTGGGCAGTTGCAGCTACTATCGAATCATTAGGTATAAGAGATGTAGATGCAAATACCGATTATGGCTACAAAAATGTATTCGAGTTAGCTGAGTATGTGTATGAGAAAATTCAAGAACAGTTAGTTAGCGAAAAAGAGGAGCGAAAAAAAGAGAGATACAGAGTAGGCTTTTTAGAGTCGGCTGGAATGTTTAGTAAATACTACTCAGCAGGGCTTATTCTTTCTATGCCAATGTTAATTCAGATTGCCGCGATTCTTCTATTCGAATATGCGCTTTGGGCATGGTTACGATTTAATGAAGCACAGGCAACAGTGGTAGCATTTGGAACAATTGCTTCTTTTATCGTTACTGGTGGATTCATCCAGGTAATAGGGCGATTAGTATCCAAGTATAAAGGGGAAGAAAATTATTACCTGGCTTCGAAAGCGATCACCAAGGTACTGAGATTTGGAGTTCCCGTCGTTTTATTGAGCGCTCTCTTGTTGGTTCTGCTAAATGCAGCATTTCCGTTCTATCCAGCTAATATGTTGATGCTATCGGTAATCTACTTTGTACTTATTTCGATGCTGCTACTAGCGGCAGCTATATTATTTGCTACTGAGCTTAGATTTATGATTCTTTTTTCTATCACGATTGCTACCGTACTGGTAATCGTTCTCATGGAAGTCACTTCTTTGGGGGTGTATGTAACTCAATGGATTGGAATCAGCTTCGCTACGGTAATTATGGGAGGGTATTCCTTCTTGTATTACCGAATTAAGATTCGGGAACTTCGCCAGGAATTAATTAAGCAAACCTTACCAAACCCTGAAGTCAGCTATTATAATAACTACAGGTATTTTGTATATGGACTTTGCTACTTTCTGTTTCTATTCATGGATAGACTTTTGGCCTGGTCAGCAGGGCCGCCTCCACCTCCTTATCTGATCTGGTTTAATACTCCCTACGAGCTTGGCATGGATTGGGCGCTTATAAGTTTTGTGATCACTATTGCCACGCTTGAGTATAGCATCCATGCATTTTCGAAGTACTTAATTCCGGCACAAAAGAATATTTCTCTGAACGATTTTAAAGCCTTCAACAAATATTTTCGGCGTTTTTATCTGAGACAAATTTTCTTACTCCTGGTTATAAGTACCATATCCATTCTCATTACTTATCATGGTATTCTAAGTCTTAGAGCTTTTGAAGAACGAATACCAGAGATCAGAGACTTTTTTGCTAATCCCATCACGTTCAAAGTATTCTGGATAGGGAGTGTTGGCTATGTTTTTTTGGTATATGGATTACTTAATTCTCTATTTTTCTTTACGTTAAATAGAGCTTCGTACGTAATGTATTCGATCATTTTTGCCTTGTTGGTAAACTTTGTGGTAGGCTTTATTTGCAGTAGATGGTATGGAATGGAATATGCAACAGTAGGAATGCTGGCAGGGTCAGTTACTTTTGCATTCATTACTTTGATGTTAGCCAGAAGGTTTTTTAGGCATTTGGATTATTATTATTACTCAGCATATTAAGGGTATAAATGAAAGATGTTAAGTCATATCTCAATCTTGTAGGCAGTAGAATCGGGAAGGCATTTTCTCTTCAAGAATTTAGTATTGAGGACGAACTAAAATTCTGGTCTCATTCTGCTGAACATATGTCTCGAGCTGAGCCTCCTTCATTTCGTGATATTGTACGATGGATGGATCTCTTATATAAAGCTCCTGTTCATATCGTTTACAGAAAACAGGAGAATGAATTATTCTTGTTTAAACGCTTTGTCAATCTGGAGAACCTTTTGGGTAAAGATTCGAGGAATGATCTCAATGAAAATGAAAAAGAAGCTTTAAGCACATTTGAACAACAGGTGCAGAATCTTCAACAAAAGAAGAAATGGTATCCCGAGCTAAGTGAGCATGGGATTTCTTCTAATTCGGTTGGTAATTGCGAGCATATCCCTTTATATGATGAGAATAGTGAGGTTTGGGGATTATATATCGTAGGGCCTAATACGAGATGTCCCGAAGCAATTGTACCACGCATTTCTATTGTAGGACGACTTCTTTTTACCTGGTTGAGCAATATTGAAAAAGAAGAAGAGGGGCAAAAGAACAACTATCGTGATAAGATGAGTGAAATTGTTTCCGAACTTGGAAGTGGTGCACTCAATATCGATTCGATGTCCAGATTCTTCTTGCGTTTTCTGTTGAGTAAATATGAAAGCGATGCTGGTTGTATTATTGAAACTTCAGGTGGAAGCAGTAATCTGGTTTATTCAGAGCAATTAACTGAGGAGCAAATTGCCTCATTCATTTCTGAAAATGAGGATGTTCTTAAAGAGAAAGATTCAGAAGGAGTAGAGATAATAGAGTCTCCTCAAATTGGGAAGATGACTTCTATTTCTTTCTCTGAAAATGGGGTGAGCGGAGTTATTTTATTAAAAGGAGATGGTCAGAATTTGGATGTAAATAATGATCTTAATTCATTTATATCCAATCAAATAGGTAGATTACTTGATTTTAGAAATAGTAATAATGCTTTTACGAATTACTTATTGGAGACGTATTACCAAATGCTCCGCAGTATAGAGCAGCAAAGAGAGAAAACAGCGTATCATACTCCCCGAATAATTGCTTTTGTAGAGCGCTTTGCTATGGTTTTTGGCCTGGATGAATCCGAGACAGAAATATTGAAGCTTTCTGCTAAGCTTCATGATATCGGATATGTTGGTTCCATTAGTATAGAAGCTGAATCTTCAATTGGTTCAGAGCTAACGCATCCATTAACGGGATATAAACTTATTGATCAGCTTCCAGTTCATGATGATGTGAAATCAGGAGTACTAACTCATCAGGAGTGGGTAAATGGAGAAGGCAGTCCTCAGGGTTTAGATGCATCCGAGATTTCCTGGACGGGAAAGATCATAGGCATTTTTGAGTATATCGTCGAATTTATAGAATCCAATAAAGACGATGACTCAAAATCAGGAGAGGAGTGGATGGAACAGCTATCCCAAAATATTATTGAAAGAGCTGATCTTCAATTTGATATGGTTATTGTTCCAACAGTAATTGAATTGGTCAAGATGCTTGGCTGGGAAATGTGTGTTCAGCTTGGAACTGAATAAGCATCATGTTTCTGGAAAAAGCCTTTAAAACAATGCTAGTTGCTCTTCTTACTTTTTTAGCCTGTAAAGCAACGAACCAGCTTAGCGAGGAGAATGGAATAGCCTCAATCACTCATTTCGGAGTAAGCTATGCAAAGCTAACTCCTGACCAGGTGGAAGATTACGATCTGGTAATCATTGAGCCGGACTTTTATTCCAAAGCAGAAATTGATTTATTGAAAGATAAGGGAGGTAAAATACTAGCGTACATAACGTTAGGAGAAGTAGATTCAAATCGTTGGTATTACCCAAAACTGCAGGAAAGAGGATTTTTAGGAAAGAATAAAAACTGGAATAGTTCTTATCTGAATCTTGAGGATGCTGAAACCCGGGCAATTATTTTAGACCAGGTACTGCAGGAAATAGTAGTAAAAGGGGTGGATGGTGTTTTCATGGATACCATAGACGCTGTTTCTCCCTATACAAACAATTCGCATCTGGCTCCTTATATGCTGGAATTGATTCGGGAGATTAGAAACCGAAACCCTGACTTAATGTTAATCCAGAATTCGGGGCTCTTTTTACTGGAAGATTCAAAAGAATACGTTGATGGCGTATTAATAGAGGATATAGCTTCCGGTTATGATTTTGAAAACCAGGAGTACTTTATCAAAAGCGATAAAGCATACCATGAAAGGTTGAGCCTGATTCAAGAGAGTTCAGAGAAGTATGATCTTCCTTTTTTTATTATCGATTTTGCTGTTGATACCGAATCAATTGAAGAGGTTAAATCACGGTTAGACACTCTGAGTTTCCCTTACTTCATAAGCAATATCCAGCTTAACCAGCTTCCTTCTCTTCCATCTGAAACTGCAACCAGGTCCTTTTGATTATGTATTTTTTTCAGGGATTATTTGCTGTTTTTAGAATCATAGTTTGTTTTTACCTGCTTTTTGGGGTTCTGGCGCCCTTATTCCTACCTAAGGTAAAGTCAATAAACGGTATTGATAGATTAATGCACTCATGGGTAGGGTTAGGGGGACTCATACTGGTTGTTGTTTTGATTTTGACAGCATTAAACCTGTATGATTTTATAAGCCTTCTGGTTTCTTTGTTGGTGATTCCCTTGGCTGTTTATGTTTTCAAAGAGAGGCGAAAAGGGATGTCTTATTCAGAAGTATTTCTGGCTATTGAAACCCTAATTATCGCCCAACATGTTCGAATCATTGAGAGTACCATATCTTTATGGGATAGATTTAGGGATCGCGCAAAACTCCCACATTATTCACTGAAAGAAACTACCCCTCAACTTGTAGCTTTTCTGATCGCTTTTTTCGCTGCTGGAGTTAGGATTATACCGGCGCTTCAAAATTCCGCTCCATTTAGTAGAACATGGTACTTTGAACTTGGTTCAGTAAAAGCACTTTCTCTCCAGCAATACTTTGATTTAATTCCCGAGCCAAAAGGGATGCATGTGTTAGTTCATGTATTCAGCACACTTACACAGGTATCTCCGGAGCTGATTCTGCATATCCTTGGAGCGCTTACCAGCTTTTTCCTTGCATTGATCATCTTCTGGATGATTAACGTGATCACAAACTCGGAGAACCCATTGGCCGCATTGGTAGGTATGAGTATTTATGCTTTTGTTCCAATGTATGTCTCGCCAATTATTTTGGATCTGGAAGTAGAAGCGAATTCAATATCACTGGCTCTGTGTTTTGCTATTCCAACCGTTGTGTTTTTCTTAAGGTTAATGAGGGAGGGGGATATGATCATGTGGTTTTATGTATGCATGGGTATTTTTGCCACTGCCTTGACCAATGTATTCATATTCTTGATGGTGCTAATTCCCATTCTATTTTTGGGATTATTAACACTTCCGATTAAGTCGCTAGTAAAAAGATTAGGTTGGTCATTACTCTATATCGTGAGTAGCAGTATGGTCGCATTATTTCCATACATACTGGTTTGTACCATAAATGGGATACCCTTACAAGACTTTTTCCAAAGAGAGTTATTCGACACCCTGATCTTTAGTTACTTCCCAAACCTGGTCATCTTTATTGATGAATTAAGTATGTATTACTTGTTAGGAGGGGTGATCCTTTTGATCATCAATATCATTTTGATAAGACTCAAAGTGATTGGCCAAAAAAAGGAGCTGGTCTTTCTTATTCTATTCATTTTGGTGAGTTATATATACACACCATATTTCCCTTTCTCCTATGTTTTGATCGATCCTGATCAGCTTAATCTGTTTTACGCGTTATTAATTGCTGTATTCTTTGGACTTATTTTCCTGAATCTTACTCGTTTGATTAAGGCTTTTGCCAAGAAAAATGATAAGGTTTACTGGGCGGTGAATATCAGTAGTTCTATTGGCTTTGTACTTCTTTTGATTTTCTTGCAGCAGGGGGTTTTGATAAGCCGGGCATTACCCTCAACATTGCCAAATGGTTTTTTCGACGCGTACTATCGCATCGTTAATGAAAGGGTTCCATATAGTTATGCTACGGTTAGCCCTGAATTGGATCGAGGGCTTGCTCAAAACCGACATTTCTTCATGAATTATGAGTTCTTTTTAGATAATTATGGTGTCATTGATTCCTTGTATCAACAGTATCTAACGGTTCCCAGAGCTCAGCGTGAGCAGAGAGATGTGCCACCTGCCAGCATTTTCCTTTTCCTCGAAAAACCTCCCTACACGGGCATTCAGCAGGGTATTCTCTATAATCCCCAAAACACAATGAGTGATATGCAGCAGTGGATTGAGGTATTTGAAAATTTGGAAGGAAGAAATATTCAGGTTTATTATGAAAGTGATGATGCGATCGTCTATGAAATCATAAATCGGGAGAAAGAATCGAGAGTAACCGCTGTATTGAGGAATGTATTTCCTGAGGAAGAACCATTAAAACCATCCGAAGAAGAGGGAGAAAGTGAATCGGTTAACTAACTTATTAGCTTTTATTGGAGTAGTCTTTTTCGTGCTGATAAGTTGCGACTTCAACGAGCAGTTTGAGTTGGATACAACGGTTTTACTAGAGCAGGAACCATTAGTGTTGGTAGTAAAGCATCGTCAGGATTCATTAAGTGGAGTAATTTCAGACCAGGTAACCATTGCAATGCAATATGCCAAACTACCAGTAGAATCAATTGACCTTGGTTTGCTTACAGAAGGTTTGAGCATAAAACCTTCTGTAAGATCTTTAGTTATCACAAGCGAATTAATCGGGGAACTAAATAATCAGGAAGTTGAAGATTTGACCAGGTTCGTAGCAAGAGGGAATCAAATCATTTTTGTGGGTCCGATAGCTTATGACACATTTGCTTTCCTACAAGGCATAGTTCCTTTTTCCGAATATTCTATAAATGAAGAGGCCAAAGGAGTTTATTTTTTTGAAGATGCCTTTCCAATGCATTCGGGAAAAAAGTATCTCTTTAGGACTGAATTACCACATGAGGGCCTAGAGAAAGATCAGTTTGCTGATAAAGTAACTGTACTTGCTGGAGCAGGTAACGATCCGGAATATCCATTAGTAGTTCAGAATAAAATCGGAGCAGGAGAAGTAATTACTTTAAACAGTTCAATAATGTGGGACAAGCTGTACCGGGGCCTCATATTCTCCTGTATTTTAAGAAGTCTTGATGGTGTTCCTTATAGCGTAGCGAATACCAGTACTATTTTTCTGGATGATTTTCCGGCACCGCTCTATAATGAAAAACTTCCCCCAATTGATGTAGAATATGATATAACCCATTCTGACTTTGTTCTAAATGTCTGGTGGCCGGATATGAAGGTATTTGCCGATACTTTCGATATTACTTATTCGGCAATGACGGCATTCAATTATAACGCGAATGTAACACCACCTTTTGACTTTGAAGAGTGGACCTCCGGTAAAACTTTGGTAGAGGGTAGAGAGGTAGATGCAAGTATCCGGGTTGCCAGAGATATTCTGAATTCCAGACACGAACTTGCTTTCCATGGTTATAATCATTTTTCGTTATGGCTAATTGACTGGGACAACGTGAATTTTATGGCCAGTGCAGTAACCGCGGCCAGAAAAAGATGGAGAATAGACAGAATGGGGCCTCTTCCTGTTTCATATGTGCCCCCCACTAATTTTATTGACTCAGTTGGTGTATCTGCAATTATGAAAGGGATGCCATCAATTAGGTATATGTCCTCCCTGTATTTAGGAGATTTTGAATCCGGAGGAGCCAGGGAGTTTGGATACGAGCCTTATTCTCGAGATGAAAGAATTTTTAACTATCCGCGAATCTCCAGTGGATTCACAATGGAGGAGAATTCTCTTTTTCAGCAGCAAAGTATGCAACTCCTGACTGGTATTTGGAATCATTTTGTGCATCCAGATGATGTATTCCAGGTTAAAACACGAGATGATGACTACTTCGAGAGCAGGAACCCTTTAAACTTAGGTTGGAAGTCTCATTCGGTTTATGGATATGGCCTATATCATGTATTTCGGGAGCGAATGCTATGGACTAATGAGCGTTATCAAGGTTCAAGATACTTATCAGCAAGAGAAGGAGGAGCAGTTACTGAGGATTGGTACAACAGTTTTGTTTTTCATAAAGAGGATGAAACGACAAGAACTTTATTTCCATTTTCGAATCCTGGGTATCAAAAAAAATCAGAGCTTGAGTCAGGTAATTTTTGGTACTCATATGTCAGCCGGGAGAATGCTCAAGAATTTGAGGAATTCTTAGAACAGCAATCGATTGAGTATTATAGTTCGCCTTATTGGGAGGGAGGGTTATATCAGTTCGAAACGGATTTAGATTCTCTTGTTGTCCCGAATTTTAAACCTCAATTGAGGTATGATCCTCAATTTATTTCAGCTCAACTCAATGATGTAATCACCAAGAGCAGAAGATACCAGACTGAATTTACCGATGAGTTTGGAAACCTGATTTCTCTCGCTCCTGGGGATGAAGTTCCATGGGTAGATACTCGACTTAATGACGCAATCAGAGCCTATCAAAACGACCCCGATGATGAAGAAGTTCAGGAAGAGTTAATCGAACTAAGTATTGAATTCAGTGATGTAAGAAGAGCCATTCTAATTCTTGAACGAAGAATGCTTGCAACAGAAGTATGGGATCAAAAAGATCTCGACCGATTGTTCACGTATTATGGCTGGGAAGAGATGGACAATGAAGCTGAGAACTTCCTTGAACGGTTATGGCTTAGATACAAGTCTCAGGAGGTAATTGATGTAAAGAATCTCGCTGTAAAAGAACTGGGTATTTTCAACCAGGCGTTTAATTTGAGATGGCTGTTGAGGGAAAGAGAGCTTCACCCTGATGATGAAAGATTGTCAATGCAGTATGCGCGTTTGATTGAGAATCAACAAAATTGGCCTATTCAGAAAAGAGAGCTCTTGCGGCTCATTGAGTTAAATCCTGAAAGTGATTCTCTATATGCATTCACAATTCAGCGGTCATTTTTCTTCGAATCCTCAGATAGCACTATTAGCATGCTTGAAAGTTTCCCGGTTTCCAAGCATCCCCAGCTCACCTTATTTGCAAGGAATTTTGCCCTTATTTATGCCTACGATTTGGGAGATTATCCCAAGGCTCTTTATTGGGCTGAAAAAGCTCCAAATTTTGAAGAAAAATTAAAGTTGGACTGGTTAAGTCAACTCAATCTGTATTCAGAATACAACAATGCTGCAATGAGGCTTTTGGCTGAAAATCCTTATGATGATAGCTTAAGAGTGAAGGTAGGTACCCAACTTTATTATGCTGGCTTTACTGATGAAGCAAAAGAAGTGATGTATCCATTATTCGAAAATAACCCCAATGGAGCTTCTGAGGCTCATACACTTATAAGCAATGAATTACGATTCATGGGTTATAATGAAAGAAAAGACTTATATGCACAATATCCTGCATTCTTTACTGATGCAGAGTTTGATAGACTAGAATCAGAAATACGATGGAACGAAGGCCTTAAAGTCTCTGGGTTTGGGGAATACAGGAGCGATAATTTTGATAATACCTTTGCTCGGTTTGGAATATCCGCTCAAACCGGAAATCGACTGGTAAGCACAAATACTTTCAAAGTTGAAGATATATTTCTGGAGAGTTTACTAAACACTTCTCCAATCAACTTTATCGGTCCGGGTTATGAGTACAGCAAAAGGTTAACTAACCGAATAGGTGAGTTCAAAGCGGGAGGAGGTCTTTTCGTGGGATCAGGTGAAGTTTTAGTAGAGGCAAGTACTTCGATTAGTGTGTCTAAAAATGGATCTTTTAGTTCACTAACTGCAGCTTTTGGTCCTGAGCTTACTGAAATAGCAATAGAAAACGATTATAATCGCTTTGCACTTCAAGGTTATAGAGAAGACAATTGGGGAAGCCAGCAAAAATGGCTCTCATCATTATCTGCAGCAGCATATTATTACACCAATTCTGTATTTGAATATGAAGCAACGGGTAGATTTTATTATCAGGCTTATTCAAATCGATTCAGGATTAGACCTTTGGTATCCTTAAGCTGGGCGGATGCCTCCGAAAATTTTTCAGCGGGGATTCCATATTTCACTCCTGATCAATACTTTGAACAAGGTTTGGGATTTGATATTAGATACAGGAATCCGGACACTTTCGACTTTCTCACGAAGCTCGAATTCGAAATTATGGCTAAACATGAGATAAATGAAGTGGTTTTTGGAGCTGGACGTTTCCAGCTAGATCACAAGTTCAACAACTTCTGGGAAATAAAAATTGGCTCTGAAGTATCTTCTAGCAAAATCTATCGTTCAAATCGTATGTTTTTTACAGTATCACATTACTTCAAAAAGAAAATGCCGGGCTAAATGAAGCTCATTAATAGACATAGCGAGTGGTTTGTTTTTCTGGTTGGCTTGGTGTTAATGGCTTCTCTCAATCCATATGAACAAGGAACTACCTGGTGTTTGTTTGAGCTTCTCGGTTTTCCATTTTGTCCGGGCGAAGGATTAGGTCATTCTATCGCTTTTTTTGCCAGGGGAGAATTTGTCCTATCTTTTAGTGCGAATCTTGCTGGGCCTTTTGTCGTAGTTGGGCTCGTCTACAGAATTTTATTTATTTGGAAGAACTTATATCAACAAAATACAATGGATTTAAAGGAGAAAAACTATGTCTGATGTAATGCTATATATGCCTGAAGCTCAAGGTGATGAAGGACTTTATCTGAGTAAGCTTTTTAGCGATATGAACGAAGATGAAATAAGGAAGTTCGTCAATGTATATCGAGCTCGAAGGAGAGACCCGAATATGATTTTGATTACATGTTTAGCAGGTCTACTTGGTTTTGCTGGAATACACCGATTCCTTATAAACCAGATTGGAATGGGTATCCTATATTTTCTTACTGCCGGCTTATGTATGATTGGTACTATAGTTGATTTAGTAAATCATAAAGATCTGGCATTCCAGTATAACCGTGAGATTGCCCAGGAAATAAGAGCCCTTTTATAAGCTCTTAAACTGGTTATTTACCCAGGCTGAAGATTCGGTTTACATTAAACCCGAGTCTAAAATCTCCTGCAAAGAAATCAGTAGTATTTCTGGCAATTAAATGTTGCTCAGTAAACCATTGTCCTGACATTAGGAACATTTGAAATACGTGCCCTCCGGTTTCAATTTCATACCCGATGGCCATATGATCTTTTGTGCCTTCGGTTCGGTCTCCAAAAACAGGTATATATTCAAAAGTAAGTGAGTTTCTCACCCCAAGTTTAAGTCTACCCGCAAATCCTACAGCATAATGAGTATGTTCTGGTTCGGCTTGCCCCACAGTTTCAATCACTACCGTATTGAAATGAGAAACCATAGGAGCTACCTGTAAAGTAAATTTCTCATTGAATTGTCGAGCTACCATCACTGAAGCAAAAAAGTTCAACCGCTCCTGGAAAGTGAAGTCATCAAAAATTCGATTCTTCTGAGTATTTATACCCATATCACCTTTTAATGCAACTTCAACTGGTACCTTATCGGACTTGAGTTGCCTCGCGAGGGTATATTTGAAGCGGAAATCTACATTGTCCTCAATGCTCGTTCGTCCAATTCCAACGGAAAGCTTATCCGTGATACCATAATCAATTCCCAACCGAACAGCAGCTCCCTGATCCAGCCCATAAAAATCCTCAATGCCACTACTTATCAAGCCAAAATTATGCATGATAAGACTGTTGAGGTTATTTGCTTCGAGGTTAGTTACTGTACTTGTACCAGCAACTGAGCCAATTAAAAACAATTCATCAACGGGGCCATCGGCTACAGCCCGAGTTCGTTGCATTTGGGCATTTGAGAATTCTAGCCCAAGTACAAGCAGTACAATAAGAGTAGAAATTACTTTTCTGGAAATCATTATTCAGTTGGTTTTAAAAGTGCTTCAATTTCTATTTCCTGGTTTTCATCTACCTTCACAAAAAGTAGTTTTGGTGGTCTGATTTCATAGTCTTCGAGGTTTAGAATCCAGGCTGCTTTTACTAATAGTCCCTCATCAGTCACTGTAAGTGATCCATTAATTTCAACTTCCTGAGTGATGCCGTGGATGGTGAAATTCCCCATAACCGTCACTTCTTGTTCTGTGGTTAGCTCGGGGTCGAAATCTGTAGTAATGTTCCCGAAGAACTCTCCAAAAGGGTGTTTTTCGGTTTCAAGGGTAAGCTTCATATCTTTATCTCTTTTACCATTCCCTGTATCAAGAGTCTCCAGGTCCAGGTAAAAATCAACAGACATATCTTCCATTTTAATCATGCCTACCAGGCTCTCAGAAGTACCTGTAAAGTTGTGAAGAGGCACTTTGGATTTGAAAATAGCCTTGCCTTCTTCAGTGTAATAAGACTGAGCACTTATGTTCAGCGACATCAGAACTCCCGCCAGGAGTGTAAAAATAACTTTCTTCATGACTTAATTATTTAGAGCGCCTTCATTAATCCAGGCGCGTATGGTTTCAATTTCATCTCCGGATAATGAACCACCCTGTGGCATTCTAGAAAGAAATCGTGGTGAGGGTAACAACTTGTCATATAAGCCACTAGCATCAGCATTTCCGGCAACTACAACTTCATTTCCATATTCATTACCAACACTATTAATTAATGCTGCATAGGACGAAAGATTTACTCCTCCGCTGGCTCCATGACAAACTACACATCTGGCATTAAAAATAGGTTGAACGTCTTGTGCGTAGCTAATACCCGTTTGTTCTTCTCCTGTGTTATCCTCGACATTATTAATACAGTTTGTAAGTGCAAACAGCATGATAACACAAGGAACTAGTATTTTTTTCATATTTATCAGATTGGATTTTTTATAAAAAATAAATAAGCGTTTTTTCTATAATAATTCTAACGACGTGTAAACAATACTTTATTTTAACTAATCAAAAAGTAATCAACAAAATTTTTGTATGACATCAAGGACATTGAGCATAGAATTACTTGAAAAATATATAGATGGAGAAAGCTTAAGGCATCACTCCAAAATGGTAGCCCAAGCCATGGAAGCTTATGCCACTAATCTTCAAAAAACTCCCGACGAAATAGAAGAGTGGTGGACAGCTGGTTTGCTTCATGATCTTGACTGGGAGAAATTTCCGGATGAACATCCCAATAAAGCTGTTAATGAGATTCTTCCGGAGCTGGGTTACTCTGAAGAGATTCTTGATGCTATTAGAGCTCATGCCCCGGAAAGAACGGGCAAACAACCTGAAGAAGAAATGGAACGGTACTTATTTGCCTGTGATGAAATTTCAGGTTTTATGCATGCGGTTTCATTGATGCGTCCTACAGGTTTTTCTGGGATGAAGGTTAAGTCAGTAACGAAGAAATTAAAGACGCTAAATTTTGCCGCTAATGTACCACGAGAAGATATTAACAAGGGAGCAGAACTGATTGAGAAGGAACTCAATGAGCATATCCAGTTTTTGATACAGATATTTTCAAATGAAGATGGTAACTAATTGCCTTGAAAAAGGTATTATTGGTGCTTAAATGATCTGGAATTGAAATCGATCCTTCTTAAAATATCAACCATACGTGCTTTTCTTGCTCTATTTATAGCAATTTGCTTATCTACTTCAGGGCAGGCTCAAACCCAGCTGAATAATTTACTTCTAAATCAGATTGGTGAGATTGAGCTAGTGGATGGCTGGAAAGCGATTTCGGATGACAGTTTCAGTTGGATTGATCGGGAATTTGATTTCTCTGGATGGCAAACGGTAAGTACGCATTTAGAGGAACCTCATGTAGATCAATTGGGCTGGCAGGGTTATGGATGGTTTAAAATTGAGATAGAAGTTGATTCAACCTTAGTAGATCAAAAGCTCAAGCTTTCCCTAAATACACACAACGGTGCCTCACAAATCTACCTCAACGAAAACCTGTTGATACAGGAAGGTAGTTTTTCGAGACAGGAAGAAGATCATATTGCCTCAAATAATACTCCTTTTGTCGTATTCGAATTTGATACTGCTGGAGTACATGTTTTATCTGTGAGATATAGTAATCACAATGCAGAGGAATATTTGAAATATGGAATGATCCCTGGTTTTTTATTATCGATCAGTAAGTATGAAGTAAACGGACTTGAAGAGCTGTCCACTAATCAATATTGGATTACCCTGGCTTTAATTGGGGTGCTCACGGCTGTTTCTATCATTCATTTTCTTTTCCTGATTTTTTATCCGGCTGGAGAAAGGAATTTATACTTTGTAATCACTGTCTTTTCGGTAACTGCTTTTTCAATTGTGTGGAGTGCAGAAGTATTTTCAGGTTCACCCGATTTCATTCTTTCTCTACAAAAAGGCTTATATCTAACCTGGTTAGTAGCTCATATAGGGTTATTAAAATTTGGGTATTCCTTCCAAAAAAATACTACTCCTAAGCAGCTAATCGGTTTTCTATTGCTTGGTATTGTCCTGGTAGTCATGAAGCTTTTTGATGTATATGAGAACCCTCTGTTTTTCTCTTTATTCTCTATCATTGTAATCATTGAGTTTTTGAGAGGACTTATAGGGGTTCAATTGAGCAAAAAAGAACAGGTTAGTATTCCAGTTTGGGGTACATTAATCTTTTTGGTTTGGGTGTTATTTAGTCTTACTACAATCAGTGATCTTTTCACTGAGAGATTTTTCCTACTCCAGTTTTTGCCTGCGGCTGTCGTTTTTATGATAGCACTTTCAGCTTATTTAGTACGGGATTTTGCTAAAGCACAAATACGCCTCGAGTATAAATATCTGGAGGTGAAGCACCTTTCAGACCGATCGGTTGAGCAGGAGAGAAGAAGCAAAGAAAAAGAGATAGAGCAGAAGTTTTTAGAAAAAGAAAATGAACGAAAAACTGCGGAACTAGAAGAAGCCCGGGCTTTACAAGTATCGATGCTACCTACTAAACTCCCTGAAACGGATCTTTGGGATATATCGGCATATATGGAACCATCCCAGGAAGTAGGAGGGGATTATTACGACTTTAGCTTATCCAAAAGTGGTGAGTTAACCCTGGCGCTTGGCGATGCTACCGGACATGGTATGAAGGCGGGTATTATGGTAGCCACTGCTAAGAGTTATTTCCATTCGTTGGTAAATGAGAATGGAAATGTCGACTTGATCAAGAAAATGTCATCCGGGATAAAAAATATGAAGCTCCGGATGATGTACATGGGATTGACCATACTGAGATGCCAGGAAAGATCGGTTGAGTTTACTTCTGCGGGCATGCCCCCAGCGTTACTATATAAGAAAAAGGATGGTACGATTTCAGAAGTAGTTCTTAAGGCAATGCCCCTGGGAAGCAGTGTTGAGTTTCCGTATCAATCCCTCCAATTCGAGCTGGAGCCTGGTGATGTTTTTGTATTGTTCAGTGATGGATTAATGGAGCTATTTAATCCTAGGAGAGAGCAGCTGGGTATGGAGAGAATTATAGAAAGTTTAGAGAAAATTGGTGAGAAGTCTTCTAGGGATATTCTATCGAGCCTTATTTCGTTGAGAGATAGTTGGAAGGGAAAAGTTAACCAGGAAGATGATGTTACTATTGTAATCTTAAAAGCCAAATAAGATGAGAATCATAGCCATCGAAAAAGAGGCACATGGATTAACTAAAAGAGATTTTATTCCTCATCTAAGAGCCGAAGCCGCAAGAGGGTGGGAACTCTATAAGAATGGAATAATAAGGGAGATGTATTTCAGAGATGATAAACCAGAGGCCGTTTTAATCCTGGAGTGCAAAGATGTTGAAGAGGCAGAACATTATTTATCAACTCTTCCCTTAGTAGAAAAAGGGCTCATTAGCTTTGAGCTTATTCCATTGAGAGCCTATCATGGATTCGAACGGTTATTTGCGAAAGAAAAAAATCTGTAACCTTTCCTTTTTTGAGGAGTGTAAGCGTTGTTGTATATAACACAAAAGCCTTCATTATGATAAGAAAGATTTTACTATCCGCTCTTCTCAGTATGTTCTTAATTCAAATTTCTTCGGCTCAGGAAAGAAGGGCCAATAAAGATGGGATGAGGCTCATTTATTCCAGCGATTGGGACTGGGATTGGCACTGTAACTGCAGGGTCGACTACCATTACAAAAACAGGAACAACAATAAGAAGAGAAGTTACCGCTCCTATTATCGGTACTATCATAATGAAGGAGTGGATAACGAATTTGATTTCTTTTCCAATATAGGACCCAATCCTGCAATCTATGGATTCTCACCTACCGTTCAGGCAATTCATTATAATAGGGTGAATGGATTATTCATTGGTGTGGATACTGAATTTGAAGATTTTACTCACGATTTTACCGACATTCATGGTTTCGATTTCCAGGCGCTAGGTGGATATTCGACTGGAAGAGAAGAATGGCAGTATCAGGTTGGTTTGGAAAAACCTATTGGCAGAAGATTAGTGCTTGGTGCAGACCTATATAGTATTACTACAACCGAAGATAGCTGGAGAACCGGTTTAACTGAGAATACAATTACAAGTCTGGTAGCGGGTTATGATTTTCATGATTACTACAAAACAGAAGGGTATAGCTTCTACGCCTCGCTAAAAGCATCTTACTTGACATACCTGGGTGTGAGTTATAACACGGATACCTTTAATTCTTTAGATGCTGTTACTGGGTACAATATTTTTGGTGATGGAAATATTGAGAGAATAAACCCGGCTATCGATCCTTCAACCGACGAGATTTTTCATCAAAGCATCGGATTAAGTTTGAATATCAATCCAAAGCTCTATCAATATTCCAGAAACCTGGCTACCAGTTTAGTTATCCGTGGAGAGCTGGGTAATTTTGATGGTAACAACAACGATTTCCAATTCAATAAATTCATTGCTCAGTCCACGTCGATGTTTCGACTAGATCGCTCTACCTTCTTAAAGTGGAGAGTTATGGGGGGAGCAATTACCGGAGAAGCACCTGCATTTAAGCAATTTGCTTTGGGAGGAATAGGAAGCATGCGCGCTACAAGTTACAAAAGCATGCAAGGAAATGCGATGGTGTTAAGTAATGCCGAACTTGTTTTTGGAAGAAACTCAGATGTTGATTTTGGCTTCTTTGAACTGGATGGGTTTTATGTATCACTATTTATGGATTCAGGATGGGCTGAGTTTAATAATCGTTTATTAGCCGAGTCTGATCCTACTATAGGTTTTGAGAATTTTGCCTTATCGGAATTCACTCACAATGTGGGTTTCGGAGTAGGGGGAGATATGGTAAGATTGGAATTCGCAAAACCACTTTCTGATTCTGGTGGCTTTACTGCGGTATGGATTAGGTTAAACCCGACCTTCTAAAAACGAGAGTGATTCAAGAATGGAAATGTTGATCTCAAATTTTTCAGTTTGTCATTTCGAAGGAGCAGGCGACTGAGAAATCTAAGAATAGCCTTCAATAGTAGTTTTAGATTTCTCACCTCCATTCGGAGGATTCGAAATGACAATTAAGCTTATATCAAGCTCTTGTAAAAAACTTTTTTCTTGTCTTAAAAAAAGAAACCCGAACCGTTCAAAGTTCGGGTTTTTTCTTTAGGGCATTTGGTGCTTTGCAGCATCCAAAAGCTCGTTTGCTCTTCGGAGGCGGATTACGCTCGGGCTTTTTCTTTGTTTCGAAAGTCTTGTTCTTTTTTACAAATAGAGTCATTTGGGTGATTATTCATTCTTTTAGATAATTGATATCTTAGAGAATGAATTTCAGTGCAACATTTTCATTGCATAAAAGCGACGTACTGGTAGCTATCAGTTTCTTTCTCATTGTAGCTCTGGCTACTATCGCTTCACGCCAACTGCGGTTAACCTCTGACAATGCCATGCTTTTGGAAGAGACTACCAGTCTTATCTTGGAAGAGAGAACAAACCTACAAGGGTTAACTACTACCTTAGATTCACTTGGAATTGAATACAATCAAAGAGAATTAGAATGGGCTTCGAAAATACTTGGCTGGCGAACTTTTCAAAGGGGAAGCTATGAGCTAAGTGGAAAATACTCTTATGAAGTATTTCTATCGAAATTATCCAGAGGAATACAAGATCCGGTCTCGGTCGTAATTCTCCCAGGTATAACAAAAGAGCGGTTTGCAGAATCGGTTGCTAACCAGGTGGCTACATCTAAGGAAGAAATGCTGGAAATATTTGATGATTCTGCCTTTCTGGAAGAGTTTGGTTTTACTACCGAAGAGCTTTTTGGCCGGATGTTACCAGAGACTTATAGAATGTATTGGACAAGTACTCCCAAAGAGCTTGTAAGACGAGTATTACGTGAATTTGATGCCAGAGTAGTACAAACTTATTCTGATTCAACTGAAGCTTTGGGTTATACAATCGAAGAAGTATTAACTATGGCTTCCATTGTAGAATGGGAAGCCAATATCGAAGAAGAAAAGGCAATAATAAGTGGGTTGTACTGGAATCGGTTAAATACCAGAATGCGTCTGCAAGCCGACCCTACCGTAAATTTTGCGATAGGAGAAAGAAGAAGATTGTTATTTGAAGACTACGAATTCGAACATCCTTTCAATACCTATTTAAACAGAGGGCTTCCACCTGGGCCTGTTACTAACCCAAGTCTCTCTACAATAAGAGCGACCTTATTTCCTCAAGATCACAACTATATATATATGGTAGCCAACCCCGAAGGTGGTCATATTTTTACGGAGACTTTTGAAGAGCATCAGGTAGAAAGTGCAAAATGGAGGAAGTGGTTGCGTGAGCAATACCGAATTAAAAGAGCCAGAGATGCTGAAGGGTCTAATTCAGATAGATAACCCTAAAAACCTTCTTCTTCTGAAATAAGATCAGAATCCCGGGGCATTCTTTTCACCCTAATCTCATGATTAACGTGGGTACCTTTAAAGCTAACTCGTGTACTCAATCCTTCATATCCATTCAGATCTTTTAATGCATCTCTGAGATAAGCAGGGTTTTTCACCCTAAGCAATGTCTCAAGAATGATATTCGCAGCATCATAGCCTATATAGGCAAAGCGATTTGGTTGAGTACTAAACCGTAACCTGAAATTGGACGCAAAAGTACTTGTTCTTGTATCCGAAGTGTCAACATTAAATGAATCAGTATAGTGAAGCTCTGTATCAGAAAGCCTTCTGTCTTCCAGGTTAGCGGTAGACCATTCCTCAGAGCCTAAAATTGCTACGGTACTTTGCATTGCTTCCAGATCAGTGAGCATACTCTCAATAAGAGTTGAAGCTACAGTACCAGTAAATGGAGCGTATACAGCTTTAACCATATCAACACTATCAAGGGTATCAGAAGTGAAGAATTGAGTATAATCTCGAATATCATAACCTAGTTCTTCCAGGTCTTCCACAAAATAATACTCAACAAAGCCACCGTTGCGTTCGGCATGCCTCATAAAAGAGCGAGCTGCTGGGGCACCTAAAGAACCTTTTTCTGCAATTACACCTAGTGTATCATAGCCTAGCTGATTTACAGCATATTCAGCCATTACTTTTCCTTGTGTTGCAAAGGTAGGGTTTAGCTGGAACACAAAATTATTGTATAAATCGAGGCTATCTGCATTCGCAAGAGGGAGAAGCATCGGCACTTCATATTCCTCAGCCAGGTTGGAAAAATCTTTTGCTACATCTGAAAAAAGAGGTCCAATAATTACATCAACGTTTTCATTCCAGACCAGATCATTAATAACCTCGCCTGCATCAGTTCCAAAAGTATTTCGATAATTAATGAAGGCTTTTTGATCTACATTTGTACTGTTAAAGTCTTCGATGGCAAGCTGGATTCCAAAGTACAGATGTTGTGGGACCTCGTAATCCAGTGATTCATAGTCAAACTCTGGGAGAACAACACCAATATTGTATGAGATTCCTGAAGGTGCCTGAACTACCTGATTTGGATTAAACCGTTGAGTATAGCTAACAGAATCACTTAGTAATGTTTGAACCCGACTGAATCTAAGTCGATTGATATCGGTAGCAGAACGCTCAAATAGATTCGCAAAAGCAACGGCTGTGTGATAAGGTACATTATGGATTAAGCTTTCCAATACATCTAACCGCACCTGATCATCGGTACTTCGCTGAAAGACTTCTCTCCGCTGTTTAATGGTCAAATAACCTAATACCTGGTCATAAAGAACTAGCGATGCCCGTACAGTAGACGTTGAGGGCTGAATGAGAGTGAGCTGCTTTAATACATCCAGAGAGTTTGGAAAATCATCAAGCTGAAAGTGAGCCAGAGCTTTGGTATATAAAGCTTCCTGATATACTTCTTCAGCAGTTTCAGGGACTCTGTCTAAATTATGAATAGCTTTGATGTAATTATTAAGAGCGAAATAGCTTTTTCCCACAAAGAGAATAGCTTCGGGGTTATCCGATTGAGAGAGAATTCGGATTGCGCGCTCATAATCACCTTGTTCGTATAGATTGAGACCATTTTCTAATACCTGACCCAGGGAAAGTGTAGTTACAAAAAGAGCAAGCAGAGCTGTTGTTAAGATTTTTTTCATGAAGGAAAAATAAAGAATTACGTCCTCTCTAACTTTATCAAATAGAAAAAGTTCTCACTATTCCCATTCAATAGTAGCAGGGGGTTTTGAGCTGATGTCGTAAACCACCCGATTGATACCCTTGATCTCATTAATTATTCGGTTCGAAACGTGCGCTAAGAAGTCATATGGTAAATGAGCCCAATCCGCAGTCATTCCATCCAGGCTGGTTACCGCTCTTAATGCTACGGTGAATTCATAGGTGCGTTCATCACCCATAACTCCAACACTCTGCACTGGAAGGAGTACACCTAATGCCTGCCATACCTCATCATAAAGGCCTTTTGACTTTAGCTCGTCTATAAAGATTTTATCAGCTTCTCTAAGTAAATCGAGCTTCTCTTCGCTTAAAGCTCCAATAACTCTAATTCCAAGTCCTGGCCCAGGGAAAGGGTGTCGGCTTATAAAGTGATCCGGGATACCAAGTTCTCTGCCTACCACTCGTACTTCATCTTTAAATAGCTCCCTGACAGGCTCTATCAAATCCAGTTTCATATGCTCCGGAAGCCCACCTACATTATGGTGAGATTTGATGGTAGCAGAAGGTCCTTTAAAGGAAACACTTTCGATTACATCAGGGTAAAGAGTGCCTTGTGCGAGATACTTGAATTCGGAATTATTTCCAATTTCTTCTTCAAACACATCAATGAAGGTATTTCCAATAATTTTTCTCTTTTTTTCAGGATCGGAAACCCCATCTAATCTCTCAAGGAAAAGCTGAGAAGCATCAACGCCTTTAACAGGCAGGTGTAAATCTCTAGTGTACAGATGAAGCACATCTTCAAATTCATCTTTTCTTAAAAGTCCATTGTCTACAAATACACATTGAAGCTGATCGCCTATGGCCTTGTATATAAGAGTAGCAACAACTGTCGAATCAACTCCTCCGGAAAGGGCACACAGAACCTTGTCGTCTCCTACTTTTTCCCGGATTGCTTCAATCTGCTCATCAATAAACGAAGCTGCTGTCCAATCCCCTGATAGTCCACAAATATCCAAGGCAAAATTCTTTAGGATTTGTTTTCCGTAATCGGAATGAGCTACTTCAGGATGGAACTGAACGCCGTAAATATGATTTTTAAGATGTCTAACGGCAGCTACTCCCGCGTTAGCAGTATGGCCTATAATTTCATAAGAGGAGGGAAGCTCGTGAATATGATCACCATGACTCATCCAAACTACGGATTCATTGGGGACATCTTTGAATAGATCAGAATGATCATCAATTAACAGATGTGCTCTTCCATATTCTCGTTTGTCAGCTTTATCAACACTTCCAGGGATTTCGGTATGAGCTAGAAGTTGGAGTCCATAGCATACACCCAGAATTGGTATATCCCAGCCCAGTACTTCTTTTTGGAGATGAGGAGCGCCCTCATCATTCACACTCATTGGTCCGCCGGAAAGTATAACTCCTTTTGGTTTAGGAGTGAGTACCTGTTCTAAATCTACATTGAAAGGGTGAATTTCACAGTAAATGTTAAACTCACGGAGCCGTCGAGCGATGAGTTGGGTAAATTGGGAACCGTAATCAAGGATTAAAATCCATTCGCTATGTCGACTCATTTAAATCTTTAAGGATATTAGGCAGTTATTTCGGTGTATTCGTCAGCAGATAATAATCCTTCAAGTTGAGAAGGATCTGTTACTTTAATCTTGATCATCCAGCCATCTCCATATGGATCATCATTAACAATCTCAGGATTGTCTTCCAGGGCTTCATTCAACTCTAAAACTTCACCATCAATTGGAGCAAATAAATCAGATACTGTTTTTACAGCTTCAACGGTTCCAAAAGTATCATCCTGAGAAAATTCAAAGCCGGCTTCTTCAAGCTCAACAAAAACAATATCTCCAAGTTCGCCCTGAGCGAATTCGGTGATTCCTATTGTTGCAGTTCCGTCACCATTATCTTTTACCCATTCATGTTCTTTAGTGTATTTAAGATCAGATGGTGTGCTCATTAGTTTTCCTCTGGTTTAAAATTGAATGATGTTTCTAAATACTTGGTGGTAACCGATCCATTGTTGAAATTTGGATCATCCATTAACTGGATATGGTAAGGAATAGTAGTTTTCACTCCTTCGATAATGAATTCCTGAAGCGCTCGCTTCATTTTCTTAATAGCCAGCTCTCTTGTTGGAGCTGTAACGATTAATTTAGCGATCATTGAATCATAGAAAGGAGGGATGCGATAGCCGGAATAGGCGTGAGTGTCTAATCGAACCCCGTGTCCTCCCGGAGGATGAAATACAGTAACCTCACCTGCTGAAGGACGGAAGCCATGAGCTGGGTCCTCAGCGTTGATTCTGCACTCAATAGAATGTCCTTCCAGTTCTACTTTGTAATCAGCGATATTTTCGCCTAAAGCGACCTTAATTTGCTCTTCAATAAGATCATAACCAGTAATTTCTTCCGTAACCGGGTGTTCTACCTGGATTCGGGTATTCATTTCCATGAAGTAGAAATTGAGATCATCATCTACAAGGAATTCAACCGTACCAGCACCTTCGTAATTCACTGATTTAGCGGCATTAACCGCCGCTAGCCCCATTCTTTCTCTAAGCTCAGGAGTAACTAGTGGGGAAGGAGCCTCTTCTAAGATCTTTTGATGGCGACGCTGTAACGAGCAATCTCGTTCTCCCAAATGTATGGCGTTACCATGTTGATCAGCCAGGACTTGAATCTCAACGTGGTGAGGATTCAATACAAATCGTTCTATGTAAACCTCAGGATTATTGAAAGCAGTTTCAGCTTCACTACGACACATTTCGTAGTTCTTTTTTAACTCAGAAGCTTCCATAACAACACGCATACCACGGCCACCACCTCCAGCAGAAGCCTTGATGATTACTGGGAATCCGATTTCATCACAAACCTTTACCGCTTCTTCGTAACTATCAACGGTCCCATCACTTCCTGGTACTACAGGGACATTGTTCTTGATCATGGTGGCTTTTGCTACTGCTTTATCTCCCATGGAATTAATCGCATGAGGTGATGGACCGATGAACTTAATATCGTGCTCACCACATATTCTGGAGAACTCAGCATTTTCAGCAAGAAAACCATATCCAGGATGGATAGCTTCGGCATTGGTAATCTCTGCAGCTGCAAGAATACTTGGGATTTTCAAGTAGCTTTCCTTACCAGCAGGAGGACCAATACAAACAGCTTCATCGGCAAACTTTACATGAAGACTGTCAGCATCAGCAGTGGAATAAACTGCAACGGTTTTAATACCTAGTTCCCTACAGGTTCTAATGATCCGTAAGGCGATTTCACCTCTATTGGCGATCAGAATCTTTTTAAACATGAAAGCCAGTTAGTTTTTTTCGATAATAAATAGTGGCTGATCAAATTCTACCGGAGTTCCATCAGAAACCAGAATTTCCTTAATAGTTCCGGCAAACTCAGCCTCAATTTCATTCATAATCTTCATTGCTTCGATAATACAAAGCGTCTGACCCTTAGCCACTTTATCGCCAGGCTTAATGAATGGATCAGCATCTGGAGAAGGAGATTGGTAGTATGTTCCTACAATAGGAGACTTAACGGTTTCACCTGAAGCTGCTGGTGCAGGAGAAGACTCTGTAGCGGGAGCAGCTTGTTGAGCTGGTGCTGCCGGAGTAGCAGGTGCAGCTACCTGAGCCGGTAAAGCAGGCTGTGTATAGGTAACATGTTCAACAGCACCCTTTTTCTTTACTTTAATTTTGAAATCGCCTTCTTCAATGGAAACCTCATCCACTTCACTTTCAGCAATTAAGTCCAGAATTTTTTTAATCTGTTTTAAATCCATAATCAATTATTTAGCTCGTTCAATGTAGGTTCCGGTTCGGGTATCTACTTTAATTTTTTCGCCTTCAGAAATAAACAAAGGAACATTTACCACAGCTCCTGAGTCTAGCGTAGCAGGTTTTGAACCTCCCTGGGCAGTATCACCCTTAACACCAGGATCGGTTTGTGCTACAGTAAGTATGAGATGATCTGGGGGTTCAGCAAATAGTACTTGCTCGTCATCGGCATTAAAAAGGACATTGCATACTTGTCCTTCAATAAGAAAATCCTGGCGTTCTACCTGATTAGGGGAGATAGGTATTTGCTCATAGGTTTCATTGTTCATGAAATAGTACATGGTGCCATCGTTATAGAGGTACTGGTAGTTTCGATTTTCTACCCGAACTGCCTCGGTATTCTCGCCTGAGCGCCATGTTTTATCAATATTCTTCCCGTTTACAATTCCCTTTAATTTTGTGCGGACGAAAGCAGGGCCTTTCCCTGGTTTAACATGCTGGAATTCTGTAATCGAGTATAATTCACCGTCCATATTCAGAACTAGGCCATTTCTGAAATCTGAGGTAGAAACTTTTGCCATTAAGTAATGTCTCCGTTTTTAGTTGAGCAAAAATACTGCTCAACTGTTTCGATAACAAGTAAGATATTTCCTGTGATTACAGAATCTGAACACCAAAGAATTTGAACAGAACTGTAAGTAAGAATACAACCGCAAGCACGATTGGAGCAAAGTATCCAATGGCAAAGTTGAGGAATTTCTGAACAAATGACCCTTCATAATTAGGAGCCCCCTGAGCCAGTTCTTCATCAAGGTTGTGTTTCTTCCATACATGAGCAGCGAAGAAAGCGATCAAACAGCCCCCAAGTGGCAGGAATGTATCATTGGCCAATGCCGCGACAAAGGAGAGGAAATCAGTATCTGTTCCCCCGGCTTTATAGGTGGTAAATGCGGTACTGAAAAATTCTGAGTATCCGTTTCCGACAAGAGATGGAATTCCAATAATGAAAATAAGAAGCGCAACTAACCAAACAGCTTTGTTTCGCTTTATCTTCATTTCATCCACTACATAAGAAACTGGAACTTCGAGAAGAGAGACAGTAGAAGTAAGGGCTGCAAAACAGAGAAGTAAAAAGAATGCGGTACCGGTAACAATACCCAGAGTACCTCCGATACTTCCAAAAATTTGAGGGAGCGTCACAAAAATGAGAGCAGGACCACGACCAGCGCCTTCCATGGTTCCATCACTCATAAATCCAATAAGAGGGAAAATCATCAAGCCGGCTAAAAGAGCAATTCCAACATCAGCCAGGGTAATAAGAGCGGCGGAGCTGACAATATTCTCCGATTTTTTTACATAGCTACCATAAGTAATTAAAGCACCCATACCTAATGACAGAGAGAAGAAGGCCTGACCCATAGCATTATAAATCACAGAAGGAGTGAGTTTGCTGAAATCGGGTACGAGGTAGAATTTTAATCCAGCCATCGCATTTGGAAGGGTAAGCGAATAAATCGCTAAGCCAGCAATCATGATGACTAAAGTAGGCATCAACATTTTTGCAACACGTTCTATACCTCCTGAAACTCCTTTCGAAACGATAAAAGAAGTTGCTACCATGAACATAAGTCCATATGCACCTACTTTAAAAACCTGTGTGATGTAGGAACCAAATTGATCGGCTATTCCGAAATTTCCGGCAATCATCTCAAATATGTACCCGAAAGCCCAACCAGCAATAACATTATAAAAGGAGAGAATGAGTACTCCACTGAGAATTCCCAACTTACCAGCAATATTCCACTTTTTAAATCCGAGGGCATTGAAAGCACCGACTGGATTTTTCTGGGTTTTTCTACCAATGGCTATTTCGGTAACCATAACCGGATAGCATAACACAAAACAGAAGAAAAGATAGATAACAACGAAAGCTGCGCCTCCGCCTTCACCTACTTCGTATGGAAATCCCCATATGTTACCTAGTCCTACTGCGGAACCTGCTGCTGCTAAAATGAATCCAAGTTTCGAATTCCATGATCCGCGTTCTGAAGATTGTGGTGCTGCCAAGAGATTTCCTCCTAAATTTGTGGTTGATTAATCGGGGTAAAATATTTTAAGCGTCATTCACACGCAACTTTCTTAATACACAACCTGATACTGCAAGTACCTGGTACACATCCTCTACCATATTTATACCCTCTAAATTGACTTCTTTAGAATCCACTATTAACTCCCATTTGCCCTCAGGAAGCTGGATTTTGTGGGTTTTCTTGGGATTTGCATTCAGTGAGATAAAGTAATCGAACGGATCATTGGTAGATTCCCCGGAAACGGAAAAAGTGATATGTAAGGGATTGTTATACACTTTAAAATTCACTTCTTCAGGCTGTGCTTTGCGAAGAGCGGGTGCGTGTTTTCGAAATTCAATAAGTGCTAAATAATATTCAAACAGTTCTTTGTTGAGATTTATTTCGTTGAAATTGAGCCAGTTGGTTTCATTGTCTTTGTTATAGCTATCCCGATCAAGAAGCCCGGTATTTTTTTCTTTTCCGGAGGTATCAGTGATCACTTTGGCTCGTGCCCATTCCTGTCCTGCATGCATCATAGTGATTCCCTGGCTTACAAAAAGGGTGAGTGCAGCAAGCTTTGATACTTTTAGTTCATTGGGATGGAGTCTGGTAGCTGACGCTTTTTTCTTATAAATACGGTTAGCATTAGAAGGATCAAGCGCAATTCTTATGAAATCCCCTAAGGTATATCCATCGTGACTTTCCAGGTAATTAAGTGAGTGACCTGAATGTTGAAATAGTCCCTGTTCAGCATTCACCAGTGTTCCCCGAATGAAGTTTTCTACAGCAAAGCGCGAATTCCCATGACTCCATTCTCCAAAAAGAATCCCTTTATTATGAACAGGATCATAACCTTTTATCCCATTGCGGATTCGATCATTCCATGAAATCCAACCATGCTCAGAGAAACCGGCAGGTTTGTATTCACCACCCCAGGGCTCGGCAATCAGCAATACATTCGGATTTATTTTTTGAGCCTCTTGCCTAATAAGGTCTATCGTTTCCCAATCAATGATACCTGCCAGATCGAAACGGAAGCCATCCACGTGAAATTCAGTCATCCAATACTTAATAGACTCGACAATAAGCTGACGGGTATTGGGGTTTGCCGTGTTGAGGTCATTACCAGTCCAGCTATCATTTAAATAATTTCCCGATTCATCAACCCGGAAGTAATGATTTTTGGCGGTGTATCGAAGTGGATTTAGGTCATATTGTGAGGCGTGATTATAAACCACATCCATAATTACCGAAATCCTTTCCTTATGCAGGCTCTTTACGAGATGCTTGAATTCCGAAATAGAAGCTTCTGAGCGCCCGATTACTTCTTTTTCTTCTAAGGTTCCATCAGAAGCATAGATAGTTTCTGGCGAAAAGAAGAAGGAAGTCATATATCCCCAATGATTTTTTGAGAATGCATTCCATGTGTTAGTAACCCCACCCTCAATTTGTTGATTGAATGGAGGTTCGAAATAGGCAAATTTCTGAAGTGGTAGGAATTCCACAGCATTTACACCAAGCCGCTTTAAATGGGCAATTCCTCCAACCTGAGCTTCCCGAAAATCATTATAAATACCCTGTGCAAAGGTTCTTGCGGAAGGATGTGCTACCAGATCTTTGATGTGAGTCTCATAAATGATCAAATCTCGGGGATCTTGCGGGCATACAAAATCATCACCTTCCCAATCAAATGTTTGTTCCGGGATGATCTTGGTTTTGGCAAATCCTAAATAATGATTCCTGGAGGTTACAAGTTTGCTCCATGGATCAGCTATGATCTTTTCTGTTTTTTCAAAGAATGGATTAGACTCATTGGATCGAATATGATATCCGTACCATTTGTTTACAATCGAAGCATCAGGATGGAAGTAATTCCAAAAACCCGAATCATCCTTAGCCATTACATAAGTTTCCCCAGAAGTCTGTTCATAGTGATTGAACACTTCGATACTTACGTCATCAGCCAGGGGAGAAAAGAGCCTAAATGCTACTCCATGTTCGAAAATAGTATACCCGGGGAGTAACTCATCGAATGCTATTTTTTGGGACTGCAAAACTGGAGAGGCTAAAGACATCTATCAGGTAATAGTGCTTCCAGGCTCAGCTTCTGTGTCAGCAAACTTGAGATTGCCTTCACTATCCTCTGCCATTAAAATCATGCCCTGGCTTTCCACTCCCATCAGTTTTTTTGGAGCCAGGTTTGCGACTACACATACTTTTTGTCCCGGTAACGTTTCGATATTGACATGTTTGGCGATACCGGAAACGATTGTTCTTTTCTCAATACCTAAATCAACCTGAAGCTTAAGTAGCTTATCTGATTTTTTAATGGGTTCTGCACTCAGAATCTCGCCGGCTCTTAAATCCAGCTTCATGAAATCACCGAACTCGATGTTTTCCTTCAGAGGAGGGAATGGTGACTGAGGTTCATTTGCTGCCGCTCGTTCTTCCAGTTTCTGAACCTGTGCTTCAATTTCAGAGTCTTCTACTTTGCTAAATAACACTTCACCTACCTCGATGGAAGTACCTGAAGCAACCATCTCTCCGGATACAGAATCCCATGCTAGCTGACCGCTAAACCCAAGTTGATCTCTGAGTTTTTCCATAGTAGTAGGCAGTACTGGTTCCATTAGAAGTGATAATGCTGCACTAATTTGAAGACTTACATATAGCGTATTAGCACATGCCTGTGGGTTATCGTTCCTGGTTTTCCACGGTTCGGTTTCAGTGAAGTACTTATTTCCAATCCTGGCAAGATTCATACTTTCCAAAATGGCTTCTTTAAATCGGAAAGCTTCATAAGCAGCCGTAATCTTTGCCTTTTGTTCGAGGATTGCATTCAGTGCGTTTTGATCTGTTTCAGAAGGAGAAACCAACTCAGGTACTTTGCCATCCGCGTATTTCGAAGTAAAAGTCAGTGTACGATTTACAAAATTTCCTAAAATAGCTGCCAGTTCATTATTAACCCTGGTCTGAAAATCTTTCCATGAAAAATCAGAATCCTTGCTTTCTGGCAGGGTAGTACCTAAAGCATACCTCAACAAATCAGGGCTAAAGCTTTCCAGATACTCGTGAACCCAAACTGCCCATCCTCGAGAAGTAGAGAGCTTTTTACCTTCAAGATTTAAGAATTCATTAGCCGGAACATTCTTCGGAAGTACATAATCACCATGTTCCATTAATACGATTGGAAACATGATGCAGTGGAATACGATGTTATCCTTACCAATGAAGTGGTAAAGTTCGCAATCCTGGTTTTGCCAGTATTCTTTCCAGGCTTCCGGTTTTCCTTCTTGTTCAGCCCATTCTTTAGTGGCAGATATATAGCCGATAGGAGCATCAAACCACACGTACAAAACTTTGCCCTTGGCTTCATCAAGAGGAACAGGTACTCCCCAGCTTAAATCTCTGGTTGCGGCGCGGTCGGCCAGCCCATCAGCGAGCCAACTTTTCACCTGACCCATTACATTGGGCTTCCAGTTTTCCCGGGTTTCTAGCCATTTCTCAAATTTAGGCTGGATATCACCTAGTGGCATATACCAGTGTTCGGTCTCTTTAAGCTCAGGAGTTTCACCGGTAAGAGCGCTAACCGGGTTTATCAATTCAGTAGGAGACAGGGAAGTACCACAGTTCTCACATTGGTCTCCATAGGCCTCTTCATACCCACAATTTGGGCAGGTACCTTTCACATAGCGATCAGGGAGGAACATATCAGCTTTTGGGTCATAAAGCTGCTGCTCGGTCTTCTTTTTGAAGAAATCTTTTTCATATAAGTGAGAAAAGATTTCCTGAGAAGTCTGATGATGTACTTTAGAGCTAGTGCGCCCATAGTAATCGAAAGAGATGCCGAAGTCTTCGAATATTTTTTTGTTCATCGAATGGTATCGATCGACAATATCCTGAGGAGAAACACCTTCTTTTTCCGCTGCAATAGTTATAGGTACGCCGTGTTCGTCAGATCCACATATGAAAACGATATCATCTCCGACAAGTCGCTTATAACGGACATATAAATCAGGGGTTAAATAAGCCCCTGCAAGATGCCCTAAATGCAATGGACCATTTGCATAAGGAAGGGCGGATGTAACTAAAATTCTTTTCTTCTCTGCCATCTGAATAGTTAGAAGCTTGATAAACACCGAAGATAAACAAAGGAAAAGAGAATAATAGCGGTGTTAAGGGTTTTTTTGCCCTGCTTCTTTTTTAGTCATCCTGAGCATACCTGCGAAGGATCTAACTGAATTGAAACCCGTTTAGATTCTTCGGCAGTAGTCCTCCTTCCGTAGCATTACTGCGGAGGACAGGCCTCAGAATGACAAACAAGGTTATCAGTAATCTGATCACATTCCTTCCAGAAACTTCACCATCAACTGGTGATAATCCTCAAACTCTGTAAAGGGGAGGGTTTCATATCGATCAAAGACATCATGATAGGCTCGGATACCGCCTAAGGTATAGATATAAAAACCTGGTACATCCATCTCATCAAAAGCACAATGATCACTATTGCAGGCGGCACCTCTAATTCTAACCTGGGGAAGTAACTCAAATTCATTATTGATGCTTCTCAATCGATCGAATTGCTCTCTATATACTGAGCCATTAACTACCTGGATGCCTTCATCACCTGTGCCGGCTAAATCGAAATTGAGCAGAAATTTGATGGAAGATAGATCAATCAAGGGGTTCTGAACGAAGTACTTGGAGCCGATTAGGCCAACTTCCTCAGCTCCAAAAGCTATAAATACGGTTCTATACTTTGGGGTATGTTCGGAAAAGTGCTGAGCAAGACTAAGCAGCATTGCAATACCACTAGCATTGTCATTGGCTCCGGGAAAAAGTGCAGGTCCCATTCTTCCGAAATGATCATAGTGCCCGATGATCACTATAGTCGAATCATTGTTTTCTCCATCCAGATATCCGATTACATTTTGGGTGGAGTAGTTTCTTATAAACTCAGCTTCGACATTAAATTCGATATCCTTAATCTGATTGCTGAAGACACTATCGACAATAGTAAAAGAAGGCCTTCTATACTGTCTTACCGACCCATTCCATGGATTTAACTCATTCTCAACAAAAACAAAAGCCTGTATTGGATTATTCCTGATCATATCCATTTGCCAAAGCCATTCATTTGTGCTGAATGTAAGTGCTGGATCTTTGTCTTGTTCGTTCTGATTCAGGACTAGTACTTTTCCAGTTGTATTAAACAGAATGGGAGTGAAGCTTTCAACGGATCCGACTTCTTTTTTTGAAGCATGGACTACTTCATATTTACCCTGAATTGTAGGAGACCATGGGTTTACAAGAAAATCTATTCCGGGTAATAAAGTATCTCCATTTACTATTAACTCTACTGCTCCAGGAAAGGTGTTAATCGGAATAGAGAGGCTTTGAAAATAGTCATTTTCGAAAGACTTCAACCCAAACCGTTTGAATTCATTTCTTATATAATCAGCAGCTATTTTTTCTCCATTATGTACATAACCGCGTCCATGGAACTCTTCAGAAGTAAGGGTTTTGACTACTTCTTTTGCGTAAGGAAGAACCTGCGCTCTTAGCTCAATAGAAAAAGAAAGGAGTAGAATGCTAAAAAGGAGCGTCCTCGTCATCGGGAGCTGGGTTATGTGGCATAATTGGGGCATCGGTAGGAGTGAAGTTAGCTTCAAGCATGTCCTGAGAAACGCCCCCGGGCAGACTAGGATTGTCTGCCGCCGAAGTGATATTCTCAAAGCGAGCATAATCCTTCACAAAGTACTGCATCTTACTGCCAACGGGCCCGTTTCTTTGCTTCCCGATAATTACTTCAGCTAATCCGGCAGTGGATTGTCCTTCAGCAGTAGTGGTAATTCCATAGTACTCAGGCCGGTATAAAAACATTACCACATCAGCATCTTGTTCAATAGAACCTGATTCCCTTAAATCACTAAGCTGTGGTCGTTTATCCCCGCCGCGTTGTTCAACGGCACGGCTTAACTGGGAAAGAGCAATTACTGGAACATCCAACTCTTTTGCCAATGATTTTAGTCCCCTGGATATAGAAGCAATCTCTTGTTCACGGCTACCACTGTCTTTAGCAGAACCCTGCATCAACTGCAGGTAATCCACCACTACCAGGCCAATATCGTGCTCTGTTTTAAGTCGACGACATTTGGTGCGAAGTTCCATCAAGGTGATGGCTGGAGTGTCGTCAATAAACACATCGGCAGTAAATAAGCGCCCGGCTGCTTCAATTAGGTTTTTGAAACTATCATCATTAAGAGTTCCTTTCCGGGCCTCATCGGCACGAACTCGAGCTTCCATAGTCAATAAACGCTGTACTAGCGACTGATTAGACATCTCCAGGGAGAAAATAGCTACTGGAGTTCGAAGGTTTTCATCGGGATGCATAGCTGCATTCCGGGCTGCGGTGAGAACAAAAGCCGTTTTACCCATCGAAGGTCGGGCTGCGATAATGATCAAATCTCCGTTTTGCCATCCGGCCGTCATCTGATCGACAGCCAAACCAGAAGGGACACCCGTAATTCCATATTTCTTACCACGCATTTCTTCGAGGTAGGCCAGGGTGTCTTTAAGGATATCTGCTACTGGTTTTGCAGTACTTCGGCTTTTTTGATTAGCCAGGTCAAAGATTTTCTGTTCTGCCTCATCAAGTACGTCATAGGCATCGGTAGTAGAGTCATAAGACTCTTTGATGACATCAGTAGAAGCTAGAATCAGGTTCCTCTTAATTGCCTTTTCAGTAATGATTTGAGCGTGATACTCGATATTTGCCGCAGAGCTTACCGAACGGGTTAAATCGGAGAGGTAGGTAAGTCCACCTACGGTATCAAGTAATCCTTTATCACGAAGCTCATTCTCGACCGTAAGCAAATCCAGCGGATTATCGCGCTCATAGAGTTGAGATAGAGTTTCATAGATGTGACGGTTGGCAGGTTTGTAGAAATCTTCAGCCTTCAGCATTTGGAGGGCAATAGTAGCGGCTCCATGCTCAATAAGCATAGCACCTAATACTGCTTCTTCAACTTCTACTGCCTGGGGGGGAACTCTGCCTTCCTGTTCTAGTACCTTCTGTTGATCTTTGTATGATGTTCCGTTCTTTTTTGCCACTAATTACCTTTTAAAATCGGTTGAAAAGTATGCATAAATGAACATGAAAAGAGGCTTTCTTTTCAACAAGGTTTCCACAAGTTATTAACATCTCAAGGCTGTCCGTTGAGCTCATCATATCTGGCACGAAGCATCTGAACATCTTCCCAGGTCGGGCGTTTCCATTGTGGATTTCGTAGTAAAGCAGCGGGATGATAAGTCACCATTAATTCCCGCTCTAGAAAAGCATGATATTTCTGTCTCATCTGTTTTAGGGAGAGGTCTTTTCCCAAGAGAGTGGTCGCCGAAACTCTTCCAACGCATAGAATAAGCTTAGGATTTACAAGCTCAATTTGTCTCATTAAATAGGGGAGGCTTCGTTGTCTCTCTTCAGGTTTTGGGTCCCTGTTATTCGGAGGACGATGCTTTAAAATATTTGCGATATAAATATCGGAACGCTTAAAGTCTATGGCTCCCATGATTTTATCAAGTAGTTGGCCCGCTTTTCCAACAAAAGGCTCTCCCTGTAGGTCCTCATTCATTCCCGGAGCTTCTCCGACAATCATCAGGTCAGCGTTGGGATTACCCACTCCAAAAACCAGGTTGGTATTTTCCAGATCCGTTCGAAGTTCTTCAGCCCTTTCACACAGCGCTTTTAGTTCTTCAAGCGTGGAACAATTGGAAATTAATTCCTGTTGGTTCAGCTTTTCATCAAGGGGAGTAGGAGAGTCTAAATCAGTAAGTACTTGTTCTTCATTAGCTAAAGTTTCCGGGTGTTGATCTTTGTTGATCTCAGAACTTACTTTTTGACTTTCCTTAATTATTAAGGAGCTATCCACATTGAAATCGCCGAAAAGTTCCTGTTGCTGTTTTAGGAAACGCTCTACTCGTTCAATGATATCTTCGGGATTTTGATCAGCCATCAACCAATAATCTCAGCAATTGCTTTTTCCTCTTCCATAACGGCCTCATTTAGTTGTCCTACATAGTATCCATCATGGGAGTAGCTGCCAAAACGAACTTCCTGGATGGTGTTAACTAAACGAGGATTAAAAGGCAGGGCTATTCGTACATAATTGTCACTCCATCCAAACATCAGGCCGTCCTTTTCAGCTTCTTCAAAAAGCACCGGGCGTGTTTGGCCTTCAAACTGAGCATCAAAGTGAAATCTCTTTTTAGCTGAAAGCCTGCGAAGCAGATGCGTTCTCTTTTTTCGTTCCTGCTTTGGGATTACAGGTGACAAAGAAAGAGCATAGGTGTTTGGTCGCTCGGAGTATGTGAACACGTGCAGGTAAGAAACGTCCAGGGAATCAATAAAATCGAAGGACTCCTGGAATAAGTCCTCGGTTTCTCCGGGGTGACCAGTAATCACATCCACACCAATACAGGTATCAGGCATTAGTTTTTTGATCAATTCTACACGACCCTGATATAAATCAGAACGGTACCTTCGACGCATAATCTTTAACATCTCATCCGATCCACTTTGTAACGGAATATGGAAATGAGGCTGTAATTTGGTTGATTCCGATGCGAAATGGATGATTTCTTCGTGAAGAAGATTGGGCTCGATAGAAGAAACCCGTAAGCGTTCAATGCCATCTACCTTATCCAGTGCTTGTAGCAACTGGAAGAAATCTTCATCGGTTTCATATCCGAAATCTCCGGAATTCACCCCGGTGATGATGATCTCTTTAAAGCCCTCTTCTACCAGTACCTGGGCATTACGTACTACCGTTGATATTTTTGGGTTTCGGCTGGCTCCGCGAGCCAAAGGGATAGTACAGAACGAACATTTATAGTTACAGCCATCCTGCACTTTGAGGAAGGCTCGGGTTCGGTCATCAGAAGAGAACGCATGATGGAAGTCCACGGCTTCATTGACATCCGAGTTATAAATGAGCGTTTTCTCCTGCTTTACAAAATCATCGAAGAGGTCGAGCAGATGAAATTTTTCTTTAGCTCCCAACACTACATCCACACCTTCAATTTCGGCGATTTCTTCAGGCTCAAGCTGGGCGTAGCATCCAACCACAGCGACAAAAGCATCAGGATTTCGCTTAAGGGCTTGCCGTACTGTTTTCCGACAGGCACTATTTGCATCCATTGTCACCGAACAGGTATTGATCACATAGATATCAGCTCTGTCCTGGAAGTCCCCAAGCTCATAGCCATCATTCTCAAAGTCCCTCCGCATAGAGGAGGTTTCAGAGAAGTTGAGCTTACACCCTAATGTTTCAAATGCTACTTTTTTCATCGGGGCAAAGATAAGGAGATACTACGGGGCATGCGAGTTTACCAATAACAATATTCTTATTTGTCATTCTGAGGCTTCTGCCGAAGAATCTAAACGGGTAATGACTCAGAAGGATGATAATCAAAAAAGGCCATCTCATCGAGACGGCCTTTTGAGTTAGGAATTAATCAGCTTATTTAGAAAGCAGCATCTTATTAGTGAATACCTGGTTTCCAACGGTTAATCGATAGATATATAATCCGCTCGCGAGACCTGATGCATCAAAACTCACCGAATGAGTGCCTGCATCCCGGAATCCTTGAGCTAATACAGCTACCTGCTGACCCAGGGTATTATAAACTACCAGGTTAATTTCTGAGGCCTCGGTAAGACTGAAATCAATTTGGGTAGTTGGGTTAAAGGGATTCGGGTAATTCTGAGATAGGCTTAGCTTGTCAGGGAGTTCAGTGACTCCTTCATTACTCCGAGCTACTTCTTTCGAAGCGGCCTGGTTTCCAAATACCACATAAGCCACTTGCTCAGTAGTGTGATTTCGTTCACTACCTGAAATTTGATCCTCATCAAAAGCCAGGTTTAGGTTTGAAGAGGAGAGAGGGTTGGCTCCATAAATGAGCGGCCATCCTCCATCGTTTCCATCCATAGCTGCTACACTTAGATGTGCACTTTGGGCAGTGGTTAATCCACTCAGGGAATAACTGTATGGAGGAGAGTTCGTTATTCCCCGAACAATATCAGAACCCAGTGCAGCTGTAAAAGGAGTACCATCTATACTACCAGTTCCCGATTCAAATACTACATAGCCAATAGTTTCATCAGCACGTCCCTGGTCTGAATCTTCAGCTACATGCTTGCCGGTAAATAGGGTTGAGCTGTTTGGAGGAGCGGTTCTAGAGCCGCCTCTTGCCCAGAATACGGACCAATCTGCATCGTTTTCTGTCATTACCTGCCCTAAAACAACAGGCGATGAGTATGAATTCGAATAGGACTGGCTTTGACCGTTCCAGGAACTTCTTGCATCGGTGACTGTGGAAAGGGTAGTAACAGCTTCCATTTTTACCCCATCATTCGCATCGGTATAAACTCCTTCTTCTACTACAAAGTAGTGTACTGTGTAGCCGCTTAAGGTGGTACCACTAGGGTTTTGAACCTTTACTTCAAAGCTATTACCTAATGCATTTCTTACACGGACTACCGCCGGTAAATCTCCGGTATCATAACCAGGAGTTGCTACAACTATCATAGAAGTATAGGTCTCAGAAAGAGAAACGGTAGTCCAGGTACTGGATACATTGTTGATCACACCCTGAGCAAACCGAATGGTAGATCCGTTGGAAGCAGGATCAATGGTAGCCGTGGTTTGGGCAGCATTAGTGGCTCCGTCATTATCTGTTACCGTGAGTGTTACCGTATAGCTTCCTGAAGAAGTATAGGTATGGCTTGGGTTAGCAGAAGTACTGCTGTTTCCATCTCCAAAATCCCAGGAATAACCAGTAATGGTTCCATCACTATCAGAAGACCCGGCACTGGAGAAACTTACAACCTGACCTTCTGTTCCTGTATAAGGACCATTTACTACGGCTACAGGATCGGCATTGGGTGAAGGCTGAGTTTGAGGATTCCCATTTCCGGTAGCTACCGACCAATCTGAAAATACATCATTATCTGAAGTTACCGTGGTTCGGAAAATAGTACTTCCGGTTCCGGCGGTGGGCTGAGATGTGCTTCCCCAACCAGTAGGAGTACCAGATGAAGCCCCGCCTTCCCAGGCTACTGCGTCTATTTGCTGGCCTGAATCATTATTCAGGATTAGGGCATCTCCTGTATTATTAAGTGCAGGAATAGCTCCATAAATGTCAGCATCAAAACCATACAATGCGTTGAAGCCTGCAGCATTCACTGCAATGGTCAGGTAAGTACCGGCATCGAAAGAAGTATTTGCGGGTAGAGTGTAGGTAGCACCGGTTCCGTTATTGTCTGTAATCGTCCAGCCACTTATATCTGCAGTAGACCCGGTATTGTTATACAACTCGACCCATTCTTCCTGAGAATCGGTACCAGGAGTGTCATAAAAGATTTCACTAAATACCACACCTGTGCCTGCTGCAACGGTAATAGTCACTGAGGCATTATCTGATCCTGTTGCTCCTAAATCATCTGTTACGGTCAAGGATGCTGTAAAGCTCCCAGCAGCAGCATAGCTGTGCGATGGGTTAGCAGCAGTACTGGTATTTCCGTCTCCAAAATCCCACAGATAACTGGCGATGGTTCCATCCGGGTCATTGGATCCTGCACTTGAAAAGGCGATAGCACTTCCAACCAATCCATTGTACGGCCCATTTGCTACGGCTGTAGGAGCGGTATTCGTCGGCTGGGTTTGTGGATTCCCATTGCCTGAAGCCACCGACCAGTCAGAAAAGCTATCAGTATCCGAAGTGACAATGGTTCTGAAGATGGAGCTGCCCGTACCAGCAGAAGGCTGTGAGGTACTTCCCCAACCAGAAGGAGTACCAGATGAAGCTCCACCTTCCCAGGCAACTTCATCAATGAGGGTGCTGGTATTATCTCGTAATAGGAGGGCATCACCAGTATTGTTTAATGCTGGAATGCTGCCGTACACATCTGCATCAAAACCGTATAAGGCATTGAAGCCTGTAGCATTTACCGCAAAGGTCATATAGGTACCAGGATTGATACTGGTTCCTCCAGGAATAGTAAAAGTAGCACCCGTACCGTTGTTGTCAGTAATAGTCCAGTTGGAAAGGTCAATAACTGAGCCGGTTCCGTTATAAATTTCGACCCATTCTTCCTGGGAATCGGTGCCTGGTGTATCATAAAAGATCTCACTGAATACTACTCCTGAACCTCCGCCAGCTCCGTTAACGGTCACTGAGGCTACATCATTAGTTGAAGCGCCCTGATTATCGGTTACGGTTAAGGTAGCGGTAAAAGATCCTGCAGAAGTATAGGAATGAGTAGGATTAGCTAAAGTACTGCTGTTTCCATCTCCAAAATCCCATGAATAGTTGGTTATGGTACCGTCGCTATCAGATGAGCCTGCACTTGAGAAAGAAATAGAGGCATTTGTATTACCATTATATGGGCCATTGGCTTCAGCAACAGGAGGGATGTTACCTCCGCCACCGTTTGCAAGGCTTACAAAATCAGCGTAAACGGGAAGGTGATCAGAGGCGTCATGGATAGCATCGGCTACTGTTTGACTCACTGCTGAGTTTGAACCGCTATTAATAGCCAGGTTGAAATGATTTCCATCATTTCCGAATGCAGTATACGAGTTGGCTATCATTTCTACATTTGCATTGTCATTGATATCAAATGAGGTAAATAAAAAATCAAACCGATCATCCATACCCCCATTTGCACCCCCTCCAAATTGTGTGGTTCTTGGGCTTTGAGTATGTACTGCGGCAAAAGAAGCGTTGTTATGCCAATTTCCAACCCCTCCGGATGGTTGCAAAGGGTCCTCAGCACGTCCGTCATTATCTGCTTCGTTTGCTATAAATTTTTGGTAGGCGGCTTCTCCGGAATCATAGAGATTCATGTCTCCACCGATAATAAACTCAGTTCCTGCAGGAAGGTTATTTAAGTGGTTCCTTAGAATGGTTACTTCATCAGCACGTTTGATTTCGTTTTCAGAACCCTGACTAGCCTTCAGGTGGGCACTATAAAATCGAATCTGGTTATCTCCAATTTGAACTACATACTCCGAAAATTCTCTCAAAGCAGTAGGTATTTCGGCCTGAGATATTAATGTAGCAATGGAAGTACGATAGAAGAGCATATTATCTGTATCAACTCCATCATTAAATGTAGCCCTGGCATATTGAACACCACCAGCATTTAGAGCGCTTAAGATTAAGTCGGCTCCTGCCGCGTCCACGATTTCCTGCATCAGCAAGATGTCGGGGTTGGCAGCTTGCAATACGGTTTGAAAAGCAGCCTGACGGTCCGTATCAGTTCCGTCCAGCTTTAGACCATTATAGGTCATTACCCTAAAGTTTACATCCTGGGCATAAGCAAATGTGGATGTGAGTAGAAGCACAAGTAGTGCGCGCATTATTCCCCTTTGACATAATTCTATCATTTGGTATTCCTCCGGTATGTTAGTTAGAAATGCGACCTGTAACGTGGTGACAGCTGATTACGGTCTGCTGGTGGAGGCTCCCTCGACCCATTACAAGGGATTACACAGGCAGGTCATAAAAGAATAATTAACAGAGACGGAGGAGTCAAATAAACAAATGGAAATCCCAAAATTCTAATGTTGTTTCCGAGTTCGCACTACCAATAGTAATCGATTTCCTCGAAAGCATCTTTAAAAATATCTATATAAAACTTTAGGTCTTAGGTGGTACATTAACAGCCATGAAGTTTTTCGAAGAAACAGTAGATCAGGCTGGGGATATCATTTTTTTCTGCGATATGCAGGGGGTATGTACCTTTGTGAATGCCTTTACTGAACGTCTGATTGGTCTGAGCAAAAAAGAGATTGTGGGTCGGCATTTTACTGATTTCGTCGCAGATGAAGCTAGAGAGGAAGTAGCCAAGCATTATATAGGGCTACTTAGTACCCACTTCGAAAACGATTATTATGAATTCCCTGTAATGACCAGTACTGGTAATGTATTATGGGTAGGGCAGTCAACAAATCTTAGATTGGATGAAAATGGCGATGCGATAGGCTTCTTTGCAATTGCACGTCCCATCACCAAGCTTAAATCCATTCAGCATTCACTTTCCGAAAGTGAATCTAAAGTACGCTCTATCATTGATTCTGCCCTGGATGCGGTGATTGTGATTAATGAAGAAGGGATTATTACCGAATGGAATAAACAAGCGGAACAGACTTTTGGGTGGAGTAAAGAACGAGCCCAGGGAATGCGACTCTCTGAAACCATTATTCCTCCTGAATTCCGGGAAGCTCATGAGCGCGGAATGAAACATTTCCTGAAAACAGGAGAGGGTCCGGTATTGAATCAGCGGATTGAGATTACGGCTATGCATGCTTCCGGAAGAATCTTTCCGGTTGAGCTGACCATTATTCCTAACCAGATTGACGGGGTATTTTTCTTCAGTTCTTTTGTAAGAGACATTACCGAAGCAAAGAAATCAGAGAACTTGCTTAAGGCCATTAATAATCTTGCTATTTCTTTACTCGGAAAAACCAGTCTGGATGAAATTGCCTGGGAAATCACCAAAAATACCACCGAACAATTAGGTTTCGATGACTGCGTGGTCTATATCCTGGATGAAGAAAAAGAGGAATTGCATCAATTAGCAGCTTATGGTGAAAGCAAATCTGAAGATGGAAAGATTTTAAATCCAATAACTATCCCTTTGGGTAAAGGAATTGTTGGAAGGGTTGCAAAGATAGGTGCTCCTATTATTATAGATGACACCTCCAAGGAGCCAGATTACATTGTGGATGACGAAACCCGCTATTCTGAGCTTTCGGTTCCTATTATTGAGGGAGACAAAGTAATCGGAGTGATTGATTCAGAGCATGAAGAAAAAGGATTTTATACCGAAGAACATCTGCAGACGCTCACTACAGTGGCAAACCTGGTATCAGCTCAATTGAATACCGCTATCGTTAATAATCAAAAGCTGAAAGCAGAGCAGTCCTTAAGAGAAAGTGAGGAACGCTGGCAGAAGTTGGTGGAAAATCAACCAGAAGCCATTCAGATTACAGAAGAAGGGAAGGTTGTTTATTTGAATCAGGCCGGACTGGATTTGTATGAAGCCACGTCAATGGAACAAATTGTAGGGAAAAATCTCCTGGAGTTGGCTGGTAATACACTTCGCAGTAAGTTTGAAAAGAGACTGGAGCAATTAAAGAAAGGAGAGAAAGTCCCTTCCATTGAATTCGAGATAAATACCTATAAAGGCAATACGAAGATTATTGAAGCTACTTCTTCGCCGGTAACCTATAACGGTAAATGGGCTATACAAACCATTGCTCGCGATATTACCGAAAAGAAAGAAGCAGAAGAGCGTAAAGAAAGACTACTCGCTGATTTGAAGGTGGCTAATGATAAGCTCAATGAGTTTGCTCATGTGGTTTCGCATGATTTGAAAGCGCCTCTTCGTGCTATCAGTTCTTTGAGTGAATGGGTGGTTGAGGACTATAGAGATTCGTTAGACGAAGAAGGGAAACAGACTCTGGAAATGATCATTGAGAATGTGGAAAAAATGGATGCGCTTATTGAGGGTATTCTTACTTATTCCACTTCAACTTCCAAAAAAGAAGAGCTGGAAACCATTGATTTGAACGAATTGATTAGAGAAATACTCAACCGATTACATATTCCGGATCATATTAAGCTGGATGTACAGAAAGGATTTCCGAAAGTGGAATTTAGTAGAGTACAGCTCGGGCAGGTTATTCAAAACCTGGTAAGCAATGCCATTAAGTTCATGGATAAAGAGAAAGGAGTTATAAGAATCGGTTTCGAGGAACAGGAAGAGAAGTGGTTGTGTTTTGTAGCGGATAATGGTCCTGGAATCGATGAGGAAATCGGTAACGATGTGTTTAACCTTTTTTCTACCTTCCATGATAGTAACGAAGGTTCCACGGGTATTGGACTTTCCATTATTAAAAAGATTATGGAGAACCATCATGAAGATGTTTGGTTCGAAAGTACCTCAGGACAGGGTACGACCTTCTATTTTACCATAGGGAAATTTAAAAGCAATGAAAGATCAGAAATCAGTATTACTGCTCGAGGATAATGAGCTCGAAGTAAAGAAAGTAGAACGGGCCTTCTCCAAGCTTGAGATCACAAATACGCTGATTTCGAAGCAGAATGGGAAGGAAGGTTTAAAATGGCTCAATGAGAATACCACTAACCTACCCGGGTTGATACTTCTGGATTTAAACATGCCAGTGATGGATGGCTTTGAATTCCTCGAGGCTATCAAAGAAGATGATGAGTTTAAAAAGATCCCAGTTGTAATAATGACCACCTCCAAGCACCCATCTGATAAACTTAAAGGTTTCGAAAAGCAGGCAGCAGGATATATGGTGAAACCGGTTCGGTACAGTGATTTTGTTGAGATGCTTTCCACTTTAAAGCATTATTGGTCAACCAGCGAAAGCGCCTATTGAGATGAAGCTCTACTACCTTGACGATAGCAAATTTGACCGGATGGCCTTTTCAAGGTTAATGCGGTCTTTTGATGGATTAGCATTCGAATTGGTAGAAAATTTTGAAGAACTGGATGAAAAGTATTCCGGGGACGAAACTTCCTTACTGATCCGTGATTGCCATTTACCAGGAGAACAAGTCAAGCCGTTAGATTTCTCAGCTACTTATTTTGTAAGCGGGAGCAGGCCAACTGAATCTATGAAATTGAATCTTGGAATAAGTGACGATCACTTTTTCCTTAAGCCTCTTGCAAAAAAGCATCTCCAGGAAATTCTTGATGCCCATTCAGAAGTAGAGGAGCTATTTGAGCTCACTTTCATCAAGGAACTTTCAGGAGGGGATGAGGAGTTCGAAAAGGAGTTGATATCTATATTTATCAATGAAGTACCCGGACAATGTGCCCAGCTAGAACAAGCGCTGAATGAGAAAGATCAGCATGCTGTGGCTGAGGTACTGCATGCACTTCGAACCAAGATTCGAACATTTGGGATTGAAGATGTAGATGTGATTGCAGAGGAAATAGAATACAAAGCTAAAGAGAACACCATTGAAGATTGGGATAAGGCCGGTAACGATATTGGGAGTATCGTCCGGGATTTAGAATCGGTGGTATCAAAAATGAAAGAGTTATTATGAGATGTGTAATTATTGATGATGAGAAAACAGCGCGGCTTACCCTCACAAAACTGTGTGAACGAGTAGGAGATATCGAAGTATTGGCGGAGTTTGAAAATCCTGCTGAAGCACTCACTTTTCTGGCTGAGAATCAGATCGATCTGTTATTTCTGGATATTCACATGCCGGAATTAAAGGGTTCAGAGTTTGTGAAATCTGTTTCGGAACTTCCGGATGTGGTAATGACAACAACTGATCCAAGTTTTGCCCTGGAAGCCTTCCAGTATAATGTAATTGATTACCTGGTCAAGCCAATCTCACTTGGAAGATTCTTGAAAACTATGGAGAAGGTAAGAGCTAAGAATACAGAAGCTCCTAAAGTGGATGAGGAGAAGTCTATTTTCGTGAATATAAACTCAAGATTGGTCAAACTGAATTTCGAAGATATACAGGTGATCGAAGCAAAAGGGGACTATGTTCAAATTAAGACTGAGGATAAAAAGCATACAGTGCATAATACGCTTAAAAAGATTGAAGAGAAGTTGCCTGCTTCAAAGTTTCTGAAGGTCCATCGTTCGTATATCGTTAATCTTGATAAGATTGTGGATATAGAAGACAACAGTATTCTAATTGCCGAAGAGATCATTCCAGTGAGCCGGGCGAATAGAGAAGTGCTTTTGAACAGGCTGAATATGCTGTAGAACGTTGAACTTCGAACATCCAATGTTGAACGTTCGAAGTTCAACGTTCAGCTGTTCAATGTTCAACTTCTTCCATTCACCGACGGATAGCTTCCATTCGTCGAAGAATCTCACCAGGAGCATAGCTAGCGGCTAACTTTTGAAAAAAAGTAGTCGTGAAAACTCTAATAACATACATAACCTTAGTACTGGTGAGCACTCAGGTGCATTCGCAGGAATACACAGTGTTTATCCAGGATATATTGAGTTACTCCTCCGGAGAACTCTCAGATGCTTTGGTAGATAAATACTACAGCGAAGCAAGTTTATATGACCGTGACCTTGGTTTGGAATTCAGATCATCAGTAAACCACAAATTCGGAGAAGGCTTCATTGAAGATGATCTGGGTCTTACGAACCTCCAAACCTATTACAAAACCGGAATAAACTGGAACATACTTTCCGAAGGCTTTTATGATCGCAGATCGAAAGCAGATCAGTCAAAGCTGAAGGCTCAATTTGAGCAGTTAAACGCCATCGAACAGGCTAAGAAAGAAGGCTACTATTTTCAGTACGCCTATGCTTCCTACTACTTCGAAAAGAAACTCATAGAGTATTATGATTCCAGGATAAATCTGTTGAAGAGTAAGAACCCGTTATTCAGCTCACTCAGAGAACAAGGATACTTTACCAACAGAGAAATAATGGATTTGGAAGGAAGGCTGAATGAAGCCGTATTCCAAAAAGATGTACTTGTTTCTTCCACGCAGTCTTTTGAAGCCATCTTTGCAGTCAATCTTTCCTATGTAACAGCTTCAGGAATCTATGGATTTGATGAGCTGCCACACATCAACCTGGATGAACTCATTTTTGATCTGGACTACAGCAATAGTCTGGCTTCTAAAAAGCAATTGAATCAGTCGCTAATAAATGAGCCTAATTTCTGGACGGACCAGGTACGGTTGAATGCCTATCTGTATTACAACCATCAGGTAAGCTTTAGCGACGATCGCAGAGATTACGTTTCTGCAGGATTATCTCTAGCCATTCCCTTATCCAATTCAAGAAGTGTAAGGCAGCAAAAGTACAATGCTGAAGTGAAGTATATAGATGAAGTATATGAGTATGAGCTTGCCAACAGGAAAAAGGAAGTTCTGATGCTCTACCAGGAATATACCTACAAGCAAAAGCAACGCTTGAATACTCTTGCGAGTGAGCGAAAGCTCCAAGAGAAATTACGCGTACTTGACCTGCAGAAGAAGAGCGTGAATACAAATATACCTGCTATTGATGCTTCATTGTTGCAGGATGAATACCTGGCGGTTCAAATCGAAACGGCCAGTTTAACCAAACAAATGACCCAGTTACTGTTAAAGATTAACCTCCTTTTGGTTGATACGAGCATCGAAAAGTACCTGGTCTATAAAAAAGAACAACACCTCATTGTAAACAACTCGGAGGTAGAATAATGGAACAGTTTAGTTTTACACAGGGAAATGCAACCATTAGAACTCTGAAGGAACCACCCAAGGAGAAAAAGAAAATGAATACCGATCGGGTATTATTTCTTGCACTCCTGGTTATTGTGGGAATCTATGGGATCTTCAAGCTATACAAAGGGGTGGCCATCATCGAAATAGACGGAATGGTTACCATGGAGAAGTTGGAAGTTCATTTTACAGATGATATCAGGATTAGCTCCATGTTGGTAGAAGAAGGAGCCACGATACAAAAGGGCGATACCTTATTTGGCTACCTAAACCAGTATTTCGAGAATGATGGGGCCAGTTATTCGAACATCGTTTCGAATAGAGAACGGATAAACCGTGAAATACTCGGTCTTAACCGTCAGTTAAGTGGGAAAAGAACGGAACGCCAAATCCTTCAAAACCGCCTGGCCGAAGAACAGATGGAACTGGAAAAAACCAGGGAATTGGTGGCTCTTGCAGCTTTAACTGTAGGCTCATTTGACACCCAGCAACGTGTTATTGCTAATATAGAAGATGATCTAAGACTGGTAAGAGAAGAAATCAGGTTTTTGATTCGACACATCGATCAGCTTACGCGATTAAAAAGAGAGTATAGTATCTCTGCTTCTTTTGGTGGGAATTCTGTACAGAAACGATTGTACGTCGCTCCAACTGATGGAATCATAGGTCGGATTTCCGTGAATGAAAATGAAGTTTGCTATGAAGGTGACCAGGTGATGGCTATTCACCAGCCGGACCAGGTTCGAATCCAGGCTTATTTCACACAGGAAGAATCAGATAAAGTAGAAGTAGGCAGAATCGTAAGCCTTGAGTTTCCTGACGGAACCAAGCAAAAAGGAGTGATCGATAAGTTTTATGTCTCCACTTATGAGCTGCCTCCTGAATTTCAGAAAAAATATGAGCCTACAGAGCGCTCAATCTTAGCAGACATCGTCCCGCTTAACGAAGATGATCTCGAAGGGTGGAAGCAGTTCTATAAGATGTCGGTAAAAGTATCCCTTGGAAGGTTCAATTGAGAAAAGCAAAAACGACTACCAGGGCTGGTGTATGGGAGTGCACCAGCCTTTTTTGCTGTTTGTCATTCTGAGCGAGAGCGAAGAATCTAAACGAATGGGTTTACTCGATTAGATCCTTCGCAAGTATGCTCAGGATGACTGCTTAAAAAAACAGGATACATCCCACTCACCGGCAAAAACCTGCCATTCACCGAAAAATCCCGGATTCAGCTCAATAACTAAGGATTTTTGCATCGCACATTAACCAAATACATAACAATGAAAACAAAACTAATCATCTTTACTGTTGGGGCGCTACTCGTTTACGGGTGTACTCCTTCATTCGATATGGACAGTGAGGAGATTGCAGAGGAAGAAATTTCCTTTGAACACAACGAAGAGGTGTTGAATACCCGGGTTAACTATATCAATAAGCCTTTACAAGTGAATAGCTCCGGACAGGCAACTATCTTCGATCCTGAGTCAAAATTAAAGGGAGCGTTATCTCTTGAAGATTCAGAAGAGCTAGAACATACCTGGTATTTTGTTGCAGAAGTAGAATCTCCTGTATTTCAGGGGCACAATCTAAGTGCAACTCACGTCCAGGTAGTTGACGATAAAGCCTATGTGTCTTATAACAAACAAGGTGATATCCACCTTGGCGGACTGGAGGTATTCGATCTTTCGAATCGTGCCTATCCAAAATTGGTAAGCCAGGCTTTATTTGATAAATCTGATGTTAACGCCATCACCGTTGATTACGAAGGTGATGAATTCAGCCGGAGAATCTGGTTAGCACTGTCTCATAAGAATAAAGGAGCAGTAGTTCGTCAAATTCAATTAAAGGATGGATTGATATCGGAAGACGTTAAAAACGTTTCCCTTTCGAAGTATACCGATTCTGGGATATCTGCATCAGCAAATGGGATCGTCCGTTCAGGTAACGAACTCTATGTTACTGCTGGTAAAACCCATGGAGGTACGTATTCTTTTGACGTAGATAACCTCAGCTTCAATAATTCTGAGGAATATTCTGATGCAAAGTATGTGGCTACTAACGGAAGTGTTCCTTATGCATCTTCTGTGGTAACGCTGGTGACTGGTGATGAAGCCGAGCTCAAGATCAAACCAGTTGGAAGCTCAGAGGAATCTAAAAGCGTAAACATAGGAGCGGCTACACATCAAAATGTGGAGCGATCTTATCGTGGAAAATCAACACTTCACTTTGCTCAGCGATATCCTGAAGTAGTATTCGTAACTATGGGCTATGATGGACTGAAAGGATTCGACATCTATACGGATGAAGAATTGTATTCAACTCCATCAAGCATTCTTACCAAAGGAAATACCAATGGAGTGACCAGCGATGATGATTACATTTACATCGCCAATGGAGCTGACGGTATCTCTGTGCTGAATATGCCGGAAAGTCCGGGCGAAATGAGTCCAATCTTTAACTGGGATTTGAACGAAGCTCCAGCTTCTGCCAACTATATGACTACTGATGGTGAATGGATTTTCGTGGCCAAAGGTGGTGAAGGGCTCAAAATTCTTCGGAAAGGAGCACTGGGAGAACACCAAACTATGTTCGGGCATGACAATAATGGCGTGCCTCATGGTATGGAACCGGAAGATGTGGAAGTATGTAGTGAATTACTTCCCAACCTGTTTCGCAATGTACTACCGGAACGAAGTAATGTACTAGTTGCTCATCCGGAGTACTTTGATAACCCAAACAGGGAAATCGAATTGCTTAAAGATGATAAGGTATATGTAACCTTCATTAGTGAAGGGGCTGGTTATAGAAATACCTTAGGATATTATTACTACCACAAAGATGATCCTCCACAAACAGCTGATGATTTGAATAAAGTAGTAATCTTTCCAAACGCTTCAGCTAAGTATTCTGGTGGTGAATTGGTTCAGGGTAATACCATGAAACTGTTAGGCGAATTCGAAGAAGGAACTGTAATTGGCTTCTATGTGATTTCTAACGGATGGAAAGGGAGTGAAATAACAGACGGGATCTACACCCAGTACACTATTCCTGAGTTCAATGTGAGCGAGAAACAACAAAGCATCATTTTTTATGATCAGGGTTGTCAGAGTATCGTACTTGCATTTGAAGACATCGCACTTCCCCAGGGCGATAAGGATTATAATGACGCCATTTTTATGGTATCAACAGATGATCCAGCTTCGATTAATGTGACTCAGTTTATCCAAAAGTAGAGAAGGTTAATGACGTAATACCGAAAGCCGGTTTCTGGAAAGGGACCGGCTTTTTTTGAGGGATGTCACCCTCGGTTCTTCTTAAGGGTCATCCCGGCCTTGAGCCGGGATCTGAAAAGAGAAGTTCTTTCTACCGCCACAGATCCCGCATCAAGTGCGGGATGACGATAAAAAAAGAAAGCAAAGAATCGGTGATCCTTCGGCAGTAGCCTCAGGATGACTATCAAATAGGGGAGTAAGAATACCCATCACGGAATTAAGAAGTATGAAGCTCTCTTCATCCTTTATTCTTCATTGGATATTCTTCCTTCAATAGGCTAATCCCCAATCCCATCCCAATCATCGACAGATATCTACCATTCATCGATAATATCACAGAAAGCCTGATTTAGTAGGTAGATTTGCATCAGAAAATAAAAACACAACTAAATCACAGAACAATGAACAATTCAGCTAAAAAACTCGACTTCAATCAATCTTCAGCACCAGCTTTACGATTGATCAAGCATGATGACAACATTTATTCAAGACTAGCTCTTGGCGAATCAAAACTTGCTATGGTAGGACTTGGATATGTTGGATTACCCATCGCATTAGAATTTGCGAGAAACTTCAGCGTAATTGGCTTCGACATTAACGAAGCTCGCGTTGAAATGATGAGAGAAGGGATCGACCCTTCTAAAGAATTAGATGCAGAAGCATTTGAAGACAAGAACATTAAGTTCACTCATAAAATAGATCAAATTGCAGAAGCAGAATTCTATGTAGTAGCAGTACCTACTCCAATCGATCATAGAAGAGAACCAAACTTAACTCCACTTAAGAAAGCGACTGCTTCAGTAGCAGAGGTACTTAAGAAAGGTGATTATGTGGTATTTGAATCTACGGTGTACCCAGGATGTACTGAAGAAGTATGTGTTCCGATTCTTGAAAGGATTTCAGGACTAAAACTTAACGAAGATTTCAAGATCGGATATTCTCCTGAGCGTATTAATCCAGGCGATAAAGTTCACACCGTAACTAACATTACTAAAGTAGTTTCTGGTAGTGATGAAGAGGCGTTAACTGAAATAGCTAAAGTGTATGAAAGCATCATCACTGCTGGAATCCACAAGGCTAGTACCATTAAAGTAGCAGAAGCTTCCAAAATCATCGAAAACACTCAGCGTGATGTAAACATCGCATTGATGAATGAGCTTTCCATGATCTTTGACAAGCTTGACATCAACACTAATGATGTATTAGAAGCTGCAGGGACAAAATGGAACTTCCTAAAGTTCTTCCCAGGTCTTGTAGGCGGTCACTGTATAGGAGTGGATCCTTATTACCTGGCTTACAAAGCAAAAGAAGTAAAAGTTGATCCTAAAGTAATTGCCAGTTCTCGTTTCAGAAATGACGGTATGCCTTATAACATTGCATTCTCAATCGCTGAGAAGCTTAGCGAAATAGGGAAGAAGCCTCAATCAGCTACGGTATTGGTAAAAGGAATCACTTTCAAGGAAAACGTAAGCGACATCCGTAACTCAAAAGTTGCTGACGTAGTGAAAAAGCTTTCTTTATTCGGTATCAAATGCTGGGTAGAAGATCCACATGCAGATCCTGAAGAAGTACGCGAAGAGTATGGATTCCATTGCTCAAAAGAAGAGCACAAAGGAAGCTTCGATGTAATAATCATGGCGGTAGCTCACGATGAGTACAAAGACATGAGTAGTGAAGAGATTGCTTCAATCTCTAAGTCTGACACCATCTTTTATGATGTAAGAGGCATCATAGAAGGTAAGACTACTGAAGATCAACACTACATGTCACTTTAATTCCAGCCTGCTAAACGCTGGTGACCGCCATGTTTGAACTAGTACAACACCCAAAACATCAACCTAGCATACTTGAATTTGAGAATGGCTCAATTCAGGTATTGCTAGCTGTTGATGAACAAAGCTTTGGACTACAGGAGATCCAAAAAGTTGACGCAGTACTTGTTCAGGCGGTTAACTCATCCAATGCAAAAGAGATTCTAAGATCCATCAGAATCCAGAAAAGCCGACAACTCGCACTCACTCCTGTATTCATCAGTTCAAGTGTTCCAGGGTGCCAAAGGATCGAATTCTTATTTGATGGCACCTATTCAACTGAAACTGAAAGCCTGATGCTCCAAAAAATCAAGCTTATAAAAGAACAGCTTCGTTCTTTCACTTTCGATGTGCACCAGTTGGATTATAACCACTCATTGCTTCAAGCTGCACTTCAGTACTCTCAATCAAGAGGATGCACGTTAAAGCCAATGAGAGAAAGAAATTCAAAAGTCGGATACACCTATCCATTTCTTGGTTCAATCATTCGAGATGAGGAAAGCCAAAAAGTAGTAGAATTGATGGAGCAGTCCATTAAGGAAGGTTACTTCGCAAAGAAATCACTGGACAAAGTACATACCTGTAAAAAATGTTCGGGTGGATACCTTAACTACAGAGAATGTTGCCCAAAATGTGGTTCTTCTGATCTACAAACCGATGATTTGATTCATCATTTTGTATGTGCGCATATCGCTCCTGAAAGTGATTATAAAACCGACGACGATACCATGGAATGCCCAAAGTGTAGTAAAGAACTGAGGCATATTGGGATTGATTACGATAAGCCTTCATCCATGCATACCTGCAACAATTGCAGTCACCAATTCCAACAGCCCGAAGTAAAGGCTCTATGTATCGATTGCGGGTGTGATAACCAACTGAAGCAACTCGGAAATATTGAGATTTCCGAATATGCCATAACCCCAATGGGCGAATATGCTGCTATAAACGGAATGCATATTAAAGCCAAAAAAGTAGAAAAAACGGCTTCTAAAACTGTAAGTGAGCAAATATTCGAATTATTCAAGAGTCAGGAAATTCAGAGAATCAGAAAGAGCGGACATCAAAGTTGGGAAGGTTCGCTAACGATCAACCTGGATTTCATGACGGCCTTTCATCCAGAACAACAAGAACTTATTCAATCCGAAATCTGTGGAATCATTTCTAATTACCTGGACAGTGTAGATGTACTTTCAAGTCCAACTACTTCCTGGTTTAGATTCATGCTTGTTGACTATTCAAAAGAACGAGCTGAAGAAATTGGAGAAGTAATACAGAGAAATATTGAGAAGTTGCTTTCGGATGGTCCCGGAAAAGATCAATCGGTAGTAGAAACGCTGATCACATCGCTTGGGGAGGACGGATAGATGTTAGAGCAATTAACTCCTGAGTACATCCAATACTGGTTTGCCGTAGGATTCAACAAATTCCTTAGAGTATTCTGGTACTTCTGCATTTTTGAATTTACCCGGTACATCATCATCGATTACATCATTCTCTTTTTCCAAAACCTGACTAAAAAAAGCGACGACGAGAAATTTCTTAAAGCAAAACATGAGCTCTTCCTCGAAAACCCATTGATCTCCATAATCATCCCAGGGAAAAACGAGGGAGCTCATTTGTATAAGCTAACCAAGTCATTAGCTGAACAAACTTACCAGAACTTCGAGCTCATCATCGTTGATGATGGTTCGGATGACGATACCCCAATCATTGGGAAAAACCTTGAGCGATTAGGTCTGATTGATATGTTCATTCGAAATGAAATGAGAGGAGGAAAGGCTTCAGCGGCTAACCTTGCTCTTCGATATGCTAAAGGGAAGTTTATCGTCCACCTTGATGCTGACTGCTCCTTTGACCGCGATGCCATTGAACAGGTTGTGATTCCTTTCTACTATGATGAAAAGATTGGAGCTGTAGGAGGGAATGTGAAGGTGAGAAATTACAAAGACAGTCTTTGTGCATCTCTTCAGGCGATTGAATATTTAAAGACGGTGTCGGTTGGCCGAATTATTACATCCTACTTAGGAATTTATAAAATCATTTCCGGTGCATTTGGTGCTTTCCGTCCTGAGATTTTAGATACCATAGGAGGGTGGGATATTGGTCCTGGTTTGGATGGAGATATCACTGTAAAAATCAGGAAATGCGGATATAAAACAGTGTTTGCGCCGAAAGCGATTTGTTTGACCAATGCTCCATCAAAATTTAAAGTGCTGAAAAAGCAGCGTCTAAGATGGGATAAATCCATCATTCGATTTAGAGTGAGAAAGCACAAAGATGTGTATTTCCCTCATGCCAATTTTAAGTGGAGCAACTTCTTCGCTCTGTTTGAAAATGTATTCTATAATGTAATCCTGGATATCACCTGGTTGATTTATATGATTGATATCATCTTCAACTACAGCTCTTCGCTTCATTTTATTATCCCAATGAACTTCACACTCTACGTAGCGATGAGTTATGTGCAAATGGGAAGTATTTTGTTATTCACAGAAAGGAAGAAAGAAGAAGCGAAATTGTTTAAGTTCGTTCCTCTAATGACGCTCTATACTGGTCTATTTCTTCGGTTGATCAGAACTACGGCCTACTACCAGGAATTCTTCTTCAAGCGCTCTTATGAAGATCCCTGGAATCCAGTGAAGTCATCTTCTATGGCTAAGAAGTATGGCTTGTAATCACCAGGTCTTTTCTTGAATAAAGCTAGTCTCGGTTCTCTTAAATGCGAAACTGGGTGCATGTATTCTTGGCCTTACAAAGTTGTACACCCCCAAGGGAAGAGCAAAAAATTCTCTTGTATGCATTCCTACAGGCATTGCTCCTTGAGTCTGATGTTTTACTAGATGATTACTAAGGATGTATTTCATGGAAAAGCCGAAGTTGAGATCATAGCCTTGTTTCAGGAAGTACTCACCCTCAAGAGTAACCACACCCGGTTGATACACGAAGGCAAAACTGTCTGCTTCAAATTCATAAAACACCGAAGTGTTTACGCTGTAGCGACCTTCAGGAAGATCAAATTCGAAATACCCGGTTTCGTCAGTTTTAGTATTTATAGGAGGGTTAAAGGCGATATTACGTTCATTGTGAACAAATACCAGAGCACCCTCTATGGGTTCGGCTTCACCGAAATCTATAATATAACCGGAGATGGTGTATTGGGAATAAACTGGGAAGGAGAAGGTTGAAATGAGTATCAGGAGGAGGATTCTTTTCATTCTATTTGAGTGAGATCATTATTTCAAGTGATACGTGCTAAACTACTCCAAAATTGCTTCCCTTAAAAATGTGTGATCAGATCCTAAATATCCTCTTCAAGCTCAATAGGAGGCCTTTCTTCTCTAAAGATAACGGCAGCATCAGCGAACCGCGTAGCCAATCCAACCATAACTAAACGATCACCTGGTTCGAGCTTAAAAGAGCCTGAAGGGTTTCCGGTATTCTTTTCTCCTCGTTGTACGGTAAGCACCGTAATTTCATACTCATTGCGAAGTTTTAACTCCGCCAGTGTTTTACCAGCAGCATAACTTCCCTCACGAACTACTACCGCTCTGGTATGGAGGCCTTCTTCATCAAGCCCTTGTAGTACCATAAGATGAGCTTCCTGTATACTACCTCTCATTATCTGATAATCCTCCGCTCGTAGCTCACGAATATGCTGCTGAATCTCTTCATCAGGGATCATATACGCACTCATTACATTTGAAAAAAGTCGTACGGTAGTTTCCATTTCCTCGGGTACAACCGTATCAGCTCCGGCTAATTCCATCGCTTCTGCCTGGGCAAGGTATCTCGTCCTTACGATCACCTGTAGGGTTGGATTTAAATACTTGGCGAGTTTTATGATCCTTGGGTTGGCATCGAGATCATTAATAGCAATTACACAGAGTTTAGCCTTTTCAATTTGAGCATGCTCTAGGATATGACTTCGGGTTGCATCACCATAAATAGCATTGATGCCATTTTTATGCATCTCAGTGACTGACTTTGGGTTCATCTCAATCACAATGAAAGGGATATTAGTATCCGTAAATATTCGTGCCAGATTGCGCCCGGCAGGTCCATATCCTATCAGGATTACATGATCTTCCAACTTAACATCTACTTTGGAATCACTATCCTTTTTTCTTTTCTCACCCAGTTTTTTGAGAGGAGTTTTGGAGAAAAGTTCTCCGACCTTTGGACTAATCGATAAAAAGAGGGGAGTCAAAAGCATGAGAATAACTGAAACGGCGATGAACATTTGAGAGCCCAGTTCCCCAAAACCACCTGGATCAAGCCCAGCTTTACGACCTTCACGTTCCAATACAAAAGAGAATTCACCAATTTGTGATAATACAATTCCTGATGCCCCTGCTACTCTAATGGGGTAACCCAATATCAGAAGGCTGACTGAACTCAGGATAAACTTTAGAACTAATACTCCGGAAGCAATTCCAAGGAGTAGGAGCGGGTATTCGAGTACGAATTTAACGTCCAGAAGCATTCCTACCGAGACAAAGAAAACGGCGTTAAATATAGTTTTCAGAGGGATAATTTCGCTAAGAGCGTGATCGCTGTAATGACTTTCGCTTACCACCAACCCAGCAAGAAAAGCACCCAGGGCAAGACTAACATTAGCGAGATTGGTCAGAGCCGCTGTTCCAAAACAGATAGCCATTACTGTGAGTAGGAAAAGCTCCTGGCGTCGTGTTTGCGCTACCTTATCTAAAATCCAGGGGACTATTTTTCTGGCCAGAAGCACAATCCCAAGTATCAGCAATACTGCTTTCCCGAGGACAAGTAAAATGTCGACCGTTGAACCACTTTCCCCAGAGAGTAAGGGGACTAACAACACCATGGCTATGATGGCAAAATCCTGGAAAATGAGTACCGCCAGAGAAAGTCTGCCTACCGGTGTATCTGTTTTTTTCTGCTCGCTTAGCAGTCCCAGAATAATGGCGGTAGAGCTTAATGCAACCAGGAACCCTGTATAAATCCCAATCTTCCAGTTGATATTAAGTAATAGGAAGATACCTACGACTGATGCCACAGTGAGCAAAACCTGGACTCCGCCACCTATAAAAATGGCTGACTTTATGCGTGCCAATCTTTCAAGACTAAACTCAATACCTATGGTGAAGAGAAGCAGAATAATGCCTATCTCAGCAAGCATATCAACCAGTTCCTGGTCCTGAACAAGTCCAAGAGCGTTAGGGCCGATTACAACCCCAGCGATTAGAAAACCTACAATGGGGACTAATTTCAGCTTGTAGCAAATAAATGCAATCAGAACACTTACCAGGAAAAGGGCTACGATCTCATTTAAAAAAGGCAGGCTTACAGCAAAAAACATAGGGTATTCTTGAGCGTCTTGTGATGACTTTGAAAATATAGACTTGAGACAAATAAGTCCTGATTAAATAAGATAATAATGGGCAAAGAATAACGCTCTTTAAGATAAGAGCACCTTACAAATACAGTATGAATGTCATTCCGCTGCGAAAGCCGGAATCTAAATTGATATTAAAAGCTAAATCTAGATTCCTGCCTTCGCAGGAATGACTAAGAACTTTCCTGAAAGTTTAATCCCTAACTCACATAAAACTTATGTAAAAGAGTAAAATCAAAAGAAACCGCTTCCATTAAAATCGATAACAAAAACATAACTTTCGGTTTTATTTGTAGAGAAAAAACTACAATTTCAGGCTGAACGATTTACAGCCACCAATCAGACATAATGAGCACACAGGATCAGGTTCGTGAGGATGTCACTATCCGCTTTGCAGGTGACTCCGGCGATGGCATGCAGCTTACGGGATCTCTATTCACTAATACTACCGCACTTCTTGGAAACGATTTAAGAACCCTCCCGGAATTCCCAGCAGAAATCAGAGCTCCACAAGGTACCGTGCCCGGAGTTTCTTCTTTTCAACTTCAGTTTGGGAGCCGGCAGATTTTAACTCCGGGGGATGAATGTGATGCCCTGGTAGTAATGAATTCAGCGGCACTTAAGGCCAATTTAAATCTCCTGAAGAAAGGAGGGACCATTATTGCCAATACTGCTGGTTTTGATAAAAAGAACTTAAACCTGGCTAAGTATCCCGAAGGAGTAAATCCGCTTGAAGATGGCTCTTTAGATGAATACGAAGTTATTGAAATAGATGTGACCAAGCTGGTTAAGGAAGCTTTAGCTGATATGGATTTGAGCTATAAGGACCAGGAGCGTTCGAAAAATATGTTTGTTTTGGGGATGTTGTACTGGATGTACAACCGTCCTATGGATTCAACCATTGATTTCCTAAACCAGAAATTTGGGAAGAAGCCCGAGATAGCCGAAGCTAATATCAAGGTGCTTAAAGCCGGTTATTATTATGGGGAAACGGCAGAGATTTTTAACTCCAGGGTTACCGTTAAGCAAGCTGATCTTGAGCCTGGTACTTATCGAAATATTACAGGGAATGAAGCCCTGGTACTTGGCCTGGTAGCTGCGGCACGAAAGAGTAACCTCCCTTTGTTTTTAGGAACCTATCCAATTACTCCGGCGTCTGATGTACTTCATGGACTTGCCAAACACAAAAAATTTGGGATCACAACCTTTCAGGCTGAAGATGAAATTGCGGCCTGTGCATCGGCAATAGGGGCTTCATTTGGGGGAAGTATTGGGGTTACGAGTTCTTCCGGACCTGGTATTGCACTCAAAGGTGAAGCCATTGGATTAGCAGTTATGTTGGAACTTCCCCTGGTAGTGCTAAATATCCAGCGGGCAGGACCTTCTACCGGGATGCCTACCAAAACCGAGCAAGCTGATTTAATGCAGGCCGTATATGGCCGTAATGGAGAAAGTCCTTTGTTGGTGGTAGCACCAAAATCTCCTGCAGATTGCTTTGAAATGGCTTTCGAAGCGGTACGAATTTCTTTAGAGCATATGACTCCGGTAATCTTTCTTTCGGATGGATACATTGCTAATGGTTCGGAGCCATGGAAGTTTCCGAACTCAGAGGATTTGAAAGATATCAAGGTTGAGTTTGAAGGACCTCGTCACTCAGAAGAAGATGGGGCATTTATGCCTTATAAACGTGATGAGCGACTGGTTCGAAAATGGGCTATTCCGGGCACTCAGGGTATAGAACACCGTGTAGGTGGTCTTGAGAAAGAGGATGTGACCGGGAATGTTTCTTATGATCCGGATAACCACCAGAAGATGACGGATATAAGAAGAGACAAACGTGATTTGGTAGCGCAGAATATTCCTGAGCAGGATATCGATCAAGGTAATGAATCCGGTGATATTCTCGTTTTAGGATGGGGCGGAACCTATGGGGCCATCCGAACTGTAGTTCATCAATTGAGAAAAGAAGGGCTGGATATTTCTCACGCTCATCTTAGATATATAAATCCATTTCCTAAGAATATGGAATCGTTGTTGAAGAGCTTCAAAAAGATAATTGTACCGGAAATCAATGATGGACAGTTAGTACGTTTGATTAGATCAGAGTTTCTTATACCAGCTCTGCCTATCAATAAGGTAAAGGGGAGACCTTTCGGGGTTTCCGAACTGAAACAAGAAATTCTTCAGCTTATTGAAGAACAACCCGCATAACCTAACCCAGGAATCATGCCAGTAGAAACACTTATCGATCAATTTGTTAAAGAACACGAGGCAGATCTAACCGCACTGCCCGATTATTCTTCTAAAGATTTTGCTTCCGACCAGGATGTGCGTTGGTGTCCCGGTTGTGGTGACTATACCATCTTAAAACAGGTGCAGAATGCGATGCCTGAATTGGGTTTAGCCAAAAAAGACATTGTCTTTATTTCCGGAATCGGTTGTTCTTCCAGGTTTCCATATTACATGGATACCTTTGGAATGCATTCTATACATGGAAGGGCTCCAGCTATTGCAACCGGACTTAAAACAAGTCGCCCTGATTTAACCGTTTGGATTATCACAGGGGATGGTGATTCCCTTTCTATTGGAGCTAATCACTTTACTCAGCTTTTACGCCGTAATGTGAATGTGAACTTGCTGCTATTCAACAATGAAATTTATGGGTTAACAAAGGGACAATATTCACCAGCTTCTCCTAAAGGATTGGTGACTAAATCTACTCCATACGGATCGATAGATAATCCTTTTAACCCATTGGCGCTCAGTTTGGGAGCTGATGGGAGTTTTGTTGCTCGAGCTATGGATAGAGATCCCAAGCATCTCAAAGAAATGATCCTTCGCAGTCATAAGCATCAGGGAACTTCTATGCTGGAAATCTACCAGAATTGTATTGTATTCAATGACGGTGCTTTTGAATTATTTACCGATAAAAAAACTCGTCCTCAGGAAGCTATCTATCTGGAACATGGACAACCAATGGTGTTCGGAAAGGATAACGATAAAGGGGTAAGGCTAAATGGATTGGTTCCTGAAGTGGTAGAGCTAGGAGATTCTTTCTCAAAAGATGATCTGTGGGTGCATGATGAGCAGGATCCTACAAAAGCTCATTTGTTATCCCGTTTCTTTGAACATCCTCCAAATGGGGAAGGAGTTCAATTCCCTAGACCTTTTGGTGTGCTATATGCAGTTGATCGCCCTTGTTATGATGAAGGGGTTGTAGAACAGGTACAGCATGCCAAAGATACCCAGGGTGAAGCTGATTTGGACGCTTTACTAAAAGGAAATGAAACCTGGGAAGTGAAATAGTTTCAGAGCTAGGTGCTTAGTCTTTTAGTTGTGATAAAGCCTGGATACTATTTCCTGGTCTGAATTGTCTTCAATTTGGATTCTCCATCCTTTTATCAGGAGCCAGAACATAAAAATCACCTCTCCAAAATAGGTGACCATTATATAGTCCATTTGAACAGAAGGGAAGAAGAAGGTTCTTAATGTGTCAACCAGATAGCCTGTTCCGGCTATGACTAAAAGTATTCCGAAGATCTTTGGTACATAGTGTGCTTTATAGGCCAAAACCCCGAGTAGAATTAGGTACAGGCTAAAAAAGCAAAAAGCAAAACTCCATTGGAAATTGAAGTTTCTTATTGAGAGTAGGACCTCAGAATGAATCGTTTTCTCAAAAACGGTCAGGTAACCTGCAGTTTGCGTGAGATTGAGTATTCCTACCAGGTTAAGTAATGCAGAAAGGGTAACTACGGCAAACACAATTCGGAAGAGCGCTGCTAGCAGAGAAAAATCTCTATTCACAGGTTTAAGAAACAGATAAAGGGCCCAGGCTACGACTACATCACAAATTAAGGTGATTAGGTGCAGGAATATTCCAATAGTGAACAGATTTCGGTTTTCCTGAATGTTGTTAAAAGTGATCTCTGCATCCCTGTAATCAATTAGCTTAGGGAAAACAGCGAATTCAGCTATCGGTGCTGTAAGCACCATAATGAAAATTCCGATTCCTGAGATTAGTGCTGCTTTTTGAATTTGATTTGTCATACTTCTTCGTTGTGGAATTAAAAAAGCGAAGGCGATTCACCTTCGCTTTTTAAAGAATCAATCCAGGTCTCTGTAAAGCTCAGACAACCTTTCTTCTCTCTTGAGAATACCGTCTTCCGTGTATTCTCCATTATCATAAATCAGGTTAAAATGATTAGCCGATTTCCACTCGATTTGTATAGGATCACTTTCAGGATCTGTGAACGTTTTTAGCATTCCATCTATGATCTCATAGCGGGTAACAACGGTGGTATCCGAAAAGCCGACACTGATTTTAAGATCACCTTGCTTTTCAAACCCATACACAGTGTCCAGGATAGTCATATCAACAGATTCGGTATTTATCAGTACACCGTTTTCATAGAATCGGGTAGTAGAGGTTCTGTACTCCCAGTCTCCATAAATTTCTCCTAGTGCATTGTTAACGGTCACTACCTCTTGAATTTCATATTGTTTTCCTTCACTGGTTGCAACAGCTTTTATAGTGGTTGCACCATTAGGGTGATCTTCACTATTAAACTCGAAATCATAGGGAGGTTTTTTAACCACTCCGATCTGTACATCATTTACAGTAACGACGATTTCTGAAACGTTGGTTAACTCTGAATTAAGGACTTCGATTTTGATCACATTTGTACCAAAAACAAAACTCCCGCCTACAGGATTACTTATTTCGATTTCAGGTTCTTCGTAATTACTATCTGATGTTGTATTGCAAGCATATGCACTAAATACTAATGCGCTGCAGATAATGAATAGTTTATTAAACTTCATGTTTTCTCCTTGTTTATTGGTTTAAAGCCATTTTTTGGCGTTTTAAAAACGAACAAGGTTACGAAGCTTTTAGAGGTGCAGATGTAGACTTTAGGTGATCGTCATGCCGGTAAAAAGGTGAACATCACGTAATCACATCCTTTTTTGTGTGCTTAGAACGAAACTATTTCTCTCTATAGCTGCAGTTTCAAGAGTACCATCCATGGGATTACATTGAATAGAATAATGGACAGTTTATAAAAGGTAATGGCTTTGTAATGAATCACATTGAAATGCTCACGAGGCATTTCAAACCATTGGCTATGCATTTTGTATACAAAGCCGGGGAATGCCATAATCCAAACAGCCCACCAGGCAAGAATGGTGATATTGAAAATGCTGCACCACTTAAAAAATTCATAAAGCATTTCTATAGTCATAAGTACCTCCTTATTTGTTAAAGGACACTTATGAGTTAAGAAAGAAGTGTGAAAATGGTGTGAAGTAATATGGAATTGTTAGAGCTACTTAGCTCTCTTCTTTTTCTTCCTCTGATAGAATAAGGCTAGTAAATACTATTTCGTTTTTATTTTGGCTTTCAAAATCCGCATTATTCTTTATATATAGATCGATATTGTCAACCACACCTTTTTCAGTAGTAAGACTATAGATAATTCCTCCTACTGCACCAAATATCGAGCTGTTCTGTCGATATTTAATCTTGAGAGGAATTTTAAAGTGGTTCTCAAAAAGGGTAAGTGAATCAATATTCATATAAAAACTACCCAGATAATTGGCCTTGTTTTCTAATACCATAAATTCATAGTTATCAAAAAAACTGGAATAGTCTGAGTCTCTATTTGTTCTTAATCTTGTGAAGTCGACTATCTGATATTTACCCGGTTCGATACAGTATGAAGTCTTAGAATCATTTCTAAATTTTATAAAGTTAGTTTCTTCAGTCTCTTTATTTCTAAGTAAAAACTGAAATTCCCTTGTTTTTAATTTTGGCTCTTTTTCCTTACCGATTAACATTTCTCCTTCACCATTAATCAGTTTTTCGACTTTCGATAACCTTATGATTGTCGGTTTAGGGTCATATGTAGGGCTTACTCTTCTTTGATCAAAGGTTAATGTACTATCGTTTATTTCGATTAATTCACCAGACATTAACTCAGTATCTCTACCCATTGTTCGTACTTCGAGAAAAGAAATTCCATTTGCTGGCCATCTCTCCTTAATAAAAAGTTCTCCTTCTATCGTAGTCGAGCACCTTAATCCATCAAAATCATAATATTCTACAAGCTCCTTAGGAGCACATGATACTAAGAGAAATAACGCAGTTAACGGAATTATGAAGCATTTGGGCATTTTATGCCATTTCAGGAATATGCTCCGGCTTGGCATCTTTATAAGCAGGGCGGGGCTTCAAGCCGAAAAGCTCGAACATATGCATGTCATCATCAAGCTCATTGTTGTCGGTGGTAAGTAGTTTTTCACCAGTAAAGATGGAGTTTGCGCCAGCCATGAAGCAAAGAGCCTGCTCCTCAAAATTCATTCGTACACGGCCTGCAGAAAGACGAACCATAGATTCTGGCATGATGATTCTAGCGGTAGCAATCATTCGAGCCATCTCCCAGCTAGGTACTTTTGGTTGGCCTTCCATAGGAGTTCCGTCAACAGCGATTAAGGCATTAACTGGAACAGATTCCGGATGAGTATCCAGGTTGGATAGAGTATGAAGTAAGCCGATTCGGTCTTCATGGGTTTCTCCCATTCCAATAATACCACCAGAACATACTGAGATATTGTTATCCTGAACTCTTTTGATCGTATCTAGTCGATCTTCATAAGTACGGGTAGTGATGATCTTTTTGTAGAAGTCTTCGCTACTGTCCAGATTGTGGTTGTACGCATACAATCCCGCTTCCTTGAGTTTCTCTGCCTGATCATCGGTAAGCATTCCAAGGGTTGCGCAAACTTCAAGGCCTAAATCGGCTACTTCTGTAACTACATCAAGCACCTGGTCAAAATCTTTGTTCTGTCGCGCGCTCCTCCAGGCTGCTCCCATACAGAAACGCGTGCTACCGGCCGCCTTAGCTCGCTCAGCAGCAGCCACAATCATTTCCTTAGGCATTAGCTTCTCGTTATTAACACCAGTATTATAACGAGCTGATTGAGGACAATAAGAACAGTCCTCAGAACACCCACCAGTTTTTATCGAAAGCAATGTACAGACCTGGACTTCTCCGGTTTCGTGGAACTCGCGATGAACCGTATGAGCACGGTAAATAAGTTCCATAAGAGGGGAGTGGTAAATTTCAGAGATTTCCTCAAGAGTCCAGTTATTTCTTACTTCGGTCATTGGTAGATGTGGATTTGTTTTGAACTGAAAGTAAGAGGATTCCCTTCAAATGCCAACGCCCAAAAACCATCTCCTTTTGGTGCTAAAGAGGATTTTCTTTCTAATGTTTATTAACTTTTCTTAATTAACGTATTGATCGGAAGCTCATAAATGCTTACGATTCAGGAATTATAACAGGATTTTTTAGGATTTAGCCAATGAACATACTAGTTGTAGAAGACGATCCTTCGGTACGTACTCTGGTAAAAGCAGTCCTTGAGCATAATGGTAATACCGTTCAGGCCAAAGATACTGCCACCTCTGGAGAACAAGCAGCAATTGAAGGTGACTTTGATATGATCATCCTGGATTTAGGGCTCCCGGATGGAGATGGCTACGAGGTTTGTAAGAATATCAGGGATAAAAATGTCAAGACTCCTGTTCTTATTCTCTCTGGAGAACAAGAAACAGATGTAAAGGTGAAATGCCTTAAAGTGGGAGCTGATGACTACCTCACAAAGCCATTCAATACTGAAGAACTTATTGCAAGAATGGAAGCTATTCAACGCCGGTCAGAATCTGGTGGTGATCAACTTCTCACTTGTGGTGAACTGAAAGTAGATCTTTTGAAAAGAGAATTTTCCATCAACAATGAGAAAGTTCAGCTCACGAATAATGAATTTAACCTGCTGGTTTACTTCTTGAAGAACAAAAATAAAATTGTTACTCAGGAAGAGCTTGCAGAAAAGGTTTGGGATATTCACTTTGATACTCAGACCAATTATATCAATGTGTATATCAGTTATTTAAGGAAAAAAATCCGCGAATACTCTGAGACAGATTACATCGAGACCATCAGGAAAAAGGGATTTATGTTCCGTTGCGAATGATAGTAACCAGTATGATTTTTAAGCCCCGATTTTATCGGGGCTTTTTTGTTTATATCAATGGATAAAGCGCACACAGAAAAACTCATCGACTACTTAAAGGAATTCACTACTGAATCGAGATGGGAAACGATTCAGAAAGTTCTTTCCAAGAGGACATCCTACCTGACCGTAGTGCTGGAGGATTTGCATAAGTCACACAATGCAAATGCTGTATTAAGAAGCTGTGATGGGTTTGGAATTCAGGATATTCACATTATTGAGAACCGAACCGAATTTGATACGGAAAGCACGGTATCCATTGGCGCTCATCAGTGGCTTACGCTTCACAAGTACAATCAGGAAAGTGCCGATAATGTAAAGGTCTGCTTTGATACTCTTAAAAACGATGGATATCAAATTATAGCCACTACTCCTCATGAACAGGACGTAAATCTGGATCAGCTTTCTATGAATAAAAAAGCAGCATTGGTTTTTGGCTCAGAGCGGGAGGGTATAAGTGATCGTGTCCGGGAGCTAGCTGATGGATTTGTAAAGATTCCGATGTATGGTTTCAGTGAAAGCTTCAACATTTCAGTTAGTGCGGCAATTTGCCTTTATGATCTGACCAACAAATTGAGGAGAGAAAAGGTGAGTTGGCAGCTTAATGAAGATTACAAAAGAGAGCTTGCCTTGCTTTGGCTTAAGAATACCATCAAAGCATCAGACAAGCTCATTCAAAAATTTGAAGAAGAGAATACCTAACCTATCTCGGTAATTGCCATTCCAATTGAGCGGTACCATAAGCGAATACTGCCATAGTAGCTATACACTCGTTGAAGTCGTCGATATTTAATTTATCAATTGTATCTGCATCCGTATGATGGTACCAGAAGTATTTCTCTCCATTCACTCGTAATCCCATTCCGGGCACTCCAGCTCTCATCAACGGTCCGATATCAGCGCCACCGCCGCCTTTAGTAACTTCACCAGATTCAATTTCTTTTAAGGGAAGGCCCATTGCTGTAAGAATCTCAAATGCTTCATCGCTACCTGAAAAACCAAATCCTATGGGGTCAAAAACACCAGCATCCGATTCCATTGCTAGTACATGCTTATCCAACGACTTTTCATCTTCTTCCACCCACCGCTTGTATTCGTTAGCTCCGGCTAGTCCATTTTCTTCATTGGTCCATAGCACAACACGGATGGTTCGTTTAGGGGTGAGACCAAGCTTCTTGATCAGTCGAAGAGCTTCCCAGGCTGCTACACAGCCTCCGCCGTCATCCATCATACCAGTACCGACATCCCAGGAATCGATATGACCTCCTAGTACAATAATTTCATCAGGAAATTCTGAACCTTTGATTTCAGCAATTACATTTCTTGAGATAGCGTCCGGAAGATTTTCTGCTTCCATCTTTAGCGTTACTTCAAGTCTTTCTCCGCGATCAGCTAGCCGTTGCATATGCTGAGCATCTTCAGTCGTAATTGCGGCATGTGGAATTTGAGGAATACCTTCCTGGTAACGCATCACTCCGGTATGGGGAGTTTGCATTGAATAAGGTGTTACTGATGCTATCATGCTTGCTACAGCACCATGCTTAGCAGCTTCTGGTGCTCCATTTACCCGGTAAGAAACAGTTTGACCGTAGGTGGTAAATTTCACGTTGAAGAGCACAATTTTTCCTTCTACTTCATCGCTTCGTTGTTGGAGCTCATCAAAACTATTTACTACGATTACTTCAGCAGTAATTCCCTCATCCGGGGTTCCAATACTCCCTCCAAGTCCAAGCATGGGAAGTTTTCTTTCAATAGGGGTGTTCAATGTTGCAGATTCTTTGCCACGAACCCAGTGTGGTACAGTAACAGGCTGCGTCCAAACCCGATCGAAGCCATCATTTTTCATCTCTTCAACAATCCAGTCGATGGCATCTTCCAGTGTCTGTGAGCCGCTTAACCGTGGGCCATAGTAATCACCCAAGTAGTTTAGTCGCTCCCAGCCAAGCTCGTTTTCGATAGATGCCTTTATAAGGGCATCAGCTTCTTCAGTAAAAGAATTAGGGATAGGTGATTGAGCATGTAGATTTTTTCCAGATATGCTCAGAATGACTGTTAAAATAAATAAGAGATAGGCTGATTGTTTCATGGCGTTAGTTTTGTTTAGCTAAAGAAATAAAAAAGAGAAGAGGAGAAATGAAAATTTTTGAAACAAAAAACCCCGATAAGTCGGGGTAAAAAATTAATCCAGAGAATTTGCATTGGTGTCCGAAATCTGGCGGAACATCATGTACTCTTCGGGAGAGGTATCCGCAAATAGGTAGAGGAGCGGATCAACGGCAATTCCATTCAGGTGTACTTCATAATGAAGGTGTGGTCCTTCAACTAATCCGGAATTTCCTGATTTGGCTATTTCCTGCCCACGTTTAACCTGAGCACCTACTTTAATTCCATTTCCATAAGCCGATAAGTGAGCATAGACAGTTTCGAATCCATATCCATGATCAATGATCACGATTCTACCCAGGTTACCCATTCTGCCTGCGTATTTGATCGTTCCTTCACCAGTAGCATAAACCGGTGATCCGATATCTGCTCTAAAATCAATTCCATTATGAGGACGACTGTATTGGAGAATAGGGTGGAAGCGTAATCCAAACCCGCTAATAAGTATACCATCAGCAGGTTTAATGGCTGGGATATGCTTTAGCTTTTCCCTGTTTTCGTTGTATTGGTTTTTGATTTCCTCAAAACTGAGGTTTTGGATTCCAATTCGACGTTCTAAATTTTCTACCCGATCTGTAGTCCAGCTCAATAACTCTGCTGTCGATTGGCTATAAATATCGAATTCTTCATTAGGACTGGCTCCTCCGGTTCCTGCCTGGCGTTCTTCTGATGATATCTCATTAAGTCCCAAAATAGAACGATAGACATCATTATCTCTATCAGCTAACTCTTCGAGGCTTTTGTCGAGTTCTATTAACGCACCTTTTGTTGATTCAAGCTGTTCACTTAGCGCTTCATTTTCTGCTTTAAGTGCAAGTTCGGCTGGAGTACCTATTTTGGTAGATAAGAGGATGATTCCAATACCCGCAAATACAATTCCTGTCAGAATCCAGATAGATAGGTTATAAACAACCTGCTCTTTGCGATTGTAACTTATCGGAATAAATTCGCAAGATTTTTCGTCGTAGTAGTAATGATTTTCTAGAGACATCTAAACAGTAACCTTCCAACGCGTAAAGGTAGCGACTATAATTTCTTCATAAAAGAGTAACTATAAACTCTAATGTTACTCCATATCACCTTCAAAGTACTCAATAGCTCGTTTGATAGTTGAATCCTTTCCCTTTGTTTTTTCAGCAATACTGGATTGTATTCTACTCTGAAAAGCTTTAGCTGGATCATACCCGTAATGCTTTAGTAAATGATTCATCGCAATCACTTCTGCAATTACTGTGATATTTTTACCAGGTGTTATGGGTAATTTTACATAAGGAATCTCCAGGTCAAGAATACTTACCGTATCATGATCGAGACCAGTTCGATTTATGTCTTCTTCATCATCCCAAAGTGTTAATTCCATTACCACTTCGAGTCTTTTCTGATAACGGACAGATCGAATACCGAACATCGACATTACATCAATAATCCCAAGTCCTCTAATTTCCATAAAGTGCTTGCTCATTTGAGTTGCAGATGCCATTAGTACACTACTTTTCTTCGTGAGCATTACCACATCATCCGCAACAAGTCGATGCCCTCTTTCAACAAGGTCGAGGGCTACTTCACTTTTTCCAATTCCAGATCGACCGGCTATTAAAATTCCAATTCCATATACATCAACCATGGCTCCATGAACCATGGTTTGAAGTGCGAATTGATCATCCAGGAAGTCCCTCAAAAGAAACATGAAGCGAGTGGTTTCATAGGGAGTCATGAAAATAGGGATGCCTGCTTCTTCAGCGATTCCAAGTAAATAATCAGGAAGCATATTCCCATCAGTAAGAAAGATTACCGGGATTTGGTATTGAGTAATATTCCGAAAAGCTTCTTTTTGTTCTGCCTCTGAAAGGTTTTCAAGGTATTGCGTTTCCGTATTTCCAATAACCTGTATTCTATGGAATGTGAATAGTTTAAGATACCCGGCTAATGCAAGTCCCGGGCGGGTAAGTTCAGGATCCGTTACATATCGATGATCTCCACAATCGCCAGCAGCACAAGCTACCAGGTTTATATGGACGCGTTCCTGAAGTCTTTTTACTAAATAAGTAACAGAGATTTTCTCTTTAATCGGAATGGCTGGTTGAGGGGAAAAAGGCATAGTGTATTAATGAGTGGAGAATTTTTTTTCTTTGTAGCGCTTTAGTTGTCGGGAAAGATTTTCTACCGCTGCAAGAACAGCTTGTTCATATTTCGGGGCTCTTTCTGAAGCAGTTAATACTTTGTTAGGTATTTGCAATACAATCTCAGCTTTTTGAGGATTGTCATTATCTGCGCTAGGCTCAAGAACTATACTACAACTGACAATGCGGTCGAAGAAATGCTTGAGTTTAGAAACTGAGTTCTCACAATGGTCTTTAAGTGCTGGACTTGCTTCGAAATGGCGTGCTGTAAATTGAATATTCATAGTATCTCCTAATTAGTTTTTTGCTCTTGGATGTGCTTGTTCATATACATTCTTTAAACGTTCTACACTTGTATGTGTATACACCTGGGTTGCTGCTAAGTTCGCATGCCCCAAAAATTCCTTTATTAATCGTATGTCCGCTCCATTATCAAGCATATGAGTGGCAAAACTATGTCGTAAAACATGCGGGCTTTTCTGAGTAACCTCACTTTCTCGTTTCAAATATTTCTCCACCATATAGCGAATTGAGCGATCATAGGCACGTTGCCCGCTTGCTGCCAAAAACAACGCTTTTTGTGCGTCTTCATCCGTTCTAGCATCATAAAGTTCGGGACGTCTTTTGATAAATTTTTTAAGGATGGAAACGGCAGTTTGACCAAGGGGGACAATTCGTTCTTTATTTCCTTTACCCTGTACACTAATCTGACCATTTCTTAAGTCCACGTCGGATAAGTTTAAGTCAACTAATTCACTTACCCGAATTCCGGTGCCATAGAATACTTCCAGTATAGCACGATCCTGAATGCGTCTTGCAGAATCTAATTCGATGTTTTCGAGCATCCTGGTCAAATCTTCAGGAGTTACTGTTTTTGGTAATACTTTATCTTTTTTAGGGACTACCAGAAGGTGAGCAGGATTCTTAGCTATAAATCCTCGTTTAAAAGAATATTTAAAAAAGGATCGAAGTGCAGCTACTTTTCTGGATATAGAGCTTTTAGAAAGACCTTCGTCCGATAGCTCTCCGAGCCAAAGTCTTATCGTCAGTCGGGTAATGGTTTTTATATCAACTTGCTCTTCATCTACTTCCGCTTGAGTAGCGCAAAATTGAAGGAAAGAGCCAAGATCGTTTTTGTAAGAGAGAATGGTGTGAGGGGAAGCATTACGTTCAACCTGCAGGTATTTCAGATATTTCTCTATTACAGATTTCATTGATTGAATATGTTTATCTATACAACAAAATGAAACAGTATAAATCCCAAAATTTATACCTCACGGCCTTTCCAAATCGCCTTCTTTCCTGATACTCTATTAGCAACTGATACTAAAGCGAGAACATGAAACCAAAGCACTGAAAAAGGATGGAGTAATCCTGTGATAGTACTCCAGCCGTAACGATAATTAAGAATCGCTCTTTGAAGATTATATGAAGCAATTACAATTATGCTCAGAATGGAAATAAGTGTATTCGAAGTAGTAATACCGTGGATAAGGGTGAACCAGGGGAGCAAGAATACGATGAAATGTATTCCCCACATGAAGAAGAACTCTAACAAGTTGCCAAAACCAGCCAGGAAATTTTTCTTAAACCCATTCCAGATATCTCTGTGACTATCATACATTTTGCAATACACAGTTTGTATCCCGTCAAACATCTGAAGAGAAAGCTTCTGCTTCTTGATCATCCGCGCCATTTCTACATCTTCTACTACTTCAGATTTAACCTCTTGATGACCTCCAATTTTCTCATAGGCATTTCTATTAAAGGCAATGAACTGCCCACAAGCAGCAGCAAATTTCTCGTTGAGTTTTGAAGCAAGGGAAAAGGGCATCCACCTGGGACTTCGTTCTACATACTTAGCTGGCAATAAGGTGTAAAGGGAAAAGTAAACCAGCGGAACAATCATCTGCTCCCAGAAAGAGGTTAGCTTTTGCTGTGGCCATACTGTGATCACATCTTTCTTTTCCAGCTCATTAACTGCTTTTGATAGGGTATCCTTCTCCAGCCAAACATCTGAATCGATAAATACGAGTATATCTCCTTTCGCTGCTTCTGAAAGCTGATGACAAGCCCAGGGTTTACCCAGCCAATCTTCAGGTTTAGGCGCCCCCTTAAGATGATTCAGGTTTGAAACAAAAGAGGAGAGTCCTGAAATAATCTCAGGAGTTTTGTCAGTAGAGTTATCGTCAAGAACCAAAACCTCAAAATTTGGGTAATCCTGTTTTAAAACGCTTCCAATACATCGCTCTATTACTTTTTCTTCATTTCGTGCAGGAATACAAACGCTTACTAATATCTCAGTCTCTGAGTCTTTTGTATTGATGCCGTTTAAGCTTTTGAATTCGAATAAATTTCTAACCAAAACCAGGGTGGTTAGAATTAAGTAGATAATTGCGAAATAAAGAAAATAGATCATATCGAACGAAAGGTACTCAACGGTTGGTTGACCATCACCATCAACAACCTTTTATTTAGGGATGAACATTTCCACTAAACTCAAAGATGAACATATTGATCCCGAAAAACCTTCTTCGGGGTATGAATGGTGGTATTTTGATGCCTTAAGCCATGATAAAGAGTGGTCATTTGTCATCATCTTTTATGATGGAAACCCATTTTCTCCCAAATATATCGAAGCTCTAAAAGATGGGAATCCACTTCCCGGAGCTTTTCCGGCGATCAGTATTTCGGTTTACCATAGAGATAAAATTGAGTACTACAGCTTTGTAGAATATAAGCCTGATTCTTTCCATTGGAACGAAGAGGAGCAAAGCGCCAGGATTGGGAGTAATTTTTTCCAGTGGGAGCAAGAGGGTGATTCCTTAAAGTATCACCTGTTAATTACCCAAAGCCTTGATTCGGGTCATTCTATTCAAGCCAAACTTACATTTACCAGTTCTACTGTAGATGAGGCATTGATTGAGCGCGAATCCTCCGATAAACACAGTTGGAATTTACTTCAACCACGAGCTGAAGTAGCTGGTTCAATTATCCTGGAAGGAAGAAGTGATCATAGCGTGTTATTCAATGGGGTTGGGTACCATGATCATAATACAGGCTATGAACCTCTAAAAGACAGCTTTGAGGATTGGTACTGGGGGAGATTTCATTTTCCAGATCATACACTCATTTATTATATCATGAATGGTTTAGATGGAAAACAGCAGCATGAGGCCTGGCTGATATCTAAAGATGGACAGAAGATTTCTGAGTCTTTTGGCCAGGTAGATCTAAGTGATCACAAAGCTACTTTCTTAAGGCTTAATTCTGCTCGTTCAATTAGCCTGGAATCTGATGATGTAACTATTGCCATAAATCAATCTAAGGTGATTGATAATGGTCCGTTCTACCAGCGCTTTTTAGGAGAGGCTGTAATGAAAACAACGGAAGGAAGCTTTAAAGCGAAAGGAATCTCGGAATACATTAAGCCAGACAAGATTTATGAAGAGAAATATTGGTGGATGGTTAGAATGAGATTGCGCTTTCTTTCACAAAATTCTCATTGGGTTCAACGCTCTAAAATGTTTTATCAATGGACCTGGTAAGTTCATTAACAGAATCTTCAAATAGACTGGTTAACTCTTTGCTATCCATATTTTTATAAAAATTAACTTTCTCTCCAATTGAGATGTATAAATCTGGTTTACTGGATTTAGATTGATCGATGTAAAAGGCAATAGGTACGAATTCAATCCCATCCATTTTTTTATAGAGCCAGGTGAGTCCGGGCTTAAATTCAGAAACTCTTTTTGATGGAGGTACAAGTTCTCCCTCTGGATAGATGAAAAGACATGAATTCGCCCTTTCCATAGATTGGACAGCATATCGTAAGGATGTAATAGAAGACCTGGGGTCGTTCAGGTTCACCGAAAAAGCTCCAATTCTGGAGAAAAAGGGATACTGCTTCATTTGTTTGTCTTCCATCAATGCCCTGGCTTTTTGCTTGAACAGCTTATTGTTTAGATAAAGGGGGAGTAATCCGTCCCACCAATAATTGTGGTTGATGAAATACACCGTTTTGGATTCTTCAGTAGGGTAATAGTTTTGAGTAATGATTACCCTTTTGAACCTCAGCTTCATCAAAAAGCGAGTGTACCAATAAAAAAACCAGATAATAAAACGAGATTCCTTTGCCGGGATGAATTCCAAAGTTGTTCTTTTTTGGGGATGATAGGGTTAGGAGCCGTATCTTTCAATCATGAAGAAGCATCGCGGTAAACAAGTCGTTCCCATTACACATCCAGAGGTAGAAGCATACGCGGAGAAGAATACTACTCCGGAATCAGAGGAGATTAATACACTCATTGATAACTCTGACAAAGAGTTAGAATTCATTGATATGTTGAGTGGGCGATTGGTTGGTCAGTTGTTGAAGATGCTAATTAAGATTTCCGGAGCAAAAAGGGTGTTGGAAATAGGAACATTTACCGGATACTCGGCAATTATGATAGCAGAAGCTTTACCAGAAGATGGGGAAGTAGTAACCCTGGAAATGAACCTAAGATACTATGATCTGGCCAGAAAGCATTTCGATGAGTCTCAGGTCGGTCATAAGATTACCTTAGTGAAAGGAAATGCTCAAAAAACGCTTGAAATGCAGGAGGGAGACTTCGATCTAATATATCTTGATGGAGACAAATTGAGATACACCCTGTATTATGAGCAGTCTTTGGAGAAACTTAATCCAGGTGGTCTGATTGTTGCAGATAATGTACTCTGGGACGCAACTGTATTAGATCCTGAAGATAATAAGGCTCAGGCTATCGCAGATTTTAACGCCCATGTAACAAACGATGATCGGGTAGAACAGGTTTTATTACCTATCAGAGATGGAGTAACCATCATCAGGAAAAAGTAGCAAGAAGTATGGCAGAGATTGTAAACAAAGTAAAAGCAAACGAGAAGCTGGTCACCCTGGATATGGCTAAGTTATTCCATGACCCAACTCCAATAGAATCATTGGACATCAAGGACTTTCTGCATATGGGTTTATTGCTTAAGGAGAATGATTTTAGAGAGCATTTGGCTAATTATGACTGGTCACAATATGAAGGGAAGTACCTGTCTGTGTTTTGTTCAACAGATGCAATCATTGCTCCCTGGGCCTGGATGCTAATTACTTCTCATGCATCAGCTTTTGCTAAGGAAGTTTTTCATTTATCCCCGGAAGAAGTGAGCCATGAGTTGTATCGAAGAAAGGTTGAAGATCATGATTGGTCTCAATATCAGGACAAGTTTATTCTGCTGAAAGGATGTGGAGATATTCATGTTCCAGACTCTATCTATTTACTTGCTACCAATAAGTTACTGGGAACAGCTAAAAAGATTATGTATGGAGAAGCTTGCAGTTTTGTTCCAGTTTGGAAGGGTTGACTATATTTAACTTATTTCTTCTAAAGTCTCTCTGAAAATTAAATTTAGTTTTTCAGTATCTGGGTACTTTTTATAATCAAAGTCCCTTAAAAATGACTTGTAGTATGTGATCTTTTCCTCCAGGAAACTATCGATTATTTCGATTTTAGGTTCCCAGTCTAATTCTTCTCCGGACTTTTTGCGAGTTAATAGATTAAGTATCTCATTTTTTAATTCCCCATTCGTGATTTCGGAATCCACCATCTGATCAAACTCCATAGGAGCCATCTCATTAGTTCTCTCAATCCACATACATGCTAAAACCGGTCTGAGGACATAGAAATATTTCTTAATCCTTACTTTTTCTCCTTTGAGATAGTCTCGGAAATTACCTTCAGCCATACTCAAATAGTGATACATGCATGATTTTGGATTGAAATATTCTTTAGAAGCCTCTCTTAGCTTACTAATCGTAGAATAATTCTCTTTGTATACAATTGGGCTGTCTAACCATTCCATAAAGGGAGGATTGGATTTACGAAAGAGTTTTAGAGTTTTTCGAAGTTCCCATCCACTTAAATCGATATCATTTGGTAGAATTTTTACATAGCTATCTTTTTTGTCATCAATGGATAAGTACCACTCCTTTTTATGGATATAAATAAATCTTACATCCCAATCACTATTTTTAGAAGGAAAACCCCATGCTCTGCTTCCTGATTCTACAGCATAGAGGATTTTGATGTCCATTTCTTCCTCTAGCTTCTGTAACTCTTTTTTAATTTCTTTTTCCATAATAAAAGATAAATCAACTCAAGTTTATTAGCACAAATGAAAATCCTTCTAACAGGCTCATCCCGAGGAATTGGTAAAGCAATCAATGATTTGTTAATCGCTAATGATTATTCGGTTGTAGGAACTTCAACCAAAGCAATTAACGATTCAAACAATAACACCTACCAGCATATAGTCTGTGATCTATCCAATGAGCAAGAGCTTCAAAAGCTGAAAGAAGTATTTTTAGAAGAATCCATCCCTGAAGTCCTAATCAACAATGCTGGAATGTTCAGAGAAGCTGATTTTGGTATTTCGGATGAAGAATGGCTGAAAACCTGGGACATCACTCAACAGGTAAATCTTAGGTCGGCGGCTCTGATATCAAAGTGGGCAATTAATGCATGGCAGGAGAGAGGGATTTCTGGAAGAATAATCAATATATCCAGCAGGGCAGGTCAGAGAGGAGACACCCAGGAATATGCGGCTTATTCAGCCAGTAAAGCGGGAATGATTGGCTTAACGAAAAGTATATCTCGTAGCTTTGGCAAAGCTGGAATTACTGTTTATACCATTGCTCCAGGATTTGTAGATACCGATATGGCCAGGGAATCGATAGAAGTGTATGGAGAAGAATACCTCACTCAGGGACTGGCCTTAGATTCCATAGCACCAGCTGAAGAAATAGCGAATTTGGTGCTGCTATTAGCAGAAGGGAAGTTAGTTCATGCTACCGGCCAAACCTTCCACGTGAATTCAGGCTCTTACTTACCTTAATACTAAGGTCATTCTGAGTGAAAGCGAAGAATCAACGCATTACACATTTGATATGATCCTTCGGCAGTGGCCTCAGGATGACTCAGGAATAGAATTGGAATTAACTCTTGGAATCAAGAAGTTCCTTTATGGCAGATATCAGACAGCGCAAAAAAGATCACGTCGAGCTTACCGTTACCGAAGGAACCCAGTACAGTCAATCAGCTGGATTCGACCAATTCTACTTTGCTCATAATGCACTCCCGGAGGTTGATTTATCAGAGGTGTCAACCAAAGCCGATCTACTAGGCCGAACTTTCTCTTTTCCATTATTTATCTCATCCATGACGGGAGGTTATGCGGAGGCGGGCCCGGTTAATGCCATCATTGCTGAGTTTTGTGAAAACTATGATCTCCCATTTGGAGTCGGAAGTCAGCGTGCCATGCTTGAAGACATATCACTTACCAGAACCTTTTCTGTAGTTCGGGAAAAAGCACCCAGTGCATTTATCGCGGCAAATATTGGAGGAGCTCAGTTGGTTGGAGGTTTTTCTAGAGATAGTATTATGAAACTTACCGGGAGTATTGAGGCTGATGCGATCATTGTACATTTAAATCCACTTCAGGAGCTTATGCAGCCTGAGGGAGACTCCAGTTTTAAAGGGGTGTTACATGGAATTGAGCAGTTGGTTAAAGATGCTCATGTACCCATTATTGTAAAAGAGACCGGGGCTGGTATTTCGAAATATGTTGCTAAACGATTGCTAAATGCTGGTGTTGAAGTAATTGATGTGGCTGGAGCAGGTGGGACAAGCTGGGCTAAAGTAGAGAACTACCGTTCATCAAATAAAAACCCCAACCATAATTTCGATAATTGGGGAATTCCGACTGTTCAGTGTTTGCGTGAAATAAGCTCGTTACAATGGGAACGAAGCTTCGGGTTAATCGCATCTGGAGGCATTCGTACGGCGCACGATATAGCTAAATCGATCTGTTTAGGAGCTTCTTTTGCGGCAAGTGCTCAACCAGTCATAAAAGCAATTTCAGAAGGCGGTATTGAAGGCCTGGAACATCTTTTTCATATGTGGCAGAACGATTTAAGAATTATTCTCACCTTGCTTGGATGCACGAGTATATCTGAGCTAAGCAGATCGCATCTGCTCTCAAAAACGAGCGAATAAAGAGCGTGTATATTGCTATCTTAGAAAAAATCTTTTGGATACGACTTGAGTAACACTTTGCACCAGGAGCTTTTCTCTACTATTGAGTCGAAGCTTAATCATCTACAATTACCAAATACCCCTGAGACACTTTACCAGCCCTTTGAGTATGCACTTAAAGCGGGAGGAAAAAGGATTCGCCCAATCCTCACTTTACTTGGATGTGGAATGTGTGGAGGAAAAGTAGAGGAAGCAATTCCTGCATCATTAGCAGTAGAGATACTTCATAATTTTACCCTTGTTCATGATGATATTATGGATTCAGCTGAGACAAGGCGTGGAAAACCTAGTGTGTATAAAAAATGGGACGAGAACATTGCCATCTTAAGTGGTGATGTAATGTTTGCCAATGCAATGCAGCAGTTGGGCTTTTATGGGAAAGAAGAGAGCTACTCTAAGCATGAATTTAGTGCAATGTATGAGGCTTTTCTTCACGCAACGGTAACTGTATGTGAAGGACAGGCTCTTGATATGGAATTTGTAGAAAGAGATATGGTTACTCATGAAGAGTATCTTGAGATGATTGGCGGAAAAACTGCTGCTCTACTTAGTGGAGCACTTGAGATGGGCGGGATAGCTGCTCACTCCACTACTGAAGAAAGAAGAGATCTCAGGGAGCTTGGACAATGTATGGGGCTGGCATTTCAAATCCAGGATGACCTTTTGGATGCCATTGCTGATCCTGAAAAGTTTGGAAAGAAACCAGGTGGGGATATTTTTGAAGGCAAGAAAACATATCTGACTATACTTGCGTTAGAGCGTGCAGATGACAAACAATCAAAAATAATCAAAGACACACTTGAGGCTGACTCTCCCAGTGAAGATTCAGTTAATGAAGTATTGGGAATCTTGAAAACCCTGAACGTATTGGAAGATGCCAGGCGAGAAATTGATGATAGGTATAAAAGGGCTTATGAGCTGTTGGCTAAATTTTCTGATTCCAAATACAAAACAGAACTAAAAAATCTACTTATCTTCTTACAAAATCGTGATCACTAAAGGATATTATAATTTCAGAATGAATCGTTTTCCTGTATATCTGCTAATTGCAGTTTTTTTACTAATAGGGTGTAGAAACAAAGAACTGATACGACCTGGAGACCCTTTGAATGTAGCTTTTGATAAGTCCATGGCTCTTTTCGAAAAGGAAAAGTATGGTGATGCAGCCTACGGATTTGATCAGGTTACTCGATTGGGAAGAGGCTCCAATTATGCGGAAGAAGCACAGTTTTTTCTTGCTGAAAGCTATTATCTGAACAAGCAATATTTACTAGCCGCTTCAGAATATGAACGCTTTATGGCTTTCTATCCCCAGCATCAACGTCTACAGGAGGTTGAATATAAACGAGCGGTATGTTATTACAAGCAGAGCCCCAGATATCGTTTAGACCAATCTGCAACAAATCGTGCTATCGAGTTGTTTCAGCTTTTCAATAGCAAATACCCAGATTCTGAATTTGTACCAGAATCCGCTCAGAGGATTGATGAACTGAGAAATAAATTGGCACGAAAGAGCTATGAATCAGCAGAATTTTATTTGAGAACAGAACGGTTTTTGGCAGCTACTATCTATTTTGATCAAACTATTGATCAATACCCTGAATCTGCCTGGGCAGAAAGAGCTCTTGTACGACAAATAGAAACTTATATTCTTTATGCGGATAATAGCATTAGTTTGAAACAGGGTGAGCGCTATGGCTTAGCGGTTGCTAACTATGAAAAATTTCTTCAGTTGTTTCCTGACAGTCAGAATAGGGGAAAGGCAGAAGATCTTTATTTGGAAGCTCAGGAAAAGATGTCTAAAATATCATCTCCAACAGAAGGAGAAGCCCTAGGCAGCAATTAATGAAACCACGTATTGGTTTATTTGGCGGTACATTCGACCCAGTACATTCTGGGCACGTTTCTATAGCACATTCTTTTATTTCATCCGGCAAGATAGACCAGCTTTGGGTGCTGCTTACACCCTTTCCTCCTCATAAAACAGAAAAGGACCACGCGCCTTACGACATGAGGCTGAAAATGCTCAGAAAAGCTTTCTCTGGAGTAAAAGGTCTGGAAATACTCACCATTGAAAACGAGTTACCAAAACCCTCATTTACAGTCACAACCATCCAGTATCTGAAGGAAAAGTATCGAGATCTGGAATTCCCTTTTTTCTGCATGGGAGAAGATAGCCTTGCTAATTTTCATAAATGGAAACTACACGAGGAGATCATCAAAGAAGTACAATTACTAGTGGCAGAACGTCCAGGTGCAGATCATTCTGAAGTCCAAAGCTATATTCTCGATAAAACAATTTTTGTGGAGCATATCCCATTCGATGTTTCTTCTACTCAGGTAAAGGAGATTATGGGAGGAGGTGATATGCCTAATCATTTAGTGCCCGATGAAGTTCTGGGGATCATAGAAGAAGAAGCGCTGTATAAAAACAAAAAATGAAGAAATGCCTTTTTCCAGAAGAGATTTTATTACCCGCCTAAGTGCCTTCTCTCTATTGGGCTTTGTTCCTTCTTCTCTTTTGGGTGATAACTTTTTTGATAGTGTTTTAAAGCCCAAAAGAATAAAACAAGGAGCTACACTGGGCTTAGTTGCTCCAGGGAGCCCCATTTACAATTCAAAAGACTTTGATACTATGATTGAAAGTCTGGAAGGTCTTGGATATAGTCTGGTATTAGGTGAGCATGTAAAGGATAGGAATGGATATCTGGCTGGCGAAGATGAAAATCGGGTTCAGGATTTGATGAACATGTTTCAGGATGATACTATCGATGCAATTCTTTGTACAAGAGGCGGGTGGGGAAGTAACCGGTTATTGCCACTTATCGATTTTGAGCTCATAAAGAACAACCCCAAACCTCTTATTGGGTTTAGTGATATTACCTCCTTGCTGCTTTCCATCTATAAAAAAACCGGACTCATAACTTTTCATGGTCCAGTCGGGAAGTCGGAATGGAATGACTTTACTGTCGATTCATGGAATGAGGTGTTAATCGAAGCTAAAAAGGCTAGCTATAAACTCCCTGAAGGTGAAGAAGATGCTTTTACGATATCGTCTGGGAAAGCAGAAGGGATTCTGTTAGGAGGGAATCTAACTGTACTTACTTCAATGATAGGTTCGGATTACTTACCCGATTTTGAAGGCTCGATTCTTTTCTTCGAAGATATTGGGGAAGATGTCTACCGTATCGATAGAATGCTCACTCAGCTAAAACTTTCTGGAATACTTGGACAAATAAATGGTTTTGTATTTGGTAAGTGTACCGATTGTTCAGCTGGATCAAATAGTTTGAGTCTCAAAAAAGTGTTTGATGATCATATTAATCCACTTGGAATACCTGCATTTTATGGGGCTATGATTAGCCATGAAGAAAGAAATATAACTCTTCCGATAGGTATAAAAGCCAGAATAGATGCTGACCAGAAATCTATTCAATTATTAGATTCAGCAGTGATTTAGTCATTGATTTTTTTGCTCATATGGTCAATCTGCTGCCCATCAAAGGTAAAATAGCTCCCCATTGATTCTGCAGTCAAACATGAGTGAATAGGGAGAATAGAAACAAAATCGCCCACCTTTTTTGAATTAAAATATTCATCGCTGCACCTAACGATTCCATGTTCCTGAGACAGGGATTTAACAAAGCTTCCATCAATCGGTGAGCCAAATCCAGATTCTGTTTGTTCTACGATTTTTCCAAAGAATGTATTTCCATCAGTGTCTGTAAATGAATCCTTGGAAAAATGGATAGCGCCACCATGAATTAAAAATTCATTGCGATCGGGATATTTAGCAACGATAGGACAGTGCATGACTACCGCTATTTTATCCGGGCTACAGGAGCCGATTTCTACTTGTGTCCAGTCATAGAAAACGAAGTTCCCAGGGCTTAGCTCATCAGCAAAATTAAAAGACTCAAGTAATGAACAGGAGGGGGTATCACCAAAGCAAACTGGTTCCTTGAATTCCTTTTTAAAGCGTAGAAGTTTTGATGAAATCGGAGAAACTAATTCCAGTACTTCTGATTCGGATCGGCATTTATAGCTATGTCCTGAGTGCGTGTAAAAGCCATGAAATGCTATGTTTTTAGTTTCCTGGATAGTCTTTTTAAGGGCTTCAATTTCGCTATAGTTATTTATCGGTATTCCGCTTCTTTGGTATCCTGGATCGAGCTCAATATATGCCTGAAGCTCTGAGGAGAGTGCATTATCCAGGTTTAGAACTGTTTCATGATCTACCACTAATATCCTTAACTCAGTAAGTGAGGCTATTCTACTCAACCGGTCAGCCTGGAGATAACTAACAGGGAATGCAATAGTGATACTTTCCCATCCTTCTTTAGCAAAATATTCAGCCATTTGGATTGAGGAAACCGTAATCCCTGATACTCCGACTTCTTTAAACCACCCTCCAATTTCAATGGATTGATGAGTCTTAAAATGAGGCCGAAAAACGGTATCTGACTCACTAGCTTTTTTTGCCATAGATTCTATATTCTTACGAGCTCTGGATTCATCCAGTATCAAAACGGATTTGTCAAATATTTTGTGGGGCATAGATAGCTAAAATGAGTTTTTTAATTTAGGCTTAGTAACAATTTCCCTGCATATCTCTTATTTTTGAAATTAATGAAAAAACATCAACTCCATACAATTGGTCGCATTGAGCTGGTCGATCTTCCTGGATGGAATATAGAAGAGATCGAGGCAAAAATAGACACGGGAGCTTATTCATCAAGTTTGCACTGCCATCATATTGAAGCCTTTGAAAAAGATGGGGAGCCGTGGATCAGGTTTAATCTTTTAGACCCGGAGCACAAAGCATATAATGAACAGCTCATCGAACTCCCAATTTTTGATCAAAGAGAAATCAAAAGCTCAAATGGAGCAAAAGAAACCAGGTTTTTTGTACAGACAACGATCTGTTTTTTTAAAAAAGAGTTTACCATTGAGTTTTCTTTAACCGATCGTTCTGAAATGAAATACCCACTTTTGATTGGTCGTAAGTTTCTGTCAGCTGGCAAATTTATTGTTGATGTTTCAAAACGAAATCTTTCATTTAAAAATCGCGAAGTACATTGAGTCTCAAAATTGGAATACTGTCTCGAAACGCAGATCTATATTCAACGAGAAGGTTAGTTGAAGCAATAGAATCTAAAGGGCATGAGGCAAAAGTAATTGATCACCTGAAGTGTGACATTATGATTGAGCAGGACAAACCTGATATTTTTTATAAAGGGGAGAGCCTGAGAGATATTGATGCGGTTATTCCAAGAATTGGTGCATCGGTAACGTATTATGGAGCTGCTGTTGTCCGTCAATTTGAGATGATGAATAAATTCACTGCAGTACAATCTCAAGCTCTTGTGCGATCAAGGGATAAATTGAGAAGTCTTCAAATTCTTGCCCGAGCAGGTTTGGGATTGCCAAAAACTGTGTTTACCAATTATTCGAAAGAGGTAAATAAACTTATCGATTCAGTTGGAGGGGCCCCATTAATTGTAAAGCTTTTAGAAGGTACACAGGGATATGGAGTGGTATTAGCTCCAACAAAAAAAGCTGCTCAGTCTATTATTGAGGCATTTCATAGTATGAAAGCCAGGGTGATTGTTCAGGAGTTTATATCCGAATCTAAGGGAGCTGACCTCAGGGCTTTCGTAGTAGGCGGAAAAGTAGTTGGTGCAATGAAACGCCAGGGGAAAGAAGGGGAGTTTCGATCCAATCTTCATCAGGGAGGAACAAGTTCTCTAATAAAGCTTAATAAAAAAGAACGAGAAGCGGCTCTAACAGCGGCGCAAGCTATGGGCTTACCAATTGCAGGAGTGGATATGCTTCAATCAGAACGAGGCCCACTTATTTTGGAGGTTAATTCTTCTCCCGGACTTGAGGGAATAGAAAAAACCACCAATAAGGATATTGCTGGAGCAATTTTAAGATATGTTGTCTCAGAAACAGAGAAACAAATTGCAAAGCCAGTAAGGCGAAGGAAAATCAAAAGTAATGCCTGAGTTCATCACTATTAATGATCAGAAAATCGGGTTAGGAGAGAACCGAAAAATAAATCTGAACATTGCCCGGCTTCCTACTTACACAACTATTGACTTGCCAGTCCATGTGTATAGAGCAAAAAAGGATGGTCCGGTTCTACTTCTAACTGGGGGGCTTCATGGTGATGAGATAAATGGTATTGAGATTATTCGCCGGCTAATTTCTACAAAACAAGTTCTTCCAGAAAAAGGGACTATTATCGCTTTACCAATTGTAAACATATATGGCTTTCTTCTGAACGTGAGAGGGGTACCTGATGGAAAGGACATAAACAGAAGTTTTCCTGGGATTAAAGGTGGTTCATTAGCTCGGTTATTGGCCTATACCCTAATGACTAAAATTATCCCTCAGGTCGATTGCGGAATAGATTTTCACACAGGTGGAGCTAGCCGAGCTAATTATCCTCAAATAAGATGTTCATTTAACTTACAGAACACCAAAGAATTAGCGAAAGCATTTGATGCTCCTATTACACTACATTCTACGTTGATCCCCAAATCTTTTAGAAGTGCTTCACACAAAAAAGGTAAACCTATTTTGGTGTATGAAACTGGTGAGTCACTTCGATTTGATGAGTTAGGAATAGCAAAAGGCATAGATGGGACTCTTAAACTGATGAAGCATTTAGGGATGATATCTGAGGCTCCGGAGATAACAGGAACTAAAATGTATAGAAAATCAGGATGGGTGAGAGCTAAAAATGCGGGCCTTTTTACACCCGATTTTGAGTTAGGAGCTTCGATAGAAAGAAAACAAGTACTGGGATATATTTCTGATCCATTTGGAGGAAAAAAAACGAAAGTGGTATTTTCTGAATCTGGAGTAATCGTGGGACAAAATAATAACCCAATTGTTCATAAAGGCGATGCCTTAATACATATAGCATATAATTAAACAGCTTTGGAAATAGATCTTTTATTTACACTTATAAAAAAAGAAGACTGGAAATCATTTTCTGCTTCGGGCATTTTTGAACCAGAATCTTTGAAAGAGCAAGGTTTCATTCAGTGTTTCAGGGGTGACCAGGTACAGGATGCAGCAAATAACACGTATTCAGAAGAGGATGAATTGCTCTTAATTGTGATTGACCCTCTTAGACTGCAAGTTCCTATTAAGCATGAAAAAGAAGGAGATCAGACCTATCCGAATGTATATGGGAGTTTTTCAATTGATGCAATAATCGACAGAATTATTATCAGGAAAGGTAAAAAAGGGGATTTTTCGATTAGAGTGAAGCACTTCGATTAAACCGGTCCAATTGAGTTATTTTTTACTGGTAAATACTTCATCAAATTCAGGTAAATCAAGAAAGGTTATTGAAGATAATCTTGATCTCATAAAGCATTACTTACCTGATTCAGAGATTCGATTTATGGATAAAGGAGAGAGTGTCGAGGGTATTTTATCATCGATAAGTGATAGATTTGATGTTGTTGTTGCTTGTGGAGGTGATGGTACTATTAGTTCTGTTGCAACTTCACTTAGGGATAAGGATGTTTGTCTCGGAGTACTTCCCCTTGGTACCGGAAATGATTTCTCTAAATCATTGGGGCTAGGTAAATCACTTGATGCTAATTTGAAGGTTTTAAAAAGGAGGGAAGTAAAATCGGTTGACCTTATCCAGGTAAATGAAACTTATTTCATAAATACTCTAGGATTAGGCTTTGATGGAGAGACTAACTTTATCGCATCAAAATTACCAGGTTGGCTTTCGGGTTTTAGATATGTGTTAGCGGGATTAAAAGTATTAGGGAGTGCCAAAAAGTTTAGAGCGACTATAGATCAAAAGCAGAGTTCCGTAAGCCTGAACATAGATTCAAAGATGATTGTAATAGCTAATGGTAAATGGGAGGGAGGCAAGTATCTCATCTCTCCTGATTCAAAAATTGATGACGGACTACTTGAGCTAATCTACACAAAAGATGTGTCCACTCTAAGGCTTGTTATTGAATTCCTTAAACTTTCGTTTGGGATTCCCATTTCTCCGGTTTTATTCGAAACTATAACTGGAGAAGAGTTTTCTATTCGAACTTTAGAGCCAGTTTATATCCATAAGGACGGAGAGGTATTAAAAAAGAATGATCATTTTGATTTGAAGTTATTTCCCAATCAAATCAAAGTAATTGCCTGATAATTTTAACATTTCTTCATAATCAGGACGCAACTTAATAATCTTACTTTCGGATAATGCTCACGGTTTAAAAAATATCACAAAGGAGCTATGATGAGAGAACCAGTTAAAAGAATGAAACGGTTGAAAGACCATAGAAAGAACTACAAGCTTCATTTGCAAATAGGGCTAATTTCGAGCTTAGTAATATTCTTAATCGCGTTTAAAATCACGATTGAGTCTGAACCGCCGGAAATAATTCCGATAGAAGTGCAGGAAGAAGTGATAATGGAAGAAGTAATTCAGACTAAACAAGTTGAAACACCTCCGCCACCGCCACGACCACCTGTGCCAGTAGAAGTGCCAAATGATGAAATCATCGAAGATGAAATTCTTGATTTAGATGCAGAGTTGGATTTAGACGGACCATTAGATTTACCGCCACCTCCGCCTCCATCTGATGACGAATCCGATGATCAGATATTTGTGGTTGTAGAGCAACCTCCGGTACTTATTGGAGGCATTGCTGGAGTACAAAAGCGTATTGTTTATCCTGAAATGGCCAGAAAAGCTGGTATTGAGGGAAGAGTAGTTATCCAGTTTGTTGTGAATGCTGAAGGAGATATCGTTAATCCACGAGTAGTAAGAGGAATTGGTGGTGGCTGTGATGAAGCTGCTCTCAAAGCTCTTGAAGGGGCTAAGTTCCAACCTGGACTACAAAGGGGAAGACCAGTTAACGTTAGTTATAGTATTCCAATCACGTTTAGTTTGGATGGATAGATAAATCGATTCTAATATTCATTATGATTTCAAATAGCTCTGCTTTAAGTAGGGCTATTTTTTTTCATTCAATCTTCACATTAGATACCAAACTTGGAGCAAAAGAAAGGAGGTGTCTAATGAAAAAGGTTGGAAAACATAGCACTCTACTAGACCGAGTTTCTTTTGCAAGCTACAGGCTTAAATTCGAATTCGGTTTAATCCTATCACTAGGTGCTCTAATCACCATATTTTCTGTTCAATTTGTCCCATCTGAAACAGAAAAAGTAATGTTAACTACTTCACAAGAAGAAGTTATTATTCAGGAAATAATTCAAAACACGGCAAGAACTTAAGGCACCAGCTCCGCCAAGGCCTGCAGTTCCAATAGAAGTTCCAAATGATGAAGTGCTTGAAATTGAGATATTAGAAATTGATGCAGAGATTGATTTCAGTAGTATCCCTGAAATTCCGCTTCCTCCAAGACCTGTTGATCAACAGGAAGATGCTGTTGAAGAGCAAATATTTGTTGTAGTCGAAAATCCACCAGTTCTTATAGGAGGAATAAAGTCAGTTCAGGAAAAGGTTATTTATCCTGAGCTAGCTATCAAAGCTGGTATTGAAGGTAAAGTCATCGTCCAGTTTGTGATTGATAACAATGGTAACGTATTGAATCCTTTCATTGTTAGAGGTATTGGAGGTGGATGCGATGAGGAATCTATACGAGTAGTAAAACAGCTTAAATTTAAGCCTGGATTACAAAGAGGACGACCCGTAAGCGTGCAATACACATTACCAGTCACATTTAAATTAAAAGAAGCAGCTAGTTAACTTTATCAATGGTTGTTCTAAGGAGATCAAAACTGACGGGTTTAACTAGATAGTCGGTGTAATTAGTTTCTTTTGCTCGTTCTCGATTATATACATCGGAATTACCGGTAATAAAAATAACTGGAATTCCGATGTTATCTTTTCTCAGTTGTTTCATTGCTTCAATACCGTCGATATCATCCTCAAGCATAATATCCATTAAGATCAGATCGGGGGTAAGCTCTTTAATTTTAGTGATAGCTTCCTGACCTGCAACAGCAGTACCAATCACAGATAATCCCATTTTCTCAACCATTTTAGAAATCAAGAGTGATAATACTTTATCATCTTCAACTACAAGTACCTTCATAACCAACTTTGTTAACACTGTACACAAGTTACTGAAATAATTCAATTATCAAATCGGAGAATATATATAATTATCCTATAATTTATATTATAGAAACTTGATTTTATTGCACATACACAAGGCCGGTGCCGTTGCATTTTGCGCAAATTTGCCTTTTCATCAGGAGTCTTTTGCTCCCTCTCCCCTTGCAGGAGGGGCAAGGCATAGTGCCGGTGATTTCCATCATTCTGTTAATAACTTCTTTCACCTCACTTTCGTTCTTAGGTGATTCACTTATTTTCAACATGTCAAAGAACTTAGGTTAATATATATAATAGCAATGCTATAAACAATAAATACTTGTTAATGACTGCTATTGATTGATCTATGGCCTCTATAAGAGTTAGTATAGTTTCCATTAGGTTTTTGTTAGGAGTTGACTGGTGTCACTCCGCACTAATATATCAAGTAGAGATTAGTGCGTATCCTCGTCCACTCTGGACTCGAAGTCTTCTTCCGCCTCGTCGAATTTGGTAAACCAATTGTACTCTCCGGGCTCGTTGGATGCGGCGTCGTTCGTAAAATCGCTACGCTTTATTGCCTCACTTACGTCCGCTTTGTTACAATGTGTACATAGTTCTAAAATATCTGTACTGACATCATTATTACATTCTGGACAATAGAACATGTCAAAATTTGTCTGAATCCGAGGCTTTGTGTTTGACCTTGGAGGCAGCATGTTTCGATCGATCAAAAATCTCTCTATGAGGATCGGTATATCCTTTTCTAGAAAGTCTCTCAATCTCTTCTCGATCCAATCGAGAACTGTTGATTCTATTAATTTTGCTAATAGCTTTCCTATCTTCTTCATTCCATGTTTTGTTTTTGTAGTAGCGTGGTAACATCTGTCTGAAACCATTATTCATAACAAATGTGTGTTGATTGTCCTTATGCCAGGACAGGTTTTTATCTCCTTTATAAATGATCTTTCTACCGTCTAATTGGTAATCATCATAAAGGTATTGCCAGCCTATAGCTGGTCTGCGTGACATTAATGCAAACTCTGGTTGTCTGTCATCATCTTTTAAGTAGTCATGCCGTTTAGTTATATGGTATTTTGAACAGTAGAAGATGGAAGCATCTGAAACTGTACCTACATGTATTTGTCCTGATTTCCATTTAGGTAGTATTGAGTTAACCAAGTCGGAATGTAGATTGAACAATATTATGTGGTAGTGTGGTCTGTCTGTCTTTGTACCGTATTCACCTACAGCATAGTATCTAAGTTGTTCGGACCATTTTTTTGAGTTCTCTTTTCTGAGCCTTTTAATAAAATCCTGAACATCTTTTTTTGATAATGTGACTTCTCCATATGGGGTTACAGGAAGGGTAGCATCCGTATATGTAAGCGTAATGAAAAATGCGCTTTTAGCGTGTCTATGCTCAACCTTTAATCTGAATGCCCATTCGGTGCGCCTGTTATGTCTGCATGCTCCACATTTGCCGCATGGTACTTGTATCGTGGTGTTACGATCTTCAAATCCTTTGGCTTGTGGATTCTTCAACGTGATTGGGGTAGGGCACTTCATGCCGATAGTTATTTTGAGTAAAAATCGATTCTCCCGGCTTTTCTATACCGAACCGTACATTTGTCTTGTTTTGAGTTCAACGCTCTTAGAAAGGCTTTTTGAGCGTGTAGGAGGGAAGTGCGTTTTATTAGTGTTCCTGCACCAATAAGGGAGCCCTCATGTAGCACGAGGAACTCCCTGTTGATTTGTTTTCGTAGACTCCTAAAGTCGGATGCCGCCTCTATCAACGACATAATACTTTTTGCGTCTACCTTTTTTTCGGTAGCCTTTCCTACGCCCGTTATATCCACCTTTTCTTCTGGCTCTAAATTTTAGATACCAGTTAGGTGGAAATTCATAGTAATAAACTGCGGCAAGTCCGATTACTCGACCGGCTAGTAATCCTAATATGAGATATATTAATTGTTCCATTTAATTATCCTTTAACAATTTTTGTAATGCTTCGAAATGCTCTTTTCCGAATATCTGATCAATTGTTGTTTTGTGTTTATGGTAAAATGATTTGAAATCAAGACCTGCTTCATTTGCTAATTCAAATAACTGTCTCCAGTGTAAGCCGTCTTGCTTGGTCATTCCTTGTGAGTTGAGTTTTTTCTCAAACTCCTTTAAGTTCGCATCTAACACACTATTAACTAATTGAGCGTCCAACAATGACTGACGAGTATCATAAGAGTCCTCAAAAAAGTACTGTTCTAACTGCGCGTGCTTTGCTTTGGCTCCTGTTAAAGCTGTTGTTAGTTTTTCTGTCGCTGTTTTTTGCCGTAGGTTTTCTGAATGGGCTTTTAAGTTAGAAGCCTGTGCTTGTTTTAAACTTACGTCTGCAAACTGTGATAACAGACCACCAGTGTCTGTTGCTGGCATTTCTCCTATTTTTGCGGCGGTATTATCTACCTGTCCTCGGTTATATGCCATATGCGGGTTTATTCCCGCTTCCTTCAACCTAGCCATTTGAGCGGCTGGATGATTGTACTCGTTTTCTCGGTTCCACTGTGCAAGAGATATTTTACGCTGTTGCCTTGATTGGCTTCGATTTAGCCAATATTGTCCGAGTATATTTACTCCTGCGCCAGCAATTGCGCCTATATCACTCACGTGGGTTCCTCAATTTTTTGCTGTTCTAATTTTTCCTCGACAGCTTTATCAATTTCCGCCTGACGTTTTTCCTCAGCTTTATCCTTTTCAATCTGTAGCATCGCTTGATCGATTCGGTCTTGTGCTTGAGCAATTGATTCATTAAGAGCTTGAATATCAGTGAGATCAACATTTCCAGCATTAAATAGAGGAGATATTTGATTAAAATCTTCAACTTCTAAATAATTGGTTTTCACTTCCTCTGGGTCGATTCCGTGCTGTGATCGGTTAAATAGTTCCTGAAGCGTATAAGCTTCATCTTTTTTCGTCATGGACGGCTGTTCATTCTTAAAGCCCTGTGATGGCTTTGTACTTACTTTGGTTTGGTAATGCTTAGGCATTGTACTAGAGTTTAGGGTTAGCAAAGAATGGCATTGGACGTATTGCTTTTACCTCGTGGTATAGCTGTATCCATAGTTTGTCTGTACCGTCCTGAACTGCGAAAGGTCGCTCATCGTCTTGGTATTCAACAAATGCCGCGTTTAAGTTTTGTTGTCCGGCAAACTTCCTTGACATATGCCAGTAATCCAGGTTATTCCTAAAATCACCATGCACTGTTGACATGCCATATTTGTATTCAGCGTAACGCTGTTGATAGCCAAATGTGCCGTTATTGTAGTCGTTATCAGCCTTATCGTAATAAAGCTCATAGTTTTTTACTTCTTGTTCACCGAGATTTGCAAAGTCTGGCCAAAAGAAATCGAACTTGTCGTCTCGTAACCAGTGTTTGTGTATTCCCTGCATGTAATTGGTTCTAGGCATTACTGATAGTATTCCTATTACATAACCGTGCTCCTCAAAGTGGTATTGGAAAGAGTTAGTTGCTCCAACTGAAATACCATGTCCAGCCATATCACCTTGTGGCTCTGTGGCCGTAGCTGAAGTATTAAGTACCTCTGATATTACAATGGGTTGTTTTCCTCCGCCTAAATATTCTGGCCTTTGAAGTCTTGCGTCTGATGATCGAACTCCGAAATGATTAAGGATTGTTTCGATATATCTATATCCGCCTCTGGCTTGTTTTTCCAGAAATCGCTGTAAAGCGTGTGAACGTCTTAGGTCGTTTATATCAATATTAATCTGGTGAATGTTATCGATCATTGCTCCGCCCCAATCTGAGTCGAGAAAGCTTGTCTCTGCGTAATCAGGCGGGTTAGGTACACCATCTATGAAGCGCTTTGTATTTTTTGCACCATATGAACCATCTGATGGGTCCCAGTCATTACCAACATTAACTTGCTGTCCTCTGTCTGCGGATGCACCGTGGTGAATAGCTGTTATTCCTTTATAAGTCACGTCTGCTGGTATGTCTATATCGGCTCCACGCTGTGTCCATGGGAGGGATGAAGTGAAGTAATCTTTTTCGTAACAACGCTTACGTAATGTAATTACACCCTCGTTGTTAGTAGTGATATTAACCTCATCTTGAAGATTAGGATCGCGATAGTATTCGTTATAGATAAGCTGGTATGCTCTAAATGGTAACGCGCTTACTTGAAATCCAGAGTTATCTGTATCACTAGGAGGGAGTCCCATATAATCGGCTAGCTTTCCATCTCTCAAAGTATCCCATGAGAAACTATACCTAGGTATACTAGGTGTTGATGTGCCTTCTTTTCCGCCTGTTATGAAATCTTCCCAGTCTGTCCATACTAATCTATTTGGTACGAAGAAATAGTGCATATGAACATTTAGTCTGTGCATCATCGGGGCCAACATAGGTGCCATTCTAACCATAGACTCTGTCTTAACTCTGAAATTGTCTCCAGGTATGACTTCCTCAATGTAGGTTGGAACCAGTTCTCCGAAATTGCACGTGAGTTTTTGCTCACGGGATAGGTCAAAACCACTCTTGCGAGGGGGATTTATTCCCGTTTTTTCGAATATTTTTTTCATTTTGGTTTACATAATATGTTAAAATTGAAAAAGCCAAGATGCTGTTTATAAACACCTTGGCTTAATTGTTTATCCTATAATTTATATTATGTAAAGTTAATTTTATTCCTTTCTCTACTCTTTTAAATAATCTGGATTAATCCAATTCCCCTAACACCTTTTGGATGGCATCAAAGTTTGGAATCTGTGAGGCGTCTTCCAAAACTTCCGAGTACTTAACCATTCCCTCTTTATCAATTACAAAGGCTGATCGCTTAGAAACACCTTTCATGCCGAAGAAGTCTTCGTAGAGAATTCCATAGCTTGATGATGCTTCTTTATTAAAGTCACTTAATAATTTGAAGTTCAGGTTTTGCGAGTCTTTGAAAGCTTTTTGTACGAAGAAACTATCTATGCTAATACCTAGTACCTCAGCATTAAATGCTTCATAGATTTTAAGGTTGTCTCTTGTTGAGCAAAGTTCTTCTGTACAAGTTGAAGAAAAAGCTAATGGGTAAAACAATAGTACCACATTCTTCTCGCCTTGATAATCAGATAGAGAAACAAATTCTCTGTCTGTATTCTGAAGTTTAAAATTTGGAGCTTTATCGTTTACTGAAAGTGCCATGTAAGATGTTAGATTAGATCTGGTGATTTAATTTCTGAAAGCTTCCTTAATCCGAGTGAAATACAAATAATTCCCGCTGAGAAAAGGATATTTGAAATAAGTATGAGATCAATTGCACTGGAATTAGCAGGAACTATCCAAAAAAGGATATATGAGCTTAGGAAAAGAACACATGAAAGCAGCAGGAGTTCTCTATTTTTGTATAAATATTGATTGATGGAAAACAATAAGAAGGCTACAATAATACCTCCCCCCTGGTAAATTATTTGCAAAAGATTCTTCACTACAAGTGTATCGATGGCCAACGGAAAGAAAAAAAGTACCAAATAAGGCAAAAAAGTGAGTTGTATTGGGAATCGGGCAAATATTGGCTTCGAGTTTCTAGCTTTGACGAATAAAGCACAAAGCGCAGAAGCAATGGCTATTAATTCTAGCCAATCCCTGAGTTTGCTTCTCTCCTCTTCTGGGGATATGAGATCAAAACTAATACCGAATAAGAAACTGAATAAAGCTATTCCAAATAATGTGGTTGATAGTTGCCTTGTTTTATGCCCAGATAACACAATTATGAATAACGAAGGTAATCCGGATATCAGGAAAAGAATATGAATCCAATTCAGATCAGTCATATGACGAATTCTTATTTCTGTCTAAAGACGAAAGTTACGGGCACTCCAGTAAACTTATATCTATCCCGAAGCTTGTTCTCAATATAGCGCCGATAGTTTGGGGGCATATCCTGAGGGTTATTCATAAATAGTTTGAACACTGGAGGCTCAGATTTCACCTGCGTTATATATTGAATTTTCAGCTGCTTACCTCGCTTCATTGGTAAAGGACGATCTCTGAGTATTTCTTCCAGAAAATTGTTGAGCTCCGAAGTCCCTATTTGCTTTTTCCTTTCATCGATGACAAGATCAGCAAGTTCAATTACCTTATGTATTCTCTTCTTGTTTAGAGCAGAAATTGTGAGGATTGGCACAAAGTCGAATTGGGGTACGCTTTCGTAAATGTACTTTTCAAACTCTTTAACTGTGTGTGTATCCTTATCCTCAATAAGGTCCCATTTATTTAATACGATAATGAGTCCTTTGTTAAACTTTTCAGCCTCTCTTAACACTCGTTTATCCTGATCTTCAAATCCTCGTACTGCATCTAAAATTAGAACGGCAATATCACATTCTCTTATTGCTTTCTCAGTTCTAACTGTACTGTAAAACTCTATGTTTTCTTTAACTTTAACTCGTTTTCTAAGTCCAGCCGTATCGACAAGGATATAATCTTTTCCTCCAAAATTGAATTTACTATCAATAGTGTCCCTGGTTGTTCCGGCAATATCTGTAACGATAGATCTTTCATCATTTAATAATGCATTAACTAAGCTACTTTTACCCACATTAGGCCTACCTATGAAGGCAAGCCTTGGAGTATCTTCCGTCTCTTCAGGTATTGCTTCTGGTAGCAATTCAACCACCCTATCTAGTAGTTCTCCTGTACCTGAACCGCTAATCGCTGAGATTGGAAAGAGTTCATCAAAGCCAAGTTCATAAAACTCGGTAGCATTTAACCTTCTTTCGTCATTATCAGCTTTATTTGTGACAACTAACACAGGTCTGTCTTGTTGGCGAAGAATATTTGCTACTGATTTATCCAAAGTATTCATGCCGGAATCGGTGTCAACAACAAAGAGCACCAGGTCAGACTCTTCTAAAGCAATATGAACCTGCTCTCGGATACCAGTAACCATGACATCCATATCATCAGGCAAGTAACCTCCAGTATCTATAACGGTAAAATCTCGTCCATTCCAGTAGGATTCTCCATAGTGTCGATCTCGGGTTACCCCATACTCATCATGTACAATCGCCTTTCTTTCTCCTATAAGACGATTGAAGATGGTCGACTTACCTACATTAGGCCGACCTACTATTGAAACAACTGGAAGCATATTTGATTCTGAATGATTAATTTGGGGAGCAAAAGTAAGGAAATTTTACGATTTAATAGCTCGGTATGCTTAAAAGCTTTTATGACTACACCGGTTTTTTTGGATCTCTTCTGTTATCCTTGATAATCTTTCTCTTCTTTATTTTCTGGATTGGTGGTATTGCTGGTATTACTCTTCCTGTAGATGGCGGAAAAGCAAAATACAACAAATGGCAGGTTGTTGCAGCCATATTAATTCCAGTCTATCCTGTCTTTTGGTTTATAAGTGATATTATTACGCAGCATAGGTTTATGAAGAAAAGCTAATCATTCGATTAAGTTCTGATTAGTTTTTGGTAGCTGTTTTTCTTCCTCTTCTATAAGCTGCCAGTTTTCCAGGAATAGCTCTTCTATATTTTCTAAAAATCTACTTGGGTTTGTAAAATAATCACCATGAACTGAGGATGATAAGGCAGGATAACTATAATAAAGCATCGCTTTTGCTCGTGTAGTTGCCACATAAAAAAGCCGCAGCTCTTCATCTAATTGCTCCTCATCATCTACAGAATAAGCTGAAGGAATTATTCCATCTAAACATTGAATGATAAAAACATGCTCCCATTCCAGTCCTTTAGCAGAATGGATGGTGCTGAGTACCAAAGGAGGTTCTTCGTTTTGTTTTTGCTCAGTATCAACGGCAGTATATGTGATTGGATCAAGTGTCAGTTCTTCTATCATTTTTTCCAGGCTTGAATAGCCTACAGATATTTGAACAAAAGCTTCTAAATCTTTGATCCTCTTTGGGTAATCATCGTACCTCTTTTCACAGAAATGTTTGTAATACTCTACAATAAGTTCAAGAATATGAGAGACTGACTTCTCCCCTTCTTTAAGCTCCACTAAGAGTTTACCCAAAGCGTTAATCTGCTTGAAATAAGCTTTACTCACCACGCCAGATTTTTCGAGCTCATATGGATTTTTAGATAAGCGAATCCATGCAAATAGATCCTCAGCAGTTTTAGGTCCAATTCCATCAATCAGCATTAGTATTCTATTCCATGCGATTGTATCCATTGGGTTTACCAACACTCTCACATGAGCTAATACATCTTTTATATGAGCTGCCTCAGTAAATTTTTGCCCACCAAATTTGGTAAAAGGAATATTCTTTCTGTTAAGCTCAATCTCTAAATCGTAAGAATCCCTACCATTCCTGAACAGAACCGCACAAGAATTTAAAGGAATCCCTTGTTCGCGTAAGTGGCTAATTAACTGGGTTACGAACCTGCTTTGCTCATTAACTGTGGCTGCTTTTATTAGTGCCGGTTGGTCTGAGGATTCCTTTTTGGAGAAAAGACTTTTCTCGTACTTATAATGGGCCTGCTTTAGAAGCTCATTCGCTGCGTTCAATATTTCTGGTGTAGATCGGTAATTCTCTTCAAGTTTAATGATTTTTGTTCCTGGGAAAAGCTCAGGAAACTGCATGATATTTTGATGATCAGCACCTCTAAACGAGTAAATGCTCTGAGCATCATCCCCAACTCCCATTACATTTCCATGAACGCTTGATAGAAGCATGGTTAAAGTAGCCTGTAACTGGTTGGTGTCCTGGTATTCATCTACCATTACAAAGCGATGCTTACTTGCTACAGCATGTCTTATTTCGTCATTCTCAGTCAGCAGTTTACAAGTGTTTGTTAGTAAGTCATCAAAATCCATTACGAAATTCTGATGCTTATAGGACTCATAGTTTTTGGCTACTTCTTCAATATCGTTTTCATACTCAGAGAATTGAGGGAATCGATCCAGGAGCAGTGCCTTTATATCCAGATTTTTATTCTTGCATGTGCTGATTATCGAATAGAGCGTATTCTTGTTCGGAAACCTCTTTTTCTTCTTGTGAAGATTAAGCTGAGTTCTTACCAACTGAATAATTTCAAGAGCATCAGAGGAGTCTATAATTGTAAAATTATCCGGGTAATCAATTTGGCTCGCGTACTGATGCAAAATTTGACTGCAGTAAAAATGGAAGGTCCCTCCTTTTACCAGTTTGCATCGTTCATCCAGGACTGAACTTGCTCTTTGTAACATCTCGTTTGCCGCCCTTCTTGTAAACGTGAGTAAGAGAATTTCTGAAGGATGCACCCTACTCTCAACTAATCGAGCTACCCGATACACCAGGGTCCTTGTTTTCCCCGTCCCAGCTCCAGCAATTACTAATGCAGGGCCTTCATTATGAAATACAGCTTCTAATTGCTGAGGATTTAAAAGCTCGTTATAAGAGATCGAAAAATCTTGTGATCGAAGGTCGAGAGGCTCTCTTTTGAGAACAAATTTTTTCATGAAAGAAAGTAATCATTTTAATGAGTATGTAAAAATTATGTGTGCCCAATTATGTTCTTGAATTCCTCCTTTTCATTTGCTGGTAACCCCAATATATTCCCGTGCATTAATTCAATTCAAAAAATTCATGATTAACGAACCATCGTTGGCTCCAAAAGATTTCGGTTGGATCGAAGTAGTATGTGGTGGCATGTTTAGTGGAAAAACCGAGGAGCTAATTAGAAGGGCAAAAAGAGCGCACATTGCTGGTCAAAATGTAGTGGTTGTAAAACCGGCCATCGACAAGCGATATAGTGATACTGAAGTTGTTTCCCATAATGAGACTGCCTTACCAAGCATATTAGTTGATACAGCCGATCAAATTGTTTTATTAACGGGAAATGCAAAAGTAGTTTGTATCGACGAAGCTCAGTTTTTTGATGATCGAATTGTTGATGTGGCCAATAGCCTTGCCAATGATAAAAAGAGAGTCATTGTTGCTGGCTTAGATATGGATTTTGAAGGAAAGCCATTTGGGCCAATGCCCAATCTCTTAGCCGTCGCTGAATTTGTTACCAAGCTTCATGCTGTATGCTCCGAAAGTGGCGCTCTGGCTAATTATTCGCAGAGAGTAGTAAACAATACTAATACGGTGCTTGTGGGAGAATACGATGCGTATGAACCTCGAGCTCGTCACTGTTTCAGACCAAGTGTTGATACCCGGAGAGGGAAACCTATCCGCCCATTTAAAGCTGTCGAAATAGAAGAAACAGAAGAACATCCAACTAACTAATTCTCAATGGAAAATATTCTCCGCGGTATTTTAGGAATGGCCGTTATTATCGGTGCAACTTATTTACTGAGCAATAATAAAAAACACATAAACTGGAGACTGGTAATAACTGGTTTAGGTATTCAGTTTTTTCTCGCCGTACTAATTCTTAAATCAGAAACACTGGCTGATTTTTGGGCTCCATTAGGATGGCCCATGTTACTTTTCGAAGTGATTGCCAGTTTCTTTGTCGTTGTATTAAAGTATACAACAGCTGGAGCAGAGTTCCTGTTTGGCTTCCTGGCTCATGATTTATCATATGAAGATAGTATGGGAGTTATTTTCGCCTTCCAGGTTTTACCTACTATTATCTTCTTCGCTTCTTTAACAGCATTGCTGTATCACTATGGGGTTCTCCAGTATGTGGTAAGAATTTTATCCAAAGGAATGCAGAGACTTTTGGGGACATCAGGGGCAGAGACACTATCAGTTATCTCAAATATATTTGTTGGCCAAACAGAAGCTCCATTGGTCATCAAACCTTTTATCGATAAGATGACTAAATCGGAACTTCTTGCGGTTATGACTGGAGGTATGGCTACTATAGCTGGTGGAGTGATGGCCGCCTATGTAGCTATGCTTGGAACTTCATTTGCAGCAGCTAATGGGTTAGAGATTGCAGTTGCACAACAGCTATTTGCAGAACGATTATTAGGAGCAAGTTTAATGGCTGCTCCTGCTGCTTTAGTTATAGCCAAGATTCTATATCCTGAGACAGAGGAATCAGTAACTGCTGGTTCTGTTCAGATGACGGTTGAGAAAACAGATGCCAATGGAATTGATGCAGCAGCATCAGGAGCTGGGGTAGGATTAAAACTGGCAGCAAATGTAGGAGCTATGCTTTTGGCATTTATCGCTCTTCTGGCAATGTTTAATGGTCTTTTTGAATGGATAAGTGATCTTACGGGCCTTACCGGATTAATTGGCTCTCCCCTTTCTATCGAGATGGTTTTGGGATGGGTACTAGCACCATTAGCCTGGTTAATTGGAGTGCCGTGGGAAGATGCCACTTCTATGGGATCACTTATAGGTACTAAAATCGTGCTAAATGAGTTTGTAGCTTATCTAAAACTAGCTGAGGATGTTGCCGCCACAGCATTGAATCCAAAAACTATTGCAATGGCTACTTTCGCTCTTTGTGGGTTTGCAAACTTTTCATCAATTGCTATCCAAATTGGAGGGATTGGCGGTTTAGCTCCTTCCAGGAAAGCAGATTTAGCTAAATTTGGACTTAAAGCAGTTTTTGCTGGAACATTGGCTAATTTAATGACAGCCACTATTGCTGGAATGCTTTTTTAAACGTCGAACAATAAATAACAGACATATTCATCAATTATGAAACAACCAGGATTTATGAGACTACTATGTGCATTATTTGCTATGGTTTTTATCTCCTGTGCAGGAAGTAATCCTGCTACCAATACCCCTGAACCTGAACCACTCGCTGATAATGTTGTAGGTCAACTTGGAAACGAAGTAGTTACGTATGAAGAGCTAGTGGAAAGCTTTAAAGCAGGAAATTTACAACAAGAGGTAAGTCTTTCGGATTTACAAGATTTCCTTCCTATCTACCTGGATTATAAGGCAAAAATTTTATCAGCTACCGATGCGGGTTATTTTCAAAAGGAATCAATACTCGAGGAATACAGCGTGTATGCGAAACAAGCTGCCTACTCTTATTGGTTAGAGAATAAGATACGCCCCACCCTATTCGATGAATTCAAAGAGAAATATGACCAGGAGCTTAAATCTTCTCATCTGCTTATTGCTTTAGATGAGAATGCGCCTGATGCTGACACTCTAGAAGCCTATAATAAATTAATCGAGGCGCGAGATAGATTTTTAGCGGGTGCAACTATGAGTGAATTAGACGAAGAGTACTCTTCGAAAAGAAATGGAAGGTCTATGGGAGGAGATTTACCGTGGTTTTCAGTAGGTACAACCGTCAAGGAATTTGAAGATGTTTTATATAGCCTGGAGGAAGGTGAAATTTCCCAACCGTTTAGAACTCAATTTGGTTATCATATTGTATTGCTTGAAGAAAAAAGAGAACGACTGCCCTCACGTCTTGTATCCCACATTTTCTTAAGAAGGAATCAACCTACTTCCAACTTGGATAGTGCTTACAAAGAGCTTCAAATGGGAGCTGACTGGAGTGAAACCGTAAAAAAATATACAGAGGACACTCCTTCTGCTGAAAACGGAGGTCGAGTTGGCTGGATTGAATATGGATCAAGATATGATGGAGGTTTTATCGACGAGGTAATGACGGCTGATCCTTCTCTTCCATATACAGAAATTATCAATACTACCTATGGGTCTCATATTCTTAAAATTGATTCCGTCCGAGCTTTTGAAAATGAGGAAGCCAGGAATCAGTATTTGATGAGGTTACTGGAAAACTCAAGGACTATAAGAAAAAGCAATGGCTTTATTGTAGATTGGCTTGAGGAATACTACGAAGGAAAAGTGAATAATTCTGCACTACAAAGCTTCTCAGAACTCGTACTGGAGCAGGATTCCATTCTTTTTTCCGATTTGACACTCGATCAGGCTATGGCTGGATCTAACTTGTTCACCTTTTCAGGAATTGAAAAAGATGTGAGTGATTTCCTGGCTTATCTTGTTGAAAATGAAAGAGGTCCATATGGCTCAAATTATGACGCGTTATGGTTCGATGATTTTAAAGAAGAGATAGTAGATTCTAAGATCACCGAGCTTGCTTTACAAGAGTTTCCAGAATTTTCCGATCAAACCGAGAGCTATAAAAGCGGGTTGGTTGTTTATCAAATCAATGAAGATTCTGTATGGAGCTCTGCCACTGTGGATACTACAGAGTTATTAGAACTCTATGATACTAATACTGAAGACTACTCCTTCCCTACTCGGTATTCCTACTACTTACTTACATCGAGTAGAGATACAACTATCCAGAAAGCTATTGAGTTTATTAATGAAGGTAATTTACCTGACAGCGCCAGAGCTAATGGAATACCGGTTGGCGTAGTATTTGATTCTACTGGTACTTTCCAGGGGGCTCCTTTTGATAAACTCAGTGGAATGGATACAGGTACTTTTTCTGAGATTTTTGATTACAACAACAGAAAAGGAGTGTTTTATTTAGTTGGAATAATTCCTTCAAGGAAAATGACTTTTGATGAAGCTTTTAATAAGCTAATGTCTGATTATCAACCGATAAGAGAAGAAAAGTGGTTGAAAAATATGAGAGCAGAGTATGGTGTTACCTCCTACCCTCAAAAAGTAGAAGAGTTATTTAACGAAAAAATGAATGAATGAGAATAGCCTTACTGATAACACTTTTATTAGTAAGCTGTACCAGGAAATCGGATAATGCTGAACCTGTTTTAGCAAGAGTAGGCAGTGCTACCCTCACATTCTCGGAAGCGAAAAACTCAATTCCCGAGTTTATATTCGAAGAGGATAGCATTGCTGCTTATCATTCTTTTAGAGAAGACTGGATCGAGAATCAGATCATACTTCAGGATGCTTACAGGTTAAGAATACATCGAAGACCTGAGATTCAGAATCGTTTGGATAAGGTTAGAGAAGATTTCCTAACCCAGATTGCTCAGGAATATTATCTGGGCGAAATGGAAGATGAAATTCAGGTTACTGACGAGGAGGCGCGCGCCTATTATCAAGAGAACAAAGATAGTTTTGTACTAGAAGAACGATATGTACGATATAGGCATATGATTACTACTTCCCTTGATGATGCGCAGAAAGCTCGCAATGATTTGTTAAGGGGAATTGAATGGAATGATGTTGCTCAGGCTTTCTCAGTCAATCCTGAGCTGGCAATTCGAGAATCAGAACGTTTTTGGCCGGAATCAATAGCAGCTGGAGAAGCAGCAGTCTTGAATAGGTATCTAAAAGTTATAGGCCTGTCAGAAATTACGGTAATTGAAAAGATTGGTAATGAGTATCATTTTGTTCAATTATTGGAAGAAAGAGCTAAAGGGGATCATCCCGATTTAGAATGGCTTATAGATCAGATCAAGGAATGGTTAATCCTTGAAAAAAGAAGGCGTGCCTTCAATACCTATGTAAAGAATCTTTATCTTCAGGCCCAAGCGAATAATGAAATAGAAACTTTCGACGTTCACTCAAGAAACAACTAGTCGAAAATTAGTACACATTTAATGAAAAAAGCTTTAAGCATTTTATTCTTTGCCCTATCCACAGGGGCATTTTCTTTTGCTCAATCTCAGGGTTTACAGCCTGCTGACCAAATTGTGGCATTAGTAAACAATCATGTAATTCTTAAATCAGATGTGGATGCAGATGTTTTGAACTACCTTAGGCAAGCACAAAGCTACGGTAATCCGGTTCAATTTAGTGAAGATCTTTGGTATCAATTTTTGGATGCTTCTATTGAAAACTTCATTCTGGTTGAGAAAGCACGGGTAGATTCACTTACTATTCCAGCTGATAGAATAAATCGTCAAATGGATCAGCGCATTGATCAGCTTGTGCAACGAGCTGGAAGTGAGCAAGCATTAGAACAGGTTTTTGGGAAATCTATTCTTCAGATTAAGGATGAATTCAGAGAAGATTTTACTGAGCAGATGCTTACAGAAATGGTTAGGCAAAACAAATTTAGTTCGGTTTCCATTACCCGTCCCGAAGTAAGAGAATTCTTTGAGTCGATACCTAAAGATTCACTGCCTACTATTCCTGAACAAATAGCCCTTTCTCAAATTGTAATCCTCCCTCCTGCTAAGGATGATGCAAGAGAAGCAGCAAGACTTTTCGCAGAGACACTAAGAGACTCTGCATTAAATCATGGAAAAACCATTGACGAATTAGCGAGAAGGCATAGTGATGGTCCATCGGCCCCAAGAGGCGGACTCTTACCTATGATGGCACTTGGAGATTTAGTTTCTGAATATTCGGCAGCGGCTTCAGCAATGCAGCCTGGCCAGGTTTCCAGTGTTGTAGAAACTGAATTTGGTTTCCATGTAATACAATTAATAAAAAGAGTTGGTGACCAGATCGAAACTCGGCATATACTTATATCAGTAGATGCTTCCGAATTAGATGATGATTTTGCAATAAATAGATTAACTGAAATTCGAGATAGCTTAATCACCGATCCTGAATTGAGTTTTTCTGCCTTTGCTCAAAGAGTTAGTGAAGATCCAAACACTAAACTGGCTGGTGGAAAAATTCTGGACCCCCAAACAGGAGAACGTCTAATTCCATTAAATCGACTTGATCCAGCGCTCTATCGCATTGCTTTGTTAATGGATGAAGAGGGAGCAATTTCCGAGCCTCGTCCCTTCAATCCTAACGATGCCAATGCTGGGAAAGCTTATCGAATTGTTCGCTTAGATCGCCAGATTCCAGAGCATATTGCTAATTTTGAACAAGATTACGATCGACTCAAAGCAATCGCGCTTCAGCAAAAGCAATTTCAGGAGTACACCGACTGGATAGCGGAGTTAAAATCTGAATTTTATATAGAGTATAGAATTTCAGTGCCTAATATGGAGGCAAACTAATGCTTATGGATGACCCGGTTAAACTTGCTGATAAATTCACTGAATCATTTGAAGCAATTAAAAAAGAGATACATAAAGCTGTAATTGGTCAGGATGATATTATCAATCTATTACTGATAAGCTTGTTTTCAAGAGGTCACTGTGTATTAGTTGGCGTTCCTGGATTAGCCAAGACCTTATTAATTCGCACTCTTGCTGATACTCTTGGCCTCTCCTTCAATCGTATTCAGTTTACCCCGGATCTGATGCCAGGAGATATTACTGGAACCGAAGTGATTGAGGAGAATAAGCAGGAAGGCACGAAAGAATTCAAATTCATTAAGGGGCCAATTTTTGCGAATATCGTTTTGGCAGATGAGATAAATCGTACGCCTCCAAAAACTCAAGCTGCTCTTTTAGAGGGAATGCAGGAATATCATGTTACAGCTTCAGGAGTAACCTATGATTTGGAAACGCCTTTTTTCGTACTTGCCACTCAAAACCCGATCGAGCAAGAAGGAACCTACCCCCTTCCTGAGGCCCAGTTAGATCGATTTATGTTCAATATTTGGGTCGATTACCCGAGTTTTGAAGAAGAGAAAGAAATTGTAAGTCAAACTACTTCAAAAAGAAACGTTACACTTCAACCAATACTGTCACGCGAAGAGATTGAAGAACTTCAGTCCTTAGTTCTGGAGGTTCCTGTTCCGGAAAGTGTTCTTGAATACGCTGTGAAGCTTGTGACTATGACTCGCCCGGATTCTGAATTGGCACCAGATTATATCAAAAAGTATATGAGCTGGGGTGCAGGTCCTCGGGCTTCTCAATATCTCATTCTAGGTGGGAAAGCCAGAGCTCTTTCTCAAGGTAGATATAACGTTACTGAAGAGGATATTAAGACCCTTGCAGTACCGGTACTAAGGCATAGGATCGTGAACAATTATGCTGCTGAAGCGGAAGGCTATACCGTAGTCTCGTTAATAGAGCGACTTATAGAAGACGTTCATTAACTTTTACCAGGCTAATGCAGTGGAATTTCAAGGTTTCCAACATAGCTTACCTGATTATGTAATAGCTTTACTGGTCATTGCTCTAGTAGGCATTTCAATTCTTTCTTACAGAAAACTAACCAGCATATCCCTGCTTCCGAGAACTGGGCTTATAATCTTGCGTTCTCTTTCGCTATTAATTGTGTTGACTCTCTTCCTGAATCCCTATTTTTTTTCCTCAGATTCGGTTCAAAAAAAACCACGTTTACTCGTTTTATTAGACAATTCAGAAAGTGTGTCAATAACAAAGGGGAATTATCTGGGGATAGAGTCATATAACTCCGTATTAGATCAATTGAGGTTCTCATCTAATACGGAAATAGAAGCTGAATTTTTTGGCCTGGGAAGTAACACTGTTCAATTATCCGGAACTGAACAACTTTCACTAATCGAAGGAGAAAGTAATTTTTATACAGCAATTTCCCAGGTTCAGGAACTTGAAGATGATTTTGATGGTGCCATTCTGCTTTCTGATGGAATTATTACTTTTGGCAGAAACCCTATTCTTCTTGCACTTGATTTAAATATTCCATTGTACTCCATAGCTTTAGGAGATACAAGTAAAGTCAGAGATATCTCTGTTTCTAACGTAGCCTCTAATCCTACCGGGTATACTAATACTATTCATTCTGTTAATGTAGATATCTCTCAAAATGGATTTGATGAAGAATCTGTAGTAGTAGAACTGAAGAATGGAGAAGGCGATGTACTAGAGACCACAAGCACTTCATTTAACAGTGGAGAAAATATTAAAAGTATCGAGTTTTCTCTGAATTTAGTCGAGGCAGGTATAAGTCAGTATTCCGTTTCCGTAAGCGAATTGGATGGAGAATGGAGCACAGAAAATAATATCTCGTTCTTCTCGATTGATGTCCTGGATGGTAAAACTAAAGTACTTCATGCTGCATTTGAAGTTCATCCCGACGCTAAAATGATTCGTTCCATTTTAGAGGAAGACGAAAATATAGAACTCTCAACGTTAACCTGGATAAGTGGAAATCGGTTTGTTGAAGATGACTTTCCGGATTTATCTACTATCGACCTAATCATTTTTCATGGTGTACCAGCAGGTAATTTTGATCAGAATATCTTCCAGGACTTATCAAATAAATCCACACTTTATCTACAGTTACCCAGGAGTCGGATAAATAGAGATGGCATATTCCCTGAATTATTTATGATCCAAAATTCGGGGAATCAATTATTCCAGGTTCAGCTGTCCCCCAATACAGAAAGTAATGTACATCCTATCTTAGAACTTCCTGAAATTGCCTATCAAAATGTTCCTCCATTAATTAGTTCTTTGCGTGCGATATCAACTGTTCCGGATGCATCAGACTTGATTAATAGTAGTTTTCAGGGTGTGAAGACTCCGAATTCTATTATGAGTATTGCTGAACGAGGAGGAGTAAGAAGAAGCTCTGTGGCTGCCTGGGAATGGTTTAGAATGTATCAAAGCCCTAATTCTCAGGAGCGGGATTATGTGGTTCAACTCTTTAGCAATCTGGTAGGCTGGACTTCTAATAATCCGGATAACCGACGTTTAAAAATATCCCCGTCTAAGCCTGTATTTAACCTATCTGAAGAAGTGATTATAAACGCTAATTTGAATAATGAAAGTGGCGAAGTTGAATCGGAGGCATCAATAGAGCTTAACATCAGTGATGAAGAGGGCTTTTTGCAACCCTATAATATGGCTAACAATGGAAATGGATCTTATGAATTGAAGTCAAATTCATTAGGTCCTGGGCTTTATTCATACACAGCTATTGCCCGAAAAGGAAGTCGGGAAATTGATACCCAAACGGGTGAGTTTTTAGTTCAGGAAACAAATTCTGAGTTTATTAACACTGTCAGAAATGATGAATTACTTAGCTCATTAGCCAGCGGGACTGGTGGAAGCTTTTTTGAGTACAGTGATGTAAGTCGATTCTGGGAGATTCTAAATAACGACAATATTCTAGAGCAAAAACAGGAATTAGTTGAAAGCTACCACTTTCCAGTCCGGTCTTTCTGGTGGTTCCTTGTTGTATTGACTCTATTGGGCACCGAATGGCTTGCCAGAAAGTATTATGCCCTACCCTAAGCTAAAACGAGCGAGTTTCTACTGTAGCGGAACCAAGCTCTGTTGCCTTCACGACAAATAAATCACCATACTGAGATTCATCGATTTGCTCGAACTCTCTTCGGCCTAATACCATATTAACCAAAGCAGGTGTAGTATTAGAATGCCCGACTATAAGTACCGATCCACCTTTATAATCCTGGATTACTTTAACAAGGAAATCTTCAATACCCTCTAGTCCATAGGTTATTATTTCGAGGCCCAGAGAATCAGCAGTAGGCTGAGAAGTCATTTCTGTACGTTTATAAGGAGTACTAAAAATGGCTTGAACATCAAACTCGGTTAGTTCATGAAAAAGATTGACAGCCCTTTGCTCCCCTTCTTCATTTAATGGAGGATTTCGAGTGCCATCACTAGCTTTTTCAGCGTGCCGAACAAAAATTAAGGTAGTGGTATCCGCCTGAAATGCATAAATGCTACTTTCGGTTAAAAGACTAAGAGCAAATACAGTCAGGAAGATTGAAAGAGTTTTTCTCATAATTTTTTAGGGTATATAAAAAAAGCCACGCTTAATAGCATGGCTTTTATTTTTTTAAAGAAGTCTACACCCGGAATGTCTTAAACATTGCTAATGAAAATCCAATTAACAGCACAGATGCAAATACGATTAGTACTATAAGCATTGGATGAACAGGACGCGCTTCTTCTTCCCAACTGACTAACTGAGTATCAATCTCAGATATTTGAGAAACTGTGAGTACATCAGCGTCTTGAATGAATGTCCCCCATTCACTTTTGATTTTACCTGACCAGAACTGCTGGAAAGCTCGATATTTAGAATAACTTTCAGATGAAAGTATTTCAGATCCACTTTGTTCTTGTGCTTCTTTTACAAAATTATCCAGAGCTGAGAAAAAGCTGTAATTATTATCAAAAGCTTCTAATTCAAGTTCAGAAAACTCCAGGTATTGATCCATTGACGTCCACATTTTCTGCGAAGCTGCCATTCTCCATTCTTTCATTTTGGAATCAATTTGCTGTTTCCATGCTTTCTTATTTTTACCAGCATAAGCTGCCAGCATGTTCTCTTCGATGCTCGACCACTTTTCCTGAAAATGTTGCTGCAGAGCGTACATTCTTAGATGGTCCTCAACTGACAGGATTTGATTGTTAGCGCTAACGAATTCGGTGTTTTCATCAATGATTTGAGTGATCAAATCCAATGGGTTTGTACTACCGAGCTTTTTTTCTACCTCTTGTTCTTCTCCAATACTTATTCCTGTTGATTCATCATAAACAATTAGCAATGAGTCTATTACATCAAGAACAATAGAATCTCTAAGCTCTAAACTTTTTCGGTATTCCCGAACTAGCTTCGTCAGGTTCTTCTCACTTTCTTCGGACTTTAAAATAGCTTTGTATAAAGAATCACGCTGCTGAGAAAGAACGAATAACTCCGTCTTATAACTCGCTAACTGGTCATTAAGCAGGGCTAATTGCTCCGTTTGATTCTCAATAACAAGCAATTTTTGTTCGTTTGTTTTTATACTAAGTAAGACTTCCTCCATCTTACTCTCAAAAGAGCTTGGATAAAGCGCATCATTCAATAAATCTGAATGGGCTATGAATTCATTTTTTAAGGAATTAATCCTCAAGCTTATACTATCGATTTGCGTAACACTGCCAGCAGTATGTATAGCAGCTAGAATACTCTCATACTTTTCTGAGAAGTCTTTCTGGACTTGATAGTCACTTTGTTGGGCTACTGCCGAACTTGAACTTACAATTGTAACTAATCCTACAATAGTTAAAAAAAGAAGTGATTTTTTCATGATGCTTCCTCCACTCTATAAATACCTTTTTCGTTTAGTAGCACTGATTCTTGGTTAGTGCTAAGTAATTGTACGGATGGCTCTCTCCAATTGAATGCAGGCGAAAGCAACCCATCTTCTGATACCAGGATTTTTTTCTTGAGCTTTAGTTCATTTTTGCCCGGAGCCATCACATATACATGCTTAAATCCATCTGCTGTAATGAAATAGTACCCTTGTTGGTTTCTGATCATTCTAATCTCTGAAACCATTACCGAACTTGTATCTTGAAATTCTTCAAATTGGAATGGCAATATCGAATAGCTGATTCCATATCTAATATCTTGAACTTCCCCGTTTTGATTTGGAGTAAGTACAGACTCAATTCTTTGTGTGTAATTGACATCTTTGACTACCAGGGACTTTGTGCACGCCTGGACCATCAACAAGCCAACCACCATTACAGGCAAAGTAAGTGTTCTTTGAATAGTCATAGGTCCTCCTTGATTGTTTGGTTATCCAATCATTTATAGACCAGTTCTCTTGTTTTGTTTCTGCTAAAGAATAATCAATGATTCAATTTGTGCCCCAGTATTCAATGCTTCTCTACCATTAAGAAAGCCTAGTTCTAGAATGAACGAGTACCCAACAATTTCAGCTCCTAACCGCTCTGCTAGCCTTGAGCTGGCTGCAGCTGATCCCCCAGTAGCGATCAGGTCGTCATGAATGATTACCTTCGCTCCTGGCTCGATTGCATCTTTGTGAATTTCCAACGAGTCTTCTCCATACTCCAGTTCATAGCTTTCTGAAATGGTTTCGGCTGGTAATTTTCCAGGCTTTCTTACAGGTACAAAACCAGCATTAAGTTTCGAGGCAATGTTCGTTCCAAAGAGGAATCCTCGTGACTCGAGGCCCAGTACATAATCAATATGTTGACCTTCAAAAGGCTTCGCTAACATAAGGGTAGTAAGCTTTATAGCCTCCTTATCACTAAGTAGTGTAGTAATGTCTTTAAATTGAATTCCGGGCTTTGGAAAATCGGGAATAGTTCTGATACTATCAGCGATGTATTGTTTAATACTTTCTTCTTCTTTTTGCATCGAATTAATTTAATTTTGCCACAAGGTAGATAAATCGTAACCCTTCAATCAAGTAGATGAATCAATCTGAAGAGCCTCTTTGGCAACAGCATCAAAAATTTATGGTCCAGGCTGTGCTATTAGCCGAAAAAGCTTTTGAAGAAGGTGAAGTTCCGGTTGGAGCTGTAGTCGTTCATAACAATAGGATTATTGGAAAAGGATATAATCAGGTTGAGAAATTAACGGACCCAACCGCTCATGCTGAGATTCTTGCCATTACTGCGGCTTGCGATACATTGAATGAAAAATATTTATCTGGTTGTACTCTGTATGTTACGCTGGAACCATGTCCAATGTGTACAGGGGCATTGGTATGGAGCAAGATAGATCGGGTTGTATTTGGTGCTTCTGATCCTAAATCTGGAGGTTGTGGCAGTGTATTTAATATTGCACAAAATCAACATCTGAATCACCAGATTGAGGTAATACAAGGAATTTTAGAACAGGATTGTGAATACCTGCTTAAGTCCTTTTTTCATTCAAAAAGAATCACACGTTAACGAAGAAGAGAGAGCATATGAGGTAAAGACGGTGTCTTAAGCTCTGGATTTGCACGTTTTACTTCTGCTCCTATTTGATAGACTAATCCCCATTGTTTTAGAAGAGTTTTTACTCCATAAAAAAATGAATGCGATGGGTCATAAATATTTGTTGATTCAGAAGTAACTCCATTCACTTCTAACACTTTTATATTCTTCCCCTCTCTTAAGCTCTCTTCATCTGGAGCTTTTATATCATACCTGCCAAAATTAAAGCCCTCGAAACTTTTACTAATCTCATTGATTCGTTCTTGAAGATTTTCGGTAAGTAACTCAGAGCCGTCATAAAAAATAGCCCCTCTTGCATGAGTACCCAGCTCTACTAACGGTATCTTCTCTCCTGTTTCAGGAACATGATATAATTCATTAATGTGATTATCGAAATGAAATTCAGCCATACAGACTGCTCTACTATCTTTAAGAATTAACTCTTCCAGGGTATGTACCCCGTCACCAGTAAGGCTTAAGTACTTCTTCTTTGTAATGGAAAAGATTTGTCCATTTTCATCACCCGGTATTCTATAATAAAAGATTCCATATTCCTGCCCTGCTATATATTCCTGAACGATATGGTCAGTGATTAGAGCAGGAATCAATGTATCCAATTCCTGCTCATCTTTTAGGATATGAACCCCTTTTCCTCGCTCACCTACGTCAGGCTTGATGACAATCGGAAAGCCCAGTTTATGTTCTTCCATAAACGACAGGACATATTCCTTCTTGGATTCAGATGCTGCTGGCAAAAATGAATACCTCGCTACAGAATCATTATCAGTGATTCCATCTAGTATTTGGGATTTACTTTCTTTTATAAATCCTCCATAGGGTATTGCTGTATTGGCGTGAACAAAGATTCCTGGTTTTCTGTATTTGATCCATAGCCAAAATGCATAACACAGAACAAATGAATAAATAATAAATGGCGACCAAAACTCCCAATGAGTGAACCTTTTCCATTTCCCGACAAGAAGCCGTCTCCCTTTAAAAGTGAAGGATGGTATAACAACTTTAAACACCACATAAAGTGTTATTAATACCCCTCCTAATACCCAAAGAGCATATTCCTGGTAAACATTGAAATAAGCAATCATTTCCTGACCAAGTAATACCGCCAATCCTACTAAAATAGGAGTCCAGATAATAGAAGCTACACCAAAATAGAAGATAAACATCCAAAAACTTGCTCCAATTGCTCCGGCTGAAAAATAGGTGGGTAATCTGGTACCTGGTATAAATCTGCTTGCAATAATAATTGCAGGTCCCTTTGCTTCGAACCAGTGGTATGATTTTTGAATATCCTTTTCCTTGATAAACCATCGGAAAGGTGCTCGATGTAATGTACTTGATGCCAGCCATTTACCCGATAGGTAAAGTAAAATATCTCCTACAAATATACCGATCAGGCATGCTAGAACTCCCGGAATGAAACCAATCAGACCCCTTGCAATAAGTAGCCCTGTTCCTATACATGTTAGGTCTTCTGATACTAAGGTAGATAAGATGATAACAAGCATTAAGATGAGTAATGCTCTTCCTTCTGCCTTCATGGAGTTAGTATCATCAAAAGGAAGAAGAGATTGAATTTCTCGTGCTGAAGATATTTGTTCCTCAACTAACCCTGACTCGCTTGTATTCAAAAAAGAATCAAAATCCTGATAGAAGTTTGAGTCAACAGTTTGATAACTCTTTAGACTGCTCTGCGGAATTATTCGGGTATGTTCTTTGGAAGCTTCAAAAGGAATTTTGTCTGTATATAAATGTTGAATTAAAACCGGGCTGGAAATGAGTTTAATTCTATTTCTAAACTCTCTTTGATCTGATTTTCTCTGAATATTAGCTCTAAGAATCTGATCATCAACAGACTTAATTATCCCGAAATTAGGAGTAAGGTATTTGAATGCTTTGAAAGCGAAAAATTTGAAATTATATACGGCCTGGTTTAAGTGGTAGCCACCTAGTAGTTCTAGTTCAATAACTCCATTAGCCGATATAAGAACTAATGATTTTGTTCTTTCCTGGAATCTAGATGCAAAATCGAAAGCAATAGTCCCTCCTACTCCTTTTCCCGTTACATGAACCTCTTCAAGTTCTAAAGAATCCAGCAATTGTATTCCGAAATCGGAGAGGTTGGAGGCAGAAGGGACAGAAACTTCAGAATAATCCAGCTTCAATATGTGAAAGTTGTCCTTAATGGAAGAATCAAAAACTTCACTGCCCTGAATTGGATCATGAAAAAAAAGAATTACGGGTTTTCTTTCTAATTGAGATAAGTCAAGGTTACTGGTTGGAGTGGGAGTCCCAAGAGTTAAGTATAAACCCGAAGAAACGGTAAGGATTATATAAAAGATGAGTATGAGCCCCCATCTGAAGCGAAATGGAGCTTTTGAGGAACTCATTTATAAATAATTAGGAAGCCTTGACTTCAAGTTTTTTTTCTTGCTCATGTCTGAGCGTAGAAGGAGCTACACCAAACTCAGGAGAAGGATTGAAACCCATTGTTTTTAGTATCAATCCTATCAGAGCATAATGATGAACTGTATGGCTTATCAAAAACTGCAGCTCTCTTCTAATCGTTGAGTGACTAAGAGGAGAATCTTCCTCTCCTATTCCTTCATTACTCCGTACAGAGATAGATTTATCAAGAGCATCTAAATTTTTAGAGAGCGCTTGCAGATTTTCCGTGATCTCTCTCATTGTGTCGATCATGTACTCACGATCAACTTCTAATCTTAAATTCCTTTCCCTGGCATCATAATCAACTAAGCCCTCTTGTTCATTTATTAAACTGATATAGTGCTCAATTATGTGCCTAAAATGCCTTCCAATACCACTCTTATTGTATTTTCCATCATTCGAAGAGTATTGATCATCAGAAACTTCTGAAAGAAGTTCGATTCCCTGATTTAAGAAAAAGATATTTGAATTAATTACCAGAGTGTGCTTGTGCATATTTGTCAGGGTCTATTACCGGTATAAAAGAGTCTTTTATAACTTGTTCTGAGGTGCGTGCAAGAACTTTTCTGTCCGAATTTCTAACCACATCAGCGCTAAAGGTAACGGTTGCAGAGAACTCTTTCATCATAAAAAGGTAAAATAAATGCTTAAAAAATGGGGTATCGTCCCACCAGCAAACAGATTGATAAGCAGGTTTTTCATAATCCGGGGTTTTATAATGTATTGAAGCGCAATGTACAGGCAAGTTTTGTGAAGCAGGAAATTGAAATAATGATGATTTAAAAGGGAGAATATCTGTACCGGCACTTGTTGTTCCCTCCGGGAAAAGCACAATACCCTGTGAATTATTTAACTCTCTTGAGACTTCTTCATTCATTCTTGCAACGTCTGACCTACGTTCTCTGTCAATAAATAAAACTCCGCAGCTAGCCAAAATAAAACCAATCACTGGCCAACTCTTTACATCGCTTTTTGCAATGAATGTACAGTCTAATTGTGAAAATAAGATCCATACATCAACATAACTCAAATGGTTAGAAACCAAAAAGAAAGGAGGTTTAGGAGGAGTTCCATTTACAGTAATATTGATTCCAAGAATACGTGCAACTGATCCTGCCCACTTTCTCCTGTTTTTAGAAATCCACTTTCCCTTATCATACCCAAGAAATGAGAATCTTTTTCCAAGAACGATTAATGTATATCTAAAAAAAGTAACAACTAAGAAAAGAAATATTTTCCCGACTGCGATGATCTTCCTCATACAAGAAAGTAGCAATTTATTTCAAAAAGAGTGCTTTTGAGTGTTCCGAAAGAGATTCTTTATCTAATAAAATTAGAAAATCGATCGTCTTAAAGGTTGAGTCTAATGCTGGTGGGCTACAGACCTTTACTCCTATATCAAGATAAAGACGAAAGAGCTGGGGTAGCTTTACTTCAGTTTCATATGTAAAAGCCCCATCATTACTACAGTCAAATTCTGGTTGAACGGGGATGTTGAACGAATCATGTAAGTATCCCTTTTCGGTCAAATGCTGATATACAGCCTGCCCTTCCGCTGGGTTTTGACTTGTTATGGAGCAGCAGCCAAAAAGGTATCTTTTATTTGATAAAGCCAGGTATTTCGCTAGTCCTCTCCATAACAAGTAAAGTACTCTTCCACTTCTATGATCGATATGGATGCAGGCTCTTCCCAATTCGACAACATTATCAAGTATTTCAGTTGGGAAGTCTTTGATATTAAATTCTGACTGAGTATAAAACCCATGTCCTGAGCTAGCCATGGAATTATCCTGCATGCGATAGGTGCCAATTACCGAGTTGCTCGAATTTTCTATAACTAAAAGGTGATCGCACTGCGGGTCGTACTGATCTTCGTCCATTTGGTTCTTATAGGATGACTCTAATCCCTCTCCTAACTCAATATTAAACACATCGAAACGTAGCTTAAGTGCCTGTTCCAGTTCTTCTCTGTTTTGAGCAAGTTTAACAGAATATTTATGACCGGGAATTAATAAACCAGCTACATTTGTTGAAGAGTTAAGATTTTCTACTGTGCTCATATCACTTTTCAATATTCATTAAATTAGTTTAGCAAGTCAGTATTATCTTAGCATTACCAATATATAAACTGATTGTCCAAAAAAGTCAAAACCTTGTTCTCTTTTAATGCTTTATTATAAAAAATACGAACATACTAGCAGTGAAGACTGGGTTGTATTTATTCATGGTGCTGGAGGAAGTTCTTCTATCTGGTTCCAACAACTAAAGGCCTTCCAGAAAGTATTCAATGTTTTGCTTGTTGATTTGAGAGGGCACGGTAAATCTAAAGATTTGTTACACCGATATTATGATAGAGAATATACTTTTGACGACATTAGTGCAGATATCATTGAGGTATTAGATCATTTAGAAATCAAGAGCGCTCATTTTATAGGAGTTTCATTAGGTACAATTATCATCAGAAACTTAAATGAATTAAATCCTGGCAGGGTTAATTCTGCAATTCTTTGTGGAGCAATAACCCGTTTAAATGTTCGCTCGAGGTTCCTGGTTTTTATCGGGAATTTGTTCAAGCGAGTAATTCCATATATGTGGTTATATCGATTCTTTGCCTGGATAATAATGCCTCGCAAAAGGCATGCTAAAGCCAGAAACTTATTTATTCGAGAAGCAAAAAAACTATACCAAAAAGAGTTTCTGCGTTGGTTCAAACTTACTCATACTGTGAACCCTCTCCTTAGATACTTTAAAGAAAAAGAGACTGAAACACCTATGCTTTATGTTATGGGAGATGAAGACTATATGTTTCTCCCTCCTGTTCAGCAAATAGTAAAAAAGCATGAGCAAGCTTTTTTAGCTGTTATAGAAAGATGTGGTCACGTTTGTAATGTAGAAAAGCCAACCGAATTTAATGATGTTTCAATTGGCTTTTTAAAACAGTATAGCGTAAGTAAAGCTCCTGCTACTAATTAGGCTTTGTAAATAGCCAGGCTTCTGAGTTAAGCTCCGACCTCGTTTCCTTTAAGTAATTTACAGCTTCATCAAAGTTCGAGAATCCTTGATAAGCTACAAAGTTGAACCTTGACTCGGGATGGAAAAGGATTTTAGCGTCATACCCTAAGTCGGTAAGTCCTTTATGAAAACGATCGGCATTATTTTGGACGATAAATGATCCCCCAATAATGAAGAACCTTAAATCCTTGGAAGTTTCATCAACGACTTCTTCTCCAGTTTCTTTTTGGGTTAAGTACTCGTTCAAACTAAAAGCTCTTGGCACTACCACCATAAGTTCTGGATTATCTACTGGCATACTAAGTTCTTCAGCTAATTTTTTCTGCTCATCGGTAAGTTCTTCAGTAGTAGCTGGAACAGTTTCCGGTGTATCTTCAACCATCTCACGGCTTTGATCTGGTAATTCAGGTTGCATTACCATTTCTGTATTGCTCGAATCTGCCTCTTCCTCAGTATTAGTTGGGTTTTCACCTAATGATTCGGGAGTTTCTTCTGATGGAACTTGAGAAGTCGTATCTGGAGTAGTTGCAAATGGGTTTTCAAATACCTGATCTAAAGCATTTCGATGTACTTCCTGGGTTTTTTCAAGAACCGTACGCTGTGAATCGAATGCTCTTTTTGCTAGTCGTTCTTCCAAACTTTCTTCAAGCTTAGCCTGAACAATAATGATTAACTCATTTTCTACATAATCATTCGAATTGTATCCAAATAGGTATCGGAGACCAAAAAACCAAGGTGGTAAATCTTTCAGAATTGGAACCCCTCTTCTCACACTATTTTCTTCTGTTCGATATAGTCCAGCAATTGAGGTCGCTTCACCGTCAAGTAATAGAGCCTGTGTATTAGCTGTTTGCTTATTTATAATGGTACTTACCGCATCTGGAAGTGCAGAAGATCTTTCAACTTGCAGATCAATGTGAATAAAAGTTGTATCGTTTATCTCGATTAACCTTGGTGTGGCGGTCAAGATAGTACCAGTACTAAAGAACTGATCGGTCACATTCCCAGCGATATCTCTTTGTTTAATAGAAAAATCCTGCCCTACTTGGATCCTCCCTTCCTGTCCATCAATTACTTTTACTGACGGACTGGCTATTACTTCTCCAATATTATCTGCTTCGAATGCGCTGAATAGAGCTTGAACTCTAACACCTGGACCTACTTCTCCAAGGTTTATCAATGCGTTAAATACATTCTGAGATACTCCGGAAGCATTAAATGAATTAACAGAAACGAATTGGTCATTAAAATCAGTGGCTTGCGGTACTCCCGCATCAGGAGAAATTCCTTCTCCAGTTACAATTTCATTAATGTTCTCAGGCACATTCGTAGTAAGTGTAGACCAATCGATACCAATCTCCTGTAAAGCCCTTTTATTTCCTTCAAAGAATGTGGCATTAATTCTTATTTCTCTGGTATCAAGATCATAATCATCTGAGCCTGCGGCATTGGGATTGACCGCTTGGTTAGGACTTTCAGATGTAGCTGCAGCAGCTTCAGCTTCTAACTCACTTAATGGAACAATCTCTACATAATCTTCAAACTCACGAGTACCTAAACCCTTTATTCGAAGGATAAATTTTAATGCATCTTCCCAATGCATAGCTGGAAGATTGACTCCTATATTTCCTGCCGTATTTGATTGATCAATAATAAATTTATTACGGTATTGCTGAAGAAATTGATTGATAACTTCCATAGCCTCTGTATAAGGAGTACTCCTATCAAACGCGATTATTTGATCAGGATCCGTGTACTCACGAGGATATTCATCCTGTGCAAATACTTCAGTTGTGGTAAATGGCACTAACCAAATACCCATACATATGCAGTAAAATGTAATTTGGTAAAACTTCATTGCCATCTTTTTCATCGTACTACCTCCAAGGTAACGACTTGTTCAATGCCGCCTTTGTTTAAGTTAAATGTAGCCGTTTTGCTATTAATGTCTATTGCTGAGAGATATCCTAAATATACTCGGTCACCTTCTTTTAAAGAAATCACTTTTCCATCCTGATCAATTACAAAGACCCTGTTAGCTGTGATTCCAACTATTCTTGAAGATTCTGCATTTAACAGACCTTCTGAGTTAGGTGGTATAGTGTTCTGAATTAAAGCATAAAAAGGATTAAAACTAGAGACTTCTAGGTTTTCAACAATCCTGTATTCCGTTGAAACGGAATCAAATATCTGAGTTTTCTGATAATAACTCTCTAAGTTAAATGCGAAGTTAACCGAATTTGGCCCATCCTCAGATCGACCTGGTGAAATAGTCACATTGCTAACTTTATTCAAAAGTTGGCTGTTTTCAATCTTATTAATGAAAGAAACCAAAGCATCATAGTCACTAAACCCTGATAGATTTGAGTTTATTACTCCATATTGATTACTAGGGACCGAATCGGAGTAAACAAAGTCGAAGAAGATCTTATTACCACCGTCCTGATTTATTTTATTCAGGAAGTCATATACATCATCTGGTTTGTTAGATGCATAGAGCGTCTTGTCATAATTAGAGATAATTCCTAAGGCAGATTGGTACCGATCGTTCAATTCAGAAAACTCATTATTTATGTTCTGCTTTGAATTTAGATCTTGTTGTTTTCTTGTAAGTTCTTCCTGCAGATTCTCTATCTGACTTTCTTGAAAGAACTTATTATAACCCAAACCAAGGCCTATGATTAAAAGCAGGGTTACAAGAAGAATGATGGTATTTCGTATCGCGTATGACATTAATTACCAGTTAGGTCCCCCAGGCCTTGTAAATTATCAGGGGTATATCTGCTTAAATCAGATACGATTTGCTCTACTTGATAGCTAAATGCGAATACCTCTGCTTCTCTTATCTGAATTGTAGAAACACTAATAAGAGTAGCATTTGAAAACATTTCAGCAACTAGAGGAATACTACTTCTATATCTTGATATCCCTTGTATTTGAAGAGTATTTGGTTCGTCTCCAACAGTAATACTTGTAAACCAGACTGAGTTTATCTCATCTGCTCCAGAATTAAGGATATCCAGGTTAGTTGACCAGGTAATTGAATTCTCAGAAAGAGTATTTAGAAGATTAAGCTTATCCTGAATTTGGGTTAACTGAGAACTTATCTGATTATAGTTCCGAACGGTAGAATTGAACGAATTTATTTGAGTATCTAACAATGATACGTCGTTACTAAGCGCATCAATTTCAACATTTGCAGTTCTTCTAACGCTATCTAATAATGGAAAAGAGACCATAATCATTAATAGAAGTAAGAAACCATGCCATTCGAGCTTAAATATCTTTTGACGGTCTCTAACATATTTAGGAATGAACGAGATATCTGGCAGGTGCTTTTTGTCAAAAGAACTTGTAGCCCAGGCCATACCAATTGCAGTAGTAAATGATGACAGTGTATCATTCGTATATTCGCCTGGATCAAGGAATTCGTCTGAAAAATTAAAGCTCCCCACTTCAACATCAGGAAATCTATCCTGGAAAAAGTTTGTGGCTTCTTCTCCTAATGAGTTATTACATATGATTAATCGATCAAGATTAGGAACTTCACCCGTATCCAACTGGAAAAGAATCTTACTGAAAACCGTGTTTAGGAATTTCTTTGATCGAGTCCCTTCTGTAATTACAGGAGATACCAACCAAATTCTTGGTCCTTTCATAAATAGAACACGGCAGGTTTGTTCAGAGAACTGAATCACACAGCTAATGGCTTCATCTTCTAACTCATAATTAGCTCTTACGAGCCCTAGAACTACAGTCTCATCTGGAAGTATTTCTTCGACGGTAAGCTTACCTCTATATAAGGAAAGGGTTCTGTTTAGAAGTTGAAGTAATTTTGGCTCTTCTTCGATAGATGAGATTAGAAGAGCACCATCATCTCTTATTCCATAAGAATAAAAATCTGCGGCTTTTGGAGAGCCATGTAAAGATTCCAGTCTATCATCAATAATGATCTGTAAATCTTTTTTCTTGACCTCGGAAAAATTAACGTCTTTAAGGATTTGGTAAATGGCTACACCAGCAGGGATATTTAATCCTAATGCGACTTTTTTAGCATTGATACTCGAAAGTATGTTGTAGAGAAGCATTTCGTTTGAAGTAGGAGTCTCAGCTTCATCTACCATATCTACATCTACGAGAACATCCTCTCCTTGCTCTAATTCACTTAACTCAAGATCGATATCGTCTTCTATATCACCTAATACATCACCATCCAGATCTAAAGAGTCCAGGTCGTCATCAATAGAATCTTGTGAAAGTGAGGCTTCTAGATCAAGATCAAATACTGAATCATCAGTCAATGCATCATCTAGATCACCAAATACATCTTCTTGAGGAGTATTTTGTGTTTCACTCTCAATAGGTTTAAGAAGCGTAAACTTATCAAGCCGTTTTAGCAAAAGCTTTTTACCGGCGACACCTAACACTACAACTTTTAGTGCATCGCCGTCTAAAGAAATCCCGATATATTCTTTTCCTTTAGCCATTTACGCTAGTAAGCAACCTCGCTAAGAAGTTGCAACATTTTAGTTTTATTATTTGAATAATTTAAGGCAGTTTCTTTAGAAATCTTGCCCTCATCATACAATCTTTTCAGATCTTGCTCCATCGTGTTCATCCCTCGCTCCCTGCCTTCCATAAGCATTTGGTAGATTTCTCCAATATTATTGTTGCGTATGGCTGCGCGAACCGAAGCATTAGCGAGTAATACTTCCTTGGCAAGAACCCTTTTCCCATCTAAGCTTGGAACTAGTTTCTGACTAATAACACAGGTTAATACATCTGCAAGACGAGCCCTCACCCGATTTTGCTCTTCAGTGGGCATTTCACCAAGTATACGCTCGATACTTTCCATTGCCGAAGATGTATGCAAAGTGCCAAATGTTTTATGGCCTGAATCTGTAATCTCTAAGGCAGTCATAATAGTTTCTGGATCACGTAACTCACCGATCACTATTATATCCGGATCCTGACGTAAAGCCTGGATTGCGCCATCTTTAAAAGAAAGAACATCAGCTCCCACTTCTCTATGCCTTACTACTGATCTGATTGGTTCGTGGATTAATTCCACTGGAGAAGCGATAATTACAATATGAGAATCAACGGTTCTATTGTTGGCATCAATAATGGTATCAAGGGTGGAAGATTTTCCTGAACCAGTTATTCCTGTAATTAGAGTTAGACCGTACTTATAATACTTTAAGCTTACCGATTTAGCCGCCTCAGCATGTACGCCAAGAGATTTAAAAGGACGGATTGTGTTATCAATCTTCCGCATGTTTAATGCTAAATGATCAAGATCGAAATACATATCTGCTCGAAAACGTTGTTTTGTATCATTTTCAAGAGTAATGGAATAGGAAAAGTCCAGATTCTTATCAAGAAGAAGTCGATCTCTTTGCGTACTTAAAATTGCATTGTGCAGCAAAATATCCGTTTCAAGAAGACTGAATTTCTTTGAAATTTTTAGAGGACTTTTATTTCCAAAAACACGATACCATATTTTTCCAGAACACCCCTCTCCTCCTAAATCAATATCTGATGCATTGATTTTTATCATGTTAAGTAGGAAAGAATCAAGGATTTCTTTCAAATCTACTCTAAGACTTACATCAGATTCTTCGATTAAATCTCCGATTCTTTTATGCAAATCTATCCCACGCGCAGTTTGGGGTATTCTCTGCACTAAAGGCTTTGTAAGCCCCGAAATTTTATCTAAATCTATTGCCGCCATGTATTAGCCATCATTGTGATGGACATAATAGATTAAACTAAGAGTGTTTTGTTACGAAAAAATCGTAAATGAATGCTAGGTATTTACCAATTAGAATCGTTTAGTAGCCTTTTCTTTAGGTTAAGTAACTGCACATTCATATTACTGATTTTCCGCTGCTGTATTTCGATGATATTTTTCGTGAAAATATTGAATAATTTTTCAGGTTTTTTCCTGAAAAAATTTAATGCCTCATAACGTTCATAGCGCAAAAGAATGCAGTCCCCTGCTGCGGTTACTTTTGCCATTCTATTATTCTTACTGAATAAAAAAGCCTCTCCTAAAAAGTTACCGTCAGAAAGTGTCGCGAGTTGGATATTGTCTTTCCAAATAGCAACCTTACCCTCAGCTACTAAATAAGCAGAGTTTACGTATTCAGATTCGTTAAGAATAACGTCATCAGCTTTGAATCTTTCTTCTATACCAAGTTCAAGAAATTCAAGTACATCTTCGTAATGAAAATTCTTCAACAGTAAAGGAGGCTCCTTCAAAAACTTTTTAACATGATTGGATAATAATTCACCCGAACCATCATTTCCTGTACTCATAATAACCTCTTTTCCTAAAGCATCTTAATATGGTTTAAAATAAAGCATAAAAACAACTCCTAAGATCATTTAATCTTCAATTGTAGCTGCTACAATTTCTTCGATTGACGTGACCCCTTCCTTAATACGTTCCCTACCCGATCCTCTTAGGGTAAGCATGCCCTGGCTCATTGCCAGATCCTTAATTGCACCTTCATCAATATCACCACCAGCATCCAACACCATTTGTTTTATTTCTTTGGAGAAAAAAAGTGCCTCATGGATAGCAGAACGCCCTTTATAACCGGTTCCACTACATGTTTCGCATCCAACTGGTTTATGAAAGGTAGTAGTTTCAATTTCTTCATCTGTGAAACCTAAACCCCTTGCAGTCTCAGGGTGTGGATCATAGACTTCCTTACAATCTTTGCATAATCTTCTAATCAAACGTTGAGCCATTACCAGGTTTACAGCATTTGCAATAAGAAATGGCTCAACCCCCATTTTAAATAAACGAGATACTGCACTAGGAGCATCATTCGTATGCAGCGTTGAAAACGTTAAGTGACCTGTATTTGCTAGCTTAATGGCGATTTCTGCAGTCTTTAAGTCACGAATCTCACCTACTAATACAATGTCGGGGTCATGTCGAAGGATACCTCGAATACTTTGATCGAAACTCATAGAAGGGCTTATTTTTAACTGCCTTGCACCATCTATGATATATTCAACAGGTTCCTCTACTGTAAGTACATTTTTGGTAGGATCAATTACGTAGTAGAGTGCTGCTACAAGCGTAGTAGACTTACCGCTACCGGTAGGTCCCGTGATAATTACAATTCCAGATGGTTTTTGTATCGATTTGACAAAGTTATCTTTTGCAACCTTTTGAAGGCCCAATAAGTCCAGATCACGAATTACCTTTCTATCATCAAGAATCCGAATAACAATAGATTCAAACTTTCGATCATATTGATTCCCTACAATCGGCATAATGGAAACACGATATCGAATATTGTATCCATCAATTTGGCGCTGAATGAAACCATCCTGAGAGGAATCCCTTTCGAATCGGTCTACATTACGTGTCTTATCCTTTATAACCGCCGAAATGGCCTCAGGCTTAACATTCTTCTGCTGGTACCATAGTTGAAGCTTACCATCGATTCTGAAGCGAATATCAGTTGATGCAGGGCCGCTTGGAATAATGTGCAAGTCACTAACTCCCTGCCTTACTGACTCAACGAGCATCCCCTCAACCAAAGAGTTGAGCATACTCTGGTTGATTTCAGCATCAATTTCTTCCTCATCAATTTCTTCTTCACCAGCATCTATATCAGTTTCTTCGTAATCAATCTCTTCAAGCAGATCAAGAAACTCGTTTTTTTGCTCGTAAACTTTAGAAAGGATTTGATCGACTAACTCATAATTACAATAAACCAACTCAGTTTTTTTAAATGTAAGTCGGTTTAAGATTGGCTGGATATTGGGATCTGAAGGGTCTGCTGCAGCGATTGTAAGTGAGCCATTAGCCCTTTGATATGGTACTGCTTTGTGATGTACCAATTCATCAATAATGTCTTCTGGCAGGTTCTCAACGTTTTTCTTGATGTGATCAATGATATCATCAGGAACAGTTTCAATTTCAGGAAGTACTTCCCGGAAAGCATATACCTTTGAAATTTCTTTCATCACTATATGCCTGTTCAGTCCAACCTCCTGATATAAAATCTGACCTAGTCGTCTCGAGCTATTAGGGGGCTCTTCTTCAAGTATAGTAAGGGCATTCTGGAGTTGTTCATCTGTAACAACTCCTTTACTCACCAAAATATCACCAATGTGTCTTCTGATGTTTATTTTGCCCATGAGGAGAATTAATTATTGAGTACTGCTTGGATTGATTGTCGCAGATTCGGAAGAAACTACAGTAATAGCAATCAGAGATATCATAATAAATAAATTGATAAACAGATTAATAGTATCAATTACCGATTGCATTTTATAGGTAGTCTGTATCTCATAATATTCAGCAAGCTGTTTCGCATTATCTCGAAGTGCACCTGATTCAGCTCCAAGTCTGAACCTACTAATCGCCGTATGCGGGAAAACTTCGGTAGCTTCCATCGATTCAATTAATCCGGCTCCATCCTTAAGCATCATCTTGATAGCGACTTCTTTAATCTGCTTCTCAATAAATTTATTTCTACAGGCTTCTGCTGCCACTCGTATTACTTCAATATTTTGACCAGAACCACTATACAATGTATAGAATACTCTTGAGAAAATTTCAATACTTGTTTTATGAAGAAGGTCTCCCATTACAGGTAAATGGATTATGTATTTATCTATAATGAGCTTACCTCGTGCTGTTCTTGCAAAGAAAATGAAACCAGTTATAGGAACTACAAACGCTAGTAGTACATATACCCAGTAATCTCCCAACCAATAACTAAAATCCAGGGTAGATTTGGTCATTGGTGGTAGTTCAATATTCATTTCTACAAAGAGTTCTGCCGTAGAAGGAAAAATATATCCTACATAAAATAGTATTACACCAATCACTGCCAATACTGTTACTGCAGGCATCATTAATGACCGCTTCAAATTCTTTTTGAATTCTGCATCCCTCTCCAGGAATTTTGCAGTGCTATCAAATACCAAGGCCATATTACCTGAAGTAGATGCTACACTGAGCATATAAGCAGCAAACTTTCCGAAGATGTCTTCATGCTTTCCGTATACCTGTGTTCCCTCTTTACCGTCTTTAAGGTCTTTTTGAATCTCCTTTATAACTTCCTTCATTCTTTTATTGGTAGAATCCTCAATAAGAAGGTTCAAAATTTCGTCAAAGGTAAGCTGCTGTTTGAGAAGATCGGCTGACATTCGAATGAAAGAAACAACTTCTCCCATTGGAACCCCGCCCTTAAAATTAAAAAGCTTTTTATTAATACTTACAACCTGATACCCGAGCTTTACAAGCGCTCGTTCCAGTTCTTCTTTGTTGTAAGCCTCCTGCTCTCCATTAAGCGGTTTTTTTCCTGGCCGCTTTACTTTATATAAATAAAGATTCTTTTGATCTAGTGCCTGAATGGTAAGGCCGTTCGTTTTTGATAGACGATCTACTTTAAGTTGAGCCTCCTTTTTATTGTCGGCTTCAAATTCTGTCTGAATACTTTTCCCAGTTCTGGAAACTGCTTTTAACCTAAACTGTGCCATCTATAAAACTCTGAATTTTGAATTGCATCACTCTATCCATTCTACTCGATCACTTAAAACCATTAAAGAAAAATCCTCAAGGTCATTTAATGGGTCTGCAGTAATTACAAAATATTCTGTGGCAGTTTCACTGATTGAGAATCTGGTAATTACCGTAAGTGTATCTAATGATATGATATCCATATCTATATTGGTATAGTCTTCACTACCGCCTCCCATTGCAATAGGTCTTCGAAAATACGCTTGTCCATAATTAGCAGCTTCCATCATATCCTGCTTAATCATGTCTTTCACAGATTCGTCGCGAAATTTTTCAAATAAAACAAGACCGAAGACAGTAGCTAATCCTATAATGATCGTAACTAAAATCACTAATAGTAATTGTTGTTGTCCCATGATTATTGATCAATTTCTAAATCGAGGTAAAAAAAAAGCTTTCCATTAAACTGGAAAGCTTTTTAGTAGAACAAATTTGTTCTTAGTTATTATCCGTCCAAGCAACGTTGCTCTCGGTAATAGTAGCAGATAAGCTTCCTCCACCTTCAGTAGCAGTTGAAGTAAGAGTTGGGGTACCTGTAATACGGCTAGTTGGGTGTGCAGTAACTACAAACTGAGTAGCATTACCACCACTAATAGCGTAAACACCATTTGTATTTCTTGCAGTAGCACCATCATCAGCTACTGAATCAGCAGCAAATGCGATAGTGTTGAAAGAAAGGTTGGTGAAGTCGTTACCACCACCACCAAGCATAGAAGGCTTGATGTAGTATCCTTGAGCTGCAGCAGCGATAGAAGCTACGTCATTTCTTACTGCATCAAGATTCGCAGAATCTGCAGAACTTGAGAAAGTATTGATTGCAACTACGGTAGCGATACCAACTATAATTGTTACTAAAATTACAAGAAGTAATTGTTGTTGACCCATGATGATCTCCTAGGTTTTTTTGTTTTTGTTGTTATTGTACAAATTTCACAAATACTCGAAAGAAAGAAAATTAGAATTTCTTATTGCCTTTTTAATGAGTCTGTTAAGTAGATGATGTTACAATCTAATGATTACCAGTGAGAAAACTATTAAATAATTATTGTAATATGGGCGCTTTGAAATTTCGTTTTATTAAGGATTAAGAATTTTTATGTCTCCTTCGGGAAAGTCCAATGACTATTATATAATCTTTTCGCTTTGGCTTATGGTATTTGCTGCCAGTAGCCAGGTAATGATTATCTCCCCTATTCTTCCCAAAATCGGATTAGAACTAAATACTTCAGAAAGACTACTAAGTAGCCTAGTAGGTGTTTACGCCACTATGATTGGAATATTTGCAATCATTATGGGTCCTTTATCAGATAAAATTGGAAGAAGGAAAATTCTTTTAATTGGTAGTTCGGGAATGACTATAGCCCTACTTCTACATAGTATGGCTGATAATTTCACTTCTCTATTAGTTCTAAGAGCATTTGCTGGGATGGCTGGAGGGGTCTTGAGTGGTGCAGCAGTATCCTACGTAGGAGATTATTTTCCATATGAGAGAAGAGGATGGGCTAATGGCTGGATTATGAGTGGAATAGCAATGGGTCAAATCCTCGGAATACCATTAGGAACTTTTTTAGCCCAATTTTATGGCTTTAAGTTCCCTTTTATTCTCTTTGGAGCAATTATGGGCTTCACTACCATTTTGATTTTCTTTCGCCTTCCTCAGCCTAATGTAGAACTAGAAGTCTCGAAGATTACCTTACGGTATACTCTCACAAAGTATGTGAATCTTCTTAAAGTACGGGATATAAAAGCAGTAGCCTTCTCTTACTTGTTGATGTTTCTCAGCCTTTCCATTTTCTTGATTTATCTACCAGCCTGGCTAGTAAATGAGTTTGGAGTAAGCCTTGTTGAAATTGGTTGGGTGTTTTTTGCTGGTGGAATTGTTAATGCGATTACTGGACCTAGTGCGGGTAAACTTTCCGATCGTATTGGTAGGAAGAATATGATCATTTTTTCATGCCTGGGTTTAGCAACATTGATGGGACTCACTATTTATATAATCAGTTCTTTTTGGGTTGCCTATATAGTATTTCCTGTTGCCATGCTATTAATAGCAATGAGAATCAGTCCATTCCAAGCTCTTTCTTCTGAGCTGGTAAAATCGAATAATCGAGGCTCATTAATGAGTTTATTAGTTGCGATTGGAAATGTAGGAGCTGGTTTGGCGGGTTATATAGCAGGACCGCTGTACGATAAATTTGGCTATATAAGTAATACTACCTTTGGAGCATTTACAATAGTTTTGACTGCTTATGTGGTTTGGAAATATGTTCCGGAACCTGAGCTCAAAAAACATACTCCACAAGAATCTTTGGAAGTGGCGGAATAAAAAGTCTATTTTAGAATGAATATTATATCATTTACTATGTTTAGACTTGTAACTTTAGAAGTCTGATATTCTCTCTAAGTAAAAAAAATATGAAGCGAATACTCATCTACGCATTAGTTCTATTTTTCGTTGGAGCAGCTTGTGAATCCTCTAGCGATGATTTTGTAACCATTCAAGGCAATGTTTCCGATGGAAGCTCGGGTAATGCATTAGCTGGCGCAGCTTTGATAATTACGGAGCCAATATCTTTAAGTAGTACATTTACAAGTGCAGATTCAGCTGGTAATTATATCTTTGACCAGATAGATATCAGTGATGCAACAGATATTACTATTAGAGCTTCTCAAACTGGATATATTTCAGAAACTAAATCTGTTACTGCCCTACCAAATCAATCTATCAATCTTGATTTCGATTTACTTGCCGAAGGAACAGGTGGCGGAGGTGACGATGATGATGAAGTATTAGGCGAACCAGGCATTCCTGCAGCTATCGTTTTGACTAATGTAACAGAGGAATCGATCAACATCAGACAAACTGGTGGTACTGTAAGTTCTACATTCAGTTTTGAAGTTCAGGACTCTTCCGGAAGAAGTATGAATGAGGATACTCCGGTAGAAGTCAATTTTCAGATTTTAAGAGGACCAGGTGGAGGTGAGTCCGTTGTTCCGGAGCGCGTAACTACCAATTCTAATGGAGCAGTAGTTTCTAATTTGTTTAGTGGTGATTCAGCAGGTGTAGTAAGAATTGAAGCCTTTATTATTCGTGATGACAATGTCAGGATTTCTTCTTCTCCGATTGTTATCGCCATTCATGGAGGTTTTCCAGCTGCGGATCGATTCTTTGTTGCTCCTCCCAATTTTAACTTAGAAGGTTATGCTTATCTAGATGCTTCACTTGAATACACCATATCTGCAAGTGTGGGCGATCGTTGGGGTAACCCGGTAAAAGAAGGAACAGCTGTTGACTTTAGAACAGAAGCCGGGATAATAGACGGATCTGCATTAACTAATGCCCGCGGCTTTGCTTCCGTAGTCTTGAGCCCTGATGGCAGTACTCCAGGTATGGGTACTTCCGATGTAGGTTTCTTCACCGTTACAGCTAAAACTGTAGATGAAAACAATAATTTTATAACCAGAGATGTAGAATTGCTGTTCACTACCAGAGAAGCCAATATCACTTTTACCTCAGGTGCTTTTGATATACCATCTAATGGTTCAGATAACGTTTCATTTACTGTTACCGATCTTAATGGCCGGCCAATGGCAGCTGGAACCACTATCAGTGTTACTTCCCTTTCGGATATAGAAGTTAGTGGCGATTCTGATATCGAGCTCGGAGATTATTTTACTGGAGGACCAGGGAGAACAGAATTTGTTGTTACAGTATCTGATATAGATGAAGAAAATGGGACTACCCAGGCAGCAACTGTTACTGTAACCGTTACTACTCCATCCGGAAACCAAACCTCGGCTACCTTAAACGGAACGCGAGCAAAGACTTTAAGGAAGTAAGTTCACCTTAAGTCTACGTCTTCAATTTATTATTTTTATGATGCGAGCATTATTAAATGCGTAATGTTCGTATCCTTCTTTGATGGATACAGAAAAACAGCAATCCCTCTGGACGGATATAAAAGCTTCTATTGCAGGGACTCATCAGGATTTTACAGAAGGAAAAATAGGTCGAGCTATTTTATTGCTTTCCATTCCTATGGTGCTGGAAATGGGTATGGAATCGATATTTGCAGTTGTAGATATCTTCTTCGTCTCAAAATTAGGCGCTGATGCTGTCGCCACAGTAGGAATTACTGAATCGATAATTACTATTGTTTACGCTATCGCGATAGGCCTTGCTATGGGCACGACTGCAATAGTAGCGCGAAGAATTGGAGAGAAAGATCCTGAAGGGGCAGCTAAATCTACTGTACAAGCGATTGTAGTTGGCTTATTAGCCTCCCTTCCTATCTCTTTAATTGGAATTTTCTTTGCTCAAGATCTTCTTCGATTAATGGGAGCGGATCAGAATATTATTGACAATATGTATGGCTATACAGCAATCATGATTGGAAGTAATATGGTGATCATGTTGTTATTTGTGATCAATGCAGTATTCAGAGGTGCTGGAGATGCTGCTATTTCGATGAGAGTTCTTTGGCTTGCTAATGCTTTTAATATTGTATTAGACCCGATATTAATTTTTGGATGGTGGATATTCCCCGAATTAGGTGTTAAAGGAGCTGCGGTTGCTACTACAATAGGCCGTGGAATTGGAGTAATCTATCAATTCTACTTGCTTGCGGGTTCCTCCTCCAGAATAAAAGTTCTGAAAGAGCACGTGGCTTTGAACTGGGAAATTATGAAGCGTTTGATTCGGGTTTCTTTAGGAGGTATCGGACAATTCATAATAGCAACCTCAAGCTGGATTGGTCTGGTAAGAATAACCGCAGAATTTGGAAGCGTTACGGTTGCAGGGTATACCATAGCCATCCGTATTTTGATTTTCTCAATTCTTCCTTCATGGGGAATGAGTAATGCAGCCGCTACTCTTGTTGGACAGAATTTAGGAGCTGGGAAACCGGATAGAGCAGAAAAATCAACCTGGATGACTGCTGGTGTGAACATGATTTTCTTAGGATTTGTAGGAATAGTATTCTATACGTTCTCCGAGTTTTTAGTACGGCTGTTCACAGATGATGAAGCAATTATAGCTGTAGGAGCCCAATGCCTTAGGATTATAAGTTATGGATACTTAGCCTATGGCTTTGGTATGATTATTATTCAGGCATTTAATGGAGCTGGGGATACCAAGACCCCTACTATTATAAACTTCTTTTGTTTTTGGTTGATTGAAATACCCCTTGCCTACTTCCTCGCTCTTGAACTAGGATGGGAACAAGAAGGAGTATTTTACTCAATTGTTGTAGCAGAGACTTTCCTGGGTATTTTCGGGTTTATTCTATTTAGAAGAGGAAAATGGAAAGAGGTATCAGTATAGTATGAAAGTAAAAGTAAGCCTTGAAACCGGAGGAAGACGTGGAAAGCAAGTCTCAGTGATACGAGGTATCACTCATAATCCCCAGGTGATTGAAAAGCTTGTCAAGAAACTCAAGTCACAGCTAGGAACAGGTGGAACCATAAAGGGAAAAGTAATAGAGATTCAGGGCAATCATATAGCTAAAATCTCAAAACTATTAGAGCAAGAAGGATATACTGTTTCTTAATTAAAGAGAAACTTTACTTTCTTGTTTAGGGTCCAGATCGTACAAAGAGGACGCAGTAGCCTGGATTGTTTTATACCACTCATTACCAAACTTGTCGTTAATCGAATAGAAGTCGGCAAAGTCAGGCCTCCTGATATTCATTTTCCATTCCTGAGTTTTGGACTTGAAAGTAGGATCTAAATGCAAAAGCTCGTGATAAATCATCATCTCTTTTGTTTTAGAATCCAGCATATCCCACAATTCCCCAGAGACTTCAATTAAATAATCATTTCCGGAATAGTATTTAACCTCTCTTGACGCTTTAATGCACTTTGCAGCTTTTTGCTTAGATATGTGCGGATATACCAGGAAATACCCAATCTCAGCAGGGCCAAATTCAAGTTTATACTCTTTGATTACATTTTTTGCGATGGTCTCCATTTCCGGAGATTCCATCAGTTGTTTATCAGAACTGGTTACTTCTGCTGCTTCTAGAAGATCGTTTTCGTGCATCAACCTCTAACTTATGATTTTGGGATTACAACACTTGTTGCAACTATTGAATATTCTTTTTGCTCTCCAACAATTTTATCACTGTCTTTTCCTGCGTCTTCCGCATAATGCTTTGCTTTCTCTTCGCTAAGTGTAGCTATAGAAAATTCTCCAACAAGAGTAACTGTTTTACCAGCGGAATTGGTTGGAATAAAAAAACCGTAGTCTTTGAAGGTGATTCTAGCTGTATAGTCTCCACTTTCCGCTATAAAAAAGCACCCTTTTTTGTTGCATACTTCTGCAATGGTTGTTACTAGTGTAACTTTAGTCCCAGTTTCTTTAGTTATTACTTCTTCGAGTTCTACAGCTTTAAGCGATTCGACCTTTATTTCTTCACCAAAAACTTCGTACTCATCAGTAGATATAACGGGTTCAGATAATCGAACCACAGTATCGGAGTCTTGAGAATAAGCTGTAAAGCTTAGTAGTGTTAGTACACTCAGTAGGAATATTTTCTTCATGATCTATAAGATAAAATTGATCAGTAAAGGTATGAACTTAAGCACCTTAAATCATCTAAAAACTGATTGTATTCTCATAAATATCTGACTACCATTCTTTATGAAAAGTGTACTAGTTGTCTTAGGGGCCTTCTTGTTTTCCATTTTTGTGGAAGGCTTTATAAGAATCATAGTCTTGTTCTACCACAAGTCAGAATTTACGTTCTGGGGTGTCTCAGCCCTGCCCTCTCCTTCTTGGGCTATCATTTTAGTGTTAGCTTCACTTTTAATTTACTGGTTAAGTGGTATGCTTACTGTTACAGCAACCATGCACTCTCCTAAAAAACACCTTCTTTCTCTTGCAGGTTTAATTCTGCTAATAAAAGGAAATGAAGTCTACCAAACGTATGATATAGAACCGTTATGGTATCTAATACTCATTCTATCTGCTCCTATTATTGGCCTGTATCTTTCATTCTTTGCTCATTCAAAAATTCATGAAAAAACCGATTAGTAGCTTATTGCTTATAGCCCTGTTTCTACTTTCCTGCTCAGAGCCTGCTCCAATTCTGACCAATCTGACTAATCCAGCTGGCCCAGAAAGTTCTCTTCCCAGGCTATTTACTGATGATTCCGGCCTGGTTTATTTAAGCTGGGTAGAACAAAATGAAGGTACTTCGTCTCTTTATTATTCAACCTATGATGGAAGTGATTGGAGTACTCCAGAACTAATATCATCCTCTTCAAACTGGTTCGTAAACTGGGCCGACTTCCCTTCTGTAATAGGGCAAGACGGTGAAGCAATCGCTGCTCATTGGCTGGGTAAAATTCCAGGAAACACTTACTCATATAATGTAGAAATATCTACTAAGTCAGATTTAGATTCATGGACTGAAGCCATTGTACCACATAGTGATAATACTGCCACCGAACATGGATTTGTAAGTATGGTTCCATTCTCGGATTCATCTTTTTATGCCATTTGGTTGGATGGTAGAAATACCTCTGGCGGTCATGGAGAGCATGGCGATTTGTCTACAGCTATGACACTTAGGGGAGCTGAAATTTCACATTCTGGACAATTAATCTCGGAGCATGAACTTGACACTTCTGTATGTGACTGTTGTAATACTTCGTTAGTAAGCACTAATAACGGTTTAATTGCTGTGTACAGGAATAGGACAGAAAATGAAATAAGAGATATTTATATAAAGAGATTTATAAACGGAGAATGGGAACAAGAAGAGGCAGTGTATTCGGATGATTGGAATATTGCTGCTTGCCCGGTAAACGGAGGCATGATCGACTCAAAAGGAGCTCTAACTGCTGTGGCTTGGTTTAGCGGAGCAGATGATAAGTCTACTGTTAAGCTTGCCTTCTCTGAGGATAACGGAAATACATTCTCCTCTCCTATTATTGTGGATGCTTCCGTAAATCTTGGCCGGGTAGATGTTCTTATAAATGATGACAACTCAGCATGGGTAAGTTGGATAACCCGCGAGGAAGACAGTGCCTATCTAAATGTGCACTTGATTTCAACTGAAGGGGAAGTGTTATTAGACTACCAGGTTTCTGAGATAGATCCAGCAAGAAGAAGCGGTTTCCCTCAAATCACACGCTTAGATAAAGGAGTTCTGTTAGCATGGACAGAAATACACGATGAAAGTAAGCTCGTAAAAACAGCTACTCTTGAATAATAATAGGCAGCTCTCCTAGTCCCAACAATCTTGCCGTTTTCTTTCCTACTTCTGTATTGTCTAACCATCCGGTAAATTCTATTGCATGAGGACCATATGCCATTACCGGAATAGGCACACCTGTATGAGATCCTGTTGTCCACGCGATTTCAACCTCGTGAGTATCTCTATTATAACCATTTAATGTCATACCTCCGGTTTCGTGATCGGCTGTTACGATAACCAGCGTCTCTCCATCGTGCTGAGCAAAGTCAAGAGCCTCTGCAATGGCAGCGTCAAAGTCAGCTACTTCCCTTAGCACGTATGGAGTATCGTTTCCATGTCCACCCCAATCAATTTGAGAACCTTCAACCATTAGAAAAAAACCTTCATCATTTTTTGAAAGAGCTTCTATTGCTTTTGAAGTCATTTCAGCAAGTGTTGGGGTTCTGTTTTCGCTAGGCATACCTGAATCAGAAAAAAGTCCTAATATCTTTTCCGAATTAGTAGCATTTAGTTCTCCCAAGTCTTGAACAAAAGCATACCCTAAGCCTTCAAACTCGGAGACAAGATCTCTATTGTCATCTCTGCTACTTCCTTTTTCATTTGAAGGAATAAAGTATTCAAGTCCCCCTCCTAAAATTACATCTGCTCCGGAGCTGAGATATTGAGCTGCAATCATTGCTTCCATTCTTCGTGAAGGTACGTGGGCAGCGTAGCTAGCGGGAGTTGCATGTGTAACTCCGGAAGTAGAAACAAGACCGGTACTTAATCCACTTCGCTCTGCGAGTTCAAGAATAGTCCGGCAATTTCTCTCATCTGGGAGCTGAGCGATTTTGCCATTATCTGTTTTTATTCCACATGAAAAAGCTGTTGCTCCAGCAGCAGAATCTGTAATTAAATTACTTGCCGCATGAGTTTTCACAATACCTGTAACAGGCATTGTTTGCACATGTAAAAGCCCATCCTCACCCACTAAATGGTACTGTCCAGAAGTAAGCTGTACCAAACCTGTACCATCGCCAATAATAAAAATCACATTCTTTATTGGCCCGTCAGCTACAAGAGGTAACCGTTGGCGGTCTAACTTCTGCTCTTTATTAACTTGAAAAGTGTTCTCTTTTTGAGCAAAACAGTTTAATGTTGTAAGTGATAAAAGTGATAAAAGTGATAAAACTATTAGTGATCTCTTCATAATTTTTTTTTGATAAGATACTATAGAGAGATAAAGCTACTGTTAAATTATCCTCTTTTAGGGAAAAAGCTTTTGATCAATCCCCAGAATCCCTTTTCAGGTTTTCGAGCATTTTTATTCCTTGATGCCGCTTGATCCAGAGTCTTAATTTGTATCGGAGGTCTCTTCGGTTCCTTCTTCTTATTGTTTTGAGGTTTCTTCTTGCTCTGCGGTTTCTTTTTATTCTGTTGTTGCCTTTGCTGCTGCTCTTTCTGTTTAGGCTTATCAGCATGCTTTTTAGGAGAATCAGAAGGTTCTTTTCCAAGTATCTGGATAGATAACTTTTCTCCCTCTTTTACTTCAAACGCTATTTTCTTTGCTTTGGTAAAATCAGGAGCTGCTGCTTTCTCGTTACCTTTTTTGTCATTCTTTTGAGGAGCCTTCTTCTTCAGAGTAACTTTAACTTTATCCGATGGTTTTGAGTCCGTTTTTTGAAGAGAATCAGAGCCTTGAAAGATTTGAAGGTCATCTCCTACTTTAGATTTTATAGCAGAAAAAAACTTGCTGTCTTGCTTACTTACAAGAGTAATTGCTATTCCAGTTTTGTCGTATCGCCCTGTTCTTCCTATACGATGAATATAATCTTCAACAGCTCTAGGTACATCGTAGTTTATGATTAAGGAAATGTCGTCAATATCAATACCCCTTGCGAGTACATCGGTTGCTACCATAATAGGTACAACCCCGTTTTTAAAATCATTTAGAGCTTTAGTCCGCTCATCTTGCTCTCGATCTCCATGGATACTGGCTACTTTCAAGCCTTTCTTAGTAAGTAAGCTTTCTAGCTGATCTGTTCCTCTTTTTGTGGCTGTAAAGATAATACAGGAAGTCCACTCCATTTCGTCTAGAAGTGCCTGGCTCAATTTCAGCTTTTCTCTACCGTCAATGAGATATGCACGCTGTTCTACACTTTCAGCAGGTTTAGAAATTTCTATTTCCACAAGCTGAGGTTCTACCATGATATCTTCAGCAAGCTTTTGGATTTGTGGAGGCATTGTTGCTGAAAAGAGTAGGTTTTGCCTTTCTTTTGGCAGTTTATCAATAATATGAGTTACATCGGGAAGAAAACCCATATCCAGCATTCTATCTGCTTCATCAAGTACTAAAAATTCAATATTGCTAAAATCGATGTCCAATACTTTCATTTGGTCGATTAGTCTGCCTGGGGTAGCAACTATGATATTTACTCCTGCACGTATTGCTTCAGCTTGCCTGGCAAAATCTTCTCCCCCAATTATAGTTGCAGAGGAAATACCGCAATGGTAACCTAAAGCAAAAATCTGTTCATCGATTTGCTGCGCTAACTCTCTGGTAGGTGATAATATTAAGGCTTTAGTCCCAGTCTGAGATTTGTTAACTATGCTTTGGATAATGGGAATGACAAAAGCTCCGGTTTTTCCTGTACCGGTTTGAGCCGCGCCAATTACGTCCTTTCCTTTTAAGATCACCGGGATGCTTTTTTCCTGTACCGGTGTAGGCTCATCATAGCCAATATCTCCAAGCCCAGCTTGAAGGCTTTCATGGAGATCAAGATCTGTAAACTTCAATGTATTTAGTCTAAAAAATTTGTTTGCGCGTCAAATATACACAGAAGTAAGTAAAGTGTTTTGATTTGCTTTTTTAGCTATCTTTTGCGCCCAAATTAAAGCCACATTATAATCAATGTATCACAAAAGACTATTCACCTCTACCCTGTTAACACTACTATTAATTTCAGCATGTACTGAGCAAGAAAATGTTGTAATACCTAATTCTGAATTTAATACAATGCCCGATAGCGTTAGCTATGCACTTGGCTATCAAAATGGTAAACAACTTTCCACTCAAGGATTCGCTGATGCGGATGTAGAAAACTTTTTAGCAGGTTTGCAGGATGGCTTAGGAGCAGAAGAATCAAAATTAGCTGATGTAAACCTTCAGTCGCTATTCAATCGTTTTGGTACCTATTTGTTTGATAAAATTAAGCTCGAAAATGATGAAGAAGCTAGAATTTTCTTTGAAGAAAATAGAACCAAAGAAGGTGTCATAGAAACACCGTCAGGTCTTCAATATAAAGTGTTAGAAGAAGGTACTGGTATTACACCCACCTCTCAGGATACAGTAATTGTTCATTATGAGGGTACATTAATTGACGGAACCGTTTTCGATTCAAGTTTTGATGGAGAACCAGCAGAATTTGTACTGGGAGCAGTTATCCCGGGATGGATCGAAGGTGTAGGTTTAATGAGCGAAGGAGCTTCATATATGCTTTATATTCCTACTGAGTTAGCGTACAGAGATAATCCGAGGCCTGGGAGTGCCATACAACCTAACGACGCTATTATATTCAGAGTTGAATTGATAGAGGTTAAACAGCGGTAGTATTCCGTTTAACAAGAGCTATTAAAATTCCCTAACTCTGATTAATAAGTTCTATATAGAACTTATGAACAGAAACCAGATATTTGAAAAAGAAAACAGGGCAGCTATCAACTGCCCTGCTTTGAATACGTTGGCTTTTCGGGGTACACAAATGACCGCTACAGAGTAGTATATGTAGCGGTTTTTTTTGTGTATAATTCTTTTCTAAAAAGGATTAAGACTAACTATCGAGTAGTATTTTTTGTCTTATCCCACTCCTTCTTAAAGCTGTTTTTTCTATTGTGCGTATTATAATTTCTTTACTACCTACTATAAGAACACTTTTCCGGGCTCTTGTTACAGCTGTATATAAAAGTTGTTTAGAAAGCACATGATTTTCCTTGTTTCCCAGAAAAATTACAACATGATCATATTCAGATCCCTGGCTTTTATGTACAGTGATGGCAAAAGATGATTCCAGCTCATTAAATCTGGAAAGGGATAATGAAAAATCAGCTTTATTTTCTAGAACGATTTCAGGGTTCTTACTACTATTTTCGGTAGTTATATAGCCTACCTCTCCATTATATACGTTTAGGAGGTTATTGTTCCTGGTAATAAGAATGGGCATTCCCTGATACCATTCTTGTTGCAGACTTACATGAATTGATCTCTTAATGGAATTATTTATGTGCTCATTTATTGACTGTGAGCTAAAACTACCTCTCCTCAGCGCACAAAGAATTTGGCGTTTTTTTAAAACCTCAAACGAAAAACCCGAAGACAAAAAATCGTTATAGTGACTCTGCCCAAAATTATATAGCACATCTTCAAGGTCCGATAAAGTAGCTTCCCTTCGTGATATTTGTGGCAAAGAGGATGAATCCAAGAGCTCGAATACTTTCGCAGTGTCAGAATTATTAATTGCTTCAGCAAGGGCCGAAATACCTGATGACTCATCAAAACGATAACTTTGATTGAGCTCAATGATGCAGTCATTGAGTTTATTTTTAGATTCTCCTTTAAGCGATGCAAAACCAATGGAGTTAGATAATTCATCAGAGAAAGAATTATCAGATGCATAGCATAAATCACCAAGAATGGCTCCAGCTTCTACAGAAGCCAGTTGATCTTTATCTCCAAGTAGAATCAGTTTACACTTTTCGGGTAAGGACCGGATCATAGCGATCCAAAGTGATAAATCAAGCATAGAGGCTTCATCTACAACCAGTACATCTAAACTCAGTTTCGCCTCATTTCTTTCTCTCTTTCCATTCATACCTATTTCGAGAAGCTTATGAAGCGTTGTAGCCTGAGGAAGAGAAAATTCACTTGCAAATTCAGAAATAGAATGACTCATACGCTGAGCTGCCTTACCTGTAGGGGCTGCAAAAGCTATCGAAGCATTTGGATCCTTATTTAATAATGCCTGTACTATTCTTTTGATGGTATAGGTTTTCCCTGTACCAGGTGCTCCGGTAAGAATAACGAGATCCTTTGCTAATGCGAGATAAGTAGCAACTTCCTGAAAGCTTATTTGATTTGGAGCACTTTTAAATAATTCAGTTATAAATTCCTTGCTATCTGACGAAATAGTTTGAGTAGCCTTTGACTTATCAAAAAGCCACCCAGTCAACTCTTCCTCATATTCCCAAAATTTTTGAAAGTATAGTAAGTCTCCTTTCAAAATTAACGGGGTCAAATCACCAGGAGAACCAAAAAAAGATGCTTCTTCACATGCTTTCTTTAATTGCGGAAGACTTTTTTGCCTAATAGCTATGGATTCAAAAAAAGACACATCGTCAGCCATGTCGATTAAAGAAACACAAATATTTCCGGCTAATCTTTTTCTTACGCAATAAAGAGCGCAACATAAGGCGTCGTCTGAATTACTCTCGAAGTTAGAGGATATATAGTGCAGTAGCTCCAGTTCAATGAGACTGCCTTCTCCAGAATGGACCTGATATTCTAAAGTATCAAGAAGTCTATTCATGATTCTCCGAGATAAAATAGTTATCTAAATCAGAAACTAGGGATGCTTCAGGCTTTGAGAAAAATACTCCTGTTTCTGGATTATCTGGGTTTACTCCCCTAAGAAAAAGGTAAAAGACCCCACCAAAATGCGTGTTATAGTCATAATCAGGAAGAACGCTTTTAAGCATTCTGTGAACTGCTACGCAATAGATATGGTACTGGAGATCATAATTTGAATGTAGAACTTCCTCCTGAATCACAGCTTTAGAATAATCTTCCCATCTATCTCCTAAATGATTCGACTTATAATCCAGAATGTAGTACTTCTCTTGATGCTTAAATAATAGATCAATGTAGCCTTTCATAAACCCACTATAATCATTAAGAAGCTCAAGCGAGGATGCCTTATTTCCGCGAATTATAGATTTAAGTTTTTCAGCGGTTACATTTTCAATTGGAAAATGAAACTCCATTTCTATCAATAAATCTTCCTTTCGAATATCTTTTAATAAGATCCCATCATCTAAGGGGTAAGTAAGAGTACTTTTTACTGACTCATGGATTGTTGATATCCACTTTTCTTCAAATCCAAACTTCTGCGTCTTTTGTGTTACTATTTCTGAAATAGAATTAGGTGTAGAAAGAAGTGCCTCCTCAAAAATCTCATGAAGTAGTGTTCCCGTTTTAGCTCCCTTGGGAAGGCTAAACATGGAAGGTGCCAGATTTGAGTTCTCCAGTGTACTTACTTCTCCTAAAAGAGCATAGTAATCCAGTGCTGATTTCTCATAATCAATTTCATAGTTATCACTTCCACTTACCAAAGATGAGAAACTGGCTATTCTTGAATAATTGTAGAGATCCGTTCTATGAAATTCTAAAGCCTGTAATGTTTGCTTCGGCTTTGACGAGTCCTCTGCTAGTACATTAAGATCTTGGGCAGGCTTTCTTAATTTACTTGATAGATTGCCTTCAAGTTCTTTAAAAACTTTGCTAAGACTGTATTCTGAGATAGAATGTCGACTTTTGTATTCAGATGCTTTCAAAGTAATTTTATCCTTGAGTCGATCTAGTACTTTTGTCGAACCTTCAAAAAGAGAGGCCAAGGGAGAAAGCTCTGAGTTTATTCCATCTGCAAGAATGACAAAACAAGCGGATTTAGCTCTTGTTAGAGAAACATAGCTGAGTCTTACTTTTTCAGCTAGTGACTCGGTTAAATTTTGTATTCGATTTTCGTCTACCCCTTCTTTTGTTCCAACATCCAAAAATGACTCTCCATTTCTGTTAAATGAGAAAATGGATTCCTTTTTAGTGTCTGTTCCTTCCCATAAATAAGGGCAAATGACTACCGGGAATTCCAGTCCTTTACTGGAATGCATGGTAAGAATCTGAATGAGCTCGTTATCGCTTTCTAGCCGAAGGATTTCATCATCACTTTGACCATTATGGCTACCTCTTTTCTTTCTAAAATGAGATAAAAGCTGGGCTGGAGTATATCCGTTCTTTTGTTCGGCAGCACTTAACAAATCAACAAGATGTAATAGATTTGTCAGTCTTCTTTCTGCGTTGGTATGTGCGGCATAATTCTCACTAAGAGAGAATAATTTATTTAAATGGCTAAAGAGGGCGTTTATTCCTTTCCTTTTCCAAATGTCTAATAGTTCAATAAACTTTTGGTATTCCTTCTCCCACTTAGGATCATCCTCATGTAGCTCCAAAATTTGCTGACCACTAAAACCTAGTGCCTCAGTAGCAAGTGCAGCACGAATTCCAGATTCGAACATAGGATTTAGAATGGCTGACAGAATTAGATGTAAATCACCTGATTCAGGAGAATGAAAAACACTTTGTTTACTCTTTATGATGCTGGAAAGGCCTTTTTGAGAAAGTGCTTGCTGAATAAGCAAAGCCTGATCATGAGTCCTTACAAGTACTGCCACATCCTTTTGGGTGAGCCTCTCGCCATCTATTGAATACTTTCCCTGAATAAGCGTAAGTATCTCATTAGCTACCGCGATTGAAATCTCCTTCCTTACTTTTGATACCGGTAAGCCTTGGGAAGGTATTTCTACAAATTGTAGAGGAGCAATCAGTTCGCCTGAATGAGTTAAGGCTGATTCCTCCCGACTTTTCGTATTAGGAAATTGAGCGGAGTCAAAGTTGATTTGATCAAGTACAAAGGAATCCTCAGTCAAACCGAATACTTCGTTCACAGCATTAATCATAGCTGCAGAAGACCGATAGTTATGTATCAATGAATATCTTTGATCCTCTGAAGACTCTTGTTGTGCTCTTAAATAAGTGAAAATGTCTGCTCCTCTGAAGCTATAAATAGCTTGCTTCGGATCACCGATCATAAATAAGGCTGTATGCTCTCTTTTTGCATAGATATTTGAAAAAATAGAATATTGAATAGGATCGGTGTCCTGGAATTCATCGATCAAAGCAATTGGGTACTTTTCACTGATGATTTTAGCAATCTCGCTATTTCCTGATTCAAGACCATACTGGGTAATCTCGAGTAAATCCTGATAGCTAAGAATATTTTTTTGTCTCTTCTTCTCTTTAAATCTGTCATTGATAGCTTTGGTAGCATCTACTAACCATGCTATTTCTATTTCTTCCCAACCTGAATATGTACTAAGATATTCATCAACAAGATCCCAAATCTTTAGCGGTGAGATTTGCTTCCCTTTTTTAAGTCCTGCCCCCTCAGTATTCATGAAGCTCCCAAAAAGCTTAAGTTTATCATATGGAGTTATTGAAGTTTCTTCATCTAACCATCTCCTCAATCCTTCAATCAGCTTCTCAGGTTCTTTATAACGGGCTTTATTCAAAGAATCACTTTGCAAGTTCTGGATAATATGAGCTTCCTCATCTAGAAAAGCCTTTTTAAGACTGTTTTTCGATTTTTTAAGTGATTCGAATATTGGTTCATACTCTTTTAGAATTGTCGTTTTGGGGAGTATTGATGCAAAAGGCTTTTGTATAATTTTTTTCGCTAGTCCGGATAACTTGTCAGGAGTAAATCCTTTTTCATAGATGAAGTTGATGATAGCTTGCTCAAAGTTGGAGTTATTTTTTGCTATGAACCCTCTCCAAAAATGATCGACTTGTTCCTGGAATATATCTGAGTCATCAGGTACTATTTCGAAATCGGCAGAAACATCGAAAGCAACGCTTTCTTCCTTAAGTATTCGTTGACAAAAACCATGAATGGTTGATACTGCAGCTTCATCAAATGAATAGAGCGCTTTTTGGAGTATAACGAGGTTCTCTTCCTTGTACCTGTTCGCAACTTCTTTTAAGAATGGATCCTCAGAAGTCCCTCCTTTTAAAACCTCAATACTTTCTATGAGCCTTTTCCTTAATCGGGTTTTTAATTCTGCAGTAGCAGCTTCAGTATAGGTAAGTACCAGGATATTAGCGGGCATTAGCCCTTTTTCGAGAATTACACGAACGTAAAGAGAAACTATATTATACGTTTTACCTGTACCCGCCCCTGCCTCTACAAGACTTATCCCCTTTAAAGGCGCTTCAAAAAGATTTAACTCTTTGCTCATCAGCTCGATTTTTGGAGGTTTTCTAATAGAGGGCTCCAGAAGAATAAAGCGTTCTCTGAAAAAGCTGGGTGCCTAATGGGGTCAGTTCCTCTCCAGTTTAATTCATTGTAGAAATCCAGGCTTTCTCCTGCTGAGTATTCTGAGCCTTCCCAGGTACTCCTGGCAGCAGTAAGAGCTTCTTCATCTCCTTTAGGAAGGGTTTCTACATATTTTCTTGAGCTCTCCGGGAAAAAAGCGAGCTCATCTTTGGATGAGAATGCGTTTAAATATTTTTTTATTAAGCCATCGCAAAGTTCTGAAGCCAATTCTATTTCAGAAAAGAGATAACCAATATTATGAGTATTGTATCCATTACGTCCAATCAACACTGTTTGAAATTCTTTCGAAACCAGTTGTAAGGATAAATGCTGAATCCACGCGCTAATAAAGTCTTTTGATTTAAGTCTTGAAGGCTTAACTATGAGCCTGGTTAGCCCCCTTACTTTTACGGTACCCTCATACTGATAGTCTGTATTGTCTTCATAGATATCTATTTCTGATTCTTCCTGGGTTTTGTAGGTGTTAGCTAAAACCAATAAATCTGATACTATTCCAATTTCATTCTCAAAGTCACGCGTACCAGGAAGTCCTTGTGGAACGAGGCCTGCTGCTAAAGCAAAGTTTTCAATAGAAAGAGTATCCTGGTTTTCTTCCATTGACTTTGCAAGCAGATGATCAATGTTATACTTAGCTAACCCTGCAATTCTAAATACTTCTCTATCCTCTGGTTCTCTATTTTCGAATGGAGCTTTGACTTGTAATAATCTGGATAGCATGTATTTAGATGGATGAGAGAAAAAAGTGATCAGCTCATTCAAATCAACTTTTGGCTTTTCCTCTATTTCAAGATCATAGGCATCAATTAAGGGAGTAGTTCTTTGTCTTTCGTTGGTAATTCTATCCGCTAGTTTTTTTTGAGCCTTAGAAAAGCTAAAAGCCGTTGAGAAGTACTCAGAATCGAAGCCATGGAGTTTGTGCTTTTCTATTTTAATGAAAGGATAAACATCAGTTAACTTTTGAACTAATACAGAAGGCAGTTTATCCTCATTGGAATACATATCCTGTCCTATATAGCTGATAGACAAGAAATCGGATGTATTGGACAGGAGTTCATAAAACAGAAGAGCGTCATCTTGCTTACTAATCCTGTCCCCTGCTTGCGGGTACTTATTAATTAAATCAAATGATGGTCGGATTGTATTTCTTGGGAATTCTTTTTCATTCATTCCAAGCATATAAACCTGCTTAAAAGGTATTCCTCTATATGGAATAAAGGTGCTCAGCATTACCCCATTTCCAAAACGAGTTGAGCTTGCTTGCTCATTACTGATATATCGCTTAAACCAATGCTTGAACAATCTGAAATCTATATCTACACCTGAATGAGAAACAGAAGCTATTTCTTCAAGTCGAGTAATCGAATGAAGAGATGAGGACCATTCATTTTCATTTTTAGGATTAGCAGGAGTATAAAATTCAAAAAAGCCCCGAATGGTTTTTACCCAATCACAAAACGGTTTTGATATCAAAATTTCCTTCTTCTTGCTCTCCAGGAACCTTACCAAATAAGAAAACCGGGCAGCAAGTTCTGCTTTCTCTGAGGAGTCAATATTCCTGTAAGGGATATGGTTCTCCAGGCTTTGAAGCTCCTGGATTTCCATCATATAGCCACTTAGCAGATTAAAAGATGCTTTTGCTAAAGAGTAGTTAGAATCATCAGTAGTTAACCCCCAATGTATATTATTTTCAACCAACCATTGTTTAACGGTGAAAGTCTCTTCTTCTGAAATATTAAATCGTTCTTGCACAGAAGAGCGTGAAAGGAATTCGATTATTTCCGATGCTTTAAAATCGCTATCAAGTACATCTAATAAGTACAAGAAATCTTCAGCAACCCTATTCTCATGAGAAGCAGGATTATAAATGGGTATGACTGGATCTTCCGAATCACCTGAAAAAACAGATTCGATGATTCCGCCATACTTTTGAATGTCCGGAACCAAAATAAGCACATCTTCCGGGTCCAAAGTATCATCCGAATTAAAATGCGAAAGCAGCTGATCCTTTAAAACCTCCACTTCCCTTCTCTCGTTGTGGCATGAATGAATAGCTACTGGAATAGCCTTAGGGTCAGACAATTCGAGCTTAGATAACACACTATCTGAATCTGATTGAATGTTAATCTCTTTGAATCCAGCCTCTCCTAGCCTTGATCGAATTAGTTTAATTAATGCACCTGCTTCAATTGAAGGTTTTGTCCAGTCTCTTTCAATTACCGTCTGATCTTCCTGATTAGCTATCAGATTGTAATCATTTCTAAAAAAATGTATATCAGAACTAGTGGAAATCGCTTCTAGAATGTTGAAAAAAGATGCCGACAAATGAGAATTCCCAAAAACAAAGACGCTATCAGGTATATTAGCTTTGTTGTCTTGTTTAATTATCAACTCTTTCAGTTTAAAGAATACTTCTGCCCTGGTTGGTAGATTTGGATATTCCTTTTTCCAAAAATTGAATAGAGTATTCCACAATCGTGCTTGCCATGGTTCTGAAGGGTCTTTAGTTAGATATTTCCTTTCTTGCCAGGCTTTGAGTATCCCTGGTCTATATATCTGGTAGAGATCAAATACATCAGCAATTTGGCCAGCGAATTGGAACCTGGTTTCTGGGGTGCCTCCTTTGTTAAAAGCCAGCTGATTATCGCTTTGGTTTTCTAGTATATCAAACAGTTTCCACTGCATCGGAAACCTGTCTGAAGGAAGAATAGAAGGTAATTCGGGGTCAACAAGTCTATATAGTTTCCAGATAAATTCGGAAGGAAGCACAAACTCTATATTAAAAGAGATTCCGGATATTCGAGCTAATTCTAAAGAAAGCCATTGCTGCGTTTCTTTGTTTTGAACTACAAGCCAGGTCTTTTTTAAAGGATTATCCTTCCGGTATTCAGAAAGAGCTTCTGAAAGAGGTGCAATAAGTTCGGAAAGTGAATTCGAAGTATGATAAATAAACATTCAAGACCAGCATTTGAAAGCAAGTATAACAAAATGCCTAAGGTTAATCTCGGCTAATCTTAACTAATCGATAGCTCTCTTCAGAAGTTCATTTACAAAGTGAGAATTGGAGTCTTCTTTCTCTTTAGCTCTTTTCTTTATCTCATCGATGAGACTTTCTTCCAGGTAATAACTTACCGTTTTCTTTGAAGGTGTATTCCTTTTGACTGAACCAGATATAGCTGCTCCTGATTCAGTTTGTGGAATAAACGCAAATTTGGCTCCCGCCAATGGTCGGTATGTTAGGGGATTATTCCCCATCACCGGCTTCTTACTCATTTATCAATGGCCGTTTTTTATTTCTTTTGCCAACGCTAAATAGTCTTGAGCCCCATTACTGCTGCCATCGTATTCAAAGATTGTTTTATGATGACTCGGTGCTTCAGCTAAAGCGACATTATCCCGGATAATTGTATTAAACACTTTTTTCCCGAAGTAATCTTTTATATGCCCAACAACCTCTTTATTGAGGTTTTTTCGGCTATCATACAAAGTGCAAATTATCCCTCCTACTTCCAAATCAGCATTGAGTCGTTGCTGAACTACCTTAATTAAGTCGAGCAGTTTTGAGAGACCATGCAACGCTAAATATTCTGATTGTAGTACGATAAAGATATCCTTAACGGCTGTGAAAGCGTTTAGGGTAAGCAGACCTAAATTCGGAGGACAATCGATTAAGACGTAATCATAATCCTCATTTTCCAGTTGGCTTAGAAAATTCTTCAACAGGCTTTCCCTGGCGGGTTCGTTTGCTAATTCAAGTTCTGCCCCTGATAACTCAAGTGACGAAGCTATATAATCAAAACCGTTATGTTTGATGATTACTTCTTCGAGTCGCGTATTTCCTTTTAAAGCCTGATAGATCGTTTTATCAAGTCGTTGCGAATGCATACGAAGTGAATAAGTTAAATTAGCCTGAGGATCGAGATCTATTAATAGAACCTTTTTTCCAAGCTTAGCTAATCCTGCACCAACGTTAATAGTCGAAGTAGTTTTTCCGACTCCACCCTTCTGATTAGTAAATGCTATTGTTTTCATTTTTGCAAATTGACGTATTCCCTTTTTCTAGTAGAAGTAAGAGAACGCCAAAGTAATTTGTTACACCCTTAAACAAAAGATTTTCGATGCTTAAAATACTTTAATTTTAGAATCAATTTCTAATCAGATTCCAATATCTCTGTACAGAATAGTTGAGTATATTTGTTCACATAATTTTTTAGGTGAAATATGAGATTTTTTAGCAGAAAGCTGATCAAACCTCAAGACTTAAACGCACACGGCACTCTTTTTGGAGGTACAGTGCTTAGTTGGGTTGATGAGGAAGCAGCTATTTTTGTTCTTTGCCAACTGGGAAAAGGCAATATCGTTACCAAATATATGTCTGAAATTAACTTCGTTAGTTCGGCTAAACTTGGAGAAGTAATTGAGATTGGCATGGAAACTGTTAAATTTGGGACTACCTCTATTACAGTTAAATGTGAGGTCCGAACAAAGTTTACCAAAAATACCATTATTACTATCGATGAAATAGTGTTTGTGCATGTGGATGATTCTGGTAGACCTAAACCACATAATATTTCGGAACCAGCTAACGAATAAGGGTTACATTGAGTAGCGAAAAACAATTAGTAGATTTTACGACACTGAACGAGATGTTGTACGGCGAAACTGCCTACATCAAAGAGTTTTCTGAAGCTGCACTCACCTCTTTTAGTGAATTCCAGGAAAACTATTCCCAGTTTCTTCTCACAAGAGATGAAGTCAACTTTAGAAAAGCCGGGCACAAAATTAAGCCTGTAGCTCAAATGCTGGGATTAGAGATAATTCTTGATGAATATGAGCATGCAAAATCTTTGATTTGGGAGGAAAAAGATGCCAAAGATCTGGAAGCTTCTACTAAAAAAATGAATGAGATTTGTGAGAAAGTTCTTTCTGAACTAAAGGAAATAAGCCAGCAGGCTTAAATGTTACTTTTCTGTGATACATTAAAAAAAATTGGTTTGTAACTATGGAGCTGAAAATAACACCTATGAAAGCTCCAAAAGAACCCATACTTATTGTTGAAGATGATCAGGACTTATCTGAACTGATTAAGATTCAGCTATCCGATTTAAACTTCTCCATAGAACAAAGCTTCAATGGAAGCGAAGCGCTCGAAAAGATTCAAACGAAAGATTATTCGTTAATCATCCTCGATGTGATGCTCCCAGGCACTAATGGCTTTGATATTTGTAAATCAGTCCGAGAAGATGATTCAAAAACTCCAATTCTAATGCTTACTGCGAAAGCGGAAGAGATTGATAAAATAATGGGGCTGGAATTTGGAGCCGATGATTATCTAACCAAGCCTTTTAGCATTCGCGAGTTAACAGCACGGGTAAAAGCTCTTCTTCGAAGATCAAGTGTTACTGAGCAAGTAGAAAATCCTATTCAGGAGCACATCGAATTTGGAGAATTATCGATATATCCCAATAAGAGGGTGATTGAGCTAGGGCACGATGCTCTTGAATTAACAAGTAAAGAATTCGACCTCCTCCTTCTTTTTGCTAATAATCCTGGAAGAGCGTATAGCAGACAACAATTGTTGGATATCGTTTGGGGCTACCAGTACAATGGATACAGTCACACGGTGAATTCTCATATTAACCGACTCAGAAGTAAGATTGAGAAAGATCCGGCAAATCCGACCTTTATAAAAACGGTTTGGGGCGTAGGTTATCGTTTCACTGAACTTCACGAGATTTGATATGAGCGTTTTTACACAAAGTTTTTATGGCAAACTGTCCCTGGTTTTTTTAGTCCTGATTCTTTTTTTGGGAAGTGCGCTTGCCTATTTAAGTATGAAGTCTTCCCTAATGTTTGTGGAAGAAACCACTCAAAAGGTTAATAAGATGTTAGCTTCAGAAATGGCGATGGAAATTCAGCCATTTTTAAATGATGCCATTGAAGCGGATAGCATTCAAAACAAAATTGAATACTTGCAAGGAATCAATCCCCAGGTTGATATTTATCTAGTTGGCGGAAATGGAATGATAAAAGGAGTATTCCTTGGAGAAGAATCAAGTGCCAGTCTTCAGCTTGATTTTGTAGATACTGAACCTATTGATCGGTTTTTGACTGGTGAAGAATTACCTATTCTTGGGCAGGATCCTCTTAACCCAGAGTCATTGAAGCCATTTTCTGCCGCAACTATATCAATTATGGGAGAAACTGGCTGTTACCTATATGTGATATTGGGCGGTAAGATGTATGACGAAACAGCCTCAATGCTAGCGGAGAGTTATATCATTAAAAACTCCATGATTGGTTTAGGCATTATTTTGTTGGGTACCATCTTACTTGGCTTGTTAATCTTTAGATGGTTAACTCAGCGGCTGAGAAATATGACCACCACGGTACAGGCTTTTGAACATGGTCAGCTTCAAGAAAGAGTTGATATCAGCTCTAGAGATGAAATTGGAGTACTTGGCTCCTCTTTTAATCAAATGGCTGACACCATTGTGGCTAATATGGACGAAATAAAGCAAGTAGATAAACTTCGAAGAGAGTTAATTGCTAATGTATCTCATGATCTTAGAAGTCCTTTAGCTTCTATCCAGGGGTATCTTGAAACTATTCAGGTTAAAGATGCTCAACTTTCAGATGAAGATCGTAATCGTTACTACGACATAGTATTACGGAATACTCGTAAACTTGGAAATTTGATTTCTGAGCTATTTGAACTATCTAAGTTAGATGCTAAAAATGTACAACCTGAATTAGAGCCTGTTTCCATTTCGGAATTAGCACAAGACGTTGTTGTCCAATTTCAACCCATTGCTGAGGAAAAGAATATCGCCTTAAGTGCGGTACTTCCTGATGAGCCCTTAAATCTGGTTAATGCTGATATAGCCTTAATGGAACGAGCTATTTCTAACCTCATTGATAACGCGATTAAAAATACTCCTGAGCATGGAGAAGTGAAGATTATTCCTGCTAATGAAGGAAACAGAGTAAGCGTGAAGATCTCTGATACAGGCATTGGTATTCCTAAAGATCAAATAGCGAGAATCTTTGACCGCTTCTATCAGACAGATCCAAGCCGTACAGGAGCTACTGGTGCCGGCTTAGGCTTATCTATAGCTCAAAAGATATTAGAACTTCATGGTTCAAAACTTTCTGTACAAAGTGTATTAAACCAGGGAACGACATTCAGCTTTAGTCTATTACCATATACAGATTAATACTCTGTATATATATGATACTTAAAGAAAGTGAACTGGATGATGACGATATCATCTACCCTATTCTTGGAAAGCCTTACAAAGAACCGGGAAAGCTATTAACTGCTACCGGTTCATCTATGTTCTTTGTAAGAGAGGCTACTGACCTCGAGTGCAATCCACTCCCCTTAAAACGAGAAGAAATGAAGGGGATTTTTCAGAGGTATGAGAAAGGATTGATGCTTCATTTAAATAAAAGTAACTACCAGAATGCCATTCTCATTTCCTATGATTCTGTTAAGCGGATTAAGCTCTCGAAGAGGATAGAAAAGTGGGAAGCTGGGGATTCATTCACCCAAAAAATTATGGCACTGTTGTTTAAGTACAAAGTCCGGGAATCGGTATTGGGCTTAGAAACGGATTCAATAAAAGCAGAACTGTATACAAGCCTGAGTTCATTTGATAGCATTAATAACTACTTCTCTTCACTCGATTCCGCTGACAGGTTTCAGGTAGTAGCAAAAAAATAAAAACTTAAAGTCATTCTGAGGTTACCACCGAAGAATCATAGTGAATGAAAATAGGTACGATCCTTCGCCCGACTTCCACAGTAGTACGGAGGACAGGTAAGTATGCTCAGGATGACATTACAAAAAGGTCAAGAAGAAATAGAGAAGTTAGAAATCTATGATACCCTTGTGATCAATTCGTGATACTTCCCCTCTAACTTGTGTTCATAACAAAAACAATGAACACAACGATGAAATCAAAACTTATACTTTCACTTTTACTAGCAGGAGGCCTTTTAACGGCTTGCTCTACTGATTCAAACTCAGATCTTGATACACTTACCCTTTCTCTAACCGGTGTTGAGCCTTTACAAAACGGGTTCCACTTCGAAGGTTGGGTAATTATTAACGGATCGCCTGTCACCACAGGTAAATTCAATGTTAACGATGACGGAGAGATCGTTTCCTTATCTGGTTCAGTTATTGCCAACGGAGAATTTTCAGTAGATGCAGATCTTTCTGCTGCAACAGCTTTTGTGCTTAGTATTGAACCAGCGGGTGATACAGATGATATCCCTGCTGACACTCACCACCTTTCTGGTGATATATCTAATGGAAGGTCTACCCTTTCGTTTGCACATTCTGCCTCTTTAGGTGACGACTTTACTTCTGCTTCGGGTGGATATATTCTAGCTACCCCAAGCGATGATGACCAAAACAACGAGACCAGCGGCATTTGGTTCCTGGACCCTGCTGGCGGACCAGGTGCTGCTCTTTCTCTACCTACTTTACCTGCTGGTTGGGTATATGAAGGTTGGGCTGTGTACAACGGTACACCTATTACTACTGGTACCTTCACTTCTGTTAGTGGTGCAGATGATTTCGCTGGATTTAGCGGAACAAATTCTACCCCTCCATTCCCGGGAGAAGATTTCCTTCAGAATGCTCCAAGCGGATTAAACTTCCCAATTGATTTATCTGGTGGTACTGCTGTGATCTCTATTGAGCCATATCCAGATGATAGCCCGGCTCCTTATACACTTAAGCCTCTGGTAGGACAAATCCCGGCAAATGCTTCTTCATTCACTCTCTACTCCGTTGATAACAACGCGAATACTTTTTCTAGTGGTAGCGTAGTTATTAACTAACTCCAAGTAAGGCAACTGGCATAGCCTGAACTAAGAGCCTCTCCAGCGAAAGTTGGAGGGGTTTTTTTATGTGATATGTTTTAGCTTGATACCAATCTAAATTCAGAAAAGATATGTCAGTATTAGTAACCGGGGGAGCTGGATACATTGGTAGTCATACCGTGTTAGAGCTTTTATCTGCGAATCAAGACGTTGTTATCATTGATAATCTCTCCAATAGCAGCGAAGAATCGCTTCGAAGAGTAGAACAAATAACAGGTAAGAAACCTCACTTCTACGCTGTAGATCTGCTAGATAGGGCAAAAGTTGAAGAGGTATTCGATGCTCATGAAATAAATTCGGTAATTCATTTTGCTGGGTATAAAGCGGTTGGAGAATCCGTTCAAAAGCCAGTGATGTATTATGATAACAACATCAACAGCACGTTGATTTTGTGCGAAGTGATGGCCGAACGTGGAGTTAAGAAGTTGGTATTTAGCTCTTCCGCTACAGTCTACGGCGATCCGGCTTCGGTACCTATTACTGAGGATTTTCCGTTGTCAGCAACAAACCCTTATGGGCGGACCAAACTATTTATCGAATATATTCTCCGGGATCTTTATAAAGCTGATAATACCTGGAGTATCACTTTATTACGCTACTTTAATCCTGTAGGTGCTCATAAATCCGGATTAATTGGTGAAGACCCAAATGGGTTACCTAATAATTTGATGCCATTTGTATCTCAAGTAGCCGTTGGCAAACTTCCACAGCTTTCGGTATTTGGAGATGACTATCCTACTCGAGATGGAACTGGTGTTCGAGATTATATTCATGTGGTTGATCTTGCACTAGGTCATTTAAAAGCTCTTGAAAAACTCGATAACAGCGACTCAGGAGTATATATCTATAATCTTGGGACCGGTAACGGATCCAGTGTTTTAGAGATGATTAAGGCCTTCGAAGAAGCCTCAGGGAAACCTGTTCCTTATAAAGTGGTTGAACGACGTCCAGGTGATATTGCTGAGTGCTATGCTAATCCTGCTAAAGCAGAAGAGGAATTAGGCTGGAAAGCTGAACGTGGAGTAAAAGAGATGTGTGAAGATGGCTGGCGCTGGCAGTCTAACAATCCAAATGGGTATAAATGAGATTATGTCATCCCGGGCTCCGACCCGGGATCTGAACTAACTTGTTCTTTCCTCCCTTACAGATCCCGGATCAAGTCCGGGATGACTTTCGGTTAATAAAAGCTTGGGTTTTACCTGTGCTAAGTCTTACCTTTGCAGTCCTTCCAAAAGAGCCAAAGTGGCGGAACTGGTAGACGCGCACGACTCAAAATCGTGTTCCTTCGGGAGTGAGGGTTCGAGTCCCTCCTTTGGTACAAAAAGCCTTCAAGTAATTACTTGAAGGCTTTTTTATTTCAGGGTTTACTTTAAGCTTCAAAAGAGATAGACTTACGGAGTGATGAAAATCTTTAGCAGAAATACCACCTCTCTTCTATCCGTAATGTGCTGCATTACGATGATTTCTACTATTACCCCTTAGGGGGTTCATATTTACATATCACCTATTAGGAACTATTCCTACCTTTCAGATTCACTCTCACTCAACTCACAATATTCATCGATAATTTATTATGCTCGTTTTAAAATTTGGGGGCACTTCCGTTGGTAGTGCAGAAAGCCTCGATTTAGTACGAAAAATAGTTAAGGAAAAAGCTGCTTCATCCCCATTAGTTGTGGTAGTCTCTGCTCTTGGAGGGGTTACCAATGATCTTGAAAAATGTGCATCACTTGCAGAAAATGGTGACGAAGGCTATGCTGGTATTCTTGAAGAAATAGAACAGCGCCATATTTCCCTCTGTAATGTGCTTGTTCCGGTAGCTCAAAGAAGTGCTACCCTTACCCGGGTTAAATTCCTGCTTAATGATCTAGAAGATATATGCCGCGGTGTGTTCCTTATCCGGGAGCTTTCTCCTCGCTCAAGCGATCAAATTCTCAGCTTCGGAGAGCGCCTATCGTCTGAGATCATCAATGATTATTTCAAAGCTGATGCACTGGATGTCAGTCTCCTAAATCCACGCGAGCTCATTAAAACCGATGCTCAGTTTGGCAATGCTGTAGTTGATCGGGATTTGACCTTCCACAATGTCAGAGAAGCATTTAAAAGTCATTCCCAGGTTAGTATTTGCCCGGGATTTTTAGCCTCTTCAAATATAGGCAACCAAATCACTACGCTTGGCCGTGGAGGCTCTGACTATACTGCTTCCCTCCTTGCCGCTGCATTAGAGGCTGAGGCCTTAGAAATCTGGACAGATGTGAGTGGTATGATGACGGCGAACCCAAAATTAGTTCCTCTTGCTCATCCTATTCAGGAGTTGTCTTATGAAGAGGCGATGGAATTATCTCATTTTGGAGCAAAGGTGATCTACCCTCCTACCATTCAGCCTGTACTAGACAAAGGCATTCCGATTCTGATAAAGAATACTTTTTCGGCTGACGATACCGGTACAAGAATATCCAAAGAAGGAGAAACGAATGGTCGCTGGATAAAAGGGATATCTTCTATCGATGAGGTTGCTCTTTGTACCCTCTCAGGATCAGGAATGGTAGCTGTACCTAATTTCTCCTATCGATTGTTTTCTGCGCTAAGCCGGGAGTCTATAAACGTAATTATGATTACCCAGGCTTCTTCTGAGCATACCATCACTGTAGGCATTGACAGAAAAGATGCAGAACGAGCTAAAATTAGTATTGAAAATGAATTTCAGCATGAAATTCAGCAGCATAAAGTAAATCCTTTAGCTGTTGAGACTGAGCTCTCTATTGTAGCTCTTGTTGGTACTAAAATGAGAGAACAGGTCGGGGTGAGTGCTACGTTATTCGAAACGCTTAGTGAGAATGGGGTTAATGTAAAGGCTATTGCTCAGGGCTCTACGGAGTTAAACATCTCTGTAGTAGTTGAGAAGCGTCACCTTGCTAAGTCATTGAATTCTGTTCATGAGAGCTTCTTTCTTTCCGATCTAAGAAAGTTCAATGTATTTATGATTGGAGTAGGTAATGTGGGAAAAGCTTTTCTGGAACAAATCCAGAAACAGAGAGATTTCCTGGCGAAAGCTTTTCAGATAAATCTGAGTGTTACCGGGCTGGCAAACTCTCGCAAGATGCTATTCAATGCAGATACCGTTGCTTTAGACTCATGGGAAAGAGATTTAGATGAGCACGGAAAGCCTATGTCGAAAGAAGCCTTTGTAAAGGAGATGATAGATATGAACCTTCGGAATAGCATCTTCATTGACTCTACGGCAAGCGATGATATCCCCTCTCTGTATGAAGAGGTGTTATCAAATAGTATTTCGGTAGTAACCCCCAATAAAGTGGCTTGTTCTTCTGATTTCGATACTTATTTAGGGCTTAAGAAGACAGCAACCAAGTATCGCGCACGATTCCTGTTCGAAACTAATGTGGGAGCAGGACTGCCGGTTGTCTCAACAGTAAGTGACCTACTTAAAAGTGGAGATCGAATTCATAAGATTCAGGCAGTTCTGTCAGGAACTCTCAATTTCCTGTTTAACACCTATAATGGTTCTCAAAAGTTCAGTGACGTAGTAAAAGAAGCTAAAGCGGCTGGCTATACCGAACCAGATCCAAGACTGGACCTAAGTGGCGTTGATGTGATGAGGAAAATCCTGATTCTAGCTCGCGAAAGTGGTCATAAACTAGAGTTGAGTGATATAGTCAATGAGTCTTTTGTACCTGAAGAATGTATGGATACAGATTCTATTGAAGAATTCTATGATAAGCTTGATGAGTATGATGATGTGTTTAAGGCTTTATATGAGAAAGCAGAATCAGAAGGAAAGCGTATCAAATACGTAGCAACTTATGAGAAAGGTAGCGCTAAAACAGGTTTAGAGACTTTTGGTATCGAACACCCTTTCTATGAGCTCCAGGGAAAAGACAATATTGTTCTGTTCTATACCAATCGTTATTCTGAACAACCTTTAGTAATAAAAGGTGCAGGAGCAGGAGCTGAAGTGACTGCATCGGGTATTTTTGCAGATGTAATGAGGATTACTTCCACTTGATATGGATCAGATAAAAGTTTTTGCGCCAGCCACTGTGGCAAATGTAGCGTGCGGTTTTGATGTAATGGGATTTGCTCTTGAGCACATAGGTGATGAACTCACCGTAACAAGAACTTCCAGTCCGGGACTTTCTATTTCTGAAATAACAGGTTGTGAAGGGCTTCCTTATCATCCTCAAAAGAATGTGGCTACTGTTGCGGCCCAGGCTTTGTTAGACGCATTAGGTGAAGCTCCAACAAATGGATTTGATTTTAAATTATGCAAAAAGGTTATGGGTGGAAGTGGTTTAGGTTCAAGTGCTTCCAGTTCTTCAGCTGCTATTTTTGCAATGAATGAATTACTAGGCAAGCCGTTCAAAAAGCATGAGCTAGTTCAATTTGCTATGGAAGGTGAACGCGCTGCTTCGGGTCTCCCCCACGCCGATAATGTAGCACCTTCATTACTGGGCGGCTTTACCTTGGTTAGAAGCTACGATCCTTTGGATGTAATTGAGTTAGATTACCCACAAAGTCTAAGAGTTGTTGTAGTTCACCCTCAAATTGAGGTGAAAACCTCTGACTCAAAGAAAATTCTTAGGCAAGAAATACTTTTAAAGGATGCCATCACCCAATGGGGAAATGTTGGAGGGCTTGTTGCTGGATTAGCTAAGCCAGATTTTGATTTAATTGGGCGTTCTCTTCAGGATGTAATAGCAGAACCTATTCGATCCATGCTTATTCCCCTCTTTAAAGAAGCAAAGCAAATGGCATTAGATTCAGGAGCACTAGGGTGCAGTATTTCGGGTTCCGGCCCTTCTATTTTTGCTTTATGCAGAGACGAAGAAATAGCTGGTAAGATTGGAAAACAGTTCGAAGAACTTTATAAGTCACATGGAATCAAAGCAAATGTCTACTTATCTGGAATTAACCCGCATGGAGCTGAGGTAATCGAATGAATTATTACAGCACAAATGGAAAAGTAGAACTCGTCTCGTTTAAGGAAGCGATCTTTAAAGGCTTACCAGAGGATAATGGTCTGTATATGCCAGAAGAAATTCCGGCACTTCCCGCCTCTTTTTTTGAGGACATACAGTCTCTATCACTTCAGGAAATAGGGTATGAAGTGTTGTCACCATTTGTAGGTAATGAAATACCTAAAGAAGAATTGAAAGCCATTGTAAATGATACCTTAAGCTTTGACATTCCTTTGGTTCGCATTAAGGAGAATACCTACTCCCTGGAGCTATTTCATGGACCTACACTGGCTTTTAAAGATGTTGGAGCACGATTCCTGGCACGTTGTCTAAGCTATTTCACAAAACAGGAAGATGAAGAACTAACCGTACTCGTTGCTACTTCTGGTGATACCGGCAGTGCAGTAGCTAATGGTTTTTTTGGTGTACCTAATATCAAAGTGATCATCCTTTATCCTTCTGGAAAGGTCAGCGAATTCCAGGAGCAGCAAATGACCACACTCGGAGATAATATTACTGCGCTAGAAGTAAATGGCACCTTTGATGACTGTCAACATCTGGTAAAAAAGGCATTTCTAGACCAGGAATTGAGAGCTTCAAATAACCTGACTTCGGCCAACTCTATTAATGTAGCTCGACTTCTCCCCCAAAGTATTTATTACTTCTATGCCTGGGCTCAGTTGTCAGAATCGGAACGAGCAAACGCTGTTTTTTCTGTCCCAAGTGGTAATTATGGAAACCTCTCAGCAGGATTGCTTGCCCAAAGAATGGGACTTCCAATTAAGCATTTTGTGGCCAGTTCCAATATAAATGATACCGTTCCAAAGTATTTATGGAGTGGGAATTATGAAGCTAAAGCAAGTCTTCCCACCATTTCAAATGCCATGGATGTAGGTAACCCTAGTAATTTCGTTCGAATGTTGAATTTATTCGAGGGTTCTCACTCCAGAATGTCTGAAGTGATAAGTGGTTTTGCGTACACTGATGAAAGCACAAGAATGGCGATAAAGCAGGTTTATGCATTAACAGGTTATGTTTTAGACCCACATGGCGCAGTAGGCTATCTTGGACTTTCCGACTATTTTCGGATAGCAAAAGGAACTGGAATAATATTAGAGACGGCACATCCTATAAAGTTTAGCCACACAGTTTCAGAAGAGATTGGAGTAAATATAGAGCTACCTGATCACATCAAAAGTACCCACCTTCCTAAGAAGAGTATTCCATTTGATGTAAATTTTGCAGACTTTAAGGTGTTTTTAGGACAAGCTTAAGGGTAGTAATGATAAATAAGTGGCTTCAGGGTATTAAGTCACCTTGGTCTATTATGCTGATTTCTATCGCAGTATCAGAGATATTGTACATAGGAATTTCTTTCTTTTTTGTAGGAGAAGTTCACCCTATAGGGGTATTCTTTTCATTTCTTATCCCTGCTGTCATTTCCTTTCCTATTTCTTCGGCTAAACAGCGTTTCTATGATCAGATTGAAGCCCAAAGGAAAGAGCTAGATCAGCTTAATATGCTCAATCAACGTCTTTTGATGACTATTTCTCATGATATAAGATCCCCTATCGCGGGAATAGCAATGATGTTAGAGCTTATATCATCAGGTGATCTTTCTTTGGAAGAGGGAAAAGCTCAAATGAAGGAGGTTTCCTCTAACATCAAAGTATTTCTGACCTTTCTTGACGATTTACTTAGATGGAGCAAATACCAAATGGATAAGAAACCTCTAGAGCCTGAAAATTTTTGTACTGAAGAATTGCTTAGGCAAAATTTGGATCTCTATGAACCAATTCTAAAAGAGAAGGGAATTACGCTCCATACCGAAAACCTTGCTTCAGAAATCTATATAGATAAAGGAAGCTACTCCTTCGCAGTAAGAAATGTGCTTCAAAATGCAATTAAGTACTCTCCCGTTAACTCGGACATAAGAGTATCAGTAACAAAAAATGGAGAATTTGTTACCACAAGGATTGATGATAACGGTAAAGGGATTCCAAAAACCAAGCTCGACAAAATAATCTCGAAAGATGTTTACACTTCGGAAAAAGGGACAAAAGGGGAAATCGGAATTGGTTTTGGTTTGAGGGCTGCCATCTCCTATTTAGAAAACCAGGGAGGAAAACTGGAGATAAATTCCGTTGAAAATAAAGGTACCTCAGTCTCTATTATGACTCCTTACAACTGATATGTCCAAATCCTTTAATTGGAATACCTGGAATAGGTTACGTTATACTTTCTATACGCCCTTTTATGATATAGTCGCAGGAATTTTTTCAACCTACCGTAAAAGATCGATAGATTCTCTTTCTATTAAAGAAGGAAGTAAAGTTCTAATCCTGGGAGCTGGATCTGGCCTTGATCTGGAATACCTTCCTAAAAATATTGATATAACAGCTATTGATATTACTCCTTCAATGATTGTTGAGCTAAAGAAGAAGGCTCAGGAACAGAGGCTCGAAGTAGATGCTCAGGTAATGGATGGATCCAACCTTAAGTTTGAAGACTCTACCTTCGATTATGTAGTATTACACTTAATCTTAGCTGTAATTCCCGACCCTATCGCATGCATAAAGGAAACCGAACGAGTCCTTAAACCTGGAGGTAAAGCTACCATTATGGATAAATTTATCCCAGACTCAAAAAGTACACGTCTTGTTCTGTATATTCTGAATCCGTTTACAAATCTTCTGGCCACAAACCTGACAAGAGATATCAATTCAATTCTTAGTAATACGAATCTTACTAAGAATGCGGATATCAAGCTTAGATCAATATTTCGTTGCATAGAAGTACAAAAAAACTCTCAGTAGCTAACTGGTTTTATTCCTTCATTTTTACTTCATTGAATAAGCTAATCTCACAAAACTTGGAGCAATGAAACTAACTACTACTTTAGGGATAATTGGAGTGTATTTTTTAACTGTATCATGTACCACAGTGATGAGCCCTGAAAAGCTATTACGAGTGTCATATACAAGTGAAATCGCCGGAGAGGAGCGCGACTACTTCTTATATCTACCAAAAGGATATGGCGATGATCCTGATAAAGAATGGCCCGTCTTAATGTTCTTACATGGTAATGGAGAACGGGGAAATGGCAAAGATGAACTTGATTTCTCAATGGTTCATGGCCCATTAATGGAAGCCTGGGTTCAAAAAAGAGATCTCCCCTTCATCATCATAAATCCTCAATTGCATATGTTTGGTTTGGACACAATGGGTATTGATTACCTAACCTATCGCGACCCAAATAATATACCCAGGCGGCTGGATGAAGGAGTTCCTCATCGAGAAGCTGATTTTGGAACCGAAGGAGGTATGAACGCCGAAACGCCCGTTACTGATTTTGGAGATGAACTTCCATTAAGTGAGTTTGGCTGGGACCGTGTTCAGAACGATTTAATTGGTATGATAGATGAGGTAACCGAAAATTACCAGGTAGATTCTAAGAGGGTTTACCTGTCTGGTTTGAGTTATGGTGGATTTGGTACGTGGTATATGGCAAGCCACTATACCAATCGTTTTGCTGCTGTTGTTCCAGTTGTAGGCTGGGGGCACCCTTCTTTAATGAATACTATAGCTGAGGCTCGACTCCCTGTTTGGGCTTTTGCAGGAGGCAGAGATTATGTCATTGAAAAAAAGTACTTCTATTCAGGGTTGAATAAACTCGAAGAACTTGGACATACCGAAGTCATATTTACAGTTCATGAGGATATGGGGCATGATGCCTGGAAACGAATTTATGCAGGTGAGGATGTTTATAACTGGCTGTTGGCTCATAGCACTAATTGAGGTTGGCTAAGCGGCAGATCAATAAAAACTATCCCTTTTTAAGAACCATATGCTTCTCGCTATTGTTGATAGGATTGAACCGAAAATCAACTTGATCAACTATGGAAGATGCAATTTTACCAAAAGAGGAATTGAACAGAATCGGATTAGATGAGGATAAAAGCGAAGAGCTGGCAAATCATCTAAACAACCTGCTTGCTAACTATTCAGTATTCTATCAAAATGTGAGAGCCTATCACTGGAATGTAGAAGGAGAACAATTTTTTGTGCTCCATGAGAAGTTTGAAGAGCTATATGAGAACCTTTTCGAAAAGATCGATGCTATCGCAGAACGAATATTAACTCTTGGCTTTCATCCAGATCATAATTTCAGCCATTATCTTAAAACATCGGCTATATCAGAAAGCCATGGAGTAGAAAGCGGCTACAAAGCTGTAAAAGAAGTCCTCGATGCGTTTAAAATCATATTAAAGAAACAAAGAACTATTCTCGAGCTTTCTGGTTCAGCAAACGATGAAGGTACTAATGCATTGATGAGCGATTATATTTCAGAACAAGAAAAAACAGTATGGATGTATTCAGCTTATTTAAATGAGCCAAAGTAAAAGCTGATCAAAATTCTAAATCCTGTTTGATGCTTCAAACAGGATTTTTTTATTTCCAGGATGCTGAATAGCCCGTTTGAATTTTATGACTCCCAACCAGAACCTACCAGAAGCTGTTTATTCACCCTAAGAGATATCATCCTGGAATACCATCCCTCCTTTCAGGAAACCGTTAAATATGGAATGCCTTGCTTCGTGTTTGAAAAGAAACATTTTTGCTATTTATGGACGGATAAAAAGTCAGGTCATCCTTATATTTTGATGGTTGAAGGAAATAAAATCGATCATCCTTCGCTAGAATCCGGGACAAGAAGCAGAATGAAAATATTACCGATTAATCCTAACCAGGATATACCGCTTAACACCATCCATGAAGTTTTTGAATTAGGATTAACCTTTTACAGCTGATCTCTTAGTGAAATATTTAACTCTTCCACTGCTCTTATTTCTTTTTTCGGTTTTCCAGCTTCAATGCACTCAGATTGAATCCAAGCCTTTGGATACTGTCCCAATAGAGCCATTAATAAGTGACACTCTCTATAATTTCTTACTCGAGTTCGAGCAGAGATTTGCTCAGGGAATGCAAGAACAGCGTATTCCTGGCGGAGCAGTAGTACTTATGAAAGAAGGTAATATCATTTATGAAAAAGGCTTTGGTGTACTAGAGAATGGCGAAATAAATCAGGTAGATGAGCACACAGTATTCCGGTTGGGAAGTGTATCAAAAGGTTTTGCATCTGTTTTGGCTGGTACACTTGTTGAGGACAGTTTAATAGCATGGGAAGATCCTGTAGTAGAGCATTTTAAAGCCTTTGAATTGCATGATGCTGAGCAAACCAGGCGCGTAGAAATACAACATATTTTATCTCATACATCCGGACTTCCGCGTCATGCTTATACTAATCTGGTTGAAGATGGATTGTCGCTATCCCGTATAATATCTCGTCTTGATCAGGTTCCTTTAATCAGTAAAGAAGGCGAACAAATTGCTTATCAGAATGCAGGGTATGCAGTTATTGAAAAAGTATTGGAGGAAAAAACAAACACCGATTTCAATACTCTTCTTCAGGAAAGGCTTTTCGAACCTCTGTACATGGAGTCCACTTCGAGCTCTCACGACATACTTCGAATAACAGAAAATAAAGCTGAACCACACCTTTATAATTCTCGATTGGGAAAAAGAACCTCTGTTCCCATCACAAAAAAGTATTATAACGCCGTTTCAGCTGGTGGAATAAACGCATCTATTTCTGATATGGGAAAATGGTTACAGCTGTTAGTAGGTAAGCACCCGGATATCATCCACCCTAACGTCCTCGATAAGATATATACCCCTATCGCTACTATAAATAATAAACGGTTTAGTAGGTATTGGGATGGCGTTAATGAATCACATTATGGAATGGGTTGGAGGATACTATATAATGGCTCTCAAAAGATCGTGTATCATGGCGGATACGTAAATGGATTCAGAAGCGAAATAGCTTTTGATAAAGAGACACAAACAGGTATTTGTATCCTTATTAACGCTCCTTCTCGATTCCCTTTGGAAATTATTCCAGGCTATTTTGAAGAAATAGCTCTAATCAATTAGATCACTATCCTGGAGCCAGTCCTTTAATCGATCCGGCCAGCCAGAAATAGTTTTGAGATCAGATCGATATCCCATATTAAATGCGTGATCTCCAAAGCCATAAATATGAGCTTCAAAATGAACTCCGGCATTTCTATAGGCTCTAAGTAACTTTAATATCGGTTCCGAGCAGCATTCATCTTTGTTCGACACTACAGCAAAGGTAGATGGAGCATCATCCGACACTTCATCAGGGATAAATAATGGGCCTGGATACACTAGGACCTGAAAGTTAGGCTTTGAGCTTACCTGATCAATTTCATCACCTGAAGCTCTGTGTTCAGTACCATCTCCATAAGCTACTAAAGCAGACGTCTCTCCTCCTGCTGAAAATCCAAATACACCTATTCTATTAGGGTCAATTCCCCATTCTTTGGCATGATAACGTACTATTCTCATACCTCTATGAGCATCCTGGGCATTGTGAGTTTCTAAATTATAGGGTGATCCTTCTTGCCTGGCTAACCGGTACTTGATAACGACTGCATGAATCCCAAGTTTATTGAGATATTTAGCTGGGTTTACACCTTCCGAATTATACACAAGGTTTTGATGTCCACCTCCTGGGAAAATTACCATAGCAGCTCCGGAAGCAATACTATCAGGAGCAAGAAATACATTAGCGGTAGGATTATGAACATTTCGAACCCACCAGTCTCCTGAAAGTTCGGGTTCGTCTTTTAAGTGTTCGAAGCCAGGAGCTCCTCCTTCCCACAAAGGGACAACCAGTGACTGGGCCATACTTTGTAAAGAAATGGATAGAAGAACTACTAAAGTTAAAAATGACGGTAGTAAGAGTTTATTCATTGCAGTATTTTGAGTGTTGATATCTCATCTATCCAGACCAGGCAGGTGTCAATAACGTGAATAAATTCCAAAATTTAAATTTCTCTTCTTTAGGCGATTTCCTGGATTATTTACCGGAAAGTGAATTAGAAATCGTGGAGGAACTTAGAGCTTTGGTTTACGAATGTATTCCTGATTGTAAAGAAAAGCTAAGTTATAATGTCCCCTTCTTTTCTCGTAACAAAACTATATGCTTCATCTGGCCAGGATCGGTCCCCTGGGGTTCGATTAAAGAAGGAGTGTTAATTGGGTTTAGTCGGGGAAATATGCTATCCGACTATGCTGGATATCTTGAAAAAGGATCACGAAAAAGTGTATATACAAAGACCTTTCTGTCAGTCGATGAAATTGATCATCAATTGATAAAAGACTATCTATTTGAAGCACTGGAAATTGATTCTCATTCAAAAAAAGGATCATGAAGCACACTTATCACATACATGGAATGAGTTGCAATGGCTGTAAAGCTCATGTACACGAAGCCTTAAGCAATGTAGAAGGAGTATCCTCTGTTGAGGTAGATTTAGAAAAAGCTGAAGCTACTATTTATATGGATTCTCATGTGGATTTACCAGTCTTCCAGGATGCACTAAAGGAATCAGGCGGCCACTATTCTATACATCCTATAGGTACGGAAATCAAAAAAGATCCCTCCCCTATAAAGCATCATTCCGGGGTTTATTATTGTCCTATGCAGTGTGAAGGAGATAAAACTTATCCTGAGCCAGGAGACTGCCCGGTTTGTGGGATGGACTTGGTCCCTCTTGAGGCTGATGAAGATTCTGAAGAGCAAAGATATAAAGAATTACTCGGCAAGCTTTGGATTTCAGTAGCCTTTACCCTCCCCATCTTCATTATAGCTATGAGTGAGATGGTGCATAATAATCCGCTCTATACTCTCCTTGATATACAAATTTGGAATTGGATACAGTTTGTTCTTTCTATACCGGTCGTTTTCTACTCCACCTGGATCTTCTTTGAACGGGCCTGGAGATCTATAGCCACCTGGAACCTAAACATGTTTACCTTGATCGGTATTGGTGCTGGAATAGCATGGGTGTTTAGTGTAGTAGCATTAATAATACCGGGGATTTTTCCTGACGAATTCAAATCTGATGCCGGTTTCGTGCACCTTTACTTTGAATCTGCTACTGTAATTCTAACCTTAGTTTTACTTGGCCAGGTATTAGAAGCTAAGGCTCATTCTCAAACAAGTTCGGCGATTAAAGAGCTGATGAAATTAGCCCCGAATATTGCTTTGAGAATAGATGATGATGGAAATGAGCATGAAATACCTATCGAAGAAATTAAAATTGGGGACTGGCTGAAAGTAAAACCCGGAGAAAAAATACCGGTAGATGGATCCGTAGTAAGCGGTCAAAGTTCCGTCGACGAATCCATGATTTCAGGAGAGCCTATTCCTGTACTAAAAACAGACGGTGAAAAAGTTGTATCCGGTACGATTAACGGTACGGGTACCTTTGTAATGGAAGCTCAAAAGATTGGAAAGGATACCCTCCTGTCTCAAATTATTGAGATGGTAAATAATGCCAGCCGAAGTCGTGCGCCTATTCAAAATCTGGCTGATAAAATTTCAAGCTGGTTTGTACCTGCAGTTCTCTTCATTGCTCTATCCACATTCGTTATTTGGTTATTCTTTGGTCCAGAGCCAGCTGAAGTCTACGCGTTGGTAAATGCTATCGCGGTATTAATCATAGCATGCCCCTGCGCACTGGGACTTGCTACACCGATGTCAGTAATGGTTGGTGTTGGAAAAGGAGCTCAATCAGGTATCCTTATTAAAAATGCCGGCACATTTGAACAACTCAACGAGGTTGATGTTATCCTGGTAGACAAAACCGGAACCATAACAGAAGGGAAACCTACTGTTGAGCGTGTAGAACCTCTTGAGAGGTTTGAAAAAGAGTTGATTCTCCAGTATGCAGTTTCACTTAACCGGGAAAGCGAGCATCCTCTAGCAAAAGCAATTACCAACTATGGAAGAGTGATGAACGTGGAGCTTCTTCCTGTTTTAAACTTCGAATCTATTACTGGAAAGGGAGTTCAGGGCTCTATTAATGGACTTAATATCCAATTGGGTAACAAAAAGCTTGTAAACGAGGCAGGAACAGCAGCTGAGTCATATCTAAAAGAAGGAAAAACGGTTTCCTGGTTGTCTGTTGATAGTAAGGTTGCTGGCTTTGTAGTTATTTCTGATCCAATCAAAGAAAGCAGTATTCAGGCTATAAAAGAGCTTCATGAATTAGGTAAGCAAGTAATAATGTTGACGGGAGATAATCCTCATACAGCGAAATATGTAGCTGATAGAACAGGTATAGACGGATTTAAAGCTGAATGCTTGCCGGAGGACAAATTTAAAGAAGTGCGACGACTACAGAACGAGGGTCTGAAGGTGGTTATGGCTGGAGACGGAATTAATGATGCCCCCGCCCTTTCTCAGGCTGATGTTGGAATTGCCATGGGTACTGGAACAGATGTTGCTATAGAGAGTGCTTCTATTACTTTAGTGAAGGGCGACCTAAAGGGAATTGTTAAAGCGCTCAACCTGAGTAACTCAGTATTAAAGAACATCAAACAAAACCTCTTTTTTGCTTTAATCTATAATACTCTTGGAATCCCAATTGCTGCGGGAATGTTATTCCCTATATTTGGGGTTTTATTATCGCCTATGATAGCTGCATTAGCTATGAGTTTTAGCTCAGTAAGTGTAATAGGTAATTCATTGAGGCTAAAAGCTGTTAATCTTTGATCCATAAGAAAGCACATAAATTCATTTCTCTTGTTGTCATCCTAATGATGACACTTAATATGGCATCTCCTTTTCTTGGTTATGCAGGTATGATGGAGCATTGTGATGAAATGTCACATAATGAATCCATGAATATGGATCACCATGATCAAATGGATTCACACTCTGAAATGGATGGGATGATGGATTGCTGTGATAGCAGCTCTTCTAAAATGCCTATGAGCACTCCCTCCACTTCTCTGGAAGTCTGTGAAATGACCATTTATTGTGATTGTGACTTTTCTTCTGAGCTAATCAACAATGTTGCTCCCGTTCCTCATACAGTTTTAGTAAACCTTCTTTGGAAAAAAAATACGCTTGAGGTCATCCCTGTTTTCAAGAAAGAGTTATTTCCACCTCCTCCCAGGAATGAAAATTCTTTTTCTATCCATTCTTTATTCATAGAGCACGAAGCGTTTCTGATTTAGGCCTTTAGATCACTGGATGGACTCCGTCCCAGATTCTAATACCAAATTATATCAGAACTCTATGAAGACTTCACTTACACTATTTCTACTTTTTACGACCACTTCGCTCTTTGCTCAGGAATTAATCCCTGAGATTAAAGGGGATAGTATTATTTACCACTTAACAATTGATGAGATCCAGGTTAACATCACCGGGAAAAACCGGATGGGCATGGCCATTAATGGAACTATTCCGGGACCTACCTTAAGATTCCAGGAAGGTAAATATGCTGTAATCCATGTAACCAATAATATGCAGGTCGAGACCTCGGTACATTGGCATGGACTTCTCCTTCCAAATTACATGGATGGGGTAGCCTATCTTACCACTCCCCCAATTAGACCTGGTAAAACATTAACCTATCATTTTCCGCTTATCCATTCCGGAACCTATTGGTTCCATTCTCATACCGGTTTGCAAGAACAAAAGGGGATTTATGGAAGCATCATCATCGAACCAAAAGAACAAACTCTGGACTATGATCATGATCTGGTACTAGTTCTTTCAGACTGGACCGATGACAATCCCCATCAGGTACTAAAAAACCTGAAGCGGCATAATGAATGGTACGGAGTTGAAATAGGAAGTGCTCCTTCCCTTTTCAAATCAATTCAAGAAAAGGCCTTAGGAGCCCAGCTTAAGCTATGGAGCTATAAAATGCCTGGTATGCATATCAGTGATATCCCCTACGATGCATTTCTTGTTAATGGAAAAACCGAACAGGTATATGACGATTATAAGACTGGTGAAAAAGTAAGAGTAAGGGTGATTAATGCAGGAGCTTCCTCTTATTTCTGGCTTAGCCTTGGCGGTGGGCATTTAAAATTGGTCTCCTCTGATGGGATAGATATTCAGCCTGTGCATACTGATAAGGTTCTGATCGGTCTGGCTGAGACCTATGATTTTATTGTCGAAGTGCAGGAAGGTAAAAGTTTGGAGTTTAGGGCAACACCTCAAGATGTAACTGGTTCTGCATCAGCTTTTATCGGATCAGGAGAACGTGTATATGCCCAGAAAATACCCTTTCCAAACTACCAGGAGTTGAATAAAGCTATGGCTGTGATGCATGCTGGCGGAGGGCATGATATGTCTTTGCCAGCAAATGAGATAGGTTCTGTAAGTGAGTTTACCCATGTAATGGACAATAACGAAGATATGGATCATGCAGCCATGGGATATGATATGGGAAATAATGAACACCAAGTAAATCATGCCCAACACCAGATGGATGGAACGAGTGAAAAGCATCATGAAGAAAAAGAAAGCGAAGAATCTGAAGCGGATCATTCAGGTCATAATATGGGTGATCCAACAGCACCTATGGTGATGATGGATGTTGGATATGACAACTCTATTGTGAAGGCAAAAGAACCTACAACTATTCATTCCGGGGATTCCTTAAGACATCTCACTTTCAACTTAACAGGAAATATGTTGAGATATATCTGGAGTATTAATGGTAAAACTCTGTCTGGTGCTGAAAAAATTCTGATCAAAAAAGGAGAAGTAGTTCAGGTTACTTTAAACAATGAAACCATGATGCATCACCCAATGCACCTTCATGGTCACTTTTTTAGAGTGCTAAATGGAAATGGTGAATTCTCTCCGCTCAAGCATACAGTAGATGTACCTCCAATGAGTAGAATCACGATTGAGTTTGAAGCTAACGAAGAGAAGGATTGGTTTTTTCACTGCCATTTACTTTATCATATGAAATCAGGAATGGCCAGAATCTTTAGTTATGAGGGCAGTACCCGTGACGAACGTCTTGCTCCCTACCCCGTCGCTACGCTATATAAGCATGACAAAAAGTGGTTTACCTGGGCCACACTTAATGGAGCCAGTCATTTCGGTTCTTTAGAACTGACTCATTCCAGTATTCATAGAGAAGTAAATCTTATGATTGAAGCCGGTTGGAATGAGAATTATGAACTCACTCTAGACTATGAGCATTTTGTAGCTGATTTCACCAGACTCTATGGAGGCATAAAGTCCGAAAACGAAACAAAAGACTCTTTTTCAGATCATGATTTAGTTGGCCGCTTAGGGCTAAGACATATGCTGCTTTACATTCTTGATGCAGATATAAGTCTTGATTATAAATTAAGACCTGAATTAGGTCTAGACTCTCACTTGCCTCTTACTCAACGATTATACTTAAACAGTCATATTGAATGGAAAAGCGACTTTGGTTTAGTTGAGGAAACGCACTCAGGTGAATCAATCGACCAGGAATGGGTATACAACATAGGTCTTGAATACCTGCTTAATAAGAACTTTGCTCTTATTACCGACTATGATAATCGATTTGGGGTGGGTGCTGGTTTGAATTGTAGATTTTAAGCTTCTGCAATTCATTTATTTAGGTCATCCCGGGCTTGACCCGGGATCTGAATTAGCTCGTTCTTTCTTCCCATACAAATCCCGCATCAAGTGCGGGATGACTTATAGCTAGACGGAAAAGCTCTCGCCGCAGGAGCAGGTTCGATTGGCGTTGGGGTTGTTGAAATGGAAGCCCTGCCCTTCAAAACCGTCGGTATAATCCAATTCGGTTCCAGCCAGGTACAGAAAACTCCTCATATCGACCAAAACCTTCAATCCCTGGACATCAAAAACCTGATCTTGGTCTGAAGGGGTTATGTCACTGGAAAAGTCGAGATCATAAGTGAGACCTGAGCAACCACCACTAACTACTCCTACTTTTAGCAGTGCATCAGTTGATACACCCTGCTCATTACGAATCTCTTCAATTCGCTTATAAGCACGTTCGCTAATGGTGATTTCTCCCATCATAGGTCTTTTATACTGAGATTACCTGGATTTCAGGATCAATTCTTTTAACCATGCTTTCAATAGCATAGAGGGTACCAGTTGTGGCCGTTGGGCAAGTACCACAAGCTCCCTGGTAATGTACTTTTAAGCGATTATTCTCCAGTCCAAGCACTTTTAGCCCACCACCATCTGCCAAAAGATATGGGCGTACCTGGTCATCAAGCATGCGGTTGATTTCCTGCAAACGTGGATCATCAGATTCCATGGCTTCTTTACTCACATGTACTTCTGAATCATCCTCAAAGTCCAATTGAGGTTGAGCTTCACGAATCGGAGGAGCTAATTTTCTAAGTAGTTCAGACCAAACAGCATTTCCATCCTGCGTAACAGTAATGTATTTGTCGACATAGTACACATTGATCACATTATCGATTGCAAACAGAGCTGAAGCTAATTCATCTCCTTCTGCTTCCATACTGTTTTCAAATGAGCGAGTAACTCCATTCGTAAGTGGCTCATCCAAAACAAATCGCATTGCATCTGGATTCGGGGTGCGTTCTATTTCTTTAATTTTTGCCATGTCTGTATCTCTTTAACTAAAAAATTCTTTGGTGTATTCAATTCCTTCTACCAAGCGGTCAATATCTTCTTCATTATTGTAAAAAGAAATAGACGCCCTAAGTGTACCAGGAATTTTAAAATGATCCATCACAGGTTGTGCACAGTGATGCCCTGTCCTTACTGCTATTCCTTCTTTATCAAGAATAGTGCCAGCATCGGTAGGATGTATCCCATCTAACAGAAAAGAAATTACGGAAGCCTTTTTGTCAGAGGTTCCTACAATAGTTAAGCCATCTACTCCATTCAATTTTTGAGTAGCGTATTCAACCAGCTCTGCTTCACGTTCAGAAATAGCTTCCATTCCTATTTCGGATAGAAAGTCGATAGCTGTTCCCAGCCCAATTCCTGCAGCAATTGGCGGAGTTCCTGCTTCAAACTTATGGGGAAGATCATTCCAGGTTGTTTTTTCAAAAGTAACCCGGTCAATCATGTCTCCTCCTCCACGGTACGGAGGCATGGCTTCGAGTAGTTCCTTTTTACCATACAAAATGCCGAAACCGGTAGGTCCGCACATTTTATGGGCCGAAAAGGCATAAAAATCTGCATCAAGTTCCTGTACATCTACAGTAGAATGTGGAACAGCCTGTGCGCCATCGAGCAGCACCGGAATATTCCTGTTATGTGCAGCTTCAATAATTTCTTTAACAGGGTTTACTGTTCCCAGAGCATTGGAAACATGGATAACAGAAACAAATCTGGTTTTATCCGACAGTAAATCATAGAAGGTATTCATGTCAAGAACACCCTGATCATTCATCGGGATAACTTTAAGTGTTGCTCCTGTTTGTTCTGCAACTATTTGCCAGGGTACAATATTGGCGTGGTGTTCCATCTCTGAAACAATGATCTCATCTCCTTGTTTGAAATGAGTTCTGCCATAACTATTAGCTACTAAATTGATAGAATCAGTAGTGCCGGTAGTATAAATTATCTCTTCTAAATGTCTGGCGTTGATGAGATTACGAACCTTTTCTCTAGTTGCTTCATACTCATCCGTGGCGTGTTGACTTAATGAATGAATACCTCGGTGAACATTTGCATGTTCCTTGCTGTGATAAGTGTTCAACCTATCTATAACCTGCCTGGGCATTTGGCTGCTGGCACCGTTATCGAGGTACACTAATGGCTTACCATTTATAGATTGGTCTAGCACCGGAAACTGTTCCCTGACCTCTTTCCAGTTGATAGCAGATGATATGTCAGTTTTTGTTTGGCTCATTATCCAAAAGTCATTCTGAGTGAAAGCGAAGAATCAACGGAATTAAGAATTGTTGATCCTTCGGCTGTAACTTCAGGATGACGGATTAATTACTTTCCGTCTCTATTCGTGTATTTGATTACTTCATCAAGAAGCATCTTTTCTACCGACTCAACTTCCATGCTTTCCACGCTCTCAAGTGCAAAAGCATACACAAGAAGCTCTCTGGATTTCTGCTCTGTTAATCCCCTGCTTTGCAAGTAGAATACTTCTTCATCCTGAAGCTGACCAATGGTTGCTCCATGAGAGCATCGAACATCATCAGCAAAAATCTCAAGCTGAGGTTTGGTATGTACTTTACCTGTATCGGAGATTAACAAATTCCTGTTTTCCTGGAAGGAATCAATCTTTTGAGCATCTTTTGCTACAAAAATCTTCCCATTGAAAATTGAGTGAGCAGTATCATTAACTACTACTTTATGTAATTGATGGCTATTACCATGAGCATAGCGGTGATCCATAATTGAATGGGTATCAGCAATTTGCTCGCCATCAATCAAAACGAGTCCATCAACGGTAAAGTCTACTTCCTCAGCGTTCTGAATCACCCGTGGCTCATTTCTGAATAGCTTGGCACCAAGACAAATAGTATATGAATGATATTCAGCATGTTTATCCAAAGCAGCTATTGGTCGGGATACATGAGAAGCCTGTTTAGAATCACGCTGAATTCGGGCATGGTGAACATTAGATGTAGTAAACATCTTGAACTCAGTAACAGGTACATTCAGATAAACATTATCAGCCAGACCAATATGCTCCTCGATAATGGTTGCCTTAGAAAACATCTCGCCCACATAAAGCAATCTTGGCGTAGCATAGAATGGCTTATCAGCGTCAGTAAAGATGTTCAGGATGTGAATAGGAGCTTCTACAACCGTTTCTTCAGCTACATGAATAAAGGCTCCATCATTGAAAGCAGCGTCGTTAAATGGAGCAAACACATCATCCTCATAATTGGTAATGGTACCTAAATAGGATTTAACTGAATCATGATCTGCATTATCAGCCAGATTACCTACAACTACGCCATGAGGCAATCCATCAATGGAAGAAAGAGATTCGTTATACACTCCATTTACAAATACCAGCCTTGAATTCATTGCTTCAGGAAGGTAATACTCAGAAATGTCTCCTACCTCTTTAACACCAGCCTCATCAACAGAAACAAAAGTGTTTTTGGTAATCGATTTAAGGTCAATAAATCTCCAGTCCTCATCCTTACGGGTAGGAAATGCAACTTCATTCAGAGCAGCTCTACCACGTTCGTTGATAGCTCTAATGGAAATCGAGGTCCCTTTGGGCTCAATATCTCCACCGATATAATCTAACAGGGTACTTTTTTGAATTACTTCACTCATTACTGAGCCTCACCATTTACAGCAAATTGTTTTTGAAGTCCATCATATCCGTTTGCTTCGAGCTCTTCAGCTAATTCAAAGCCCCCAGACTTCACAATCTTACCATCCATCATTACGTGTACATAGTCTGGTTTGATGTAATCAAGTAATCTTTGATAATGCGTAATCATCACGATCGCTTTTTCTTCACTGGCAATCTTGTTTACACCGTCAGATACAATTTTAAGTGCATCGATATCTAACCCTGAATCTGTTTCGTCAAGGAAAGATAGCTTAGGATCTAATACCGCCATTTGGAAGATCTCGTTTTTCTTCTTCTCACCACCAGAAAAACCAGTATTGATAGAACGACTTAAGAACTCGTCCTTCATCTCGATCACATCAAGTTTGCTTTCGATGTAGTCTTCGAACTCAAGAGGATCCAATTCTTCTCTTTCATTTGCTCTGGCGATGGTGTTATAAGCCTCACGGAGCAATGTTTTATTAGTGATTCCAGGAACTTCAACCGGGTATTGAAATGCAAGAAATAACCCGAGGTGAGCTCTTTCGTCTGCATCCATCTCGGTAATATCTTCTCCTTCAAACAGGATTTCTCCCTCGGTTACTTCGTATTCTGGGTGGCCAGACACTACTTTTGAAAGGGTACTCTTTCCACTTCCATTTGGTCCCATGATAGCGTGAATTTCTCCTGCTTTAACGTTCAGGTTCACACCTTTTAGGATCTCAATTTCTTCGCCCTCTACTTTGGCATGTAAGTTTTTGATTTCTAGCACTGTCTTAGTCGTCTTTTATGTTTTTGAATTTCTTTTTGGTTGTCATTCTGAGCGAAAGCGAAGAATCAACAGAATTCGGAATTGTTGATCCTTCGGTAATAACCTAAGGATGACAGATAATTAATACTGATGACTTACCCTACTGAGCCTTCTAGTTTAACATCTAATAGTTTATTGGCTTCCACCGCAAATTCCAGTGGTAACTCTTTTAATACATCTTTCACGAAGCCATTGATGATCATCGAGATCGCATCCTGTTCGCTAATTCCACGCTGCATCAGATAGAAAATCTGCTCCTCACCTACTCTTGAGGTAGTTGCTTCGTGCTCTACACTGCTTGAAGCATTTTCTGATGAGATATATGGGAAAGTATGAGCTCCACATTCTTGTCCAATCAACATTGAATCACATACAGAATAATTCTTAGATCCAAAGGCTTTCTTTCCAATCTTAACTTCACCTCTATAACTGTTATTGGATCTTCCTGCAGAAATACCTTTAGAGATGATGGTACTTCTTGTATTCTTTCCGAGATGGATCATTTTAGTACCAGTGTCTGCCTGCTGTCTTTTTGTAGTTACAGCAACGGAATAAAACTCGCCAATTGAATCATCTCCCTGAAGAATAACACTAGGGTATTTCAATGTAACTGCAGAACCGGTTTCTAACTGAGTCCAGGAAATCTTAGAGTTTCTTCCTTTACAAATTCCTCGCTTGGTTACGAAGTTGTAGATACCTCCTCTGCCTTCCTCATCACCAGAATACCAGTTTTGAATGGTTGAGTATTTAATATCTGCATTGTCTAGAGCAACTAATTCTACTACTGCAGCATGAAGCTGATTCTCATCATACATAGGAGCAGTACATCCTTCAAGGTAGCTTACACTTGAACCTTCTTCAGCAACAATAAGTGTACGCTCGAACTGACCTGATTCCATGTTGTTGATCCTGAAATAGGTCGAAAGCTCCATTGGGCATTTCGTGTTCTTTGGGATATAGCAGAAAGAACCATCAGAAAAAACAGCTGAATTAAGCGCTGAGTAAAAATTATCTCTAACGGGTACCACTGAAGCCAGATATTTTTTGACTAATTCTGGATGTTCCTGAATAGCTTCTGACATCGAGCAGAAAATTACGCCCGCTTCAGCAAGCTTCTCTTTAAAAGAAGTGAAGATAGAAACACTATCAAATACAGCATCTACAGCTACACCAGCAAGCATCTTCTGCTCTTCTAATGGAATCCCAAGCTTCTCATAAGTCTCCCTGATATTAGGATCAAGATCATCCAGACTATCTAGTTGAGGTCTTTGCTTTGGGGCTGAATAGTATAGAAGATTCTCAAAGTCTGGTGACTTATATGTGGCATTAAACCATGAGGGTTCTTCCATCTCTTTCCAGGCGTGATACGCATTCACACGGAATTCTGTCATCCATTCCGGTTCTTCCTTTCGCTTGGATAACTCCCTAACAATTTCTTCGCTAATTCCTTTTGGAAACTCTTCGTATTCAACGTCGGTGGTGAACCCGTACTTATATTCTTCACCGATCATTGATTCCAGAGCTTTCACTTCATCGTTTAGTTCTTCGCTCATTTAATTACTTAATTATGCCGTTGATTCAGATAACAGTCTACTTACTTAAACCGTTCAACGTTTTTCACCTTTTTTCAAACAGCTCAAAGATACTAAATCCCTCTCTTAGAACTAAATAGGAAGCGATTGAGAGTTTCTATTAAGAGGATATAATTTCTTCTATCAGACTTAGTTTTTTACACGGTAAGTAAGCCCTATACCGTAATGTGCAAAAGTACCATCTCCACCCTCTAAAGACTTCATAAAACCCACTTCTGGTCTGATACCGATATTCTTTCCCCATAATGCTACTCCGAGATTCAAGGCAACGGCATTATCTCTATCGCTAAATGGGTAAATCATCTTAAGGGAAGGATTGAAATCGATTGACTCAGTAACAGGAATGGTTCCTATCAATGTAGGTTGCATCTCAAAACTATCACCTGTATCGATTCCATCGCCAAAACCAAATCCAATAGGAACATAACCAGCGAGTCTATCCTCAAAAATTTGAAATTTGGGTCCGGCTCCAAGTACCCAGAAATCTCCAAAAGATTCTGAAGAACCAGCGACAGTGGGAACTTCCAATCTAAACCTTATATCTACCTTATCAGTAATTCCGGTACCAACCTGTACCCCAAAATTAGTTTGAATATGATCAACTTCACCTTCTTCATTGGCCGTAACAATGGAGCTGCTTGGAGTAATTTCGTAATTACCTTTGCCTACCGTTTCTGCATCCTGAAACTCTGAAAAGATGGTTACGCATCCGGAAAGTAAAAAAAGTGAGATTAGCAGAAGGACTGGAAGCTGGTATCGCATGGTAAAATGATTAGTTAGGTATTCTTACTTCTAATATTTTCGAAAATTGAGACGGATTAACATTGATAAAGTTTAGAGAATTTGGAATTAGAATAGAGTCACCTAATTGATACTTAATTTCTCCACTTTCATATTCTATTACTCCTTCTCCTTCGATGCACATAAGAATAATGCATGAATCAAAAGATGTGTATTCTCTTTTTACTTTGTTGGAAACAGAAAGTCGGTTCGTAACGAAATACTCACTTCTTCCAATTTCTGCTTCTTCTGATGAAGAATCATACACTGTTTTATATTCATCATAGTAATTGTAATCGATTGCATCTACTGCCTCCTCAACATGGAGCTCCCTTCCAACTCCATTATCATCTACACGATCAAAGTCATAGATTCGGTAAGTGATATCAGAAGTCTGTTGAATTTCTGCGATTAACAATCCCTTTCCTATGGTATGTACACGCCCCGCAGGTAAGAAGAATACGTCATCGTTATAAACATCTTCTCGGTTAAGAATATCGGTCAGCCTTCCGGATTCAAATACTTGCAGGTATTCATCTTTATTAGTCTGCTTATTGAATCCTGAAATGAGGGTAGCTCCTTCATCAGCTTCAACTACGTACCACATCTCCGTTTTACCGAACGAATTATGCCTTTCTTTGGCCAAGGTATCATCTGGGTGAACCTGAATGGATAGATCGTCATTAGCGTCTATAAATTTGATCAGAAGCGGAAATTTCGAACCGAATTGGTTGTAAACCTTGTCTCCAACTAACTCACCTTTATAGTCATCAATAAGTTCAACTAACGATTTTCCTTTTAGTGTGCCTTCAGAAACAACAGAGATATCTCCTTCTACTCCGGATATTTCCCAACTCTCTCCACAGTTCTTAGAATTTCCTATGGGTTTCTCAAGTACTGCACCTAGCTTCATCCCTCCCCATATTTTGTCTTTTAGGATTGGCTCGAATTTTAGTGGGTATAGGGTTTTAGTACTCATTTTCTATGTTGTCATCCTGAGCGAAAGCGAAGGATCTAACTGATTCTTTAACTCAATTAGATTCTTCGGAAGTATCCTCAGGATGACTGATTAATTAATTATTTCAACTCATTAAAGCTGCCAGGCAACTTGTATTCACAATATCTTCCCAGGAGCATCCCCTGGATAAATCCATCATTGGTTTATTCAATCCCTGGATTAACGGACCAATAGCAGAAGCTCCAGCAAGTCTTTCAGTTATCTTATAGGCGATGTTCCCAGCATCCAGGTTTGGGAATATGAATACATTTGCGCTTCCCGCAACGGTTGAACCTGGCGCCTTTTTACTTCCGATTTCTTCTAATAAAGCTGCATCAAACTGGAGCTCTCCATCAATATTTAGGGTAGGTTGTTTTTCCTTCGCTAAATCAAATGCTTCAACTACTAAAGAAACTCTTTCATGACTGGCACTTCCTTTGGTTGAGAAAGAGAGCATAGCCACATTGGGTTCTTCTCCCGTAACAGCTTTATGGCTATTCGCCGAATCGATAGCAATCGAAGCCAGTTGTTCACTTGTAGGATAAGGAACTACCGCACAGTCACCGTAAGAAAAGATTCTTCCATCGCTTAGCACCATCAAAAAGATACTGGATACAACTGTTGATCCAGCTTTTAATCCTATCGTTTGAATAGCAGCTCTCAGCACATCACCTGTTGTAGATATTGATCCAGCCACACAGCTATCAGCATCGCCCTCAGCAACCATAGAAGCTCCAAAAAAGAGAGGATCCTGAATGATTTCAAATGCCTGATCTAATGAAATCCCTTTGTGTTTTCTCTTCATATAGAATGAAGATGCGTAAGCCTGTAATCTATCGTTCTCCTTTGGTTTTATAAGTACTTGTTGAAGTGACTCAGGAACAGGCTCTCCATTGTCTATCAATACAACATCACATAAATCATTCGTAAGGAGGAACTCAGCAGCCTGAAGTACTCTTGGGTCTGAAGATCTTGGTAAAACGATCCTTTTTTGGTAATCCGAAGCTTTTTGGCGTATGTATTCAATTAAATCCATCAATCAATGAGGCTTATGCCAGAGTTTCCGAAGTAAATAATTTGTTGAGGCTGATTATGCAGTCTTCTTGAAGTGTAATCTACATTTCGTTGAAGATGATTTATAATACCAGAAATGTTGGTTTCTCCATTCTTTAGGGCATCAGCCAGATAGTAAGTGAATATACTATGCCTATTCTGATCTCCATTCGCTATTGAATAATCTCGTGATCTCTGAGTCTCAGTAGAACTGAAAACAATAGATGCATCTGGATGATTCTGAAGAATTGACTCACCAAAAAATTCGATAGAGCCTGGTTCCTCCTGGGCTACGAAATCTAAATCTGCCAAGACTACCAGTTCTTCTACATCTAATGTGCTTATGCTATTTAATAAGCTGTTTAAAGCAAAGCTTTGATCAGAAGCATCAGTAGATAAAAACCTAATCCTTTCCTCATCATCTGAACGAACATATCCCGAAAGATATACTATCAGTTGTTTTTGAGGTCGTCTGAACCTAGTCGCCAGCCTTGTATATGCTAATGTAAGTTGCTGTTGAGTCTCTATATCGTATGCTTTAACGATGTTCGAATAAGGAATGCCAAGAGCATTTTGAAAATATTCGTCCATTAATCGGGCGTCACGATCAGCAAAAGGTCTTTCTGAATAATTGCCCTTATACTCTCCATTTACCAACATGAACACAAGGGTGCTATCATTACTTTCTCTAAGGACAGGTATCCCAGTTTCTACATCCACATTACCAAAAGGAATATTTGGAATCGCAAAGATCGAGAGTTGGGATGCAAATTCTGAAGGTCTCCATATCGGATAAGCATCGGTTTTAGATATCCATGTTTCCGAAATACCATATAGCACTTTATACCAGGTACTATCTTCGGATACCATTTTCATTTGGCTTCCAAAGGCTAAATCGGTAAGAATATTACGTTCATCATAAGCTGGTTCATCTCGTAAAGCAGTTACCTGTGAAGAGACTACCACGAAACTATCAAAGACATTTCTTAAAGGAATGAGCTCTCTATAGGTTTCGCCATTATAATACACCTCTAATTCAACGACGTCACTGCTGTCATATTCAAATTCCTCAGGATTTAGGTCTTCGATTAAATTAATACTATAAGTAGATCCACTGGGCTTTATTTCCTTTTCTCCTACAAGTATCTCATCCCTGTAAAATATTGAGTACGTTGCTTTTAGGTTAGACTCAGGAAGTGCGGTAATGATTTCCGTTTCAGTGGTACTTCCTGTTTTTCTCAGTAATCTGGTCTCTCCAGTTGGAGTGGGCTCCCCTACCGCTTTCATGTTTAATACAGATGCCAGGGCAATTACACCCGCTGCTCCATACAATACATTCTGCGTGACATTGCTATTGTTATCGCCTTCATCAGAACTGTTATCGGCTATTGAATTAGCTACACCAATTGCTAACCCCGAACCTATAAGACCAAAGATTATAGATCTGAACGTTGGTCGGTATCTTTGAATATATCTATCAGTTCTTACTCTCTGGGCATATTCAAAGGTATTTTCAGCTTTAAGCTGAAAGCTCACTATTGGAGACTGGGGAGAAGTTGTTCCACTAAGTTCTAAGAACTTTCTTGAGCTGAGTAACTCAAAATCATTCCGATCAATTTCTTTTTGATTTTCTACTACCCATTTAGAGCTGGAACAAGCCGTGGTAACACATAAAAAAAGAATCGCTGATAGTCTAAATACTTTCATAAAGATCGATCCAACATTAAGCCCATGGAGTTTGTTTGGCTGCGATTGCTATTTTAGCCGAGTCAATAGCGATCACTAGTTCTTCATTAGTCGGAATAACGTATACATCCACGTCAGAGTCTTCCACACTCACCTTTTTATTTTCAGGAACGGAATCATTAAGCTTTTCATCCATTTTTATACCAAGACCATCCATTTCAGATAAAATCTGAGCTCGAATTTGTGGAGAATTCTCTCCGATACCACCTGTAAAAATGATAGCATCTACCCCATTTAATGCACCAATGTACGATGAGATATACTTTTTAACGCGGTAACAAAAAACATCTATCGCTTCTTTACATCGTCTATCACCGTTTTCTGCTTCAGCAACTAGATCTCGCATATCAGCTGCATATCCACTCAAACCTAGCAAGCCGCTATGCTTATTCAATAAAGCATGAACATTAGCAAGAGATAATTCTTCTTTCTCTATGAGATAGAATAAGATAGAGGGATCAAGATCGCCACTCCTTGTTCCCATTACAAGACCTTCCAGGGGTGAAAAACCCATACTTGTATCATAAGAATGCCCATCTTTAATGGCAGTAACGGATGCACCATTACCTAAGTGACAGGTGATTACTTTTGAGCCTTTTTTGTCCTTTCCACTAAGCTTGAAATACTGCCGGCTTACATAGTAATGGGAAGTCCCATGAAAACCATACCTACGAATCTTATACCTTCGATATAGTCTGTTTGGAATAGCATATAAATATGCGTGTGAAGGAATGGAATGATGAAAAGCAGTATCAAAAACCGCCACATGAGGAACGTGCGGCAAATGCTGTTTAGCTGCTCTTATTCCCTGCAGGTTTGGAGGATTATGAAGTGGAGCTATATCAAAAGCTTGCTCAATGGCATCTTCTACGTCCTCATCTATTAGAACAGAATCCTTGAATGTTTCTCCCCCGTGTGCTACACGATGGCCTACCGCTTCAATTTCATCAAGAGAGTGCAAATAATCATTATCTGCTTCTATTAGAGATTCCATAATCACTTTTAGAGCTACAGCGTGATTATCAATGGCCATCGATTTCTTTACTGGCTTCTCTCCCTTGAATTCTTGCTTAATGATGGAGGTAACAGCGCCAATCCTCTCAACAAGGCCCTTACAAAGTGTGTCCCTGTCATCAGTATTTATAAGCTGATACTTAATGGATGAGCTTCCGCAATTTATAACCAGGATTTTCATAACTAAAAGTTAAATATGGCCCCAACACCAATTAATTGACGAAATGAAAAATTCGAATCCTCCGCATCTACCTCGGATAGCCAGAATGGAATTTCATACCGGATAAAAATACCACGATCTTTTCCTAAATAGTCAGGAATATTCACTGAAAGTTGAAGCCCAAAACCGGCATCAGCAAGTACATCGCTTGAAGGTGTATTAGAAGAACTAATGAAACCGCCTTTTCCAATATCAAAGAACGCATAAGTAGTTAGCTCGGATATATCACCCACATATGGAACCTTAGAAAGTGCAGTTCCTAGTGGATTAGGAAACTCAAGTTCGATATTTCCTGCTAACATTGATGTAAATGAAGGTGAATTTCCTGCTACAAGAGCATCTATATCCTGGTTGAGATATCCTCTCAGATTTGCTCCCCCTCCTACATGAAAGCTTCCCGCTTGTAACCAGGGTTCAGGTATAGTTCCTTTAGCTCTGGAAACGCCATTATTTAACCAGGAATAAGGAGAATCGAGGCTCGTCATAAAACGATATTCGGGAATAATATCATCACTTCCGATTCCCGAAAATACTCTAAGTCGAAGTCCTAACTGGTTAGTTACTTCCAGTTTTTGTTTGAACTCAATGGTTCCTATCGAAAATGTTCCGGATTCAGAATTAACATTTTGTTTTAGGTCAATAACACCTTCAAAACGATTCTTCTCTCCCTCACTGCTCAGCAAGATATTTACACCAACCAGTGACGTCCAGTTATTCTGCCAAAGTTGTGCGAAAGGCCTGTATTCTCTATCAAACATCTTATTCTGAGAGAAATAGATTGCCAGCTCCTTATAATCATATTCGTTAAACCCGGGTTGCCACCGCTTGTTAAATTGTAATTGATGTCGAGAATACCCGGTTCGAACGCTGGAGATAATTTGAACGCTCCCTTCATTACCAAAATCAGAAATAGAAGGAATGGGTTCAGTGAACGATAAGTAATAAGAAACCGGTAATTCTGGAATCCAGGTACTAACCCATACACCTGCGTCCAATCGGTGTGGCCCGTCTTTAAATGAACCTTCTACTTCTCCGAAAGTTCTTAATCCTAGCCTTATTCCATCTACATCGTTATACCAAACATCAGGGGCGAAAGAAAACCTGTATGGGGCATCCTGGGCATAAACAACAGTACTTGCCGGTACAATCAGAAGAAATAAAACCAGGATTAAACGGATATGTGCCACTCTGGTAAAATTTGATCGTTTACTACCAACTCATGAGCGAGTTTGATCAATCTCTTTTGCTCAGGCCAATGAATGTATTTATCAACTTCTGAAGATGGTATCCATTTAAACTCTGTATGTTCCTGGTCAAGGATTGGATCAGCTTCTAAAGGTAATTCAGCTGCAAAAGCAGGGATCTGATGTATTTGATCAGAACCAGCCTCGTAGAAGGAGTTTATTGAGGGAATGGTCCAAAATAACCTGGGACTCAAAGAAGTTTCTTCATTCAATTCGCGAAGAGCTGCCTGCCAATACGCCTCTCCCTCCTTTACTTTTCCTCCTACCATCCGCCATTGATGTGCATATATCTTTTTTGAAGAACGGAGAAAAATCAAAAACTCAGCGGTTCCTCCATTCATTCGATAAGGATACACATCAATTAGCTTCTTCATAAAGCAATATCAGATCTCAATTTTTTTGATCTCTAGCTCTAGTTTTCCAGCTGGAACCTGAATTTCAGCTACATCTCCTACTTTCTTGCCTAGCAAACCTTTACCAATTGGTGAATCAACCGAAATTTTGCCTTTAGCGAAGTCTGCTTCATTTGCAGAAACTAAGGTATAGGCCATTTCCTTGTTCATCTTTTTGTTTAAGATGGTAACCTTTGTAAGGACTCTTACCTGGCTTAAGTCCAGGTCTTTTGCATCAAGAACGCGCGCATTAGCAAGTATATCTTCAAGTTGGGTAATTCGGGTTTCCATATGACCCTGCGCTTCTTTAGCTGCATCGTATTCCGCATTCTCGCTTAAATCACCTTTAGCACGGGCCTCAGCTATATCCTCAGCTATTTCTCTACGGCCTCTTGTCTTTAAATCTTTAAGTTCGTCATCCAGCTTGTCATAGCCTTCTTGTGATAGATATTGGATGTTGCTCATTTCAATTCGATTTCTTCTGTTTCAAAAAATAAAAAAAGCATCCTGCCAAGCAGAGTGCTTTTTTAACCGTCTAAAAATACGGCTATTAGGGATGTTTTTCTACTTTTAAATAGCTAGACAGTTCCTTGCTGGTTTTTTCGGAAAATATAGATTGCAACGAGTAGTGATATGAATGTAAGAGAAGCTCCCGCTAAAAATGCTGCTCCAGGCAACTCTATTGGGGCACCATCACTTGAAAAATAACCAAATAGACCTGTCATAAACGGAGGCCCAATAATAGCTGTAAAGCTTATTAAACTTGCTAATGCTCCCTGAACTTCACCCTGTTGATCGTCATTTACTTCATTAGAGATAATACTTTGTAAAGAAGGCGCGGTAAAACCTCCAAGTGCAAAAGGGAAAATGACAGCTAATAGAATGGTTCCTGTTGGTGATAAAGCAAAACCTATACTCCCTATCGTAGAGAAGAATAATCCTACATATACAGATTTCACCTCGCCTATTTTTGGAATTACTATCCTGGTTAATCCTCCCTGCACTATAGCTACAGAAATTCCGACAATACCTAATGAAAAGCCTACCATAGCTTCATTCCAGCCAAATTTGAGCATAGTAAAATAAGTCCAGGTACTTGAAGTAGCATGATGAGACAAATACAGAAGAAAGAATACGATTACTAAACCCGAAATGGCCGGGAATTTCCTGATCTGATTCAGCGACCCAATTGGGTTAGCTCTTTTCCATTCGAAAGGACGTCTCTTTTCCTCTGGCAAAGACTCAGGAAGGATAAAATAGCCGTAGATACAGTTGAGAAAGGCTAACCCTGCAGCTACGAAGAAAGGGATTCGGGACCCTAACTCTCCTAATAGACCACCAATTACCGGCCCAATGATAAATCCTATTCCAAAAGCTGCACCTACTAAGCCAAAGTTTTGAGCTTTTTTCTCTGGTGGGGAAACATCCGCTATATAAGCATTTGCCGTAGATGTACTTGCTCCTGTAATTCCAGCAATAATTCGAGCTCCAAATAACCAGTAAATATTCGGAGCAAAACCAGTGACTACATAATCAAGTCCAAAACCAGCAAGCGAGAGTAATAGTACCGGCCTTCTTCCAAAGCGATCACTTAACCCTCCAATTATTGGAGCAAAAATGAACTGTACAAATGCATAGCAGAACATAAGCCAGCCTCCATACATTGCAGCTTTACTCAGTCCTTCTCCTGTAAGCTCCATAATTAATTGAGGTACTACAGGTATAATAATTCCCAGACCAGTCACATCTATTAGAATGGTAATGAAGATGAACGTAAGGGCAGATCTTTGAGGTTTCTTTGCCATGGGGAGAAGAATGGAGGGCAAGTATAGGTCTAATTACTGCTGATTAAAAATGATTATTTCGCTTTAAGTGCTCTGTCCAATAATTGGTATCTTTATTTATGCCAAACAAGCTTTCTACTAAACAAATACTGGAAGAAAACCTATCTCAGCAGCCTCCTGCTAAATTAGCAAGCATAAAGGTGGTGCTACATAACATTAGAAGCTTACATAATGTTGGGTCATTATTTCGATCTTGTGATGCATTTGGTATCGATGAACTCATCCTTACTGGATATACTCCTACCCCTCCACGACCCGAAATTTCAAAAACAGCAATTGGGGCTGAAGAATTTGTCTCTTGGTCTGCCTGGGATGATTTTGAGAAGGTTTCAACTTCACTTAAAAAAGACGGATATACTATTATAGGTTTAGAGCAAACAGATAAAAGTATTCCTTTACCAGGATTTGATCCTTCATCATTCGATAAGCTATGCCTGGTTATGGGAAATGAAGTAACTGGTATTGATGACGATATTCTTCCTTTTATAGACCATTTTGTCTCCATTCCTCAATTCGGAAATAAGCATTCACTTAATGTCTCTGTTGCTGGCGGGGTACTACTTTATTCTTTTCTTGAAAAGCTTTGGAATAACTGAAGGCTTGTTTAATCCTCTAAACCGCTTATTTTAGCGCGTCACTAACAAATCTTTACTAATGAGTACTACTCCTGCTTCTAATTCTTTATTTAATCGCTTTCTAAATGGCATTGAGAAATCGGGGAATAAGCTTCCTGATCCAGCCATTCTATTCTTCTACCTGATGGCGATTGTGTGGATTCTTTCGGCTATCCTCGCTCCTATCGATTTTGGCGAGGTTCATCCCCGAACTGGTGATCCGTTAAATGTGAACAACTTATTGACTGGAGCTGCTTTAGCTAATTTCCTGGCATCCATGGTAGGAACCTTCACAGGCTTCGCACCTCTCGGAATTGTACTCGTAGCGATGCTTGGTGTTGGTGTCGCGGAAAACTCAGGTTGGATTGATGCTGGTTTGAAGAAACTCCTTAATTCGACTCCAAAAATGCTAATCACGCCTATGTTGATTTTGATAGGGATTGTAAGTCACACGGCCGCTGATGCTGGTTATGTGCTTGTAATACCATTGGGTGGAGTTATTTTCTACGCCGCAGGTCGACATCCATTGGCTGGAATAGCTGCTGCATTTGCAGGCGTTTCAGGAGGGTTCTCCGCTAATTTCATCCCTTCAGCCATTGACCCTCTTATCATGAGCTTCACGCTTGAAGCCGCTCAGATTCTTGATCCTGAGATTAATTTGAATCCTCTCAACAACTTCTACTTCACAGCTCTCTCTTCTATTCTAATCATTTTGGTGGGGTGGTATGTAACCGACAAAATTGTAGAACCACGTTTAAGTGGAACTGAGATTGATGGCGATGAGGATGGAATGCCTCATATGGAAGATGTAAGTGATAAAGAAAGTCGCGCTTTCTGGATGGGTTTTGGAGCGATGATTCTCGGAATCGTTGGGTTAATCGTGTGGGCAATTCCAGCGGATTCCGCATTGCGTGGCCCTGATATGATTGATCCTAATAAATTGAGTCTTACCTCCTTTAATGCTCCGTTAATGCAGGCGATTGTTCCCCTGATTTTTGTACTGCTATTGATTCCCGGCGTCGTGTATGGTTTTGCATCGGGTAAATACAAAAAATCGAAAGACATGATAGACAACATGTCCAAATCGATGCAGAGTATGGGATATTATATTGTAATGGCATTTTTCTGTGCGCTTTTTATAGATGCATTTGCGACCTCTAATATTGGATTATTGGTAGCTTTAAAAGGAGCCCAGTTCCTTCAATCTCTGGCTCTTCCCGGTCAAATAACCATTGTCGGGATTATCATTTTGAGTGCATTCGTGAACTTATTGGTAGGGTCAGCATCTGCTAAGTGGGCACTTATCGCTCCTATTTTTGTACCAATGCTTATGCAGCTTGGTATTTCTCCGGATTTAACCCAGGCTGCGTACAGAGTTGGAGATTCAGTTTCGAATATCATTACCCCGCTTCTACCCTACTTCCCTCTTGTAGTAGTATTCTGCCAGCGCTATGTGAAGAATACCGGGATTGGAACCTTGATCTCTATGATGCTTCCGTACTCCATTATTTTTGGAATCGCCTGGACGATCTTCCTGCTTGTTTACTGGTGGATTGGAATACCTCTGAGTTTCGAAGCTAATTATGTATATCCTGCGATGTAGAAACTCTTTTATAGGTCATCTGGCACTCGATGCGGGATGACTTGGGATAAAAAAAGAGATAGTTAAACCAGTTCCTCAAACAAAGCGTCAAACTTTTTGTACTGCCTGCTCCATTCAAGGTGCTTATTGATATTCTGAAGAGTCGCTTTTGGAAGAGGCTTGGTAACTCCCGTCAACAGATTTCTTAGATGAAGAAAAAGCTCATCTTCATTCTTATACAGTACCGGAGCATGCAATAAAGGATTATGAAGTGAGTCAGGAATAAGCTCTGGATAATGAAGCGTTTTTGGTACTAATGGATGGCATCCACAATACACCGCTTCCATGATGGAAACACAAAAGAATTCATAAGTGGCTGTAGAAACCACAATATCTCCGGAGTGAAGTAATTTACTATAGGCCTCTTTATCATCTACGAATCCAAAATGAGTGATTTGCTGGCCAAATCGTTGCCAGGCTTTTTGAAATTCTTCAGGCTTCTCGTGCTTGCTGTCCCCTGCTAAAATTAGATCAAACTTAAGGTCGATATCATTTAAACGATTCAGCACCCTAAAAAACATGGCTGGATTTCGATCAAATTGCCAGCGCTGATTCCATACTATAACCGGTCTCTCATTACTTTTTCGAAGATCTGGCTGTTCGTCAAAGTACTTTAAGTCTAATCCTGGATGCATGACCACACTTTTTTCTTTGATCTGATCTACTGTGTTATAGTGTTTGTCATCAGGAAAGTTATCCAGGAAATCAGGTAAAGCTTCAATTAAGTCATCTAAATGAAACTGAGAAGAAAAAATCAGCTTATCAGCTACCAACATACTTAAATAGTTGATATAGCAATAGGTCATATCCCTGGCCTCTCCAGTTGGAATAGGACGAGTAAACAGATTCTCATGCATGTACATGATCTTGGGAGTGTGCGCAAACCTGGGATTATTCAAAGCAAGAAAGGCCGGAAGATTGGTCATGCTGCTGGTGAGCAACAAATCTATCTCTTCTTCAACCTGGTTAGTCAATTGCGCGAGGGTAACCGAGTCCCCATGCATTCGCCATTTCCATCCCTTGTAATTGAGTTTGATGGGAATGATGTTATGCTTCGAATGCGTAGCCAGCCCTTTTAGAAAAGCTTTATGAGAGCCACTATAAAAAGGTTCTATGGCTAGTATGTTCATGCTCCGCTACCTGAATCTCGATTGAATTTCGTCGAGCGAAAGATACACGATTGTTGGTTTTTTTAAAGGATCAAGATAGGGTTGTTCACATGCAAAGAGTTGATCTACTAATGACTCCATTTCTAGTTCAGTCAGCTTCTTCCCTCTTGGAATGGCAGCCTTAGCTGCAAAAGAAATGGCCAGTCGGTCCCTGGCTTCGAGGTTAATCTTTTGCCCCAGCTCTTGGTATTCGTGTAGCATGGCTACCAGTACTTCCTGCTCATTTCCTATTTCAATATCTGCGGGTACTCCGTTAATCATCGCTGTATTTCCACTCATTACCTGTACGGAGAAACCCATTTGAGAAATGATAGGAAGGAGTTCCTTCAGAAGTACAAAATCTGACGCTGATAACTCCAGAGTTTGAGCAAATAACAACTGCTGAGTACTTGGCAGAGCTGCTTCTGTAGCGCTTAACGCTTTTTCAAAAATGATCCTCTTATGAGCCAGATGTTGATCAATCATGCACAACCCGGTTCTGGTCTGGGTGATGATATAGGAATTGTGAAGTTGCCAGAACGTTCTTTCTAAAACATCGGGCTGCTCCTTTAATTCAAAGGACTCAGAATCTATACTTTCAGGTGAGCTATCTGGCTGGCGCTGATAGAGCTCTCTGGAAAATTCATCTCCTCTACCTCGGACTGAAGGAGAATTAATTCTTGAAGGAATATGAAATTCACTTCCCTGCCCAGGAAATGATTTTTTAGAAGCGGGAAGATCAAATGAAAAGCCCGCATCAAAACCTTTGGCAGAAGTATCTGATAGAAAGATATCGTCATCTCGCTCAATAGTAGGAACCTGGAAATGATGGTTCAATGCTCTATTAACCACCGATTTAGCAAGTTGAATGACACTCTTCTCATCCTCAAACTTGATCTCCAATTTGGCAGGATGAACATTCACATCAATCTTAGATGGGTCGATCTCAAAAAATAGTGCATAGAACGGATACTCATTATTCCTGGTCCAGGCATCATATAAACTCAAAATTACATGAGTCAAATACCGATGCTGAAATGGACGTCCATTCACGAACAGGAACTGTTCTCCCCTGCTTTTCTTAGCAAGTTTTGGGTCTGAAGCATAGCCATGAATCTTTACATAGCTTGTTTCTTCTTCAAATTCGATGAGACTGGCTTTATAGCTTCTTCCAAAAATTTGAGCAATTCTATCATCCAGATTCTGGATAGGCAGATTATAAATCGTTTCACCGTCCGCAATAACTTCAAAAGCAATGGAGGTGTAAGCCAGAGCAGCGTACTGAACAGAACGCAGCATATGGCGCAGTTCAGTGACATCAGTCTTCAAAAATTGACGACGAGCGGGTACATTAAAAAAAAGGTTTCGTACGGAGATTGAGGTGCCATTATCAGTAGCAGTAGGTTTTATAGCCCGTTGTTCACCACCCCAAAGCTCCATCTCCCAACCATTATCATCTTCTGCTCTTTTCGTTTTAACCAATACCTGAGATACCGAAGCTATGGAAGCCATGGCCTCGCCTCTAAAACCCATGGTCTTAATCTTAAAAAGATCTTCTACCGAGTTAATTTTTGACGTGGCGTGACGCTCAAAACACAAAGGTAAATCTTCATCGCTCATTCCGCATCCATTATCGATCACCTGGATGAGCGTTCTTCCGGAATTTTCGATGATGATTTTGATATGATCAGCCCCTGCATCAATGGCGTTATCCAGCAATTCCTTAACAACGGAAGCTGGACGTTGGATGACTTCGCCCGCAGCAATCTTGTTACTTATTTCAGGAGGTAGTTGATGTATTACAGAGGTTTGCTCTTGAGTAGTGCCCAATTAAACGTTGCCTAAAAGTGAGATTATATACACAACCAGAGCCAGAAAAAGAGCCAATCCCAGGACTCGAACATTCTGCTTTGGTTTTACTCGATTATGTGTTTGAAATTTAATGCGACGCTTTCTTCGGTTGTTTTCTCTTTCCTCTTTTTCCGGATCGTGATACCTGAACGGAAGATCAAATTTTTTAATTTTTGGCCGATAGCCAAACATGGGTCGTAACATGGCTTTCCGGGTTCGTTTACCTTTATTATCTCAAACGGAGCGTTTCCGCCAATCGTACTTACGAATATAACAATTAGGAATAAAAGAATTAGGAATAGGATAGCTTTCAAATATTCCTAATTCTTTATTCTACTATTCTCAATTCCTCCTCTTTTTTCGTAGTTTCCAAGCCCTAATTTTTAACCTGAAATTCATCATTCAGAGCACGTATGTCTAACGAAAACGCCAAGATTATTTACACCTACACTGACGAAGCACCTGCACTAGCTACGCATTCATTCCTCCCAATCATTGAAGCTTTTACAAAAGCAGCTGGTGTAGTCGTTGAAACCAGAGATATTTCACTTGCTGGTCGTGTGATCGCAAATTTCCCGGAATACCTGAATGATGAACAAAAAGAGTCAGATGCCTTGGCTGAATTGGGTGAATTGGCCAAAAAACCAGAAGCTAATATCATCAAGCTTCCAAATATTAGTGCCTCCGTTCCTCAATTAGTTGCTACCATTAAAGAATTGCAAGCCAAAGGGTATGCTCTTCCTAATTATCCTGAAGAGCCAAAAAATGATGAAGAGAAAATCATCAAAGCTAAATATGATAAGGTTAAGGGAAGTGCTGTTAACCCGGTACTAAGAGAGGGCAATTCTGACCGACGTGCTCCTAAAGCGGTAAAAGAATATGCACGGAACAATCCACACTCCATGGGTGCATGGGATACGAGTTCAAAGTCACATGTATCTACAATGACCAGTGGAGATTTCCGATCTAACGAACAATCCGTTACTGTAGATGAAGCAACTACCGTTCGAATTGAGTTCAAGGGTAATGAAGGACCAAATGGAATCATTCTCAAAGATGGAATTGCTTTACAGGCTGGTGAAATCATGGACAGCTCAAAAATGAGCAAACAAGCTCTGGTAGAGTTTCTCGGTGAGCAGGTTAATGATGCTAAAGATAAAGGTGTGCTCTTCTCTCTTCATATGAAAGCAACTATGATGAAGGTTTCTGATCCAATCATCTTTGGACATGGCGTTCGGGCTTACTTCGCTGAATTGTTTGAGAAACACAGTCAAACATTCGAAGAACTTGGGGTAGATGTAAGCAATGGCTTCGGAGATTTACTGGCCCGCATCGAAGAACTACCGGCTGATAAGAAATCAGAAATAGAAGCTGATATCCAGGCTTGTTATGAAAATGGCCCTGATTTGGCAATGGTCAATTCAGATAAAGGAATTACCAACCTTCATGTACCTAGTGATGTGATCATAGATGCCTCCATGCCTGCTATGATTCGTACTTCAGGTTGTATGTGGAATAAAGATGGAGATACACAGGATACCAAAGCTGTGATTCCTGATAGCAGTTATGCTGGCGTGTACCAGGCTGTAATCGACTTCTGCAAAAAGCATGGCGCTTTTGATCCAACTACCATGGGATCTGTTCCTAATGTTGGATTAATGGCTCAAAAAGCGGAAGAATATGGCTCACACGACAAAACATTTGAGGTTGAATCAGCTGGAACTATTCAAGTTATTGACGAAGCTGGAAATGTACTCATGGAGCATGAAGTTGAAGAAGGTGATATCTGGAGAGCATGCCAGGTTAAGGATGCTCCAGTACAGGATTGGGTAAAACTAGCTGTGAGCAGAGCTGCTGATACTGGCGCCCCTGCTGTATTCTGGTTAGATAAAACCAGAGCCCATGATGCAGAGCTCATCAAAAAGGTGAATACCTATTTAAAAGATCATGATACAAACGGATTAGAATTACATATCCTGAGCCCAGTAGAAGCCACTCAATTCTCACTAGAAAGAATTAAAGAAGGAAAAGACACGATCTCGGTTACTGGAAACGTGTTGAGAGATTACCTTACCGACCTCTTCCCTATCCTTGAGTTAGGGACCAGTGCTAAGATGCTTTCTATTGTTCCACTTATGAATGGTGGTGGCTTATTTGAAACTGGTGCCGGAGGATCTGCTCCTAAGCACGTCCAGCAGTTCGAGAAAGAGAATTACTTGCGATGGGATTCTTTGGGTGAATTCCTTGCCCTTGCCGTTTCTCTGGAGCATTTAGGAAAGGTATTTGATAATGGAGCAGCTAAGATCTTAGGAAGCACTTTAGATGATGCTACCTCTAAATTCCTACAGGAAAACAAGTCCCCTGCTCGCCGACTTGGCCAAATTGACAACCGTGGAAGCCACTTCTATTTAGCTATGTACTGGGCTGAGGCTTTAGCTAACCAGGATGAAGACTCAGCATTAAAAGAACGATTTGCTTCAATTGCTTCATCTATGGCCGAAAACGAAGCTACAATCAACGAAGAGTTGATTGGTGTTCAGGGCTCTCCTGTTGATGTAAATGGTTACTATAGAATTGATCGCGATCTTGCAGATGAATCAATGAGACCAAGTAAGACTTTGAATGAGGTTTTAGCGAAGGTATAATCCCCAACATAGATTTGATCTAAATTATCGGTTCCTCATATTTACGGATACTAATTCGAGGTACGAATCCGTAATCGGAAAAATTTACGATCAAATTATAGGTGTATGAAAAGTGTATTTCTGGCTGTAGCACTCACACTTGGGGTATTTGGCTCTTCTTATGAATGGGAAACCGATTTTGAAACCGCTAAAGCTAAGGCTGCGGATTCCAATAAAAAGATAGTTCTTGTTTTCCAGGGCTCAGACTGGTGCGGACCCTGCATCAAACTAAGCAGAGAAGTTTGGGATACCGACGAGTTTGCTAAATATGCAGCAGATCATTTCGTCATGCTACAAGCTGACTTTCCAAAAAGGAAGAAAAACGCGCTATCTGATGAACAGCAAGAGCATAATAATCAATTAGCTGAATCCTACAATCCCAATGGAATCTTCCCTTTAGTAGTAATAATGGATAAAGAAGGTAACGTGTTAGGTGAGACAGGCTACAACAAAATGAAGCCTAAAGAATTCATTGAACTAATCGAATCCTTTTAATCCATCGATTTGAGACCACTCCTTGCCCTGGCTTTACTTCTACTCTTCTCTGAGGTTATCTCAGCTCAGGAAATTCATAAACGCACCATGACTCTCATGGGAAGCCGCTTTGATATTACTGTGGTTGCACCTGATTCCATTGAAGCGCACAAGTATATCGATTTAGCTGCTGGAGAAATTTCAAGGATTGAACAATTGATTTCATCATGGGATAAGAATTCTCAGACTAGTTTGATCAATCAAAATGCAGGAGTAAAACCCGTCAAAGTTGATAAAGAGCTTTTTGAGTTAATCCAAAGATCATTAGCATTATCAAGATTAACAGATGGAGCTTTTGATATTAGTTATGCCTCAATGGATCGAATATGGAAGTTTGATGGAAGTATGGAGTCTATGCCAACCCAAGAAGCTATTTCGAATTCGGTAGAACTTGTTGGGTTTCGGGAAATTAGATTAGACGAAGATGATGGCACTGTATTCCTTCCTAACAAAGGCATGAAGATAGGTTTTGGAGCCATTGGTAAAGGATATGCTGCTGACAAAGCTAAAGAATTACTTGTCAGCCAAGGAGTAACTTCAGGAATTATTAACGCCTCCGGAGATATGACCACGTGGGGAAAACAACCTTCAGGAAACGATTGGAAAGTGGCTATCACTAATCCAAAAAATAAAGAGCAGTCTTATGCCCTGCTCCCGGTTTATAACAAGGCTGTAGTTACGTCAGGGGATTATGAAAAGTATGTAGAGCTTGATGGAATCCGATATACACATATTATAGATCCAAGAACAGGTTATCCTGCAACTGGATTAATAAGCGTTACCGTTTTTGCTCCTAAAGCAGAACTGGCTGATGCACTTGCTACCTCTATTTTTGTAATGGGTAAGGAAGCGGGACTTGATCGAATAAACCAAATTCCAAATGTAGAATGCGTCCTTATTGATGAAGAAGGTTCGCTTTTTACTTCCAATAACATCCAAATAGACCCACAATGAAAAAACATCTATTGCTTGGAATCGCTGTAATAGCCTTATGCTCTAACTGTCTGGTGCTCAAAGAGTATGAAAAGGTAAATATTAATGATAAAGATATGGTATTAGGTCCCAATAGTGTTGATAGGTTTCAAACAAATGCACATGCTTATCGAGAAGCAGCTGCCGGAGCAAATGGCGGTAAAACCGGAGGTGGTTGTGGGTGTAACTAAACCATCTATCTCGATAAGTTTAATCCTTCTTCTGGCAATTCTGGGAGTTTTAGAAGTACAAGCTCAAGGCACCTATAAAAAAAGAGTGCTGGAAACAGTAGAAGTCGATTTTCTATCCAGTCTTTACTTTCAACAAGGAGATAATGCTGCAGTATCCGGGGGGATTGGGAATGAAGAGCTAATTGATGTGACCCCTACCATTGTGATTTCTATTCCTTTGAATGACGACGATGTACTTACTATTGATGCTGGAATTTCAGCCTATACCTCAGCTTCATCCAGTAACGTAAATCCTTTTGATGGAAATAACCCGGCTGATCCATTTGTGGAAAGTTCAGGAGCTTCTAAAGCAGATGCTCTTACATCTGCCATTATCAATTACTCACATAGCTCAGACGATAGAAATACGATTATAAATGCCAAGCTTTCTCTAGCAGCTGAATATGACTATTTCTCTTTTGGATTCGGTGGGGGTATTTCGAAGCTATTTAACCAGCGAAATACAGAAATATCAATTAGTGGTAATGTATATCTCGATTCCTGGTCACTTATTTACCCAGTAGAATTGCGTGGCTCTGGAGATGAGGATTTTAATATCAACAGATATACGATTACCGGGAACACGAACTATACACCCTCTTTCACAGAATTCAATAGTAGCTCAAGAAATTCTTATTCGCTCGGAATTGGATTCTCACAGATTTTGAGTAGAAATCTTCAAAGTTCATTCTCTTTGGATCTCATTTACCAGGATGGCCTTCTCTCCACCCCTTTCCAAAGAGTCTATTTCAGTGATGTTGCTGATTCATTTATTGAAAACTTTCATCTCGCCGATGATGTAGAACGTTTGCCTTCAACTCGCTTCAAAATAGCAGGTGGAACCAGGTTCAATTATTATCTGAATGAGTATTTCGTTTTCAGAACCTATTACAGGTATTACCAGGATGACTGGGGGATTACTTCGAATACGGCGAGTCTTGAAGTCCCAATTAAACTAGGCGATAGATTTACTCTCTACCCTTCTTATCGTTACTATGATCAAACAGCTGCTGATTACTTTGGAGCTTATGATACTCATCTATCAACTTCTGAGTTTTATACCTCTGATTACGACTTGTCCAGGTTTTCGGCTAACCAGTTTGGCTTTGGAATCAACTACACTGACCTGTTTGCGGATACCAAAATCTGGAAATTCGGTCTAAAGAGTATTGATCTGCGATTCAATCGGTATGAACGAAATACAGGCTTAACCTCGAACATTATTTTATTTGGAACAAAGTTTGTAATGGATTAGTCTTGCAGAAACTAATCTACTTACATGAAAATCAAATTATCTCTATTCGCAATAGTTTTTATTCTCTATTCAGTTAATTCTGCATTCGCTCAACAAGCCGATTCAGTAGTTGTAGAAATCCTGGAAAAAAGCAGTCAAAGCTGGGATGGTTCTTATCTACCTAATTACCCCGAAGGGCAACCAGAGATCACTATAGCCAGAATCACTCTTCCTCCTAAATACAAACTCCCAATGCATAAACATCCAATTCCACTTGGGGGAATCGTTTTGGAAGGTTCAATTACAGTAACGCGTGAGGATGGTGTTAAAAAAGTATTCAATGCTGGCGATGCCGTACTTGAAGTGGTTAATACCTGGCACTATGGGATGAATGAAGGTGATGTGCCTACCGTTCTTCTTGCTTTTTATGTCGGCGTAAAGGATGAGCCAAATACGATTAATCAGTAAGTAGGCTTACCTAATTAGCATCCAACAGCCCTCTTTAGTAGCTTAAGTTTTTATTCTAATTCATTCACTATGTTATTACGTAAGAGTCTTTCTCTGGTTTTAGTCACTATCTTAACTGTATCAGTATTTCAAGCTTGTGATAACTCAACTGAACAAGCCGATACCGCTTTTGAAAATCCTCCTGAGTGGTCTAAAGAAGTAATTTGGTATCAAATCTTTGTCGAACGATTCAGAAACGGAGATCCAACAAACGATCCTACAGCAGAAGATATAATCGGAGCTTATCCCGGAATGGTTCCGGAGGGTTGGGCAGTTACTCCCTGGACACACGATTGGTATAAAGACGATCCTTACTTCGATAATTTATCCGATGTAAGAGACTTTTTTGGAAATGAACTGACATATTTTGGTCAGAAGGCACAAATGAGACGCTATGGAGGCGATTTACAAGGAGTCCTCGATAAAATGGATTACCTGGAAGACCTTGGAATTACAGCTGTATACTTTAATCCATTAAATGACGCGCCCTCCCTTCATAAATACGACCCTCGTAATTGGCACCATATAGATCGAAATTTTGGTCCCACACCCAATGAAGATGCTGAAATGATTGCAAGTGAGGATCCAACAGATGCCTCTACCTGGACATGGACTGGTGCTGATAAGCTTTTTTTAGAAGTAATTGAAGAATTCCATAAACGAGATATTAAGGTGATTATGGACTATTCCTGGAATCACACCGGAATCGAGTTTTGGGCCTGGAAGGATATTTTGGAAAAAGGAATTGAGTCTGAATATGCAGATTGGTACTGGGTAGATTCTTTTGATGATCCGAATACCGAGGAAAACGAATTTGAGTTCACTGGATGGGCAGGAGTAAAATCACTTCCAGAAATCAAAGAAACCGTGCGCCAGGATCATAGTGTATCAGTTGAAGTATTCGAAGGTGATATTTATAGTGACGAAGTAAAACAACACATATTTGACGTTACCAGAAGATGGTTAGATCCAAATGGAGATGGAGACCCTTCTGATGGAGTTGATGGCTTTCGACTCGACGTTGCGGCAGAAACTCCTTTGGGTTTCTGGAGAGAATTTCGAGAGTTAGTTCGTGAAATAAACCCAAATACCTATTTATTAGGAGAGATTTGGTGGAGACAATTTCCTGATCATCTGTTAGATCCGGAACCTGTAGTTCGGGGTGATATTTTTGATGCACCAATGAATTACCGTTGGTATCGGGCAACACGTCACTTTTTCAATCAATCTCCTCATAAAATTACCGTCACTGAATACATAGATAGTCTACAATCGTTTCAGGAGAACTTAAGACCACAAAGCAATTATGCGATGATGAACCTTACGGCGAGTCATGATGTCCCCCGTTTCGGCACCTCTATTTACAATAAAAATAAATACAAGTATCAGGCAAAGCCAGACGATAACCCTGGCTATAAAATTGATAAGCCAGATGAAAAGGCATATGAGACCATGGAACTTATTTTAGTTCAACAGTTTACTTATGTAGGAGCTCCTCAGATTTGGGCGGGAGATGAAATGGGTATGTGGGGAGCTGATGATCCTTCCACCAGAAAACCACTTATCTGGAAAGACTATAACTTTGAACCAGAAACCACTCATCCAAATAACCTGGTAAGACCTACGAATGAAGTTCGTTTCAATGATGAATGGTTCAATGTGTACAAAGCACTAATTCAAATAAGGAAAAACAACCCTGTCTTAGTTAGTGGTGACCTGGAATACCTAGTTATAGATGATGAAAAGGAAGTCCTTGCTTACAGCAGATATAATGGGACGGATGAAGTTATTGCAGTGTTCAACAGCAGTGACATAGATCAGGAAATTAGTCTCCCCCTAAAGAATGTATCCAGATATTCCGATATACTTTATGGAACAGCATTAGAACAATCTGAAAACAAGGTATCTATTACTATTCCAGCAAGGAAGTCTGCAATATTAACTCATACTAATTAATCAAATAGCTCATATGAGAATCAATAAGACTATTCTCGGTCTGCTTTTTCTTTCAATATTTACATGTATAACACAAGCACAAACTATTCATGGAGATTTGTATAAATGGCATAAGGTAATCATCGATTTTGAAGGGCCTGAGACTTCTGAGCAATCAAAACCCAATCCCTTTACAGATTATCGATTAGATGTCACTTTTACTGGGCCCAATGACCAAGAATATAAAGTAGCCGGTTTCTATGCAGCAGATGGAAATGCTGCTGAAACCAGTTCAGACTCAGGAAATGTGTGGAGAGTTCTTTTCACACCAGATCAAGCTGGAGTTTGGTCGTACTCTGCAAGTTTTGTGACTGGCATTAACATAGCTACTGAATTTGAAGGCGGAGAAAGTGCTGCTTTTTTTGATGGGGCTTCTGGAATATTCAATATTGAAGAACTACCGAGTCTTTCCGAAAAGGATTTTAGAGCAAAAGGAAAGCTTGAATATATTGAAGAACATTTCCTTCAATTCCGAGAGTCTGAAGAGTTTTTTTTGAAAGCAGGTGCTAATAGCCCGGAAGTCTTTCTAGAGTATCAAGAGTTCGACAATACCCCTTCCTCGAGGACTTATCCGGATCATATTCAGGACTATACCGAAGCGGATTCTTCATTTACATGGCAGAATGGAAAAGGAAAAGGAATACTTGGAGTAGTCAATTATCTCTCTGATATAGGAATTAATGCCTTTTACTTTTTGACAATGAATGCCTATGGTGACGGCAAGAATGCCTGGCCCTGGATTAATAAGGACTCTCTATTTGTTTATGATGTCTCAAAACTGGCTCAGTGGGAGCTATTATTTGAGCATATGACAGAAAAAGGAGTTATGCCTCACCTAGTACTTAATGAAACTGAGAATGAAGCTTTATTTGAACTTAAAGAAGATGGAGTTGCTGGTGGTTTTGCTACAAGCAGGAAAATCTACTTTCGTGAAATGATTGCCCGGTTTGGTCATCATCCAGCAATTACATGGAATATCGGAGAGGAAAATGGCTGGGAGGATCCTTCAAGTTCTATTTATAAAAAAGGAAATACAGATGAACAGCGAATTCAATTTGCTAAGTATCTAAGAGCACTAATCTATTATAATGATCATATCACCATCCACAATGGGCCCTCAACCGATGATGGCATTTTTAATGGATTACTAGGAGTGGAAGAGCATACTGGTCCTGCGTTTCAATGGAATTTTGGGGCAGATATTTATTCAAAGATTTTAGAATGGAGAACTGCATCAATAGATGCTGGTCATAAATGGGTAATGAATATGGATGAAGCTTGGTTAGGTTCCGAAACTGGTGCATTATCTACATGGAGGAAAGATGTAGTCTGGAGTACATTTATGGCAGGCGGTGCTGGAGTAGAACTATATATAGGAGCGGGTAAAGATATAAGTATACAGGATATGAGGAGGTATGAACGGTTCTACTCTCCAATGGTGACAGCCATCGATTTCCTAAATGAATATGTACCTGTATATAAAATGGAACCTGTTACAGGGGTATCTGAAAAAAATCATAGAACACTTGCACAACAAGATAGTGTCTATCTGGTGTATTTAAGAAATGGTGGAACAGATGTATTAAACCTTCCAACAGGTTTTTATGATATACACTGGATTGATATAAGTGCGGGAACTGAACTCGAAACAAATGAGATACCTCAAGTGGTTGGTTCTGATACTACCAATATTGGTTCCCCCCCTGGATTTAGTAGTAATGACTGGCTAGTACTTGTAACTAGAAAAGATTCTTTGTCCACTTCTTCTGAATTTCATCCTGAAGAGTATCCCCAAGGATTTAAACTCCAACAAAACTACCCCAATCCATTTAACCCAAGTACAAAGATCAATTATTCTGTCGAAGAGAATACCTTCGTAACTCTTAAGGTTTTTGACTCTACAGGCAGAGAGGTAAGTACATTGGTTAATGAGTACAAATCTCCTGCTTCTTATGAAGTTATCTTTGACGCTTCTACCCTTTCGAGTGGAATATATTATTACACCTTAAAAGCTGATGAATCAAGGGCCCTTACTCGTAAAATGGTTTTAGTGAAGTAAGAATTTAATTTGAGTAGAAATCCAGAATACTTTGATAAGCCGTTTTTGGAGTAAAGTCCTCGTTATATAGCAATGGCCATTCATCGGGGTTTTCCCAAAAACCCCGGAGCCAGGTATCGTCATCTTTTACTCCCCACATAGTGATTCCAAACTGTAGCTCTTCTGGTATGTCGTCATATAAATCGACTATTTCCATCATTCTGTTTGTGAATCGGTTATCTAGCTCCTGTGTATATGAAGTCTGTTCAGCCTGAGGGTTTACCCGGATATCAAGTTCTGAATAGTGTAAAAGTAAATCTCTTGAAATAGCTTTAGCCGTTGCGCCCTGTATTTGTTCTATCGAGGGCCAATTATAACTTATGTGCATCTGATACCCTACCCCATCGATCGGTATCCCCCTTTCCCTAAAATCATCAATCATACTCATTACCCGATCCAGTTTTGAGCCATTGGTAGACATCCCATAATCGTTGTAGAAAAGGAGCACATCAGGATCGGCTTCTCTAGCCCACTGAAAACTTTTTGCTACGTAATCATCACCAAGCTTTTGTCGAAATACGCTATTTCTCAAAGAATGAGATCCCCCATCCTCGAATGCTTCATTGACTACGTCCCAACTTGCTATTCGCCCTCTGTACCTTCCAACGACCGCTTTTATATAATTCTCAATTAACTCCTCAAACTCAGCATCTGACCCAGAAAAGTTTTCTATCCATGACGGAGTTGCACTATGCCAAATAAGTGCATGCCCGTGAACTCTTAAGTCCAGGGCTTCTGCTAATTCCATAAATGCATCAGTATCAGAAAAATCAATCCCTGATGGATCATTATACATTGGGCTCATTTTCATTTCGTATTCAGCGGTCATACTTGAAAATTCATCCCTCATTAGCCTTACATAATTTGCATCCCCTATATGTTTCGTTTGTATTGCCGCACCAAATGGATATGGAACATTATTTCGAAGGCTTGGGGTAGTATCGGTTTCCTCTTCAGGAGACGTACTTGAGCTTTTACAGCCAAGAGAAATTATGAGTACAAAAAAAAGGAGCAGACGAAAAGAAATTCTCATGATTTAATTTTAATAGTGAGTGAATAGTAAAATGGAACTTATTATGGCTGATATAACTTTGCTACACTTTTCCTGATGAAATAGTTTTTTCAATACATGTATTTCTATTTATTGATGGTCTCATACTCTACATCAAAGTCGAACATCCCTCCTAGTCTCTCTTTTAGAACCTGATACAATTCGTCAATTTCCTCCAGCTCATCTGGTTGAGCTTTTACTATTCTATATCGTTGTTTGTCTTTAGTGACAATCTCAAGGGTAAACCATTCTTTGTTCACTAATCCACGTTCTACCAATGCCTTGCCTGAATCAAAATTTGAAAACAAAAAACGTCGGATGTCCCCAAACGGAATTACTCTTCTCCTGATCCTGAAGTAGCTAAAAATTCGAATGTACTGGGAAAGCTGATAGCTATCAGAGTTGAACTCAAATTCGTTTTTGGTGAATAGCTTGATGAGAATACTTGCTGCAAAAATCCACAAGAAAAGGGCATAAAATACCCCCAGCAGAAGGCATGCGAAAAAGGCCATGAAGTCTAGTAGTGTGAAGCTTGCTTCCACACTTAATCTTAAAACAGCACTATCTCTCTGAAGCTTATATCTCATTCAATACTTATACCTGAATAACCCCTGTTTTATACTCTGGAATGACAGGATTCAAATTTGCACAGGCCAAGGCTTTTGAAATTCTCGTCCTGGTTTCTAAAGGGTGAATGATGCCATCTACCCACAAACGGGCAGCAGCGTATCGAACATCCGTTTGCTTGTTATAATTCTCAGTGACTTCACGCATCATTTCTGCTTGTTGCTCTTCACTCGGCTCCTCTCCTCTTTTCTTTAATGCAGCTAATTTGATCTGTAGTAATGTCTTTGCAGCAGAAGCTCCACTCATTACCGCTATATTTGCCGTTGGCCATGCATACATGAATCTCGGATCATAGGCTCGCCCGCACATCGCATAATTACCGGCTCCATAACTGTTCCCAATTACTATGGTGATTTTTGGGACTGTACTGTTAGCCATAGCATTAACCATTTTGGCCCCATCTTTAATGATGCCACCATGCTCACTTCTTTTGCCAATCATAAAGCCGGTAACATCCTGAAGGAAAATCAATGGGATTTTCTTTTGGTTACAATTCATGATAAAACGAGCGGCTTTATCTGCGCTATCACTATAAATAACGCCACCAATCTGCATTTCTCCTGATTTCGTTTTATTGATAGTCCGCTGGTTTGCAACTATACCCACACTCCATCCATCTATTCTGGCGTATCCAGTAACCAATGTTTGGCCGTATCCTTTCTTGAATTCTGTAAAGCTGTCTTCATCAATAATACAATCTAATAAGTCGAGCATATCATAAGGAGAGGTCCGTTGCTCAGGTAAGATTTCAAAAACATCAGATGCTGGTCGTTTTGGGTCTTTTGCTTCTGCCCTGTTAAAACCTGCTGTTTTATATGGCCCAAGTTTATCTACTAAATCCCGAATAGTCTGAAGACATTCTGTATCATCCTTCATTTTGTAATCAGTAACTCCACTTATTTCAGTATGAGTGGTTGCCCCTCCAAGGGTTTCATTATCAACAGATTCTCCTATAGCTGCTTTTACCAGATAACTACCAGCTAAAAATACGCTTCCTGTTCCATCAACTATAAGGGCTTCATCGCTCATAATTGGGAGATAAGCTCCGCCAGCTACACAGCTTCCCATAATCGCTGCAATTTGTGGGATACCTTTTGCAGATATCACTGCATTATTCCTGAACATGCGACCAAAATGCTCCTTGTCAGGAAAAATTTCATTCTGCATTGGAAGAAAAACGCCAGCAGAATCGACCAGATAAATTAATGGAATATGATTTTCTATGGCTATTTCCTGAGCTCGAAGATTCTTCTTAGCTGTTATAGGAAACCATGCTCCAGCTTTTACAGTAGCATCATTGGCTACAATCATACATGTTCTTCCGCTAACACTCCCAATACCCGTTACTACCCCTCCTGAAGGACACCCGCCTTCATTTTCATACATTTCATATCCAGCCCAAAGTCCTAGTTCAAAAAACTCAGATCCTTTATCGGTTAAAGCTTCGATGCGTTCCCGTGCAGTCATCTTTCCCTTAGAATGCTCTTTTTCAATTCGTGAAGCCCCACCTCCAAGTTTTATATGTTCTTCTTCATTCCTTAATTGTTCAATCAGATTTTGAAGCCAGTGTGTAGATGTACCATCCATAGGTAAGAATTCAATGTTTTTGTATACTAGTATCCAACAAATTTCCGTTGAAAATAGAAATTTATATACCGATTACCGAGACTTTGATCGGTCAACCCAAATACATGCGTTATGCAAAAAAGGTTCATTCTTGTAATTACACTTCTTTTATTTGCTCTTCCCCTTTTAGCTCAGCGTCCAAACAGAGTGAGTTATACCGCCCTAATGAACAGGGCAAATGCACCCCAGGTTTTTATTGATGAGATTATACTGCCTACAGAAGACGGAAATGCGAATCTCTCCTTAATCTTCCGATTTGATAATGATTTTCTACCTTATAAAAAGATTTCTCCATCCGATGATATAGTTGCACCGGAAGGCATGGAATATTTCACCATTGTCAGGCTCAACTCAGAAATTTATAAAGGAAAAATCTCAAGGAAGAGAAGTGCTACTGAAGTTGGCACTGCTACTCGGGACCTTTGGATAGACACACTCTATACCAAAACATTTGAAGACACCGAATCCAAAAGCCTGTACGCCTCGGGCTCCCTTTCGAATACCTTAGAACCCGGTGAGTACAATTATGTACTTCAATTAAGTATGATGGAGAGTACTCGAGAGCGTAATTCGAATCGTCAAAATATTCGTATTTGGGACTGGGATAGTAAACCTGCCGGAGAAATCTATTTTGTGAAGAATAGTAGCTCTGGAGAAAATATGCCTCTTATGAACATGGATGAGAGCGTCTTATTCGGAAAGGATTTTAAAACATTGATCCGTATCCCAAATTATTCAGCTGATACAGAATATACCCTCAATGTGAATAAAGCCCGGATGGGTAGAAGAGATACTACCAAAGCTGAATCTGTGTATTCAAAGACTATTTCCCAAAGCGATGTAATCTCTGATGTGATACCAGTGCTTACCGAAGGTGAAGACCCAACTCTTAAGTTTGCTGACTCTGAGCTTGGCTTTAGCTACGTACTCCTTTCTATACCCAATAAGGAATTCGAGAATTCTGCATATGTGATCGACGTTACATCCTCGGATTCTGATAAACCTGTTGCTAAAAGCTTTTTCCGTTCATACTGGCCAAATATGCCTGCAAGTTTACTTAACCTCGATATTGCTCTCAATAATATGCAGTTCATTATTAGTGAGACTCAATTGAAAGAACTGAAATCAGGTAATGCGAAAGAGAAGGAAGAAAAATTCAGAGCATTTTGGGAAAGCAGAGATCCAACTCCAAATACAGTGTACAATGAATTGATGACCGAATATTATCGACGAGTTGATTTTGCGTTTACAGAATTTAGAAATCCCGGAAATCCTAATGGTCATGAGACAGATCAGGGTGAAGTTTATATCAAATTCGGCCCTCCTGATTCAAAAGACAGAAGGTTCCCTTCAAAAGGAAATGTAATTGAAGTATGGGAATACCCTGGTCGTACCTTTGTTTTCGAGCAAACTACAGGCTTTGGCGATTTTGTGCTCAGAGGCACAGATTAACGAAGTAATTTAATCGACCTTACCTTACTTTTCCCTGTATATGGAGGCTCAAAAACCAATCATAGGGATCAGCATAGGAGATGCGAATGGAATAGGCCCGGAGATCATACTGAAATCTTTGGGCCAAATTGATTTATCAAAATCCTCTCCTCTTATCATTGCACCAAAGCAAGTATTAGAATTCTATGCTAAGCAATTGAAACTAGCTGTTCATGTAAATACCTGTCAGTATATCGATCAAATTGACCCAGACAATATAAACCTGTTGAATCTTCCCGACTCAGGATTAGATATAAAGCCTGGAAATCTGGATAAAAAAAGTGGGCTGCTTGCCATGCAATCCATTAGGCTTGGCATCGAGCTGGCTATGGTTGAAGTTACTCAGGCCCTCGTTACTGCACCGATTTCAAAGGAAGCGGTTAACCTTGCGGGATACCAAATTCCCGGGCATACCGAATTTCTTGCAGAGGAAACGAATACAAATGAAGTGCTAATGATTCTACTCAATGAATCTATCAGGGTAGCATTAGTAACAGGACATATTCCTGTTTCAGAAGTAGCACTTGCCATTTCCAAAGATTTAATTCTAAAAAAGCTTTCTATACTACAAAGAAGCCTGATCGAGCAGTACAACATCGAATCTCCTCGAATAGCAGTATTAGGATTAAATCCACATTCAGGTGATGGAGGAGTTATTGGAAAAGAAGAGATTGAAATAATTACTCCTGCCATTCAAAAGGCAATAGCTAAAGGAATACAAGCAGAGGGCCCCTTCCCTGCTGACGGTTTCTTTGGGCAACAATTATTCAATGAGTTTGATGCAATCCTTGCAATGTATCACGATCAGGGATTAGCCCCTTTCAAACTGCTTTCATTTGGTAAAGGGGTAAATTTCACAGCGGGGTTGCCTATCATAAGAACTTCTCCGGATCATGGTACAGCTTTTGATATCGCTGGTAAAGGAATAGCGAGCACATCATCTTTTATTGAGGCTTATAATCTTGCTGTAGAACTCTCTTTAAATCAAATCGATGACCAAGACTAAGAAGATCTATACATCCCTTGCTCCTTTGTATGATACGTTGATGGAAGATGTAGATTACGAGTCCTGGGCTGATTTTGTAGATGAAATAATTCAGACTCATCATCCTGATACAATTTCAGTGCTAGAAATGGCTTGTGGAACGGGTTCCCTTGCATTATCTCTCGCTGAATTGGAATGTTACCAGATTACTGCAACAGACAAGTCACAGGAGATGATAAATATCGCTAATAAGAAGCCTCAAGACTTCAATGATAAAGTCACTTTCAGCACTCTTGATTTCTTAGAAATCAACCTCAAAGGGTCTTTTGACTGCATATTTACTGTATTTGATAGCGTCAATTATTTAATGACTGAGCAGCATATCAAACAATTTCTTCTTGGAAGTCACAAAGCATTAAATAAAAATGGTCTTTTGATCTATGATTTTTCGACGCCCAAGAACTCATTAGAATCCGTTGATTACCTCAATGAGAATGAAGGCGATAATGGACGATTCCGATATTTCAGGAGAAGTAACTATGATCCAGAAGCGAAAATCCATCGAAATGAGTTCGAAATAGAAGAGGTTGAATATGGAACCGGGGAGATAGTGAATAGCTATACAGAAACTCATGAACAAAGGGCGTATTCTTTACATCAAATGCTATCAATTGTGAAACAAACCCCCTATCATCTTGTTGCAAAATACGATGGCTTCGATTTGGTTGATGCCACTGAGAACAGCGCACGAGTAACCATGGTACTTCAATGCTAGATAATGCGGTAATAGAATTACGAAATGTTTCCCTTAGCTATGAGAACAGGCAAATTCTCAGGAATATCGATTTCAAGCTCAATAATGGAGAGTTCTGTTATCTGATTGGTCCCACCGGAATAGGAAAGAGTTCTTTTTTAAAGCTTCTTTATCGTGATATAGTGCCAGATGAAGGGACCGTACGCGTTACAGATTTCCCCGTTAATAAGATTAGTATGAAACAAGTCCCCATGCTTAGAAGAAGGATGGGAATTGTATTCCAGGACTTTCAACTTCTCCCCGATCGGGATGTGTATGATAATGTAGCTTTTGCTCTACAAGTGACTGGCGAGAAACCAAAGTTTATTAAACAACGTGTTCTTGAAGTACTAGGCTTAGTAGGACTAAGCCACCGTCGTAAGAATATGCCTTCTGACTTATCAGGTGGTGAGCAACAACGTGTAGTAATCGCTCGTGCTCTTGCCAATGAACCTCGTATTCTCTTAGCTGATGAGCCTACGGGTAACCTTGATCCAAAAGCTACTCAAGGTATTATGGACATCCTTAAAACAATTAATAATAGAGGTACAGCTATTCTTATGGTTACCCATGATTATGCTGTAGTTAAAAAGTACCCGTTCAGAACAGTTCGTCTGGTTGAAGGTAAAGTACAAGACCTCACCTGGAAGGGAGATAAGCTTATCCCTCTGAAAGCTGGATAATTTTCTTCATCTTTCAGGATGAATACCCAGCAAGCAACCAATCAAATTCGAAGTTTTGCCCTTCAACTGGGTTTTGATGCATGCGGCTTTGCTAAAGCAGGTCGCCTGAATGAAGAAGCAGATCGATTAGAACAATGGTTGAGCGAGGAGCGCAATGCCACCATGGATTGGATGGCTAATAATTTTGAGAAAAGAGTTGACCCTACCCTGCTGGTTCCTGGATCTAAAACAGTAATCTCACTATTGGCAAGTTACTACCATCCTTCTCATGAGGAACAGATTGAGGTAGTAAAGGAGCCCTTAATCGCTAAATATGCTCAGGGAAGAGACTACCATAAAGTGTTAAAAAAGAAACTTAAGAAGCTTTTCTTATTCACCAATGAACTTTTCGGCGGTATTGAAGGGCGCTTTTTTGTGGACTCAGCTCCTGTGTTGGATAAAGCCTGGGCAGTAAAAGCTGGTTTAGGTTGGGTTGGAAAAAACTCAAACATCCTTAATACAAACCTTGGCTCTTATTTCTTTATTGCCGAGTTGATTATAGATAAAGAACTGGTCTATGACACTCCTACTACCGACCATTGCGGTACATGTACAGCCTGTATCGATGCTTGTCCTACAGATGCTATTTATGAGCCTTATAAAGTAGATGCTACAAAGTGCATATCATACTTAACCATCGAGCACAAAGGCGATATTGACCAGCAATATCATACAGATATACAAAACTGGGTTTTTGGTTGCGATATCTGTCAGGATGTATGCCCGTGGAATAGTAAAGCCAAGCTTACAAATATGATTGACTTCCATCCCAGAGAGTCTGTGGTTTCCAAAAACCTTGATGAATGGCTACACACCTCAGAAGCAGAATTCAATGATATATTTCTTGGGAGTGCAGTAAAGCGTACTAAGTTTTCTGGTTTTCAACGCAATTTGGGAATAGTAGCCTCTAATTTAAAAGGAGACTAAAACTTATCTCTCTTATCAACCAAAGCTTTGTATAGAAGCTCTCTTGCTCTAAAGATATGCGCCTTTACGGTCCCTAAAGGAAGATCCAGTTCATCAGCAATCTCATCATAACTCAATTCCTCCATATGACGAAGCTGAATCACTTTCTTGTACTTATCTGGAAGATTCATGATCGCTTCCTGTACAATCGCCTTTCTCTCTTTCTTCATTACCGGAGCGTCCGTTGAGAAGCTCATATCCGGCAATTGTACTTCCATCTCACCATCTTTTGTTTTGATGGGATCATTAATTGAGAATGTCTGAAGTTTCTTCTTTCGGAGATAATCGATCGTATGGTTAGTAGCGATACGATATAACCAGGTAGAGAAAGCGTACTCGTTACTGTATGTCTGTAGATTCTTAAATGCCTTTATGAAGACCTCCTGAACAAGATCTTCGACCATCTCCTGCTCCCTAATCATCTTCCGGATGTGGAAGAAAATGGGGCGGTCATACTTATCGACGAGTTTTTTATACGATTCTTCGTTACCAGCTAATGCATCTGCAACAAACTTATCATCCTCAATACTACTGGCAGAAGCGTTCTCCCGCGGTGAACTATATGAACTATTACTGTTTTCCGACATTAACTGGCTAAAATTTGAGGCTTAAAATACAAAGCTTCACGGAAATGAAAATTCTAATTTTTGTTGTGTATTCCACCAAGTATTACCCCATGGCGAATTCCACCTGTTGATACCCGGATTTGATCAATGTTATAAAAACTCATAAATTCCTCCAAGATAAGTAACCCGGCTAAGAAAATATCTTCTCTTCCTTTCAAAAAAACAGGATTCTGATCTAATAGAGTTTCATAAGTATGTGTGCTGAACGCAGCTACATGCTTTGAGAGTATCTCTTTGCTGATGATATACCCATTCAACCTGGCCGCATCATACTCTTCCATATCGCTATCTATTGCAGCTAAGGTAGTGGCAGTACCGGCCACAGCTACGGCTACTGTACCCTGAGCAACATCAAATTTTTGAGATGCATAAAAACGTTCAACCTCCTTCTTACACTTCTCGATACTATCTTTACTGGGAGGGTCATCTAAAAGAAAGCGCTCCTTAAAGCGTACACTTCCCATATCGAAGGAATGGTAGTTCTCTATTCCTTTCTTGCTTCCGAGCGCTACCTCTGTACTTCCTCCACCTATATCTAGTACAAAAGCAGGCTGGTCGGTATCAAAGTCTATCACTGACAATGCGCCAAGAAAAGTACATTGAGCTTCTTGATCCCCACTTAATAGATTCACTTCAAAGCCAAGTTCATCTTTTACTAAATCAAGAAAGTACTCCCGGTTCTTTGCATCTCTTACTGCGCTTGTAGCTGTAACAATAACCTCTTCAACCTCAGAATACCGATCAGAGATAATTTGTTTGTACTCTTTAAGAGCTTCCATTACTCTGTTAATGCTTTCTTGATGCAATAACCTGGATTCATCTACCCCTTTACCGAGACGAGGAATGCGTTGCTCTTCATGAATTACATTAATGTAATCACCATGATTTTCAGCAATCAAAAGAAGAACGGTGTTGGTACCTATGTCGATAGCTGCTTTCATCGTTCAAATAACATTGCTATCCACTCTTCCCGTTGCCGAGTTTCCAGATGGGTTAATTTTTGAAGGCTATCCAATCCAAGAATGGTGGATTCATCCCCTTCTAACAATCCAGAGAGTAGTAATTTTCCTTTGGGAAGATGTGTGAGCAACTGAGGAATAAGCTCAATAAGTGCGTTTCGGTTTATATTAGCCAGGATGACATTGTATGTAGAACCTGTTGGGATTACCTCCAATGATCCCAGTTCTACCTCAAAATTTGAGACCTTATTTAGAGCAATGTTTTCCTCGGCATTGTCCTTGCTCCATTCATCAATATCAAAACCAAAAACAGAGGACGCCCCTACTTTTAATGCTGCTATGCCCAGAATTCCTGTTCCCGTTCCGGCATCCAACACATCATCTCCATTCGATATGATTTCGGGAATCCATTCTAAAATTAACTTGGTAGTGGCATGATAGCCTGTGCCAAAAGCCATCTTTGGGTCTATGAGCAGCTCAATGAGATTAGCTTCGGTATTTTCTTCCTCCCAGGTTGGTCTTACATAGAAATCTCCAATCTGCAAGGGCTTAATCGACTGCTCCCAGGTGGCATTCCAGTTTTGAGAAGGAATCAGTTCTTCACCCTCAATAGATGCCTCAGGTCCAAAACCAATCAATAAGCGTTCAATTTCTTCCCTTTTAACATCATCAAACCGATTGGCAGGTATAGATGCAATTAGCCGGTTATCCTCCTCTTCAAATCCTTCAAAATCTAATTCGAAAAGCTCGGCAATTAATAGCTCGTGGTAATCATCATTCAGAGATATGCTTATCCTAATATATTCCATCAAATACGATTGTATATCAGCTCAAGTAGTACGTCTCCAACAGCCTGAAGTACTTCTTTGCTTATGATGTCCATGTTATCCTGATGAGTATGCCAGTGATCTCCAAATACAGAGCTACCGCCTTCTACGCTAAATTTGTGATTGATGATATTAATCATCGGGATATCCGTGTACTGATTAACTATGTAGTGATCATCCTGAATGGCAGCTCCCCTTTGATTGAGAAATAAGTCTCCATAACCCATTTCAGCAGCAATATCCCATACTCCTTTTACCACATTGGGACCATACATCACCGAATATTCTTCTTTAGGAAATTTCGCACCTTCAGCTCCTACCATATCCAGTAAAATTGCGAATCTGGGAGAGTATCCAGGAACTGGAGGATTTTGAGACCAATATCTTGAACCCAGGAAATAGTAGTTAAGATCACCTGAGACTCCATAGTCTTCTCCATCAAACAATACAATGTCTACACCTACAGGCGGAGGATTCTCAGAAAAAACCCGTGCTAATTCTATAAGAACTCCTACCCCGCTCCCTCCATCATCAGCACCAGGGATATAATCAGCAACTCTAACTGTATCTTCGTCCGCTCTTGGACGAGTATCCCAATGAGCGCTAAGCATGATGCGGTCTTGAGCAGTAGGGTTAAAAGCTGCAATTATATTTGAAAGCTGAAGAGTATCTGTATAACCAGGGTTTTCAAATGACTGGGTAAAAACACTTCCAGAGCCTGCGTAGTCATGAAACTTTTGTTCGAGGTATTTACGTGTTTCTACATGACCATATGTGTTAGGCACTCTGGGACCAAAATCGACCTGATCCTGAATGAATTGATAAGCTGAATCAGCACTAAATGCTGGAACTGCTCTACCTTGATCAGAGAATTGTAGTCCGGGCTGGGGTTGCTGCTGCTCACTCGAGCATCCAAGCACTAGGAGTATAAGAACTAAAGGAAGTAATTTATTCATCTCTGTGAACCATTTGGGCTGATGATTGATAAACAGGCATTACAATCGAATCGAGCATATTTACATGTTCAGGTCTTCCAGCCACAAATACGATAATCTCAGCAATATCTTCGGCAGTTAATGGCTCCATTCCTTTATATACATTATTGGCTCTTTCTTCATCGCCTTTGAACCGCACATTGCTAAATTCAGTTTCAACTAAACCGGGTGAAACCATACTTACACGAATTTTTGTACCGTGTAAATCTTTCTTTGTGGCTTCTGTAATTGCTTTTACTGCATGTTTTGTAGCACAATACACCACACCACCTGGATATGCTTCGTGACCAGCCGTAGAACCTACATTTATTATATGCCCTGAATTCCGTTCAAGCATCTTAGGAGCAATAAAGCGAGACATCGCCAATAATCCCTTAACATTAGTATCAATCATGGTATTCCAATCATCGAAATCACCTGATTGAATTGGATCAACTCCTTTTGCCAATCCTGCATTATTAACCAGTATGTCTATGTCTAAAGCAAGACTTTTTACGAAATCACGGCAGGCTTCTACTTCTCGAATGTCAAATACATCATAAGCCACAATTACTTTATGCTGCTCGAGAATAGTCCGAGATAAATCTTCCAGTCGTTCTTTTCTACGGCCTGTCAGAATTAAATTGCATCCATGTTCAGCAAACTCTAATGCACAAGCCTTCCCTATTCCTGAAGTAGCTCCTGTGATTAAAACTGTTTTACCTTTAAGCCGCTTCATAATTTTTTAAATGAACCTGTAAAAGAATTAGTGAAGAAGTTCAACCAATCGGGCTGCGTTCAAAAGTTTTGACTCCTGGAAAGCATCAGCCATAAATTGAATTCCGTATGGAAGCCCGTTAGAATGAGTACCCGCAGGCATGCTTAATCCACATATACCAGCCAAATTAGCCGATATGGTATACACATCGTTTAGATACATCTGTACAGGATCATTGATCTCTGAACCAATATCAAAGGCAGTACTTGGAGCTGTAGGAGTAACGATAACATCTACATCTTTGAAAGCCCTGGTAAAGTCTTCTTGAATTAGCCTTCGCACTCTTTGAGCTTTACCATAATACGCATCATAATAACCTGCACTCAATACGTATGTGCCAAGCATAATCCTACGCTTTACCTCTACTCCAAAACCTTCTGTTCTGGATTTTTTGTAAAGTCGGGTCAAAGGAGCATCCAGCTTGTCTAATTCAGATTGTAACTGATCCAGTTCTTCTCCTTCTGCTTTCTTTATGGCTGATTTGAGGTTTTCTTCTTCAGCTCTAAGTTCATCTAGCATTGCATCTTTATCGGCACGATGACCATACCTGATACCATCGTACCTGGCGAGGTTACTAGATGCTTCAGCGGTTGCTAAGATGTAATAAGTTGCAATCCCGTACTTAGTATGAGGCAACTCAACAGGAACGATTTCAGCACCTCCAGCCTCCAGTTCAGAAATAATTTTCTTAACTCCTGCTTCGATCTCTGGATCTAGCCCTTCACCAAAAAAAGCTCCAGGAACCCCAATTCTTATATTTTTATTTGGGCTTTCAACTGTGGCGAGATAGTCGTCCTTTTCATTTCTGGATGAAGTATTGTCTCGCTCATCAAACCCGGCGATAGTCTCAAATACATTGGCCACATCTTCTACACTGTTTCCAAATGGGCCTATAGAATCAAATGAAGAAGCAAAAGCAACTAATCCATATCTGGAAACTCTTCCATACGTTGGCTTTAGGCCAATCACCCCACAATAAGACGCAGGTTGACGGATAGAACCCCCAGTATCAGAACCCAGAGTAGCATTAACCATTCCAGCAGCAACAGAAGCTGCACTCCCTCCCGATGAACCACCGGTTACTTTGGTAAGATCATGAGGGTTTTTTGCTACTCCAAAGTGACTGTACTCATTAGTCGAGCCCATTGCAAATTCATCCATATTCAACCGACCGATGAGAATGGCATCCTCAGACTTTAAGCGCTCAATTACTGTAGCATCATACACGCTCTCAAAATTTGAGAGCATTTTAGACGCACAGGTTACAGGCTTTCCGCGCTCACAAATCACATCCTTGATTCCCATTACAGCCCCGAGTAGCGAGCCAGATTCTCCTCGTTCTACCTTATCCTGAATAGCTTCTGCCTGTCGGTAAGCATCTTCAAAATCCAGATATACAAAAGCATTGATGTCTTGGTTTGTTGCTTCTATTTGGGACTTATACTCTGAAACCAGTTCCTTAAGTGTAATCTCCCCGGCCAGTACTTTCGCTCTGGCCTCAGCAATAGTGCTAATCGTCAAATCGCCCTCTACGGTTATTTAGAAGTCTTTTTGGAGTCGTCGTGATTGATAGCATCGTCAATGTCTCTGGAGCTCTCCTCGATTTCTTTTTTGATATCTTTTGATGCCTGCCTGAATTCTTTAATTCCCTGACCTAAGCCTCGGGCTAACTCAGGAATTCGCTTGGCTCCGAAAAATACGAGAACAAAGATCGCGATAATGATGATTTCGGTAGTTCCAATTCCATTAAACATAAAATAATCCTATATGGATTTTAGTTGATGTATTTGTGCGAAGATAACAATATTTTCGGCACGATTTGAGCGCAAAAAAAATTTATTGAATACTTGAATTTTATCGCGCTCCCATGTTTAATGTAACCGTTGAATTGCTACAATTATTTAAACCAAAGCTAAACTTATGATTTGGACAGTTGAACTAGCTGCTGCATTGGATGAAGCTCCATTTCCCGCAAGTAGAGATGAACTTATTGAGTGGGCAGAACGGAATGGGCTCCCCAAACAGGTGATTGTGAACCTCGAAGAACTTGAAGAAATTGATGAAGGTGAAGACACCATATATGAAGGAATTGAGGATATCTGGCCTGATTATATCCGAAAAGAAGACTTCTTCCACAATGAAGAAGATGAAGGATTTGATTACGACGACGTTTAAAACGCTTACTCCTTAACAACTTTTAATAAGGCCACACTCTTTGTGGTCTTTATTTTTTTCTTTGAAAACCCAATTACGCCCGTTACTGCTGCTCTTTGCGCTAGCACTGTGTATAGTGCTACAAAGTGGGTTTTTGTCTCCGGTATTTTCCCAAACCTCCTCGGTAGATTCTACCAGTGTTGATGAAGTGATACGTAGAGTACGCTTTTCAGGGAATCGCTTTGTGAAAGATCGAACTCTGGAGAATCTGGTTAGAACAAGAACAAATCGAGAGTTTTTGGGCATTCCCAGATTTACTCCCTGGTATTATTTTTGGCAAGTTAGTAATGGTCGTTTTGGAGAAGAGCCTTCCTATCTGGATCGTCAGATAGTTGTTAACGATATGGAGCGTATAAAACTGTATTACGAATCTCTCGGGTTCTTAAATGTACAGGTTGATACTACTATTGTTGAGTTTAGATCAAAAAGAATTGAAGTTTCTTTCATTGTACAGGAAAACGAACCTTCTACTATTCAAACTCTCTCCTATTCTGGAATCCCAAATTTTGACGATCCGGAGCTTAAACGAAGATTCTTTATCCAAAGCCCTTTAACCAGGCAGGGAATTAACGATTCTACTTATCAGGTGAACAGGCAATTCAATTCGCAAGATCTCAAGGATGAACAGCTCAGAATTCTGAGCTTCCTGAAAAACAATGGATATGCATCTGTTGATCGAGATTCTGTTATCGCATTCGTGCGCAGGGACTCAGTTGACGCTTTAAAACTAGATGTACTATTTCGGGTTGCACCCGGTAGCGTATATCGGTTCGGAGATTTAGAAATAAAACTAGCTGATCCTACTCCCCCAGATAATTACACTCAGTCCCGAACTCTCGAGGGCGATCCATTCGCCTTAGATACCAACAAAGTGTACCTGGAAAAAGAACCAGCTTCAGACACCAGATTTTCGCTACTCTCAGACCAAATTCTCTTTAAGCCCGGAGATATCTATAACGAAGAACAGTATCTACAGACAGTAAAAGAATTCCAGAACCTTGGAATGCTTTATATCCGAAGATTCGGACAAAATAGAAACGGAGTTCAACCGGATTATACAAAGGAAACAATACCCGTCTACTTTGATCTTGAGACAATTACTAAACATAGTATCAGCACTGAATTCTTTGGAATGAAGCGCTATGGGTTTGGTACTGGTTTTGGTATCGACTACTCCAATAACAATGTATTTGGAAAAGCCGAACAACTAAATATTGGCGCAAATGCCAGTTTTGAATTTGTAAGTTCAGGAACCCTGGAAGAAATTGCTCCGGATGATACCTTGCAATCTTCGTTATTCAGAAGTTATGAGGTAAGCGGTGAATACACCCTTCCAAGACTGGCCTTTCCTTTCCGTTTTTTGGATAACACGCGTTACTTCACAAGCGCATTGTCAAGGTATACCCTCTCATACAGTCGTTCAGATCAACTTTACTTCGATATTAATTCAGATGTGCGCTTCAATTACCGGTATGAAGTTCAACACAACAACAGGTTTTCTTCTTTCCTCGATTTAATAGAATTGGATATTGTGGATACCAATCCTTCGGATGAGTTCACTCAAAACCTGATTGATGAGTTTGGAGAAAACTCACTGGAATTTATCCGAATCCTCCAGGATTTCGAGCCTCAGGTTTCTTCCATTATCCGATATAGTTTCAGAAGTCAGAATACAAACCTGATAAAACGAAACTTTGGGTATTACAGCGAATACTCTATCTCAGCTGGCGGGAATATCCCTTATGCGCTAGATCGTTTTATAATTACTCCCGGAACTGTCGAGCAAGAACTTCCTTCTCTATTCGGATTAAGTAATAACAGTTTACAGTATAGTCGATTTGTGAAGCTTACTGCCGATTACCGAAAGTATTATCCCCTTTCACCTAGCTCAGTATTTGCATGGCGTTTGTTTGGTGGTTTTGCCCATCCATATGGTAAAAGTACTTCCATTCCTTTGAATCGAAGATTTTTTGCAGGTGGAAGTAATGACATTCGAGGCTGGGCCCCTTTTCAGTTAGGTCCTGGCGATATTTCCCCTGATAACGTAACCATAAACGGTGGAGAAATTAAGCTTGGAGCATTCACTGAAGCGAGGCAAATATTTGTTCAGGACCTTATTGGAGCCAACTGGCATGCAGCCTGGTTTATTGATGCGGGTAATATTTGGTATAGACCTACTGCTGACTTCAGTGATAACTCAAACCAGGAAGAGTTAGAAAAGGGTAAATTCAAACTCGATTCTTTCTACAAACAAATTGCTGTTGGCTCTGGATTAGGTTTACGCCTGGATTGGGAATACGTGGTCGTTAGATTTGATTTTGCCTTTAGGGCACACGACCTTGAAGATGGATGGTTTAATAACAGAAAAATGTATTTTAGCTTTGGAATCGGGCATTCCTTTTAATGACAGGTTTTTAGCATGAAAGAAAAATTAAAACGGTTAAAGAATCAGACAAATATCGTATTCAACTCCAGGTTTATTAAAAACCTGTCTCCTGCTGAGCGTTTTGAGTTTCTTCAGCTATGCCATAGACGCACCTATAAAGAAGGAGAATATGTATTCTATAGGAACGATCCCGGAACTGGAATGTACTTCATTGAGGATGGACAAGTTGAGCTCACCTACAATTTAGATGAGGATAATGAAGAAACTAAAGAGGGGTTTTTGCTTGAAACTTCTGACAGCTTTGGAGCCCTTTCCATTGGCTATAATTTGAGGAGAAAGTCATCGGCACGTTGCATTACTGATTGTACATTACTTGGCTTTTTTAAGCCTGATTTTGAACTCTTGATGGAGCGTCATCCTCAAATAGCCGTTAAATTCTTACAAACGCTCACAAACATCGCATTACGGCAGCTTGAACGAGCTACCAATAAAATCGAAGAACTTTCTGACGCTCACACTGCTGTAAAGATCGAATTTGAAGCCTATTACGAGCAAGAAGACCCTAACGAATAATGGCGCTAAAAAAGGGAGAAGAAATCACGCTTCAAATTGAGGGAGCTGCTTTTAAAGGCAAAGGAATAGGCAAAGTTGATGGGATGGCTGTATTCGTTACAGGAACTATGCCCGGCGACCAAGTAAGAGCCCGAATCATCAAACGAAAGAAAAATTTTCGAGAGGCAAAACTACTGGAGATTCTGGAACCAAGTTCAGATAGAATCGAACCTTTTTGTTCTCATGCCAATGTATGTGGAGGCTGTAGCTGGCAGCATGTTCCCTATCAAAAACAACTAGAGTACAAAACCCAGCAAGTAACTGATCATATAAGAAGAATTGGTGGGCTTGAGACGCCTGTACATCCAGCCTTAAAGTCGGATAATGAACTTCATTATCGCAACAAAATGGAATACAGCGTTAGTGACCGGCGCTGGCTTACTGAAGAAGAAATACGAAGTGATGACTTTGTAGATGATTCTGGTTTCTTTGCCGGTTTACATGCCCCTGGAAGATTTGATAAGATTCTAAACTTAAACGAATGCCATCTTCAGCAGAAAGAATCTTTTGAAATACTCGATTTCGTCCGGGCTTACTGTATCACTGAGGGAATTGCTCCCTATAATACCTTTCAAAAAACTGGTTTCCTTCGTCATGTTATGATTCGGAATTCCTATCACACGGAAGACTTCATGGTGAATTTGGTCACCTTTGAAGATAACCCTGAAGTCATAGGAGCCCTTTCGGAATCCCTTCTAAAAGAATTCCCAATCATCACTACGATCGTAAATAATATTAATGACACTCCTTCCCCTACTTCGGTGGGTAGAATTGAGCGAGTTATTCATGGGCCGGGTTTTATTAGGGATAAGATTGGAGATTTTCAGTTCAAAATTCATCCAAATGCTTTTTTCCAAACGAATACTGCACAGGCGGAAAAACTATATGCAGTAGCACTAGACTTTGCTGATTTACAAGAGGGAGATGTTGTGTATGACCTGTACTGTGGAGTAGGCACATTAAGCCTGTATATGAGCCAAAAAGCTAGCAAGGTATTGGGTATAGAACTGGTAGAGGTAGCTGTTGAAAATGCACATTACAATGCGAAAGAGAATGAGGTAAATAATGTTTCCTTTATCAAAGGAGATATGAAAGATGTATTTACCGAAGAAATGGTAAAAGAATTTGGTGCTCCTGATGTGTTGATTACCGATCCTCCGAGAGCTGGGATGCACCCTGATGTTGTCGCCAGGCTATGTGAATTGAAGGTTCCAAGAATTGTTTATGTAAGCTGCGACAGCAGTACTATGGCCAGGGATCTTAACATACTTTCAGAGGTATATGATGTTCTGGAAGTACAGCCTGTTGATATGTTTCCTCAAACTTATCACGTAGAGGCAGTGGCAAAACTCAGGCTCAAAAAAGAATCATAGCTTCTTACAAAGCAAACAAATATTGCCAAGCGATACAGATTCACAAAAGATCAGGAAGTCGTCTCCCCCATCCTTCAACTGATATTTTTTCTTAATCTCAGTGGCGCTCATCACAAAATTCTTTGAGATTACATTCGCCTTTTTACCGGGGATTAATTTTTGAATTTCTTTCTTCCCTGGTTTAACCAATTGTTCTACTTCGAAAACTCGCCCTTGAAAATCTTCCAACAATTTATCAGATGTATAAAGATGAGTGTTGGGATGGAGTTTTGGAAGTTTATAACGACTTCCAATTAAATTGAAGGCACCAGATTTTCTAATAGAAACATTGGGTTCATAAATGTAAGTAAGCGGCTCGCTATAACTTGTTTTGGCTTTAATCTCTTCCTCGAAAGTAAACTCCAGTTTTTCCTCTGACTCATTTTTTAGATTCCAGGCCTCAATCTTTGTCTTTCCAGAAAAACCTTTTTGTATATAGAAAAGCACTTCTTTTACTTCATTATTTACAGCTACTACCTGCACCTTATATGTCCCTGGCATTTTCCCTATCGTATTTTTGATATCAACCATTGGAGAAGCTTTAATCAATACTTTCTGACTTAAATTCACCAGCATATCAAACAACTCAACTACATTTGGCTGGTACTCCTCTATTCCGAATACTCTCTCTTTTTTATTATTTCTTCTTGAAGGATCCAGATATATGAGATCAAATTTTTTAGAATTTGATTCAAGAAACTCTTCTGCTTTTACATTTAAACAGGTAATCGCTGCTCCAAGTATTTCGAAGTTGTGCTCCGCCAGCTCAAACAGTCTTTCATCCGGTTCCACATAGAAACTCCTTACAAATTGTTGGCTCAGATAATAGGTATCTACCCCACTTCCTCCAGTTAGGTCAAGCATTGATTCTCCCTGAGCCCATCTGGCTTTGAACCTTGCAGTTTTTTCGGAGGAAGCTTGTTCCAGATTCTGCTTATTTGGGAAAATCAGTTCTTGATTGTTCACCCATTCAGGTAATTTTGAAGCTACCTTTTTACGTGAAGCAATTTGTGCTGCGACTTCTTTAATTGGAATATCAGGATAACTATCCCTTTTCAATACTAACTCAGCTGGTTCAATGTCCAGATGATCTTGAATGAATTGAATAACTTTAGGGTTGAAGAGCTTCGAAATCATGGCAAAATATAACAGTAATTAAGTTACCGGGATTTTAATTGTGAGAGTTTCCATCATTGGTGCCGGCATAGGAGGATTGGCCACAGCATGTATGCTTGCTGCTAAAGGTAATCAGGTGACAGTTTTTGAAAAAAACAGTCAGCCGGGAGGAAAACTTAATATCTATGAAGAACAAGGATATAGATTCGATACTGGCCCTAGCCTTTTAACCATGCCTTATATCCTTGAAAAACTATTTACTGAATGTGGAGAAGCGCTGTCCGATCATCTCACACTCAAGCCTCTAGATCCAATTTGCCGTTATAACTATGCCGATGGAACAGTGTTCAATTGTTTTGATGATGCTAACAAAACCATCGATGAGATTACCAGGTTCTCAAAAAAAGATGCTGATTCGTATGAGACTTTCCTCGCTTATTGTGCATCACTTTATGAAAAGACAGAACAAGCTTTCATTCGAAATCCATTATTTGATCGCTCAGACTTAAAGAACCTGAACCTTCCCTCCTTTTTTGGGATCGATGCTTTCTCAACAGTGAGCAAATCAGTAGATAAAGCTTTTGAGTCGTTATACATGAGAATGTTCTTCAAAAGATTTACGACCTATAATGGGTCTTCGCCCTACCAGGCACCAGCTACTCTAAACGTTATTCCCCATGTGGAATTAAATCAGGGAGGATTTTATGTCTCTGGAGGGATGTACAAAATTGCAGAAAGTCTGTTAACACTGGCCCAAAAAGTCGGAGTACATTTTCATTTTGACTGCCCAATCGATGAAATATTGATTAACAACGGACAGGCTACCGGAGTAAAAATGCGAGACACGATTTTCGACTCAGATATTGTAGTTGCAAACAGCGATGCTTCCGAAACTATGATTAACTTCATCAGTGATGAGCATATTCCCAAACGAAAAAAAGAGAAAATAAGTCGTATTGAACCTTCCTGTTCCGGGCTTGTGCTGCTTTTAGGAGTAGAAAAAAACTATGAACAATTGGTCCATCACAACATCTTTTTCACTGATAATTATGAGCACGAGTTTGTTCAAATCTTTAAGGAAAAGGTTATGCCTGATGATCCAACTATTTACATAGCCAATACCTCTTATTCTGAACCTTCTCATGCTCCTGATGGAGGTTCAAATCTTTTCGTACTTGTAAATGCCCCCTATTTATCTGAAAACTATTCATGGGAAGACAATGCAGAAAAGTATGCAGCACATGTAATTAAAGAACTTGAAAAAAGAGGATTAGTAAATCTATCGGAGCATATCGCTGTTCAACATATTATCACTCCCGAAGATTTTTATAAGCGCTATCTCTCCAACAAAGGAAGCATTTATGGAACGTCTTCAAATAGTAAGTTCTCTGCCTTTGTTCGTCCCCGGAACAAATCTAGGGAAATAGATAGCCTTTACTTCGTTGGAGGTTCTACGCACCCAGGAGGTGGGATTCCACTAGTAGTTCTATCAGCTTTTAATGCTGTAGAATTAATTGAGCGTTACGAAGGTTGAACAACGCCCTGTTTGCCTAAATGAATAACTTCCATATCAGAGATTTTTCCATCTCCTATCGAGAATCTTACCACGGTTCTAAATTCCTGGAAACCCTGTTTGCCTGCGGCTCCGGGATTTAGATATAACATTTTATTCAATGTTTGATCTCTCGCAATCTTCAGGATGTGAGAATGACCACAAATAAAAACATCAGGCGTGTTTTCTTCTATTTCTTTGCGAATGGGAATACAATATCTGCCTGGAATCCCACCGATGTGCGTCATCCAAAAATCAATGCCATCCCTTGTGAACCGTTGATGCAATGGAAACTCTTTACGTATGTCCTCTCCATCAATATTTCCATATACGCCTAAAACCGGAGCGATCTCTTTTAGCTTGTTCGCTATCTCTACTGTACCAAAATCTCCTGCATGCCAGATTTCATCGCAATCTTTGAAATAATCGAATACCTGGGGATCGAGGTAATTATGTGTGTCCGAAATAAGCCCTATTTTGATCATAAATTCGTTATCATCATTGCCGGGTTAAATAGCTCGCAAATAAAAGGTTTTTTACTGACTTCTTCTATACCCGCGGACAACATTCATATGTATAATTTCATTCATTGCTAGGATTCAGCATCATAATTGTCACCTGGAACGGGTTAGATCACTTAAAACGCTTCCTACCGTCAGTAGTTAACACAAATTATGATGACTACGAAATTATACTTGCTGATAATGCCTCCACTGATGCGTCCATTGAATGGGTGAAAGAGCATTACCCTTCCATTAAAATTGCTGCATTTGATGACAACTATGGGTATACAGGAGGAAATAACAGAGCAGTTCCTTATGCGGAAAAAGAAGTACTTATTTTTTTAAATAACGATGTAGAGGTAACTCCCGGGTGGCTGAATGGTCTGAACAAACTATTTCAGGAATATCCGACTACATCAATTGCCCAGCCAAAAATCAGGTCTTACGCCGAAAGGGAATTTTTCGAATATGCCGGAGCAGCCGGTGGATATCTAGATTGGCTTGGATATCCTTTTTGTAGGGGAAGGGTATTAGACGTAACCGAGAAAGATGAAGGGCAATACGATTCAATTGTCCCCATTTCATGGGCTTCCGGAGCAGCATTGGCAGTAAAAAAAGATTGTTTTGAGTCATTAGGTGGCTTTGACGAAGACTTTGAGTTCCATATGGAAGAGATTGATTTATGCTGGAGGGCATTAAATCAAGGACATGAGATTTTATATGCTCCAGAAAGTATCGTCTATCATTTAGGAGGAGGCTCATTACCAATGGGCTCTCATAGAAAAGTGTATTATAATTTCAGAAATAGTCTGTATATGCTTTGGAAGAACCTCCCGCTAAGCATTTTATTTATTAGGTTTCCGATTCGGCTTTTTATGGATGGTATAGCCGCTTTCCGTTCGTTGATAGTACTTAACTGGGATGAATTCAGCGCAATAATAAAGGCTCATTTCCACTTCTGGATGAGGTTTTCCCTTGCTCAGAGAAAAAGAAAAACAACCCAAAAAGAAAATGCAAATAAAGCATTAAGCAATGTATTTCTTGTTTGGAGATTCTTTGCAAGGGGTAAAAAGACCTATAACCAACTTGTGAAACATGAATCTTGAAAGTGTTCTTGATTCGGCGCTCCCTATCATCAAAAAGTGGTTTTTCACTTTTCTATTAATCGTACCAGGTTGGATAATGGTGGAACAATTTTGGGTAGCATTATCCAAAAACATCATGTTTGCCGTCAATTACCCATACCCTTTCTTTATCTCTCCCCTTTTCTTTGTGGTAAATACTGTGACACTGATTATTCATGAAGCAGGACACACCATCTTTGGATTATTTAACTGGCGCTTTTTAACCATTTTAGGAGGGAGCTTAATGCCATGGTTAATCTTTTTTGCAATTACCTTCAGCGCATGGCTTAAACGCCAGGTGTATCTTACTCAGTTTGGATTATTCTGGTTGTCTTACTCCTGGTTTTCTGCTGCAGCTTATTGTATGGATGCCTATTACCAGAACCTCCCTCTTATTGGAAATTTGCCTAAATCAGCACATGATTATACCAATATGCTCTCCATGCTTAACATTCTTGATAAATATGAAACTATAGCCTGGATCATGTTCGGAATTGGGGTTGCCATTATGATCCTTTCCTTTGTAGCTCCACTATTGAAAAGAAAAGAAGTAGAATATATTGATTTGGGAAAGGCGTTAAAGAAAAGCGGACTTTAAGTGTCCGCTTTTATCAATTGGAAAATCTTATTTCCAGGCCCCAAGAATAAGCCCCATGATCGTAAATACTACCGTCCAGTAGCCACCATTAATTAGTGTAAGCTTGAATGGTTTTTGCTCATATAGATATGAAGTAGCAAAGACAAAGAAAATCCATCCGAATCCAGTCAGGAATCCATAGAATGCCCCCATAGCTGCATCAATTTCTGGTGCACCCAAAAACATTGCCAGGCAATAAGCCATGATTAATTGAAAAATAAAGGATAGTCCAAAGATCTTTCCCATGTTTCCTTGTTTTGCCTTTTCCTCTGTCATTCCAACAAGCTCCATCCATGATTTCCCAAAAACTGGGCCATACCATGGGAACCCAACAACAAATCCCACTAAAGCCGATACCACCACCGCCAAATAATTTACTTCCGCTTCCATGTTTATTCCGATTAGTTAATGTTAACCTGCTTGCACAACATTTTGTTGGCAGCCATAGAATTAACGGAAAAAGAAGTATTTGTGTCAACTAGCTTACTTCTTCAAACTAACCCATAAAAAAAGCATGACTCGAAATGCTTTGTCATAGTTTTTGTACCTTCCCATGGTTCATTTATATGAACTAGATCAATAAACTTTGAGCTGAATGAATATACCTGACTACACTATTACAAAACCCATTGACCACGTTGGTATTGAAGAACGGGTAGCTCGATTGAATAAGAGAAGCATTAAGAAAAGTGCAAAAGTAAACGGCCTAAAGCTTGCTTTGAGCATGATGGACTTGACTACCCTGGAAGGGAAAGACTCAGATGGGAAAGTAATTCAATTATGTCAGAAGGCTAAGTTGCCATACGCTCCTTTACCTGATCTTCCCAAAGTAGCCGCAGTTTGCGTCTACCCCACTATGGTTCGTCTGGCAAAAAACCAGGTTAAAGGTACAGGAATACATGTAGCCAGTGTAGCTACTGCTTTTCCCAGTGGAATGGCGCCATTGTCGGTAAGAATCGACGACACCAAGTTTGCTGTAGATGAAGGTGCCGATGAAGTAGATATGGTAATAAGTCGGGGAGCTTTTCTCTCTGGCGAATACAATAAAGTATTTGATGAGGTTGCCGCAGTAAAAGAGGCTTGTGGAGAAGCGCATCTAAAAGTGATTCTTGAAACAGGTGAGCTTCATACTTACGAAAATGTTAGAAAGGCCAGCGATATTTCTATGGATGCAGGAGCTGATTTCATAAAAACCTCTACCGGCAAAATTAGCCCTGCTGCCACGCAACCTGTAACCCTGGTTATGTTGGAAGCTATTCGTGATTTCTACTATAAGACAGGTAAAATGATTGGAATGAAGCCTGCTGGGGGAATCAGGACTGCTAAGCAAGCACTTCAGTATCTGGTACTTGTCAAAGAAACACTTGGTGCTGCATGGTTAAACAACGAATATTTCCGATTTGGAGCCAGTTCGCTCGCTAATGATGTACTTATGCAAATCGTAAAACAAGAAACCGGTCAATATCAAAGCCCGGACTATTTTTCAGTGGATTAATTTAGACGACTATGTCACAAACTACCGAAACAAAAGAGGTTCCTTACAAACCAACCTCTCCAAATTCCAAACTTGACTTCGCTTCTATCTGGGAATATGACCCTGCTCCCGAGAGTACAAGTCATGTAGAAATAAGAGACCGCTATGAATTATTCATTGACGGAAAGTTTGTAAAGCCTTCAAAAGACAGGTATTTCCCTACTATCAATCCCGCAAATAATGAAGTAATCACAGAGTTTGCAGAGGCCACCCAAAATGATGTAGATAAGGCGGTTAAAGCTGCTAGAAAAGCATTCAAAGGAGAATGGGGATCTCTCGCTCCAAAAACGAGAGGAAAATACCTCTTCCGAATTGCTCGAATGCTTCAGGAAAGAGCTCGGGAATTCGCAGTTCTTGAAAGTATGGATGGCGGGAAACCTATTCGTGAATCAAGAGATGTGGATGTTCCCTTAGCTGCAGCTCATTTCTTTTACTATGCAGGTTGGGCTGATAAATTGGATTATGCCTTCCCTGGTAAAACTCCAGAGCCCCTCGGAGTGTGTGGTCAGATTATTCCGTGGAACTTCCCACTACTTATGCTTGCCTGGAAAATAGCTCCTGCTCTTGCCTGTGGTAATACAGTGGTGCTTAAACCAGCTGAAACTACTTCACTTACGGCTCTTAAATTTGCCGAATTAGTTAAAGATGCTGGGGTACCAGATGGAGTAGTAAATATCATTACCGGCGCAGGACAAACAGGCGCTGAGATAGTAAATCATGATGATATAGATAAAATTGCCTTTACCGGTTCTACTGCTGTTGGAAAACTCATCCAACGATCTATCGCGGGTACTAATAAGAAATTTACCTTAGAACTTGGTGGAAAAGGAGCTCTTATCATTTTTGAAGACGCTGCAATCGATCAGGCTGTTGAAGGGATTATTAATGCTATCTTCTTTAATCAAGGGCATGTATGCTGTGCGGGATCAAGGCTCCTGGTTCAGGAAGGAGTAGCTGATGAATTGGTTAAGAAACTCAAAGACCGGATGGAAACGCTCATTGTTGGCGACCCATTAGATAAAAACACCGACATCGGCGCTATCAACTCAAGCCAACAATATGATACCATTAACTCATTCCTGGAGATAGGTTTAGATGAAGGAGCTGATGTTTATCAAAGCAAATGTTCTATACCTGAAACAGGCTTTTTCATTCGCCCTACCCTCCTTACTAATGTTTCTCAAAGCAACCGGGTAGTCCAGGAAGAAATATTTGGACCTGTCCTTACTGTTCAAACTTTTCGAACAGCTGATGAAGCCATCCAAAAAGCTAACAATACCCCCTATGGTTTGGCTGGTGGTGTGTGGACAGACAAAGGCTCAAAGATATTTAAAGTAGGTTCTGGATTGCGATCAGGAGTGGTTTGGGCCAATACCTATAATAAATTTGATCCTACTTCTCCTTTTGGTGGGTATAAAGAAAGCGGAATTGGACGGGAAGGCGGACTTCATGGCCTTGCTGCTTATTTAAATCTAAAATGATATTGATTACTGATGAGTGAACATTTAGAAGTGCTAAAAACTTATAAAATTTACATCGGCGGCAACTTCCCCCGAACAGAATCTGGGAGATACTATAAAGTATTCGATAGTGAGAAAGAACTATTGGCTAATGCCTGTCTTTGCTCCAGAAAGGATGTTCGCGATGCTGTGAAAATTGCTCGGGGAGCGTTCTCTGGATGGAAATCCAGAACCGCCTACAATCGTGGTCAGGTTTTATACAGAATCGCTGAAATGATGGAAAGCAGACGAGCTGAATTCGAAAAACAACTCTCGGTTATTGGTTTTACTGCTTCTGAAGCTGAAGCAGATGTAAATGCATCCATCGATCGACTTATTTATTACGCTGGTTGGACCGATAAATATCAACAGGTTTTTGGTACGGTTAACCCTGTGGCAAGTGCGCATTTTAATTTCAGTTTACCCGATCCAACTGGTGTAGTTGCTATTTTGGCTCCTGAGCAAAGTCCCCTGCTTGGACTGGTTTCTTTAGTAGCCCCTGCAATAGCTGGGGGTAATACTTGCGTTGCTCTTGCATCAGAAACCTACCCCCTACTTTCTATTCTTTTTGCTGAAGTGTTAAACGCATCGGATGTACCCGGAGGCGTTGTAAATATACTTACAGGAAAAAAAGAAGAATTAGTGGAACATTTTAGTGGTCATATGGATGTAAATGCTATCATTTATACCGACACATTATCCAACGAGATGTCAAAACAAATTGATGAACTAGCCACTGATAATCTAAAACGAGTAGTCAAGAAGACCATCTCAGATTGGTACGATGAGCAAAATCAAAGTCCTTATTTTATAGCTGACTTCCAGGAAACCAAAACTACATGGCACCCTATTGGATTTTAGTATGTCCCGAATAAGTATCCTTTTTTTAATTCTGGTAATGTATGCCTGCTCTGGGAGCCAGCCTATTATTCAAACGGATACTCCGATAGAACAAGAAAATGATACCTCAGTATCCATTACTGAACCTGTTACTAATCCTTCTTCTACTAATTCTTATCTGGATACTTATAGAAGTACGTTATCAGACACTTATCAAAACAAGAGTAACTCTATCCCTGAAGGGTATGCAACGATAAAGGTGATAGAAGAAAATGACGACCAGAAAAATTTATTTGAAGGATACAGAGTTCAGATTTACTCCGGACAAAATGTTGCTTTTGCGGATACGATAGCCTCTATTTTCAGAGCATGGTCAGATACAACTATTGTTGGATACCAGGCCGAGACCTACACCTTCTTCAAAACTCCATATTACAAAGTTCATGTTGGTGATTTTCATGATCGAAATAAGGCTATTTACTTCTCTAATCTCTTGAAGAGAAGATTTAGAGAGGCCTGGGTTGTTTATGATCGTGTAGATCCCTGGAGAGTTCCTTCAGATACCACAATGATTTATACGAATTAGAGTTTTTAATACTATTCATATTTCTTTTCTTTAGGCTAATAAGAACAATTCTTTTCGGAATTCATTTATGAGGACGTTACTTATTCTATTAGGAGCATTTTTACTTGCCCCTGTCTCTATTAATAAATCAGATTCTCTTCTAAGTACAGTTGAGGAAGCCACTATCGAAAATGGCTCGATCTCCGGAACCGTAGTATTACCTGCTATTCAAAGATCATCAAACAACCGATTTAGAGGGCGAACATATAGAAATAGAACATCGGGTGAATCAAGCAACGATGAGAATTCATCCTCTACCAGTAATTATAACGACGTAATTATTAGCGCACATCCGATTTCTTTTACTGCTGAGACCGTTCCTTTGGCAGAACCTGCACAAGTAATTCAAAAGGATGCCATATTTGTTCCGAGAGTTACTGCTGTTACTGTCGGCTCTACCGTTCAATTCATAAATGACGATCCCTTTTTTCACAATGTATTTAGTCTAACTCCTGGTGCAAAATTTAATATAGGCCGCAGACCCAAAGGAGATGTATATAGCAAAGTTGTTCCTGAGCTTAATTGGCGTGTAGAAGGAATTGGTCCTATTAGCGTCTATTGTGATATTCATTCACAAATGAATGCCATAATCTTAAGCCTTGATACTCCTTATTTCACCCGAGCAAACGAAGATGGATCTTTTCAGTTGGGTAACCTCCCTCCTGGCGAATATGAGATACGAGCTTATCATCCAAAGTTTAATCTGATCATCCAGGAAATCACCATTTCTAGTGATCAATCCAGGAATATAGTCCTCGAATTTTCATAATTGCTTTATGAAAATAGGTTTTCCAATTCGCCTTAAGCTTTTCCTCCTGCTCTCCCTGCTAACAATTGCTGTACTAGCGACAGTACTTATTGCCATAAATACTATTTCCTCAAAAACGATTAGAGAAGAAGTAATATCTGATTTCAGTAATCTCCAGGAAGTATTTAAAATTCAGCAGGATTCTAAGTATAAGCGTTTAATTGAATCAGCTATTTTAGTTGCAGAAAACCCTGCCTTTAAAGCCAATGTCGAGCTGAAAGACGAAAGTAGCGTTTATTTTAGCGTACTCGAGTTCTCCAACTTTGCAGAAACTGACTTGATTATCGTTACCGATGATATAGGTAATACATTAGGTTGGTTTAGAAGGCAGGACTTACACGGCACTAATCTTAGTAACCTGGAGTATGTTTCCGATGCTCTGGAAGGCTATTACCCTGAGTATAATCCAGAATGGCCATCAACCTGGGCATTCGAAAATGAGCTTTATCAGGTAGTTTCTATCCCCATTCTCAAAGCTGGAGATGTTGTAATAGGTACCCTGACTTTTGGAGCGAAATTCACTGATACTGAAGCAGAAGAGTTAACACTGAATACGGAAATAGATATTTCTCTTTTCCTGGAACAGGATATGATCGCTACTTCGGATAGTGCTTTTAAAAGTGAAGATTTCTGGCCTTTTCTTCTTAGCTATCCTGAGTTGGTCGATTCAGTCACTTCAAATCTGGTTCTTTCCTCAACACTTCAAACAGACGTGAATGAAACTGAAATGCTATTAGCCGTGTCTCCATTGGGAACTGGCGAAAAAGCTTTTTTTATCGCGACCGTACCCGTGGCTATGGAATTCTCTTCCCTTCAATTATTGCAGGAAAACGTTCTCTTTATAGCCATTGCCGCCATCTTCATAATTATCCTTCTTTCTATTTTTCTGGGGAATGTATTCACCTCCCCTATCAAAAAACTAAGTGAGGCTATGGGTGAGGTTTCGGAAGGTAAATTTGATGTTACTGTTCAATCGAATACCAAGGATGAAATAGGATTTATGGCAAATCGTTTCAATGAAATGACGATTGGACTAAAAGAACGATTTGCTCTTCAAAACTACGTAGGTACTCATACTCTTGAAATGATCCAGGATACTTCAGATGGAAGGCTACAGCTTGGGGGAAGCCGCCAGGAATTAGCCATACTGTTTACTGATATCAGAGGGTCTACTGCCAAAATTGAAAAAACGGATCCCGAAGATTTTATCCAGAATCTGAACAAAACACTTACTTCACAAGCTGATGCCGTTTCCAAATTTGGTGGTTCTATCGATAAATTCGTGGGAGACTCTATTATCGCTTTATTTAGTGGTGAAGACGCCTTGAAAAGAGCTATCGAGGCTTCAGTAGCGATGCAAAAAGATTTTTATGGAGATGAAAAACTCTCTGGTTTTTTTAAAGGCTTGGGTATTGGCGTCAACTATGGAAGTATGGTGCTGGGGAATATGGGAGCAAGCGAAAGAATGGACTATACCGTTATCGGACCGGAAGTTAATTTATGCGCTCGTCTTTGCTCTGCAGCTGAGTCTGGTCAGGTACTACTCCCTAAAATGAAAGTTGAGGAACATCGCCTTGCCTACGATTTTAATTTTAAAGATGTAGAACCCAAATCCTTAAAAGGGTTCTCAAACCCAATAGAAACTGTTGAGGTACTTTATGAATAAAGCTCTTATGCTTGTGTTGATTTCACTATTACCTGTATTAGGATATTCACAGGTACAAATTAACGGCTCAGTAGATGTAGCCGTGAAAGCAGGTGGTAAAGAATCAGGATTCTTTGTGAATGGAATACCTGAAGATTTTACACATCTTCATGCCACTTCTGAGGAATTCAATCTTTTGCTTTTCGCGCCTCTTTCCGAAAATTTTTATACCGAAGCACGGGTTAAAATCAGCACTTTTTTAACGGGTAAATTGGGAGTACCAAAACTTGAACTGGCTAATGTTACCTATAGTCCTGCGGATAAGAATTATTTCCTATCAGGTGGTAAGATTATCCTCCCATTCGGTTTCTATCCAAATCGTCAGCTCCAAATCGACCGTACCTTTATCGATTATCCAATGTCCTATTCTTACAGTCTGTTTATTTCAAGAGAAAGAGGCTGGTGGAAAGGAACACGCGGGAAGTATTATACTGATGAGACCGCATCCAGTGACCGGGATTATGGAGTAAATACTCTTTTTTATGGTGGCTATACTACCGGTCTTGTATATGGAGTAGAGAATACGAAAAGCAGTTTCAGGCTAGCATTGACTAATGAAGCTCCTACTGGTTATGACGCCTCTCCCATAAATACTCTTGCAGGAATGATGAGATGGACCCACACTCCAAATGCCTACCTAACTTTTGGTTTGTCTGCATCTCATGGAAGCTTTATGCATCAAAATTCGGGAGATACGCTTAGCTATGACTACGATTTTAGTAAGTTCACACAAACTGCACTTGGCTTCGATATTCAGTTAGGCTTTACCTACTTCGAAATTGTTTCTGAATTCACCTATTCGAAATGGTTAGTACCTGGATATACCAATGAAGACGGCTTCATAGAAAAGACAAATGGTGATCTAGAAGAGTTTGATCTCGCAAATATTGCAGCCAATATTGATATCCGATATGAACCTCCATTCTTTACCGGAGGATACTTTGCGTTACGAGCTGACCAACTATACTTCCCCTCAGCAAACTCGCCCACTCAGGGAGGAGACTTTATGTGGGATTATGATCTAACCCGAATTACCGCACTGGTTGGATATAAACTGGACAGAAACGTTCTTCTTAAAATTGCAGTTGCTGATCAGGATAATTTCAACGGAGATTTTTATTCCTTCAAGGCTTACGTAACTGCCGCTTTCTGATGGAATATTTAAAGAGCTATTTTGGTTGAGAGAGAACTTAAATAACGTATGAAAGCACTAATCAAATTTGTTGTTCTACTTGGAGCCTTTTTTACCTTTACTTTATTGCTGTTCAAGGTATTAGGTGTTCTTTCAGTAGATGACATCAAACTCTGGCTTGAGCAAGCGATGACGCTGTCTCCCTGGATCGTGGGAGGTGTAATCGTTTTACTACTGCTTGTCGATCTTTTCATAGCTATTCCTACCCTTTCTCTTACCATTTTGTCTGGATTTTTCCTTGGGTTGGAATTAGGAGTATTCTATTCCACACTGGGAATGCTTAGTGCAGGAACATTAGGCTATGTAATCAGTAGATTCCATGGAGAAAAATTGCTTCGCTTTATCAGTAAAGACCAGGATCAGTTAGATGAAATGAAGCGGTTGTTTCACCAGTTTGGTCCTTTCTCTTTGATGCTTTGTCGTGCAGCTCCAATGCTGCCAGAAGTTACTTCTTGTTTGGCAGGGGTAACACGTATGTCCTACCTGAGGTACTTATTGTTTTACATGATAGGAACTCTACCCTACTCTATTATCGCTGTTTACTCTGGCTCTATCAGTACTGTGGAAAACCCCAATCCGGCAATTTTTACTTTCCTGGGAATCTTCGGAGGGCTTAGCATTGTGTGGATGGTATTCCTCTACTTCAATAAGCAGAAGCTGAAGAAAGAGGTTTAAGCTCTTTCTTTTGTCATTCCGAGGCTACTGCCGAAGAATCTAAATGAATCTATAACCAGTTTGATCCTTCGCAGGTATGCTCAGGATGACTCAAGAGATGGTACCGATACTACACATTAAACCGGAAGAGCATCACGTCACCATCAACAACAGTGTACTCTTTACCTTCCTGTCGCATCTTTCCGGCTTCTTTGGCGCCCTTCTCTCCACTGTACTCTACATAGTCACCATAAGCTATAGTTTCAGCGCGGATAAATCCTTTTTCGAAATCAGTATGAATAACTCCGGCTGCCTGAGGAGCTTTTGTTCCTTTCTTAATCGTCCATGCCCGGGCTTCTTTTGGTCCTGCAGTGAAATAAGTAATTAAACCAAGCTCTGCATAGGCGGCATGGATCAAACGGTCGAGACCTGCACTGGATACTCCAAGTTCTTCCAGGAACATTTCCTTTTCTTCCTCATCCAGTTCGGCGATTTCAGCTTCAATCTTGGCACAAAACATAACTACTTCATCTTCAAACTCAGCAGCAACACCTTTTACCACTTCTACTAAATCATTTCCTGATTCAAGATCGGTTTCACCAACATTACATGCATAAAGAACTGGTTTAGCTGAAAGCAAAAATAAATCCCTGAAAGCCTGCTTGCCTTCTTCAGAAACTTCAAAAGTACGAGCAGTATTACCATCTTCGAGATGTGCACGAAGCTTGTCTACCACTTCCAACTGACTTTTGATTGCCTTATCCCCGCTCTTAGCTTGTTTTTTTAGATTCTCTACACGCTTCTCAACGCTTTCAAGATCTTTAAGGATTAGTTCTGATTCAATAATTGCGATGTCTCGTTCAGGGTCTACATCACCTTCCACATGAATAATATCATCGTCTTCAAAACATCGAACTACATGGATAACAAGGTCCACTTCACGAATATGTGATAAGAAGGCGTTACCCTTTCCTTTTCCCTCAGCAGCACCTTTAACCAGCCCTGCAATATCAACAAATTCAATGGTTGTAGGAATTACATTTACCGAACTGGCTATTTCCGCCAGGGTAATTAACCGGGAATCGGGAATCGAAACCTGGCCCACATTAGGATCAATAGTACAAAAAGGAAAGTTTGCGGATTCTGCACCTGCATTACTGAGTGCGTTAAACAAGGTCGATTTACCAACGTTGGGTAAACCAACGATGCCACATTTTAAGCTCATTAATAAATTTCTTGATAGTTAAAAGTCCAGCCTCTGCTGTTGAATAAATTCCATTTCGGGGAGTAACAATGCTGTCAGCTTTCCAAAATGGGGGTACACACATCCCGTATCAATCCCTATCATGTTTTTACCCACTAATGGAGTCCGGGTTGGTGTGTGACCGAAAACTACGGTTTTTTCCCAAATATTATCTTCTTCAGCTATATGATCTCTTCGCCATAAAAAACTGCTGTACTGAGACTCATCTTCAAGGGCCTCACTTATGGTTTGATGAGGAGGCATACCGCCATGAACAAACAGCCAGTTTGGAGTATCATAGTATAACTTCGTATCCGCAAAGAACTGAAGATGAGGAGTAGGAATTCTAGAATCGGGATCTCCTTTTTGATAAGATTCCATCGTAGCATCTCCCCCATAATCAAACCAATCCAGCAGATCGCGTTTTGAGTAAGAGTTCATAAACATAGCGTCGTGATTTCCTCTCAAAAATACACACGCATGCGTCTTCGAAAACTCGAGAAGCTTTTGAACTACAGCTTTTGAATCCGGCCCACGATCAACATAATCTCCAAGAAAAATGTATTCCCTGGAATCACCGAACACGTCGACCAGCCTATGCAAAAGTGCATCTAATGTTTTTATGCAGCCATGGATATCTCCAATAGCTACTTTCTCTGCGGGGGTAGAACTCATTTTGTGGTTGATCGATCGATCAAGCCTCTGCCTGTTTTGTTTATTTTACCTTGTTTTATGAGTTCTAAAAGCGAAGCGTCAAGAATTCCGTTCACGAATCTTCCAGATTTTGCCGTAGAATATTTTTTTACGATCTCAATGGCTTCATTGATCGTCACCTTTGTAGGAATTTCTTCGAAATAAAGGAATTCACAGAGCGCCATCCTAAGTACAATAAGATCAATCATTGCGAGTCGGTTTATATCCCAGTTTTGGATATGAGACTCAATGATTTCATTGAATGTTTTCTCATTCTCAAGGGTCTTAAAAAAAAGTTTCTCTGCGAAACGACGAACCTCTTTTTCTTTCCCCACCTGCTCCTTCATCACTGAATCAACGATATGTTGTGCAGTATCTCCACTTTGACGGAAGGCATAAATAGATTGAAGAACAGTTTCGCGAACGTGGCGACGATTAATCATGAACTAAATTATTGGGAGCGCAAAGATACGGTTTTGATTCATTCCCTAAAAAGAAAGATTGATGTATTTATAAAGGGTTCTTTATCTTTGGAGCTATGCGTTCTTAGCTCAGTTGGTTAGAGCGCCACGTTGACATCGTGGAGGTCGGCAGTTCGAATCTGCCAGAACGCACTTACTCATCCTTCTTAAATCGAAAAGCAAACTCTGATCCTGATTCGGTAGATACTTCAAGAGTCCCATTCAGTTGCTTGGTAAGAGTCTTCACTAATTTCATACCAAGTGATCTGGTTTTTTTAGGACTTTCCATATCAAAACCTACTCCATTATCCCTGATAATAAATAATAGGTGGTCACTTTCTTTCTTGAAAAGTATCTGAACTATTCCTTCTTCTCTATCAGAGAAAGCATGTTTGTACGAATTCGTTAATACCTCGTTCAGAATAAGTCCACATGGAATAGCCTGTGTGATTGGGAGGTAGATTTCATCCATCTCAAATTGTATATCTACAGGAACAGATTGTGAACCCATAGCCTGCTTAACAGTCCTTGCAAGTTCCTTAATATAATTTTCGACTTTAATCTCAGAAAAATCCTCGGTGTCATAAAGTTTCTCATGAACCAGAGCGATCGACTGTATCCTCATTTGACTGTCCTTAAGAATCGTAATCGCATCTTCATTATTCACGGTGTACGATTGCAATTCCAGTAAACCTGTAATTACAGCAAGGTTATTTTTAACCCGATGATGAATCTCAGCTAATAAAACTTCTTTCTCTTTTAAAGATGACCGAAGCTGCTCTTCAATATTTTTCCGGTCTGTGATATCAACATAAATGCCATACTTGTACAACATGTTATTATCAATGATAATAGGAACGGCATAAATGATTACATCAATAAGCTCTCCACTTTTAGACTTTCGCTTGGTGACCAGGTCTTCCACATAAGGAGTTTCTGAAAGTTGTTTAGCCTCTGGTATATCCTGTTCGGGAACTATAAGTCTATCCAGCTCCAGCCCTTCAATCTCAGCTACGGTATATCCAAATAGCTCTTCAAACCCTTTATTAACCTCAATTACCTCATTATGCTTATTAAGCAATGCAATGCCTAAAGGAGAGGTATTAAACAAATCATTTAATAGGTGTTCTCTCTTTTTAAGTTCTTCTTCAGCTAGCTTTCGTTCAGATATATCCCGTTCAATAATGATCAGAACTTCCTGCTCGAAATAAATTCCTTTACTAACTAATAACTCGGTAGGGAAAACTTCTCCATTTATCTTCTTGCCCCACCCATCCAGTTTTTGTGAGCCCTTATTACCTTCACTTTCGCTTATCTGCTTTAAGCGTTCAGGATCAAACTTTCCGGCTGCACCAAGTATTTTATGATCTGCACCTATGATTTCAGAAACTTTGTAGCCATAAGTCAACTCTGTGCCCTTATTTGCTCCTACTATAATACCGTCGTCATTAATCAGGTATATGGCATCGCTGATGGAATCAAACAAATCACGGAAGCTCTGCATACTCCTCTGCACTTTATTTAGTGCTTTTACTCTATCTGTGATATCAATAACCAAGGAATAAGTTGAAACCAAACCACCATGCGCATCAAAGAGGTAAGAGTTATACCATTCGCAATAAATCACCTTACCTGATTTGGTAACATTACGATTAACTACAGACTTACTTTTGATCTTGTCTTTAATTGTACGGGCAAATTCCTGGCTTACCAGGGGAAGGTCTTCCCTATGAACAAACTCCTTAAGTAAGTTGGGATGTTTTACAGCTTCTTCCTGAGTCCAGCCAAATATCTGTTCTGCTTTAGGCGACCACCTTAGAATTCTGTGATTACTATCCCACTCTATCTCTCCCATAGGAAAATCAATAAACTCTACAGGGCTGGAAAGCTGAAATTCCTGGTTTACATTAAACTGAGTTTGAACTATATCATGAGCAACAACCAATTTACAGGGCTTTCCATGATAGTTTATCAGGTGGGATGAGAATTGAACTAACTGGTTCTCAGATCCCTGTATATCAAATTCCCATATTCTATTCGATAATGATTGGTTATCAAATGACTTATGGTATAACGATGACACTTCGCTCCCTAACTCAAAGAGTTTTTTACCTAAAATCTCTTCCTTCTCAAGCCCTAAACGTTGAACGGTATTTTCGTTTACATCCAGTATTTCCAAAGAGATTTGGTCGCATACAAACATACATTGCGTCCCAAAGAAAGTGTCTTCGTTTTGCGACATCCAGACTTTTTCGAATTATATCATTGCGCTTGAATATCAGACGTTATTCGTTCTTTTACCAAATAAATATTTAGAACAAATTAGATAAGCTAACAATGTGCTTAATTTTGATTTTTTTTATCTTTGCATCCTTAAAAAAAGAACTTTTTCACCAGTTTAATGCCGAATAAAAATATTACTGTTACTCTTCCAGATGGATCAACAAGAGAATACAATGAAGGGGTAACAGGACTTGAGATCGCAGAATCTATTTCATCAGGACTTGCAAGGGTAGCTCTCAGTGTTACTGTTAGTGGTGAAATATTGGATTTAAGTCGACCTATTAATGAAGACGCAACCGTTTCGATAAATACCTGGGATTCAGAGGACGGACAATATACATTTTGGCATTCTTCAGCTCATTTACTTGCTGAAGCAGTTCAAGAGCTTTATCCGGAAGCTCAATTTGGAATTGGCCCTCCTATCGAAACTGGCTTCTATTACGACATTGATTTCGGAGACAAACAAATTACCCAGGACGATCTGGCAAAAATTGAACAGAAGTTTCTTGAGGTAGCCAGAAGAAAATCTAGTTTTGAGCGCAAAGAAATTTCAAAAGAAGAAGCCCTCTCCTTTTATAATGATAAAGGAAATGGATATAAAGTTGATCTCATCGAAGGTTTGGAGGATGGAGATATCACCTTTTATACTCAAGGGAACTTTACTGATTTATGTAAGGGGCCGCACATTCCTAACACAGGAATAGTTAAAGCAATCAAGCTTACAAATCTTGCAGGCGCCTACTGGCGTGGAGATGTAAACAGTAAACAACTTACGCGTATTTATGGTGTCAGCTTTCCAAAGCAAAAAATGCTGGATGAATACCTGATTCAGGTTGAAGAGGCAAAAAAACGAGATCATAGAAAGCTTGGAAAGGAACTCGGCCTATTCATGTTTGATAAGATGGTGGGTCAGGGACTTCCAGTTTGGAAACCTAAAGGAACTACTCTTCGCCGTACCCTGGAGAAATTTTTGACGGAAGAGCTTTTGAAAAGAGGATATCAAGAGGTAATTACTCCTCATATAGGGAATATTGAACTCTACAGAACATCCGGGCATTATCCCTACTATTCCGATTCTCAATTTGCTCCTATCCAGGTTGAAGATGAGATGTACATGCTTAAGCCCATGAACTGTCCTCATCACCATAGAATTTATTCTTCTGAGATGAGATCGTACCGAGACCTTCCCCTTCGCCTTGCCGAATTTGGTTCGGTATATCGCTATGAACAATCAGGTGAGCTGAGTGGTCTATCTCGTGTTAGGGGATTCACACAGGATGATGCACATATCTATTGTACTGAAGATCAGCTTAAATCAGAGCTTAAGAATGCCATTGAGCTTACACAACTTGTGTTTAAAACTTTTGGAATGCCGGTTAAAACCCGACTCTCTTTCAGAGATCCTGACAATACCGATAAATACGCTGGTTCGAATGAAATGTGGGAACTGGCAGAAAGGAATATCCACGAGGTAGCAGAAGAGATAGATCTTGATTACTTCATCGGTGTCGGAGAAGCTGCATTCTATGGCCCAAAATTTGATTTCATCGTTCGGGATGCTATTGGAAGAAAGTGGCAGTTGGGAACAGTACAGGTCGACTACGTAATGCCTGAACGCTTCGATCTAACTTACATCGGTTCTGATAATGAGAAACATCGACCCGTAATTATACACAGGGCACCTTTTGGTTCTATGGAAAGATTCACAAGTATCCTAATCGAACACTTTGCTGGAGATTTCCCAGTGTGGCTCTCTCCTGAACAAGTACGGATATTACCGATTTCAGATACTCAGAATGAATATGCGAAGCTATGCGCGCAACAACTTCTTGATTCAAATGTAAGAGTCACCGTTGATGAAAGAAGCGAACAAATTGGCGCTAAAATTAGGGATGCTGAAACTGCTAAGATTCCATATATGTTAATCATTGGGGCAAAAGAACAGAAATCAGGCACTGTTTCAGTACGCCGACATAAAAAAGGTGATATTGGAACTTTCGAATTTTCTGAGTTTCTTTCGAACCTGAACAACGAAATAGATCAAAAAACACTACCAAACGAAAACTAAATACAGAGGAAAACCATCAAAAGAAGAAATTTCAGAGGACCTGTAAAAGAAGACAGGCCACGATTGAATGATGAGATTAAAGCGATGCAATTACGGGTAATCAAACCCGATGGAGGACACGAAATAACTAATTCTGACAGAGCTCTACAAATTGCAGAGTCTTATAACCTGGACTTGGTCGAAATTGCACCTAACGCAAACCCTCCTGTTTGTAAGGTCATCGACTATGGAAAATACCAGTACGAGAAAAAGAAGAAAGAGAAAGAAGCCAAGAAAAAACAACATACTGTTACGGTAAAAGAACTACGATTCCGCCCTAACACCGACGATCATGATCTTGAATTCAAAACCAGGCATGCCCGGGAATTCCTTGAAAGTGGCGACAAAGTAAAAGCATCGGTTCAATTTAGAGGGCGAGATATGCTTTATACTGAAAAAGGAGAATTGCTTCTCTTAAAGCTAGCCAAAAGCCTGGAAGACGTTTCAAAAATTGAATCGAAGCCAAATCTTGAAGGCCGACGAATGATCATGATTTTAACCCCTATGAAATAGGCAATATCCGTTGCTTAGGCCTTGATTAATACCTATCTTTCCGGTCTTTAAATTTTCACAAAGCAAGTGGACTTATAATGCCTAAAATGAAAAGTAATAGTGGGGCAAAAAAGCGGTTTAAGGTTACCGGTTCCGGTAAAATTAAACGTAAGAAAGCTTTTAAGCGTCATATTCTTACTAAGAAGAGCAGTAAAACCAAAAGAAATTTGGGACAAGCCACTCTTGTAGCTGAAGCTGATGTTGCAAGAGTTAAGGAAATGATTCCCAACAAATTTTAATCCTATAATCTAGACAAAATGCCACGATCACTAAATTTGGTGGCTTCCCGTCGCCGTCGCAAGAAGATTCTAAATCAAGCGAAAGGTTACTGGGGCAAGCGAAAAAATGTTTACACGATTGCGAAAAATGCGGTTGAAAAAGGTCTTCAGTACCAATACCGCGATAGAAAAAATCGCAAGCGTGTTTTCAGAAGATTATGGATTGTTAGAATCAACGCCGCAGCGCGACTAAACGGAACGACCTATTCTAAGCTTATGCATGCCATGAGCCAAAAGAATATGGAAATCAACCGTAAGGTCCTGGCAGATTTAGCAATACATGATGCAGAAACGTTTGCTGCCATTGTAAAGGAAGCCCACGCGTAATTGCAAACTTGCTATTTTAAGAGCCGGTAAATCTTATTCATGTAGGTTTACCGGTTTTTTTATTTTTGCACCAGAATACACTCATTCATATTCATGCTAGATAGAATTGATCAACTAAAAAAAGAAATCGAAAGCTTTGTAATTCAAGATTCGGAGGAACTTGAGAACTTTCGATTAGAATTTCTTTCCCGTAATGGGCGCATACAGTCAATGTTTAAAGACCTTGGCTCTGCACCAAAAGAAGATCGTGCCGCAATTGGTAAAGGAATGAATGAGGTCAAACAGTTAGCACAATCAAAGTTTGACGATACAAAGAAATCTTTTGGTGCCAATACCAATACAACCAAAAGTGCTTTAGATGATATCACTCTTCCAGCACCTGCTATTCCGATAGGGTCCCTTCATCCACTCACCAAGACATTGGATGAGATGAAAAATATCTTTTATCGATTAGGATTTACTATCGCTGATGGACCAGAAGTTGAAGATGACTTCCACAACTTCACTGCCCTTAACTTCCCTCCTAATCACCCAGCGCGTGATGAGCAGGATACTTTTTTTGTTAGAAAGAGCGATGATCCTAATATGATGGATCTTGTTCTTAGGACTCACACCTCTCCGGTACAAATTAGACTAATGGAAAATACGACTCCTCCGATCCGGTCAATCATGCCAGGAAGAGTATATAGGAATGAAGCAGTTTCTCCGAAATCCTATTTCTTGTTTCACCAGGTAGAAGCTTTGTATGTAGATGAAAACGTAAGCGTTGCCGACTTAAAAGAAACGCTCATTACTTTTGTAAAGCTGATGTACGGAAGCGATGTCAAATATCGATTGCGTCCAGGTTTCTTCCCTTTTACCGAACCAAGTCTTGAACTGGATATCTGGTGGGGTTCTGAAAAAGACGGAAAGTGGTTAGAGATATTAGGTTCAGGGATGGTTGACCCCAATGTGTTTATAGCTTCCGGAATCGATCCTGAAAAGTATACTGGCTTTGCCTGGGGAATGGGAGTAGAACGAATAGCCATTCTTAAATATGGCATTGACGATATTCGGACTTTTTACGAAAACGACATCCGGTTTTTAGAACAGTTTAATTAGTAGTCTCAGGTTCATGAAAATATCATACAACTGGTTAAAAGAATTTATTGATCTTCCTCTCTCTCCTTCTGAAACAGCTGAAAAACTTACCCTAATCGGCTTAGAGGAAGAAGAAAGTTATGAAGTAGGGAGCAATCTTGAAGGCGTAATTGTCGGCGAAGTTTTAGAAGTAAAGCAACATCCAAACGCGGATCGTCTTAAGGTTTGCCAGGTCAGCTTAGGAGAAGAAACGGTACAAATAGTCTGTGGAGCAAATAATGTCGCAGCAGGACAAAAAGTACCAGTAGCCACTGTTGGGACTACCCTTCCAATCAAATTGGATGATGGAAGCTTGCTTAAACTTAGGAAAGCTAAGCTGCGTGGAGAAGTTTCTAATGGTATGATTTGCGCTGAGGACGAACTTGGACTTGGCGATGACCACGATGGAATCATGGTATTGGATAGTTCCCTTGAGGTTGGGACTCCTATCAATACAATCTTTGATCTGTATACTGACTCTATTATTGATATTGCTATAACTCCAAACAGACCTGATGCTACTTGTCATCTTGGAGTTGCAAGAGACTTATCAGCAGCACTTAACCTGGAGTTAAATAAACCAGCTATTGAGTTTGATGTAGAAACAAGTACCTCTTCTACTTCTGAGATAGATATTGAGATTCTATCTCCTGAAAAATGTAACCGCTATGTGGGAATTGTTGTTAAAGGAACCAAAATAGCTGAGTCTCCAACCTGGTTAAAACAACGGCTGGAAGCTCTTGGATTGCGATCAGTTAATAATATCGTAGATATTACAAACTATGTAATGCATGAATTGGGACAGCCTCTCCATGCTTTTGATTATGACAACATAGCCGGTAAAAAAATCACAGTTCGGGAATTCGAAGAAGAGGTAGAATTTGAAACTCTCGACCATATAAAGAGAAAATGTGCGCCCGGCACTTTGTTTATTTGTGATGGAGATGGACCTGTAGCTATAGGTGGAGTTATGGGTGGATTGGACTCTGAAGTTTCTGACAGCACAACTAATATCCTTATAGAAAGTGCTTATTTCGATCCTGGCTCAGTGAGAAAAACAGCAAAAGCTCAGACTCTTCAAACTGATGCATCATATCGTTTTGAACGCGGAATTGACCCGAACCTTCAGGCTCTGGCTGCTAAAAGAACTGCAGATTTAATTATTGAAATAGCAGGAGGTGAAATATCCGGAGAGATCGTAGATATCCATCCTTCACCAACAGAGCCTAAACAACTGACTCTTAGAAAAACTTATCTTAACCGGCTGCTTGGCACGAGTATTTCCGTAGATGAAGCCATAGAAATCGTTGATGGCCTTGAATTGGAAGTGATTTCGAAAAGTGAGGAAGAAGTAACTTTTAGTATTCCAACTTTCCGGCCTGATTTGGAGCGGGAAGTAGATTTAATTGAGGAAGTAGGACGCCTCTTTGATTACAACAAAATTTCTTCCCCAAATCATGGGATATTTGTTTCTACTGAAGAATTTTCTTACTGGGAAATTCTCAACTCGAATATTAGAAAAGCGGCAGTTGAACTGGGATTTAGAGAGATTTATACAAATTCTCTTATCTCAGAGAAGGAAGCTGAGCACTTTGGTTCATTAGAAACGATGGTTGGTACTCTCAATCCTTTAACAAGAGATATGACCACACTCCGTCCTTCCTTACTACATGGATTTTTAAAAGCTGCATCATACAACTTTAACAGACAGGCAAGTGCTGTTCGCTTTTTTGAGGTAGGAAATGTTTTTGAGGTAAATGATGAAGGAACTTATCATGACGGAATAAAAGAGCAAACACACCTTTTCTTAGGAATATCGGGTGCAAAGGCAACAGAGCATTGGACTTCCAAACCTCTTAACTATTCCATTTTCGACTTGAAATCGTTGGTTGATGCTTTTTTTGTAAAACTGGGAATCACCAATAAAGTATCCTCTTATGAAGAGGACGATACACTGATTTATAAAGTCAAAAAACAAGAAATTGGCCGCATTAAAGTAATTAGCGAAGCACTTAAGAAGGTTTATGATCTAAAAGAACCAACCTTTGCTGCTGAATTTTCAATTAATGCATTGAGTCAGGTTTTATCCTCAAGTGCCAGAGTTAGTTACCAACCCATACCCAAGTTTCCACCTATTGAATACGACTTTTCTGTAATTGTAGATAACAGTGTTAAGTCGGGAGCCCTTTTGTATACCATCCGTGAGAACGGAGGAAACAACCTCCAACTCATTGATATTTTTGATGTTTTTGAACATGAATCTATCGGAAAGCAAAACAAAAGCATCGCTTTCAGATTATCCTTTGTAGACCCCAACAAAACCTTGAATATCAAAGATGTAGAACCTATTATACAGGGTATTATCAAAAGTTTGGAGAAGAAATTCTCGGCTAAATTAAGAGGATGATAGGGTACTCTAATGAACCAAATGAACAATCAGACCGAGCGGTTTAAGTACTTGCTCTCGGAAGTAAATGATGAAGTAACTATACTAAAACAAGAAATTCGAGATTTGAAAAAAGAGAACAGTAAGCTTGTACTCAAAATTGAAGATTTAAGAGGAGAGCAAACGGATATTTTTTCTGCAATTAGTGAATCTGAACGTCTTGTATTAAGGCAACAAGTGCAAAGCCTGATTAATAAAATTGATAATCACTTGAATGGTGGAGTATGAAATCGATTAAGGTTACTATTCTAGGGAAGCAGTACCCTCTCAAAGTCGAGGATCATGAAGAAGAAACCATGGTCAGAATCTGCAAATACGTGGATGAACGATTTCAAACCTATAGAAACCAACTTGTAAAACAGCCTGAGTCTACGGTAATGGTTTTGGCGGCCCTTAGCATTGCTGAAGAATTATTTGAAGCACGTCAAAACTCAAGCGACCTGGAAAAGAATGAAGAAGTTATGCTTGAACGCGTAAATGCCAGTTTAGAACGCTTGATTGAGGACATCAGATCCTAATTGTATAACACCTAAAACTCTCCCACTTTGGCTGAAACGATCAGCATTTTATTTATTGGTGATATTGTAGGAAATCCCGGCTTATCCATCACAGAAACATTCCTTCCCAGCCTAATTAAGAAGTACGACGCTCAATTTTTGATCGCAAATGGAGAGAATTCTCATGAAGGACATGGTATTAATGAAGAAATTATAAAAAAGCTTTTATCGCTTGGTGTACATGTGATTACCGGTGGCGATCATTCTTTTGATAAATGGAAGGTCTTCAACTACATGAGGGAAAATAACCATATCCTCCGCCCTCTTAACTTTCCAAGAGGAAATGCTGGATTTGGGTATGGAGTGTACCCTATTCCCGAAACTAATCTTAAAATAGGAGTTCTAAATCTACAGGGAAGAACTTTTATGAAAGCTATTGACGACCCTTTTACTACTGCAGATTGGGCTATTAATAAAATTTCTGATGAGACTAATATTATTTTTGTGGACTTTCATGCTGAAGCAACTGCAGAAAAAGTATCAATGGGATGGCATATCGATGGAAAAGCTTCGGTATTAGTAGGCACTCATACTCACATACCTACAGGCGATGCTAGAATTTTCCCGCAAGGCCTGGGCTATTTAACTGACGCAGGGATGACCGGTTCTTTTAATTCCTCCCTGGGAATGGACAAAAAAGTAGCTCTCAAACGATTTATAACGGGAGTCCATCAAAAATACCAACCTGCTAATGGAGATAATCACATCTGTGGAGTTTTTGCAAAAGTTAATGCCGAAACCGGGAAATGTGTTCACATAGAATCCGTTATATATCCCGAATTTAATAACTCAACTTCCTGATATGGACTCGTCGATTGTACTTTCGGCCTCTGACATAAGAAAAAGCTACAAAAGTGAACAAGGTAATTCCCGCCTTGAGGTTTTAAACGGTGTTTCATTAAACATTCAGAAAGGAAGTATTACATCCATTGTAGGTTCTAGCGGAAGTGGAAAAAGCACATTACTTCATATACTTGGAGGATTAGATAAACCTGACTCCGGATCTGTTTTTTGGGGAGATACAGAAATCTCAAAGCTTAATGCTGACGAACTCGCTGATTTCAGGAATAATAACATTGGGTTTGTTTTTCAATTCCACCATCTATTACCGGAATTTACTGCCCTTGAAAATGTAGCAATGCCCTCATTAATTGCTGGCACATCAATAAGTGAAGCTTCTGAAAGAGCGCACGATCTTCTAAATCGATTTGGAGTTGCTGATCGCTCAGAACATCGTCCTACTCAGTTATCAGGAGGAGAACAACAGAGAGTTTCGATGGCCAGGGCCCTTATGAACACCCCCTCTCTCATTTTGGCTGATGAACCAACGGGAAATCTAGATGATACCAATACCGATATAATTCTGGACATGCTTTATGAGCTTCGCGACCAGGAGAATGTGACTATACTTCTGATCACTCATGAGAAAAGCATAGCCGAACGGTCAGACATCATACTAGAAATAAAAAACGGCGAATTGAGCTCACTTTAGTTTTACTATCAATACAAACCGCCGTATTTTCCAAGTCTGAAATTTTTTTGATAATTAAACAAAACTATGGCGAAGCACCTTACGAAAGAACAACTTGAATCCGATCCGCTAATTGAGAGCTATAACAAAGCGGCTTCATTTTTTAATGAAAACAGAATTACTATTCTGGCCATTGTGATCAGTATCATAGTTGTTGTTGGGTCATTGATAGGTTACAACTACTATTCTCAGAATCAAGAAGAACAAGCTCAACAATTATTAGCTATCGCTGAGGCTTATTATACACAAGGTGATTTTGATCGGGCAATTAATGGGGACAGCTTTGAGCTTACCTACGGATTCCTGGCTATATCTAATGAATTTTCTGGAACAGAAGCAGGCAATCTTGCTACCTATTATGCTGCTGTTTCAAGCTTTAAACTTGGAAACATAGAAGACGCTCTTGATTATCTGTCTCGATATGATGCTCCACGAGGGATTCTAGGAGTGGGAGCAATTTCTTTCAACGCGAAGCTATTACTTTCTAATGGTAGTACTGAATTAGCTGCCGAAACTTTCGTAAAAGCAGCGAACTGGGATATTAACGATACAACTACCCCTTATAATCTATATCAAGCTGCTGAAGCTTATTTTGAAGCGGGCAATTTCGAGAAAGCAACAGAGATCACTGATCAAATCATTGCTGAATACCCGGCTAGTTCAGAACTCACTAGTTCTCAAAATCTTCAAGGCCGAATAGCTGCTTCAAGCTAAAAATTCCCAAGGCTCCTTTTAGGAGCCTTTCTTGTTTACATTCATTTCTGATCAGCACTCCTAACTAACACTCACTTCGTTATGTCTCAAAAAAATCAGTACCTCGTACCCTTCATTGTTATCACTTCCCTGTTCTTTATGTGGGGTTTTATTACGGTACTGGTTGACGCATTAGTTCCACGACTTAGGGATGTATTTGAGCTCACTTACTTTCAAAGTGGAATTGTACAGTTTGCTTTTTTTACGGCCTATGCTGTGTTTTCTATTCCGGGCGGTCAGCTTATTTCGAAGATTGGATATAAAAAAGGAGCCATCGTTGGCTTAATCACTATGGGTATAGCCTGCCTTCTATTTTACCCTGCTGCAGAGTTTCGTGTATTTGCAGTTTTTCTACTGGCAATGTTTGTACTTGCAGGTGGGATAACCATCCTACAGGTAGCTGCTAATCCTTATGTAGCAGCCTTAGGCCCTCAGGAAACAGCTTCAAGCAGATTAAATCTGGCTCAGGCATTTAATTCACTGGGCACCACATTAGCCCCGCTTGTAAGTGCAGCCTTTATTCTAAGTAATTCTGTGCTTAGCTCGGCAGAAATTGAAGTTTTAAATGAGACAGAGAAGCTCTCTTATTTTGCTACGGAAGCATCAGCGGTTCAAGGACCATTTATTGTATTAGCTTTTGTACTCATCGGTTTAGCATTAGCCTTTTCTGCTTTCAAACTCCCGAAAATTTTAGAAGGTGACGATCACAATCACGGGAGTTATAAAACTGCATTAAAAAACCGACATCTTACTTTTGGTGCGATTGGTATCTTCGTTTACGTAGGTGCCGAAGTAGCCATTGGCAGTTACCTGGTTAATTATTTTTTGAATCTGGATATAGCTACTCTTGTTGCTGAAAGTTCATTTATGAGCAGTGTAGCCAACGTGCTTTCCGTTCTCAGTTTCTCAAGCGTGGATATAACTAATATGAATCCCGCTCAAATGGCTGGAACTTTTGTGTTCTTTTACTGGGGAGGAGCTATGGTTGGAAGATTTGTCGGTTCTGCATTATTACAGAAAATTGCTCCGGGAAAACTTCTCGCTACTTATGCAGGTGTCAATATCACTTTACTGATTGTAAGCATGCTATCTGGCGGTTATGTTGCTATGTGGAGCATCCTATGCATTGGATTATTCAACTCAATTATGTTCCCAACCATCTTTACACTATCGATAAAGGATTTAAAAGAACATACTGCTCAAGGTTCTGGAGTTTTATGTACTGCCATTGTAGGTGGAGCATTCATCCCCCCTCTTTATGGTAGTCTTGCTGATGCGATTGGCCTACAAAGCGCGCTCTTCTTTTTAGCGATTTGTTACGGATACATCTTGTGGTATGGGGTCAAAGGGTCAGAAGTAAAGTTCGTAGACTAACCTAGTTTTTCGAGAGCAAAGTAGTAGGCCCCGATTGAGATGGCTTCACTTGTTCCTAAACGGGATAAACCAATTGCTGTACTTTTTTCATCAAAGTATTCCAGAGCTTTATTTGAGTTAGGAATAATGATCGGTTTACTCTTCTGGTTTAGGAAGCTTTTTCTACTGAAGTCATTCTCAAAATCATAGACGCTCTGTATTAGCCGTGGCATTTTCTTTCCATTCAAAAGGGTGAAACTCCCATTCAATTCATCCTTCAACGACCTGGAGAATATCGGATAAGCACCACTTACCCCCCCTCCAATTACAACTAATCCATCAATTAATGTGAGTATGTGCGCAATTGCATCTCCCAGTACTTCACCATATCGTAAATAAGTTTCAATAGCCGCTTCTCTTACGCCCTCACTTTTGCCAGTGGCTATATCGAAAATCTGTTTTGGCTCAGGTGCTTTAGCAGGATCAATAGAAATTTGTTCAGCATACATTCTTTTAATTGCTCGAATACTTAAGGTCTCCTCGACGTTTGAATAGGTGTAATACTTATTCCTAAGTAGCCAACCTTCTCCCCCTACCCCATTATCGCCAATTAATAAGCTTCCATTAAGAGAAATTCCAACTCCGAAGCCTGTACCCAGAGTAATCCCTATAAGATTTTTGAATTGCCTTGAACTACCAGATTCTTTAAGTAATTGATTCACATTGGGCAAAAAACCAGATTTACTCTCTCCTAAAACAAATAAATCTCCGTCATTATTAATGAATACCGGAATGCCAAACTTTTCCTGAATAATAGATGCTAGCGGTACACCTCCTGAAAATGCCGGGAGGTTCGGTAAATCCCCTATAATACCTTGTTCGTAATCGGCTGGACCTGGAAATGCAAAACTAATAGCCTCCGGACTTTCATCCAGATTTGTAATAAGGCTCTGAAAGCCTGATATGATTGAATCAATACAGGTTTCTAAATCTGAAGTATTTGCAGGAAGACTAAGCGAATCACCAAAAGCTGATCCATCTTTAATTGCAGAAAACACGAAATTGGTTCCACCAGCGTCTAGTGTGAGTACAATAGGAGATTTGGGCAAAGCGTTGAATATGGTATTTTAAGATCGGTGGAAAGTAGTATTTATTAAATATCGAATAAATGTTTAAAGATAACAGAATCACATTCCTGCTAATATTATCAATTCTCAGCGTAATTTTTTTCGATGCACTTCAGCAAAAATTTTATCTGGACACATTCAATATACAACCAGGTTCTGATGTCACCTTTTTGTTCTTGCTACAAGTTCATTTTATAAGATGGTCTGCCTGGTTGGCGGCAACTATCACAGGAATTATCCTACTCCGATCAAAGAATCAATTATTTAGCCAAAACAAACCAGTAAACTGGGTTCTTGTATCTATTGTATTCTTCTGCCTGAATCTGGTTGCCATCCTTGTTATCTCTTTATTCAACATCATCCAGTACGGTTCTGAATTTACCTTCGCTTTATTACAGGAGATTTTCACTTTTATGATTTATCAAAAAGGAATGAGCTTCACCTTTGCTTCAGGACTAACTCTATTACTGATGTATAATCAATCGAAGAAACAGGTCATTGACGCGCAGTGGGTAGAAATACAAAGCCTTAAAGATCTTGTTGTTGATACTAGTTCAGAGAAAGAAAGTAATGCACATCATTTGTTGATCAGAATTGGCTCCCGAGAAAAGCTTATTCCTATATCCGAGATTACATGGTTTGAGGCAGACGATTACTGCGTACGTATTCACACCGAAACAAAGACTTACTCCCTAAGGAAAAGTCTCAAATCTCTAGAGAAAGATTTACAGGATTTCAATTTTATTCGGGTTCACCGACGAGCACTCGTTAATCTAAGCTATTTTGAACAGGCTGATTTCAATAATTGCACCGTTACATTAAGTGACCATTCAGAAATTCCAATTTCTAAATCGCGTATTAGCCACTTAAAGCAGGTATTAAAAGCAGCTTCTCTTTAATTTCCTGCAAAACCTGGTTGTTTTACTGCAAAGATTTATTTCAAAGTTTCTTCTTCCTTTTCTTTGGAAGAAAAATGAAGAAAACACTACTACTACTCACCCTATTCTTACTCCCTCAATTTGCCTTAGCTCAATATAACTATGAGCCTTCCGAAGAATATCCCTTTGGAAGAATAAACCCAATGGCCAGAGGTGAACTTGCTGACTTCCAACCTTTAATTGGTGAATCAGAATGTGGGTCAGTCACCCGAAACCCGGATCAATCCTGGGCAGAAGCTGTTCCTATGATTTGGAGATTCAAATACATTATGAACGGAATGGCTGTTCAGGATGAAACGCTTAAAGAAGATGGAGGACATTCAGGAAGTATTCGTCAGTTTAACTCTGATAGTCTGGCCTGGTATGTACACTATTATTCTTCTGGTACTGCTTCGCCGGTATTACCAGCATGGGAAGGATCAAAGAAGGAAGATGGAAATATTATACTCTATCGTCCACAAACTGCTCCAAATGGCATGGAAGGCTATTACCGACTTACTTTTTCAGATATCTCCAATAAGGGATTTGAATGGGTTGGAGAATGGGTTGATTTAACCGAGAATATTGCCTTTCCTACCTGGAAGATTAGCTGTAAAAAGAAAAACTCTTAGCAACATATTGGTAATATGAAGTCAATGATTCCTTACCTGGTATTCCCGGGGACCTGCCAGGATGCATTCAGTTATTATGCAACCGTATTTGGGGGAACAATAACAAAGTTACAGAGTTATGAAGAATCTCCTATTGAGATTGATGAATCATCAAAGGAAAGGATTTTTGATGCCGAACTGATTATCGGGAATGTCAAAATTAAAGCTTCGGATGATTTACCAAATTACCCGGTCAAATCAGGTAATAATTTCTCCTTATTCATTGCTTTTGATGATCATAAGGAACGAGAAAAGGTCTTCAATCACTTAGCTGAAGAAGGAAATATTCTATTCCCTCTAGATGAAAATTTTGGAATGGTTAAGGATAAATTTGGTTTCCAGTGGATGTTAGTAATAGGCTAACTCACTCCCTTATTCTTTTCCTCGATCCATTTCCCCATAAATTTTGTACTACTCATTGTATGATGCTGCAGCATAGCGCCAATAAAGTTATTAGCTCTATGCTGCTTTATTACCTTTCTCAGCTCTTGTAACCGACGTACTAGAGTATTGCTATGACTTTCTTTATTGAAGCGATTATTTAAGATTTTCAGACCATGCAATTGAGCGCGTTCCCATTTTGCCGAAGAAGTATATAACTCGATAGCCATCTGCACTATTTCGTTAGTTGTGTTAGCAATTGACCCGGGCCAACCTAACACTCCGGGTATCCCTTCTGCTCCAATCCTTGTTGTAATAGATGGAAGACCATGCTGCATAGCCTCAATAAACTTACCTTTTAGCCCTGCTCCAAATCGAATAGGCGCCAGCAACACACGAGCACTTGAAAAGACTTCGGCTACACTTGAAGCTCTCCCCTTCACCAGAAATCCTTCTCTTTCATTATGCAGTTGGAATACTTTGTCTTTTGGGTAAGCTCCGTAAATATGTAACTCAACACTCGGTAATTCTTTCCTAATCGTAGGCCAAATTTCTTTTTTTAGATATTGAACTGTATCCCAGTTTGGCTCATGAAGAAAATTCCCAATCCATACAAAATGTTTTCTCTCCTCAAAAGTATTCCAGCTCTCAGATTCTTTTCCGGAAACAGAATCAGGCATAAAAGGTGTGTAGTGTATCAAAGATTGATCCATATTGAAAGAGTGATGCAATAACTCCATCTCGAATTCGGAAATTATCAGTGACAAATCGCTTCGATATATGCTGGCCATTTCTCTTAGAGAGGTTTCATTATGCAAATCTTCTTTATTGCTTTCCCTCTTCTCCTTCAAAGCTATTCTTCTGGCATCCCTAAGTCCATGAAGATCTTCAGTATCAAGAATTCTTAATGCTTCAGGACAAACTTCGGCTACCCTCCACCCAAATTGTTCCTCGGTCATAAAACGATCAAACAAAACGAGGTCTGGTTTCAGTTCTGCTATAAAGTGATCAAAGGAAGAGTCGTTTAAAAGAATCGGAACCGCTTTAATACCAAACGAGTTAAGATTTGTTGAATAATCACTTTCGCTAGCTGCTGAAGCAAAGCTAAGCTCCCAGTTCTGTTGCTGAAAAAGCTCAATGAGCTGGAGTATTCGAGAACCAGCCGCAGAGGAATCAGGCTCTGGCCAAACCTTACCAATAATTAAGATGTTCAAGGAGCGATTACACTAGTTAATTATCATTCATATACACACGAATAATATCAGAATAGCTCATATCATCCAACAGGTCTCGTTGGGCCAATTCTCTTAAGAATGAAGTAGTAACTCCATTGGCATAAAGACCGATGATTCCTGAATAACTCAGCTCGTCCAGGTAATCAATTTCATTTAATGTATTAAGGTAATTAAGCGTCACGCCATTGGAATACATTCCAATTATCCCTGAATAGGATACTTCATCCAGATAATCGAGGTCATTAAGTCCCTTTAAATAGCTCTCTGATATCCCATTTGCGTACAAACCAATGATTCCAGAATAGTTCACTTCGTCCAGGTAATCCAAATCGTTTAGTGTTTCCAAATATCCAGTAGTAACTCCATTGGCATAAAGACCGATGATTCCTGAGTAATTTACCTCATCAAGGTAATCCAGTTCATTAAGTTTATCGAGATAAGAAGTCGGAACCCCATTCGCATAGAGACCTATTACCCCGGAATAATTAAGTTCATCGAGATAATCTAGTTCGTTCAGCTTTTCCATATAACTGATAGGAACTCCATTATTGTATAGTGCCAAAACCTCAGTACTTGCCGGATTTGACTCGAATCCTAAATTCCCTAGGGCGGCAGAGTATTCCAAAATAGAACTGGAACCAGAAACTTGCTCCTGCTCTAAAGCTTCCCGAACTGCATTGCCTTCTACCTGAGTAACTGCATCGTTGTCTGAGAAAAACCCTCCTACTCCCTGGCTGGTTTGAGTAATCGCATTTAATGGATTCCAGTCGAAGTACCAAAGAAAGATAATCGCAAGGACTATAGCTATTACTGTTCTATCTCTTTTCTTTGTGCTGTTTTCTTTTACTCTATAAGTAACACCAGGCCTTATATCCTCGTCATCTGCCCTGGATTGTTCATCAATATATTGATCGAGATTAAAGTCGGGATCATTATTATCCAAATCGTTGGGTATCCCCTTTCGGAACTTGTCTTTATTTGTGCTCATAATGCCCTGAATGGTTTAGAAATCTGCCGGATACACGGCTGTGAACGTTTATAGTTTCAATGCCCATTTGAATTTATGGGATTGAGTAGTACAATAAAAAATACTATCTCTACTATTTATATATCCCTTCAAAACAGAAGACATCAATTAATATGAAAACACTCCCTTTAGCACTTTCACATTTAAATCCAGAGCTAGAAGCTGAGATTTTGGAGTCATCCATTTATAGAGAACTGCCTAAAGGAGCTCAAATACTTAGAGAAGGTGAATTTGTTGCTGTTGTACCTATTGTATTAGAAGGACTTATTAAAGTTTTCACAAGCCATGAAGACAAGGAACTTCTACTCTATTACATAAGGCCTAATGAAAGTTGTGTGATGTCTTTTTCATCTGGTTTAAAGAATGAACCAAGCAAAGTATTTGCGCTAACTGAAGAAGACACTTCCGCTATTCTTCTACCAGTTGATAAATTAAGTAGATGGACAAGAGAGTATCCTGATTTAAATAGCTTATTCTATCAACAGTACAATTTGAGGTACAGCGAATTACTTGACACGATAAATCATGTCCTTTTTGATAAAATGGATAAGCGACTTTATGATTTTCTAGAAAAGAGAAAACGCCTCACTAACAAAAACCCTTTAAAGATATCTCATAGACAAATAGCTAATGAGCTGGGAACTGCACGCGAAGTAATTAGCAGAATCATGAAAAAATTGGAACATGAGGGGAAAGTAAAACAGCATTCAAATAGTATCGAATTACTCGATTAGTGACTAAAGTCACTGACCTGGAGTTTCATTTGGATTAAATTGTATAAGGCTATGAAGAGCAAAGCATTTAAACTAATAGTAATCTGTATACTGTGCTTCCTGATAATAACAGGAATAGTTCTTTTAGCTGAATATCTATTAATCTAATTCTAGAAAAATGAAAAAGAATATGGGAAATGCTGACCGAATAATTCGGATAGTACTGGCAGCAATTATAGGAACTCTTTATTTCACAAATGTCATTTCTGGTACGCTAGGCATCATCTTCCTGGTACTAGCAGGCATTTTTGTATTAACCTCATTTATAAGCTTTTGTCCGCTATATGCATCATTTGGGCTTAGCACCTGCAAAGTAAACATGGAAGAGCAAGGCTAAAATAGCCCCGTAAAATCACATATTTCTTCTATACTGACCTCCTACTTCATAGAGTGCATGAGAGATTTGTCCTAAGGAAGCTACTTTAACCGTTTCCATTAGTTCTTCGAAAATATTACCATTTGTTCTGGCAACGGTTTTAAGACGACCTAATGCTTTTTGGGCTTCATCCTCATTTCGATTCCAGAAAGATTCGAGATTGGTAATCTGTTGTTTCTTTTCCTCTTCGGTAGACCGGATAAGTTCTACCGGTTTATTTTCTTCTTCACTTCCTTTACCGAAGAAAGTATTCACTCCAATAATAGGAAGTTCGCCACTATGTTTTTTGCTTTCGTAAAAGAGACTTTCATCCTGGATCTTTCCACGCTGGTACATGCTTTCCATTGCACCAAGCACTCCTCCCCGATCAGTAATTCGATCAAATTCGGTGAGTATTGCTTCCTCTACTAAATCCGTGAGCTCATCAATGAAGAAGGACCCTTGATTGATGTTCTCATTCTTAGCTGTTCCGAGCTCTTTATTAATGATCATTTGGATAGCTAATGCCCTTCGAACTGACTCCTCAGTCGGAGTGGTAATTGCTTCATCATAAGCATTGGTATGCAATGAGTTACAATTATCATATATCGCCAATAAAGCTTGCAGTGTAGTTCGAATATCATTGAACTGAATCTCCTGGGCGTGTAAAGAACGGCCACTAGTTTGAATATGATATTTCAGCTTTTGGGATCGATCATTCGCTTCATATTTATTCTTCATAGAAACCGCCCAAATTCTTCTGGCAACCCTACCAATAACCGAATATTCAGGGTCTAGTCCATTGCTGAAGAAGAAAGAAAGGTTGTGTGCAAAGTCATCAATATTCAATCCCCTGGCGAGATAATACTCTACATAAGTAAATCCATTAGCTAATGTGAACGCCGCCTGAGTGACCGGGTTAGCTCCTGCTTCTGCGATATGGTATCCGGAAATAGAAACAGAGTAGTAGTTTCTCACTTGATGTTGAGTAAAGTATTCCTGGATATCTCCCATCATCTTAAGTGCAAACTCTGTAGAGAAAATACAGGTGTTCTGAGCCTGATCTTCTTTTAGAATATCTGCCTGTACGGTACCTCGTACTACGCTGAGGGCCTGGGCTTTAATCTTTTTGTACGTTTCCTCATCTACTAACTTGTCGCCCGTAATGCCCAAAAGGCCCAATCCAAATTCATTATTTCCTTTAGGGATTTCATTAGAATACACCGGAACAGGTACTCCCAGGTTTTCAAAATGATTATGAACCTTCTTTAGAGCTTCTTCCCACTTCCCTTCCGATTTGAGATATCGCTCTACCTCTTGATCAATTGCCGTATTCATAAACATGGCCAGGATCATAGGTGCCGGACCATTAATGGTCATAGATACAGAAGTAGTTGGTTTTGTAAGCTCAAACCCGGAATACAGCTTCTTCATGTCATCAAGCGTACAAATACTCACTCCAGAATTTCCAATCTTTCCATAGATGTCAGGCCTAAAGCCCGGATCTTCACCATATAGAGTTACGGAATCAAAAGCGGTTGAAAGCCGGGCAGCTGGCAATCCCTCGCTTACAAAGTGGAATCGTTTATTGGTCCGTTCAGGAGTTCCTTCTCCTGCAAACATTCTCGTTGGGTCTTCTCCCTCTCGTTTAAAAGGAAATACGCCTGCCGTGTAAGGAAAATATCCCGGCAGATTCTCTTTCAACGCAAAGCGAAGCCTTTCACCCGCATTTTTTGCTTTAGGAAGTGCCACCCTGGGGATTTGGAGACCACTTAATGACTCTCGGTAAAGCTTATTTTTGATCACTTTATCCCGAATCTGGATATCAAAGCTTTCTTCCTGATATTTATTTGTCAGGTCATCCCAGTTCTCAAGGATATTTTTAGGGCCCCTATCTAATTCATCTTCCCACCTGGTTTGCAATGCCTCAAGAGGAGTCAGTAACTCTCCACTTACTTCGCTAGTTGAATCTTCAAGCTGAGCTAACGCTCCTTTTACCTGATCCCATTTGGAAGCTATTTCAACTTGCTGCTCGGCCCATTGGTGGTAATTTCTAACTGTTTCAGAGATCTCGGATAAATAGCGAACTCGCTTACCAGGAATGATAGACTGAGACTGAATATCGTCAGATGGCCTAGAATTGGTATATATCTTTGGCTCCCAGTTAATCGAGTATTCTATATTGATTCGATCAACAAGAGCCTTAAAAAGGCGATTTACCCCTTCATCATTAAATTGAGCTGCAATGGTAGGAAATACAGCCATTTCTTCGGGATTCGTGTGCCACTGACCTGAGTTTCGCTGCATTTGCTTTCGAACATCCCGGAGAGCATCCATCGACCCCTTCTTTTCAAACTTATTCAATACCACAATATCAGCAAGGTCCAGCATATTGATCTTTTCAAGCTGAGTAGCTGCACCATATTCGCTGGTCATCACATAAATCGGGATATCAGTCAGATCTACGATTTCAGTTCCACTTTGTCCTATCCCGCTTGTTTCTACAATGATTAAGTCAAAACCAGCAACTTTATACAATTCAATAACAGCTTCTAAAGCCGCACTTGTAGATCTGTTCGAAGCTCTGGTTGCCAAACTCCTCATAAACACTCTATGAGTATCTATACTGTTCATTCTGATTCGATCCCCCAGAAGTGCTCCACCTGTTTTTAAGCGGGATGGATCTACTGAAATTATACCAATAGATAACTCTTCAAATTCTGTAAGAAAACGACGCACTATTTCATCAGTGAGCGAGCTTTTACCTGCTCCGCCAGTTCCGGTAATACCTAATAGTGGAGTACGATTTTTAGAATCATATTCAAGCTTTTTCCCTTTGCTAATCAGATGGTTAGCCGAATCATATAAAAGTAAATCTTCCCTGTTATTTTCTAATGCAGTAATTGCTTTAGCAAGACTTATAACATCCTTTTCTTGCAACTTCTGGGCATCAAAATCTCCCATTTCAACCGGGTCAAAATCACACTCTCTGAGCATGAAATTGATCATTCCCTGAAGACCCATTTTGCTTCCATCTTCCACTGAAAAAATCCGGGTTACGCCAGATGCATGGAGATCATCAATCTCTTCCTGTACGATTACTCCACCTCCACCACCAAATACTTTGATGTGACCTGCCCCATGTTCTTCAAGTAATTCAATCATATACTTGAAATACTCGACATGCCCACCCTGATAAGAACTAATGGCTATACCCTGTACATCTTCCTGGATTGCACAATTAACTATTTCATGTACCGAACGATTATGGCCCAGGTGAATTACTTCAGCACCGCTGCTCTGTAATATCCTTCGCATGATATTGATACTCGCATCATGTCCATCAAATAAACTGGCTGCCGTAACAAATCGAATCTTATGTTTCGATGTATATGGAGAATTCTGGTCTGCAGGTAGATTCGAATTACTCTCTTTTGATTTTACTTCTTTTGTTTTAATTGACATAAAGTAGTTTCAGTTTATGGAAGCGGTTCCAAAGATAAGGATTTGTTCACGCCTTTTGTAGGCTCTTAACGATAATGTTTATTAAACAATCAATAATAATCAGGGTTAAAACCGCTAAAATTCTAAAATAATTTCTGAGGAAAAACCCTGCCTAACCTGAACTCCTCGTTGAATATAGTATGGTTCGGGGGCTTCATATGGAAAAGGCAGACCATGATCCCACTTGCTATTGCCATTCTCATCTACAAACACCTTGATTGTATATGAAACTGGCGCGAGACTCTGTATTTCAAGACTGTCTGTAAAAGTAGTATCTATTGATATACCGAGTTTTTCATTTTCCAGAAGAAGGCTGAATTGTGTGCTATCGCTACTCTCAGACTTTATCATCAGTCCGCCCAGTTGAATTTCGTCCCAAATCTCTGGTGTAAACAACTGACGCCTTCTGGAAAGCGGATTCCATACTAGAAACTGGTAATTTAACCCTTCAATCCATGAACCTTGTGGTTGTATAAATAGCTTGTTGTTTATTATTTCTATTGCCGGCCAGTCATTAAAGCTAACATCTCCTTCTACAACTACAATCGAGTCGGTAATCATTGGATCTTGTATTGGAGCAGCATAGGTAATTTCAACAGCCTGGGAAGGGAAAATTCCGTTTTGTGTTTCATGCCGCATAATTCGCTGCAATGTTGTATCCGCTTGATTACTTCCTTCAAAAACTATTCCTGAACCAATAGCGACATTTCCTGCAGCATCTGTAATACCTGTTAATTGTATTGAATACTCCTGGGTCGCTTCTAACGCCTCCCTTGTTTGGGCAAATGCTACAAATGGATCTTTTTGAGAAGCGTACAGTACATATCCGGGAGAATATTCCTCGTTAAGGGAGTCCAGAACAGATACAGAAGCCCCTTCTTGCACTGATATATTCTCATTAAATCTAAGTCTTAACCGATTTGATGAAAACATACCCACTCCAAGTAATTTGGGTTCGGTAGTATCCGGTTTGGTTATATAGAGTACATCCAGAGTGTCACTACCAGCCTTACCGAGAGTTATAAACTCTTCTGAAAAAGGCTGAGCATCTTCCCTTCCCTCTTCCCAAATCTTATTTCTGTTTCTGTCATCAACATAAAGAGCTTTATAAACTCCTTCCCTTAAGTAGGCAAAATTAAATTCTCCAGAAGTATCTGTTTCAGCCTGATAGGTTGCTTTTTGAGAGAAATCGATCGGCTCCCGATATAGCAATACCTTTACAGCATCTGCTGACCTGCCACTTTCTGCTTCTTTAATTCGCCCGGTAATAGTTCCTTCGTCAATTTCATTTCCTGTAGATACTGCAACTATAATAGGTTTCCCCATTTTATTTCTTCTTGTATCAGTAATATTTCCCCCCAGGGTAACAATGATAGTAGTTGAATCAGGTAAAGGGTCAGTAAATTGTATTGAGAGTTTTTTCTTTTTCCACCTTAATCGATATTCAAGGTCAAGATCAGGCTCAACGGTAATGTTAGCAGGGACAGAAGATCTTTGAATAAACTCAGAAAACTGAAACTCAAAAGTGTCTCCTGTGAAATTTGTCGAACCCGGTAATGGTGTTGTTTCTAATACTCTTGGAGCTTGTTTATCGGGTGGGCCACCAGTTGGAGCAATTGGAGTTGCACAGCTGTATGTCACTAAAAAAAAGACTAACACCAAAATGTGATATAACAAGGGATTTTTTTTGGCGTAATTTTGTGTGAGCTTAATCATCGAGCAAATATACAAACGGGATTTAAAACTTATGAGGTTGATCAAAAAATAGATGGGGAAGAAAAAAGAAAATAAAAACTCTTTTGGTACCAGGCTGGTGCTCCCATTCATTTTACTTGTTCTTGCAAGCTGCCAGTCTTATCTCCTTGATGATGCCCAGTATGACCTTCGAGATTCTTTTTCGGAAGGTGATTTCGCCAAATCAGAACAGCTGCTAAAGAATTTTGATCAGCAAAACCTATACAAGAGTAAAGACGCCGTGCTTTGGAATCTTGAAAACGGAATGATCTATCGGTTTGCTGGCAAATATGACACCAGCACTACTTTTTTAAGTCAGGCTGAATTAGAAATTGAGGACAACTATACCAAAAGTATAAGCACCGGCTTCAAATCACTAATTGCCAACGATAATAAACTGGCTTATGACGGGGAACCTTATGAGAATGTGTACCTAAACGCATTCAAAGCCTTGAACTTTGTTCATCTTAAAGATTGGGAAGGTGCGCTGGTTGAAACCCGGCGAATGAGTTTTAAGATGGAGCAACTGGATATAAAGATTAAAGGGTTGGCTGATGCTTTTTCAAAGGCAGATAGTTCTGGTAAAGGAGAATGGGAGTCTAAAAAAGTAAACATTCAAAACAGCGCTTTTGCTCATTATCTCTCAACCGTTTTATACGCCAAAACTGGAAGACCAGACAATGCTCGTATAGAATTTGAAAAGATTGGAATAGCCTTTCGAGACCAGGCAGCTCTTGGAGATTATGAGCCCTTTGATACCAAAGAACTTGAATACCTGAAAGACCCAACTACTTATAATGTACTCCTAACAAGTTTTACAGGGCAGTCCCCCATTAAGTATCAGGATGATGTTCGATTATTTCTTGATGAAGGCTATATAAAATTTTCCTTCCCCTCGGTAGAATTATACCCAACACAAGTACATAATGTACGGGCTGTGATAAATGGGAAAAGAGATCTCAATCTTCATCTTATTGAGGAAATGGATCTCGTTTCAAAAGAAATCTATCGAGCTAAACAACCCATTATCTATACCAGGGCTTTCCTGCGATCATTGTTTAAAGCAGGTGGTACATCTTTAATTTCTAATGCAATTGAAGAAGAAAGTAAAGGTGCAGGATTCATTGCGAAAGCTCTAAGCCTGTTATATAAAGAAGCCAGCGAAAAAGCTGACTTAAGGGCATGGCAAACTATGCCAGGACAAGCCTGGATGCATGCTATCGATCTTCCGATAGGAACTAATACCGTAACCCTTGAATACCTCTCCTCTACCGGCAGGGTTATGTATGCCGAAGAGTATGAAGTGGACATAACAGAAAATACTGACCTCGAACTAATAGAATCGATTTTTTCAAAATGAACATAATTAACCAAAACCAACAAGCAACTACCATGAAATACACTCTATTGAGTACGCTAATGATACTCATGGCCATAACCGCATGCCGTCCATCAAATGAAGTTTCCCGGATCGACCCCGGAACAACGACTGATTTGTCAGGAAGATGGAATGATACCGATGCTCGTTTAGTAGCAGAAGAAATGATCAGTGATGCACTTACTAAACCCTGGCTGAATCAGTTCAGCAGAGACAGTCAGAAGCCTCCTGTTTTAATTCTAGGGAGAGTTAGAAACGAAAGCATGGAGCACATTGATACCGAAGTGTTTACTAAAGAAATGGAACGAGCATTTGTTAATTCCGGATCTGTTTCGGTCGTAGCTAATTCAGAGGAGCGACAACAAATCCGTGATGAGCGTGCTGACCAACAAGATTTTGCTTCTTTTGAAACCACAAAGAGAATGGCTCAGGAGCTGGGAGCGGATTTTATGATGATTGGCAATATTAATTCTATTGTTGATGAAACCGTTGATAACAGAACCGTTGCCGTTTTCTACACCGTTAACCTTGAGCTTGTCAATGTTGAGTCAAACCAAAAAGTTTGGATCGGTAATAAGAAGATCAAAAAGCTTATTGAACGAAGAAACTACAGAGGGTAAAATTCCTCTCGCTAATTTATCCAGGCTTTCTGATTTTCAGAAAGCCTTTTTTTTGAAATAGATACAATTAACCGATTAGATAGACATATCGATTTCTGCATTTTAGGAGCAGGACTAGCCGGGATTAGCCTTGCTCACGAACTTTCAAAAAGAAATGTATCGGTTTGTGTTGTTGACCCTAACGGAGTTGCAGGCGGAGCCTCTGGCACACCAATAGGCTTAGTAAACCCGGCTGGTGGGCGTTTCGCATCGTTAGCCTGGAAAGCAGAGCAGTGTTACTCTTCTATTCTCGATAATCTTCGATTTGTAAGTGAACAAATAGGAGCTTCTTTTTTTGCTAATACTGGAGTACTCCGCCCAGCTCTTGATGAAGAGATTGCCACTAAGATGTTCAACAACGTTAAAAATAAAGACTGGCCAGACGACTGGATATCCTGGTTGAGTGAACAAGAGATAAAGGCATTCCATCCAGGAATTAACTGCATTGGAGGTGGTATATGGCTTCCCATAGGTCTCACCGTAAATATTCCCAGCTACCTTTCGAATTTTACTGAACTTCTTAAGAAGAATGGTGTGTCCTTTTTGATTGATCAATCTTATACCCTTTCGAGGATAGATAAGAATTGGAGCATTACCTCTAGCGATGGTCTTTCTTTCTCTGCAAAGCATGTAGTTTTCTGTACAGGGTCGTCAATCATCGATGGAAAAGAGTGGTCAGATCTTCTTGTACACCCTGTTAAAGGACAACTTGCTGTTTTTAGATCTGGAAATCCACTACCCTTTAAACATGCCGTCTCTGCACTTGGATACATTGCGTCCTTATCTGAAAAAGAATTTGTGGTTGGAAGTACCTATGAGCATAAGTTTGATCATCCTGACCCTGATCAACAAGGATTAGATTACTTACTTAACCGCTTTAACAAGGTGCTACCTGAACTTGCTTCAAATTCAACGCTCGCGGGAAACTGGTCGGGAATACGGCTTTCCACTCCAAATCGAAAACCAATTCTTGGACATCATAAAACGATTGAAAACAGTTCTGTTTTTTGTGGGCTGGCTTCCAAAGGATTGCTTTATTCCGCTTATCTATCCAGGCTAATGGCTGAATTTCTACTGGAAGAGAAAGAACTTCCCAAAGAAGTCTCAATAGATAGGTTCACTAAATAAAAAAAGCCCCCATGTTTAAACAAGGGGGCTTAAATGAAAACCAGTTTTTTATCAGAACCTAAGTACTAAACCACTAAATGCAGCTGTAACAGAGCTTCCGTTATTTCCTGAATTTGCCACCATAGATCCAGCAAAGGTCAGTTCCAGGAATCGGAAATCAAGACCAATACCTGCAGAATAAGCTGCTGATGAATACCCTCCTAGTCGAGTACCAAATCTTATTGGGATAAAGCCTAAGAAACGATATTGAGCCCCCAGGGTAAGTGCACTTCTTCTTGAATTCGAACCAACATCATTAAATCCAAACCCATAGTCTAAGGTTGTCGTAAGCTTCCCTAAAGTAAGTGCAGCTCCAAAATTATACATTCCTGGTAAGGAGTATTTTTGGCCACTTACATCCTCAGAAGTAAAGCCACCATAGACATCGTTACCAAGGCTGTCTGCTAAGTCATCAAAATAATCTCCAGGAGCCTGATCACCTACATCCCCATCAATAGTTACAAGTCCTGATGCGGTTACTCTGGACGGAGTTTCATCATAGGTTATACTTCCCATATCAGTGATGGACATCGCCAATCTCAGTACCTGTTTTTTACCGAAGAATCCAAGTGCAGGAAGAGAAACATCTAACTCAGCAGTTACCCCTAAATCAAGCCCAAAGCCAGAACCGAGGGTACCAATGTCTGAACCGGTGTAATCAACGAAATCGTCAAACTTGGCATCATCATCAGTTTCACGAGCTAGAGAATATGCTCTTAGTTGCTCTGAAAGCTCTCCATATGTGTACCATGAATACTCAAACTCATGTCGAATCCCACCATTACTTGTTATCGAAACCGGATCAACGGTTAGCGTTGATGTTAAATCAAGCTCAGTAGATTGCAGTCCAACGATATACTTAGGAGCAACACCTGCATAAACATTTATTCCATTAATGAATGGTAATGCTTCTACAAGACCACTAAGAGGCAGTGGTAATTTCATTGCATATCCGACGGATATTTCTGCATAAGAAATCGTGCGGCTATTAAGATCAACTGGAACTCCAGATCCGAATTGATCCGAATCCAAGCCATAGAATAACAGCTCAGCAAAACCTTTATTCAAGGTAAGATCTTCTGTTGTTCTTACTCTTGTAGCCAGACTGAAAGCCGAGTTTTTACCTCTGCTGGAAAAGCCAAAAGGAACTACATCAATAGTAGTTGCTAAATCTCTGGTATTGGTAACATCAGATCCAAACCAGTCATTTAACATGTCCACCCTGGTTTGTCCTTCAATAGTCAATCCTCGAGTGAAATATTGATCGTACACATCAAGATTTACAAAGCTTCCTCCGGCTCTTACACCTACCCCACCAACAAGTCCTAATGTTCTTCTCGGCTTTCTGCCGTCATCCAACATGAGGTTAGCTGGATTCAGGAAATTGGCATGGTATCCGTCAATAAATGCGGTTCCTCCACCACCCATTCCAAGGGTAGCAGAATTATAATGTCTGCTTTGAGCTACTAAGGAAGCAGCTGAAAGAGCAAATGTGATCGTGAAAATGATTCTTAAATTTTTCATGGTCTTGCTTCCTTAGTTTACAGTGTTTTCAATGGTTAGCTGTGCACTTACACTAATACGTATAGCATCTGTTGCCCTGAGTTTGACTTCCTCATTCTCTGTAGTTCTAAGGCCAGCCTCTATAATGATGGAAGCCGTTTCAGATAAGTCGAGAAGTTGTTGCTCAGTCAAGGCGATTTGTATACTTCCATCAGTATTAGAAGAAGCAAAACGTGTAACAGGATCTACGGTAGCTCCTAAAAGCTCGTACCTTTCACCTGAAGAAGCATCGATAGGTAATGTGGTTACTTCACCACCATTTTCATCTAAGAAGATGAGACTCAGTTCTACACCTAACGGCAACCCATTACTGTAATTAATATTCAGTAACCCTTCTGTAATCTTAGCATCATCATCATCACCAGGTAAATCCTGTAAATCAGAAGTCTCTGTAGTATCACTAAATGTTGCAGAGGTTGATGTACTGAAAGCTAATGGAAGGTTAACTACAATCATCGGATCAAATTCCAATGGAGTACTTATAGTAGCTTCTGTTCCATCTTCATTAACTACAGATTTACCAATAAATCGAATCTCATTGGGCAGATTATTCAAAAACTCATTTACAGTTGAGTTTGTTGAATCAAAGGTCAAGGAGAATGGACCTGGATTAGTAATCGCATCATAAGTTTCCAGTTCAAACTTGATCATTTGGCTTGGTAATAATTGACTCCCATTTGCCTGTAACCCAGATATTGGATCTGTTGGCTGCACTTCAGCATCAGATCCGGATTTACCACTTAAAAATACTTCGTCACCATCACCATTTACTCCGACAAAGGATGCGTAAATGGTAGTTGGAACTCCAATATTGGACGTATAATCAATTGTTAAAGAAGCCTGGGTAAACTCGAGTCCCTCGATCTGAGAAGAAAGATCTTCTAGCCCGTCTATTTCTGTTAATTCAGCCTCAGTATCATTGAATAGATCGATAATTCCGTCATTTCCGACATCATCACCAAGAACTACTGTCTGAGGTACTATCTCCCCAAATGCTTCTGCTATAGCCAGATTTGAAATTTCTACTCTTGAAGAAATCTCATCTGTTTCCGTAATAACTCTTGTTTGATCTCCAGGAGCAGCGTCCTGAGTATTTTCTGTTACTGAGAGGATGTTGTATTCAATTTCATTATTGAATGCGAACAACCTATATCCAGTAAGGTCAATATTTTTTGTACCTGAAGTACTGTTTCGTATGATTTGATCATTTCCTGCTACATATTCAATCACTAATGAATCACCAGGTAAGTAATTGGGGCCTTGTCGTATTCCTGGAAAACTTATCACAAGAGAATCTATGGTAAGATCTAACCCATTCACTATTGGATCCATGTCCAAGTTACCTGATGCCAATTCTACATAGTGGTTTGGCGAAGAGAAAATGAATTCAGTAGCATCAAACTCGGTAGTACTGCTGGTTGAGAATCGTTGCGAAGTTAATGCAGCCTCAACAGCAGAGGCAACTAAATCCACCCCATCAATACTTTCAACAACTAACTCACCGGGATTAGCCTGAGTGTTCTGAGCATTCCAGGATACCGATATATCTACGTTTAGATCAGAGAGTACATCTCCATCAGAAAAAGGAATTTGACCTGAGCTAGTTGCACCGTGGTTAACATTATTTATTGCACCATTTGCTATAAAGGTACCTCCCGAATTTAAATCCATATCAATCTGAGTGATATCAAATCCGAGATTGTTACTAATTGTAACTTCAATTGCACCACGTTTAATCGTTGCACTTACAAAGAAATCAGTATTATCCCCCACTTCAATATTAACTGGAGCCGGAGTACTACCCCCTGGTATTGGAGTACCAGCAGGAACAAGAGCTGGGTTTAGACCAGTTAATTGCTCGAAATCTGCGGTACCAAGATCAGAACCTCCAGAAGAGAAACTCCCAATTTCCAATTCTCCTACTTCAGAGCTAAAGTCTGCAGGATCTGTGCTGATTTCAGGAATGGCGTCATTTAAATCACCAAACTCAAAATCTTGCTCCTGAGAAAGGCTAATAAACCCCGTTGCATCTAATGTAAAAAGCGAATCAAATTCGCTTCCTGTTGTGTCGATTAATACATCGACTGATCCACCTCCGCCCAGAAACTGATACTCTTTGTCAACGAGAATAGGAGCTTCTATGCGTTGGGATGTAGTGAAGTCTGGTTTTTTTGGTATTTCACACCCCACAAGGGCGACAAAGACCAATAACCAAACAGTTAACAGCTTAAAATTACGCATCTGTTATTTGATTGAGTTGTTATTAAAAGTAGAAATAATCCTAATGTATTGATTAACCTAAGAAAGGGAAGTTTGAAAGCAAATTAGATTCTTACAATTCATTATTCCCCTATAAGCCTGTAACATATGTTAGTCGAAAATTAAAGTAGCTATAATTTTCAAAAATTGACGGGTGTTTTTTTGTTGAGCTCAATTCTTTACAGTAAAAAAATATGATTTCTCATTTGTACTGACCGAACCTGCTCTACGAAGCCTTAGCATAGTAGAGCGGAGAGGGAGGGATTCGAACCCTCGGTACCCTTGTGAGGCACACACGCTTTCCAGGCGAGCCCGTTCGACCACTCCGGCACCTCTCCTTTCTGAAGGGCGTCAAAGATAGAGCTAATAATTACTGTTATCAATATAAATGGAGATGAATTACTCTTCTTTTGGTAAAACAACTTCGAAAGTTAATTCTTCTTTGACGCTTCTTTGAGTATTCATATCAATAAACTCAACAGAAAGAGTATAACTACCCGGTTTCAATTCACGAGTTTGAATCTCAAGATTGTCAATAAATCGAGTTCCTACCTCCTGGTAACCTATATCCAAGCTTACTTCTCTTTCTTTCCCTCTTAACCATACCAGACCCCGATCCCTGGTTATGTCATACTTCAATCGAAAGTCACTAATCCCATCTTTCGGAGTTAAATTATAGAGCTGAAAATGAAGTGCTAATGCCTTCCCCTTTTGTATCGTGTGATCATGAGAGACTACAAAAGGAACTAGCGTATTAAGGTCAGATTCATAATCCAGATCATAGCCAAAAATAATATCACCAAGTATTAACTCTTCCGCTTTATACTCTAGTGGTTCCGGAAGCTCATATTCTATTTTACCTATACCTCTTAATGAGCTAACAAAAGCAGATTCATATTTAGGTTTTGTCCTGGAGTTTCTGTTATGCAGTTCAGCCTGGAAAATAATCTGATTATCGTTAGTTATATGTGGTACTGTAAATACAGAGTAACTTGGAGCGCTCTCCTCAGTTCCAGTGATAACTAGTTCTGATTCAATTTGAGATTGAGTACGGACATTACCTATCTCATCCAGAATTTGTATTCCATGCATGAGTTTATACTCAGTCAATGCTTCAATAAAAAGAGTTCCGTCTGGCATTATTATGTCGTCATTGCGACTGAAGTCTTCAACAAAAGCTCTGTGAGGTTCGCTTTCTAGAAAAGTGGCGAAATACGGACGATTGTTCGCATCCAAAAAACGATATGGATGTACCTTAATAGGAATGTCACGAACCTTTCTCTTTTCCGCAGATGTTTGTTCTGGAGCAGCATTCCTTGTAACCCGAATTGCCATATCAGCATTTTGATTTAAGACCGGACCTAAATGAGGGCCTATCCTCTGCGCAGCTGTAGGACTGTCCGCATCCCATTTCGAAGTCATTTCCGCTGCAAATCTTCCAAAATACATATCCAGGCTGGCAAATTTGGTGTAGTACACATATTGAAAAACCATTCCCGGAGTTATTTGACCGGCCTTTAATTCAAAACCAGCTAATGTTGGATGATCGAATCGTTTTCCGAAAGAAAAAGCCTGGTTTGGAATTAGATCATCTATGGAGTTTAATTTCCTTAACCCAAAAGGAGACTCCCCAAATAGTATTATCAGGTTATCCCTCATTTCAGTATTGAATCGTTCATAGATCCATATCTCATAATATGGAGTAGGATCCATTCCGAGAATTACTGAACGCATTACATCGGGGTTACACGCACTTAAAATATTACACGTTCTCTCAATATCTGATTGAGATACTCGTAAAACCCCGGTTCTTTTCTTGAGCGGAGCACCATATTTAACATATTCCAACCCTCTGTCATCCGTACCGTAAATTGTATTTTCATTTCTGTCGTAGTTTGTACGTGAATACGATATTCTCTGCCAATGATCTATTAGTCGTTCGTTATACTCGGTAAATGGTGTAGGGTCCAATTGTTTCCAAAAACCATTTAGATATTCAAGAAAAGCAGGGTCATTTTGGTTTAAATAATTTTTTAGTTCCTTATGCAAATCTTTGGGTAAAATCGGTTGGAGCATGGATAGCTCTAACTCCCAGGTAGGAATATCCTTGACGAATATCGAATCCAAGGATAATGCTGACAGGTACATGTCGGATGCGGATTCGTAATAGCTTCTTAACTCATGATCAGTAGCTACACGAATATAATTCATAGCAATCTCTATACTCGGAAATTCAAGCTTGTCCCCTGCGGTTTCCCAAACCTGAAGCGCAGCTTCATAACTACCTTCCATTTCCAAAAACTTCCCATCATCAAGAATTTGTTTCTCCAGATGTAGCTGATCATTACCTAGAGAAGCTGTAACTATAAGCAGAAGTGTTAAAATCATAGGTTTTGGATTACTTGATATAGAGCATAACAAGATCTACCAAAAAAAATTTCATTTAAAACCCAAACGTAAAAGAATTTTGAGCATAGGCCCCGACCTTCTCCCCACCTTCTGTTGCTGGAATGAATCTCCATTTATAGGCTGCCTCAAGGCTAGCCTGAATTAGGCCATACCGCAAATCCTGAACAACTTCGTACTTCTCTCCTTTTTTATCATATAGTCTTACCTCTGAGACATACGCTTCTTTAACACTGCCATCTCTATTCACAAGAAAGTTTACAAAGATGATCGCCTTTATATCCGCTTGCTTTGCTTCTTCAGTAACAATTGGTTCAAAAATCTTAGCGATTCGGGGAGGTCTGTCTGGATTTCCTGAAATTCGATCTTCATCTCCTGTTTGTCCAGTTGTAATTGATTCACTTAAAGGATTCTCGTTTTGGAAATCATTCAATTCCGGAAAGTCCAGTATATCCTCTTCAATGATTTCATAAGTTGGAGCCGGAATTGGAATTTGAGGTTTTGGTGGTGATGCAGGTGCATTCGCTTGTCTGGTCACAACCATCTCTTCAACCACAACTACTTCATTATCCGGATAGATAAAAGCAGGCCGCTTTATTTCTTTTTCAGGCCAAAATTTAAATACTGAAATCATGATGAGTTGAGCCACAATAATACATGCCATTACCCGGTGCTGGTAATGCGAAGAAGAGACAATGATATCTATGACTTCTTTTTTCAAGAAGATTCCAGTCTTTCTTTTTCTTCAAGAATGAGCTGTCTGCAATGGTTTTTTAACGTCATCATATTATCAAACTCATCAGGATTTATAGCATCTAATACAGAAATTTTAAAATCCCCGTTTGGATTCATGAGCTTTGATCCAGATATAAGTACCTCATAAGGGCCATCCACTATTATTGGCTGAATATTAAAACCATGTTCCATTGCTAATAAAAACGCTCCATTCTTGAATGATTGCAGTTTTCCATCCATTGAACGTGTTCCTTCAGGAAATATCATAACAGGAACTAAATCTTTTAGCGGTTTTACAAGATTAGTCAACTTTTTTAGCGCCGACTTACTACTTCTATTGATAGTTAATTGTCCCGTTAACTTTACCATCCAACCCATTACAGGGATATAAGTCATGCTATGCTTTACTACCCACTTCATCTTCCAGGGTAGCTGGTAAAGAAGAGGGATATCCAGGAAGCTCTCATGGTTACAAATAAAGATGGTGGGTTTTGATGGATCATACTTTTCTGTTCCGCTCATCGAAATCTTCCAGCCCGGACTGATATGTATCAAACACCAGGCCATCAAGCTCAGCACACGATTCGCTGTTTTGCGATACTTATCAAAGGGGAAAGTGAGAATGAACACCGCTAATATGGCTACAAAAAAAAGCAGAAAAAGCACCACATAGCATACCCAAACGTAAATACTAAAAATAACTCTACTCATAAATCACTCTTGATAGCTTTTCTTATAAATCCATTGTTTGAAGCTAATAAAGAAGTTGCCTCTTTCTTTGTTGTATTGGCTAATATCATTACCAAAGCCGTCTTAACATGGTTTCCGGATTTTTCGAGGAAGGAAGTCGCTGTTTCATAATCCACTTTCCCAAAAGTCATAATAATTCGTTTTGCTCTCTCAACTAATTTGTTGTTTGTGAGCTTTAAATCTACCATGACATTTTCCAGGATTTTTCCCTGGCGAATAAATGCACCCGTTGTGATCATATTAAGAACCATTTTCTGAGCAGTACCGCTTTTCATTCGCGTACTTCCCATAATCACTTCTGGTCCAACCGGAATATCTATGATCACATCTGCATCTATCGTCAACTGATCTTTTGATACTGTGGTTACAAGGATTGTTGATATACCTAGCTCTTTAGCTTTTTTTAGTACTCCATGCACATAAGGAGTTCTTCCACTTGCCGCCAGACCACAAACCACATCTATTTTTGAAGCCTCGCAATCTATCAGGGCTTTCTCCCCCACTTCTTCAGAATCTTCTGCTCCTTCCTGAGCTACAAACATTGCCTCTTTTCCTCCGGCAATAAATCCTTCAACCTGTTCCGGTTCGGATCCAAATGTGGGAGGACATTCGGCAGCATCTAATACTCCCAGCCTACCACTAGTGCCTGCACCAAAGTACAGTAACCTACCTCCGAGATGAAAGCTATCACTTGCCAATTCAACTGCTTCTGTTACTTTATCAAGCCTGGTTGAAACAGCATCTGCAACTTTCCTGTCTTCCTGGTTAATTAGATTGACAATTTCTTCCGAAGAAGCCAAATCAATGGCCATTGTATTCAAATTGCGTTGCTCTGTATCTAATTTTTTTAGTTGATCAAAGAGCTTCTGTTTTGAACTATCCATCTTTTAACGACGGTTTCTCCACCATTCAGAGGGAGCCTCTGCACTTACTTCAAGTACTTTCTGAGGCTCAGATTCATGTTTCTTTAACAATGTCGCTGCAAGAGCAATGATATCATCAGGGATATCGGAGCGTACATCTTCTGCTTTGAAATGATCCTTTACGAAGTGTGTATCGTATTTCCCTGATATAAATGCGTCATGATTAAGGGTGTATACACAAAAAGGAATTGTGGTTTTACATCCTACTATTTCATATTCATCAAGGGCTCTAAGCATCTTTTTCCTGGCATCTTCACGGTCAGCACCATATACCGTGAGTTTTGAAATCATGGGATCATAATTGATAGTAACCTCCTGGCCTTCTTCCACTCCTGCATCAACTCTAATACCCGTACCGGTCGGAATTCGATGTTTGGTTAACAGACCTGTACTTGGTAGAAAATTATTCTCAGGATCTTCAGCATATATCCTACATTCGATAGCATGTCCATTCTTTTTAATGTCATCCTGGGTAAATGGAAGTTCTTTACCCTCAGCTACGGCAATTTGTGCTGCTACCAGATCGATACCTGAAATCATTTCAGTAACGGGATGTTCAACCTGTAATCTGGTATTCATCTCCAGGAAGTAAAAATTCATGTGTTTGTCTACAAGAAACTCAATGGTCCCTGCCCCGACATAATCGCATGACTCTGCGGCTTTAATAGCTGCTTTCCCCATTTCTTCTCTTAACTCAGGAGTGAGTAATGCACTTGGAGCCTCTTCAATCACTTTTTGGTGACGACGTTGTACCGAACACTCTCTATCAAAAACATGAACGATATTTCCATGAGTATCCGCCATAATTTGAAACTCAATGTGTCGGGGCTCTTCCAAGTATTTTTCTATGTAAACCCGATCATCACCAAAAGCATTTTTTGCCTCAGATTTAGCAGCTTTGATACTGGACTCAAATTCAGATTCTTCATGAACAATCCGCATCCCCTTTCCGCCACCTCCAGCAGAGGCTTTAATCAAAATGGGAAAGCCAATATCGAGAGCTACTTCTCTCGCTTCTTCGATACTTTGGAGTGTGCTTTTTAAACCTGGAGGAGTTGGAATGCCTACTTCAGTGACTAATTCACGAGCAGAAGTTTTATCCCCCATTAGCGATATGGCTTTTGGTTCAGGACCAATAAAAATGATTCCTTCTTCTTTACAACGCTTAGCAAAATCTGCGTTTTCACTTAAAAACCCATATCCCGGATGAACAGCATCTGCGCCTGTTTGCTTCACAGCATCAATAATTTTATCCATTACCAGGTAACTTTCAGATGAAGCAGCCTCTCCAATGAACACCGATTCATCCGCTAACTGAACATGAGGTGCTAGTTCATCAGGGCGTGAATACACCGCTACACTTTTAATACCTAGTTCTTTACACGTATGGATAACTCGAACCGCAATCTCTCCACGGTTTGCGATTAAAATTTTATTGATTGTGGGCATGGGATGATTTTTTCCCAATAGTATCGAATTAACTAAAAAAGCACCAATCGAAGCTTAGCTCGCTGCCCTCATTTTCACAAAGATTTGCGGAAGAATAGAGAATTTTTCAAATCCACTTAGATAGGCCCTCTCGTCAAAAACATTATAATCGTTTTCTTCAATCTTATCGAGAATGCGCCCATAGTTATATCGTGCCAGATAAACAGGCAGACGACTATCTCTATCTAACATAGCTATTCCTTTATCAGCTCTAGCATAATATTCCCTGGCTCTCTGAATCTGAAATTTCATCATGGAAACAAAATTCTCTGATACCTCTTCATTAAACAATTCAGTCTCAGAAATACCGAACATCTTAAGTTCATCAGCCGGGAGATAAATTCTGTCTCTTTCGAGATCTTCTCCAATATCTCTTAAAATATTAGTCAACTGCATAGCGATACCTAAATCTACAGCATATTCAAGAGCGGTTTCATCTTCATATCCGAAAACACGACTTGTCATTAAACCAACTACAGAGGCAACTTTGTATGAATAGTCATAGACTTCCTGAAAATTCTTAAATCGACTCTTTACTAAATCGGTTTTAACTCCATCTACCAATAGAAAAGGAAGGTCTATTGGAATGTGATATTTTTTCAATGTATCAGAAAAGGCAATCAGGATAGGGTCATTTGCTCGATTTCCATTATATATAGATGTAAGGCGACACTTAAAATCTTCCAGTTTTTCATCTACTTGAGAAAGAGAAATCACTGAATTATCTGTTAAATCAATAGAGTCGTCTACTAAATTGTCCAGGTACCGACATAACCCATAGATTGCAAAAATACCCCGCTGCTTCTCATTTGGAAGAAACCGAGTAGCCATATAAAATGTCTTAGCATAAAACCTGGTAATAGCCCGGCAATGAGAATAAGCTGGCTTAAGCTCAATGTCATGTATTTCCTCGATTACTGAACGGTGGAACGAAGTCCGTTCGTAAATAGGTCTTATAACTGAATATGGAATGCGTAGTATGGTGCTCATGCCCTCTTAAATCGAAAAAACAGAGGCAAAAGTTCCATTTATGAAGAAATAAATAAATTTTTGAATTCCATTACATATTCCTGATAAGATGAGTATTATGTTCCGAAACAAATTTTGCTCAAATAAAGGACAAAACCCTTCGAAGAAATTATAATCTACAAGCAACGGGATTATGAGTAAGAAAATAACTATTTATGATGTAGCAAAGAGCGCAGGTGTTGCTATTTCTACCGTATCAAGAGTATTAAATGATTCTCCAAATGTATCTGAGGAGACTAAAGAGAAAGTACAGAAGTCTATTGATGAACTTAATTTCAGACCTCAGGTAAGTGCACGAAAATTAGCCAGCAAAGAGCCTCAAATGTTGGCTGTTGCTGTTCCTTCCTTTACTACTCCATTCTTTAACGAAGTGCTAAAGGGAGTTAAAGATGAGATCAAAAAGATGGATCTCGACATTATACTTTACAATACTGGCTCAAAAGACCCTGAAGAAGCAGTAATCAATTTTTTTGATAGAGGGACTGCAGACGCACTTATCCTTCTTTCCATTGATGTAAGTGAAACTATACATAAACACCTTCAATCAACCCGTGTTCCTGTGGTCCTGGTTAATGCAGCCCACCCTTCTTACAATTATTTTATGGTGAATGATTACCAGGGTGGTTATATGGCTGGTGAACATCTTGTTAAGAAAGGCTTTGAGAATATTGGTATGATTTCAACCCCGATAAAAACGAGATCTTCTTCTGAAAGAGAACGTGGTTTTAAAGATGCTTTAAGAAACTATAAAATGAAGATCGATAAAGATCTTTTTGTTTCCGGCGAAACCACAAAACATGCCGGCTTTACTGAAGAGGCAGGATTCGAAGCCATCGAAAACTATGATAAGATGGGTAAATTTCCTGATGCTGTTTTCTGTGTAAATGACACACAAGCATTAGGTGCTTTGCATGCTCTTTCAAGATTAGGAATGAAGGTACCGAACGATATTGCACTAATGGGCTATGATAATATTAAGCTCAGTAAATATGTGGATTTAACTACTATTGACCAGCAAATGCATACCATTGGTATTCAGGCAACTTCAAGGTTAGGAGCTATCATCAAAGATCCAGATGACAATCTGTTTCAAACTTCTATTAACCCAATACTCGTTGAACGCGGATCAACAAATAAAGTGAATGGATAATTATCCTTTCTCTACTCAGGAAGCATTAGACCATTGTATTACCGAGACCTCAGTTCCGGGTAAAAACTCGTATAAAGGAAAAGTACGAGAAGTATATGAGCTCAATTCTGAAGTACTGGGTATTGTAGTTACAGATAGGATTTCGGCCTTCGATTTCATCATGAGGCAGGCGATTCCATTTAAAGGACAAATCCTGAATCAACTTGCTGCCTTTTCATTTGAAAAGGTGAAGGATATAGTAGCTACTCATATCATTGATGTTCCTCATCCGAATGTAACGATAGCAAAAAAGTGCTCTCCGATTCCAATAGAAGTTGTAGTAAGGGGTTATCTCACCGGACACGCATGGCGGACTTATAAATCAGGAGTACGATTACTTTGTGGTGTTCCTCTTCCGGAGGGAATGAAAGAACATGATCGTTTTCCTACCCCTATTCTTACACCAGCAACAAAAGCTACTGAAGGACACGATGAAGATATCTCAGAGAGCGATATTCTTGAAAGAGGTATTGTTGAACCTGCTCTTTGGGACGAAGTCAGGAACACAGCATTTAAGCTTTTTGAAAGAGGTTCTGAAATTGCAGCCCAGCAAGGGTTAATACTGGTTGATACCAAGTATGAGTTTGGACTTTATGGTGGAGAACTGACTTTAATTGACGAAGTCCATACCACTGATTCTTCTCGATATTTTTATCTGGATGGCTACGAAGAACGTCAGCAAGCTGGGGCTCCTCAGAAACAACTTTCAAAAGAATTCCTTAGAGAATGGTTGATGGAGCATAACTTCCAGGGACTAGAGGGACAAACTCTTCCTGACCTTCCTGATGAATTCCGTTTAGAAGTGTATAAACGATATGCCGAGCTATTCGGAATGCTAACCAGCACTACTTTTGAACCTAGAATTGAAAAAGATTTCAATGCTGTTCTTTCTCAAATTTTTGAGAACTACTAATGGAAAAGAACTCAACCGAAATATTCGCTAAGAATTGGCGGATATATCAAGAAATACTGGAGCATAATTATATGTTCCATAGAGATTTTTCTGAAGAAATAACAAAGGCTCTTAAGGAGTATACTTCCTCCTCTCCTATCGATGTATTGGATTCCGGATGCGGAGACGCATATGTACTCTCTAATCTACTTAAGTATTACCCAATCCATTCTTTTACAGGCTATGATATGTCCGCTCAGGCCCTTGAAGTAGCAGCGAAGAACCTGTCTCCACTCGGTGCAAAAACCAGGTTAGTTGAAGGACCTATGGAGCTTTCCATCCGGGAAGAAACGAAATCTTTTCATCTTATCTATAGCAGCTTTGCTATTCATCATCTTAGTGATACCGATAAACAGCAGTTACTAGCAGACTTTCATCAGAAGCTTCAAAAGGATGGGATACTCATCATTATTGATATTCTTAGGAACCCTACCCTTTCCAGAGAAGAATACCTGGAAGAGTATATAACTCACATCTCTACTCAATGGACTAAAATAGATAGTGATGATAAAGAGTTAATCTTTGATCATATGAGAAACTTCGATTTCCCTGCTATCAATTCGGACTTCAAAAAATGGGTTGAAAACGCTGGGTTCAACATACATTCCCGGTTTGATGCCGATTCAAGAAATATGATGCTGGTTGCTCAAAAATGATACATTTGCTCCTTTTTATAGTTCTTTTCTTCAATGGGATTCAATCAACTGAAGAAGAACTACATGTTTCAACGCAGGGAAACGACTCCAACTCGGGATCAATTGAAGCTCCCCTTCTAACCATTCAAAAAGCTGCAGAAATAGTCCAACCCGGACAAACAATCATAATCCATGAGGGGACTTATCGAGAGTACATTAATCCACCTATTGGAGGAAATTCACCTGATAATCGGGTTACTTTTAAATCAGCGGATGGGGCAACCGTTTTAATAAAGGGTTCAGAAGAAATAAAGGAATGGCTGCCAGCAGAAGGTAGACTCTGGAAGATAGAATTGGACACTTCTTTTTTTGAAGGATACAATCCTTATACACTTCAGGTAGATGGAGATTACCAAAACTATGGCCAATGGCATACACGCGGAGATGTGTATGTAAATAACAGTCCTTTGAGTGAGAGAAAGACTCTTAAAGAGGCAGAGGAGACCGATTATACCTGGTACACGACTACCTCTGGAGGAGTAACAACCATCTATGCCAACTTTGGAGAATACAATCCTAAAGAAGAGCTAATTGAGATTAATGTGAGGGAGCTCATCTTTTTTGCCACAGATACTGATGTCAATTACATCACCCTGGATGGATTGAGATTCCTTCATGCTGCCCCTAATTGGCAAGCCCCAAACACAGGAGATAATGACCCTAATCGACTATTGCACGTTGGAGCCGTTGGCTCGAATATGGGTACAGGATGGATCATTGAAAACTCCGAAATAGCACACTCTAAAACTGCCGGAATTATGTTCGGCGAAAATGCAGGACCGGAGTCTTCTTTCGAAGATGTGACTCAGTTTGGCGATCATATTATCCGTAATAATTATATCCATAAAAACGGGCAGTATGGGATCGCTGGGCAGAAGGGTATTTCGAGAAGTGAAATTTCAGGAAACCGAATTGAAAGCATCAATTATCGCAATGAATTTGGAGGCTATGAGCCCGCTGGAATTAAAATCTGGAATTCTTCTGATGTACTCATTGAACACAATGCTATTCAGCATGTTGTAGCGAATCAAAGCAACCTGTCCCAGGCTTACTGTATTTGGATCGATTATGCCAATCAGGGTACCAGAATAACACGGAACTTTCTTATTGCTGATAAACAAACGACTACCGCTTTGTTCCTGGAAGCAAACGTGGGGCCTACTCTCGTCGACAATAACGTGATCATCGATAAAAAAGAGGGAGCCATTATGGTGTATTCTGGGGGATCCATATTCGCTCACAACCTGTTTATTAACAGTAATTTTGATTTCCGAATCCAGGAATTTGACAATGAAGGTTCTGGTGCCCGTCGGGCCTATACCCTCAAACCACATTCAACGGTAAGAACTAATATGGGGATTCCGGTTGAGATCGAGCACAACCAGATGTACAACAATATCTTCCTATTCGGAAACGGACCAAAAGACTTTGGCCCACATACCGGAACTGGAAACAGAATATCTCATAATCTTTATGCAGGTGGAGCCACTCCGAGAGAAGGACATGAATATGCTACCACAAGAAATGTATTCTTCTCATATAACCATTGGGTTAATTCTGAAGATGCTACTCTGACTATTAATCTGGATACCACCTATTCTGATATTGAAACTCCCACAGTATCTCCTGAGCTTGTTGGAGTAATCCCATTAGCCCAGCAAAGTATCGCGGATGAACATGCAAACCCAATTACTGTAACCTGGGATTTCAATAAAAAAGCAAGACGAGATAGATTTCCTTTGGTAGGCCCCTTTTCTGATATACAACTCGGAGATAATACTTTCTCAATAAAAACTCCTCTCAAACCTACCCCATCAAAAAGACTGTATCGAAGTTCCTTTACTAACCAGTAATTCCTTCAAACAACTACTTTGAAATCCCCCCTCTTTTTTTCACATTCAGGGAATTAATTCCTTATCTGATGAGAAAAAATCCCACCAACAAAGCCAAAAAAGAATCCCCTACTTCAACTCTCTCAAGGAAAGAGTTCATCAAGAAAACTGCACTAGGTCTTACCGCATTTAGTATTGTGCCTCGATTTGTGCTAGGTGGAAATGGATACATCGCTCCAAGTGATAAAATCACCATTGGATTTATAGGGAATGGAAAACAGGGGACAATACTGGCTAACCCATTTATTCAATTATCTGACGCCCAGATTGTAGCCACAAATGATGTGGATGCTATCAAGCGCCTGAGGTTTAAAGAATGGATAGACCGAAGATACACGGAACAAACAGGTTCAGGTACATATAGCAGTTGCACTATCCATGATGACTACCAGGAGATTATCGAAAGGGATGACATTGATGCTGTTATTGTCTGTACTCCCGATCATTGGCACGCTCATCCTTCGATTGCAGCTTTAAATGCAGGGAAAGATGTGTATTGCGAAAAACCACTCGCTCATTCTGTGGAAGAAGGTCGGGCTATGGTTGAAGCTACCAGGAGAAATAACCGGGTATTCCAAACCGGAAGTATGCAGCGATCGTGGGGAAATTTCCGAAAAGCATGTGAACTGGTTCGGAATGGATATATCGGAGATATAACGGAGGTAAAGGTAAATGTCGGAGGACCTCCTGTTGCTTATGACTTACCCAAACAATCAGTGAGAGATACACTGGACTGGGATCGTTGGATAGGCCCTGCTTTTTATGAAGAATACAATGCTATCCTGGCCCCTCCTTTTCCATGGGATAACTACCCAATGTGGCGCCGATATAAAGAATTTGGTGGTGGTGGAGTCACCGACTGGGGAGCTCATATGTTTGATATTGCTCAGTGGGCCTTAGGAATGGATGATTCTGGTCCCGTTAGATTCATCCCTCCTACTGTTAGAAATGCTCAGCGAGGAATGAAATTCATTTATGAAAATGGCATTGAAATGGTTCACGAAGATTTTGGAAGAGGAAATGCCGTCCGCTTTATTGGAACAGAAGGAAGCATAGATATCAGTCGGAGCTTCTTTGAGCCTTCCGACGCGAAGCTGGTTGATCATGAACTCTCTGATACAGAGATCAAATTATACCGAACTGACAACTTCTATAAAGATTGGATTGATGCTATCAAAACCAGAACCAAGCCAGTAGCCGATGTAGAAATAGGTCATAGAACAGCTACGATTTGTAATATCGCCAACATCGCTTATGAAATCAGACGACCTCTTGATTGGGATCCGGTTTCAGAACGGTTTGTTAACGACGATTATGCAAATTCTATGCTAGGTAAAGAATATCGGAAAGGATACGAGCTTGGCACATGATGACTCACATATCACTATCCCAAGAATTCGCCCCAGGTTTAAAACACACAGCGAAAAACGGTCAGAAGAAATCGTATCCGCAATAAGAACTCATCTTAGCACTGATGGTTCTAAATGTGAAGGTAAAACAACAGCTCATTTTGCCACGATTTACCCCTTACAAGAAGATCAACATTACTGGTCTCCCCAACTTACTATTACTATTGAGGAAGAGGAAAACGGATCATTAATTCGTGGCCTGTATGGACCAAAACCTTCTGTGTGGACGATGTTCGTATTCTTCTATTCATTTATAGGATTTGCCATACTCATTGTATCGATGATTGGTCTCTCCTTTCTTACCCTTGATCAATCAGCAACTATACTTTGGCTGATTCCGGTACTCGTTTTCATCTTCATGAGTCTTTATTTGGTGGCTTATACCGGACAGAAACTAGGACACAAACAAATGTCCGGATTACACCGCTTTATGGAAAAGTGTTTGAGTCAGGAAATAATGCTGAATTAACACCTATTCAAGATAAGAAGTGATACCGTGTTTGCGGGTCTGGCTACCTATTAAAATGAAAGATGAAAAATTTAAAATTGGGGAGCATGCACTAATTTTAAATTTTTCATTCTTAATCTTTCATTCTCTTTTAGTCTGCTCTACTTAATCAGAGTGAATCTCTTATTGAATACATTGTTCCCGGCTCTAAGCTGATAGAGGTACACACCGGACGCCAGATCTCTTGCATTAAATCTCACCGTATGTTTGCCGGCTTCCATCCTTCCATTCACCAGGGTTGATACTCTTCTGCCCAGAATATCGAACACGATCAATTCTACATTTCCGCTTTCCGGAAGACCAAACTGGATATTGGTAGTTGGATTGAAAGGATTTGGATAATTCTGTGAAAGTGAATATTCGAACGGAATATCAGCACCCAGTTCGTTGCCCACTACTAAGGAGCCTACCGTGATATTCAGCACAAACCGAGCGTTCCCGTTTTTGAGCGTGAGTTCTTCAGTCCTGGTAATATCGAAAGTGAATTCTTCCTCTTCATTCAGGGATACCTGGTGTCCGGTTAGCTCATCAATAAGGGTGAGTTCCCAATCATCGGCAAAAAGCTCCAAGCCTTTCCAGCTTAGGGTAAAGCTTCCCATCTCTGTAGTGGTTAACTCAAGAGGAATACGATAATGCATCCCTTCCTTTACCTCTTCCAGTGAACGTGATGCCCAGCGCTTTTTTCCATGGGAAAGAGCCATCTCGGAATACTGAGTATGAAGATTTGACACCGATAGCTTTGGAATATTAAATTTCGGGCTTTCCTTATCCCATCCAGCAAATACCGCCGCTTTATCTGTGAACTTCTCATGAACAAAACTCAGGGTTAATACAGGTTGGGCTTTGAGCGTATCTTCTTTGATTTCCTTAATCAAATATTCACCTTTTTCTGCCTGGTGTTCTGGCTTAAAGCTTAGTGTAGAACCTGAAGCAGTTGCAGCGGTAAAAAAGCTCTGCATTGCCGGAATTGGATCATTAGTAATGAAGCTCTCATCAACGCCCGGTGGCAGTTGATAACCAGATATCATCTTATAGCCTCCTGCACCTGAATACAGCATATCATTGTATACATAGGCGATTGCAAGGGTATTGGTAGGGTCTATATCTCCCGCATCTACCATCGACTTCCAGTCCAATGCAGTATGATAAGGGTTGGATACAAGGTGCCAGCCTGCATATTCTGCAGTAGAATCGGCGATAGTCAACTCAATATCATAGTTTTCATCTTTATTGGTGTATTCCGAAACCAAGTATTTCGGCCATTCCTCAACCCCATCATTTTCGGATGAAGCATATACATAGACATATACCCCATTCATGGTAGAATTTTCTCCCGAGGAGTTTACTCCGAATAAATCGTCAGCTGAGGCAATATCCTCATAGCCTCCAATGGATTCATTGTAAACGGACACGTTATTAGCTCCGGTTTCAGAATCTGCACCGGTAAAACCCTGAGTCCATAGTGGTTCCAGTAGCTCTCCGTAAGTTGCATCAATACCCGGATGACCAATCATACGCCAGCCTTCGTCGCCATCAATGGTGGCGACGGAAATGCGGTAGTTTGTTTCTTTCAGGTAGGGATAAGTAAAGCCCTGATCGATGCCCCATTCGGTATTAGCGAAATCAAAGCCAACGAAACTGGTAGAATCAATCATTTCAGCAATAGTCAGACCTGTTGCTGTTTGTGAGCCATCAGCAAAACCAATACCTGTAGCTAAACCACTGGTTTCGGTGTTCCAATACAAGTCTGAAGTCGTAGCTCCGCTCGTAATTTCACCTAAAACCCCACCTATAGAACTGGTACCTATAACCTCTCCTATAGCAAAAATTCTGGTCACATCAATTCCTGTAGCTTCACCAATTAACCCACCTACATATTGCTCACCATTTATATCCCCGGTTGCATAACTATCGATAATGGTCGTTGATCCAGTACCAATATAACCGATCAAACCACCTACAAAATTTTTCCCGGATATATCTCCAGTAGCATAGTTCTCACTAAATGCACTACCATCGACATTTATTACTACTTCCCCAATAAGCCCGCCGACAGAATCTCCAGGTGAGGAAACCGCGACCGAAGAATAATTTCTGCTAAAGCTTACCGTATCTAAAGAGGATTGCATAGTCCCTACCATTCCACCAATTCCATCGCCAGTTCCTGTTACTTTTCCTGAAATATTTGAGTTCGTTACAGAACCACCGTTCTGTAGAAAACCAACCAGTCCGCCTACATAGTATTTGCCAGTAATTGAGGCATCAGCTAAGCTAATACCATCTAGTCTCGCACTATCCACTAAGCCAAACAGCCCGATATGAGCACTACCCGGACGCTCAATGGTGAGATCAGACAAGGTGAATCCATCTCCATTATAGCTGCCACTAAAATAGGTACTGGTATTTCCTATTGGCGAAAAGCCTTCTCCTCCATTCCATCCTACGGTAGCAAACGCATCAATATCGGCGGTTTGAATAAAGTACTCACCCCACACCGAATCAGTTTGAGAAATCCAGTATAAATGATCCAGGCTTGCAATCTGGTAAGGATTAGCTTGCGTTCCACTTCCTGAAGGTGTTTCGGAAACTGGGCTGTCTGCGCCAGGCAGCGTTTCAGGGATAATAGATTGAAGATATGGGAAAGTACCACCCTGCTTGATAGTCCAGGTAGTATCAAATTCATAGCCGGTAAAATTTGAGGAGTCTCTCATTTGAGATGATGTAAGTCCAGTAACTATTTGGGCATTATTGTCGGTCCCAATCCCAACAACCTGCCCACTGGTTTCAGTATTCCAGTAGCCATCAGTAATGGTTCCGCTATTAATCCCTACAAAGGCACCCACATCCATAGTACCGGTAACCAGCCCTATGGAATAGGAGGAAGCAATAATTGCTCCGCTTTGCATTTCTGCTACCAGGCCACCAACCTGACCATCTCCAGAAACTACCCCAGTCGCATAGCTATTTTCAACGGTTGCCCCGCTAACAACTCCAATAAGCCCCCCAGTATAATCTACTCCACTTACATCTACCGCTGAATAGCTGGATTCCAGGGTTCCCGAACCCATACTTCCAAGTAACCCACCGGCTATGGCTCCGCTTGAGCTTATACTTCCTGTAGCATAGCTATCTGATAAGTCTCCGGATAAATTACCAATTAAGCCTCCAACGCTCCCAGATGTACTGATGGTCGTCATCGTAACGTCCACAGCTGCTACCAGATCCGAGAACTCATAGCTACTGCTTCCTTCCAGGCTCCCTACTAATCCTCCAACTGAGCCACTATCGGCGGTAAGTACACCCGAAGCATAATTCTCCTTTAACGTGGAGCCACCTCTTATTTCAGCAGCCAATATCCCTGCATTATAATCTGCAGTAATATCAGCAGCTAGCACATTGATATTGGTCAGGGTTGAAGAATTACCAATTCCGAATAACCCAATATTATCTTCTTCCGGACGATTAATGGTGAGCCCAGAGATTGAATACCCACCTCCATCGTAGTTTCCCGAAAATGCTGTAGTAGAATTACCTATTGGTGAGAAGCCTGCACTATCGTACCAGGCAATTACTTCTGAAGCGTCTATATCTGCTATTTGGGTATAATAACGTGCCCAGGCAGAATCACTCTCACTAATCCAGTACAGACTTAACAGGTCGTCGATCTGGTACGGGTCAATCGCTGTTCCATTTCCTGCTGGAGCATTATGGTAGTCACTGATTGCCAATCCATCTATAGAGTCAGATGCTATCGCCTGTAGGTAAGGACGAGAAAAGCTGTTAATACTGTTCCAGGTGGCATCAAAATCAAACCCAGAGAAATTGTCCCGAACAGTCATTTCTACTGAATCAAGACCGGTTATGGTACCTGAGCCGCTTCCTATTCCGATACTCAGCCCGCTGGTTTCCGTATTCCAGTAGGCCCCGCTTATTTGACCATTTACTGTTCTCCCTATAAAGCCTCCAACATTAGAACTGCCACTTACCAGTCCAGTAGAATAATTGTTGGTAATATCTGTAGACCCACCGCTTTGTAATCCAAGTAAGCCCCCTACGTCACTGGTTCCAGATACACTTCCAGTGGAATACGTATTTTCCAGCGCCACTCTAAGAGAACGTCCTAGAAGCCCCCCTACTTGCTGCGCACTTTGACTTTGTACATCTCCTGTTGCATAAGATTCTGAAATAGTAAACTTTTTTGTATCCAAAGAATAGGCATACCCAACCAAGCCCCCAGCACTCAGACTAGAAACAGTTACATCACCAGTCGCCCAGGAAGAGGAAAGAGAACCATTTAGATATCCAATCAATCCCCCTCCATTAGAACCCGATACAGTTACATCAGCGGTAGAGTATAGGTTATTAAAGTCTCCATCATTGAAAGGATGATAAAGCCAACCAGCAAGTCCTCCTACGCTGTTAGCTCCCTCCACGGTTCCCGTTGTATAGGAATAACTTATATAATCGGCTGTAGTACCTGAATATCCAACCAGGCCTCCAACATGGTCATTACCAAGAATAGAAACGGAAGTTAAGCCGATATTGGACAGGGTGGCACCATTTATATAGCCAAATAACCCAATGTTATCTTCGGTCCCGCGGTTAATGGTAAGATCGGAGATTTCATAGCCGTCACCATTAAAGTTTCCTGTGAATGCTGTAGTAGAATTACCGATTGGTGAGAAACCCGCACTGTTATACCAGTCAATAGTTTTCGAAGCGTCGATATCTGCTGTTTGGATGAAATAGTCAGCCCAGGCAGTATCGCTTTCGCTGAGCCAGTAGATGTCTCCCAGGTTAGCAATCTGGTAAGGATCTCCAGACGTTCCACTCCCGTTTGGAAGTGTCTCGAAATCAGCTATAAAATACCCGTCAATAGAATCGACCAGAAACGCCCTTAACTGGGGTTGAGTTAAACCACTTATCATGTTCCAGGTAGTATCAAAATCGAAGTCTATAAAATTAGAACGTGTTAACATCTGACTGGAAGTAAGCCCGGTAACGGTTTGGGTGTTGTCGTCAGTGCCAATGCCCGTAGAAAGTCCACTGGTTTCGGTATCCCAGTAGCCTCCTGTTATCGTTCCGCCATTATTTTCACCCAAAAAACCACCCGTATCACTGGTACCTATAACAACTCCTGTGGAATAACCAGCGGTCACCGTTCCGGTATTATATCCTAGTACCCCTCCTACTTGCGTATCTCCGGATATATCGCCGGTGGCATAACTGTCCTCAATGGTACCTGAAGAATTTCCGACTACCCCTCCAGCCTTTTGGTCTCCTATTATATCACCTGTGGTATAACTATTTGTTACACTCCCACTCAAAAAACCCACTAATCCACCAACCGCTAATCCATCAGTGGTCACATTTCCAGTAGCATAACTCTCAGATAAATCCGCATGCGAAGTACCTATTAAACCACCAATAAATGATAAAGATCCAGTAGAAGAAACATTCACATCAGATCCCAGGTCGGAGTATTCATAACTCCCACTTCCAGACAGGCTTCCTATCAATCCCCCCAGGCTATCCCCAACACTTGTAACTTCACCAGTAGCGTAACTACCCGTTACCGTAGAAGCTCCACTTATTTGACCTGCCAACGTGCCCGTGTTCTCATTCCCTATAACATTTGCTTCCAACAAAGTGATATTGGACAGGGTGGCAGCATCTCCAATTCCAAATAGTCCAATGTTATCCTCTCCAGAGCGGTCTATAGTAAGCCCGGAGATGGTATAGTCGCCCCCATCATAGCTCCCTGTGAAACTGCTCGTGGCATTTCCAATGGGCGAGAAACCGGCACTGTCGTACCAGGCAACTACTTCCGAAGCATCGATATCGGCTGTTTGGACAAAGTAGTCTGCCCAGGCAGATTCGTTTTCACTGAGCCAGTACAGGCTTGGTAGGTCGTCAATCTGGTAAGGATCAATAACCGTTCCACTCCCCGAGGGTGGAGTCTGGTAATCGGCTATAGAATAACCATCAATAGAATCAGCAAGGAAGACCCGCAATTGAGGCTGGGTTAAACCATCAATATTGTTCCAGGTAGCACCAAAGTCGAATGCGGAGAAATTTGCCCGAACAGTCATTTCTGACGAAGTAAGCCCGGTTGCAACTTCATCACCATTACCAACATCTATAGACTGTCCGCTGGTTTCGGTATTCCAGTAGCCTCCGGTAATTCGTGCATTTAATTCTCTACCCATAAAGCCTCCAACATTAGAACTACCGCTTACCAGTCCGGTAGAATAATTGTTGGTAATATTTGTAACTCCACCGCTCTGTAACCCAATTAAGCCCCCAACATCACTGGTTCCGGATACACTTCCTGTGGAATACGTATTTTCCAACGCTGTTCTAAGAGAACGTCCAAGAACCCCTCCTACTCCGCCCACACCTTGTACATCTCCCGTGGCATAAGATTTTGAAATAATGAACTTATTCGCCGATGGAGAATTGGCATATCCAACTAATCCCCCTGCATAGTTTCCGGAAACAGTTACATCACCGGCAGCCCAGGAAGAGGAAATGGAACCATATAAATACCCAATTAGACCTCCTCCATTTGATCCCGATGCAACTACATCAGCAATAGAATATAGATTATTAAAATCTCCGTCATTGCTAGTATGAACAAGCCAACCAGCCAGTCCCCCCACGCTGTTAGCGCCCTCCACGGTTCCCGTTGTATAGGAATAACTTATATAATCCGCAGCAGTACCTGAATATCCAACAAGGCCTCCCACATAGTCATTACCAACAATAGAAACGGAAATTAAGCCGATGTTGGACAGGGTGGCACCGTTTATATAGCCAAATAGCCCAATGTTATCCTGACCAGAACGGTTAATGGTAAGATCGGAGATTTCATAGCCGTCACCATTAAAGTTTCCTGTGAATGCTGTAGTAGAATTACCAATTGGTGAGAAGCCGAAACCTGAATCCCAGGTAGAGGTGGAAGATGCGTCAATATCAGTGGTTAGTTTGTAATAGCTAGCCCATTCCGAATCATTTTGGCTGAGCCAGTATAAATTGTTTAAGGATGAAATGAGATAAGGATCTCCCGAAGTTCCACTACCGGAAGGTGGGGTAGCTGTTTGAGAAAAGGCGTGTTGAGTGATTGAGAAAGAGAAGAGAAAAGTTAAAACCCAACCTGAAGTCTTGAAAGATGGTTTAATGAACTGCATAGAGACTGACATTAATTTACAACTGCGGCTAATCTATTTGATGCAGTGTGTAATAGTAGTAGCTGTAGTCCCTTCGTATCCACCCAGGGGCCGCATGAAAAGCCAGCTTTTTATCTTCTCATCAACGTTGAATGTTCAAGGTTCGGTGTTTCTTTTTAGCTAATCAGACTTAGCGAAGATACTCTAGAAAACCTCTTTCGCTACCTCGTAGACGGATAGTGATTTACCCATGGAATAATAATGTAGAGTGGGTACCCCAAATTCAATCAACTCTTTTGATTGCTGGATGGCCCACTCTATTCCTACTTCTCTCGCCCCTTCGTTATCTGTACACTTCTCAAGTTCATTGGTGAGAGCTTCTGGAATATCAATATGGAATAAGTCGGGTAAAAGCGTGATTTGTTTTAGTGTAGTAATGGGCTTAAGTCCGGGCACAATGGGAATTTCAATCCCTATTTCTCTGCAAGATTTCACGAAATCGAAGTACTTCTGGTTATCAAAAAACATCTGAGTAACGATATAGTCTGCCCCAGCTTCCACCTTCTTCTTTAAATACCGGAGGTCTGTTTCCATATTGGGAGCATTAGTATGTTTTTCCGGATACCCGGCTACACCAATACAAAAATTAGATGGCTGTGCATTTTCAATTTCCTCATCCAGATACACTCCGTTATTCATTTCTACTACCTGCCCTAGTAATTCAGAGGCATAGGCATGACCATTTTCCTCAGGAACAAACTCCCGGTCTGGTTTTCTTACGTCCCCTTGTAGCACCAGCACATTATCAATCCCCAGAAAGTTTAGGTCGATCAGTGCATTTTCGGTTTCTTCCCTGGAAAAACCACCACAAATGATATGAGGCACTGCATCTACATTATAATGGTTCTGAATAGCCGCACACATCCCTACTGTTCCAGGCCGTTTGCGAACAGTTTTCCGCTCTAATAAGCCATTCGAATGCTTTTTATAGGAATACTCCTCTCTATGATAAGTCACATCAATAAACGGAGGGTTAAACTCCATTAGAGGATCGATATGATCGAATAGTGTTCGAATGTTCTGCCCTTTCAAAGGAGGTAAAACCTCAAAGGTAAAAAGGGTTTCTCCATTCGCCTGGTTAAAATAGTCGGTTACTTTCATTTACTGTAGATGTTAATAAAAGTCATCCTGAGCATACTTGCGAAGGATCTAATCGGCTTTAAGTCGACAAGATTCTTCGCTTTCGCCTGTCCTCCGTACGAGTACTTCGGAAGGCGGGCTCAGAATGACACTAAAATTACGTTCCTCATTTATAGCTCAAATTTGGGGCCAGCCATTTTTCGGTTTCTTCAATACTCTGCCCTTTTCGTTCTGAATAATTGATAATCTGATCCTTATCTATTTTCCCAACTCCAAAATACCTTGACTGAGGATTCGAGAAATAGAAGCCACTTACCGAACTTGCTGGATACATAGCAAACGATTCCGTTAGCGAAATACCTGTATTCTTCTCCACCTCCAACACATCAAATAAGGTTCTCTTTTCAGTATGATCAGGACATGCAGG
>CBDETC010000002.1:0-1432500 GCA_965242845.1 Balneolaceae bacterium
CCAACGAAGAGATTCTTGCACTTAAACAAGAATTAGAAGAGATGATGCCATTTTGGGAATCCATTTCTCAACCAGTTTCGGTTATTCAGGGAGGAAAAGACAACTTAGTTCCTGAGGGGAATGCCTACTTTGTAGAAAGAATGCTCCCTAATAATGTCCCTCACATGGTTATTATTCCAGAAATGAATCATTTTGTGCCATGGACTAACCCAGGCCTGATCCGGAGCGAAATGGAATACATTTCAGAGCAAATCGACAAGTAGATCAAAGTTCTTAAAAATTCTCAATTTCTGGTGTAACATTTTCCCTCTTAGCAGTTCTTGAATTCGATACGTTAGCTTTCGATTCATGGACGACAAAAAATATATATTCAACGATGATGATGCATATAGGCTTCTTGTTAAGGCAAGAGTTCATTTACTGCTAATCCCCTACTTTATTTTTATAGGGATGTGCATCTTATCCATTATTCTCGCACTTCAATTTCACGATTATAAATTCATTCTCTCAGTAAATTTTGCGGGAATTATTCTAAGTCAAATTTACTGGTCAAGAATGATTGTAGTGTGGAAAGTGAAAGTTTTTCAACATCAATTATTTCGACAGGTCTACAGAGAAGCTATTCGTGAGGGCCTAATTTACGATGACTCGAACTGGTTTAGCAGCCTGGTTATTGCTACAAAGAAGGAACGAAAGCTTATTAATGGAAGACCAATCTCTACCTTGTGAGATTTTTTATCTGAGATTCTAATAGCTCAATTTGTTTAACTTTCCGAGTTGAACGTTGATTAGAATTATTTTTTGATGGCAGTACACGCTAATACTGAGAAAACAGCTGAGCAAGTAGATATAGCAAAATCAGTTGCTGAGTTACTTTCTAAAATGACTTTAGATGAGAAAATTGGTCAAATGAACCAATACTGTAGCACCTGGGATCTAACAGGTCCTATGCCACAAGGTGCTAGTGAGCAAGAGCGATACCAAAAAATTGCTGAAGGCAAAGTAGGCTCCATGCTTAATGTAGTTGGAGTTGAAGCTACTAGAAAGGCTCAAAAATTAGCAGTAGAACATTCCAGGTTAGGTATACCTTTGATTTTCGGCTATGATGTAATTCATGGCTACAAAACTATGTTCCCTGTGCCTTTGGCAGAGTCCTGTAGTTGGGACTTAGAATTGATTGAAAAATCAGCTCGGATAGCTGCTATAGAATCTGCTGCTTCGGGGGTTCATTGGACATTTGCTCCTATGATGGATATAGGGCGTGATGCACGTTGGGGAAGAGTAGTCGAAGGAGGTGGTGAAGATACTTATCTAGGCACCCAGATTGCGGTTGCCCGAGTCAAAGGATTCCAGGGAGAAGATCTTTCGAGAAAAGATACCATAGCAGCCACAGCCAAGCATTTTGCAGGTTATGGATTTGTAGTTGCGGGCAGAGATTATAATACCACAGAGATAAATACTAATACACTTTATAATCACATCTTGCCCCCATTTAAAGCTTCTGTAGAAGCGGGCGTAGCAACCGTTATGAACTCTTTTAATGATATTGACGGTATACCGGTTACCGGCAATGACAATCTACAGCGGAGGATTCTAAAGGAAGATTGGGGCTTCGAAGGATTTATCATTACCGATTGGAATACTATCGGAGAAATGAAAACTCATCAGTTTGCAAAAAGCTTAAAAGAAGCTGCAAAAAAAGCAGCGCTTGCTGGTGCAGATATGGATATGGAGTCACAGGGTTTTGAGTATTTCCTTAAAGAGCTTGTTGAAGCTGGAGAAGTTGAAGAATCCATTATTGACGAGGCCGTACGAAGAATTCTTACGCTTAAATTTAAACTTGGACTTTTTGATGACCCATACGGTTACTGTGATGAACATCTCGAGCAAACGAAAGTATTCTGCGACGAACATTTGACAGCAGCGAAGGAAGCAGCATTAAAATCTATTGTTCTGCTTAAGAATGACAGGAACCTGCTCCCTCTTTCGAGAGAAGCAAAGTCAATTGCTGTAATTGGGTCGCTCGCTGAAGATAAAGATACTCCCATTGGAACATGGAGAGGACAGGCAATCCCCTTCAGTGCAGTATCAGTACTTGAAGGGATTCAACATAAAGTTTCGGATGATGTAGAAGTTAAATTTGCCAAGGGTTACACTCTTTCAACAGGAACACCCGAATTTACCCAAACTTTAGACCTGTCAAATGCGGATGATAGATCAGGGCTTGAAGAGGCTATAGAGCTGGCTGGCTCATCCGATTTAGTAATACTCGCACTTGGAGAAGAGTGTTTTCAATCGGGTGAAGGACGAAGCCAGACCGAAATCGGCTTAAAAGGCACTCAGCTTGAACTATTGAAAGAGATAGCCAAAGTGAATGATCAGGTAGTAATTGTTCTGATAAATGGCCGACCGATTGCAGAGCCATGGTTGTACGAAAATATGTCTACCATATTAGAATGTTGGCAACTGGGATCAGAATCAGGAAATGCAATAGCTGATGTGTTATTTGGTGATTATAACCCATCTGGCAAGCTAGCCATGTCTATTCCAAGGAATGTAGGGCAAATGCCTATTTCTTATAACCGGAATAATACTGGGCGTCCGGCTAACGTCGATCCTGACCCACTGTATGTTTTTTGGTCTCATTATGTTGATTCCGAAAAAACTCCCCAGTATTCATTTGGTCACGGGCTGAGTTATACTACGTTTGAGTACTCTAATTTTGAGCTTAGCTCTTCAAAAATGGCCATGAATGAGCGAATATTCGCATCTATGGAAATAAAAAATACGGGGACTGTCAACGGGATAGAGACTGTACAGTTATATATTAATGATCTTTATTCTTCCACTATTCGCCCAGTAAAAGAGCTAAAAGGATTTACTAAAGTTGAACTCGAACCCGGGGAATCAAAGCAGGTTGTATTTGATATCAACTGGGAGACATTAGCATTTTATGGGCCTGATCGAACATTTGGCGCTGAGCCGGGTGAGTTTGAAATTATGATTGGCGGGAATTCAGAAGATTTATTAGTTCAGAAAATCGAGTTGACATAAAAAAAGCAGCTCATTAATGAGCTGCTTTAATTTCGGTGAATCTTTCTCTTATCTCCTTTGTCCAAAAATTCGGAGAAGGAAAATAAACAGGTTAATGAAATCGAGATACAGGGCTAGTGCTCCCATGATAGCTCCCTTTCTCCCCTCTTCACTTTCTATGTCAACTTCAAGACTAAGTCGCTTAAGTTTTTGAGTATCGTAAGCAGTCAAACCTACAAAAATCAATACTCCTGCATAGGTGATAATCCAATACATTGTTGAACTAAACCAAATAACGTTTACAATGCTGGCTATAATTAGTCCAATTAGCGCCATAAATAATAGGTTTCCCCACGAAGTAAGATCTCTTTTTGTAAAAAAACCATAGGCACTCATTACACCAAAAGTACCAGCAGTTATAAAAAAGGTAGATGCAACCGAGGCTTGTGTATATACTAATAACAGAGCCGAAAGAGTAAGTCCATTCAATGCTGAATACAACATGAACAAACCAATAGCCATATTTGAGGATATTCGGTTAATAATGGAAACCATTCCAAAAACAATGGCTAGCTCAACAATGATTAATCCAAAAAGTACACCGGGTGTACCAAAAATTAGATTGATCATCGCTTCAGAAGAAACTGTTCGTAAAGCAACAAATCCAGTTAGTGCTAATGCTAAACACATCCAGGCGTAAACTTTGTTCATAAATGAAGCCTGAATGCTCTGTACTTGATCTGCAGTGAGTTGAGTATGCATATAATTAATAATTTAAATTTCTCTTTATACCGGAAGATAATGAACCGGGTCCTTATTACCGCAATTCAAATGCCAAACTAAGAACCAAACCAATAACTGAACTTAAGCAGGAAGATATTAGTAGGTTTGTTATCAAAAATGTCACGTGTTCCGCCAAAAAGGTCAAACATGTCATTATTTAATACCCCTTCTCTTTCCTGTTGCCATACCAAATAAAAAGTCGACCCTGGACGATATTCCCATCTTAATACAGCGTTCCCTTGAAGCGCTTTATAGTTGAAATCTGCTGTTTCGGTCTCTCCGAGATAAACGAAGTTGTAGGTCTTACGATCTTCAAAATATTTGAAGTTTTTGAAATCGGCGGTATACAGTAATGGACGTGCGTAGGTCTGAAGACTCAATTTTGATGTAAAGGTCCAATCCACTCTTATTTCCGTATAGAAAATGTCCAGAAAAGAATCAGAGAATAGGTATTCCACTGCTTCATCTGCATCGTAATTATCGAAACCCTGGTACTGGTCGGTATTCTTTTCCTTTATATAAGTAGGAGAAAATTCTAGCTGAATATAGCTCGTTGGGCGGTAGTTGAGCGATGCATATAAGGTGGTGGTGTATTCTCCTGAGGCGTCCCTGCGATATCGATTTCCAAAGGTGGCGTATAATTCTTTTGTTTGGTTAGATCTGATTTCCAGACTTGTATTCCAGTCCTTAGGACGCCTCATTACTGGCCCGCCCCTCGTAATTCTATCATTATAGAATTTTCCGGTAGTCCCAGCTGTACCTATAATGCTCCATAAATTATTCAATTGGAAAAAAGCTCCAGATGAATAAAAATTCATGATCATATCGCCATCAAAATTCCAGGCGTAGCCTCCAAATGCCCACAGCAAGTAGAAACGGAATAAATCAGAGTTAAGATTTAAATATTCAGCATAAATATGAGGAGCTCTATAATCTGCTCGCTCCAGGAACCCTATATCATTTACTTCATATCCAGGGCTCATTTCGGAATAAGTAAATGAATAAAGCAAGCCTGAGCCACCATACTTTCCGACGCTAAATTCGCCGTAATAACCATCGAGTTTTGTTTTTGATGGATCGACAGATAGTTTTTCAGAATCTGTGCGATTGTAGTATCTGGCTGAAGTAGTTTGGGTTTGCAATATGGCTTCTCGAGTACCATTAACCTGACTGGCAGCAAATACACCACTGGCTCCCCAGCTACGGTTTGCCCAAAAATATTGTCCGTCTAGTCCAACCTGGTAGGCAGATTCATGCAGGTAATTTCGCAAATATGAATTACCAAAGGATCGATTTACGGCACTTGCAAAACCTCCAAGCTGAACATCCCCACCTTTTAAATCCTGCTTCACTCGCGTAACCATAAAATTAGTAGCAGGTTCTACCTGGTATTCCCCTCTCGATAAATCGGAAGAAGAAAAATAATCAGAGTTTTCCTCAAGGGTATATGCATTCAAAACGCCAATAGACAACCCTTTATCGGTTTTTCCACTGACTTTCACAGCGCCGGCTATGGTAGTCTCTTGTGGTCGGTCTTCAAAATCGGCACTTATTCCTGCTAATCCAGTTTGACCAAAAGGAGTTTTACCAATTCTTCGACTGTAAAAATTAAAATGGGTACTAAAGGTATTTTGGGAGGTGGTTCCACCAAAAGAAAAAATATCGCTTCCTTCTAAGAAGAATGGTCGCTGCTCATCAAAGAAAATTTCAAAATTGGTAAGATTAATGGTCGCCGGGTCCGCCTCAACCTGGCCAAAATCTGGATTAATCGTACCAGTAAGAGTGAAATCTGAAGTTATGCCGTATTTGAAATCCCCTCCGAGTTTAAAGCCAAGCTCGTTTTCTTCATAAAAAGGATCTCCATTATTCAGATCAGGTTCCCGGGTAAGTTCAGTCGATACATATGGTAATATTTCTAATCGCATCGGCCGTGATAAATCCTGAACCCCTTCAAGATTGCCATACCAGGAAACTTCTCCATACTCCTCCCTTGGCACCCTAGACCAAAAATTATATTCGTCATAACGGGCAATTTGCCGCTCGAAATTTATCCCCCAGTTTTGTACATCTTTTGAAGAAGTAAAACGAAGCTGAGAAAGAGGTATTCTGAACTCTGCCACCCAACCATCAGTATTGATATTAGTCTCTGCATCCCAAACGGCGTCCCATAATACATCTTCTTCAATATCATTAAAGTGCATCATATCCTTTTGCACACCAAGCGGATTAACGCCAAAAGAGAATGCAGTTAGATTGTCATCATAGCTATCTACACTTACAAAAATCCAATCACTGAGTGCTTCCCCATCTCTTCTGAATAATGTGGCTACGATGGAGTCGGGAGAAGAGTCAAAGTTATATGCTCCTATATATAAGTACTGATCAGAATAAAGTACTCTTACTTCTGTTCGTTGGCTGGGTCTACCTCCGTCATCAGGGAAGTTCTGTATAAAATCTGTTGCAGGAATAGCTGACGACCAGACAGACTCATTCAAGACCCCATCTATTTTGATGTCCGAATCAGAAACCACTCTTTCTGCCTTAATGGAAGGCTTCGTTGCAGAATCTTGCGCAAAAATTGTAGATGAATTATAAGCCAGTAACCCTACCACTGCACAAAGCCAAACACATAATGTGTTTTTCATAAAACCTATCGCTGTTATCACATTTACTTTGAGAGCCCCAACGTAATGAAAGGGAAAGATGCCCTATTGAACCAAAGAGAAGTATAAACAGCTGTTGTTACAAATAAAAAAGGGAATGCAATGCATTCCCTTTAGCCAAAGTAGTTGTTTTTATTAGCTACCGAACCAATAGCTAAACTTGACCAGAAACACATTGGTAGGTTTGGGATCAAGAATGTCAATAAAGTCCCTACTGAAGTTAAACTCTCCATCACTTATCCCACCATCGCGCTGCTGCTGCCAAACAAGGAAGAAAGTAGAACCAGGTTTATATTCCCAGCGGAACACTGCATTCCCTTGTAACGAACGAAAAGTGAAATCGGGACGACTGAAATTGAAGTCCGTATCTCCATCCCTGTCTATATCTACTGCAAAGTTTCCATTTCCGTCTTCTGTCAGATCACCTTCATCTACTCCATATCGATCAAACCCGAAGCCTCCAGGATTATTGAATTCACCAAAATTGGAGAATCGTGATGAAGCTATAAAAGGTCTAACAAATGTCTGAAGACTCATTTTAGGATTGAATGTCCAATTAACACGAAACTCAGTAGAAAGCCTAGTACTTCTCGCGTCTGAAAAAATGTACCTACTACCAAATGTTTGATCAAAATCCGGGTCACGATCAGGCCCAGTAGTTTTACGTGCAATAGTTGCTACATACTGGTCTTCATCAAGTTCAAATCCTATTTCAGGCTCCACACTAATCTGGATGAAGGTAGTCGGCTGATATGTGATCCCGAACCAATAGTAATCATCATATTCATTTTCAATATCTCTTCGGTGGAATTGACCTGTATACATGAAGAATTGCTTTGCTCTATCTGTACCCATGTTGAAGTTAAAGTTCAAATCGTCGTTATACTTCATTATTGGTCCACCACGAGTCAATCGGTCAGAAATCCTACCAAATGAGGTATTAATATTGGCATTTACGTACCACTGGTTTTTGAATCTCGTGAAGCCACCGATGTTATAATTTTGCCAGATACGATCACCATCATAGTTCCATCCATGCAAATGATAACTCCACATTTCCCAGTATTGCACATTTTTCGGTGAGGTTTCCTGGTATTGAAAGGCAAAGGCAACTGCGCGGTAATCTGCTCTGTTCTGGAAGCCTAAATCATTAGTCTCGTATCCCGGGCTTACCTCAGAATAGGTTACCGAACCTGTGAAATGGTCGCCAGAAGATTTCCTTAAACTTAGCTCGGTAGCAAAACCATCCAGACTGGTTTTCGAAGGGTCCACACTTAATTCATCAGAATCTACTCGTTGGTAATATCGTTGCGGAGCAAGCTGAGCCAATGAAATTGCGCTTCTGGTACCATTTATCTGGCTAACCGAAAATGTTCCACTTACCACATACTCTCGGTCCTTCCAATTATGCTCAAAATCTGCTCCCGCTATGTAGGCCGAATTTCTAAGGTAATTTTCGAAATAGGTGTCATTGATATTTCGGTTTACAGCACTCAAGAATCCACCAGCTACTGTATTTCCTTCATTGATGTCTTTCTTCACCCGGGCAACCAGATAATTCGTAGCAGGCTCAACGGTATATGAACCTGTTGTTTGCCCTAATACACTTCCTTGATTTACTGTGAAATCCGCCTTTTCTTCTAATGTGTAGGCGTTTAACAACCCAATTGACCATCCCGATTTAGTTTTCCCACTTATCTTAGCTGCTGCTGCAATGTTGGTTTGGTCCGGAACATTCTGATAAGAAGATCTTGCACTGTCAGAAATAAACGCGGATTCGTTGCTAAATGCATTGAATCTGTCTAAAGATCCCTGTGGGGAGCGACCAATTCTTCGTGAATAGAATGTATTTGGATTTCCAGCAGTATTATACGTTCTGGTTCTACCAAATCTAAAAATGTCACTTCCTTCCAGAAAGAACGGTCTTCTTTCAGAAAAGAAAATCTCAAACTGGGATAAGTTTATAGTTGAAGGATCTGCTTCAACCTGCCCGAAATCAGGGTTAACAGTGGCAGTTAAAGTTAGGTCGGAGGTCAATCCATATTTCACATCCCCTCCTAATCCGAAATCGACTTCATTTTCATCATAATATGGGTCATTGGGGTCTTGTTCCGGTTCCCTGGTTAATTTTGAAGAAACATATGGCGCAACTTCAAGCCTTCTTGGTTCCTTCAAATTTGCAATTCCATTCAATCTTCCAAATAGAGAAACTGCCCCTGCCTCCGTTTGCGAAGTAGGCGCCCAATAATTGAACTCATTATGACGTGCTATGCGTCGTTGAAAATTAACTCCCCAGCTCTGTACTGCTGTTTTTGAACTGAATCTCAATTGGGATAAAGGGATTTTCATCTCAACGGACCAGCCATTTGCATGTGTCACTGCTTCAGCTTCCCATACAGCATCCCAAAGAACGTCTTCACTACTATCATCGAAATATAGTATATCCTTCTGAACACCTCTGGGGTTTACAGCAAAAGTAAATGCTGTTCTTTTATCATTATAGCTATCAAAACTAACGTATACCCAATCGCTGGTTTCACTTCCATCACGCCTAAAGAGCGGACTGTTGGTAGAATCGATGGCTGTTTCATAAGCCATTACACCAACATATATGTACTTGTCTGTATATAAGATTTGGGCTTCTGTTCGCTGCGAAGGAGTTCCACCATCCACAGGAAATCGTTGAGTAAAACCTGTAGCAACAGGAGCATTACCCCATACATTTTCGTCTAACAGACCATCAAGTATAATTATTCCATTTGAGATACGAACGGCATCCATTGTTGGAGCGTCCTCAGAACCATAACGGTAGTCTGTTGTGTTTGTCGGATTTGCCATGTTGGCAACATTCCGTTCTTTAGGGGCAAAGTTTTGAGCTAGTGCAGTACCTCCAAAACATACGCATAGCAATAGCAGGGTAGTAGATTTTTTCATTGTATAGATTTGGCTAGGCTAGCTTCAGTGATTCGACTTTTCCGCAAAATCGAATCACTAAATTAGCGGGGTTATCTTTCTCGTAAGTACGACGGGCAGAATCGCTTAGCGTTTCCGCAATTTACTAATTTTTACTTATCTCTATATCACCGTGGAGGGTTTTGAAAAGAAACTCCGGCCCCCCACCGTTTACCGAACCTGTAATCCACTTATTGATGGTTACAGTGTACTTTCCGTCACCGCTACTTATTTCTGAAGCACTAGACGATCGGTCCAACTGGATATCAAAATTAGTGTACACATCCCCGTAATCGGTCTTCATTTTTCCGGTGAATCTTGTATTCGAAGGGAATGACACTTCGATATCGCCATTAAGGCCGGTAAATGACATTGGGGTATTAGGGGTGACGGATACCATATTTACTTCTATGTCTCCATTCACGCTATTTACTACAACCGAACCTCCGATATCATGCATCTCGATATCTCCATTAGTAGCACGAACTTCATGTTCTCCCTCAACGCCATGAACTTCGACATCTCCATGTGTTACCTGGAGATTTAAAGAGAAGTTTTTGGGCACCCATACTTCCAGGTCCAAATCATGACTATTAGGTGCTGTTTTGATGCGCACGTTGTTATTGTCTTCGGTAACCTCTAAGCCAACTCCGTTGGTTGAGATTTTCTTGAGGCCATTACGATTATAATTATCGTAGCGGTCATCATCCTCTCCATCAAATTTGACGATAACGTTATTCCCGTCGTGAACCCTTACTAGAATATCATCCGCATAGATTGCATTGAGACTGAGTTTTCCAGGTTTTCCGGGATCAGTTAATGGTACGCTTAAGTCATTTTGCCCTAAAACTGTACCTGAAGTAAGCATAATAAAGCCGAACAGGTAGATAATAGTTTTTGATATTTTCATGGTCTTCTTTTTTGTATTGTTATTTTCTTACGCGGATGTAGGCATCACCATTTACCATTTCAAAAGCCATTTCAATGGCCCCATCTCCAATTTGGATAGGTGAACTTTGGTTAATCTTATATCGATACCCACTTCCTTTTCTTTCCTTGTTCAATCGGTTTGGAAGTCTTCTTATGTCATCAAAATCGGTATAAAGTTCTCCATGAAGGCTTTCAAAGGTTATCACTGCTGATAAATCTTCTGGAGAGTATATCTCGATTTTTCCGTTTACCGTTTCAAAATCTAGATCTTCTGTTGGGCTTTCAGAGAACCACACTTCAATATCGCCATTCACTGTACTGGCATCAGCGGCTCCTTTTGCATCTTTGATTACTACATCACCATTTACATTGCTAGCCCTTACTCTGCTCATCATTTCTTCTACAACCACGTCTCCACCATTTACTGTAGAAGCTTTAAGATTAATATTTTTAGGTACTTTAATAACCAGGTCAAAATTCGCGTTTATATCATTCCAATCCCTGTCATCCCAATGCCAGTGATAGTCTAACCTTCCTCTTCTGAATTCTATATGAGCATTAGGTGCTTCTACATAGATATAGAATTTCCCATCATAGGATCGGGTTTCGAGGTAATATTCATCTGCTTCTTCCTGAGTAATATCACCACGCTTTTTCCATAATTCTTTTCTGCCTTCGATTACTATTTCATCTCCATCATAGCCGGTAACCAGAACTTCTCCGTTTATGTTCTTGATAACTACTTCTTCATCACCTGAAAATTGGTTGTTTTGAATAGTTAGATCGAAATTCTCAACCCTATCCTGGGCAGTTACTCCAAATGTGGAGACTACAAGTGCGAAGATCGATAGGAAGAATAATTTGAAAATGAAGTTTAATAGAGATTCCATAATGTTGACTCCTGTTATAATCATAGCAATACCGCGATGGTATTTTCGACTTTCCTTTTAGTTGCACCTGACAAGTCTTTCTCATCAATCAGGCGTTGAAATTCATTGGCTGAGTTTTTCACTCCTAATTCTACCATAGCATCAGCCATCTCGATGATTACGATATCAGATTCCTGCCCTGCTATCGATCGTACTAGTCCTTCCCGAACCAATTCATTATCTCCCCACCGACTTAGTGCTTCAATGGTTTGAACACGAACATTTATACTCTCATCATTATTAAGTGTGAACAGCAGGGCTCGTATTGCCTTCTCATCTACAGAAGGAAGTTGAGCACTAATATTTACCGCTCGCAAACGATCGGTAGTAGATGGCCCTTCTAACATGCTTACCATCATCATTTCTCGCATGGTTTGCATTTCCGAGGTAAGCTGCTCGATTTGAGTATCATTATTTCCTACCACGCTGCCAATAAATCCTCCAACAACCAACAATACAAAGGCATAAGCCAACTTTGGCATTGTTAACTGGTTCAAAAGATTTGACAGACTTTGCGTTAAGGCATTTAATACTGATGAAGAAGCTCCATTTTTTTCCTGCTCGAGCATGGTATAGAACTTCGAACTCATTTCCTGAGACGGTTCCGGGATAGAAACTAAATCTAATTCATCATGAAGCTGCTCCATGGCACGAAAGTCAATAAAATCAATTGTGCCTTTTTTAATAAGCTCCTTGAGCTCTGCTTTGGCTGCTTCATCCAGGTTACCAGCCAGGTAATCAGCAATTAATTGTTCATACTTTTCATTCATCGGTATATGCCTCACTAAGTGTGGTTACAATCTTTTTAAGTTCTTTCATCGCCCTAAACATTCTTACTTTAACAGCACTTTCAGTTACGCCTTGTATCTCGGCTATTTCGTGATATCTGAGACCTTCATATCGACTAAGTATCACTACTTCTTTTTTTTCTTCATCCAATTGTTGGAGTGCTTTTTCCAGTAAGATTTTTTTCCTGTTTCGGTCATCCAGTTCCCGGTACCCGTCGGGAGCTTCACCTTCGATTCGTTCTTCGTCAAGTATCTCATCTTCCTGCCGCCGCTTTTCTTTACGAAAGTGGTCGATGTGCGCATTTCGCGCTATGCTGAACATCCAGGTGGTGAAGGCACCCGAACCGGAGTACGTTGTCCGATATTTAAGCATACGCTCAAACACCGATTGAACAAGATCCTCACTTAACTGGGGCTCAAATGTCTTCCTGTAGAAAAAGCTGTATAAAGGACGATTATATCGCTCAAATAGTAATCCGAGTTTATCCAGATCACCATTTTTCACCTTCATCATTAAAGCTTTGTCCGACGTAGAATTCAATTATTTCGCGAGCCCCGTGTTAATGTTCAACCATGTACACTTTTCTGTCTTAAGAAGGTTACACGCTTTTTTCACTAATCTTATTTTTCCTATCCAGCTAATGAGTCTTCTTCAAAAAAGGTTCTTAACTCACCTTCCAGAAATTTTCGGATAGATTCATTTCCTGCTATTATTCTTTTACCAAATAGCTGATTCTGTTCCCCAAGCCAATCGCAGGTCCCTCCTCCCGCTTCTTTAATAATGAGCATCCCCGCGGCAATGTCCCATGGATTTAACCCATACTCATAAAAGCCTTCGAACCTCCCTGCTGCTACACAACATAAGTCATAGGAAGCAGCACCTGCTCGTCTAATACCATGCGTTTTTTGCATTAAACTTTTAAGCACTTCAACATAAGGATCCACTAAATCGAAATGACTATAAGGAAAACCCGTTGCAATAAGGGCTCGTGATGGATCCGTTATTTTGGAAATATTAAGGCGTTCTCCGTTTAGGAAAGCACCTTCTCCTTCTACAGCGTGGAACCATTCATCATGAGCTACTTCCAGCACCAGACCTACTTTCGGGCTCCCGTTTTCCCAAAAGGCTATAGAAATACAATAAGGAGCAAAGCCATGTGAAAAATTAGTAGTTCCATCAATTGGATCAATGATCCATACTCTTCCATTTGGAAGCGCGGTATGTGTATTCGACTCTTCGGCTAGAAATACATCATCTGGAAATGCAGATTGGATTATTTCAATAATCTTCCGTTCCGAAGCTATGTCTGCGTCTGTTACGAGGTCATTTTTACGCTTGAGTTCGATATTGAATGATCGATCACTGGCAAATTTCTTTATTATTTCCGAAGCCTCTCTTGCCGCTTTTCTTGCTGTTTCCAGTTCTTGAGAATACATAAATACGTGCCTTTTGAAGAGTGTAGGTTGTGTAAATGAATCTTTAAACTAAGCTAAAATTTAGTGATATTTGCCTTCCAATCATTCACTTCAATTTCTGATTAATGATCATCCCCATTTCGAGCGATCACGCAGGTTTTAAAGCCAAGCAAATCACAAAAAAAATCCTCGAAAAACTCGGACACACTCCTGTCGATTTTGGAACACATTCCGATGAGTCGGTCGACTATCCTGATTTTGCAATACAAGTTTCAGAACGGGTTGATTCTGGAGAGTATCCACAAGGAATTATTTTATGCGGAAGCGGTCAGGGGGTTTGCATGACTGCGAATAAATATCCTAAGATCAGAGCTGCTTTAGTATATAGTCATAAAGTAGCCGAGATGACTCGCCTTCATAACGATGCCAATATACTTTGCCTTCCTGGTAGAGAATTAGAAGACAAAGAAGAAGAATTAGAAGCAATTCTTAAGACCTGGTTTAATACAGAATTTGAAGGAGGCCGTCATTCCCGACGAATTGAAAAAATTGAATCTTTAACCCAAAAGGACGCTGATTAATGAAATCAATCCAGGAACAAGATCCCACTGTTTTTGAACTCTTAGAAAAGGAAACAGTACGCCAGAATAATAATCTTGAGCTTATCGCTTCAGAAAACTTTGTATCCAGGGCAGTGTTGCAGGCTAATGGGAGCAATCTTACCAACAAATATGCCGAAGGGTATCCCGGGAAAAGATATTATGGTGGATGCGAATACGCAGATGTGATTGAGGACATAGCCCGTGATCGAGCAAAGCAGCTATTCGGTGCTGAATGGGTAAATGTTCAACCTCATTCCGGAGCAACCGCCAATGCCGCGGTTTACCTTGCGTTAATGAAACCAGGCGATACTTTACTGGGATTTGATCTATCTCATGGAGGTCACCTAACCCATGGATCACCAGTAAACTTTTCTGGAATATATTTTAAGCCTGAGTTCTATGGAGTAGAAAAAGAAACGGGTCGCCTGGATATGGATAAAATTCGGGATAAAGCAAAAGCAGTTAATCCTAAAATGATTTCCATTGGAGCTTCAGCATACTCAAGAGATTATGATTATGAGGCGTTCAGAAGTATTGCTGATGAAGTAGGAGCTTTGCTTTGGATGGATATGGCGCATACGGCCGGCCTTATTGCTACCAAGCTTTTGAATGATCCTCTTCCCCATGCTCATGTGGTTACTACAACCACCCATAAAACACTCAGAGGGCCTCGTGGAGGAATGATTCTGGTTGGGAAAGATGGAGAAAATACGCTCGGAGTAGTTGCTCCAAAATCAGGACGAACTAAAAACTGGAGTGAAGTATTAGATTCAGCAGTATTTCCGGGTACACAAGGTGGCCCATTGATGCATGTTGTTGCAGCGAAGGCTGTTTCTTATGGAGAAGCCTTGGAACCATCATTTAAAGATTACCAGATCCAGGTACAAAAGAATGCTAAAGCACTAGCGGCTAAATTTATAGAGCTGGGATATGATATTGTAAGTAACGGAACCGATAATCACCTCATCCTTATCGATCTGAGGAACAAAGGAGTTACTGGTAAAATTGCTGAAGAAGCACTCGGGAAAGCTGCAATCACCGTAAATAAAAATATGGTTCCTTTTGATACAGAAAGCCCATTCGTAACCTCCGGAATTAGGATTGGAGCGCCGGCGATGACTACTCGCGGATTGGGAGAGTCTGAATTTGAGTATATCGCTGTATTAATTGATAAAGTAATTCAGAAACCAGGAGATGAAGATGTTCATAAGCATGTGACTAATGAAGTTCAGGCACTTTGTGAACGCTTTCCTCTGTACGATTTTGTAACCGCCTAAAAATTTAGTTTGAGCAGTTCAGAACGACAAATAATGGGAGAAAAACCTCCTAAAGTAGTACCACCACCAAACAGAACTGACCAAATGTCTTTTCTCGAGCATCTCGAAGAATTGAGATGGAGGATTATCAAAGGCTGTGTTGGGGTAATCGTAGGTGTTATTGTTGCTTTCATTTTCTCCGACTTTGTAATCGATGAGGTTCTGTTAGGTCCTTCGAAGGCAGATTTTTTCATGTATAAGTTCATTGGAGTTGATGCCATTGACCTCACACTACAGAGTAGAAAACTCCCTGGTCAGTTCTTTACTTTTTGGGGTATGCTATTTGTAACTGGTTTTCTGATCGGTTCCCCGGTCTTCTTTTATCAAATGTGGGCCTTTATAGAACCCGCTTTAGAATCGAAGGAGAAGTGGAAAACCATAATGAGTGCCATTTTCATCACCATTTTCTTCTTGATTGGGGTAGCCTTTGGATATTTGATACTTGTTCCTTTTGCACTTCAATTCTTTGGGACCTTTAATATCTCCGACTCTGGTATTGTTAGGAATGATTTCGATATCAACGAGTACTTTGGTTCGCTCGCTATGTGGGTAGTTACCTGTGGCCTCATTTTTCAGATTCCAGTAATCAGTTATGCTCTCTCAAAAATTGGGATTCTTACACCAGATTTCTTGAGGAAATATCGCCGGCATGCTTTCATAGTTTGTCTTGTGATGGCTGCCTTTCTCACCCCTCCCGAACCTATTTCTCAGGTATTAATAGCAATGCCTTTAGCAGTACTCTATGAGTTTGCCATATGGGTGAGTTATGTTGCCAATAAAATGAGGGACAAAGAGCTTAAAGAAGCCTTCGGAGACGACTTCAATCAACCTGAGTCTGCTGAATAAGTTTTTAATAGGTTGATGCCGTATCTTTAAAATAAAATTCAAGTTCACCTGTTTCTAAACAGTCCAACTATCACATAATTAATGCAGTTTATACAAAACTCTCGTAATCTATTTTTCTTTGCTATTCTTTCTTTAATCCTTATCGCATGTGGAAATAACAGCAATAGTTTTGAAAACGATTATTCTGATGCTCCCGCTTTAGCTGATACCAGCAACGCTCTTTCGAAAGTGATCACAAACTCAGGTGTGATCTATTATTTAATCAATACCGGTGACTCAACTTCATTTGATGTTACCATTCGAGATAACATTCGGATTTATTACACCACTCGTAGGTTGGATGGAGAAATACTCAGAAGTTCATATGTAAATGGGAGCACCTCTGCTGTTCGGGTGACTAATATTGGATCACAATCTGCCATTAGCTTTGTAGGTGATGGACTTGTGGATGGTGTTTTAGGCATGTTTGAGGGAGAGAGAAGAGTACTTTTTATCCCCGCAGATGTTACCACTATTGATGAAGCATTGACGGTTGATGTGGAACTTGAGATCGTTGAAGACTAGACGAAACGTCTGGTAATACTCTCTTTCAGTCTTGTCGTGATTTCATAAGGGATTGTAGAAGCATGCTTCGCCCATGTTTTAGCAGACAACTCCTTCCCTTTGAGTAAATGCACCTTCGTTCCCGGATTGAATTTCTTCTGTCTCAGATAAACTACCGAGTAGTCCATGCTTATGGTTCCTACCTGCGGAAATAGCTCTCCTTCTATATCAACCTCTAGCTGATTAGTAAGAATCCTGGGAATACCTGCGCTATACCCCACTGGAATAATCCCAATAAACCCATCTTCCGGAGCGTGCCATTTACTTCCATAACTTACTGAATCTCCTTTTTCTACTGGTTTGACCTGCATCAAAAAGGAACTTAAATCCAGGATTGGTTCAAGGTCAGGAACATCTACTTCCCCGGCACCATATCCATATAAACATACTCCCGGGCGTACTGCATCGAATTGAAGGTCAAGGTCTCGATAGTGAAATATGCCTCCGGTATTCGCAGTATGAGTAAGCCATTCGGAAGGAAATTTCGACCTAATCGATTTAAATAATTCCAACTGCTCTTTTACTTCTGAGTTTCCAGGGTCATCCGCTTTATAGAAATGAGTATAAATCCCAGTACAGTTTTTTTCTGGGTGTTTATCCAATGCACTGGCAAGTTTACTCACATCCTCAGGAAGTACTCCAAGCCTGTGCATACCTGTATCGATGTTAATATGAAAGCTGGTCCCTTCTTTTAATGTCGATAGAGAGTCAACTTCTGAAAGTGTCGCAGTTAGATTGAAATCGACATATAGCGACACTGTCTCTTCCCGGGGAGCTTCAAATACCAGAATAGGATTCTTAATTCCACTTTTCCTTAACAATTCACCTTCTGAAGCTCTAGCCACACAAAACCATTCTACTCTTTTAGCTATGTGTTTGGCTACATCGACAATTCCGTGCCCATATGCATTGTCTTTTACTACCGCCATTTGTTGAACACCTGGTTTTAGGCGACCATCAATGGCATCCAGATTTGCATCCAGCTTAGATAAATGAACAACTATTGTAGAATTCAACTAAACCACTTTTTTCGTTTCTGTTTCTTCAGGATTACCTGAGCTGCATTATACCCGGCTGCACCAAATACTCCTCCCCCGGGATGACAGGAGGCACTCGAAAGAAATAAATTTTTAATCGGAGTTTCATACCTGCTCATTTCGGGAATGGGACGGAACATAAACATTTGATCGAAACTCATCTCAACATGCATCACATTTCCTTTTAATAAGCCATGCTTTCGCTCAATATCCAGCGGAGACTGAATATACCAGTCAATGAGTTTTCCTTTCATGTTCGGAGCATAATCAACTACAACATCATAGATCTTCTGTGCCTCTTGTTCTCTTATGTTATCCCATTGGAGACCATTAGCAAGCTCGTATGGATGCCATTGAGCCCATACAAACATGGTATGCTTTCCATCTTTTGCTACTTCAGGATCTATCTTTGAAAAAGTCATTGCCAACACAGCAGGTTTTTTGGGAGGTTCTTTCCTCATGTAGTCACCAATAGCATCATTCATGTATTGAACTGAAGGAGCCATTAATTGAATACCGTTGTGGATATATGGATCGTCAGGTGCTGCGGTATATTCGGGAAGTTCCTCTACAGCACATCGAATTACCATTCCGAAGCCATTGCCCACATGAATATTTTCAACCTTCTTAAACATCGAATCAGATAAATGTTCCCTTCCTACTAATTTCAACATCGTTGTTTGTACATGGGCATTCGAGACGATGATTGGCGCTCTAAATTCCTCCCCCTCTTCAGTTTCTACCCCAATTGCTTTACCGTTCTCTATAAGGATTTTACTGATGGGCTTATTGGCTTTTACTTCCCCACCATGTGCTTCGATTAAATTCTTCATAGCTTGGGTGAGCATGCCACTACCACCTTTCGGATGTTTAGCTCCACTTTCGTGCAGCATTGACTGCCAACCTGCAAAGTCACCTGTTGCAGAATGATCTGGAAGAGGTCCTGATTGAGCTGCAAACCAAAGAAGAGCAGCTTTCATATATGGGTTGTCAAAAGCATCATTAACAACTTTCCCATAGCTAGAGAGTACCTTTTGAAGCCCAGTGGCTTGTTCTCCTTTTTTGAACATGGCCCCGTCTTTTATCTGAGCCTTTGCCATTTCCGCCATAATTCCACCAGTTGTAGGCGGAGTCATAAAAGCTTTAAGCACCCCTTTGTTGATCTTCCCCCAAAACTCAATGAATTCCTTGTAATTCTTAACATCCTCAGGGGCTACTTTAGAGATAGATTCCAAGGTTCTGTCCACATCCTTCCAGAAATGAATTACTCCTTTTCCTGTAGGAACCGGGTAAGACATAATTGGATCCATATCGATGTACTCTAATCCATATTTGGTAAGCTCTAATTCCTCAATGATCCCAGTCTGATGAATCATAATGTGAACCGAAGAACCTACATCCATCAAAAAACCATTGGGGTTTTCTTCTGATTGGAACATGCGCTCCGTACAAACTGCCCCACCTATGGTATCCCTCCTCTCTAGTACTAAGACTTTTAATCCATTTTTAGCGAGATAGCATCCGGTAGTTAATCCATTATGCCCGGAGCCGATTATAATAGCGTCAAAATTTTTCATTCAGGTAAAGATAAAACGAATTGATTGAAAGGGAAGATTTATTAAGTTGTTCACCACCACTCATGAACTAAATTTGATGAGGTAGCATTCTGAATATTGGGCAATTTGAAGTTGAACAATTAAGCGAAGGTATTTTTGAAGTATATAATGATGGAAGCTTCGTAAAGGTGAACGCCGAGGATATCACTTCAAAAAAGAATCCTCAGGAAATACCAGTCTCATCTACCACTATTGGCATTGACCCTATACTTATTAAGTCAGATAAACAGGTCGTTTTACTTGATACTGGGCTCGGTTGGGGCCTTGATTCCAAAAGTAACTACGAGGACACCTCTAATCTTAAAACCAACCTCGATATCTTTGGATTAACCCCTGAAGATGTGACCCATGTGGTACTCACCCACCTTCATTTCGATCATGCGGCTGGCTCAACCTACGTAGATAATGAAGCCACCACCCGCCTTACCATGCCTAATGCGAATTACTTTGTTCAAAAACTGGAATGGCACTATGCAATTCAACGAGTTGGCGAACAAAATCCGGTAAAAGGTGGAGATTATATGATGGATGAGCTGTATAAGCTACACGCCGAAGAAAAGCTTGTCTTAATTACTGACACCTACTTTGAGTTGATTCCTGGTATTACTTTGATCAAGACCGGAGGACATACTCCCGGTCATCAAATTGTAAAGATTCAAAGCGAGGACGAAACCGCTTATTATTTAGGAGATCTCGTTCCTACAGAACATCATTTGAATCATTATGCAATGAAGCAAATGGATATCGATCCTATCCAGTCAAAAAAGGCAAAAACACTCCTTCTTCGACAAGCTCTAAAAGAAAAAGCTACATTACTTTTCTACCATTCTATCCACACAAAGTCGGGGAAGCTGGTACAAGATGAGGACAAAAAATATGCACTGATTGAGGCAAGCTGATGACTAGTCGACTTCTATTCTTATTGATCATACTTCTTATATCGTGTGAACAAGCCCCTTCAAGTGAGGCCGTTTCAAGAAATCCATCCTTAGAATACCGTGCTTATACACCAACTGGGAATGAACTCATCGTTTCAAGAACGGAATATGCAGACAAACTTTACGGTTTCTGGCTTGCTCAATGCATAGCTAACTGGACAGGCTTAGTAACCGAAATGGACAAAATTGGGAATATCGGTGATATAAAGACTGATGATTTTTATACACGAGAAGATTGGGGAAAGCCGGATCAGCCTAATATTTGGTCAGAAGGTGAACCAAGTTCATTATCGCCAACCATAGACTTTGTATTCGAAGATTCAGCAGGAGTTTGGGGTGCAGATGATGATACTGATATCGAATATATCTACCAGCATCTCCTTTTTGAAAACCAGACCAGTCTTTTGACGGGTGAACAAATCCGGGAAGGATGGCTTAACCATATTCATGAAGAAGAGGAGAATTACCTGTGGGTTTCAAATCAAGCTGCTTTTGACTTGATGAGAGAAGGAACAGTGCCTCCGGAAACAAGTAATCCGGAAGTGAATCCTCATTACGAAATGATAGATGCGCAGCTTACCACAGAAATCTTTGGGCTATTTTCTCCAGGAAGACCTGATTTTGCAAGAGAGATGGCTAAACTTCCTATTCAAACAACAGCCAGAGAGGAAGCAGAATGGATTTCGATGTTTTATGTGGATATGTATTCGCAAGCAATCCACATTGATACTCAAGACGGAATAAAGGAACCATTATTTAAGCATGCTGAATATGCAAGAAACTTACTCCCTGAAGATTCTTACTCAGCTAAGATGTATGATTTTGTTAAGTCAAGATATGAGGCAGGAATTCCATGGGAACAAGCTCGTGATGAAATCTACCAACGCTACCAGGTAGAAGAGCAAGATGGATATGACATCACTTCTCAAAACTTGTATTGTAATGGTTGTTTTGCCGCGGGTATAAACTTTGCTGCAAGTTTAGTAAGCCTGTTTTATGGTGAAGGAGATTTAGTAGAAACCATCAAAATCGGAGTACTCGCTGGTTGGGATTCTGATAATCCTACTGCAACCTGGGGCGGAATGCTGGGCTTCATTTATGGTAAAGAAGAAATTGAAAAGGTTTTTGATCGGGAATTCTCTGAGACTTTCTTCATACACCGCACCAGGAAAGGTTTTCCGAATGATGGATATGATTCATTTTCCAATATGGCCAGAAAGGGTGTATTCATTACCGATCGGGTTATCCAGGAAGAACTGGGCGGAGGTATAGATTTAGAAAAGAATGTTTGGTATATCCCAACCTCTAACTAGCTTCATGATAAGTATGAAAAAACTCATTCTAATACTCCTTTTAGGTATTCTAATGATACCTAACCTTACCGCTCAAGAGAAAGATGAACCATTAAGAGTTGGCGTAGTTGGTCTAACTCACACTCATGTCCATTGGATTTTAGGAAGACCTGACCTTGGGGATATCAAGATTGTAGGAATTGTTGAACCTAACAAAGAACTGGCTCAGCGATATGCTGATCAACATGGTTATTCCATGGAGATCGTATTTGATACCATGGAGGAGATGTTTGAAGCCACAAACCCAGAAGCAGTAACTGCTTTTGGAACTATTTATGAGCACCTGGAAGTGGTTCAACAATCAGCTCCTCGAGGTATTCATGTAATGGTAGAAAAACCCCTGGCCGTGAGCCTTGACCACGCTAAACAAATGAAAGCATTGGCAGATGAATATGATATTGAATTATTGACTAATTATGAGACCACCTGGTATCCAACAAACCATAAAGTCTTTGAAATGACTCAAAATGGAGAACTAGGAGACTTGCGGAAGGTAATTGTTAATGATGGACATCAAGGTCCGGTTGAAATTGGAGTGAATGAAGAGTTTCTGGAATGGCTTACCGATCCGGTCCAAAACGGAGCAGGTGCGTTAACTGATTTTGGTTGCTATGGAGCTAATCTTATTACCTGGCTAAAAAATGGTGAACGCCCGGAATCTGTATTTGCAGTCGCTCAAACTATCAAACCGGATATATATCCTAATGTAGATGATGAAGCTACCATCATACTTAGTTATCCGGATATGCAAGGCATTATCCAGGCAAGCTGGAACTGGCCTATCTCCAGAAAGGATATGGAGGTATATGGAAAAACTGGTTTTGCTATTGCTGAGAACCGAAATAATTTGAGATACCAACTATCGGAGGACTCTCCTCTTTTAAGAGATCAGTTACCTGAGCTGGAGTATCCCAATAATGATCCTTTTGCAATTTTTGCAGCTGTAATACGAGGTGAACTAGAACTCCCCTCCTACGACCTTTCTTCACTTGAAAATAATATGATCGTAATGGAGATTTTGGACGCTGCTATACGAAGTGCTAAAAGTGGAACTCGCATCTATTTGGATTAACCGCCATTGATTTCCTTAAATGATTGATGAGAATAAATGCATAAAGGAAATTGCCAGGGGAAACCAAAAGGCTCTAGAGGAGCTTTATAACCAATATTCTCAAAAGGTATACAGTACCATTCTTAGCTATACTAAAAACGAAGAGGATGCACAGGAGCTCCTCCAGGATGTTTTTGTGACTGTGTATAATTCTGCCGAGTCTTTTAAGTTTAATTCCTCCGTTAGTACATGGATTTATAAGATTTCAATAAATAAATCCATCGATTTTATTCGAAAAAAAGACACCCGAAACCGAAAGGGATTATTGTCACTGTTTAAACCAGGAAGTACTCAGATTGAACATGACGTAGAAGACTTTGTGCATCCCGGAGTACAAATGGAACAAAAAGAAGATGCAAAGCTTCTTTTTAAAGTCATTGACGAGCTATCGGAAAACCAAAAAACAGCATTCATATTAACACAGATTGAAGGATTTTCTCAGCAACAAACAGCTGATATTATGGAGATTACAAGAAAAGCGGTAGAATCTCTTGTTCAGCGGGCCAAAACTAATCTGAGGAAAAAACTGGAAAAATATTTTCCCGACCGAGGGAATTCACCAAAAAATACGACCAAATAGATATGGAAGAGTGGAAAGATAACGTGCTAGCGAGTGCCGGAGGAAAAAAGAGTGTCTCCCCTCCTGAGGATACATTTAGTAAAATCATTGATAAAATTGAGCAGAACCAGACTGAAGTTAGAATTTCAAAGTTTCAGTTAGTTGCAGCAGCTGCAATTCTTCTTATTACTGTATGTGTAAACATACTATTAATTAGTGGTCAGTTTAGTTCAGAAGAACCTATTGAATCTACTTCTGAATACTCCGAAATATTCTCATCTTATAACCTCTACTAGCATGAAACAAAGTACCTTTTTTGTAATAGCTGCTATCATCCTGTTCATCCTTAATGGGATACTTATTGCCCTGGTTCTTCAAAAACCAGCTCAACCCATACCTCAAGGAGGAAACCCGGGAGAACTAAAGCTAAAAATTGGTGAGCAGTTGAATTTATCTGATCAACAGATACAGGAGCATCACCGATTAGCTGATGAGCATGCTAGGGGTTTAAGAAGACTTAGTGAACAACAAAAAAGACTTGCCAGAAACTACTTTTCCTTGCTTTCTGATAGTGATGTGGACTCTTCACAAGCAAGTGATTTATTAGATGAAATTAGCAATCTCGAAGCTCAGAAAATCCAGCTCACCTATGAACATTTGGATGATATAAAGTCGTTTCTGAGCGAAGAACAACTCCCTCTTTTCGATTCAATCCTTGATGAAATTCTGAAGGTTATGCTAAACGATCAAAGAAATTCACCTCCTCCCCCTCACCGGCCAAGGGATCGGTAATAACTTCCCGTCTATAGCAGTACACAACCGAATTAATCTGTTATAGACATGAAAACTTATAAAGCTTTTCTCACCACCTTAGCATTCTTTGGAATGCTTTTGTTCACCTATGCTACCGAATCAGTCAAAGAGGTAGAAAAGGAAATAGTTAGTGAACTCAACCCGGCATTTTCTGAATTTGATTCTGAGAACGTTTCCATTGTTTTGAATGGGGATAGGATAATAATTGAAACCAATGGCTTACCAAATCATACTTCTCCATACTGGTCAAATTCAGAAGGGAGAACTGCAGTAGGTCCGGGAGGCAGGACTATAACTACAAGATCTTCTGAAGAAGACCACCCTCTATTCGTCGAACCTACCGTAACTTCATATAGAGAGATGGCTCCCGGAAATATCGATGACTTTAATGGATCATATACTCTTACAGTTTCTACTAATCCCAAAAAAGCTTCCAGATCGTCAGCATCAGGAATGGGGCCAATTGGAATTGCGATAAGCGGAGCCGTCATTTATAACGATCGTGAAGGGCCTAATCGACCACTTGATAGGGCTGCCGGTTCTCTGGACTTTAATGGAGCTCATACAGGCCCGCAAAGTTATCATTACCACCTGGAACCAAAAGCGTGGTCAGAAGATGATGAAAAGTTAATAGGGATTATGGCGGATGGATTCTTTCTGTATGGCCGCAGAGACTATGATGGTTCCTATCCAGCAGATCTTGATGAATCAGGTGGCCATTTTGGACCAACTCCTCATAACCCGGATGGAGAATATCATTACCACATTCAAAATGAGCTGTACTTAAATCAATATTACATCCTATTCCCGGGAGACTTCCAGGGAACGGCCAGCAGGGTCTATTAAAAATACCAGCCGAGGGATAACGAATAATACTTCGTCAAAAAGAATGAACTCAGATTAACTATTAGAATTATGAAACGAAATAAAACCCTTTTACTGGCAATGTTGCTTCCAGGAGCAGTTTTGATAGGGTGCTCTACTGACTCCAACTCTGATGAAGAAATCGAAGACACAACCACCTATGAATTACCCGCTGCATTCTCTGCATTCGAAACCGATAACGTTACGGTTATGATTGATGGAAGTGAGGTTGTGATTGAAACGAATGGCCTTCCTAATCATACTTCCCCCTACTGGTCTCAAAACCATGAGTTATTTGTCGAACCAACTGTTACTAGTTTTGCTCAAATGGCTCCAGGGAATATTGATGAATTTAATGGGAGCTATACACTTCGTGTCCCCATTAACCCTACCAAGGCTGCAAGATCATCCGCTACCGGTTTAGGAGCCATAGGAATTGCTGTAAGTGGTGCTGTAATTTACAATGATCAGGAAGGACCCAATGTTCCACTCGATAATGCGATAGGTTCTCTTGATTATACCGCCGCTCACACCGGCCCACAAAGCTATCACTATCACCTCGAACCAAAGGCTTGGTCAGAAGACGATGATGAACTTATTGGGATCATGGCGGATGGCTTCTTTTTGTATGGTAGAAGAGATTATGATGGAACATATCCTACCGATCTAGATGAATCAGGAGGACATTTTGGACCAACTCCTCATAATCCAGATGGAGAATATCACTATCACATCCAGAATGAGTTGTATTTAGATCAGTACTACATCTTATTTCCAGGAGACTATCAAGGGACAGCTAATGCGATTCGTTAGCATTTATATCATTCTCCTGGTTTCTTCTTTACTTGCATCTTCGGATGCAGGTAAAGACTCTTTTACTACTGAGATAGCAAAAGACCAACTCACTTTGAACCCCAATGAAGGAATCTTCTATTATGAAGAAAAGCCCTACACAGGAGTTGCTGTAGAATTCTTTGCTAATACACAGATTGCTGAACTGATAACGTATCAAAACGGCAAAAGAAATGGCTTACGACAAAAATGGTATGAAAACGGAACCTTGAGTTTCGAAGCTAGCTATGAAGAAAATAAACTTCATGGACAGGTTAGTACCTGGTGGTCGAATGGAAATCGACGCAGCATGGCTAACTATGAACAAGGTGTATTAGAAGGTATTGCGGAACAGTGGTATGAGAGCGGAGCTCTATTTAAGAAAATGAACCTTGTTGGTGGAAAAGAGGAAGGCATGCAACAAGCCTGGAGAGAAAACGGCAAGCTTTATACAAATTACGAAGCCAAAAATGGAAGAATTTTTGGCTTAAAGCGTGCCAACCTTTGTTTTGAACTAGAAAATGAAATTGTACAGATCAGTGAAGAACTTTAACACCATATTCCTACTTCTATTTTTACTGCTTGCATGTAAAGCAGAACGACAACCAGTTGAGAATGAGCATTATGGAGAAACAACTGCTCTCCCTTACTATCAGGAAGCTTCATTTACTCCAAGCTGGTTCGATGAAAAGAACATACTCCCCAATGATTTTCATAAAATCCCCGAATTTTCACTTACCAATCATCTTGGAGAAACAATTACAGAAGAAACTGTGCAAGAAAAAATCTATGTGGTCGATTTCTTTTTTGCCAGCTGCTCGGGCATTTGCCCAAAACTAACTTCCAATATGGCGATTGTACAAGACGCTTTTATAAACGATGATGATGTACTTCTACTATCTCATTCCGTAACTCCCACATTAGATACAGTTCGTGCACTTAAAGCTTTTTCCAAAACCTATGGAGTTGTTGATGGTAAATGGCACCTGCTTACAGGAGACAGAGACCTTATTTATGATTTAGGCAGGAATTACTATTTCGTAGAAGAGGATTTAGGATTAGAAAAAAACCCTGATGAGTTCATTCATACTGAAAACATGGTACTCATCGATCAAAACGGGTATTTAAGAGGAATTTATAATGGCCTAAATAAAACTTCGGTCAACCAGCTTATTGAGGATATAAAGCTTCTTAAACAAAGTACTGATCACTCATAAATTGGGAATTCAATATTCGGAAAAGCTGTTTTTTTACTTTGATATAAGCAGAGATTCCCTCACTTTTGCTCAGGAAATAATAGTAGAAACAACCTGAGAACAATGAATTCACACGAAATTGACTACACCATCCACGGAAATGACATGCAGGTGGTGTCTATTGAATTAGATCCTCAAGAAACAGTAATTGCCGAAGCAGGCACCATGAACTGGATGGATCGGGGAATTAATTTTGAGGCCAAATTGGGAGATGGTTCCCAACCAGACAAAGGGGTATTTGGGAAACTCCTCGATGTTGGGAAAAGAGCTTTAACCGGGGAATCTATTTTCCTCACCCATTTCACTAATACAGGTTCTGGGAAGAAGGAAGTCAGCTTTGCCGCCCCCTACCCTGGCACTATCATTCCTTTAGATTTAAACGCTATTGGCGGAGAAATTCTTTGTCAGAAAGACGCTTTTCTTTGTGCTGCTAAGGGTACTGAAATAAGTATCGCTTTCAATAAAAAATTAGGTAGCGGCTTTTTTGGTGGAGAGGGATTCATCCTCCAAAAGCTACGTGGTGACGGCCTTGCCTTCTTACATGCTGGCGGAACCGTGATTGAAAAAGAGCTTAATAATGAGTCCTTGCTGATAGATACAGGATGTATCGTTGCTTTCTCCCCTGAACTAAATTATGACATTGAAAAAGCTGGAAATATGAAATCCATGTTTTTTGGAGGAGAAGGATTATTCCTGGCTACCCTTCAGGGAACTGGAAAAGTATACCTGCAAAGCCTCCCATTTTCTCGCTTAGCAGATCGAATTATCCAGCAGATTCCTAGAACCCCTCCGCATAGAGACGATCATTAGTAAAAAGATGAAGGAATATTCTATTAAAGGTGGTGAACAAGGTGCCAAGCGGCTGGATGTTCTATTTAATACTCTTGAAGGAAGTACCAAAGAATTCCTAAATCGAGCTGAGGTAAAAAAGGATATATATTGCCTGGATTTAGGGTGCGGAAATGGAGGAGTATCATTTCTATTAGCAAATTTGGTAGGCCCAAAAGGATATGTTCTGGGATTGGATCTTGATCAAAAAAACATACAAATCGCTACAGAAACGGCTACTGTAAGAGATATTGAACATGTAGCCTTTCAACGTTTTGATGTTTATGAACTAGAGAGTAAACATGAATTTGATCTTGTTTATAGCCGCTTTCTTCTTTCTCATCTTGCTTCTCCGGAACCTGTTCTGAAGCGAGCCTTTGAAGCAATAAAACCGGGAGGTACTATTCTTATTGAAGACACAGACTTTACCGGGCATTTCAGCTATCCAAATTCTGTTCATTTCGATCAATATGTTTCTTTGTACCAACAGCTACTCCAAAAAAGGGGCGGTAATGCCAACCGGGGTCAGCAACTTGTAGGTATGCTGGAAAAAGCCGGATTTACCGATATAGAGTTCGAAATATCAAATCCCGCTCATATATCCGGTGAAGGTAAATTAATGGCTGAAATCACTTTTGAAGCAGTATCACAATCGTTAATTGATGAAAAGCTTATTGATGAAAGAGAGTTTTCCAACCTCCATCAAGGACTCATTGAATTCAGAAAACGAGAAGATACGATAATGAGCCTGCCCCGGATTTTTCAGGTAAAAGCTCGTCGTGCTTAGTTAAATCATCTCATTCCGAATGATTTTGAATCACATAGTCACCCCAATTCGCTATAGATTCGAGGATAGGGATTAGAGTTTTACCAAAATCAGTAAGAGAGTATTCTACTTTTAATGGAGGTTTAGACGTATACACTTTTCGCTGAATTACCCCATCTTCTTGTAGCTGTTTCAACTGTAAACTCAGTGTCCTTTCAGTAACCCCGATCATCTTCTTCCTCAGCTCGTTATATCTTAGGGTTCTTTCTATCAAATAAAAGAGGATTACGGACTTCCATTTACCACCTATTATCCCCATTGCTACACTAGTACAACAGGGATATTCCTTTCCTTTTACCAAATACATGTTAACGAATATTAGAAGTTAAACTATCATTTTTGACCGTTATTGATAAGATAAATAGACTATACTTAGTTTTGCCACTATAAATTTTATAGTATAAAAATTGAGTAAAACTATGACTTATTATTCAGTATTAGATGTAACTCCATCTTCAGAAGATTGGATTCCTGATTACCTCCCCACCGCAAACAAATTAGTAGCTAAGCATGGTGGTAAATACTTAGCAAGAACGGCTTCTCATGAACAGGTAGAAGGAGAAACTAAGGAAGCTGCTCTTCGCATCATTCTAGAATGGCCTTCCAAAGAGGCAGCTATGGCTTTTATGAATGATCCGGAATATGCTCCTCACCTTGAAGCTCGAACTAATGGCTCTACCAGCCATCATTATCTAATTGAAGGGAAAGACGATCTATCATAGATAACATTAAATAGCCTTCTGCCCAATCAGGAGGCTATTTTACAATAAAATTATGAGCAAGCATATTTTAATTACGGGAAGCACAGACGGGATAGGAAAACTTACAGCTATCAAACTCGCCCAGCAAGGACATACGATATATCTACACGGAAGGAATCAGGAAAAACTTCTGAATACCATTTCAGAGCTAAGAAGAATTTCAGGCAACAATTCCATAGAGGGCTTTGTAAGTGATTTCTCTAACCTGAGCGATGTGATAAAAATGTCGGAAGAGGTTAAGAGTATAACTCCCTCACTGGATGTATTAATAAATAATGCTGGAATATTTAAGAGCAATACCGTCCACAGTGAAGGAGAAATAGATATCAGATTTCGAGTAAATTACCTTGCTCCTTTTTTGCTTACCAATGAGCTTATCCCCCTTCTGGTACAAGGAAGTTCTTCCAGAATTATCAACCTTAGTTCTGCTGCTCAGGCTCCGATTTCTCTTGAGGCTTTAACAGGACATGAAGAACTCATGGTTCAGGAAAGCTATGCGCAAAGTAAACTAGCCTTAACTATGTGGAGCTTTTACCTGGCTGAAAAACTCAAAAATATCTCCGTGCTGGCCGTAAATCCTGGCTCTTTACTTAACACCAGAATGGTTCAAGAAGCTTATGGTACACATTGGTCTTCAGCAGATAAGGGCGCAGACATCCTAGTTGAGTTAGCAGTTTCTGAGGAATATTCGGGAATAACAGGAAAATATTTCGATAACGATAAAGGACATAAAAAAGGGAGATTCGCTCAAGCTCACCCAGACGCTTACAATCAGGAGAAGATTCTTACTCTTATTAAAAAAACACTTCCTTTAGTCGATTTGTGAAAATGATTCTATAAATGCACAGCTTGAGCGAAATAGCCAAAGAGGGAGCATTAAGTCTTGGACTTGTCTTCCCAATAGAATCTTATAAAGGTTCTATTGCACAAATGAAGGATCAGGAAACCCTGGCAAAAAGAGCAGAAGAACTCGGGTTTAAAGCTCTCTGGTTCAGAGATGTTCCATTTAATGACCCTTCATTCGGAGACGCTGGTCAGTTATATGATCCATGGGTATATATGGCTCATATTATGAACCATACTGAGCAAATTATTCTGGCCACCGGAAGCGTGATCTTACCTTTACGTCATCCTGTTCATACTGCGAAGTCCGTTGCGAGTTTACAGCATCTATCTTCAGGCCGGATAGTGCTCGGTATCGCATCAGGTGACAGACCTAGTGAGTACCCCGCGTTTAACCAAAAGCTGGAGAATAAAGGGGAATTATTTAGAGATAGTTTCTCCTACTTGAAATCCTTGCAGCAAGATTTCCCCGTACACAAATCAAACAGCTTCGGAGAAGTATTTGGAAATATAGACCTGGTTCCTAAAGCTAACTATGAAACTCCGATGCTTGTTACCGGATATTCAGGACAAAACCTGGATTGGATTGCATCACATGCAGATGGCTGGCTTTATTATCCAAGAGATTTTAGAGTTTTGCGGCTCACAATGGATAATTGGAGAAATACCTTAAAAGAAAATAACCAATCATGGAAACCATTCATGCAGTCTCTATATGTGGACCTTTTAGAAGATAAAAAAGCTAAGCCCTCTATTATTCATCTTGGCTTTAAAACAGGAGCTGATTACCTGAATGCCCATCTTAAATCATTGGAAATCCACGGTGTCAATCACGTTATTCTAAATCTCAAATATGGCTCCAGACCTGCCGAGGTAGTTTTGGAAGAATTAGGTGAATTGGTTTTGCCTAATTTTAAATGAGATTTAAAGAATTAAACGACCTAAAATAGAAAGATTTAACCAGCTTACTGATTCATCGAAATCAGGAACTCTTCATTGTTCCTGGTTCCTTTGATTTTCTCGATCAGGAATTCTGCTGCTTCAAAGGAATTCATCTTGGTCATATAACGACGAAGTAATACTACTTTTTCGCGCTCAGCATCGCTAACAAGTAGCTCTTCCCTCCTGGTACCACTTCTAAACACATCAATAGCTGGATAAATTCTTCGATCAGAAATACGACGGTCGAGAACAATCTCACTATTACCCGTCCCCTTGAACTCTTCAAAGATTACATCGTCCATTCTAGAGCCTGTATCAACAAGAGCAGTAGCTATGATGGTTAATGAACCACCACCTTCAATATTCCGGGCAGAACTGAATAATTGACGAGGAACTTTAAGCGCTTCGGAATCTACACCACCGGTCATAGTCCGGCCTTTATTACCAGCTCCAACGTTATAAGCACGAGCTAATCGGGTAATCGAATCTAACAGAAGAAGCACATCATGACCACTTTCAACCAGTCGTTTTGCCTTTTCAAATACAATCTCAGAAAGGCCAATATGGTTTTCTGGTTTTTCATCGAATGTAGAAGCAGCTACTTCTGCCCCATCCACAGTGCGCTCCATTTCAGTTACTTCTTCAGGACGTTCATCCACAAGAAGAATCAGGATTTTTGCTTCAGGATGGTTTTTAGAAACTGCATTAGCAATATTTCTAAGAATAGTAGTTTTTCCGGTTTTTGGTTGAGCTACGATTAATTGTCGCTGGCCTTTACCAACAGGAGCAAATAGGTCGATAAATCTTGTGGTATACTCACCTGCATCGTACTCAAGGGTGTATCTTTCATCCGGGTGAATTGGAAGTAGCTCGTCAAAGTTACCCCGGTTGTCCATATCTGTAGGAATCCGACCGTTCACTCCTTCTACACGAAGTAAAGCAAAATATCGCTCTCCTACTTTTGGAGGCCTGATAATTCCGATTACACAATCCCCCTGTCTAAGTCTGAATCTCTTAATTTGTGATGGAGATACATAGATATCGTCAGGACTTGCCTTATAGTTATAATTCACCGATCGAAGGAAACCATAACCATCAGGTAAAATTTCAAGAGTACCCTCATTTATTAAGTATGGACCAAGCTGATCCGTAATCTCTGCAATTCGTTCGTGTAAAGTTGGCGCATTGGAAACAGGTAACTGATCGTGCTCGTGATTGCGATTCCTATTATTCCTATTTCTCTGATTATTTCTTCTATCGTTTTGCCTGTTCTCTTTTGGTTCTTCTTTTTTCTCTTCTTCGTTATTCGTTTTATAAGAAACGATATGTGATTGAGAACCATAAGTTTTTAACTCTTCTTCTTTTTGAGAAGTAGCCTGAACCACTTCAGGTTCTGGCTTTCCTGCCAACGCCTCAATTTCAGCTATAAGCTCTGCTTTTTTGACTCCGGTGACTTTTTTAACACCAACTGACTTAGCTAAAGTTTTTAGTTCAGGCAGTTTTTTAGAAGAAAGAGAATTCAATTCCTCTTGAGAGAGATTAATCGTCTGATTATCTGACATAAAGTATGTGTACTATTACAAAATTTACTTACTTAATTGGGGAGAGCACTATTTATCAGCGTTTTGGATAATACGTTAAGCGCTCACTCAGGTAAGGGTACAATGAGAGGGTGGCTATAAGTTATTCTGATCTACCCACCGTTTAACTACCGGATAAAAGTAAAAACTTCCTGCAAAAATTACTACTTCTGTATCTATTTCCTTTAATATTGTTTGGAATGACTGATCATCAATAGGTTCACACTTCAAAATCGAACCAATATCATTGAAAACTGCAGCTCTTTCCATATCCATAGTGTAATAGAAAACCTCATTGAAATCATTGAACAAAGTTAACAGCTCTGGCTTAGCTTTATCCTTCATTAATGAAAGAATGAGTGTTTTATCTCCATGTATATAATTAAGACCCTCTAGCATTGCCTCAATCGCTTCAATGTTGTGAGAACCTGAAAAGAACCAATCTTTCTCATCCAGTAACCTCTCGAATCTAGCTGGCACTCCTTTAAAGGATACTAATGCCTGTTCAAATTCATGATTATCAACCGGAAATACCTCCCTAAGGCCATCTACAATTGAATATGAGATCGCTACATTCCAGGCATTAATGGGTTCAAGGAAATTGGTTTTTGCACTCACACCGACTGCATCGAGCTTGATAGTTTGCTGATCAAAAATTGGCAATAAATCACTGCTTTCAATCAGAACGCTTTGCTCCTTTAAAGCTTCTTGCTCTATTACCTTCTGAGCATTTCCGAAGAAATTACCCAACACAACAGGAGTATCGCGTTTTATGATTCCTGCTTTCTCCGAAGCTATTCTCTCAATAGTATTTCCAAGAATCTGTTCATGATCTTTAGAAATACTTGTTATTGCTGATATCAGTGGCTGTATAATATTTGTAGAGTCAAATCTTCCACCCAGCCCTGTCTCAATGATTGCGATGTCTACCTTTTCCTCAGCAAAGAGCCAAAAAGAGAACGCAGTAGAAATCTCGAAGTAGGAAAGCTCGATTTCTTCAAGAATAGGTTTAGCAACATTAAAAAAGTGTATAAGCTTTTCATCACCTACCTCTTCCCCGTTAATCCTGAACCTCTCCTGATAACGAATTAAATGAGGAGAAGTGAATAAACCGGTTCTAAGTCCTGAATTTCTATATATATGTTCTAAGAGAAAGCAGGTTGAACCTTTACCATTTGTCCCTGCTACATGTATGCTTTTAAAGCTTCTCTGAGGATTACCTATTCGTTCGCAAAAGAGACGGATACTATCTAAACCCGGATTGATAGCTTTGAGTCCAGACTTCCCAAACATTGGGATATCATCCAAATACTGAAGAACATCTTCGATAGTGTTAAAGGCCACCATTACCTAAGGTTTTGGTCTCGGTATTTCGCAAAAGCCTCTTTGATATGAACAAAACTAGGGTGTTCCGTTGGAAACATATGCTCATTTATTCGAGAAACGGGTAGAAGTTCTTTAATAGAGTTTGTAAGAAATACACAATCCGCATCAAGCATATTCTCTAGTCGAAAACGACCCTGAATCACCGACATTTCAGGCTCTTTTTCTAGTAGCTTGATACATAGCTCTCTGGTTATTCCGGGATACAGATCACAATCAATAGAAGGAGTATAAACCTCAAAACCTTTCACCCAAAAAATATTGGCAATGGTTGTTTCGCTGATCAATCCATCTATAGTGGAGAGTAACGCATCATCGGCACCAGAGTCTGTTGCCTCTTTAGCCGCCAGGATATACGGTATTCCATTTGATAATTTAAATTCGCGGGTTAGCGCTTCAGATGGAATGGCTTTTGCACTTACTGTAGAAAGTGAAACTGATTCCGCACTCTTTGTCTGAGGAATCGAGATTGTCAGCCAATTTCCCCACTCACTATCTGTAGTATAGCCCCTTCTTCCTTCTCTCCAGCATTGAATCCGAATTATACAATCTGTATTGGTCTCATTATTGGCTTCGAGAAGCTCAAGAATCTTCCCTTTAAAATCCTGAAAAGTGAATGGGACCTTCATCCCTAAGTATTCTACACCGACCCTTAAACGGTCAAAATGAGCTTCCAGAGCTAAAAATTTTGCGTTATACGACCTTAATGTTGTAAAGCAGCCATCCCCGTACATCATCCCACGATTCAATGGTGAGATTGAAATCTCATTTTCTGGCAATAGCTCTCCATTAAGAATGGCAAATCTAGTCATCCAGAAATGGGGCTAGTTGTTCAGGTAATTGATTGTCTTTATAACCAACCTGGATCATTATAGGCTCGCCTTGCTCATCCAAAATAAAATAACTCGGGATGCCCGGAACTCTCAGTTCATTATTCAACACCGTGCCATCTATGTAGTAAAAATCATATTCGTTATCCGGCACTTCTAATTCTTCAGTGGCATCCCGGACAAGAGCAGCAACCACATTCAGTTTGGTACCTCCGTGGGTTATTTCATCCAGTTCACTCATAAACTGTGAAGATTTTTCTGACCATGATGCCCAGAAAAAAACCAGTGTTTCTTCTCCTGAAAATTCCTGTAGCCGAAGACTGTCGCTTTCAAAAATAAAAGGGTGTGGCTTAGTTAGTAGTTCACCATAAGACTGGGCATAACTTAAAAACTGCTCCGTCCTTCTTTCGGAGAAATTGAAAGACGATATAGCTATAAAAATCATGGAGATAACTCCGCATACCAACATGAATGGTACAAAGTACTTTTGGTCTAACTTCATAGAGCCAATTTAGGAACTTCCGAAAGAAAAAGAGACTGTTGTCTTAATTACAGTCAAGCTGAATTACTTTTGAAGATAAAGGAGCAATAGAAACTGTTTCCTGTTCAATCTTCTCTCCCGAGAATAGATCAGTAGCATTACACGATGGTAACGAGACAGATTTTGTAGAATCACTCAGGTTTATGGAAACTAGAATTTTTGGCTCAGATTCCAATACCCGTTCAAATGAAATAAAACGCTCTTCTAATGCTCTGAATTGAGCACTCCCCTTCTTTAATGTTTCCGAATTATTCCGGATTTCTCCCAACTTTTTATAATACTCGAATAACTGCTCGTCAAAATTATTGGTGTCTCTAGGACGCTCCCATCCATATGGATGATGTGTTTCGTCTTCATATGTAAGGTCTTGCCATACCATCGGTTTTCGATCATCAGGATCATCAGCCCCCCACATACCTGATTCTGTACCGTAATAGATCATAGGAGCACCCTTCCAGGTATATTGGAATAGTGCCACAAGTCTTTGGATTGATCGTTCTCTTTCGTCAGGCTTTCTTACCTCATATTCTTCGTTAGGATAGGAATCCGGGTTATAGGCCTGGCCTTTGTTAACCACAGAAGTAGCTAGACGGGAAGTATCATGAGAATCCATCAGGTTTTGAAGCACATCTAAACTGGCTTCCGGATAATCGTTTTCGATGTCTTTTAACCTGCTTTCAAACTCTTCTGAAGAAATTGCTTCATCAATCATGAATAGTTTTACAGCATCTGTAAAACGGTAATTCATGACAGAAGTGAACATATCCGTGGTTATAAACTCTTTGGCTTCATCTGTCCAGATTTCTGCAACCGTGATAGCTTCAGGGTTAATATCACGCACGAAAGCATGCCAGTCTCTCCAGAAATTTTTCCCGACTTCTGAGGCCACATCCAAGCGCCACCCATCTACTCCATCACTTGGATCTCCATCCCCATTAGGGTCCATCCATCTTCTGGTAACTTCAAAAATATGCTGCTTGACTGGATCTGATAAATTCTCGTTTTCTTCTCTATACACAGGAAGGCCTTTGAAACCCCACCATCCTTCATAATCGAATTCATTTTCCGGGGTATTCGGATCATCAAATGACGTAACGATATACCAGTCTTTATATAGTGAATTCTCCTGGTTTTCCACTAAATCCTGAAAAGCCCAAAATTCTGTCCCCGTATGGTTGAACACACCATCAATTACAATTTTAATTCCTCTGGCATGAGCTTCTTCTATCAACTGTAGAAAAAGCTTATCCCCTTCTGTCCACCCCCATGTTTCCGGGTTACCGGGATCTTCGGCTAAAATTTGTTCTACATCTCCTTCTGGATCGGGACCAAAATTTCGATCAATATGATGGTAATAACTAGCATCATACTTATGCATACTTTGTGCATCAAAAACAGGATTGAAGTAAATAACTCCTACTCCCAATTCTTTTATATAGTCCAGTTTATCAATCACTCCCTGAAGGTCTCCCCCATATCTTCTTTCCCGGACAATAGAATAAAAATCATCGGAGTGATTCTCTTCCCATACATCCCTTTTGTACCAATCCTGGGTCCATGGAGTAATGGTCCAACCCTCTGGGCCTCTGGCTCTCTCTCGATTTGGCTGATTATTTGGGTCACCATCTCTGAAACGTTCAGGGAAAATCTGGTACCAAACTACTCCTTCGGCCCAATCAGGAGAAATGAATTCTTCGTCTTTTTCTGGTGCGCAGGAACCTACTGCTAAAATAATAATGAGTAGTAAAAGCAGGCTCCTGTTCATGGTAATACCTTAAGTAGAAGCTACACCTGTTTCGTCGTCGATTCTTAAGCAAAGCAGTCCGGCTACAATCATCGAAACACCACCAGTAACCAGTATCATAACTGTTTGACCTCCAAAGAAGGTTGTGAGTATGAAGCCAAGCAGAGATGCGGCCAGGATTTGAGGAATCACAATAAAGAAGTTAAATACTCCCATATAATAACCCATTTTATCTGCTGGAATAGAACCTGAAAGGATGGCATAAGGCATAGAAAGAATACTTGCCCAGGCAATACCCACACCTACCATGCTCAACCATAGAAGATTCGGTTCAGATATAAAATAGATGGATATCAAACCAATCCCTCCAAAAAACAACGCAATCATGTGTGTAATTTTTCTACTCGTCTTTCTTGCTACCCATGGAAGAAGGATAGCTGCCAGAGCTGCAATTCCATTATAGCCCCCAAACAGGTTACTTACCATATCTGCGCCTTGGTTGTATAGCAACGAGGTAGTATCATCAGTGCCATATATGTGGGAAGTAACTGCAGAAGTGGTATAAATCCACATTGAGAATAATGCAAACCAGGTAAAGAACTGAACTATGGCCAGTTGTACCATGGTTTTGGGCATAGAATTAAAATCCTTAACGATATGAACTAAAGCAGATTTAGTATGACCTTTTCTAGTTAGTGCAGATCCAATCAAATGCACCAATCCAAAGAAAACCAAACCTCCTCCCAATACATGCAATTGCTGATCAATCCCAGATAATGCTACATAAAGAGAAAAAGCGGCACCAATAACGATAGAAATCATTCCAATCTTGGTGAATTTCTTTGTGAAGAATTCCTCGTCATCAGAAGCCATTGCCGGCTCATCATGATTTTCATCTTCTTCGGGCGGATATTCTTTTGTACTAAAGACCGTCCACATCACCGTGATAAAATACATAGCTGCTCCAATGTAGAACGAGTATTTAACCGATGGAGGAATAACTCCTTCCGGAGCAGTATTCGGAATGTTTAACCAATTGGCAAAAATCCATGGCAGAAAAGACGCTACAAGAGCACCTATTCCAATAAAGAAGCTCTGCATTGCGAATCCTGAAGTACGCTGTTCATCAGGTAACAAATCTCCAACAAAAGCTCTGAATGGTTCCATTGTGATGTTGATAGAAGCATCCATAATCCAGAGTACACCAACTGCTATCCAAAGCGCAGCTGAGTTTGGCATTGCAACCAATGCAATAGCCCCAGTGACCGCCCCCAATGCGAAATAAGGCCGCCTTCTACCCCATTTAGGCAGCCAGGTCCTGTCTGAGTAATATCCAATAATCGGCTGAACGATAAGGCCTGTTACAGGTGCTGCAAGCCAGTAAATTGCTAAACTGGAAGTATCAGCTCCCAACGTTTCAAAAATTCTACTGGTGTTTGCATTCTGGAGTGCGAAACCCATTTGAATTCCCAGGAATCCAAAGCTCATGTTCCAGATTTGCCAAAAGTTTAGCCTTGGTCTTTGATTGGATAAGTCAGACATCCTATTCGATTTTAGGTTAATTATTTAGTGGCTAGAATAAACCATTTGTGTGGTGGCAGCTCCAGGTCATAGGTGTTTTCACCTTCCGAATTGAACTCCCCTTCAGTCACTCCATATTTGGCATACACACTTGAAGACCAAACTGGAACTGAAATCTGCTTCGCTTCATTAGAATTATTGATAGCTACAATTACCTGGTGCTCATCTTTCTTTCTGGTAAAAGCGTACGTTTCAGCAGGTGATTCAATTCTGGTGAAGTCACCACCATAGCTGCCATTCCAAAGCGCTTGATTTTCAGTATTGAGCTGGAGCAGGAAGCGATAGAAATCCTCATAAGCATAGTCTTTCCACTCAATTTCATCCTTCTCGAAGAACTCGAGTTGCTTGTCCAGTATTGATTCCTGTCCATTATAGATTAAAGGCATTCCAGAAACTGTTGCTGACAACACTGCAAAATTCTGGAAGTTTGCTCCATACATACCTGGATCGGTACCATTCCAGGAATTTTCATCATGATTACTAGTGAAATACATTCGATAGCCATTTGAAGGGAATCGTTTGGCGTCTTCTGCAAAAAGTGCGTCTAAATCTTCGAAGCTTTGTTCACCTTTTGCAATTTCACGGATGATATGAGCATACTGCCATGCGTAATTCATATCAAATGCTTCGATGAGAAGCTCAGGTTCACCATCTTCAGCTAGCATGAAAACATCCTTCACTTCCTCTAGTTCAGCGATTGCATCAATCCAGAAATCGGTTGGAACCATTCCAGCTACATCACATCGGTAGCCATCAATATCAAACTCACGTACCCAATACACCAATGCGTCGATCATCGCTGCACGCATATCCTCATTACCGTAATTCAGATCGATAACATCGCTCCAATCCTCTACAGGAGGTTGAAAATTCCCTTCATCATCCAGATTGTACCAGTCTTTGTTTTCGGTCCAGGCATTATCCCACGAAGAATGATTGGCTACCCAGTCAATAATTATTTTGAAACCCATCTCATGCGCTTCATCTACCAGGGCTTTAAAATCTTCCTCGGTACCAAACTCTGGATTTATACCCTTGTAGTCCTTAATAGAGTAATAGCTGCCCAGCGTACCTTTCCGGTTAAGTTCTCCAATGGGTTGGATAGGCATAAGCCATAAAATCTTTACACCCATATTTTTGAGCCTTGGAAGGTCTTCGCGAAATGCATTAAAAGTTCCTTCAGGGGTATATTGCCTAATGTTTACTTCATAAATATTCGCATTTTTACTCCAGTCCGGATGTTCAACTTTACTTAGTTGAGGACCTTGTTCTTGTTGTTGTGTCTGACACCCAACAACAAAAAGTCCCAGGATTGCTATTAGGATAAATGAACGGGTCAAAGACTTCATGATTAGTTTCTAGAGGGTTAGAATTTCAAAGCTATTGGTAGGCAGAGTGATTGTAAGAGTCTGTCCTGAAATAGAAAAATCGTTGCCAAACTGAGCAGTTAATCCGGTGTAGTCGTAGTCATCTCTTAGTGGAACCTCAATCGTCTGAGTTCCATCTGCCTTGTTAAATACAACCACAACCTGTTGATTAAAATATGCCCTTGAATATGCTAATTGATGCTCATCTACTTTATGAAATTTGAAGTCACCATAAAGAAGAGGCATGTTTGAATTTCGAAGTTTTGTCAGCTGTGCAAATCGATTGCGAGTCGAAAGTTCATTGGTGTTTAACTCTTCGTCATCGAATTGCATCCAGCGTCTGTTATCTGGATCATTAGCACCTGGCTGACCAAATTCATCGGCCTGGTAGGTTACCGGAATTCCCGGAATTGTCATGTTCCAGGCATGGAGCATGGCTAGTCGATCGTATGCAAAAGCCTGTGGATCGCCTATTTCTCTTGTCCATCCAGCCAACTTTGCATCTTCAGCCCAGGAAACTTCTCCACTCGTATATGTGATGAACCTTGCCTTGTCATGGTTACCTGAGATATAGCCCATCAGGTTATGATTGCCATAATAATTGAAGCTTTGCTGAAGCTGACTGCTCAATCCTTCGAAGGAATTATCCTGTCCAAAAGCATTTACAGCTGCATCATACATTCCAAAATCGAACTGAGAATCAAGCATCCCAGAGTTGATATAGCTGGCAATCAACTCCCTGCTTCCATAAGTCTCGCCAACCTGGTAAACCTGCTTCCCCGTCTTCATGGTTACTTCTTCTTTCACCTTTCGGGTAAGGGTTCTCCAGAATTCTAATTGAATATGCTTGGTAGCATCATGCCGGAATCCATCTAAATCGAACTCGGTCACCCAATACAGAGCGGAATCGGTCATTGTTTCTATTACCTCTGGGTTAGAGAAATCCAGGGAAGGCATGAACACATCAAACCAGGTAGTAAGTCTTTGCTCATCCCATAATTCAGTATTTAGACGTCCGTCAGGTAAATATAAATCGGTTGCCCAATCCGGGTTATTTTGATACACCGGGTGGAGCTCATGTACATGGTTAGCTACATAATCAAGGATGACATTCATTCCATTTTCATGTGCTACATCAAGAAGCTCTTTAAACTCTTCTGCTGTACCAAAGCGATGGTCTGTTTTTGATGATGAAACAGGCCAATAGCCATGATACCCTGAGAATTTAGTTTCCAACCCACCTTTATCCCAGAGACCATAAGCATCTTCAGGATTTTGAGAAATCGGAGATAGCCAAAGAGTATTTACTCCAATCTTGTCGAAATAACCACTTTGGATGGTTTGTGTGATTCCTGCAAAATCACCACCGTAATAATTGGCCTTCGGATGAATATCCGGATCGTCTACTTTCTTAGTATTTCCCTCATTTCCATCTTTGAAACGGTCAATAAGCACGAAATACATATTCCAGGTATGAAAATCGTGGCGCGTAAGCTGATCGGCTCTTTGTACTACCTGTCCATTTTGTAACGGAATCAATACATCATTTGAAACCCCTTCGTCATTATATGCCCAGGCTCTTAGATACGATCGATCCATTTCAGAAGCTTCCATGGGTATTTTTACGCTAAATAACTCTCCAGTCTGGGTAATATCAAGTGCTTTATTTTGCCAAAAAATAATAGTGCCCTCTCCATTTTGGAGACGTAGCGTCAACTCTGAATCGTCAAAAGAACTGGTAGAAAGCGTAGGCTTTTCCGCATCCTGATCACCAACAGTAAGCAAGGAATTCCTGCCACCTAATCCATTTGAAACGCTGTTCGGATTGGAAGAGTCTACTAACTCATTTCCATCTACTACAAATAAATACTGGTAAATCCCTTTACTTATCAGCATAGATGTTTTCCATACATCTCCGTCTTTTTCTAAGACTGTTGAGGCAGGATTCCAGTTGTTCATTTCACCTTTGAGTTGAACTACCTGATATTCTCTTCCCTCGGGATCAAAAACTAACTCAACCTGTTCTTTTTCGGATTTCTTTAGCAGAATAGAGTAATCCTTTCCATTGGCAGTGATTGATAACACATCTAGAGGATTATCGAGGGAACCCGTAAGAGTTACCATTCCATCTCCTGACCTTTCAGCAGTTAACCCGCTTGGAGCGGAGATATCTGAAACTGAGGAAGCATCTATAAAGAAATCCTCGAGCACGATTTCTGTTTGATCATAACCCAGATTGATTGGGCTTGCCAATCCTATGATTTCTGATTCCAGGTTATTTCCAGTATTACATGCGGAAAGAATAAATGCGGTTAGAACAAATCCCCAGATCTTGCTCATCTTATTTCACTAATGTCATTTTTTGAGATTGAGTAATGGTACCAGCCTGGAACCTGATGAAGTAAATACCACTACTTAATGATGAAGCATCAAACCGCACGTTATAAGAACCTGCCGACTTAACTTCATTCACAAGTTCAGCAACTTTACGACCCGTAATATCATAGACATCTAACTGAACTGGGCCTGGATTAGCCACATCGTATCTAATATTAGTGGATGGGTTAAAAGGATTCGGGTAGTTCTGATAGAGCTTAAAGTCTGACGGGGTATCGCCTTCTGAGAATTCTTCATTAGAAGTAGCCATATTGAACTGCTTCGTTGTGAAAATCTTAAATTCACCTGGCCCTAGAGTAACCTGAGATTGCCCCCCACTGACATCAATGGTAGTAGCTCCGAAGAAATCATACCAGGTACCATCCTGGGTAAAGTCAACATTTTGGTCAGTGGAGCTTACTCCAAAGTTTCCGATGATTACTACATCTGAATCGCTATGAAACATTCTCAGATATTTTATATCTCCTGAGAGAGCATAAAATGTATCATCAGGATTAGTGAATACCGGGCTACTTCTTCTGAGGTTTATGATTTCAGACCAGGCATCATATAAATCCTTTCGATCCTGATCTTCAAAATAATCCCATCTAATCGGCTTATTATCTGTTCTTCCTGGGGCAAATTCTGGGCAATCAGCTGAATCGTTTAGGCACTGTTCGCCATTGTCACCATACCCATATCCTAATTCTCCAAACTGCCAGATCATTTTTGGTCCAGGCAGTGTAAAGAAGAAGGCCCCGGCTAATTCCATTCGATCCAGAGCAGTTGATAAATCTCTAGCATTATAATCACCGGGATCATTCGCGCAAGTATCTCCTCCACTTGGAGCATTTGCACATGCTCCAAAACTTATATTCTTAAACATCAGCCATTGCTCATCGTGGCTTTCCATAAATCCAACCAAATGTCTGTCATTAAAACCTCGAGAATCAGAAAGCACGCCAAAGAGGTTTGAGCTATACCCCATAGTAGCTTCGTTATACTCATGGTTGGAATTCCCCCATAGTAACATTCCAGCATTCGCCAGAGCTGTTTCTTCGCTGTTATCTGAAAAATGCTCCAGAATTATATAGGTATCAGGATCAATACTCCAGATGTAGGAAGAATAGTCTAACCAAATATCAACCCGAGACTGATCATATTGCCCCCATGCACCAACATCATCAGGGTTATTCGTTTGAGTGAATCCTTTACTTAAGTCAAATCGAAATCCATCTACGTTGTATTCTTCTATCCAGTATTCCATCATTCTTTTGGAATAGTACCTGGTAGCTGGGCTCTCATGATTCATATCATAACCCACATTAAATGGATGTTTTGCAGCCGTATTGAAATATGGATTTTGAGAGGTTGGGTTTCCAAAATCTCCTTCATTCCATAGTCTTACAATTGGATTTTGACCAAATGAATGGTTTAGTACCACATCCAGAATTATAGCTATACCTCGCTTATGTGCTTCATCCACAAAGCGTTTAAAATCCTCTGGAGTACCATAGTACTTATCCAGTGCACCATGTAATGCGGGGTTATATCCCCAACTCTCATTTCCATCGAATTCATTTATAGGCATGAACTCAATAGCATTAACCCCGAGGTTCGAAATATAATCCAGTGTATCTAGCAGGGTTTTATAATTTCGATCAGCTATGAAATCACGAACCAGTAACTCATAGATAACAAGTTCGTCATTTGCAGGTTTTTCGAAATCGGTTACTTCCCATTGGTATTCTTCTTTACCTGGTGTCAAAACACCTACTAAATGAGATGTTTTACCTGTTGGGTATTCCTTTAGGTCTGGAAAAGTAGCATCTGAAATAAATTGATCGTTGAATTCATCTAAAATCAGCTCTGAATAAGGGTCAGCAATCCTGATTTCACCGTCTATCAAATATTGGAATCCATATTCTTCACCCGGAGTAAGTCCCGTTATTTCTTTCCAGAAATAAATGTTATCTGCATCAATAGAATCTCTATTCATTTGAAAATCGAGATCTACTGTCCAGTCGTTAAAATCACCAATTACGAATGCATTGTCTTTATATGGAGCAAATAATGAAAGGGTCACAGAGGTACCATCTTCTCCATAGGTTATACCATCTCTAAGTCCATCCGGTCTTGCCATATCTACAGACTGTGGCTCACCAATAAAGGTAAATTGTGTAGAATCTGTTATTGAGTCTCCGTTATCGGAAACAGCCTCAATTCGTACTACGTTGGTTCCTTCCAATAGCTCAATTCCTAAATCCTCCAGATCTGTCACAGTCAGGATTTGCAATGAAGTATCAAAGTATCCTTCAAAACTACTCGCTTCCTCTCCATTAACATAGATTTTTGAATTTGCTTCGTTGATAGGATCATCAGTCTTAGCAGCTACAGTTGCTGTAAAACCTGGCGAGGTAAGTTGGAAAATCTCATTACTGACAGGCTGCATCTGAAAGATGAGTGGATGGGTAATTTCGAGCCATGAGTCTCCGAAACCCTCTGCCGCAACATCAGGATTTAATGGATCCGCAATCCAGACAAATGAAGTTCCTGAAGCATTTAAATGCTCATGAAATTTATAGCGGTAGCCAACAACGCCATCGTTCGTAGATGCCCCACCTCCTACTTCGAGACGAATTGTTTTATACCAATAGTTTTCCGGGAAATTTAGGTTCATCAATGAAACAGCGGTAGCAGAAATCTGACCATCGGTATTTGGACCGAAGTCATTAAACTCTCCAGGGAGTAGTACACGCTGCACCCCGTCTCCAGGATAATACCTAAATGTTACATCCACAGAATCCTGTGCGAAAGAAGGCAGTGATGTCAATACAATTACTGAAAAAAGGATTGCAAATTGTCTAAGGGATCTCATAATGAATTAGTTCAAATAGTTGAAGATCGATGAATAAGTTCTGGTGAATAAATAGTTTGAGAAATGGCTTTATCTGTGTTTTTCATTCTCTCAATCAGATTCTGGGTAGCATAAAAACCCATATCTCTCATAGGTTGACGAATCGTTGATAAACCAATGTATTCTGAAAGTTCAATATCATCGTATCCGATAATAGGAATAGATTTTCCAGTGTCTTTCATAGCTTTTAAAGCACCTACTGCTTGTATATCGGAAGCACAAAAACAAGCATCTGGCTTTTCTTCCATGTCGAGCATCTTTTTCATCGCTTCATAGCCACCTCGCTCGGTAAAACCATCTCTGTATAATGAGTCTCCCGAAATGACTAAGCTTTCACAAAAATCGATGCCTCGTTCTGAAAGTGCTTTCTGGTACCCTAATAGTCGGTCACGAATTGGTTTGGATGATTTTAGCGCCGAGAGCATGGCTACCCTGCGATAACCTTTATCCAGCAGGCATTTGGTGGCCCTGTAAGCTCCCTGAACATTATCCACACTAACTGAATCAAAACCCTCAAAGTGTTCATCTACAAGGGTGATTGGAACATTGTACTTTGTTAGTTGACTCCACTGGCTATCATCCAGATGAATAGAAATAAACAGATACCCTTCAGCCCAACGCCGCTTCAATACATGCTCGACCTGCTCGAATAAGTGATCGTCGGCCGTAACATTGAAGATATTAAGCTCATACCCGAGTTCTCCCAGCTTGTCCTGTATTCCTCCCAATACTTCCATGAAGAAGTAATTTGAAATAACAGGTACTACTACCATAATGGTATTACTTTTCTTGCTGGCTAATCCCTGGGCATATGCCTGGGGGTGATATCCAACTTTTTCGGCAACAGCCATTACTTTTTGGCGGGTACTCTCCGATACATTATTGCTATGATTAAATACCCTGGAAACAGTAGCTATGCTAACCCCGGCTTGTTTTGCAATATCATATATAGTTGATGCCACTGATATAAAAAAGATTAAATACGCAGGTGTCGGTCAGGACACCTGCGAGAAAAGACTTATTAAGTAATATTTATTTGATAAGCGTCATTCTTTTGTTGCTTACAAAGCTTCCTGCTTCCAGACGGTAAATGTATACGCCTGAAGAAAGAGCATTAGCATCAAAAGCAACGGTATGAGTACCGCTATTTAATGATCTACCATCAATTAGTGTAGCAACTTTCTGTCCTAGCATGTTGTAAACGGTTAGGTTTACGTTAGATGCGTTTGGCAGATTGAAACTAATATTAGTAGTTGGGTTGAATGGGTTTGGATAGTTTTGCTCCAAACTGAATACCTCAACTGACTCTTCAGTTTCGTTGTTAGTAGAGATCTCAGAGTAATCTGGTGGAAGATCCCATGGTAGGTCAGTTGCTTGCCAAGTAAGTTGTGGCATAGTGAATGTAGCTGGCCAGTTTACATCTGGAAGATCATCAAAATCATCTCCATCAGGAGTAATAATTGGCTGTACATACTGATAGTGTCTTCTACCAGCATCAAAACCACCACCGTTAGCAAATAGGCTACCAGTTTCAGAAGTAGGCTCGCCATAAGCGATTCTAAATCCAATATGGTTCAATGTTGGAAGAACAAGTTCAAGTTCCAATTCATAGACCATATCACCGTCTTCGTCAGTGAAACGTAGTCTTTCTCTTTCCTCTTCAGTTGCCTCAATGAAGTTCTCTCCATTATCGCCAGGAACTGTGATATCGTTCGTTAAAGCGAAGAATGGAGTATCCACAAATAGGAATACTGAATCAGACTCTGGAAGGAATGGCTGAGCCGTATTGTCAACAGCTGGTGACATATCAACACTAAATGTAACGGTGATTGATCCGCCATCAACATTATTAGGAGTCATCAATGCTTGTGGTACTACACCATTGAATGATTCAGATCTTGTTTCTTGAGATGCATCATTAGTGATATTAAGGCTACGATCGGCGCCACCTGTAACGCCAGGTTCTTCCCAACCAGTCTCATCATGAATGATACCAGGTAGATATAAGTCACTTTCAGGATCATCCCGGTCTTCCGACCATTTGATATAGTACTTATACAATACTTCCGCTCCTTCTGCACCAGTAAATGGGATGTTGAATCCTTCATAGTTACCGGATACATCGCTGAATGACATTTGATTGTCAGTACTCCATCCGTTAAATGTACCACGTACAAATACGGTATCGAATGAAGCATTGAAGAATCCAAGACCTTCAAGAATACCTACATTAACTTCGAAGTTAAGCTCTGTATCTACAATAACTGAGTTTGTAGGAGCCATATCACTGAAGAACTTCCAGAAAGCAGTAGAGTCACCACTTGGAGGTGCGATTACGGTATTGTTACCATCTTCCCAGGTAACTGTACCGTCGCCAGCTTCAAGTACGAATTTATATTCGATGTTCCCATCAAGGTTAGCCAGAGAATCTTTTTGCATTCTATGATACCCACCATAGAATAGGTTGTCTCCAGCACCGCCTAAATTAGTTAGGTAAGTACCAGAAGAGCTCCAGTCATCTGGGTTATCAAAGAAGTTAGGAGTACCTCTCATTCCAACTTTATCAGTTTCAGGATCGAAATTTCCAGTTTGTACCTGTGCACCAACATTTACACGGAAGTAGATAGTTACACTATCATCATCAGATGTAAATGGAGCCATTCGAGTTTCAAACCATTGTAAAGCAGTTGTAGTATCACCTGCAGCGTCAGAAGGAAGAATGAATTGGTTGTTAGCACCACTTTCCCATCCTTGCTCGCTACCATTAATTAATGGATTATCTGCATCGATACCAGCCCAGAACTTGTAGTTTAATGTATCACCAGGTGACATATCAAAAGTAACAGACCAATAATCTCCACCTTCGTTAGTTGCACCTATAGAAGCCGCATCCCAGGTAATACTACCTCCTACTCCTGACGCATCAGGTCCAACAAGTCCGCCACGAACCTGAATAAAGTGATCTTCGAAAAGAGTATCCTGAAGAGTAGCAGTATTTACATTGAACGTAACAGCTACAGGATCAACAACCTTCTTGATAGAAAGGTTATCAAGAGTAATTGTACCACCATCATTATCAGCCAGGTTCATTGCGATAGAGAATCGCATTGTATTTGCTACGTCAGTTGCAGTAGCTGTATAATAAATTTTGTACTGAGTCCACTCTGTAGAAAGAGTAAAGTCTGTTTGCTGGTACCTTGCCCAGTTACCACTTGCTGGTAATCCGTAGTAAAGTCTTGCAACTCTAGAATCAGTATCTGCTTTAATCCAGACAGAAGCTTCATATCTGTCTCCTTCAGCAACATTAATAGGCTCATTGATAGCCTCGATATTCCAGTCGTCACCATTATTGAATGTACCTGCAGAAACCTGAAGCGCACGGTTATCACCGTCCTGAGCATCATCAACAATTTCGAATGCCGCAGTAGCACCATTAGCTGTAATATTCCAGCCCCAGTTCAACATGTTTTCAGAAACACTACCTAATACAAACTCTTCGAAACTTCCGTTTGCAATAATAACATCGCCTACTTCATAAGGAGGCTCTGGTGTAAATACAGCAGGAGTTGGAGAACCAAGATTAGAAGTAAAATTTTGCTCGAAAACAATCCATTCTGAATCATCAGCATCTGTCCCTGCTCCATTTAAGAAATCAGTATTACCCATGGTAGTACCATACTTTCTTAATAAGGTGTGGTCTTTTGTAGCTTCTGTTACTCCAGCTACATCCCAACCAGAACCAGGATCAACTTCATCAACACCAATTATATCAATTAGGGTTGTATCAGAAGCACCGATTTTGAATAGTCCGCGTACATCATCACCATTAAAAACAGCAATAAATGAAGTACCTGTAGAAAATGGATCTTCAATTAATGAATCAGCAACTGCAATAATTTCTGCATCTGCATCTTCGTGAGCAACCACATAAACATCTCCAGCTGCAAGCATTGTTCCAGCTTCAAAACGCAATGTGTCATTAAAAGGGTTACCATTAAAGTTTCCAAGAACAAGATAGTCTCCCAGATCTACCGCCGAATCAGTCGGGTTGTAAATCTCAAAAGCTTTGTTCTGCCCAGAACCTTCAATGTACTCCGAGAAAAATAAATCCTGCGCATTTGCTGTACCAGCTACCAAAAAAGTAACCATAAATACAAAACATGCACCGATCAATTTCCTAAAGCCATTGTATAGCTTCATGTTTTTGTAAAATTGGGTCATTTTCGACTCCTATTTTAGTTGTTATTGTTTCTGCTTAGCAGTTTCATTAAAAGAATACCTGAACGCTTAATTTATTTACGTCTCCAAGGTATCTATACCCATGATAGGTATAATTAAATCCTAATTTTAGTGATTCGCTGACCTCATATTTTATACCGAGACCTGCGTTAAACTTTTCAGTTGCATCATCCTGTCCAAGATAAGGAAGACCACCACGGAGTTGAACTTGATTTTTCATTAACCCCAATTCTCCTCCTAAACTCAAGCTTTGAACGTTATTTGTTGGGTTATTCCCATCTACAGATAACGTTAGTCTAAGATCCTCTGAGTTAACTGCATCCCACGCTAATCCAACCTTTAACATAAGTGGAAGATCAAATGAATCAGTAGAAAGATTCGCATCTGGTTCGTAATTACCTTGCTGCGTTTCATCAGGATCAGAGCCAATTATCAAATCATTGCCCTGCATTTGTAATTTTGATCCAAAGTTGGTGACACTCACTCCAAGTCGTACTCCATAAAAAGGAGTATCGTACATGGTACCCACATCAAATGCTACTGTAGAAGCTGTACTATTTGCGATTTTTTCATACACCACTTTAGCCGTACCCCCTATAGTAAATTGAGGAATTAAATACTGAGCGTATGAAAATCCGAATGAAACCGAATAGGCATCAAAGGTACGTCCAGTAAGCCCTTGAGCTTCAGCTGTGGTTTCCTCAAATTCACCATAATTCATCGCAAGGACATGAACTCCAGCTACTCCACCCTTCTTCGTAGGAATCGCTACTCCTAAATACGTATGATTTATGTCTAGATACCAGTCAGTAAACTCTACTAATACCTCATTACCACCAACATCTGCTAAACCAGCGGGATTTAATACCATGGCGGAGGGATCATTTACCGTTGAAGCATAAGCACTCATTGCCGAGGCTCGTGCCCCTACCGGGACTCTCAGGAATTCAGCGGCTGTAGTACCAACTTTACTTAGTTGTGCCTGTACATCTCCACCTAAAAGCAGAGCTGCTGAAAAAAGAAGTAGTAATGTTCTTTTCATATGTATAATCATTTTATAACCGCAAATTTTCCAACCTTTTCGCCCACACCTGGTGCCTCAACATGGTATAAGTAAATGCCATATGAGATTTCCAGATTGTCTTTGGTAAGCATATTCCAAATATATGATCCACCATACTGGCTGGTTAAATCACTTTCTTTGATATCAATTTCTCTTACAAGAACCCCTGAAGCAGTAAAGATTCTAAGAGTAGAAGGGGCAGGAATTCCTGTAAAATGAAGCTCCCTGTTTTGTTGCCTATTTGTAGGAGTTGTAGCTGCTTCAAAAACGTTAGTAACCTTATACGGATTCGGAATTACCAGAATATCATCCAGTTGAGACCTGGCCGTATCCGCATCAATTCGAGGGATATTGTCTTCGTCAAACCTAAATACGAACCTATCCAACTGCGTAAATGGCTTAGTTGTAAACAATTTAAGAGTATCGCCAGGCTGCGGATGCACAGATACAAGTGCTCCCTCTACATTTTGCGCGGACATGCTAATTCTAAATGTAGTAGTGTCTTCAATACCTCTATAATCTTCTATAAAATAGATAAGATCGGAGCATCTACCACTGAATCCTGCCACCGCTGAAAGTTCCCCAGGCTCAGGAAGTGTATAATTATCAGGAGGAAAGAATGTCGGGTTACATCGTTGCTGTGCAGAAACCGGGTTATTCAAATCGAAGAAAGCGTAATCAATTTCTTCGTTCGTGAATGTATTGAATACCCTGAAATTCGTTTCTATTGAAGGAAGAACCTGGAAACTACCAGGTGATACCTCAATATTTTGTTCCACAGATTGTCCGAAACCAACATTATCTCCAATTATGATCTCATAATCAGAAACCTTTGGCGCACCCTGTATTCCAAATACAAATGGATGAGGAGGTAATGTATGATCAAAAGACCAGCCCGAAAGTTCTTCATTTAACTGGAACTCAGGAATATTTTGTACCGTGATGGTAAAACCTTCCGTATTCGGATTGTTCTGCCCATTAAAGTCCGTTGATCTGGAAATTAGTGTGTCCGGAGTTCCCGATGTAATATTCCGAAGGGTGAAATTCTTTGTTTTGATCGTATCTGGATCACTTCCACCACTTACTAAAGTATCCTCAAATACTACATCATAAAGATTGTCAGCTTGTAAAGCTCCCGGATCAATAATTTCTACTTCTACGGTACCACCAGGTGCGCCGGAGGCCAGACTTGCTTGTGGGTTATCAGGACTGATATAACCGGCAAGATTACGAGAAGGTCGAACCTCTATTACATTTTGTCCAAATGTAACAGAACCATCAGGATTTAGAGAGATTTGTACTGGAGATTCTGAAGGGCTAATTCCTGCACTTTCAAAACCTCTATCGTAAGCAGTAACAGCGTAATAGTATTTCCGGCCATTAATTACCTCGGTATCTTCGAAAAAGCGCGTAAGACCAGTGTCATTTCCAAGGTTAAACTGCGTTCCGTTTTCTGAAACAGGATGGAAACCAGAAATACCATTATTCTTATCAATAATAGCTATAGGCTGTAGATATAGAGGAGCTCCAAGACCATCTGTTATAGAAAAGATATCCTGGAAAGAAACATCAGTGGTACGATAGATTTTGTATCCTTCAAAATCGAAGCCATCTCCGGTTTGCAGGTTAATATATCTATCAAATGATTGCTCCGAACTGGCATCCCAATATAGAGTTACCTTACCGTCTGAAGGTACCGCTGATAGAATTGGAGGAGTAGGAGCTACAGCAAACTGGTAATCAGCTTCATAGGCTGTAGTGGCATTATCAAGATTAAGGTTCACTCTATCTCTGTCAGCTTGTGCATTTTGATTAAGCTGAGCTGCCGTAATTGCCACAGCAAAACGCTCTGAAGCACCTTTGGCTAGTGGGAAAAGACCTGAAGAAACGAAGATATCCGAATCGGTTCCTACATCTTCCTGGAAAGTACCTGGTATCAGATACGTTAACCAAATGTTCGCATCCTGATCAACCTGTAAAGCTCCAGCATCAAAAATGGTTACTCTTGATACCCCTAGGAGATCTGTTTCACTTACATCCGTTTTATCGATACTGGATTCCCCCGGGAAGGAAGTGCCCGCACCAGAAGTTGGAACACCATCACCTTGGCCTACACTAAATGTTTCTGGATCACCCTGGATACCAACATCATCAATCAGTTCATTCCAGTCATTATCATTATCGAAGAAGTCATCTCTGGCTTCATCAATCATCGGTGCGCTGGTTGCAAAGTTTTGTAGTCGGCCTCCAAACTGATCATTTACGATGGCAGCGAAAGCAGCATCACTTGCAATTCTGTCCCGAATGGTTTGATTCGGAACAATCAGTCCACCCTGTAGAGTATCCCCTACTTCAAAATGAAGATAATTTATAAACCGAACAGCTTTTGTAACCGATACATTATTGATGAATGTAGTTTTTGTGAGGTGGTTTGGCACGTTTTCATCAATCAGTCCGTCGAAATCATTATCCAGACCATCAATATGGATCCCAAAATCCTCATCTGTTTGGGGTAGAATATCCTCAATTACATCAATACTAGGCGCTCCTTCGAAGTCATAGGTAACCCCCTGAGTGGTAAATGGATTTCCATCATAGGTTGCAATCACCCGACTATTATCATCCTGGATAAGTACAATCTTATCTCCAATATTGATCGTTCTCTCATCGAAATCCAAAGCCTGGAATGGAGGAATAACTGTATCCCGAAGTGTTTCATATTCATAGAAACCTCCAGATGTGGTAAGAAGAGGAGTAAATAAATCCTCATTATCGGAATCATAAAAACTTTGCTGTGGAGCTGGTACTGGTAGTGGATTATAGAAATCACTATCCCCATCATTATCTATACCATCTATTGCATTTCCAGGAGTTTCGAGAAATTTAAGACCCATCTCACCGATTAATCCTCCATCAAAAGCGTTACCTCCACTTTCTCTGTCAGTATCTGTTAAGTAAGCAATAGACCGGATATTATCGAAGATCGGCTCATCCGTTGGCCCTCCTCCTGCTACGAAATCGGCAATCCATAACCCAAAGGCCATTCTTGGATAGTCAAAACTACCATCGTTTTTAATCTCGAAAAGATTAAAATGAGTGGCATTTACCAGGGTTTGAGACCAGGCCAGAATCCTTGTATCCAATATGATTCCCAATCCACCACGAGTAGGATCAGTTTCATCTGGCTGGAACCTACTTAGGTAACGAACATAGGTATCATCCCCGGCCTTATAATAGAATTCCACATCGGCATTGAACTGGTCTCTACCAAAGAAACCATTCCATGAACCAGCCCATCCATCACCACCATCCTCGAATTTATCAGGCCAACTATCTGGCCAGGTATTTCCTAATGGAGATGCAGGACCTCGATCACTTCGTGCGATCTCATCTGAGTCATCCCTTACGTATCCAACAATAGGGTTCAGCGACCAGTTCGTTCTCCCGTCTCTACTCGTTTTGTAAGCAGCAACATCAACAATTGGAAATACATCATCTTCATCAGCGGTAGAACCATCTGGCACTTCAGTACCAAACATCACACTCATGAAATACATGTATTCCCTATTCGTATTTCGAGGATACTCAAATAAGAGTTCGTCTAAACTTGTGTTATTTCTTCTTCCGGCATGACCGGTATTGTGATAAGTCGCTCTTAATAAGTTTCCATCCATGATGGATGTTTTCCGTCTCTCAAATGAGGAGCGTTCTTCACTTGGTATATAGTCCTGAGCTGTTAATTGATGAGCTCCTAAAAGAAGAACAAAGATGGTTAAAAAACTATTTCTCATAAATTTATTATTCATGGCTTAAAAAGATAGCTGTACTCCAAATTGAACTCTTCTTGGTTCAGCATAGAAGGTTGGATCGTTATAAAAATCAGGGTGTGCGTCTTCAATAATACTTGCGGGTAATGGCCTCGTTGGTAAACCTGAATCAGAATACACATTGTTTATAATCTTAGAATCAAAAAGATTATAAACATTCAGGAAAACCTGCATGGTATTATCTCCGATTTTGAAATTCTTGTAGGCGTTCAAATCTATGGTAAATCTTGATGGTAGACGGGCTGTATTTCTAAGGTTTCTATTAGACGCAACCTCACCTACTGTTACACCAGGGATATTTACAGCCGGCGTGTAAGGAGTACCTGAGCTAAATCTACCCAGAAGATTCGCTCCCCAGGAATTACCTGTGTAAAACATTGAACCGTTTAGGATGTGCGTTCTATCCCAATCCAGTGGTTGTACTAGTTTTGTTAAAGCAACCTCCTGGCTTGTTGAATCAATTACACCACCCTGTCCCCTAATGTTGAAGTATTCAGCGCTAGGATCAGAGTTACTTCCTTCAACAACACCAAAGGTATAATCAAGACCGAAGTTAAATCGTGAGCTTACATACTGGTTGAAAGCAAATGTCATCCCGATGGATTTAGAATAATCTCTATTGAAGTAAATACCGTAATTAATCGACTCACTACCTGTTACTTGAGGACGGCTTGATACATAGTCCCTAGTATCTTTGTAGTAACCAGTCCATTCTATAGCGGTTCCTTCGAATATCTCTTGCTTAAGTCCCAATTCGTATTGAATAGAACGCTCAGGCTTAAGATCAGGATTACCAAAAAGACCCTGGTCTCCACCGCCTTGAGTTAAGAAAATTTGGCTATTTGTATACAACCTTTCATAAGAAGGCATTTGGAAGAAATACCCATAAGAGAAATAAATAACACCAGCATCATTAATAGGATAAGCAACTCCAATCCTTGGGCTAAGCTGATATTTAACTGATGCATCTGTCCACCAGTATTCCGCTCTATCGGCTACTGTTAACGAAGGCTCGTTATCATCTTGCTGCCCGTTCCCGTTTGTATCCGTGTACTGGTTTTCAGTCTTGGTAGGGAAAAAGATATCTGGATCCTCTGGATCAGCAGGAATCAGAGTATTTGGATCGAAGTAGTCGAATCTCAATCCAACATTGATGATCAAATTGTCATACTCAATCTTGTCCTGGATGTAAGCACTCAGATTAATAGGGTTCTCGGAGTACTTTTGGTAGCCTGGAGTATTTACTTCAGGAAAGCCTAGCTCAAGACAAGGATATTGATTATCAACCTCAGCACAAACCACCCTTAATTCATCAGGTGTACCATCCGGAAAGTTCACACCGTCATCGATTAGCGGAATTAAACTAACACTCTCAAATTTAATTTCATCAAACTGAGCACTAACCCCAGCTTTGATGAAATGGTGATTGCTTAGCTGACTTGAGATCTCAGCCTTTGCAATAAAACTATTCGTCGATCTGAAAAAACGACTGTTATTAGTTCCATAGGTAGCAAACTCACCTGCATTAGGTATTTGGTTCCCAAATAAAATATTTGGAGTACCGAATAGAGGATCCGAAAGATTATCATAATTGAAGTACCGTGGATCCCATGGGTCTTCGTACAGGTAACTGTTAAACTCGTTGTAGCGATTAGCCAGGTTTACAGTAAGGAATGTATATGCAGATGGTGTAATAGTCGTCTTAAAATTGACAGAGTAGTTGTCTCGGAAGTTGTTGTTTTGCCCAAGGGGTACAAACCGACTGTTATATCCATAGCCACCGCTTTCTTCTGTAGCAATGGACCCAATAAGATTAAATTTTAACTGGCTTGAAAGTCTGTATTCCAGATTACCCTGGAAACTCAATGTTTCAAACTTGGTCATATCGACTAGAGAACTATCTCTGGTCCCATCATCACGGATTTCTAAAAGCTCAACCCCTTCTACTAATACAGTATCTATCGAGTACCAGGGCAAATTAAGATCAACCTGCTCGTTATAAATTGTTCGATACGTTGAGAAGTCGGTATCCAAAGGTACTTGATCAACATACTTACCATGTGAAGAATAAAGATTTCTTCCTGTGAGGTATCCCTCGTTTAAGAATCTTCGTGTTGTTGCGAAGAAAGTAAGTTTGTCTTTGATAATTGGCCCAGAAACTGATGCACTAAAGTTATACATCCTTAGCGGGTTGAAACTATCAAGGCTGGTTCCAATTCCATCATAGAGCTCTGGCTTATTGGTAGCCAGGTATCCACCACTCCAGGCACGAACAGAAGCATCGTATTGATTGCCCCCAGATTTTGTAACAACATTAACTACCCCGGAAAGTGCCTGCCCATGCTCAGCATTGAAAGAACCTGAAATCACCTGAAGTTCCTGTATAGATTCATTTTCAAGTCTAATACCATTACTTCCATCGTAATCATCCGTTACCCTAATTCCATCTACTACATAAGATACTTCTGTAGTTCTACCACCACGAATATGGATTCCACCATCATTTCCAACATTAACACCTGCCTGGAGTTGAATTACATCCGTAACTTCCTGAACCGGCAGTTTTTCAATCTCATCGCTGCTTACACGAGCTTCTGAACTGGTTATATCTTTAATTACCGTTTGGCGTTCAGCTACCACAACGATTTCCTCTCCCTCAAATGATTCAGGAGTAAGCTCGAAATCTTGGGTGGTTGTTAAATCAGTTCTTACTATTACTTCTTGTAGCACAAACGTGGCATACCCGATATATCTGGCTTCCAGAGTGTAAGAACCCGGCGCAACATTTAGCATTAGGTAGTTTCCATCAACATCTGTTAATGCACCTTTTGTAGTACCCTGAATACCAACCGTAGCACCAATAAGAGGTTCTTTTGTTTCTGCATCAATTAGCTTGCCCTGAATCTTCCCTGATTGGGCGTATGCGTCAACGCATAGTAACCCGAATAATAGAATGAACGCTGATTTAAGAATCTTCATCATAAACGTTGATCAAATTTGGATAATAAGTTCTTCAAGTTTTTTTAAATCGATAAAAGCATCATGCTTTTTCTTTACCTCAGAAATGGTTTCAGATCGTAGCTCTTTTAATTTCTTCTTGGTTAGAAAATCATCTACATAAGAAGAGGCTTCTGAAAAAATGAGCGCCTTTGCTTCAACTCTATTAAGGCATTTATAAATGTGAAACTCATTTTCCTGGTATTGGATAACATTGGATATCTCTCCAACCTGCAACTTTGAAAGCTGAAGTTCCAGATAGCCAAATTCCTTTATGCTGGTAAGACCTAGCTCACCATTTGTAAACCGATCTTCATTATTAATAGTAAATCGATCTACTACTTCTGAGAAGCTTGTACCTGAGAGAATGAGAGCTCTTACTTTGTTAGCTTCTTCCTCTGTTCTTACAACCACTCGTGCAAAATTTGCTTCAAGAGGTTTCACAAAATTACCTCTATTAGCCATAAATTCGTTATATAATTCAGCAGGAGTATTAGATATCTGATCCAGTAAAGAATCCTCTGCCCTTCCTGCTAAATAGTGGTAATACGTTTCGTCAATCGACTCATAAACCAGGGCTTGCTCTGTTAACCCTTCCTGAATTGACTCCTTATATAAATAATTTCGATACGCTAGCCCGGTAAAAAACTCTTTGAAGCTCACTTCATCTGCAACATACCCGACTATTTGATCAGAGCTTATGGTGAGTTCTTCCAGAAAATCATTACCAGAAAAAACAAAATCTCCATAAGTGGCCAGGGTTTCTGAAGCTCTGGAAAGGTTATTTATAAATTCTATATCTCTATTTCTGAAGCCTAATGGGTTCTGATTAATCTCTTCCCAAAGCTCATCTACTTTTACATCGAACTGTAGATTGGTAACAAAATGATCTAAATGATCCCGTGTTTTTAGCTCCCTTTTCTTTTTTAATACATAAGTATTTAACTGAGCTTTCTTCTGATTGAATTCATACTCCGTAATAATAGGCTTACTTACCCGATCAGTAACTTTTATCAGGCTATACCCCTGAACTGTTTTTACCGGATCAGACACTTCTCCTATTTGCAATCTGAATGCTGCATTTTCAAACTCTATATCTAATTCATCAGTAGTGAACCAACCTATATCCCCCCCATTTTCAGAAAGATATTCATTTTTAAATGCTTCCTTTGCTAACTCATCGAAAGTTTCTCCTTCGTTCAACCTTCTTTGAAAGTCCAGAATCTCAGATTCAGTTCGCGCGTAAATATGGGAGGCTCGAACTTGAGTATTAAATCTCAAAAAATATTCCTGAAGCTCACTATCTGTTACTTCTATTCCACTAAGAATTATCTGGTTCAGATACTCTTCATTCAACACCCTTCTTTCTATCCGCTTTTTCTCTATTAATGCTTCCTCAGATTTATGAATTCCTAAATCCTCAGCATAAGTAGCCAATACATAAGTATTAAATTCTGCATCCAAAATAGCTTTCTTGGTTGTGATGTCTCCCGTAAGCACCTGACCTGTGCGGTAATAGTATTCCTTGTAGGCATTTTCAAAATGATTTATGCTGATATCTAAATCGTTTATAGATGCCAGAAGATCTTCTGTTTTTTCTTCGGGAGATTGGCAATTAACAAAACACAATAAAACGACAAAAAGATATGTCGCCCGCAATACTTTATTAGTTTTGAAGAGCTGTATTTGCATAGTGTTTTTATTCCGCTCATGAAAATAATGAAAGCGCTTACATTTTTTCAACGCTTACAAGCCATTTTTTAATAAAATCTTAATCTTCACAAGATTATTATAAAACAGATATTTAGTTATTATAACCCTGTTTTTAAATAAAAAAACTCATGTAAGGGCTTTTTAAAGTGCTTAAAGACATTCAAAAAGGGGTTACTAAAATGAATGGAATAAATGTAAGGGGTTACATTTCTAATGTAAGAAAGGCCAAATTTTGCGCATGGGAGATCTTCTGATAAAACTATTTCTTTGAATAGGTAGTAGAAATGTAGTCATTCAGAATTTTTCGGAATTCTCCTCCGATGTTATCCCCTTTCAAAGTAGTTGAATGTTCTCCATCTATATATACCGGAGCCTTTGGTTCTTCGAAGGTTCCGGGTAAAGAAATACCGATATTAGCCGCTCTCGATTCTCCAGGACCGTTTACCACGCAACCCATGACCGCAACGTCCATCTCTTCTACACCGGAGTACACCTCTTTCCATACAGGCATAGAATCTTTGATGTAATCCTGAATCTCTTCGGCTAATTCCTGGAAATAAGTACTCTTTGTTCTACCACATCCTGGACAAGAAGTAACTTGAGGAAGAAAGCTCCTGATCTTTAGTGATTGCAGAATTTGTTGAGCTACCTGCACTTCTAGTGCGCGATCAGCTCCAGGTTGAGGAGTAAGAGAAACTCGAATGGTATCACCTATTCCTCGTTGAAGAATTACAGATAAAGCGGCGGAGCTAGCTACCATTCCTTTCATACCCATTCCAGCTTCGGTAAGTCCTACATGGAGAGCATATGGTACTACTTCCGACATCCTGGTATACACGTCAATAACATCCTGGACCCCGGACATCTTACAGCTAATGATAATTTTATTGGAAGCAAGACCAACATCTTCGGCTATCTCAGAAGATCGTCTTGCACTTTCTATCATCGTATCAAACATGACCTCTTTTGCAGACTTTGGCAAACTAAGCTGGTTATTTGCATCCATTTTTTCTGCTAAAAGCTGCTGATCTAGTGATCCCCAATTCACTCCAATACGAACTGGTTTGTCGTATTTTATTGCTTGCTCGACAATAGTAGCAAAGTTTTTGTCTCGAGTCTTGGTGCCAGTATTACCCGGATTTATCCTGAATTTTGCCAGAGACTTAGCCATTTCTGGATATTTAGTCAGCAGTACATGACCGTTGTAGTGGAAGTCTCCAATTATAGGAACTGTCACTCCTCTATTTATGAGCTTTTCCTTGATATATGGAACTGCTTTTGCAGCGGCATCATTATTAACTGTAATCCGAACAAGCTCTGAACCCGCAAGATGAAGGTGATCAATTTGATCTACTGTTTCATCAATATCTGCGGTATCTGTGTTGGTCATAGATTGAACTACAATAGGGGCTCCTCCCCCAACTGCAACATCTCCAACCATCACCTGGATTGTGTTCTTTCGCTCAACTGTCTCCATGAATGCCCTAGTCTTTTTTGCTCAGTTCAAATAGTTTTCTTTTTTCTTCCTTTGTGAGTGCATCATATCCCTTCTTTGAAATTTTTTCGAGGATTTCATCCAGTTCACTTTGATCAACTTCCTCTACAATGTTGGCATCACTCACTATGCTCATTTTCTTATTTCGCTTTTTCGGCTTTGATCCAGAAGAAGAGGGTTTAATTTTCCTAAACAAGTATTCGAAATAACGAGGGATTAAACTCAGATCAAATCCATTTGCATGAGCTCTCATTAATAAAAAGCCACCAAGTGCTCCACCTAAATGAACTATCCTGGCTACCTGGCCGCCACTATTTAAGAAAATAATATCTAATGCTATAAGTCCACCCACTACAAAACGAGCTTCAATCGGAGGGAGTAAGAATAGCATAATAGGTGTTCGAGGGAAAAGCATGGCAAATGCAACCATCACCCCAAAAACCGCTCCTGATGCTCCGATCACTAGTGTTGACTCAGCTGCAAAACTTACTATCACATCTACCAGTGCTCCCATCAAACCCGCACCAAGATATACGGTAAGGAAGCTTCTGGTTCCAAGTCGCTCTTCTACTGGTCTTCCCATCCACCATAACCAGAGCATATTGAAAAGGAAGTGGAAGATACTTCCCATTGAATGGAGGAACATATAGGTAAAAACTCTCCAGGGCTGGGTAATAGTAACTACAATATCGGTATTAAGGCCCAGGTATAATGCCAAATCAACTCCGGATATAGAGAGCGTTAGCCACTGTACAATAAACATTGCAGTATTGAGCAATATGATCACCCTCAATGCATCTGGCAACGCTGCAAAGCCCCTCTTAACACTATATCCAAATGAATTGTTCGACATGCTTATCCTAAAGTTCTACCGTTAATAATACGTCGGTTTTTTAATCTTCCATAGCTTGATGAGTAGAAACCCAACCACCAAACCACCCAAATGGGCAAAATGAGCTACTCCGCTATCTGCCCTGGATAATCCTGAGAACAACTCAATCACGCCATAAATTCCAACAAAATATTTTGCCTTAATCGGAATTGGTGGGAAGAGAAGTATGATATAGCGATCAGGAAACATCATTCCAAAAGCTAAAAGAATTCCAAAAACGGCCCCTGAAGCTCCAATGGTATAGGTGAAATAGCCGCCAATAGTCATATGTATAATGGCAGCTCCTATACCTGTAAGCATATAGTAAATAAAGAACCTTCTTGTACCCCATAAATTTTCGATGGCTTGTCCGAAAATCCAGAGCGCAAATAGATTGAAGAAAATATGACTCAGATCAGCATGCAAAAACATGTACGTCACTAATTGCCATGGCATAAAGTTGCTCGTACCAAATGACCATAGCGCAAAGTTATTCGCAAAAATAGCACCAATCGGAGTCCATGCTCCGGTAAACATGCTTTTGGTAATTAGAAAAATGATTCCGTTCGCGATGAGCAGATACTTAATAGCTGGCGGAAACACCGAAAATCGGGTATTGGGCTGAAACTGATCCAAGAGGTTGCTGATTAAGAATGATTTTTGACAATGCGGGAATATACGTTGATACCACTTAAAGTTACGCCGGGAATTCCCTGTCCCGGGTAGGTAGTATCTCCAACCAGGTACAATCCCTTAAAAGGAGTTTGGTTGGGCGACCATTTGAGCAAGCTCCGTGCCATGCTTTGAGGGATACCTCCTACCCTGCCTTTTTTGCGGTATACCCAATTTTGCCAGGTCACCGGTGTGGCGGTATGTATTACTTTTATCTCCGATTCACTAAAACCGGGAAATTTTGCTTTAAGTGTTTCGACTATAAACTTCTGTACTGCTTCTTTATTCGAATCATATTCTCCATTCATCGAAAACCAATACTCGGGATTAGCATGACAGGAGATATTGAGAGTTCGCTCTCCGAGTGGAGCTCTTTTCTCATCTCCTCGTTGAGACATGGATATAAAAATTGAATCTGAGCCTGTAAAAGGAACTGTTTCCCCTTCATTAAGATGCACTTGATGGTGGAGTTCCAGGTCTTCGCTGTAAGTATCGGTAGTGACTATTCCCAAAGTGATTGCTCCCCAGGCTTTATCGAAGTCTTTGGCTTCATTTTTGAAATATTCCTGCATTTCACCTGAGCTCAATTCGACCATATTCCAAATGGGCAGATTCGATACTACAATAGGTACTTCATACTTATTCCCCTTTTTGGTGCTGATCAGAAAACCCTCTCCTTTTAGATCAATCTGTACCACTGCCTCTTTGGTTTGAAGCTTTCCTCCTCGTTCTTCTACAAAATCACGAATGGAATAAATCATCTCGATCAACCCTCCAGGCACATAGTAGTTTGAATAGTTGGTGTAGGTGAGTCCGGGAGCCCCAAACAAAAAAGGAGTATCTTCTGACTTTGCCTGGGCAGTAATCATCAATTGTTCATTGATAAACCGGATAAACTGTTCTGTTGCTACCCCAAGGTATTCAGCAACCTGATATACCGATTGAAAAGCGTATTTCAGAACCCAAACATCTAATGGGTTATTAGAAGTAAATAGCTTGACCCATTCACTCATGCGTTGAGGAGGGAAGAAGGTATTCCGTAAAGAAACTTTCCAAACAACATCTGATATGGAGAAGGCGAGCTCCCAGAACTTCTTTTGTCCTTCCAGATTTCCAAATACCTGGGCAGCTTCCTGAATCCATTCTTCTCGGTCTTTGTAGCGGGTAATTCGTTCTCCATCCAACCAAATTTTCATAGATGGACTCAATTCCTTCTTTGGGATTTTTAACCCTGTCTCCTTTTCCAGATACCAAAGTGGCTGGTATTCATCAAAACCAATTAAGGTCGTGGCGCCGGATTCAAAGATATACCCTTTCCTTGGATAGGAAGAGCTGCATCCTCCAGGATGGAGAGCTGCTTCCAGGATCAACACTTTATACCCCGCATTAGATAAAAGCGCAGCCGTACTCATACCACCCATTCCTGAGCCAATAACCACAACATCATATTCTGTAGAAATCATGCTGAATGAACAACAGGAACTTTCCAGTCATTCCGCTGTTTGTTATACTCAATTATGATTGAAAACTACCTTGAAAGCGTCCGAAAACAATTCGAGTACTATAAACTCCTCGGAGAACGAACCTTTGACCAGTTAGAAGATGAAGATCTGTTCTGGCAGTACAACTCGGAGAGTAATTCCATTACTATTATTGTAAAGCATTTGTGGGGAAATATGCTTTCCCGATGGACGGACTTTCTTACCACCGATGGCGAAAAAGAATGGCGGAACCGCGACACCGAATTTGAAGCTGACATTACTTCCAGGGAAGAAATGATGGAAAAATGGAATGAAGGCTGGACTTGCTTATTTACTGCCATCAACTCTATTCATGAAGAACACTTCGAACAGCTGGTTTACATTCGGAATATGGGGCATACCATTCCAGAAGCTATCAATCGACAACTTGCTCATTATTCCTACCACATTGGTCAGATCGTGTACATCGGCAGAATGAAAAAAGGAGATGCATGGACAAGTTTATCTGTCCCTAAAGGTGGTACTGCAGCCTATAACGCAGAAAAGTTTGCCAAAGGAAAACGACGGGCTCACTTTACGGATGAGTTGATGGATAGAGATAAAAGCTGATTTTCCTTATTTCAATAAAAAACTATTGCTTAACTACGATTTCAAAAGTACTCTCATAACTACTATGGAAGAGTTGAGCCAAAAGATTAAAAAATCTGATGCATTTAAGTACCTAAAAGCTGAACAGTTAATTCATCAGGAATTAGAGAAAAATAACTGGGTCGCACATCATGGATCTTTTTATAAAGACCCTAGCACAAACAAGCTTAGAGAGATTGATATAGTTGGTGAAAGACGGTGGAATAAGGAACACAAAGTATTGGATAGTAATATCTATTTACAAATCGACTTGATAATTGAATCCAAATCAATTTCCAACTACCACTTACTATTTTCTGGATTACGAAAAGCTACTGTCGAACATTTCCGCTCTAATGAAGATTGGGTAGGATATGATGATTACTCAAAGGAAAAAATCAAAGAAAAATTATCTAATGAAAATATTCCACTTTCAAAAATAAAAGAAATACTCAAGATTCTTGAGGAAGCTAGCTTTCCAGACGATACAGCGGTTATTTCAGAATTCATGATTAAATCCTTCCCTGTACTTGAAACATTTACGACATTTTCGGAAACCAATTTAGGAAACATAAAAGAGTTGGATAATTCTGTTCTATGGAAAGCTCTTTCCGCAATTGAATCTTGTATCAAAAGCAAAAAAAACCAATCAATTGAATCCATGCTGTCAAATTTAATGATGGATTTGAAGTACAACACTTCAGCTAATTCTCTTTCTGAAAGACTTTTTTTGTTTAAGGATGCTCCTCTTTCAATACGATACTTCCACCCCATAGTGGTTATTGATAGCAAGCTTTGGTCAACAACTGAAGACAAGCCTTTTGAGTTGAAATGGTGTAGATTTTATTTAGAGAAAAATGATTTCTTCAGTAATTGGTGGTGTGATATTGTTTCAAGAAATCACTTCTCTGAATATTTATCTTCCTTATCAGAGCACTATAAAGGTAAAGTTAATAAGATATTAGAGATTGAGGAACCTTAGTGAGCTTCAAGCCAATTTTCTCCAATCCCGGCCTCTACTTTTAATGGTACATCCATTGCAAAAGCTCCTTCCATCAAGGCTTCTATTTTAGCAGGTACTTCATCCAGTTCGCTTTCATGGATTTCAAAAATCAATTCATCATGAACCTGTAAAAGCATTCGGCTTTTCTTGTTATTGGATTGCAACCAGTCATGAATATGAATCATGGCTAGTTTGATAACATCTGCAGCTGTCCCTTGAATCGGCATATTAATGGCAACTCGCTCCGCGAATCCTCTTTTAGTCCAGTTACTGGAATTGATATCCGGGATATATCTTCTTCTTCCCAATAAAGTTTTCACATATCCATGCTCTTTGGCAAATACCTGAGTCTCGGTGATATAGTTCTGGATGTTAGGAAAGCGATTGAAGTATTCATCAATCATCTCCTTTCCTTCACTGTTTTCAATACCCAGGTTTTGAGCAAGTCCATAGGCACTTAATCCATAAGGAATCCCAAAATTAACTTCTTTGGCTTTTCGGCGATGATCCTGCGTCACTTCATCCAGAGAGTCTAAATGGAAAATTTCCTTGGCTGTACGAGCATGGATATCCTCTCCTTGCCGGAAAGCCTCAATCATAGCTTCATCTTTGGCGATATGAGCAATTACTCGAAGTTCCACCTGAGAGTAATCGGCAGACATGATCTTGAACCCTTCCTCAGCAATAAATGCTTTTCGGATTTCCCTTCCTCTTGCTGTTCGGATTGGAATATTCTGGAGATTGGGGTTAGATGAAGCCAACCGACCAGTCGCTGCCACACTTTGATTGAAGTCAGTATGTACCCGGTTGGTGTCCGCATTTAACATCGAAGGCAAGGCATCCACATAGGTAGATTTAAGCTTTGCTAACGAACGGTATTCCAGGATCAGACTAGGAATCTCATACTTAACGGCCAGCTTAGTAAGCACTGCTTCGTTTGTAGAATACTTACCAGTTTTGGTCTTCTTTCCTGCTGGTAATCCGAGCTTATCAAAAAGAATGTCACCTAGTTGCGCCGGAGAATTAATATTAAACTCCTGCCCAGCTTTTTCATAAATCTCTGCTTCCAGTTTTCGAATATCCTCTTCCAAATCACCAGAGAAGGAGGTTAGCATATCTACATCTAGCCTTATCCCTTCGAATTCCATATCTCCTAACACTTCCATAAGAGGGAAATCAACCTGCCTGGAAATTTCAACGAGCTCGTCCTCTTCCATTTTTTTGCTTAGAACTTGGTAGAGCTGTAGGGTGATATCAGCATCTTCACAGGCATAGAGATATACTTCTTCAGGGGTCAAATCAGCCATCGATTTCTGCCCCTTACCTTTCCCAATTAAATCAACTATCGGGACAGGATCATAGCCTAAGTACTTCTTAGAAAGCTCATCCATTTTGATCTTTTGACTGGCATCTACTAAGTAGGCAGCAACCATCGTATCAAAAGGTGTCCCCTTTAATGTTACGCCGTGCCTAAAAAGGATGGTATAATCAAACTTGTAGTTATGAGCTACTTTGAGGGATTTTTCATTTTGGAAGACAGGTTTTAGTATCTCCAGTACTTCTTGTTCATTCAAACCACCGTCCACATTCACAGGGATGTAGCATCCTGTGCCAGCACTAACAGAAAAAGATAAGCCCACCATATTGGCCGAAATGGGGTCAGGAGAATCTGTTTCAGTATCAAAACAAAGCACATCAGCTTTTACTAATTCTCCAGCCAATTCTCTCACTCGTTCAATAGAGCTAACCAACTCATAGGAATTGTTTTCGGGATCAAGTTTTTTTAATTGCTCGGGTTCTTCCACTGAACCAAATAGATCAACCTGATCTCCTGATTTTTCAGCGACTGGACCTTGCTCACCCAGGTACTTCCTGGTTAAGGTTCGGAATTCCATCTTCTTGAAAAACAGACCTAGATCTTTGCGCTCAAAACTATTCCACTCTAGCCCTTCCCATTCTATGGTATCAGGCACATCTGTTTTAATAGTAACCATGAACTTGGCATGCATAGCCTGATCAGCAAATCCCTGCAGACCTTCACGCTGACGTTTAGCAGTTATTGTATCAGCCTGGGCAATACATTCTTCTAATGACCCAAATCGTTCAATAAGGGCAGGCGCTCCTTTCTTTCCGATGCCAGGTACTCCTGGGATATTGTCTACCGTATCTCCGAGTATGGCAAGCACATCAATTACCTTTTCCGGATAGACTCCGAAATACTCTTTCACCCCTTCTCTGTCCACGATATCGAAGCCGCCATCTTTGTTATTGGGCTTCATCATTTTAATATGATCATGCACCAACTGCATAAAATCTTTATCCGGTGTAACCAGCATCACATCTACATCATCCGCATTTGCATTGGACGCTATGGTTCCAATAATATCATCAGCCTCGTACCCGTCCTGCTCAATATTCTTGATCCCCCATGCTTCCAGCATTTCTTTAATGAGTGGGATTCCAATAGTTAGCTCTTCTGGTTGTGGCGGTCGCTGAGCTTTATAGCTCTCATCTTTTATATGTCGAAATGTTGGAGCATGAGTGTCCCAGGCCACGGCAATGTGAGTAGGTTTCTGCTCGTCAAGCATCTTCTCCAAGGTATTTGCAAAGCCAAGTACAGGGCCTGTTGGAATTCCTTTACTATTTTTTAAGCTGGCATTGATAAATGCGAAATGAGCGCGGTAAGCAAGGGCCATCCCGTCGAGAAGGAAGAGAAGCTTTTTGGACATTGATATCGATTGGTTTTCAGAAGAAGCTAATGGATTTAGCAGACATTAACAGATCAAATCAATCCAAGTTCGGACTTAAAAGCCTTCCCAATTGCAAAACTTTTTGCCTATTATTACGAACACTGTCCACATAAAAATAACTGAGTCAGTACACTTTGAGTTTAAAGAACGAAGCACAGTCGGGTTACGGAACCAAAAAATTCTACCAGGAATACGTATCGGGTATGAGTCGCGAGCGTATCTCCAAGGAACTCACCGCAGACTCGGAACGCCTTAAGCTACTCTACAAAGAGGCAGTTGAAGATATGGAAAGACAACAGGGACAACAGCTTCCTGGCCATATCAAATTTATGAGACTTTTTTCTGATTTGACTCAACGGCTAAATCCTACTCGAAGACTTGCATTCGGAGTTGGCTCTGTTAGCTTTGTGGGCTACTACTTACTTAGCTTCTTTGGACTTTCTGAATTTGTTTTCTTTTCCGGTTTGATGTTGCCCCTGGCATTCTCTTCCATGTTCTTGCTTCTTCTCGTGGAGTTATTGGAAAAGTCGGATGTACAAAAGGAAATCGACCTTGCCAGAGATATTCAATTAAGTCTCCTCCCCGGTACTTCTTTAAATAAGGACAACCTGGAGGTTTACTCTTTTGCCCATACAGCAAAAGAAGTAGGAGGTGATTACCTGGATGTGATCGATACCGAATCTGGCACCTATGTTGTAATTGCTGACGTTTCTGGTAAAGGACTAAGTGCAGCCCTATACATGGTAAGGATGCAGGCTCTGGTTAATCTTCTTGTTCAAAAAGAACGTCCTTCTCCTAAAGATTTATTCCTTCAGCTCAACGATTTTGTAAAGAGCAACAGTAAGGACAAAACCTTTGTAACGGGCTGTGTAGCTTTCTTCCCGAATGATAAAGAGGAATTTGAATATGTTCGTGCCGGGCATAATATCCCCGTGTACTACAGCAGAGAGCGTGACGCTACCTTCAATCTGAAAGCAAATGGCTTTGCTCTGGGGATGACCTCGACAAACATGCTTAGCCAGCATTTAGAAGTGAAGCGTTTCCATTTTAAACCAGGCGACTCCGTACTGCTTTATACCGATGGCTTAAATGAAGCCCGTAATGAGCGTGGTGAAGAATATGGCGAAGAGCGTATTGAGTCGTTAATGGAAATCTACGGCTCTCTACATGCCAAGACGGTAGTACAGAAAATACAGTCCTCGCTTGAGGCGTTCATCGGTACCACTCAACCTGCTGATGACATCACATTTACATGCATCCATCGTCCGGAAAATGTAAATACTCCAAAGTTAATTGAGGAAGCGAAAGAAGCTTAACTTGATCTACTTAAGCGCTGCCTCTACTACCTTCTCGGTTGTAATCCCAAAGTGCTGGAATAATTCCTCTGCTGGTCCTGATTCACCAAAGGTGTCGATACCAATTGATTTACCATTTGGACCTACATATTTAGCCCAACCAAAAGTAGACCCTGCTTCAATTGAAACTCGATTGCTAACTGAAGATGGTAATACTTTCTCCCGGTATTCCGAACTTTGCTGGTCGAACAATTCCCAGGATGGCATACTGACTACCCGAGCATCAATCCCCTTTTCTTTTAGTTCTTCTTTTGCATTGACCGCAAGATGAAGCTCAGAACCAGTTCCAATCAAGATCGCATCAGGAGTTTCCTTTTCTGAATCAGCAACAATGTATCCTCCCTTTTCAACCAAAGAAGCAGAGTTTGATTCTCTTCGCTCAAAAGTAGGTATACCCTGACGTGTAAGTACTAAAATCGTTGGTCCGGTTTTATGCTCAATTGCTTTTTTCCATGAGTAAGCCACTTCATTCGCATCTCCGGGGCGAAGTACCAACACGTTTGGCATGGCTCTTAAACTGGCCAGGTGTTCTACAGCTTGATGGGTAGGCCCATCTTCACCTAAGCCAATACTGTCGTGAGTCATCACAAAAATAGACGGAACTTTCATCAGCGCAGCCAATCGGATTGAAGGCCGGCAATAATCAGTAAAAACAAAGAAGGTTCCCCCAAAAGGAATTACTCCACCATGTAAAGCCATGCCATTTAGGGCCGCTGCCATACCATGTTCCCGAACACCGTAGTGCGTATTTCGCCCACCAGGATTCTCTGAGCTAAATACTCCTTCTCCATCAAGCTTTGTCTTCACACTACCTTCTAAATCAGCAGAACCGCCTAGCATATTTGGCACTGTGTCCTTAATGGCATTGAGCACTTTTCCAGAAGAAGCTCTGGTAGCCATTCCTTTAGGGTCAGCTTCAAAAACAGGAAGAGCACCTTCTAGCCCTTCCGAAATTTCTCCATTCATCCATTTAGAGAACTGAGCGGCCTGACCAGCATTCTCAGAAGAGTATTCTTCAAAAAGCTTATTCCAGGATGCTTCGGCTTCTCCCCCTTTTTCGATCTCATTTCTGAAAACCGCTAATGCTTCGTCAGGAATGAAGAATGATTTCTCAGGATCCCAGCCATATCCTTCTTTGGTGATTTTAATCTCATCCTCCCCTAGTGGTGAGCCATGTGAACCTGCAGTATCTTGTTTATTCGGACTTCCATAACCGATGTGCGTAGTACAAATGATCAAACTTGGTTCGTCGGTAGATTGAGCTTCTTTTATAGCAGCATCAATTTCTTCATGATTATGCCCATCAATTTTTAATACATGCCAGTTATACGCTTCAAAACGTTTTGCTACGTCTTCTGTAAACGCAAGGTCGGTTGAGCCATCAATAGAAATAGAGTTTGAGTCATATAAATAGATCAGCTTGCCCAATTTTTGATGACCTGCAAAGGAAGCTGACTCATGGGAAATACCTTCCATCAAATCTCCATCACTTACAATTGCGTAGGTATAATGATCAACAAGTTTATGAGAAGCAGTGTTAAATTTTGATGCCAAAAAACGTTCTGCCATTGCCATCCCCACTCCAGTTGCAAAACCTTGGCCTAAAGGACCTGTAGTAGTTTCCACACCAGGAGTCATACCATATTCAGGATGCCCCGGAGTCTTACTTTTTGTCTGACGAAAATCTTTCAGGTCATCCATACTTACATCATAACCCGTTAAATGGAGCAAACTATAAATCAGCATTGATCCATGTCCCGCTGAAAGGATAAATCGATCCCTGTCAGCCCAATTCGGGTTTTTGGGGTTATGCTTTAGGTGTTTAGTCCAAAGCACATAAGCTACATCTGCCATTCCCATAGGCATTCCCGGGTGACCCGAATTAGCTTTTTGTACTCCATCCATTGAAAGCGTTCGAATGGTATCAGCGCAGAGTTTACCAAGACTGGAATTGGACATAATGAAGAGAAGTTTGAGTTAGTTTTATCGGTTGAAGATAGGCAATTTTAAGTGAGCAAAATACCGCAAATTTTAAGGAGAATTTTGCGCATAAAAAAAGCCCTCAAAAAATTGAGGGCTCATCCTTTCAAGGAATAAAAAAAAATTATCTAGCGCTTTCGCACTTCAATTCGAATTCCATTTTATGCTCAGAAGGAGCTTTGAATGATCCATAAGAAGCACTCTTGAGAGCACTACAAGCCTGGCCTTTATCATTTTTTGCCTGGTACGCTATTCCAAGCTCAAAATAAATCTTCGCTTTATCAGTGTTACCACCCTGCTCATAGTTTAATGCCTGAGTTGCAAAGTTAATTGCATTATCTCTGCTGCCTAGTTTGTTTGAAGCTTCCGCTAGGCGGTAATAAGAGTCAGAAGAAGCATTATCGTATTCTAGTGAACGTTGTAGTAATTCTATAGCGCCAGTATTCTGACCTTGCTCAATTAGTTTAGAACCTCTGAAAAGCAGTTCTGCGTGAGCAGATTCAGTAGCTTGTCGAACTACCCCACCATCATTTACTTGCTCACCCACTGCAATAGCACGGTCGAACCAACTAATGATTCCATCCAGGTCATCAGCACTTGTTTTCTTGTGTACTAGTCCTTTCTGGTAATAAGCCTTAGCGTAGTTTGCATTGGTCTCAATAGCAAGATTTAATGATGCATCTGCACCAGCAAAATCTTCTCTTTTGAACTGCATGGTAGCTTTTTGATAATGAAGCTGAGCGAGAACTCCTCGAGCTCTATCTCTTACCTGGTCATCTCCAGAATCAGTTCCTACCGCACGAGCTTCAGTAAACTCAGTAATTGCAGCATCTAAGTTAGGAATGGATGGAGATCCTTTGAATGTGTTGTATGAAGCAACAGCTTTTGAGAAATATAGTTTAGGGATAGCTTTTTCAGAACGGTCTTTAATATCAGTTCCATCTGCACCTAAACCTTCGGCAATTGTAATAGCTTCTCTGTACTTGTCGATAGCTGCATCATAATCTTTAGACTGAGCCAGCTCTAAAGCTTCATTATAAGCAGTGATAGCTTCAGAATTGTCTTGAGCTTGAACAGCTATAGAGCCCAAAGCAAAAACAGCAATTAATAGTAGTCTCTTTAAATCCTTCATAATTGTTTTATTTATTCAGTTCGGATAAGTAAGCAATTTAACAAAAAATGCTTTTTTATTTAAAACCTTTAACTCATTAAAATTTAAAATTATTGTTACCTAGTCTATTTATGCGATGCGTAATCGTTTAGCTAGTAGTGGAAATTTGGCATAGGCTCATGTTGCTGATAATAAGCACATATATGATCCACTCCTTCTTCACAACTATCTGTTACATAAAAAAGTTCTGTATCGTGATCTGATATAGTTCCCCATGATTTCATGGTATTCTCGATCCAATCTGTAAGTCCATTCCAATATTCACTACCAAACAATACAACCGGTATCTTGGATATCTTCTTAGTTTGAATAAGTGTTAGGCTTTCAAATAATTCGTCCAGAGTGCCAAAACCACCTGGAAATACAACTAACGCTTGAGAGTATTTTACAAACATCACCTTTCTGACAAAGAAATAATTGAAATAGATTGCGTACTCAGAATCTACATATTCGTTAATGCCTTGTTCATGAGGTACAATAATTCCAACACCAACTGACTTACCTTCGCTTTCTTTTGCCCCTTTATTGGCCCCTTCCATTATTCCGGGGCCACCCCCAGTAATCACCCCAAAACCTTTTTCAACCAACCTGGAGGCGAACTCTGAAGAAAGCTTATAATATTTATCATCAGGGTTTGTTCGGGCTGAACCAAAAATAGTAACGCATGGACCAATCTTGAAAAGTTTGTCATAGCCTTCAACAAACTCCCCCATAATTTTAAAAATACTCCACAGGTCTTTAGCTGATTCTCCGCGGTAATTCTCAGGTATTTTTTTAAAACTATTTGTTTCCATAGCTACTGGTTAAAATGAAATCGATAATGATAATGCAGGAACAGGTTGATCTATAGAAGCCATAATTACTTCGGGCTTCAACGTTGTGTTGAGAGACAAATCATCAGAAACGTCGAAGGATCTTAAATGAGCAAATACGTAGGCATCTATAGCATTAAGGGCATAAGCAAGTCCAATAGTAACATAGATGAAGTCTCTTCTATTTCTAAGAAAGTTCCGTTGAGATTTTAAACTGGCAGAATTAGCCCCACTTAGGTAAGCTGGTGTTTGACCGAATCTAAAATCATCATTTGAAAGGTTATAAAAAGCTGCCCGGTAATCGTGATAGTCTTTTGTCAATGTAATACTGTAGTAGGTTAGCCCTCCCAATAACCCATAAACAATGGGGACTTTCCAAATTTGCTTATTTGTGATTTGTCCCCATCCGGGTATGATTAAAGACTGCCTTAAAACTCTGTTAGGATCTGGAAACACTTCTTGTGCTGACTCTTGAGTCAGTGTAAAACTTGTGGGTACGAAAGTTAGATCAGAGGATGTTACTTGTGCCTGTAAAGACAAGTGAGTGAAAAAAAGAACAAATAAAAAGAGGAGGCTAAATCGAGTCAAAAATTGCCAAAATTCGTTCGAGATCTTCTTCTGAGTAGTATTCAATATTAATTTCGCCACCCTTTTTCTTAGGTTTGATTTTCACTTTAGTGCTAAAAGTACGTCTCAACCTCGTAGAAATTTCATCATAAAATGGATCAGAAGATGGTTTGATGGGCTTCTTCTTTCTCTGTGGAGCATGAATATCTCTTACAGCGTCCTCTACCTGACGAACCGACCAGTCCTGTTTAATTATTCTTGCTAGTAGCTTTTCCTGTACTGAAATATCTTCAACAGTAATAAGTGCTCTTGCATGACCAGTTGTAATCTGATTGGATGCCAATGCCGCTTGTATAAAATCAGGAAGACTTAAAAGTCTAAGCATATTAGTTACAGTGGTCCTGTTCTTGCCTACTTTTTCAGCTACCTCGGCTTGTGTATGGCTGAATTCTTCCAATAAACGTTTATAAGCTAATGCTACTTCCAAAGGGTTTAATTCTTCGCGCTGAATGTTCTCGATCAACGCAAAGGCCATACTTTGTTCATCATCTGCTTCCCTCACATATGCGGGGATTTCCTGCAAGCCACCTAATTTTGCAGCTCTAAGTCTGCGCTCACCACTTATTAATTCAAATCGTTTCTCTCCTATATATCGAACAGTAATGGGCTGGATCAAGCCGTGCTTTTTAATGGAATCAGCAAGCTCATCTAATCGTTCTTCATCAAACTCTTTTCTTGGCTGATGTGGATTAGCACGAATATGTTCTACAGGAACATCTAAAACAATATTTACCCGTTCTTCGGGTGCACTCAGATTTTTCTCAACCCCTTCTTTCGCTTTTTTAGGAGCCGGTTTTGCCTTTTTTCCTTCTGCTTCATATTCAGGAAAAAAAGCACCTAAGCCTCTTCCGAGTACTTTCTTACTCGCCATGTTGAATTAATTTAGGACCGGGCTGTTCTTAAACAGCTTCTTATTTTTCTTAATAATCTCCCGAGCAAGAGACAGGTAATTCTTAGCACCTACACTGGTAGAATCATATAATAACGCTGGCTTCCCAAAACTTGGTGCTTCAGCTAATCGAACATTTCTGGAAATTACAGATCGGAATACCCGATCATCAAAATACCGCTTCACCTCTTCCGCTACCTGATTTGAAAGCCTTGTGCGTGTATCATACATCGTTAACAAAACACCTTCAATATCGAGTTCAGGGTTTAAATGCTGACGAACAATCTTAATCGTATTCAATAGTTGTCCCAATCCTTCAAGTGCGAAGTACTCGCATTGAACAGGAATAACTATAGAATCAGAAGCTGTTAGAGCATTAATGGTAAGCAACCCAAGTGAAGGTGGGCAGTCGATGATAACAAAGTCGTATCGCTCTCTTACATCAGCAATTGCTCGTTTCAGAATGCGTTCCCTTTCTTCCCGATCAATCATTTCAATTTCTGCGCCAACCAAATTTATGTGAGCGGGAATCAAGTCAAGAAAATCTAACTCTGTCTGTCTGATTGAATCGCTTACTTCAGCACTCCCTATCATAATCTCATAGATAGAGTTTGTAACCGTTTTGGCATCGATTCCTAATCCACTGGTTGTATTACTCTGAGGATCTATATCAATTACCAAGGTTGCGTGTTCGATGGCTGCCAAACTGGCCGCCAAGTTAATTGCCGTGGTCGTTTTCCCAACTCCACCCTTCTGATTTGCAATGGCAATAACTTTACCCATTAATGAATATGACGCTTTATGAAATGACTGTTTTTGAACAAAATTTAATATAAAGCGAGCCTCTCTCCGTTACAAAAAAACTTATTCACACATTAGCCAGAAGTTATCCACAAAAAAAGCCTCCTTGCGGTAACAAGGAGGCTTTAAAATTAGTTGGAGGTACTTGTGAGAATAACCGTCCTCGTTGACGACTCAAATCCCGTTTGCTCATTTACGAGCTTGAGCTTGGAGTAACTCTCTTCAACTTCCTGTTGAATTGGTTCCGGATTATCCTGCTGGATTGAGGTGCCAGCAAAGTGAATCATATTACTTCGATCCACCCACGGTTCAACCTCTCCTGTGTTAGCAACTACCGGAGCTGTAGAACCTGGCTCATTAGTACTTTCCCCACCCAGGAAATAGACTCCTGATGAAATCATAAGGATGAGCACAGCAGCTGCTGCGACAGAACGAGACATATAAAACATCCACTTCCTGGAACGGTTTAACATCTCTCGCTGCGTTTGTACAGCTTCGGAGGCGATTCTTTCTACCAATTCGGTAGGTGGCTCCTTGAGTGGCAGTTTATTTAGTTTTTGGTAGGTCTTGCGAAGACTCTCAACCTCAATTAAGAGATTTTCATCCCGCATCATCTCCCGTTCAAATTCGATCTCCTCAGAGGGATCCATTTCCCTCATCAGATATCGAATACAGACACTTTCAGTTTTTTGCATGTTTAAGCTCTAGTTGTCTTTCCTCTTCAAAATACTTTCGAAGATTTATTAACGCATATCTCATCCGGCCTAGTGCCGTGTTGATCGATACGTTAGTCAATTCTGCGATTTCTTTAAAGGGCATTTCATAATAATGCCTTAAAAGTACAACGGATCTCTGTTCTTCAGGTAATTTGGAGATATGCTTCATCAAACTGGCTTTCATTTCCTTGTCCACCATTTGGTTATCCGCATCTACCACACTTTCATCTTCAAGTCGATCAAAGTAATCTACCTTAGAATCTTCTTCGTCATACCACGAGTTAACGTCGATGAAACGTTTTTGTTTTCTAATATGATCAATCGTGGCATTATGAGCAATTCTCATCACCCAGGCTATCCATTTACCTTGTTCATTATAAGTGTCATCCATTTTGGTAACTACTTTTGTAAAGGTTTCCTGGAAAATATCATTAGCTGTTTCGGTATTAGTTACCATACTATATATGTATGAATATACCTTTGCCTGGTGGCGGTTCATCAATTCATTGAAAGCAGATTCATCTGCTTTTCTTCGGAAGAGCTTAACTAGTTCCTGATCTTTTAAGCTAGTGTATGTTTTTTTGCCTGTATGTCTTTTAATTAGTTCCATAATGTTCACCCTTAATTTGGGTTAAGCTCTTTGTTTAAGATAACCGAATCGGTACCTGTAACGGTTCGACTAAACAATCTTTAACAAAGAACGATTGTACCGCAAATCATTTGCTTTCTATAGTTAGTACAAAGAGCAAAGCTTTTTGGCTTCGCTCATTTTACAATGTGAGACCCATGCTACATATCACATGATGATGTTAGACCTAACATCGGTACTACACACCCAGACGAGTCAACCCCTAAAGTAGTTGTAGATTTTATCCCCGAGTTTGTTGCCTACTAATTCAATGAGTTTTTCCTTATCTGCTTTTTTAATCTCCTGAACCGATCCAAGCTCTTTTAGCAACAATTGTGAGGTTTTCTCTCCTACCCCTTCTATCTGGGTAAGCTCTGTGACAAAGGTTCTCTTTGCTCTCTTTTTTCGATGAAAAGTAATGGCAAATCTATGAGCTTCATCTCTTGCTTGTTGTAATAGCTTTAATGCAGTTGAAGTCTTTGGGATCATATATGCTTCTGACCGATTTGGAACAAATACCTCCTCCAGTCTTTTGGCTAGTCCGATGATTTCACATTCCCCATAAAAACCAATCTCTTTCAAGGCTTCTACAGCAGCACTTAACTGTCCCTTTCCACCATCAACAACAATAAGATCAGGAACCTGCAGCCCTTCTCTCATCACTGCTGAATACCGGCGGGTCAGAATTTCCCTCATCGAAGCAAAATCGTCGGGGCCTTCTACTGTTTTGATGTTAAATCGTTTGTACTCGCTTTTGCGAGGTTTAGCATCAACAAAACTCACCATGGAAGCTACGGGATCAGAGCCCTGTAGATTGGAGTTGTCAAAACATTCGATACGACGAGGCAAACGCTGAAGCTTTAAATGCTCCTTTAATTCTTTAACCGCATGTGGAATGCGGTCTCTTTCTGCCTTTTCCTTTTCAAGCTTTCGCTCATTTAAATGTAACCTGGCATTAGCAGCTGCCATTTTTATTAACTGAGCCTTCTCTCCTATCTGGGGAACATGTACAGGCACTTTTTTACCTCGCTCCTGGTATAAATAGTCGATTAAAGGCTCGTCATCTGTTAAGGAATGACTTATATAAACCTCGTCAGGAATTGCTGCCGTGTATTGCCCTGTATAATAATCTTCTACAAAAGACTGAAGCATATCTCCCACTGAAAGCCCGTCGATATTTTTAAGAAAACGATGGAACTTACCAATCATCTTTCCTTCCCGAACTTTAAAAAGTACCCCACAAGCTTCACCAAGTTCCGGATCAACAGAAAGTGCGAAGACATCCCTATCCACTTTCTTGTCAGCAACCATCTTCATCTTTTGACTATATCGGATTACTGCCTGGAGACTATCCCTAAGTTTTGCCGCTTCCTCAAAAGCCAACGCTTCTGACGCGATCTGCATCTCCTCTTTTATATCCCTTATAAGAGCCTCTGTCTGGCCATTTAATAATCGTTCAACTTTTTTAATGGATTCCCTATATCGCTCATCTTCCCAATCTCCTGAGCAATTTTGCAGATAGTCATCAAAACAAGAATGCCATTTGGGGACTCCCCTGGTCTTATCAATATTCTTTACAGACACTGCACAAGTACATAGGTCAAATGCCTTCCGGATGGTATCCAACATCCGCTTCATGGTAGTTACGCTATCATAAGGGCCGTAATACTTGCTTCCATCTTTAATAATCGTCCGGGTAGGATATACCCTGGGTTTTGATTCATTAGTGATGCATATATATGGATAGGACTTATCATCGCGGTACATAATATTGTACCGCGGCTGATACTGCTTGATGAAATTATTCTCCAGGATTAATGCCTCAGCTTCTGAGTCGGTAACTACCACCTCTAAATCAACAATCTTGGAAACCATTGTTCGAATTCTCCCATCAGTAGGACGAGAATCCTGGAAATAGGAACGCACACGGTTTCTAAGCTTTTTTGCTTTCCCCACATAAAGCACGCTTCCTCCCCTATCTCTATAGATATATACTCCGGGAGACAGCGGCAGATTGGCTACTTTTTCTGAAAGAGGGATTGTGGGAGACTCAGTACTACTCATTAGCGTGAAGATACAAAGAAAAGAAATTCTGCTAAGGTCATTTTCTCCTACCGCTAGGGATATGAGGAACTAATATTTCCTTAGAGAGACTATACTTTATTCTTAAGATTCAATGGGATATAATGAATAGACATTAAAGATGTAATGGGATAAAGTGAACCCAGTTCGTTTACTCTGTTGTTGTGTGTTATAGAACAAGATGAACCTCAAAATCAGAACATATAATCCTACTCTTGATTACGAGAACCTGATGAAACTGATTGAATCGGAAGGTGAGGAATGGAATGATTATTTAAATCCTAAATATAGAAAAGCCCTTGATGTCTCTATTACATATGTTGCATTGATTGGGGAAGAATTATGTGGTTATTCTCGTTCACTAAGTGATTCTGGATTATTTGTTTGGGTGATTGACTTACTAGTGAGTAAAGATCGGAGAGGTCATTCGATTGGAAAAAAACTAATGGAGTGCATCTTAGTTGATTTCCCGGATATTGACGTATTCGTTATGTCTGATGTTGATCCCTATTATGATAAGCTCGGCTATAAAAAGGAAGGTTCTATTTTTAAAGTAAAACGAGCGCACAACGAAACCTAAGCTGCGTAAAAACGAATTTTAGGCAAACCGAAGTGCATTACCATATATGAATCTGCAGAAAATAATTCTGAATATTATAGCGATAGGTATAATATTCTTTTTACCATATGCTGAACTCATTCCTTTTTTTGGATACAGCATTCCCATATTGCTTATTACTTGGTTGATTTTAAAATATTCCAATGAAAATTTTTCAGACATAGGCTTCAGTCTTAAGCAATTCGAACCAAAATCTATTCTAATTGGAGGCCTTATTGCTATTCTCACTTTGGCTTTCATGCAGTTGATCTTTCATCCTGCTTTAGAGTTCTTTGTATCTCTGGAATACAACGACTCAGGACTAACTGACACTGTCCAAGGTGGGACATTACAGTTCCTTGTTATGGTTACCATGGGGTGGTTGATTGGAGGTCTTTATGAAGAAATAGTTTTCCATGGGTTCATCTTTACACGTTTGGAGAAGATGATTAATGGGAAGTATTCGAGTCATATAAGCTTCGTGATAACATCACTTATCTTTGGTCTTTATCATATTCAACTCGGCGCTTTAGGTCTAATTAATGCCTTAGTAGTTGGAGCAGTATACCTGGCTGTATTCTTATATTTTAAAAGGAATCTGTGGTATTCAATTATCTGCCATGGCCTTTATAACACGATGGTAATGACATTGATTTATTTTGATTACGTATGAATGTTGTACAGCATTGACGAATGAAAGTAATTGATAAAGAAATACAAGCTGATTACGCACACCGAATTAACCGGGTTTTTGAATTTATTGACAAGAATTTAGACTCTGATTTATCATTGGATACAATATCTTCGATTGCTTTCTTCTCACCATTTCATTTCCATAGAGTCTTTAAGTACGTAACCGGGGAAACTCTAAACGGATACATAAAACGAAGAAGAATTGAAAAATCCGCTCAGGATTTACTGCATAAAAAAATCTCAACAACAGAAATAGCTCATGAATACGGATTTAGTGATAATTCGTCTTATTCAAGAGCTTTCAAAAAGTATTTTGGGCTAAGCCCAACTGAATTTAAAAAGCAAAATCCGAACAGACATAGCAAGATTCGTCAACTTGAAAGCAAGAACGGACAAGCATATCCTGGTTATGAAAAATACATTTGCATCATTGATAACCTAAAAAAATGGACGAAAATGAATGCAAAAATTGAAGTTAAAGAAACACCTGAGTTGAATCTAGCTGGAGTAACTCACATCGGAGTAAACGGAATTGAAAACGCTTTTGAAAAACTTATAAAGTGGGCGACACCAAAAAACCTACTTATAAATTCAGAAGCTAGAATGGGCCGAATTTTCTACGACAGTTTCAAAATTACTGCTCCTGATAAAGTTCGGATGAGCATCTTTTTAACTACTAAAGAATCTTTTGAACCGAAAGGTGAGATTAATAGACTAACTATTAATAAGGGAAAATGTATCGTAGGGCGTTTTGAAATCACACCTTATGAATTTGAAAAATCCTGGACAAGCCTATTCATATGGATGAATGAAAACGGTTATAAAAAAGGAAAAGAGAATCCATTTGAAATCTATCATAATGATTACAGAGAACATCCGGAAAATAAATTCATAGTTGATATGTATGTACCTGTTGAATAAAAACTCCGGACAACACTAAAATGAAAATCAATCCAATCATCTTTTTTATCGTATTGACTCTTCTGTCGTCCTGCAAATCTGATAATCTAAAAGAAGTGATAGAAAACTCTGTTACACCAAGATTGGACTTAGCTTACTATACTATCGTAAAATCTGAGATGGAGGAATTTGGTAGTTCGATTGGAATAGTAGATAAAACACTTGATACTACTTCAACCAAACTGGAAAACATTATCCCAAACTACGCAAACTCTGAAAAGACTATTTATTGGAAACGAGAAATATTTCCCAAAGCAATTTATATCATTGGAGATAGCTTAGAATCTTATGTAAATGAAAGACCTGAAAAATATTGGGATTTAAGAGATAAATATAAATCGGGTTGGATAGAATTGACTACACCCTATTTCACTCAAAGCAAAAAAATGGTCTTAATTGAAGTTAGTTTTTTTCAAGGTAGGTCTTTTGGAGCCTCTTCGTATTACCTTCTTGAATGGGCAGGTGAAGAATATGTGATAAAAGAAAAAAGATTAATTTCAATTAGTTGAAAAAATAAAAAACGTTTGCCTACGAAGGCTAAAATGCATGCCAAACCAAACCGTTCCTACGCTTTTTAACCGGAACGTTCACAGCCACATCAAATAAGCGTTATGGAAAAAGTAACTAAGGTACCATCTGGTGAAATCAAGCAGGTTAAAGAAACCCTTGCAAACATTGCATTAGAGCAACTCAAAATGGGTATCGATTTAAATAAATTAGAGAACATAGAAGTAGAGTTCGGTTACATTTTTCTGAGAAATGATGATCACGAAGCATTGCTTAAAGTTGTTACGGACAGAAAAAAAATATTCTTTGCGGCACAGCAAGGGAAAGTTATGCGTCTACAAGACACCTTCAGCGATGAACTTTTTCAAGGAACAATTCAACAAATGGAAAAGATTTATGGAGAATGGAAATAAATGACGAAAAAACGAACTAAACTTTACACTAAGTTTAAACAGACCAGAATGCTTTTTTAGAATAACTTTGCATGAAATCTTCCAAGAAGAAAAAACCTAATAGCTGGAATTTAACAATTGCTGACCTCATAAATGAGGTTGAAGAAGGAAAGCGAGCCTCTCTTAGCTCTCCTGAACTTGATTGGGCAAGGGAATATGAACAAAGCCTGATTCCATCACATTATAGATTCCCCCGTCAGGGAGATCTTTATGAAGCTGCAGAGTCTTTTGAAATCAACTATATGACTGCATGGGAAGCGCCATACACAGGAAGTGGAACTTCCGAAATAAAGAAGGGTGACCAAATTTGGATTGATACCGAACCTGGGGATTCCAAACCAATTTCTACTTATGCTCTAGCAGTAGAATACAAAAAACTCGAGAGAAGGATGGTTCCAGCAACAGAACGAAATAACCCAAAATTCAGTGGCTTTTATTTCCATATATCTACAACGACTCTCAACGAAAATTTCAATCTTATTGAAACTGGGTTTTCTAAGGACAGATACTCGTGAAAAAACTATCTCAAGAGTCTTTTCAAAGAGCTAAATCTTTCATTTTTAGCAAAGGCCGAATTCTTGACCAACACCTGTTTGCTTTTCACTTTGAAAATGGAAGTAAAGAGTCTGTCATTGAGGCTTTAAAAACTTATCAAAATGAAGATGGGGGATTTGGGAATGCCCTCGAGCCCGATTTACGATCACCATTATCCACGGTGTATACGACATCTCAAGGTCTCTTCCTTTTGCGTGAAGTTGGCGCTACTTCAAAAGAAACAATCGTTGCTAAGGCAATAGAATATTTACTCAACTCCTATAATGAAGAGAAATCAATCTGGCCAATCATTCCAGCCAAAGCACTTGATTCGCCTCATGCCGGGCACTGGGATGATATCATTGAAAAGGAATTTGACGACTTTTTTATCAACATGCGCGCTGGATTGGCCGGTCATTTTTGGCATTATTCTGAGCTAGTACCAGACAGATTCGCTGAAAGAATTACCAGGGATGTCATGGGTACTCTGCTTGCTACACCGGATGAAAAACTTGGTTGGGTATTCGATCTTTGGAGTTATTTAGGTTTGATGGGTACCGTGAATCTGCCCGAAAACCATCGAGATGAAATCCTGGATAAACTAAAAAGAGTAATTCCCAATAAAGTTGAGAAAAATCCTGCGAACTGGACCATGATGAGCGTATCCCCTCTCAATATAGCACCAACACCTATTTCACCAATGAGTTCTGTTATTGACCCTAACTTGATTCAGAGCAACCTGGATCATGACATAGACCAACAACTGGAGGATGGAACCTGGGCTCTTGACTGGTCATGGGAGCAAGATGATCCAGAGGCATGGGAAATTGCTGAAACAGAATGGAAAGCACATCTTGCCATTGGGAAACTACGAACACTGAAGGCCTATGGAAGGATTTAATACAATGAACGCTGAATCCTTCGAACACATATTAAGAAGCCAGATCCCAATTGCATGGATAGCTGGGGTACGTTTTGAAAGCTATGATGGCGAAACTTTTAAAGTCTGTGTAGAACATGATTTTCTCAATCAAAATCCTTTCGGAAGCATGTTCTGGGCGGTGGAAGGCATGGCCGCAGAGTTTGCGGGTGGAGTAATGCTGTTAGATAAGATTGAGGCTACAGGGAAGAATATCTCTATGCTGGTAGTTAATAATGAAGCCATATTTAACAAAAAGGCGAAGGGGAAAATCATATTTACCTGTAGTGAAGGGAAAAAGATTGAAGATGAAGTTCGAAAAACTATCGAATCTGGTACTCCTTCTGTATTTGAACTAACCAGCACAGGTACAGATGAATCAGGGGATTTGGTAGCTGAGTTTATATTCAACTGGAGTATTAAGGTGAGGGAAGAATCTGACACTTAGGCTAAAGTTATTTTCAAGTCTTCTGGTCATCTGTTACTTTCTTCCCTAAAAAATTGATGAGTAACAATCTCCCAAAAGGCCTGGTCTTTTCATCGAATAGAAAGAAACGAGCACTTACTTTAGTTGTCGTTCTTTTCGTCCTTCAAATTTGTTTGATTTGGCCCATCTATCCGATGTTTTCATCTCCTACACCACAAATACTTGGCTTCCCTTTATCTGTTATTTGGGTGATTTTAATTCTTATTTGTTCTTTCACTTCGGTGTTAATCTTTTTTCGGAAAGACACTAGCGAGGAGGCCTGATCGTGGAAAGCTGGATGATCATCCTTGGAATTTGTGGAATTTACCTCCTCATTACGTTAGTGATGGGGATTATCCCCGGGCTTAAAGTCACTAACAGTACCGATGGCTATGTAGCTGGCGATCGGTCGATGAATGTATTCATACTCTACTTCGTACTTGGAGCTTCCATCTTTTCTTCCTTCGCTTTTCTAGGTGGGCCTGGATGGGCATATTCGCGAGGAGCAGCTGCTCTTTATATCATTGCTTATGGAGCCATGGGAATGGTTCCCTTTTACTTTTTTGGACCAAAGGCCAGAGCTATTGGGGCCAAATATGGCTTTGTTACTCAGGCGGAGTTGCTTGAAGACCGATATAACAGCAAACTGCTTTCGGTGATTTTGGCGGTTCTTACTGTTGTAGTTTTGATTCCTTACCTGACTTTACAGATGAAAGGAGCTGGTATTGTCCTTAACACGATCAGTGAGGGAGCTATTCCAAACTGGTTGGGAGCGGGCATCGCCTATCTTGTAGTACTGGTGTATGTATTTTTCAGTGGAGTAATGGGGGTGGGATGGACAAATACCTTCCAGGGAATTTTTATGCTGGTCATCGCCTGGTTCCTGGGTATCTATCTTCCTGAAAAAATGTATGGGGGTATTGGCCCTATGTTTGAACAGCTCATCAATTCTGAGTTCAAACAAGCCTTAACTGCGCCAGGTCTTACTTCTGGTGGTGAAACCTGGGATTGGTGGGGATTCAGTTCAGCGGTAATCGTATCAGCAATTGGGTTTTCGATGTGGCCTCATTTTTTCATGAAAGCCTTTGCCGCTAAAAGTGATCGAACCATCAAGCTTACTGTGGTTTTATATCCAACCTTTCAACTATTTCTGGTACCAATTCTAATTATCGGTTTTTCAGCTGTACTTGCCTTTCCAGGAGTTACTCCGGCTGATTCAATTCTACCTCATGTACTACTTCAAATGGATTTACCAGTAGTGCTAATCGGGTTGGTGTGTGCCGGGACTTTAGCCGCTTCTATGAGCTCCGGTGATGCCATTGTTCATGCAGCCGCCTCGGTTGGAGTCAGAGATGGTCTTTCAAAAATTCCATCACTTAAAGACTGGGTTTTTAGCGGCACAAATGAACGTACGCTTATTCGTATTCTTGTAGTCATTATCAGTTTAATTGCCTATTACTTTGCAGTTTTTTCTGAAACGGATATTGTCTCCCTCCTTCTTGGAGCCTATGGGGGAATAGCTCAAATGTTCCCACTTATGTTCGCGATGTTCTATTGGCCAAGAGCAACCGGACGAGGAGCACTTGCAGGTTTAATTGGTGGGATTTTAGTCACGCTGTTCTTTCTGTATAATCCGGAATTCAAACCTCTCCCTATGCATGAGGGAATTTATGGATTGATTGTAAATCTCATCCTTTTAATTGGGGTAAGTCTTTACACTAAGCCTGAGGAAACAGAGCGAATTAAGAGGTATACAGATTTTTGATTGAACATCTGTTTCCGCACAATGCGGGAACTAGAAGCTCACCTAACACCTTATCAGCAAAGAATCTTAAATCAATCATTTAATTGATTGACATACGTGATTCTATCTCAACTTAATACCTTTTTTTGGGTACTTAATCATATCAAAATGTGGTATAGACTAGCTCACCTGATTTATGGAATGTAATAGTGAATGATGATCGCAAAAGACATCAATAATTCATTAACAAAAATTGGGTATAGCTATGAACACTGAAGTAAAAGACACAAAAGTAGATTATGTATGGCAAAGAGAGGGTTTTGATAATCAAGGTGATTACGCCTCTTCGATTTGCACTGCTAACGGTATTCATCAATTTTGTGCCGTTTGGAATCCAATATCTCAAACAGGTTACCTGGGTAGATGGTCTCCTACCTCTTCGAAATGGATGAATTTAGGCGGGAATTTTAGAAACCCTATAGGCCAGATGTGTGTAGATAGAAATGGAAACATTTATATGGTAGGCGACAAGGGTTCGAATGGTAATTATGTAATCAAAATATGTAATGCCATTACTGGCCAATGGTCGGAAGCAGATAATAATTTCAACGTTCCGCTAACCAGAATTTGTTGTAACTCAAATAATGAAGTATTTGTAACTGGCAACTTCACAAATACAACCGGAGCATATTACATTGAACAATATTCCATTAGTTCTAACTCCTGGAAGGCAGTATCGGGCTACTCAGCAGAATTACCAATTGTAGATATGTGTACAGATTCAGGAAACAACTTATTTGTACTGGCAAATAACCTTGATGGTTCAAGTTCGATTGATTATATGGATACTACAGGAGTTTGGCATAATATTGTAAACCTTCCAAGCAGTGACGTTTTTGCAATAGCTTGTGACACTTCAGGGAACCTGTACTACAATACATCTACTACTATTATGTCCTATAATCTTAGTTCACGTATATCAACCAACTTAAATGCTAATGTACCGACATACAGTGGAAGTATTGAAGAATTCTATTTGGTTCATATAGACACCGTACTGTACTTCTGTGGGTATGGATATACTGGCCCTGTTTCTACATCGGCTTTTGCTAAAGTTTATTCTAATTCCACCTGGATGGACGTCACTCCACCACAATTAAGCTCTGATAGATCACCTATAATTTTTGATATCGCAAGCTATGATGGAAAATCGAATAACCTATTAATTTGCTCGAACCTTAACTATGTGTTGGACGGAGCTAAATTACATCACTAATTAAACTCAAAGCTTCACTCCATTACATAATTGGGGTGAAGTTTATTTTCAGCTCCTTTCGTCATCAACAGGGTTTTCCCCATATATCGCCTCGACCCATCTTTGACCAGAAATGGGTGGGCGTTTATAATTAGGATCCTTTTTTACAGGAGGTAATTCGATGGGATCTGGTGTCAAATCTTTATACTCAATCTTTGATAACAAATGATGGATACAATTCAAACGAGCATGCCTTTTGATGTCTGCATTTACCACATACCATGGCGACTGATCAGTATCCGTATGTTCGAACATGATATCTTTGGCCCTGGAGTAATCAACCCATCTGCTTCGGGCCTCTAAATCCATTGGACTTAATTTCCAGCGCTTCATTGGGTCTTCATTTCTTGCTTCAAAACGCTTCTTCTGTTCTTTATCTGAAATGGAGAACCAGTATTTGATAAGAATAATACCTGAACGGATCAGCATGTTTTCAAATTCAGGACAGGTTTGGAGAAACTCCCAATATTCTTCTTCAGTGCAGAAATCCATCACTCTTTCCACTCCAGCCCTGTTGTACCAGCTTCGATCAAATAAAACCATCTCTCCGGAGGAAGGAAGCTGATTCACATATCGCTGAAAATACCATTGATTTCGTTCTTTTTCTGTAGGCTTTGTTAGCGCTACTATGCGAGTTACTCTTGGGCTCATTACCTGGGCTATCGTCTTTATGGCCCCACCTTTTCCCGCGGCGTCTCTCCCTTCGAAAATCACACACACTTTTAGCCCTTGTTCTTTGATCCAGTACTGAAGTTTAACCAGCTCTGCCTGAAGCTTATCTAACTCCTCGTTATATACCTCTCGGTCAAGTTTTCCGTCTTTGGAATAGATAAAGGCCTCCTTTCTACATTTTTATATTCTGAACAAAAAAGTTGTATAAAGCTAGAGATGCAAGTATTTAAAAATTGAAGATCAAAACTATCTCTCGATCAATTAAGTAGGTATCTTTGCCTCAATGAAAAATTCTACTTCTACTACTCCAAACATCCCGATCATATACGAAGACAATCATTTGCTGGTCATAGATAAACCAGCAGGAGTACTGTCACAGGAAGACCGGACCGGAGCCCCCGATGTTCTTACACTTTGTAAGAAGTACATCAAAAAAGAATACAAGAAACCTGGGAACGTATGGTTGGGTCTAGTTCATCGTCTAGATCGACCTGTGAGTGGACTTATGGTGTTGGCCAAAACATCAAAAGCTGCATCCCGGCTTTCCGAAGAAGTTCGAAACAACAAAATAAGTAAAACCTATTGGGCCCTGGTGTATGGGATGACCCCGATGGAACAGCAGCTTACCCATTTCCTGGAAAAAGATAGAAGAACAAACCTTGTGAAAGCCTATAACTCCAAAAAGAAAGGTGGAAAAGAAGCCCGTTTGAGTTTCTCTACTATCAAACAAAGCAAGGATTATAGTGTGGTAGAAGTAAATTTAGAAACGGGACGGCCCCATCAGATTCGAGTTCAACTTTCCAAAATAGGTCATCCTATTTTTGGAGACTACAAATATGGAGAACAAGGAACTGGTCCCGGAAAAAATTTAGCACTTCGATCTATGAAACTTTCGTTTAAGCATCCAACAAAAGATGAAATCCTTTCTTTTGAAGCACCTGTACCCAAAAAACAGCCCTGGGACATTTTTCAGTATTAGGATTGAAATTGAGTGAAAACAGCTTTGTCATTTCGATTAATTCTGACGAAATCAGAAGATTGAGAAATCTAAAGATTAGCTTAGTAAGAATGCATTTCTTAGATGTCTCACATCTGTTCGAAATGACAAAATGATATTTAAAAAGGATTGATGGCTAGGATATCTCACACGGCGGCTTTTATTGGAATTAAGTTTTATGGGCTAACCAAAGATCCCCGAATTTCGCAGCACTTTGATCCCTTCCTCCCCTCCTTCTATCAAAACCTGGTAAGTTTTCTGCCTAAACATCTCAGCTGGTATCAAAGCTTTCTTAACTCTTCCTGGACGAGAAGATTTTTTATGTGGACGGAAGAGCTTCTCCTTCCTGGAGATATAATGCACATCATCTGCAGGAAGTATTACCTGGATAAAATGATAAAACAATCGCTCGAATCCGGAATTGAACAACTGGTTATCCTGGGTAGCGGCTTTGATCATATTGGTGCCTACTTCTCTTCCAAAGGAATCCCCTGTTTTGAACTCGATCGGGAGCTAATGATCGAAGAGAAACAACGGTTTATCGAAAAATTTGAGTACCAAAATGCAAAGCTTAAGCTTATTCCTGGAGATTTTGAAAAAGGGAGGTTGAAGGAATTCCTTTCTTCTTCAGACACTTTCGATACAGAGAAAACTTCCCTTTTTATTGCTGAGGGGTTTTTCGATTACCTGCCTGTTCATACTTCGAAAGAGATTCTTGAGGATATCAAGGAGCTTAACCCTGAAAACAAGTTACTCACAACTTTTTTCTCTCTGGATGAACTGAACCACTTCCATCGATTCTCCTTCACTTCGGGTGTAAGCATGGTTGGAGAATCATTGAAGCTTCCTTTAAATCATAGTGCATTTATTGGAGTGCTTAAAGACGCTGGTTTTTCCGTAAAGAAAGAAATCAGTTATAAAGATATGGAGAGAGATTTAGTCAAATCGATGAGTATCAACTTTCCCGTACTGAAAGGATTCTACATTTTAGAATCTGCGTTATGAGTATCCTAAACGCACATTTTATACTCTTTTCAAGCACCCTGTAACCTTTTTGTTTTATCGAAGTATTCCGTTTATAATTAGTTTTACAATTATGAATGAAATATCAGATTATGAAAGGAACTGATTTAGGGGCTCTTGAAGAGCTTGTTTTATTGGCAACTGCTGCACTTCCAAATAATGCATATGCGGTGTTAATTAAAGAAGAGATTGAATCCCAGTCGGGCCGCTCAATTAATATCAGCTCTATCCACACCACCCTGCATCGCCTTGAAGAGAAAGGGTTTTTGAAATCTGAAATGGGTGGCGCTACTACTGAGCGAGGCGGCCGTCGAAAACGTTTCTTTAAACCTACTAACCTTGGTTTTGACGCTCTGAAAGAAGCCAGGAATTTACGATCTCACTTTTGGAACCTTATCCCTCAATTTCAATCCTGATGCTATGGACCAAGACAAACTAAAAAACCTGGGTCTATGGATTCTAAAGCATACCTGCCCTTCTTTCCTGTTCGAAGAAGTGAGTGGGGACCTTGAGGAAATGTATAAGAACAGGCTTGAATCAGATGGAAAATTCAAGGCCGGAACAATCCTTATCTGGGAGGCCATCACTTCTGCAAAACTACACTCATTAGCTAAAAAAGCACCTAAAAATTCTTACCAACAAGCTCACTTCGCTATGTTTAATCACTACCTGAAAGTTGCACTTAGAAATCTCAAACGACACGCTTCATTTAACTTCCTGAATATTGGAGGCCTCGCCATTGGCCTCGCTTCATTCCTTATGATCGCCCTATTTGTTCAATATGAGTTGAGTTATGACACCTGGCAGGATGATTACGAGAATATCTACCGGATTCCCATGGAGATCAGTAGTGAAGGGAATACGCGCAAATTCAGTATGATTGCAGGCCCGGTGGCTCCTACCCTCGAAAAAGATTTCCCAGCTATAGAAAGCACCCTAAGATTATGGGAGCGCTCTACCCGATTAGTAAGAACACCAAGCGGTCAGAATTTTTACGAAGATCATGTTTACAATGCAGAAGCCTCTTTCTTCGAGTTCTTTACTGTAGGCATGATTGAAGGTGATCCATCTTCGGCATTAGCTAATCCAAATACAGCAGTACTCTCTCTGGAAACTGCTCAAAAGTATTTTGGGGATGATCCAGCGGTTGGACAAGTGTTAACTATCAATAATTTTGACTACGAGATATCCGGTGTGATGGAGAATGTGCCGGGAAATACACATCACGATTTTAATATGCTTGTTTCCTGGACCTCTTTAGGTGATTGGAATCTTCTGGATAACTGGCATTCAACCATGTTTCCCACGTACGTAAAACTACGTCCTGATACGGATACTGAGGCCTTTGCAGAGGCTATTTCAGAATTAGCCTATCAATATGTCCCGATGGATCTTGAAGCACAGAAGCAAGACTATAAGTATAACCTTCAGCCTATCAGCGAGATCCATCTTTATTCTGATTATGGCTTTGAATCCAAACCTACAGGAAGTGCTAATTCCATATATATCTTCAGCATTATTGGTTTTATGATTCTCCTTATTGCCGTACTCAATTTTGTGAATCTTTCTACTGCCAGAGCTGAAAACAGGGCGAAAGAAGTAGGAATGCGCAAAGTTATGGGAGCTGAACGCTTCTCTTTAATCAAACAACATATGGGAGAAGCCCTTCTTTTCAGCTTCTTCTCTGTGTTGATTGCTGTTTTACTTTTTGTTTTTGCTTTGCCCTGGTACAATCAGCTTGTCAATATCAATTTTGACTTTTCCATCCTCCTCAATCCTAAAGTAGCAGCCGGAATTCTGGGCATTACTTTCGTTGTAGGGTTATTAGCAGGCTTTTACCCTGCTTTAGTTTTATCCTCTTTTAACCCAATGGGGATGTTTAAAACCAAGGGTAAAAATAGCCGCGGTGCAGTTCTCCGCAAAGTGATGGTAGTAGGACAGTTTTCAATCTCGGTGATTCTGATTATCGGAACACTTACCGTATTCAAACAGCTGCAACATATGATGAACAAGGAGCTTGGCTTTGAAACGGAGCAAATGCTTGTACTTCCGATAAGGGGTGGATTTGATCTTGAGGAAACACAGGATCTTATAAAGAATGAATTCGAAAGCCTCGCTGCTGTAGAGCACGCAACGTTGTCGTCTTCGGTTCCAGGTAGAGGAGTTTCCAATTTTGCGATTCGAATCGATCGCGAAGAAAATGACATGACTCAATCAATGTATCACCTGTTTGTAGATTATGACTTTAGTGATACCTACGGCCTGGAAATGATTGCGGGACGGGACTTTCCAGAGCAACGCCAAAGTGATTCCCTGAGCAGTTTCATTATCAATGAAGCTGCTGTAAAATCATTTGGTTGGCAAACTCCTGAAGATGCTCTTGGAAATTTCATTCAAACAGGCGCCGGTGGGTTTGCTGCCGAGATTGTCGGGGTATTTAGGGATTTCAATTTTGAGTCAGTAGATCAGGAGACAGATCCTTTGGTATTAAGCAACAATGATAACTGGTATCGTTCTTTGATTACACTAAGGCTAAACTCTGGGGATATTCCTGGTACGATTAGCCAAATAGAAGCTTCATGGAGTAACCTCTTTCCTGATAAAGCCTTTGACTACTTTTTCCTGGATGAATCGTTCAATGCTCAGTATGCAGATTTTGAGCGTACAGGAAATATCTTACTTACATTTAGTTTCCTCGCTATTTTTATTGCCTGCCTCGGCTTATATGGACTTGCCACATTTGCTGCTCAGCAAAAGACTAAAGAAATCGGGATTAGAAAGGTATTGGGAGCTACTGTTGCTTCTCTAACCTTCACTGTATCCAAAGATTTCCTGGTCCTGGTGTTTATTGCGATAGGCTTATCCGTTCCGGTTGCCTGGTGGTTGGTGAGTTCCTGGCTGGAACAATTCGCGTACCGAATTTCGCCGGATTACTCTCTGTTCTTAATAGCGGGAGGAATTGCTTTGCTGATTACCATTTTGACAGTAAGCTGGCAATCAATAAAAAGCGCTCTGGCCGACCCGGTGAAAAGCTTACGAAGTGAGAATTGAATTAGCACGATAAGCCTTAGAGCAGTTTAAATTCATAAACAAATACTGATCGCTGTCACCCTGAGCACCCCTGTATGTTTTTTCTACTTAGATGAAATCGCGAAGGGTATCAAATAAGAACAACACATTTATAAGTAGATACTTCAACCTCTCTTGTAAGGATATCCATCTTTGATGGTCTTACCTGGTATGGCTAAAAACTACTATGTTTATATCCTAAGCAATTACTCTAAAATGCTCTATATCGGAGTCACTAACGATCTGGAACGCAGAGTATATGAGCATAAAAAGAAACTTTGTAAAGGTTACACTTACAAATACAACCTTCATCAACTTGTGTAATATGAAGATACTCATGATATAAGTAGGGCTATAGAGCGAGAGAAGCAACTCAAGGGATGGAGAAGAGCAAAGAAAACAGGACTCATTGAAAGCACAAATCCGGGTTGGAAGGATCTGGCAGAGAACTGGTACTCTTAAAAGAAAACGAGTACTTATAATATTTGATACCCTTCGCGGTAAGTTGACTAGTCGTAATCTAAATTAGATCGCTCAGGGTGACAGCATACCTAGAACGGCTATCTTTCTTACCTCTCTGTCAACGAATTACTCATGTAAATATGCAGATAGCATGGAGCAATCAGTCTTCATCTTCGGAAAAAGAATCTGGCAATGCCTTCGTTGCTTTTGCTCCTAATTTCTTGAGCTTCTCCGCCTGACCAAGGAGGTTTCCTGAACCAGTGGATAACCGCTTCATCGCAGTATCGTAACTATCCTGGGTTTGTCGGATTCGTTGCCCAATGTCATTCATACTTTCCACAAAGCCTACGAACTTGTCGTAAAGCGCTCCTCCTCGATCCGCTATTTCAAGGGCGTGTTTATTTTGACGATCTCGCTTCCAAATGGTATTGATGGTAAATAGAGTGGCCAGTAGTGTAGAAGGACTGACAATTACGATATTCTTCTCAAAGCTCTCGTTATATAAATTCGGTTCACTTTGAAGTGCAGCTGCAAAAGCAGGCTCTACCGGGATGAAGAGCAAAACAAAATCCGGCGTCTTATTGTCATAAATCTGTGGGTAGTTCTTCTCACTCAAGCCTTTAACATGAGTCCGGACTGAGAGTACATGCTCTTTAATTGCTTTGAGTTGCTCATCTTCATTCTCCGCTGTTGTAAATCGTTCGAATGCAGTTAGCGAAACTTTTGAGTCAACAATCAGGAATTTTTCATCAGGCAGTTTGACTACTACATCCGGTTGGAGTCGTCGGCCATCTTCGAGCGTTTCACTTTGCTGGGTAAAATACTCTTCATCCTTCCTAAGTCCGGATTTCTCGAGAATACTTGCCAGTACAACTTCGCCCCAATTCCCCTGGGCCTTGCTGTCCCCTTTTAAAGCTTTGGTGAGGTTCTTGGCATCTTCGCTCATTTGGTTATTCAGCTCCATAAGCTGTTTGAGCTCCTGCTTTAAGGAACCACGAGCTTCTAACTGGTCTTTGTGAGTCTCTTCAACCTTCTTCTTAAACTCCTCCAGTTTTAATCCCAATGGGTTCAGAAGTTGATCCAGGCTTTCTTTGTTTTGCTTGGTGAATTTCTCGGCTTTCTCATCCAGGATTTTATTGGCCAGGTTTTCGAACTGGGTCTTTAGCTGCTCCTGCATGGTTGCCAGTTCTTCCTTTTGCTCAGATAACTTTTCCTGAAGGTTTCGATAATCCGCATTCAATTCAGCTAACTGTTTGTCCAGTTGATTAGCTCGCTCCCGTTCTTGCCTAAGTTCTTCTTCTTTTTCTTTTGAAAGCTGCTCTAGCTTTTGCTCTGCTTCCTTGTGCTGAGATTCAAGATTGGTATTTCGCTCTTCCAGTCGTGAAGTTTCTGATTTAGACTTAAAATGAGCAATGAAAAACCCTGCTATCGCTCCAACTACCAATCCTGCTATGATGTAAATCAATTCCAACTAATTCCCTTCTAAAATTTCAGGTACCATTTCTACAACTGTACTATTTCTCCACATGCCATCGTGGCTCTGCCCTTCCAAAACCTGGTACTCATCCGAGTCCTTAAGTAACTCGGTTAACCTTATAGCACGGTCAACTGGCAGTACTTCATCCTCTCCGGCATAAAATATAGTGATAGGCTCCTCAATGTTCGGAATTGCTAAATCCGTTCTAAGTGGGTATCTCACTAGGAAAGAAGGTAAGAACGGATAGGACATATCCTTCATATCCACCATGCTGTAATAGGGAGTCCAGATCATCAATCCTTTGGGGTTATTGTCAGCAGCTACCAACGCTGAAACTCCAGAACCCATGGAATAGCCCACTACAAAAATATCTTTCTCATCATATTCCTGCTTAATCACATCATACACAATCTTCATATCCCCGACTAGATCACCTTCGTTCTTCAAATCTCCGGTACTTTTTCCGAAACCACGATAATCTGGATATAGAACATCGTAACCTTCTTTCATAAATAACTCGAATTTTGCAGGACTGGTATTATTATTACCAGCATTTCCATGGAAGTAGACTACTATTCCCTTTCGTAAAGAGTCCGGAACTCTGGCATGAATTGCGTGAATTTTTGCTCCGTCTGTCACATCAAACCAGCGTTCTTCAAAGTCAAAACTGTACGTATACTCAAAATCTTCAGGCAAAGTGCCTGGCTTAAAAAGAATCGCATTCTGGATACTGTAGAAATAAATACACACCCCCACATAAAGGAGGATGACTGTGATGATTGTACCAAGCGCTGATTTCTTAAGCATGGATGAGTTTTTGCAAGAAGATAGCCTATTGATTGCATTAAATCTCATCAATTCAAAACTGGAAAAAGAGCAAATTTATACCTACAATGTAAGCGCTTACATCAAGATACTATTATGCGAAAATATTTACTTCTCATCGTATGCTTTTTCCTTCTTTCTGGTAGTCTAATTGCACAGGGAAATGAAAAAGAAGTTAGTAACCCCCCTATATACATCGCCTTTTTATGGCACATGCATCAGCCTCTATATTGGCCGGGAGAAACCATACTGGAAACACAGGCAGCCAACTATTATCCCTATTCTGTTTTTGACATCCATAATTCGCGTACCGGCCCTTATACAACCTGGCCGAAAATAGCGGTTCAAAAAGGGATTGATGCCGGTCTCCCCCACCTCGGTGCATCAGTAAGCTTTTCGGGTACACTTATCGAAAACCTAAATCATCTTGAAGCCAATGGTAATGGGAATTTCTCGAACTGGACTTCCCACTGGAACTCAGTCATTAATCAAACCACAACCATGGGCAATCCAAGAATGGATATGATTGGTTTCGGATACTACCATCCGTTGATGGGGCTCATCGATTATGATGATATCCGCGCTCAAATACAGCAACACAAACAGATCCTTGGTGACACATTCGACGGGACTTATTCTAAAGGAATATTCCCTCCTGAAAATGCCTTTTCAACTGATATGATCCCAGCGTTAGTTGACGAAGGTCTGGAATGGGTGCTTGTAGATAATATTCACTTTGAAAGAGCTTCTGAAGGATACCCTTATAATACCGGAGGGAATTTATATGAACCCAATCAGGCAGATGTAAGAAACCCAAATCCAGGAGATTGGGTCCAGTTAAACAATCTCTGGGCTCCAACCAAAATTTCGGCACAATGGGGGCATCAACCTCATTATGTGGAATACACGGACCCGGAAACCGGTGAGACTTCAAAGATTATCGCCGTACCCACTGAGCGATATATGGGGAATGAAGACGGACGTGGTGGTTTTGGAGCGCTCCAGTACGAGTCGGTGATGAGCCAAATTGAATCCTACAATACTGATCCTGACCATCCCATTCTAATTGTACTTCATCATGATGGTGATAACTTCGGTGGAGGTTCAGAAGGATATTATAACGGCAATTTCCAGGCATTTGTGGATTGGGCAAAAGGCCAGCCCGACCGCTTTGTTCCAACCACAATCCAGGATTATCTGGATATGTTCCCACCGGATGAAAATGATGTGATTCATATTGAAAGCGGAAGCTGGGCAGGAGCTGACAATGGAGACCCGGAATTTAAGAAATGGTTAGGTGATCCCGGTGCAGATGGATACAGTCCGGATAGAAATAGCTGGGGAGTTATTACCGCCGCAAAAAACTTTGTCGATCATGCAGGTAGTGTTGATGAGCTAAGTACTAATTACCAGGAAGCTAAAACCTTCCTTTTAAATGCTGAGGGTAGTGATTACTGGTACTGGGATAATTCGATTGACGGAATTTGGGATACTCATCCTACTACCGCTTCGAATCTTGCTATAGCAAAAGCTCAACAAGTAATCACTGGTGAAGACATCACCCCTCCTACCATATTTAAACCCCAAAGAGAACCGTACAACCCAGGTGGTTTTGAATGGGAAACAGCACAGGATAATGATTTTGAAGTATGGACTTATGTATTTGATGTCTCAGGACTGCAAGAAGTAAACTTACGATATCGTGCTGTTTCAGAAGCCGAATTTGAGTCAGACCAAACGCTAAGCTTTGCTCAAATAGCCGAAAATGATACTTCATGGAAAACAATCTCCATGGAAGGAATCGACATCACTCCAAAAACGAATATTGATCCAACATATAAAGCCAAGGAGTTTTCGGCTACTATCGAGGGTTATAACGATACTTATATCGAATACTATGTTGAGTCTACAGATGTCGATGAAAATACCTCGCGCTCACTTATTCAATATGTTTGGGTAGGAGCTAATACTTCTTCTGGTGGAGATGGAGGAGTTAACCCAATTAATTCTTCAATTACTATCCTGCCTGAAGAACCTTCAAAGGAAGACACCCTTACCATTATCGTTTCAGGAGCGGCACAAGAGGCTATGCTTCATTGGGGAGTAAACAACTCAGGGAATATTTGGGAAACACCGAACGAAGCTTATTGGCCTGAAAGTACCTCCCTGTTTAATGGTTCCGGACCTGCTGTTGAGTCACCTTTCGTATTTGATGAGGATAGTGCTACTCTAACTATAAAACTGGGTCCTTTTGATGACGAAGCACAAGAAGTAGCAAGGGTAAATTTTGTAATTCATTACTCGGATGATAGCTGGGATAATAATTCCGGAAACGACTTTCTTATTGATTTTGGAGGAGACACCGGAGGAGGAGGCGAAGAAACCAATGATTTTGTAATGGATGGAAATCTTGACAATGGAGCGGTGAATCTGGTCTCAAATGATGGATTAAACCTTTATGTGAATTGGGAGGAGCCAAACCTCTATGTTGCCACGGAATCAGCGAATAGCGGCTCACTCGATAAATTCATTTTCATTGCTGATGGCAGCACAACGCTCACTTCAAGTCCCTGGGCTAAATCTGGTCAGGTAGCCGAATGGAAGGCATTTCTTGCAAACGAAGAAGGCAATAACTACCAGTCCTGGTTTGATCAGTCTGGTACAGTATCCAGTAATGCAGGTTCCTATCTTGAAGGCGTAATTAACATTCAGGAGGAGTTTGGTTCTATCCCCGAGAGTATTTCTCTTGCGCTGGCAGCCTATGAAACGAATGACGCAGGAGGTCTCATGCAGCAGGCTCCATCAGGCAATGGTAACGGCAATATTGAGGCTGACGAATTTTTTGAGTTCAACTATGTGCTCACTTCGAATGAAGAAAGCGAACATATTCCATCAACCGTTGAGCTTCTTCAGAATTATCCCAATCCATTTAATCCAACTACTGAAATTGCTTTTAGACTCTCAGAATCAGCTCGGGTAAAACTTACGGTCTACGATGCTTTAGGAAGAGAAATCTCAGTACTCGAAGATGGAATGAAGAATGCGGGTTTCCACATCAGTAGTTTTGAAGCTTCTCAACTTTCAAGCGGAGTTTATTTCTATCGATTGGAAGTTGGATCACAGGTTATCGCGACTAAAAAGATGCTCTTGTTGAAGTAGAAGCTAGTGTTCTACACTTAGCTTCTTCTCAATGAGGTCAAATCCCCATTGGACAAACAAGGCCAACAATGCAGCAGGAATAGCACCTTGTAATATCAGGAATGTATCATCCAGTCGAATTCCAGTTAATATAGGCTGACCATATCCCCCTGCTCCAATTAACGCTCCCAGGGTAGCTGTTCCCACATTAATTACAGCAGAAGTTTTTATACCCGCAAGAATAGTCGGCATTGCTAAGGGAAGTTCTATTTTCCTGAGAATAATACTTCCGGGAAGTCCTAAAGCATGTGCAGACTCCATAATAGGCTGAGAAATATTAGTGATTCCAGCATGCGTGTTTCTTACTATGGGTAGTAAACTATAAAGAAAAAGTGCGGCCATGGCTGGTAAAGCCCCTATTCCTAATAATGGGATCATAAAAACCAATAAAGCCAGTGAAGGGATAGTTTGAAGAATACCAACCAATCCCAGAACTCCATTCTCCATCCACTGTATTTTTGATGCTAACACACCAAGTGGAATCGCAAATAAAATGGCAAAGCCTAGCGAAATTCCTACCAGGTAAAGGTGATCAAGAGTGTGTTTCCATAAGTCTTTCCAGATAGATTCCTTCTCAATTTCTGTTCGGATATTGAAAGTTGTACTCAGGTAAACAGCTGCAACTTCTGAATCACTTTCCCCCTCAATCTTGACTGCAGCATTCATTGAACTCATTGTTTGCTCATCAATAGTTCCAGCTGTTTGTTTTAGTTTATTTATAAAGTCCGGGTACAACTCTTCCAGCTCTTTTCGATAAATAAATACAGCTTCATAAATTGGAAAAAACTGCTGGTCATCTTCCAGTGAAACAAGTGAGTAGTATTCGATCTCCGCATCTGTTGAATACAGGTCGATAACATCAATGTTTCCTGCTTCAAGACCTCTATATGCTAGATCATGATCCAAGCCTGTCACATCCACTTCATCGAATTCATACCGCTCTTTTAGGCCTTTCCAACCGTCATTGCGATCCAGAAATTCATTGGTAAAACCGAATCTAAGAGCAGGATGGTTTTTGAGATCTGAAATGGACTGTATCCCTAATTCTTCGGCTTGTTCTCTTTTCATTCCTAATGCATAGGTATTGTTAAAGCCTATTGGATAGGTAGTTCTTAATCCTAGCTTATCCAATTCAGCTTCAATTTCTTCAAGACTACCTATTTCCGGATTTTGAAAAATCTCCTGTATCATTGTCCCGGTATATTCCGGATAAACGTCAATCTCTCCTTCTACCAGGGCATTCCATACCACTCGGGTTCCGCCTAACTGTCGATAGAATTCAGTTTCTATGCCTTCGTATTGAGCAAGCTGTTTTGCTACTTCACCAAGAATCACAGACTCGGTAAACAGCTTACTTCCAACACGTATTGATTCCTGGGCTGACACCCCTTCCCCAATAAACACAAACAATAATAGGTACAGTACTTTTCTCATACTACCCTACTCTTAAAGATCTCTGTGAATTAACAAACCGATCGACAAATGGATTTACTGGGTGATTAATAAGCTCTTTTAAACTCCCTTTCTGGATGATCTCTCCCTCATTCATGAGTGCTATTTCATCGCCGAGGTAAGCAGCTTCATTTAAATCATGGGTAACCAAGAGCACCGTTTTCCCGAGTGAGGTAAAAATCTCCCTCAAATCTGTTTGAAGCTCATACCGAACCATTGGGTCTATGGAACTAAGGGGTTCATCTAATAGCAGTGAATCCGGATTGAGCATTAACGCTCTTATCAAACTTATTCGTTGTTGTTGGCCTCCTGAAAGCTTTGATGGTAATCGGTCTAATAATTCAGTCTCAATCTTTACAAGGTCAGCCAGTTCCAGGATTCTATCATCTATCGCTTCTTGTCCCGACCCCAAAAACTGAGCCATTAATGAACAATTTTCTCTGGCTGTTAAATGTGGGAACAACCCTCCTTTTTGTATCACATATCCGATCTTCCTACGGATTTGAAGAATATTTGAATCTGTTACCTCTTCTTCATTCACAAAAACACTTCCACTGTCTTGCTTAATAAGTGCCATTATGATTCTTAGTAATGTGGATTTACCACAACCACTTGGACCAATTAATGAAAGTACCGATCCATCCTTTATGTCTAAGGAAACCTGATTAAGTACCCTTTTTGAGGAATAGCTCTTGGAAATATTTCGGATGGAAATCATGATTGAAGAAAAGCAATGCAAATGGCATTAGAAAGGAGAATAAACAGAAAGGCCATCGCACAAAAAAACCGGAGTATATCAAGAAGGTATAAACCTGCGCTCGATATATCACCGGCATAAAAATTATACTAATAAGTGTACGAAGTGGATTTAAATATCGCTTTCTTCGTCCGCTTTGCGCTTGTCACGCAGCTTCTTGACGGCATATGCGCCTCCAGCTGCCGCCAATAAACCCAAGCCTCCATCTATAGGCGCCTGGTTTGGAGCTCCCGGAAGCCCTGGCTGGGCCATCGCTAGTTCTGTAACAAATAATGCAATTGCGGTAAGGGTAAATATAATTCGTGTTTTCATAATTCTTTACTTAAGTGTCATTGCGAGCGATAGCGAAGCAATCTCGACGAGTTTGCCACGGTCGCGCTCCGCTGGCTCCCTCGCAATGACGATGGAATTTATTTTATTAATGTCATTTTTCTTGTCAGGGTCTGTCCACCAGCTTCTAAGCGGTAGATATACATGCCACTGGCTGCTCCCGAAGCATCCCAGCTTACATTATAACTTCCTGCTGTTTTTGTAGCATTCACCAGCTCCGCTACTTTCTGTCCCATCAGGTTGTATACATTCAAGGTTACCTTACCCGTTGAAGCTACCGTGTAATTGATCGTGGTAGAAGGGTTGAACGGGTTCGGGTAGTTTTGCTCGAGTTCAAAAGCAATTGGATCGTCTCCAGTCTCGTTGTTTACTGAAGTAGCGTTTGGAGTAATGGTGATCGCAAACCGAATCCCATCCTCATCACTCTTAGACTTCTGAGCCTGAGCAACTGCTCCCGTCAAAATACTTAGTGGATTTACCACCTTGGCATCAGGAGCCTCTGAATTAAAAACGTATTCCGTTTCTTCCCGCATATCAATATTGATCTCTTCCTGATAATCGTGGAAAGTTAAATCCCACTCTTCGGGAATAGTTTCTAATCCTTTCCAGTCGAAGGTAAATCCTCCATCAACTCCTACTTGTTGGAGTTCAAGTTCAACGGTCACTTCTTCCGTCAAATTCCATGGAAGAGACTCTACAGATTTTAACCCTGTCTCAGACTTGAAGGCCATCGTAGCGTACGTAGGAATTAACGGAACCAATTTAGAAGCATCAGCACGGTCAAATCCTTCAGTCGCATATTCTCTGAATGCCATGCGAATAGCCTCATCATAGCTGTCCTCAGAAGAGAGTGTGAAAGAGATATCTCCTCGTTGTTCTTCTACTGCTTTAGAAAAGAAAGTGCCTGTAGTATCCGAAGAGGTTTTTCCATCAGTTGGAAAAGTCAGCGTAGTAGAAGTTCCTGCATTAGCTATCTCCGCCCAAAAACCCTGCCATGGAGATATTATATAACCTCCACTTGCGGTTCTATCCTGGGAAGAATAAGAACTAGATCCATCATCCCAGAAATGGACATTATCCTGAAGTCCGTCACCATTTTGAGATAGACTATCCAAATTGAAGTTGTCTCCAAATGGGTTCCCAACAAGAGTAAAATAATGGCTCGAAGCCCCCTGAGTTGTACTCTTATTCAAGTTTACAGTCACGTCCGATGAAGGCTCAGTACCAGCAGCATCTAACGTAACAGGAAGTTCTGAACTACCTGCCGTTGCATTATCGAAAAAGTATAAAGCGAATCCATATCCATCTCCCCAAGCTGTAGAAGTATTCGTTGGATCCTCAAAAGAACCGGTATCATCATAAATCTTAAAGTTCGAATCGGATCCTGTGTTATCTCCACCAGTAATTCCCTGTACCGGAGTATCGTCAGAAACATCGGCTACAGTACCACCAGTTATTGGAAGAGAGAGTAATCTCCATCCTGCATCACCGGTGATGCTTTGTGAGAAGTTTTCATCTCCTGAGTCGTATGTAAAATAGGTATTAAAAGTGACCGCTGATTGACCAGGATTTGAACCTGTGTTTATCCTACCAATCGCCTCATTAGCTCTAAATGCATTACCCTCATTTAAATAAGTTGCAACAAATGTAAATGGAGCATCTGATATACCCAATTCACTAAAATCAACAGTCATTGAATAGCTTGCAGAATTAACATCCGTTGAAGAAATATCGACAGAGGCCGTAAACGAATGAGAACCAGACTCGACCAGCTCCCAAACCCCGGCAAAGTTAATATCATCTACATTGGCTGCTATTACATGATCGGGTTGAAATCCAGTTGGAAATGTAATTGTCGATCTATTAGTGCCATCAAACCCTGAGATCGCCTGTCTAAGACCATCACCAGTGTCAGTAAGATTTGAAGTACTAGTAATTCCACCAGATTCTGAGTCAATGTAGATCACCAATGCATCATTGAAATCACCTGATCCCTTTGTAAAAGTTATGGTAACAGTAGTCCCATCATCAGAAACACTAAATGAACCTGTACCTAAAACTCCACCAAATCCATCATTACCATTTCCATTAAAAGTGACCTGAGAAAAAGCAGAAGAATTGGCTATAAAGAAAATTGTAAACAGTAGGCTAAACAGTTTAGTAGCTTTTTTCATACACCTAGAAGATTAGTTTAAATATTAATACCCGCAGTGAAACCCCTTTTCTGTACCCTAGAGGCTTATGTAACCGCTTACATAAGAAATGGAATTTCAGCTAACCATACAAGCGCTAATTTTTGCCCAGTTCCTACTTTTGGTAATAAAAAAAGCCGCTCTTTTCAGGAGCGGCTTTTTAAGTGTATGAGTATGATAGATAGTAAGCTTATCGCATATCTGGTGGTAGTATCACCTTGTCAATTACATGTACAACTCCATTAGAAGCTGCAATATCAGCTGCTACTACGGTAGCTCCTTCTACTTTTGCTTTTCCATAGCTAAGGGTAATCTTTGCATCTGCTCCATTTACTGTTTTAGCTTTCATGTTATTTTTGAGGTCAGTGCTCATTACTTTCCCGGCTACAACATGATAAGTAAGCACAGCTACCAGCTTATCTTTGTTTTCAGGTTTAAGCAGCATTTCAACAGTTCCTTCCGGAAGGGCAGCAAATGCTTCGTTAGTAGGAGCAAATACGGTAAATGGTCCATCTCCTTGTAGCGTCTCAACAAGCTCGCCTGCCTTAACAGCAGCTACTAGTGTAGATAGTGTCTCAGTTCCAACGGCCAGCTCTACAATGTCTTTATCCTGTGCCTGAGTTGATATTGAAAAACCTGCAATGAGTAACAAGGCAAGTAATCCCTTTGTGATTTTTGATAACTTCATGATGAATAGTTTAGGTTAATGTTGAAGTTATCTTAAATACGAAGCTCGAACTGTCCCTGGATTTCGATGAGAGAAAAAAGTTTAGATTTTTTTTCCGGACAGGTATGCATTCTCTACGGTAGCCTCTTCCGACCCTCCCTCTACTTCGAGAGTTACGTTCAGAGATTCAAAATCTCCTTCGAAAATACGGATGTGTTGAATGTCTGTGTTGTGATGGAATACCCCAATATTATGCATGTGCCCATCACGATCTGCCCACAACTGGTATTGATGGCCTTCTGGTGGCTGAGGAAGCTTTCCTACCTGTATATATACATCCCGGGTATTTTTATTTATAAAGACATTAGCATAGGATTCCGGGGAGACGTCCAGGCCATTCAAAGGAATTTTAACGTTAGCTGCACTATTAATAAATGAGACCTGCTCATTTAGCTCATTGAATCGGTTATCAGCATCTATAGCCTGAGCCCGATACGAAGTAATCTCTGAAAAGAAAAAACCGTTAAGCCCAACACTTACTAACAGAAGAATCGTAGCTGCAATTTTAAATACATCCAGTTTGCGACTTTTATTTATGACTTGTTCTGTATCCTCTTCAGGCTTTCGAAGCGCCGCTACTTTTTTGTTAAGTATATCTTCCTGTGCTTTTTTGAGGATGTCGGAAGAGGGAGTTCTTCCTGTAGAACGAGAATAGTTATTGATAGAAGCACGTAAGGCAATAATCTCCTGGTAAATCTCCGGGTATTTTTCTGCCATTCGATCTACTTCTTCATTCTCCTCATTGCTTAGTAGTCCGGCAACATATTGTTCTAAAATTCCTGAATCTATGTACTCTCTAATATCCATCTGTACTTAGAAAATCTTTCTTAATGTCGACAAAGCCGTGCGCATTCTTGTTTTAACTGTCCCTAAAGGGATGTCCAGTTCCTTCGAAATTTCTTTTTGGGTAAAACCTTTGAAATATGCCATATCAATCAAGCAACGCTGATTTTCAGGGAGTTGGTCTACCGTTTCCCAAACATCGTCACTTTGTTCAGCCTTCTTTTGTTCTTTTACTGAACCACTATTAAATACGAAGTTCTCTATGCTGTTGGATTTCCCGTCCCGAATAAATTCTTTACTTCTGGTCTTATCAATGGCAGCATTTTTGGCTACTCTCATTAACCATGTATACAGACTTCCTTTTGATGAGTCATAACTATCTCCCTTTTCCCAAACTTTTACCAAAACTTCCTGAAGCACATCCTCTGACAACATCTTGTTTTTCAGGATTTGATTAATCGCGTTGAATAACGCTACTGAGTAATACTCAAATATTAACGCTACTGACTCATCATCTTTCTCTTTAAGCTTGCGAATTATCTGATCTTCGATACTTATCGACAGAATAGGAACGGGGTCTTGCACACTTCCGAAATTGTTTGAATTTCTTTTAAAAGAATATTCCCCCGTAAATCATTCCCTCTCAATGAATTATTTTGAGAGCCCTTTAACCGCCAGACTAATGTACTTTCTTCCACCCTCATAATAACATTGGTACTTCTCTTAAAGTCCTATCATTTGGTGGAATTATATGGACTTTGGATTCGATGCCTGTAGTTTTCAATATCAAATCTATACTTTGTTGCCGAATTAACTTTTTGACATGCTTACACCAGAGATTAAGAATTCAATTGAAAACAGTGTACTATGCTGGCTGGCTACTTCTTCTTTGAGCAATATCCCAAATGTATCTCCTAAAGAAGTCTTACATATTTCGGGGATAACACTGTGCTGGTTGCTAATATTGCTTCACCTCAAACAGTAAAGAATGTGAAAGAGAACCCTAAGGTATGTGTGAGTTTTATTGATGTATTTATTCAGAAAGGGTTCCAGTTAAAAGGTGACGCTTTTATCGTAACGAAAAAAAACCCTGATTTCGAAGAGCTGTCGGGACCATTGTTAAAAATTACCCAAGGAAATTATCCATTTTCAAGCCTTACAAGGATTGAAATATCACAGACGAAACCAATTATTGCTCCTAGTTATAAGCTTTTTCCCGAGATAGATGATGAGAAAAGAATTGAAGAGGCCTACAAAAATTACGGAGTACAAAAACTACCTTAACTCTTTTACCATTAGACTAACATACTTTTTTCCGCCTTCGGAATAGTGCTGGTAAACCTCATCAAAGTCCAGCATTTGATGGAACTGAATAGACTTTGGATTAGGAGGTCGAATATTTACCTCGCATGTAATTCGTTCTTCATTAGAATGCTCGAAAAGATATTCGTAAAGCCTGGAGCCTAGCCCCTTCCCACGGAAACTATCCTTGATTACAATACGATCTACATAATCGAACGACGAATAATGTTGGGTGAAATACTCATAGTTTTCACTTTCGTAGTTAGCTCCTGGGCCTAATACAATTACAAATCCTGCAAGCTCTCCTTCTTCTTCGATAGCCAGAAAAAAAGAAGCTACTTCCAGGAATTCTTCGAAATCAGATAAGGGAATACTGTTTACATGTGGAAGCACTGATTCATTCAGCATCCTTATTTCTTTTAAATCAGCAGGAACTACAGGTCGAATAAACATTTTCAGGTGATGTAATATTTCCGGAAATCATGAGACTTATTCTAAAAACAAGTATTCATCATGATAGAAATTAGTGAACTCATATTTTGGATACTCATCTTCTACATTATTTTTTCGGAAGACGAATCATCAAAACAATGCAAGATTGCTAAAAAAGGCATATGGCGATTGAGGAACAATTTACGGGATTGATCCAGGAGAATGTAGGCATCATTCACAAGGTGATTTATTTATATGTGGATGATCAACAGGAGCGCTCTGATCTTTTCCAGGAGGTGATGCTTCAATCCTGGAAATCGTTTAAGTCGTTTCGGGCGGATTCCAAATTCTCAACCTGGCTATATCGGGTAAGCCTTAATACTGTGCTCACCTATAATAGGAAAGCATCGCGCAAAGTAGATACTTCTTCGTTCGATGAAGTAGAATATGCAGTAGGTGAAGATCATGAGGAGAAAAGAGATCAAAAGTCGATGTTGTTGATGCTCATCAAAAGGCTGGATGATATTGATAGAATGATCATTACTCTTCATCTGGATGGATACAGCAATAAAGAGATTGCAGAAATAACAGGCTTAACGCCAAACAATACTGGTGTAAAACTACACCGTCTAAAGGAACAGCTTGTTGCCAAAATGAAAGGTGAAATGCAATGAGTAACGAATTACAACTTGCCTGGAACGAACTTCAAACCGAATTACAAACTGATGCCGTCATCAATAAGGAGGAGATTATCGCTGCCATTAAAAGCGAATCTAAAAATCCACTTCAGAAACTTCGCCATGCTACCAAAATCCGGTTAAACTGGACGATTTTCTTCTCGGTATTTTGTTTCCTGGGAGCAGTACTAAGTTATAACTATCCAAGAGCAATCTTTCTATGGGGTGTTGGCTTCACCTACTACTTTGGAGGTGTATTATTAGTTCGTCATCATCTTAACAAACTGGATGATAACTTTGATAATAACATCAAATCGTTGCTCGAAAACTACTATCAGAGACTTACAAAAATGCTTTCGATTGAAGAAGTAGTGGGTACTTTTATACTACCTGTATCTGTAGTACTGGGTTATTGCCTTTCCGGGGTATATGATGGAGAAACCTTTACTCAAATCTTCTCCGATGCAACAGGTATTGCCTTACTAATGGGAGTGATGATCGTATTTACCGCAATAGGTCTTTGGGTTAGCAAACGCCTTAATTACAAGGCATACGGTAAGTATCTCGAGCAACTAAAAACGAACATTGATTTACTGAACACCATCGATAGATAGAAAACGTCATTGAATTATTCTTAGTTGAATATTCAAACTATATTCCAGCACTCACAATCATCGAAATACAAACCGTGTTCTAATGAAACACACTCTGGAATCGCCATTGATCTCTGTGGAGGAGATTGATAAAGCTGCGGCAACACTTGCTGGTATAGCCACCCATACTCCACTTATAAAAAATGAGCTGCTCTCTGAACGATATGAAGCCGAAATATGGCTGAAACGAGAAGATTTACAGGTAGTCCGTTCATATAAAATCCGGGGAGCATATAATAAAATCGACAGTCTCTCTGATGAAGAATTAAAAAATGGAGTGGTTTGTGCAAGCGCAGGTAATCATGCTCAGGGAGTAGCTCTGGCATGTTTCAAGAAAGAGATTCATGGCACTATTTTTATGCCGATTACCACACCCAAGCAAAAAGTGAATCAGGTACAAATGTTTGGGAAGGAGTTTGTGGAAGTAGTACTACAGGGTGACACTTTTGACGATTCCTTTTCCAAAGCCAAAGCTTTTTGTGAAGAAAGAAAAGCCGCCTTCATCCCTCCTTTTGATGATCCAAAAATTATAGCTGGTCAGGGTACAGTGGGTAAAGAACTACTAGAGGACGCTTCCTTCCCTATCGATTATCTTCTTCTTCCTGTTGGAGGAGGTGGGTTATCCGCGGGAGTTGGTTCCTACTTTCATTCCTTATCCCCTCAAACCAAACTAGTTGGGATCGAGCCTTCAGGGGCGCCAGCAATGCAACAATCTATAGAAAAGGGTGAAATCATTACCCTGGAAGAAATTGATAAGTTCGTTGATGGAGCTGCTGTTCAGCGTGTAGGAGATATTACTTTTGAAATTTGCAGGGAAGTATTAGATCGGGTTATTACTGTTCCTGAGGGAAAAATTTGTGGTACAATCCTACAGATGTATAATGAACAGGCCATAGTGGTAGAGCCTGCCGGAGCGATGTCAATCACCGCCTTGGATTCTATTAAAGAAGAAATCAAGGGAAAGAAAATCGTGTGTGTTGTAAGCGGTAGTAACAATGACATTACCAGAACCGCAGAGATCAAAGAACGACATCTACAGCACGAAGGACTCATCCACTATTTTATCGTTGAGTTTCCACAACGATCCGGAGCTCTACTCGAATTCCTGAAAGATGTACTTGGTCCTGGGGATGACATTATCTTTTTCGAATATTCTCGAAAAACCAATCGAGAATATGGCCCTGCTATGATTGGACTAGAGATAAAACATAAAGACAATCTCGAGCCATTACTGGAACGAATGAAGGTAAAGAATCTCACCTTCAGATATGTGAACGATCAACCAACTTTGTATAGATTTCTGACTTGATCAAGAGGTCTTCCTTTTGAGGGAGATTTTTTAGATCTCGAAATTTATATTCTCGAATGAGCTTCAGAAAAATCTTAATTGCGCTAGTCTTTTTATATCTGGTTGCGATACATATTTTTCTTTTTACTACCTACTTTGAAAAAGTAGAACTAGGAAACCCTAGTTGGCCTATTTTATATACTGTTATATCTGAATACGATAGAGAGATATTTTCGGAAACTAAAGGCGTACTTTTTTCTGAGTTTGAAGTAGATGAAAGCATAACTTTACGCAAAAGGAGTACACTCGATATTTATGGAGATTCTATTGCCGTTATTACTCATTTCCATATTAACTATAACCCAGTAATATTTTTCTCTAACGAAAATAGATCATTCTTTGGTCATCCTTCTAGTAGCTTTATTCGAAGCGAATTATATCTTAAAAGAGGAAACTGTCTCATTGGCTATTATTCAAAAATTGATGAATACACTGATAGTACTAAAGCAGCAGAAATGAGAGAATGGTATGACGGTCGAGGCTGTGAGTTTAAAAACTATGACGCCCCTTATGATGTTTATATCTTAGAAAAAATCCATAAAGGGATAAAACTTTTTCCAGGCTAAACAAAATGAACTCCCAAAAACACCTCTTCAATCTCGATCCAAATATTACTTATCTCAATTGCGCTTATATGTCTCCCTTGATGAAATCCATAGAGGAAGCAGGTCATAAGGGCTTATTGAGAAAGCGGCAACCCAGCGAAATTGGGGCAGAAGATTTTTTTAATGAAGCTGAAGAGTTGAGAAAAGCTTTTGCTCAATTGGTGAATGTTCGCGAGTCTAATCGAGTCGCAATTGTAGCCTCTGCATCTTATGGATTAGCAAATGTAGCCAACAACCTGCCATTGTCTTCAGGTGATGAACTTCTGTTGATTGGAGAGCAATTCCCGAGCAATGTGTACTCATGGAGAAAAGTAGCCGCTGAATCTGGTGCTACTATCATAACCGTACCTGCTCCGGAAAACTCTTTAGAAAGAGGACTCGAATGGAATACTAAGATTTTGGAAGCTATTTCCCCAAAAACAAAGCTAGTGGCTTGTGCTCATGCCCACTGGTCTGATGGTACTTTGTTTGATCTTAAGGCGATTCGTAAAAGAACAACTGAAGTTGGAGCATGGCTCGTCATAGATGGTACCCAAACAATCGGTGCCCTCCCCTTCGATATAGAAGAAATTCAGCCGGATGCCCTTATTGCTTCGGGATATAAGTCACTAATGGGACCTTATGGGATTGGAATGGCGTACTATGGCACTGCTTTAGATGGCGGTGTACCTATTGAAGAGAATTGGATCAACCGGTACAAGAGTGAGGACTTTAGAAACCTGGTGAACTATAGTGATGATTATCAGCCGGGAGCCTTACGATATGAAGTTGGAGGTCACAGTAATTTCATTACAGTCCCAATGCTTCTAGAAGCAATACGTGTGCTGAATTCATGGGGAACAGAGGAAGTTCAGAATTACTGTAAACAACTTGTTCGTGAACCTGTTCAGCAATTACGAGAGGCAGGATTCATCATCGAAAAGGAAGAGCACCGGGCTTCCAATATTTTTGGAATCCGGCTTGGTCAACACCATGATATGGCTCAAATCAAACACGGCCTGCAAGAAGCAAATATCTTTGTCTCTTATCGCGGAGATGCCGTACGAATCTCACCGAATGTTTATAATGAAGCTGTTGATATGAACCTCCTGGTAGAAACTCTTACCCGCTAATTATGGCTTCACGAAAGGATTTTTTGACTCAGATGGCTGCTGGTGGCGCAGCCACCTTGCTTTCCACTCTTGCTCCAATCAAAGAGCTTTTCACCGAGCAAATGGAGGCTTCATTTTTACCTGACCAACTACCGGCTAGAAAAGACTATTCTTTATCTGATTCTGTGACCTATTTGAACCATGGATCAACAGGCACTATGCCAAAGATTGTACAGGAAGCCCGTCGTAGCTACCTGGCATTATGTGAAAACAATCCATGGTTTTATATGTGGAGCGATGAATGGGAAGAGCCGATACTTGAAGTACGACAGAAAGTAGCTGATTATATCAATGCAAATCCTGGAGAGATTACATTTCCGCATAATACTACTGAGATATTCAATCTTCTTGCTCTCGGATTACCAATTGGTAGCGGAGACGAAGTGCTTTTTCCGGACCTAAATCATTCAGGTGCGAGCGTCCCTTTTCATTTTCATGCATCAAAAAAAGGCTATGATGTTAAGGTATTTGATATGCCGGTTAAAAAGCTTGCTGATATCTCTACGGATGATCTTTTGGATTTATATGACGCTCATATTACCTCTAAAACCAAGCTGATTGTAATACCACACATTGATAACACTTTTGGAGTTCGTCAACCTGCAAAAGAAATTACTAAGCTAGCCCGAAGTAAAGGGGTTCAGTATATAGCTCTGGATACTGCTCAGACTATGGGGATGATTCCCATTGATGTACAAGACCTGGATGTTGATGTAATTGGTACAAGTGCTCATAAATGGCTTCAAGCCCCAAAGGGAATTAGTGTGGCCTATTTTAACCCAAGAATCTGGCAGGACATTTCTCCAATGTGGGTTACCTGGGGCCAGGGAAGATGGAGTGGTACCTCAAGAGTTTTTGAGGATTACGGAACCAGGAATCGCCCAGAAATACTAAGTATTGGCAATGCCGTTGATTTCCAGGCAGGCTTTAATGAAGAAGTAAAATCCAAGAAACTACGAATACTTTGGGGTCTAGCTCAGAAGCTCGCCGATGATCATCCTAATACTGTCTGGAGATCCCCGAGAACCTGGGAGTTATCAGGCTCACTATTTGTCATTGAAGTAAATCATATAAAGCCTTCCGTACTATCGAGTAGCTTATTTCAGAATCATGGCATTGTGTTCCGACCTTTTGATGGATACTCGACCATTAGAATTTCGCCTAATCTTGCGAATACCGAGGAAGAGATTCATAAGTTGTTTGAACTGATTTAATGTCATTGCGAGCATAGTGAAGCAATCTCGGTAAGATTGCCACGGTCCTCCCGACAGATGCCGGAACTCCCTCGCAATGACGAAGCTCTTTTTTCTAGCCCTCTCCAATATTTGTAACTGGTATTCTCAATCTGGTATTCTCCCATTCCACCAGGAGTTCTGCATCTTCGAATCGAATAGTGAAGCTTTCTACAAAAGTATTGTTGTATTCGGGTTGTATGTCAAAGCTTCCTATCTCCTGCTCGCGTACTCCTCGATTAATGACATTGCCCCAATGAAACGTAGATGTTGAAATGAAAACTTCCCAGCTATTTTCACCCGGTATGGCATACACCGAATACCTCCCTTTTGGCACTACCACTTCTCCAATAACTAAATCAGTAGAGGTATATAAACGTGTTGGCTCATTGGCACCAAACCTCCAAAGTCGGTCATAAGGAACAATACCTCCAAATACCTTTCTTTCCCTTGCTGAAGGACTGCCATAACAAACCAGTACGCGATCTCCTTCAAGTTCTAAATCAAGAGTTTGCAATGGGCTAGAGCGCTCCATATACGTTGAAGGGCTGGTATAATCCATAATACAGGAACCAAGGGTCATGTCTACGGGAACATAGTGATATCCTGTAGCCACGAAGAAGATCAACATAGAAAAGGGGATTAATCCGAAAAGTGTAAACTTGAGAGCTTTACGAGAGTTTATCGCCATATTTTTCCTTTTTTAGTCAAACAGCACGCTTATGCGGTGAAAGGTAATACATAGTTACAGAGCTTGATAAAAAACCTCTGCTTCTATGAAAAAAACGATACTTCCATTCCTATTATTAGCCCTATTTACTGCTGATTTTGTCCTTGCTCAAGACATCATTGTTAAATTCGAAAGTCAATCGGACAGTATTTCTGAGTCAGCTAAGAGCTTCAAATATTCAATTAACTATACCATTGAATTCAAGGATGAAAAACCCGATAGCCTGCTTCTTGAGATAGTAACTTTATTTGAGATGGGGGCAGAGGAAGGAAAGGATTATGAAATACATCAGCCAAACATAAAACTATCTAAGGACGAATTAGCTGGAAAGATAATATCCAGGTCGTTTGATCTGGGAATCCTTCAAGATAATATTGAAGAAGTAGAGGAAGCTACTATTATCGGAATTATTATTAAGGATCCTAACATAGATGTAAATATACCTTCATATAAGCTTGTCATTAAAAGTGAGAAGAAAGAACCCAAATTTGATCCAGAAAACCCTTTTAGAATTGGGATAGGATCGAATTTTGATTTATTGGATGGATTACGCTCTGATGATCTCTACTCGGATATAACATTTCGACACCCTACGTTGCGGAAGATAAATGTAGAGTGTAAAATTCCCTTTGGTATTAAATGCGATTTCTTAGACGGGAGAGATATTGGATTAGAAATTGGTGTTTATCAAAATAAAAGTGCAACCACTGAAGACACGCTTTCACAAAGTGATATACGTACAAGAATATTTAGTATAGAAAATATCACAGGTGATACTGCCACTGTTACTTTTAGAAGTATTGGGCTAAAAGACTCATATCAGTTCAATAACCTTGGATTATTTGTTAATACAACATTTCTAAGGCATTATGACTTGAATGGAGATAACAAGGAAGAACTTTCTTTAGGTTTTGGGTTCTATCTTGAAGCGGTAAGAAGAGAACAGACTTCCATATTCAGGTCAGGAGAAACTATAGGTATTGATACCACTACTATCACAAGAAATGAAGACATAATAAATACCTTAAGAACTGCTTTTCCAGAGGGTGAATTTAGAGACAGGCGTTTTACTTCAATAAATTATGACCGGTTTTATGGGTTTTCAATCCCAATTTACTATGAAAATAAATTCGCTGAATTCCACTTTACCTATTCAAACGGCTGGGGAGTATTTAATAGTAGACGGTTCATTCCAAGAAGTGGAAATAACATACTTGATGGACCAATATTCTCAAACATGTATTATATAACTAAATGGAAAATCATCGAGAAAAAAGTAGGGATTCAATTCTCAGGTGAGTTTAGAGGCTTCTATTCCGATGATAGGAACAACATCATATCTCTTAACCTTTCTAAGGTATTTGACCTCACAAAACTATTGTCATTCAATTAAAATAACCCAAAACGCCTTGCTGTAATGTTCTGGGTGGTTCATTCATTTTGAATCGACTCTATCGGATTTGTTCGAGCCACTATGGTAACAGAGTGGCTTTTGAATTCTGCTAGTGCTAGAATTAGCTAAAAAGTGCCTTTACGTAGTCGCGTCGCATTTCTGCAATTGCAGAAATAGATATTCCCTGAGGACATACCGCTTCACACTCTCCAAAGTTAGAACAGTCTCCAAAACCTTCTTCCTTCATTTGGTCAACCATAGCTACCACACGATTGCTTCGCTCTACTTCTCCCTGAGGGAGTTTGTTCAGGTGAGCAATTTTAGCGCCGGTAAATAATGATGCAGAAGCATTTGGACAGGCAGCCACACAAGCACCACAACCAATGCAGGTCGCATAATCGAATGCTATGTCTGATTGCTCTTTCTCAATAGGAGTTGAATTTGCTTCCTGGGCCGATCCTGTTTTTACAGAAACATAGCCACCAGCTTCGATAATACGATCAAAACCAGAACGGTCTACTACTAAATCTTTGATTACAGGGAAGGCAGCTGCTCTTGGGGGCTCGATGGTGATTGAATCTCCATCGTTATACACCCTCATATGTAGCTGGCAACAAGCTGTTTTGTCCTTGGGGCCATGCGCTTGTCCGTTGATTACAAGGTTGCAAGAACCGCAGATACCTTCGCGACAATCGTAATCGAACTCTACGGGATCTTTTCCTTCTAGCTGAAGCTCTTCATTGAGCACATCCAGCATTTCGAGGAAAGACATATGCTCGTTAACCGATTTAAGTGTCTTTTCTTCAAAATGGCCTTTTGCTGTAGGCCCGTTTTGTTTCCAGTACTTAAGATGAATGGTCATTTCGTTACTCATAAAACCGTCCTTATTTATAGCTGCGTTGTTTCAGCTCTACAAATTCAAATTCTAAGTTTTCTTTGTGAAGAGTTTCTTCAAGTTTCCCATTTACTCCCTGGAATTCCCATGCCGACACATAAGAGAAGTCCTGGTCATTTCTGACGGCCTCCCCTTCTTCAGTCTGGTATTCTTCCCGGAGATGGCATCCGCATGACTCTTGCCGGTCTAATGCATCATGAGCCATTAGCTCAGCCAGCTCGAAGAAATCAGCTACCCTTCCAGCAAACTCCAAATACTTGTTATAGTTATTTGCTTCGCCAGGCACATATACATTCGTCCAAAATTCTTCTCGAAGTTCCTGAATCTCCTTGATTGCAGATTCTAGTCCTTCTTTGGTTCTGGAAATACCAATTTTGTCCCAAACAATTTTTCCAAGCGTTCTGTGGAAATCAATAATAGTACGTTTCCCTTTAATGCTTAGAAGCTTGTCGATTCTTGCCTGGGCTTCATTGGCAACTTTCTCGAATTCTTCGTGATCGGTTCCATAACGTTGACCAATTTTCTCGTCTGCTAGATAGTTTCCGATGGTAGCTGGAAGTACGAAATACCCATCTGATAAGCCTTGCATCAGCGCACTCGCTCCCAATCGGTTTGCACCGTGATCAGAGAAATTAGCTTCGCCAGTGGCAAACAATCCAGGTACCGTGGTCATCAGGTTATAATCAACCCAAAGGCCGCCCATGGTATAGTGTACAGCAGGATAGATCTTCATTGGCTGTTTGTATGGGTTTTCGCCTGCGATATTATGATACATATCAAACAGGTTTCCATACTTGGCAGAAATGGTATCTAATCCGTCTCGCTCGATCGCATCTCTAAAGTCGAGATACACAGCAAGCCCGGTTTCTCCAACTCCTAGTCCATCATCACATACGAGCTTCGCATTTCTTGAAGCAACATCACGAGGAACCAGGTTTCCGAAGCTTGGATATCTTTCTTCCAGGTAATAATACCGCTCTTCATCAGGTATTTCATTGGGATGACGTTTATCTCCAGCCTTCTTTGGAACCCAAACGCGACCATCATTTCTCAAACTCTCACTCATTAAAGTAAGTTTGGACTGATAATCACCTGAAACTGGGATACATGTTGGGTGAACCTGTACGAAACATGGATTAGCAAATAATGCCCCTTTTCGGTGAGCTCTCCATGCTGCAGTTACGTTTGAATTTTTTGCGTTTGTGGAGAGATAGAACACATTACCATATCCACCGGTAGCAAGTACTACAGCATCTGCTTCCCATCGTTTGATTTCACCTGAAACCAAGTCACGAGTAATAATCCCTCGAGCCTTCCCATCAATAATGACTACTTCAAGCATCTCATGTCGGGGATAATATTCCACTCCACCTTCCTGAACTTGTCTCATCATTGCCTGGTAAGCACCTAACAGTAATTGCTGTCCCGTTTGGCCTCGCGCATAAAAGGTCCTGGATACCTGTGCACCACCGAAAGAACGATTGGCTAATAAACCGGAATACTCACGAGCAAAAGGAACGCCCTGAGCAACTGCCTGATCAATAATGTTATTGGCTACTTCAGCTAAACGGTAAACATTCGCCTCTCTGGATCGATAGTCACCACCTTTAATAGTATCGTAAAATAATCTCCAGACACTATCCCCATCATTAGGGTAATTCTTTGCAGCATTAATACCGCCTTGCGCGGCAATAGAGTGTGCCCTTCGAGCTGAATCCTGGATACAAAAGCTCTTCACTTTGTAGCCCATCTCTGCCAAACTTGCCGCTGCAGCTCCGCCTGCTAATCCAGTTCCGACAATAATCACCTCATATTTACGGCGGTTATTGGGAGCTACCAGTTTCATATTCTTTTTATGAAGGCTCCACTTCTGTTCTAATGGTCCTTCAGGTATTTGTCCGTCTAATTTCATTTCCTAACTCCCTTAATAACTGATTAATGAACCTGTTCCGCCTGTGAAATAGATGTACAGCGGGATAAAAATAAATCCAAGCATCAAAATAATCCCAAAAGCATATGCCGCTAGCTGCACCTTCTTTGAAGTATCGCCATGTTTCATTCCTAATGAAGTAAATGCACTCCAGAAACCATGGGATAGATGCAAAATCGCCAAAGCCAGAACGAACACATATCCGATTACTATCCCGGTTTTTTGAAATTCTTCAATAACAAGTTTTCTAAGATCACGGGCCTGCTCCCCATCAATCACAGTCGTGTAATCAGCACCAAATTTGAAATGAATAATATGAAGGATGAGGAAAATGAAAATAATCGACCCGGAGAAGATCATACTTCTTGATGCCAGACTCTGATGACTCGCACCACCCCTGGTTTTGTATTTATCATAGCCTTCCGGTCTGGCTTTTCTTCGAGTCCACCAAATCGAAACTCCTAGAAAAGTGTGATACAGAAAGAAGAAAGCTAATCCAGCTTCTATTACATACAGAAGCGGACCGAGATCCATCAGTGTTTTGGTGTAAATATTAAAAGCGTCGGTTGTACCGAATATGGTGAGGTTACCGCCCAGATGGCCAATCAAAAAGAGCATCAACCCAATCCCGGTTATTCCAGTCATAATCTTACGACCAACCTGGGAACTTAGAGCTTGTTTAAGTGAAGGCATTAATTTGGCTTGGTTAGTTTAGTTAGTTCTAAAAACACGACTTTTATTCGTGAAGTTTCATTTTTTATTGAAACTTTAGAATCATTAAATACGGCACGGAAAATCGTTTTTTCGGCTACTAATGGCAAGATAGAAAGACTCTAAATAATTGTTTTGAGCCACCATTTTCGAGAAGTATTTTCCAGCCTTCCAAAACACGCTGTTTTGCATACTATAAATCAAGAAATACAATCCGATCTCAGAGAATTAGGTTCAAAATTCTATGGCTTTTTGTTTCCTTGTGACTCAGAAAAATCATTCCGTGACCAACTAGAAAGTCTGCGTAAGAAGTATCCAGATGCTTCTCACCATTGTTACGCATATAGAATAGATCCCAATCAAATCCAGGAATTCTCAAGTGATGATGGGGAACCATCCGGCACAGCGGGACTTCCCATTCTAAACCAACTCAAATCGATGGAACTTGTTAATTGCGGAGCTGCGGTAGTTCGATACTTTGGGGGCACCAAATTGGGTAAACCCGGTCTTATCAAAGCTTATGGAGAGAGTGCTCAATTATGTATAGAAAAAGCTGAACTAAAACAGGTATTAGCAGTCAAACTGGTTCGAGTGAGCTATCCCTATTCCGAAGAGAATACCATAAACCCTCTCATCCAGACTTTTCAGCTCATTGATCAGGAATCAGAATACACAGAGAAAGTGATCATCCTCTTTGCCTGCAAGATAGAATTAGCAGATGGATTTTTAACCGCACTTGAGAGGCTTGAATACCGGGGAATTGTTTTTGAGAAGCTTGGAGAGAGTTTTATATACTAATCCCAGACCGTTTCAGGGAAGAGTTCGGGGTCAAATATCCCCTGATCGAGCGTATCCGGGATTTGAATTTGAGTGTACTCTTCAAGCAAACCCATAAAACCATTGGCTTTAAAAATCACTTCGGGAGCAATCCATCCTTGTCCAAGGCGCTCGTATTTGTTGAACTGTACTTCCTGGATAGTGTTCTGCCTCCCAACCGTAAAATTGCGAACAAATACTAATCGCTCTTTATCGATCCAAAATTGAGGGATGGTAGAGTCTGGCTCTGCAGTACCAATCACATATACTTTTCTTCCCTCCCATTCATCTTCATACATCGCTTCTAAATTAAATCCTCGGTTAACCAACTGGGTTGCTGTTATATCAGGCGACTGATGGTACACATCGAATCCCAATACCAGGAGTTCATGAACTCGTTCTACTTCCTGGATTTTCTGCCCATTGGCGTACCCATACTGCATACCTCCGTGGAATAAGATGCCATTCACACTCTGTTTTTCATCAAATCGAATAGCTAGCTTTCCAGGTAAGGTGAGTGCTTCATACCAATCTTGTGTTCGCTGTACACTTCCATCCTGCCCATAAAATGTCGTCTTTTGCAGGAACGTAAGATGCTTGTACCATTTACCCTCGTACTTGGCATGCATTGCATTTATTACATCGTAACCAGATTGGATGTTAGTTTGAGAGAATCCTACCAATGAGAGAGCCAGGAGTAAGAAAAGAGTAGGTATGATTTTTTTCATAGATGATTTTTTGTCTACCAGTAATGCTTCCAAACGATGTTAAGTCGAATTTGTGCAAGAAGAAACCCGCAGAGCAAAGATTATGTTTGCTGAATATTCTATTTTTGATTTATGAAGATATACACAAAAAAAGGTGATAAGGGGACTACCTCCCTTTTTGGCGGACAAACGGTAGAAAAAAATTCCTCTCGAATCTCAGCATACGGCACCGTTGATGAGTTAAACTCTGTCATAGGAGTAGCTCTTTCATTTCCTCATTCTGAAAGAACCAATGAGCTGCTCAGAGAAATTCAACACCAGTTATTTGTGCTCGGTGCTGATTTAGCTACCCCATTTTCAAAAAAAGTCAGGATTGATCGAATATCAGATTCTGAAGTGGAATACCTGGAAAAAAACATTGATGCCCTGGAAGTCGGATTGCCTCCCTTAAAATCATTTATCCTGCCTGGAGGAACTCAGTCCGCATCCAACTTACATTTCGCAAGAACAGTATGCCGAAGGGCAGAACGAATTACTGTATCATGTGCTGATGAGGAATACGTTGCACCAGAGGCGATTAAGTATTTGAACAGACTTTCTGATTTTTTGTTTGTACTCGCCAGGTATGAAAACCATGCATCTGGTACTGAAGAAACCCCATGGATTCCTAAAAAGTAAGTATGGCTAAAAAGAAAACTAAGGAAACTAAACAGCCAAAAGCGCCACTTTCGGCGAAGAAGAAGGCGCTCTTTTATACTATTACTCTTTCTATTCCGGTTCTATTCTTCCTGATTTTGGAGATCGTTTTAAGAAGCGCCAACTACCTCGGGAATACAGATCTGTTTTATGATCCGGGAATAGAAAATGAAGAATACCTTATGCCTAACCCAAATTTCGCTGCGCGGTATTTCTTCTATACTAAAACCATCCCCAATCCTTCTATTGATGCCTTTTTGAAAGAAAAACCTGAAAATGGTTTTCGGGTTTTTGCAATGGGCGGTTCCAGTGCGGCAGGGTATCCATATGGATTCAATGGTACCCATTCTCGAGTGGTTCAAGATGTGCTTTCCGATGCTATGCCTGATAGACAGGTTGAGGTCGTAAACCTGGGCATCTCTGCTATCAGCTCTTATACCTTATTCGATCAGGTAGATGAAATCCTGGATCACAACCCGGATGCAATTATGATTTATGCTGGTCATAACGAGTTTTATGGTGCGCTTGGGGTTGGGTCGAACGAGAACCTTGGCGCTTTTCCTGGTTTTGTTCGATTCTATTTAAAAATGCAGCGCTTTAAAACCTTTATGCTGCTTAGAACCATCATCGTAGATTCCGGAATTTGGTTCTCTGAGAAATTTTCTGGAGAAAAAGTCGATCAATCCGCTACTTTGATGGAACGTATCGTCAACTCTCGTTCTATTGAATTGGGTAGTCCTCAATATCAACTGGCAATGGGTCAGTTTGATAGCAACCTGAATGCAATTATCAAAAAATTTGAACGCCAGGGCATACCGGTATTTATTGGAAGTGTGGCAAGTAACCTTAAAGACCACCCTCCATTTGTGTCAATTGAAGATGGAGATGAACCTCCGGCTCAAGAAATATTTGAAGAGGCACAATCAGCTTATGAAATAGATAATTTTAGACTTGCCGAGGAAAAGTTCAGGCAGGCTAAAGATTTGGATGGTCTTAAATTTCGAGCTCCGACAGAGATCAATGAAATCATTGCCAGTAAAGCTGAAGAATTTGAAAACACGATTTATGTGCCCACACTCGAGAGCTTTGAAAGTAATTCTCCGGAGGAAATTATCGGTTTCGAACTTATGCTTGAGCATCTCCACCCTAACCAGGAAGGATACTTTCTCATTGGAGAAGCTTTTTCCAAAGCCATGCTGAATTATTATAGAATCCCCCCTCCTGAAAACATAGGTGGATATTTTGACCGGATGCAGTTCTCAGAATTTGATAGCAGAGTAGGTTGGCATCGGGTAGAAACACTCAAGCAAAGCTTCCCTTTTGTACTGGGAGAAAAACCTACTCCTTATCAGTTTAACTACAAACCATCAAGCATTGCAGACAGCCTTGCTCTAAGAGTGGTTCATTCTCCGTTAAGATGGGATGAAGCTAAAGTAGAATTAGCTGAATTTTACACTAGCACAAGAGAACATGATAAAGCCTTGCGCGAGTATTATGGGCTTATCAGAAATCAACCCTGGAATGAATCTCCATACATTTTTGCTGCCCGTATTTTACTGGATCAAAACGATTTTGCTGGAGCAGAACCTCTGTTAAATAAAGCGTACTCAATCAGCTCAAATGATGCCTTTGTAACAAAAATGCTTGGGGCTATCGAGGTGCAAAAAGGAAATGCATCGAAAGGAATAGAATATCTCGAAGCTTCACGAAGAATTAATCCTCGTGACCCTCAAACATTGTATAATTTATCCGGGGCATATTTCAATAACGGCGATTTTCAAAAAGCACTTGAGATTGCTGATACAGCACTCGAAGTTAGTCCAAACTTCCCAGGGCTTAGAAATTGGAGACAACAATTAGTGGGAGTAATTAATCAACAAAGAGGAAATTAAATGGCATTAATGGTATCTGTTTCAGGGATTAGGGGCATTTTTGGTACCGATCTAACCCCGGAAAACCTGGCAAGATTCACCGCGGCATATGGCACGTGGCTAAATGGCGGAACAGTAGTTTTAGGAAGAGATTCGAGGGTCACTGGCGAACTTTGTGAGCAGATTGTCGCCTCCACACTTATGAGCGTTGGATGTAATGTGATTAAAGTGGGTATTGTTCCTACTCCTACCGTTGCAATGGGAGTATTAAAGCATGAAGCTGGTGGTGGAATTATTATTTCTGCAAGTCATAATCCTGCTCAATGGAATGCACTTAAGTTGCTCAATTCAACAAGCGAGTTCCTGGATGCTGACCAGGGAAAGGAGATGCTCGACATTTCTGAAAAGGGTGAATTCAACTATCAACCATATGATAAGATTGGAACACTCTCAACGGATGACGAACTTTTAAATGATCATATCCGGGAGATCTTAGACCTTCCTTTTATTGATGTAGAAGTAATACGAGAAGCAAATCTGTCCGTAGCTGTTGACGCTGTGAATGGAGCAGGTTCTATTGCAGTTCCTCTACTTCTAGAACACCTGGGAGTCGCTGAAATTCATAAGATTCACTGTACTCCAAATGGTTTATTTCCTCATAACCCCGAACCTCTTCCTGAACATCTTACAGAAATTTGTGACCTGGTAAAGGAAAAGGGAGCTGATCTTGGAGTAGTAACAGACCCTGATGCAGACCGACTGGCTTTGGTCGATAACACCGGAACTTTATTTGGTGAAGAATATACTCAGGCCACCATATTTGATTTTATTCTGGATAAAAAGCCGGGGGCAACCGCTACAAACCTCTCCTCTTCTCGAATTGCAGATGAAGTAAGTGCTAAATATGATCAGACTTGTTATCGCTCGGCCGTTGGAGAAATCAACGTGGTAAAGAAGATGCAGGAGGTTGAAGCTGTAGTAGGAGGTGAAGGCAGTGGCGGTATCATTGTCCCGGACTTACATTACGGCCGTGATGCATTAGTCGGAATTGCCTGCGTGGTACAACAACTTGCCGAACGATCTATTCCTTCCTCAGAGTACCGCGCTGAATTTACCAATTACTACATGAGCAAAAGTAAAATTCAATTGGATGAGCTGGGCAAGGATGCAGATGAAGTGTTAGCGATGGTGCAAGATCATTATGCTTCACTTAAACCAAATACGATTGATGGGGTTAAAGTGGATTTTGAGGAAGGCTGGGTTCATCTTCGAAAATCAAATACCGAACCGATAGTAAGAATATACTCTGAAGGGAAATCCCCGGAAGCAGCTGAAGGATTTGCCAATAAAATCAGAACGTTATTGAAGTAATTTTAATCGTCATTCTGAGGATACTTCCGAAGAATCGTAGATTCTTTGCTCTCGCTCAGGATGACTAATAGTACAATTATGCTTAACTGGAAAGACGTACAACTATTCGCTAAAAATGGTAACCCCAAACCTGATCGAAGGGTTGAAAAAACAGGCGAGGAGTGGAAAGCTCAACTAACCGATGAGCAGTATGCCATAACCCGACTTAAAGGCACGGAACGACCCTATTCCAATGAAATGTGCAGCCGCTTCGAACCAGGGGAATATGAATGTATTTGCTGTGGTACGCTGCTCTTCGATTCAAACACTAAATTCGAAAGCTTTTCTGGCTGGCCTTCTTTTACTCAGCCAGTGAAAGAAAATGCTGTGGCTTATGAAGGAGACTTTACGCATGGAATGGTTCGTATTGAAATCCTTTGCAATACCTGTGATGCTCATTTAGGGCATGTTTTTCCGGACGGACCCGAACCAAGTGGATTGCGATATTGCGTGAACGCAGTTAGCTTAAAGAAAGTCGAATCCGAACCCCACTAACTCCAAAGTCATTCTGAGGCCTGTCCTCCGTACACTCTGGAAGGCGCGCTACTGCCGAAGAATCGTAGATCCTTCGCGTCAGCTCAGGATGACAAATAATAAAACCATGCTATCACAAACTCTCTCCCAATTATTCGAACGTGATTTACCGAAAGTAAAAGCTGAAATCGAGGCTTATTCATCCGAAGAAGTTATCTGGCAAAAAGCGGATGGAATCAATAACAGCGCTGGTAACCTGGCTCTTCATATTGCTGGAAACCTTCAACATTTCTTTGGGGGGATTGTTGGAGACACAGGTTATACAAGAGACCGGGAGTTTGAGTTCAATGGCGAAGTGAGTACTGAGGAATTATATACCAGAATTGATGCCGCTATTGCATCCGTTACTGGCACCCTTCAAGGGATGACTGATGAACAAGTCAAAACAGATTACCCTATTGAGTTGTTTGGTGGAGTAATCACCCATGAATGGTTCTTTATGCACTTGTATAGCCATATGCTCTACCATTTAGGGCAAATCAATTATCATAGAAGGTTGTTGGATAAATAGTAAAAATATAATTTGACATTCTTAGAAATAAGTATTTAATAAACAGTATGGTTTCACCTATTGTAAATATAATTCTAAGGGTTGTAAGTTTGGTAGCTGGAGTAATTACAATTGGTACTTTTGTTTCAACAGTTGATTTGAAAGCAGAAAAGCCAACAAGTTACCCTACAATACAAGCAGTTGACTATAAGAATTCTCCTTTACAGAAATTACCTGAAGAAAAGATTAAAGAAGAATTAGATTTAAAAAGAAAAGTTGGGAAAAAAATTACTACTGATTATTAAGTTTTTTTTCATTTTTTGGTCAACTTTTTCTGTTCAAGCCCAAAATACCTATCCTGATAAAATCTATCAGGACTTTGATAGGTATGGTCTGAGTTCGTCCGCAACGGATATTATTATGGATGATTTGATTCTTAAGCTTGAAGTATTCCAAGATAATATTTCATTCATGGCCAGCAAAAGGAACCCAAGATCAACTCGTTCAGCAAGAAAAGAGGAAACACTTAAACTCTTTGTAAGTCCCAGATCAATAATCGAAGTCTCATCTACAAGAGATTCTCTTATAAATCGTGCTCCAAGAAGATATTCTATTGAATCATATCTAGATAGAGTTTTAACATATAATTATGCTACTGTTACATTATTTTTTGATGAAAGATTTTCTGCAAGCAGGATTTCTAGACGAGTAGGGGGCGGTTATGAAATATCAATTTCATTTTGGCAGTATTTCGTTGCTAGAAATAGTGACGGTATTTTGGAATATGTTGACAAAACAAAAAAGAAGGCTTTCTTCTCCATTATTAAAAGAGATAATTGGGAGATAAAATTAAATGAGGTTAAGGTTATTGAAACAAAGAATTATAAAATTGACACTGATTACTAGTATTTCGCTGATCAGCTCTCAACTTAGTTTTAGTCAAATAACTTTTGAAAGTATAGATACTACTATATCATTTGATTATGTAGATAATTCAGTATACCTCTTCGAAAAAATTGTAAGTGAAAAAGATTCAACTTTGCTTAGAAGTACTCTTCCCTTACTCTTTGATTCTGATAAAAATATTTCCTTAATAAAATTCCGAAGTTTTTATATAGAGAATTTGAGCTCCATAGATTCTTTAGACTTTAATAACAATTCGCATTTTGTAGAATTAAAAATTCCAATAAAAATTGAGCATGAAATAGATAGTGTGAATGTTAGTTTTATTTATAAAAATGAATTTTGGAAAATCGAAAAAGTACAGATAGAGAACTTAATTTTTTTACAAGAATCTGAAATGTTATTCAGTTACTTAGAGCTCGAAAAAAAGTTTTCAACCCTAATCGATTCAATTTCTCATTCGAAAACAGACTTTCTTTTTGAGAACTCTCTTGAGATTGATATATCTGACAAAATCACTCTTCTCGAAGATTTTGGAAGCTATCTTGTCAGCCTAACTTACAAAGTCGGAGGAATTATTTTTTATTTAAAAAATAAACCTGCAATCACTCTTACTCTCGAATATGAACATGATTCCGAATTAACCAGGGATTGGAAATTAACAAGAATTGTACTCGACGATATATAGCTTAAGACTAAACTATCTACCAGGGCTTCTCTAAGTCTTCTTTGGTATACGTCTTCTCTCTTAGTTCGTACATACTGCCCTTGTTGTCCTTGAGACGCATGGGATCGTTCCCAAATAAGCGAAATAGAATGGCAATGGGAGAAATGAATAAAAAGTAGACTAGGCTAAGAATGAGTGGATTCATCACTCTGCTGAGGATTTCGGCAAGCTTATACCATCCCCAAACAATCCAATGACCAGCCGGAGGAATTATAAGACTAACCAATCCGATTCCTAACGAGGCATAGGCGATATACTCGTTCTGGAAAATGGCCGCCAACACCAATAACCCGACAATAATTACCAGCTGGGTTTTAGCGGTTTCGGGATCCGTTTTGATAAAATTGATGTCTCGTTTGGGGAGCATATCCTTTTATTAGAACAAGGTATAGATGAACGGAGCAATGGATGACCCACCTCCAATCACAATCAAAAATCCGAGTAATAGTAGAACCACAATAACCGGAGCAAGCCAGAACTTTTTGCGTTCCTTCATGAAGCCCCATAAGTCTTTCAGTAAATCCATATTTAGTCTTTATCAAATGTCATTTTCTCAGTCCACTCGGGCTGATCATCTTTCGCAAAAACATACTCACCAATCACCAGATAATCCATCTCCGTATTCATAAAACATCGATAGGCATCCTCCGGAGTACAAACAATAGGCTCACCCCTTACATTGAAACTGGTGTTTACAACCATCCCAAACCCACTGAGATCTTTGAATGCTGAAATTAAGTTCCAGTATCTGGGATTGGTTTCTTTATGTACAGTCTGAATTCTTGCCGAAAAGTCGATATGTGTAATTGCCGGAAAGTCAGAACGCTTTACTGCAAGCTTCTCCCGAAGCGGCATCTCATTATAATCACCTGGCAACTCCGTTCTATATTTCTCGCGAACAGACTGAACCAGTAGCATATAAGGAGAATCCGAATCCAGTTCGAAATATTCTGATGCATCCTCAGCCAACACAGAAGGAGCAAATGGTCGAAATGATTCTCTATATTTAATTTTCAGGTTGAGCTTCTTCTGCATATCCATTCTTCTTGGATCAGCAATAATACTTCTTCCTCCCAAAGCTCTAGGCCCAAACTCCATTCTCCCCTGGAACCAGCCTATTACGTTTCCTTCATCCAACAACCCCGCAACTTTATGATAAAGTTCATCCTCAGAGTATTTCTTCGAAACAGGTTTAAATTTCCTGAGTGCACGTTCTATATCAATGAAATAAAACTCAGGACCAAGAAAAGCACCCTGCATAGAATCTGGATTCTCAGTAGTTCGCTCTTTTTCAAAATAGATATGCTGCGCCGCTAAAGCTGCTCCAACAGCGCCTCCAGCATCCCCTGCGGCAGGCTGAATATAGATTTCATCAAATATACCTTCATTCTGAAGTTTGCCATTTGCCACACAATTAAGTGCAACTCCTCCAGCCATAGAAATAGCAGAACTACCTGTAAGTTCTTTGGCGTGAACAGCCATCTTTACTACTATTTCTTCCGTGACTTTTTGAATAGCCAGAGCAAGATCGGCTTCGTGTTGCTTTAGTTCGGATTCCCCTTCCCTTTTTGGAAAGCCAAATAGTGATTCCCATTTTTTGTCGTTCACCATTCTAAGCCCAGTGGCATAACTAAAGTAATCCTGGTTCAACCAAATGGAGCCATCATCCCGGATATCCACTAACTCACTTTTAATTTTGGTAATGTATTCCTCCACCAATTTCGAATCAGGATTTCCATAGGGAGCTAGTCCCATCAATTTATACTCACCAGAATTCACCTTAAACCCAAGGAAATAGGTAAATGCGGAGTAGAGTAATCCTAAAGAATGAGGGAATTGAAGTTCCTTTAGTATGGTGATGTCTTTCCCTTTTCCATGACATATCGAAGCAGTAGCCCATTCTCCAACGCCATCAATGGTAAGAATAGCTGCTTCTTCAAATTTTGAAGGATAGAAAGCACTCGCAGCATGGCTAAGGTGGTGTTCCGGAAACAAGAGGTTGACCTTAGACTTTTCGTACTCACCTACTTTCTTTAACTCATCATAAATGAGCTTTTTCAGAAACATTTTCTCTTTTAACCATACTGGAATAGCGACAATAAACGACCGGATTCCTCGGGGAGCAAATGACAAGTAGGTTTCCAGCAAACGCTCGAATTTTAAAAAGGGCTTGTCATAAAAAACGATGGCATCGAGTTCATCAATAGTTAATCCTGCTTCTTCCAGACAAAAAGTGGTGGCATGAACCGGGAATTGCTCATCATGTTTTTTACGGGTAAATCGCTCCTCCTGGGCAGCAGCGACAATTTTTCCATCCTGTACCAAACAAGCAGCTGAATCGTGATAAAAAGCCGAGATTCCTAATATTTTCATAGAAGCGCAAAAGATACTAAAACCCTGCATCTTGCCAATCACTTTGTTTCAAGACTCCCTTGGGTTTCTTACCTTCTTGCTCACTATATCATCCTAGTATACTTCCATGATTATCTCAATGACGGGTTTCGGGCGAGGTGAGGCTGCTGATAACGGACTCAACGCCACAGTCGAAATTAAATCACTTAACAGTCGCTACCTGGATATTTCTACACGACTACCTCAGCGACTCCAGCATATGGAACTGGAGCTCAAAGAATTAGTGCAGAAGTCAGTAAATCGTGGAAAATTAAATGTGATCGTCAACTTATCTGCACAAGATTCCAATTTACCTTCAATCGAAGTAGATACAGAAAAAGCTAAAGCCTACGCAGAATTGTTGAATAAACTGCGGGAAGCTGCAGGAATTGAGGAACCACTTGAATTAAAAAGCATCACCAGTTTTGGAGATGTATTTGTTACTCAGGAAGAAGATGAAGCTTCTCTGGAATACAAATGGGGACTTATCAAGCAGGCTACCAAACTCGCCATTAAGAACTTAATGGAAATGCGTTCTCAGGAAGGAACTCAACTTAAAGGAGATTTGCTTGACCGGATTAAGTCGATCGATGAGTCGCTCACTGATATTCAAACAATTACTAATGGACGCAGCGAGGAAGTCAGGAAAAAGCTTCATGACCGAATAAAGCAGTTAATTGATGATGAAGCCATTGATGAAGACCGACTGGAGATGGAAGTAGTTATCATGGCTGATAAAATGGACATTACTGAAGAAACAGTACGACTTAAAGCACATTTAAAATTCTTCATTGAAGCCATTGAACAACCTGAACCTGCAGGTAGAAGATTAAACTTCCTTACCCAGGAGATTAACAGGGAATTGAATACGATTGGTTCAAAAGCTAATGATTCAGAAATCGCTCATCACGTTGTAAAAGCAAAAGAAATGCTTGAGCAAATTCGTGAGCAGGTACAAAATGTTGAATAACTAGTCTTGAGAGTTGAGGTATGAGTTTTGATTTACAATTAACTATTACCTCAACTCACAAAACTCAAATCTCATGGCTATACAAAAGGGTAAAATAATTATTCTTGTATCCCCCAGCGGAGGTGGTAAATCAACCATTGCAAGACGACTGTTTGAAGATTTTGAAGATCTGAAATTCTCTGTTTCTGCTACCACTAGAAAACCTCGTGAAGGTGAGCAAGATGGGGTCCATTACTTTTTCCTGAGCCCTGAAGAATTTCAGAATCGTATCGAAGCCCAGGATTTTTTGGAATGGGAAGAGTTTTACGGAGGAAAGAGGTATGGCACTTTACAATCAGAAGTTGATAAAAAGCTAGAATCAGGGTATTTTATTCTGCTTGATATCGAGGTAAAAGGTGCCTTAAATGTGAAGAAACTCTACCATGATAATGCACTGAGTTTATTTATTGAACCGCCTTCTATTGAAATATTGAAACAGCGCCTGGAAGCAAGGGGCACCGAGACTATCGAATCTCTCAACCTACGACTTGAACGCGCTGCAAAGGAACTTACATACGCATCACGTTTTGATCGCGTAATTATTAATGACCATTTGGATACAGCTTATGACGAAGTAAAAAAGGCTGTTTCTGAATTTATGAACAAGACATAACAATTATGCCCATTCGCACTTTAGATATTGAAGGCTTAAAAAATGTAACTGGTAACAAGTATGAGTTACTGGTAATTATGGCAAAAAGAGCACGCCAGCTAGCTGCACAAGAAAAACTTGAGCTAGACGAAAAGCTCCAGTACTTCGAAGGTTTTGAAGACGATGACGAGTTTTCTTTCAACGAAGAACAAGAGCAGATTTCCAAAGCATTTGAAAAGCTTCCACATGCAGCGCAGAGAGCTGTAACTGAAATGGAAGAAGATTCCATCTATTACCGTCGACCAGAAGCGGAATAACTTATGCTCTCCGGGAAACGCATTATTCTTGGTGTAACCGGAGGGATTGCAGCATATAAGGCTGTTTTTTTATTACGAGAATTTCAAAAAGCGGGTGCTGAAGTAAGAGTCACAATGACTCCTTCTGCCATCCGCTTTGTTGGTTTAGAGACTTTTGCCTCTCTTTCTGGTCATGAAGTAGCTGTTGAAATTTTCCCGGAAGAACAGGAACAAGCTACTGAATGGACACGGCACATCAATTGGGGGGAATGGGCTGATCTGTTTATCATTGCTCCCTGCACAGGCAACACGCTTGCAAAAATAGCCAACGGCATTTCGGATAACATGCTTACGGCTACCATTCTTGCCGCTCGATCACCCATCCTTATTTGCCCTACTATGGATGGTGAGATGTATGAATCTCCTTCTGTGTCAGAGAATCTGAAGAAAGTAGCTGAATTCGGTTACCATATCCTTGAACCTGAATCGGGATTTCTGGCGAGTGGGCTAGAAGGAAAAGGCCGGCTTCCGGAAATTGAATCAATCCTGGAAAAAGCCAGTGAGATTATTGGTTCTGTTAAAGGCCCATTAGAGGGTAAAAAAGTGGTAGTTACTGCGGGACCGACCCGAGAGTTTATTGACCCGGTCCGATTTATCTCCAATCCCAGCTCAGGTAAGATGGGATTTGCTATGGCAAAAGCAGCTCAACGATTAGGAGCTGAAGTTACTCTCATCCATGGCCCTGTCCACCTTGCAAAACCTGATGGTGTTTTGACTAAAGGAATCGTCTCAGCCGAAGATTTATACCATGCTGTTCAACAAGAAGCTGACGCAGATGTAATCATTATGGCAGCAGCTGTTTCCGACTTCACACCTGCTCAAACTTTTGATCATAAGGTTAAAAAGGATACAGCCGGAGATTCGATTGAGCTCTCAAGAACCACCGATATTTTAGCATGGCTGGGAGGCCAAAAGCCTGCTCACCAAACACTGATTGGTTTCGCTATGGAAACCGAAGACCTGATTAAAAACGCAAAGTCGAAATTAACAGGTAAGAATGCCGATTGGATTATTGCCAACTCACTGGCAAAAGAAGGCGCTGGTTTTGAGTCTGACACTAATTATGTACATGTAATTGGTGAACAAGCTACTTCAGAGTTCAAAGGAACAAAAGAAGAAGTAGCCGAAAGAGTGTTGAAATTTATATTTGATCCGAAGTAACATCCCTACCATGAAATCCGGTAGGAAAGTTCTAACCATACTTTTGCTCTTTGCTTGTTTACTCAGCGCAGTAATTCTGGCTTATACCCCTCCATATGTTCCAAACAAGGTCAATACAGAAGTGGAACTGGACTCGTTGATTCAACTTTCTTTTGACGAAGCAGACTTACTTAGAGGGCAAATACGAACTTTTAATGTAGAAATAGATTCATCATTTTCACGAAAAGTGTACCGGGTAGAAGTACCTCCATCTTTTTCAAAAACAAGTTTTCATCTTCAACTGCACCAACGGTTATTCCCTCTGGGTCTGAATACTCCATCTAAAGTGATCTTTCCTGAAGAGGATATGAATATTTATGTCGAAAGTAAGGGAACCGTATTCAGAACAATTCGTTTGATCACTAAGACTCCAACACAAAATGAGGACTAACTGCTGTGGCTGAAGGAAGAGTACTTTTAAAACGATTGGTGCTGGAAGAGTTTCCTCAGCCACATATCATTCAAACAAAGTATCCGATTTTTCTTTGCCATGGATTTGGTGCTATCGGTTCGCTGGTTAAACCCTCTCCCCTTCATGATCCATGTATGTTGATGAGAGAACATGGGTTGGTTGCCTTTGCTCCAAATATTGTTCCATATGCCCCTATCGAAACAAGAGCAAAAAACTGGGTGCGCCTGATACGGCAAGTGTGCGAAGAGCATAACTTCGAAAAAGTTAATGTAATCGCACATAGTATGGGTGGGTTAGATATGCGTCATGCTCTTTGCCATCTTGAAATTCAGGACAAGGTCGCTTCCCTTACTACTGTTGCCACACCTCATAGAGGAACCTATTTAGCAAATCTAGTGCTAAAAACTCCTGAGGTAATCTCGGAAAAGGTAGGCGAAATTGTAGATTGGTTTGGTAATAGTGTCTATCCACTTGAAAAAAGCGAAGTAATTAACTCAGTAGAACAGCTTTGTATGGAGAGTGTCCAGGAACAGTTTAATTCGGAAAACCCGAACCTTGAAGGCTTCCCCTACTTTTCCTATAGCGCTGCGGTTGGGAAAGGAACCAACTATTCATTAAATCCGGTCTTTATTTTTCAGAATACCCAGATTTACACCCAAGAAAACATTAACGATTCTTTTGTTTCTGTAGAAAGTGCAAAATGGGGTACACATTTAGGTACTGTAAACCTTTCACACATGAACCAAATTAATGTTCAGCTAGGGAAAGAAGCTAAGCCCCGCTACTATGATCTCTGGCTTGGTTCGGTTAAAAAGCTTGCAGAAATGGGCTTCTAACCTATTCTATTGTACAACCGCCCGTAAATCCCTCTGCCGAGAAATCAGTTCTGAAACTTCCAAAACGATTTTCATACAATGCTCTAAGCTCTATGGTATGGTTCCCAGAACGTTTAGGAGTACAGTATTCCAACACATAGAACGATTGGGATTCACTCTGTACTTTTTGAGCTACCTTGAGGAAAGTAGCATTCAAATCAAAAGAATTTGCAGCTAGTTCAAATCCATCTCGACCAATGGTTTTTAGAACACCTTCATCGATTTCATCTCCCAAACCTATCGTGAATACTGCATTATCATTTCCGGCCTGATTTACGGCATTTTGAGCCTCCCGAGTAGTCACTCGGCTAGCCTGATCCGTCCCATCCGTAAAAATAACAACTGAACCCGCTGTTGAGATATTCGGATTTAACCGGGTCTCGGTAAGTCGGGAATTCATCAGCGAAAGACCTTGAACAACAGCTCCATTTAAATTTGTCGATACATCACCACTTATATTCTCATCTATAGATTCGATACCTGCATTTAACTGAGCGATTTCAGTAGTAAAGGGAACTAATGAATGAATTTCTTCTTCCCCATCGAACCAAAAAATAGCCATCTCTTTTGAGCCATAAGTTTCGTCCGTAACAGCCGGCATTACTGAATTTATAAATGACGTAGCCGCACTTTTCACATTTGGTAATTCCGTATCCCTAAGTACGCTTCCACTTAGATCCAGCAATAAAATTGAAGAGAACAAAAACTCCCCTTCTTCTCTCTGAATCTGGGCCTGCGACTCTAGTCTGGATATAAGTGAGCTGTTTTCATAAATCTCAAAATCCTGAGGCTCTAAGGTGGTAAACAAATGGTCTTCTCCTAAATCAACTTTAAAGAAAAGGCGAACCTGAGCCGGTGTTTCTGTCTTGGCCTGGATTAATTCCACTTCGAATCGGTTATCTGAATCCTTCCCGCAACCAGCTAAAAGAAGAACTGCAGTTAACAAAAAAGAGAAAGTAAAAATACGTGTGTGTTTCATATCAATGAGGTTCTCTCAAATATCTTAAAAATATTGAATCAGATTGATGAATGATATTAGAATTAGAATTTGCCCTGTTCATAAAACTCAGCTCAAATTTTAATTAAATACCCGACATAAGGTCTACAAGTACTCTACATCCTTTGTATTTGTTTCTTTTATCGTTGATTTTTTGCCGTGTCAAATATGAAAGAAGAACAAGAATACGATCAGATAGCAGAAGCATACAGAGATTCTAAGGATCTCTCCTTCCGCACATTCATTGAAGAATTCACCCTTTTCCAATTGCTTGGCAAGGCAGATTCTCTGGATGTCCTGGATCTGGCTTGTGGTGAAGGTCATTATACTCGGAAGATTAAACTAGCTGGAGCAAGAACTGTTCTTGGTGTAGATATTTCATCGGAAATGATTTCTCTGGCAAAAGACCAGGAACTGCTACACCCTATTGGCTGCGAATATCTTTGCGCAAATGCTGCTAAGCTGCATACAACGTTCAAAGTAGATGTAATCACCGGAATGTACCTCCTAAATTATGCGAAAACTGCTCAGGAGCTTTACCAATTTTGCAGATCGGCTTACCAGGCATTAAAACCCGGAGGTATTTTTGTTGGCTTTAATGACAACATCAATGAAAACCCAAATGATGCTCCATCGTTTCTAAAATATGGGTTTGAAAAAACTACTCCTGCTCTCCAAAAGGAAGGGGACGTTGTCAAATACACCATCACTAATGAAGATGGCACCAGGTTTTCCATCGATAACTTCTTCCTAACACCTGAGACCTATCAGCGAGCGTTTGAGAAAGCAGGTTTTATCGGATTCAGCTGGCATGGCCCTTATCTAAACCCGAAGCAAAAGGGTAATTCTTTTTGGGATGATTTTATGAATTATAAACCTATTATTGGGTTTAGAGCAGTAAAACCTCGTCAATGAATATTCCAGAATCCGTAAAAAAATCTTCGCTTTATAACGAAGATTTTGCTCCCGTCTCGAAGAAAAACAGGAATTGGAATACCTGGAATTATGCTTCCATCTGGATTGGCATGGCCGTTTGTGTTCCTACCTATATGCTCGCGAGTAGTCTCATCCAGGAAGGTATGACCTGGTGGCAAGCTACCTTTACCATTTTGCTTGGAAATCTAGTCGTCCTCGCACCTCTTCTTCTAAATGGACATCCTGGGGCCAAATATGGTATTCCATTCCCGGTGCTCATTCGTTCCAGCTTTGGATTTCATGGTGCCATTTTCGCGGGTTTATTACGAGGACTCGTGGGATGCGGCTGGTTCGGAATACAGAGCTGGATTGGTGGAAATGCCATTTATCAACTCTTACTCGTTTTGGCTCCAAACCTGGCGAACAGTACTTACTTGGGAGATTTCATCGGCTTAAACATCGTCCAGTTAATCTGCTTCTTTATTTTCTGGGGTATAAATATCTGGATCATCTACCGGGGAATAGACACTATAAGAGCCCTTGAGAGTTGGGCAGCACCTGTACTCCTTTTTTCAGGAATTGCATTAATGATATGGGCTATATCTACGGTAGGTTCGTTTTTAGAGATTTTAGCGGCTACAAGCTCTTTCCATCCTGCTCCTGGAACAACTTTCTGGAGTATCTTTTGGCCCAGCCTCACCGCTATCGTAGGGTTTTGGGCTACTCTTTCTCTTAATATCCCTGATTTCACGAGGTATGCAGTCAGCCAAAAAGCTCACTATAAAGGGCAAGCTCTGGGACTCCCCACAACCATGACTGTGTTTTCTTTTATCGGCATCTTTGTAACCAGTGCAACAGTTCTTATTTATGGAGAGGCAATCTGGGATCCCATTATCCTGATGAGCAAGTTTGATTCTCCAATAGTGATAATCCTATCCATGCTCATGCTAAGCATTGCTACTCTATCTACTAATATCGCAGCGAATGTAGTTGCTTCAGCTAACGATATTGCAAACATCTTCCCGAAGAAGATCAGCTTCAAAATGGGTGGCTACATAACCGGTATCATAGGGATACTGATTTTTCCATGGAAGTTACTGGCTGACCCAAATGGATATATTTTTCTATGGCTCATAGCCTATTCTGCACTCTTAGGATCTATCACTGGAATCATGATCTGCGATTACTTTGTGGTACGAAAGCGAACACTAGATGTAGCTTCTCTTTTTAGCGAGCGAGGTACTGTCCCAAGATGGAATTCAAAAGCGTGGATTGCATTTTCTTTAGCTCTTCTCCCTGTTATCCCCGGATTTTTCATCCAGATTGGATTGATAAGTGAATCTTCCATCCCATCTATCTGGAATGATCTGTACTCGTACGCATGGTTTATTACTTTTGGGATCTCTTTCCTCACCTACTTCTTACTAAGCAATAGAAAAGCCAGCTAAATTTCCTCATATTGCTTCGCAATCTTGAAGCTTATGGAAACCAAAGACGGGATTAAGACTTTCTATGCAGCGTCGGCTGCTTATTGGAGAAATTGGTTGGAAGAAAACCACGATACCACTAAATCGATTTGGCTCATCATCTACAGAAAAGAAAGCAAAGTACCTAGCGTTTATTACCCTGAAGCTGTTGACGAAGCTTTGTGCTTCGGATGGATCGACAGCAAACCCAATAAAAGAGATGAAGAAAGCTATTACCAGTTTTTTGCAAAAAGAAATCCTAAAAGTAATTGGAGTAGGGTAAACAAAGAGAAAGTCGAGCGATTATTGAAGGAGCAAAAAATGGCTCCACCCGGACTTGAAATGATTCGCATAGCCAAAGAAACCGGAACCTGGGATGCTCTAAATGATGTAGAGAAACTGATTGTCCCTCCCGACCTTAAACAAGCCTTCGACACCAATTCAACAGCCCTTGAGTATTGGGAAGCTTTTCCCCCTTCCACGAAACGAGGAATTCTTGAATGGATATTTAATGCTAAAAGATCTGAAACGAGAGCCAAGCGAATAGCTGAAACAGTAGAAAAAGCAGCGCAGAATATTCGAGCTAATCAGTATCATCGGTAATGAAGCACTTCAAGACTATATTAGAGTATTGCGAAGGGATTAGCATTCCTCAACCAAAGCATCCTCATTTCGATATCCGGAGTTTTGAAGAAAATATGCCGGTAGTAATTAGTGAAATGCCTCCTTTCCGTCATGAATTCTATGCTATCGCAATTAAAGCTGATGGGGATGGAAAAGCTATCACCGGTCACCATACTGATTTCCCAAAAGGCACTACTATTTTTTTCAATTCCCCTTTCCAAATCATTTCCTGGGATATCGTCCCAAATTGGAAAGGATATTACATCATGTTTTCACAGGATTTTGTGGCGCAGTCAGGCCTATTCTCGAACCTACTTCAGAATTTCCCTTTTTTGAAAATCGATAAAGCCATCCCCTTTGAAATTGATGAGTCCGATCTCCCTGATGTTTTGGGTATCTACCAAAAAATATGGACGGAATATCATAGTGATTCCGACGATAAATTCGACCTTATTGAAGCATATACCTTTCTTCTACTTAATTATACCAAGCGATATTTCCTGCAACAGGTGGATGAGGAACACGCAGAACAGGCTATCCGTACTTCGGACCTGAAGTTACTTACCCGGTATCAAACCATGATACAAACCAGCTTCTATGAAAATGCGAAACTGGAAACTTTTGCCAACCTCCACTCACCTAGCTATTACGCTCAAAAACTGAATGTGCACCCCAATCACTTAAATGCTGTAGTTAAGAGCATTACTGGGCTTACCGCCCTTAATCATATTCATCGGCACCTTCTTCAGCTTTCAAAATCTTACCTCGCTCAAACCGAACTGAGTGTGAAGGAAATTTCCTACACCCTTTATTTTGAGAGTCCCAGCTCATTCAGTTCATTTTTCAAGAAAAACACAGGTTCTACCCCTCTGAATTACCGAGAACAGGTAATTCTTTGAAATTCACACTCCCTCCTTTGATTTCATAAATCCATCCTGAGCTACCTTTTTATTGAACTAAAAAGGAGATCGAAATGAAATCATTTACTCTAGTCACAGCACTAACACTATTAATTATTGGAACTCAAACCAACGTTATTACCAACATGGAAACGCAAAATGAAACTCAAAAAATTACTCAAACCATAAACAAACTCTTTGTTTATACCGATGAACAAGAATGGGATAAGCTACATACTCAGGTCTTTGCTGAAGAAGTATGGTTAGATATGTCTTCATTAGGAGGCCCCAAAGAAACAATGAAGGCTACCGATATCACAAGCATGTGGGGTGAAGCATATAGTGGTATTGATGCAGTAAATCATCTTGGAGGCAATTACATCATCGATATTGAAGGCGAACATGCAAGTGTATTTGCCTACGCAACAGCCACTCAATACAAAGAAGCAGCCACTGAAGGAAAAACCAGAGAGTTTGTGGGCACTTATAACCTTGAGTTAAGAAAGGAAGACGACGGACAATGGAAACTCTATTCCTTTCAATACAATCTAAAATACATGACCGGCAACATTGAATTTAAGTAACTATGAAAATCTATTTCACACCACTACTCATTTTTGCCCTGATCATGGGCTGTACTACCAAACCACAAACTATTAAAGACACTAAGACCATGGAAAAAGTAACATTCAACAGTGAAGGCGCTAACCTTGCAGGTAATATTTATTACCCTGAGAATTATGAAGAAGGGAAAAAATACCCAACGCTTGTAGTTTCCGGAAGCTGGACTACCGTTAAAGAGCAAATGGCTGGCTTATATGCAGAAGAGCTAGCTAAACAAGGATTCATAACACTAGCTTTCGACTTTAGGAACTTCGGGGAAAGTGAAGGAGAGCCAAGATTTTATGAAAACCCGTCTATGAAAAAAGTAGACATCCTAAATGCCGTTACTTTTCTTGAAAGCCTTCCGGGAGTTGATAGCAATAAAATCGGAGCCTTTGGAGTATGTGCCGGAGCTATGTATACCCTAATGGCCGCTTCTGAAGACGATCGGATTAAATCAGTGGTCACTGTGGCTTCCTGGCTACATGATGCAGATGCCGTCAAATTATTCTATGGCGGTGAAGAAGGTGTATCTGCAAAAATTGAAGCTGCCCAGGCTGCAAAAAGAGAATATGCTGACAACGGAGTAGTAGCTTATGTCCCTACTATTTCTACGGAAGATGAATCAGCTGCTATGTTTGGCCCTTATGATTACTACCTAAACCCTGAGCGTGGAGCCATTTCAGAGTGGAGTAATGATAAATTCGCGGTAATGTCGTGGGAAGACTGGTTAACTGCCGATCCTATGCCTTCAGCCTCTACCCTTACTGTGCCAACCCTGATGATTCACTCTGACGGTGCAGTATTACCTCAATACACTAAAAACTATTTCGAGCGAATCGCATCGGAAGACAAAAGACTTCACTGGATGGATACTGAACTGGACTCCCCATTCCATCAATTCAGTTACTATGACCAGGAAAATGAAGTAAGTGAATCAGTTGCTGAATCAGCAAAATGGTTTACTGAAAAGATGTAATCCTTTTCCAAATCACATCAAAGGAAGATCGGGCAACCGGTCTTCCTTTTTATTTAATGATTCTCTGAAGCTGATCTTTGTAGGTTCTGCTCAACTTTATCTCTTTACCGTTTTCCATATACAGGATGTACTCGCCATGGGTAAAAGGCTCGAGAGCATTAATCTTGTTTACATTAACCAGGTAAGACTTGTGAACGCGAATAAACACATCTGGATCCAGTAATAACTCCAGGTCTTTCAATTTATAGTTGGAGAGTTTTGCTCCTGACTCGACATGTAATCGAGTATAGTTGTCATACCCCTCAATATATTCGATATCGCTTACCTTGATAAAAACAGACTTATTCTTTTGTCTGGCTATGAGCTTTTCCTTGTAGGAATTTTTTGTTTGATCAAGATGACTTAGGAGCATGCTAATTTGTTCCGAGTCTATTTTTTGCCCCTCTTTCAGTACAGTTTTCCTGGCACGATCCAGGCTTTCTAAAAATCTTTTTTTGTCAAACGGTTTTAGGAGGTAGTCGAGCGCATTTACTTCAAAAGCTTTAATGGCAAAGTTATCATAGGCCGTTGCAAAAATAATAATCGGATAAGGATCGGAAAGCTTATTTAACACCTCAAAGCCAGTCATAGTTGGCATTTGGATATCAAGAAATACAATATCGGGTTGATGCTTAGTAATAGCTTCAATTGCCTGATGCCCCGTACTGCATTCTGCTTTAATTTCTATTTCATGATCGTTTTCGAGATAGGATCGCATCAACTCTCGTGCGCCCGGCTCATCATCCACTAAAATGACTGATATGCTCATCTTATTGAAGCTTAATTTTTACCGGGAGATCTAATTTAACCAACATGCCTTCTTCATTAGCAGAGTTCTGAACTGAAAATGAATAATCTCCTGCATACACCCTGTTCAATCTTTTTTCGACATTAGATAATCCAATTTGTTTGTTCTTATCCAGCCCTGTCCTATCGAGTGGTGGCCCGTCATTATAGAGTTCTATGTGTACTCGTTCCTGAAGTAAGCGAATGGTCAAAACAATATTCCTTGCTTCAATATTCTTTGAAATACCATGCTTAAACGCGTTTTCGATTAATGGTTGAAGCAACAGGTTTGGCACCACAACCTGATTGGCATTTTCATCCACATTAATAGAAACCATGAGTCGATCTTTAAACCTTTCTTTCTCAATGTCCACATAGAGCTCAAAAAACTCCAGTTCCTGTTCAAGAGTAATCAAAGCCTGCTTCTCATAAGCCAAAGCCCTTCTCAAGAATTCTCCCAGCTTACTGGTCATAGTAACAGCTTCCGACTTACTACCGTTTTCTATAAGTGAGGATATGGTATGAAGTGAGTTAAAAAGAAAGTGCGGACTTAATTGAAGTCGCAGTGCCATTAACTGCGCTTCCTTTAATTCCTTTTCCAACTGAGTATTTTTCACTTCTACTTCAGCACTCATTAAAGCCTGATTCTGCCTGAAATAATTTGACCTCCATGCCGAAAGTACCGTGAGAAGAATCACATAAAAAGGGAGATCATTGACAAAGCGGTTTCTAAAATAGGCAAAGTACTCAGCCAGGCTTACTGTCCCTAAATCGAAGTAATTCCAGAATAATGAGCTCAAAATTACCCGGTAATTACTAAGCACCAAAAGAAAAGCGAGGCCTGCTACAAGATGGATCAGAAGGTTTTTGAACCACTTCGTTGTTAGCAGAGGATATTTATCAATAAGAATGATTACGAAAGGAGTAATCAGTGCCCATAAATACCAGGTAGGAATATTGAACATAATCAGCTTTATGATATCCTTGTGATAGTCATCATCCGGGACATTTAGATAGGTATTAATGGCAAAAAACAAGGCCACTAAGGTCCAAATACCAAATATGGTAAACCACTGATTTCTCGAAAAATAATTCAACGTATCTGCAAGATGTACTTAATCACTCAATAGTATAAAAAAATGATCGCTTCCTATACCGTTTCACCAAGAAATACTACCACTTTACTTAATTAATAGATTCCGAAAGGACCTGCAGCAATATCATTGAGCAAACTTAACTCATAAATACTAATGAAATTCTTTTCTGTCGCCGCTGTATTACTCCTATTAAATATATCTCAAACCTCGCATGCACAACAAGCTATGACTACCGATGAGCTGGTAGAAGCCTGGGATATAATGACCACCATGGTCATTGAATCTGCAAGAAAAATGCCGGCTGAACATTACTCATTCACTCCTTATGAACCGTTGAGAAATTTTGCTGATCAGATAAATCACACTACGATGTCAAACTTCATGTTTGCAAGAATAGTAAATGCTGGGCAGCCTGATTTTGCGTTACTGGATAGAAATACCCCTCCTCAAAGCAAAGAAGAAGTAATAGATATTCTGATAAAGTCTTTTGCTCACTTCAGGGAGGGCTTGTGTGCTCTAGAAGAGAGTAGTTTTACCGATATGATGGCCTGGGGACCAGTAAATAATCGTAGAGAAATCCCCCGACTCAGGGCGATTATGATTGTGTACAGTCATCTGCAAAGAGAACATGGAAAAACCATGATGTATTTAAGAGCAAAGGACATCACCCCACCACAAGCAGGCAGTTTCGGAGGATAATTATGCAGCATCTAAATAGAATACCAATCACCCTTTTAATTATTGGAATTTCGCTGGCGTCCTGTTCGCCGAAAATGAACAACCCTGATCCCATCTATACTAAAGTGATACCCGGCGATTCATCTACCCGATCAGAAATGATACAGCCTCATAAGGTGAGATATGAAAAAATCGGAAATTCCATGCGTTACAATATGAAGACTATCGAAAGGAATGGCCGCGAAGTATATGAGTTAGAAATCTTTTTTAATGACAATGAGAACCCTACCGACAGAATGTTTTTTGATATAGAAACCGGAGCTTTTGCGGGTAGATATTTAAACGCAGAAGGTGCAGGTTATACTCTTGATTTGGATTTTGCTGACAATGTAATGACTGGAGCTTTAACTCCTCATGAAGGTTCCGATTATACCTACCGGGAATATGACAAGGAGCATCCACATGCTGCTTTTGAACCTGCAGTTATTAACTATGCAATCTCTGTTCTCCCACTCAGAGAAGGCTATACCGCTTCCATCCCAACTATGGATCTCAATAATGGTTCACAAATCATTTGGGCGAACATCAAAGTTGAAGGGCGTGAAACGATATCTATTGATGGAAAAGAGTTTGATACCTGGAAAGTAACTTCGAATGGAATCCGAGATAAAGTTCTTTGGGTGAGTACAACAGAACCCTATGCTATTCAAATGATTACAAAAGGTAATCCCGGTACCTGGAAACTTGTAGTCGAATAACCGCCTGACCTACCTGAGTTCGAGATTAAGAGTTTTGAGAAGTGATGAGTGTGGGCACTTCACCTTTCACTTCTCATTCCTTATTACTATTTCGTTTGATCATGGTTCGGAAAACAGTTTTCTTTTCGAACCAACTTTCCCTAACTAACTGGAAAAAATGATCAAAAAAATTAACTGGGCAGATGTACCTGAAGAACAAGTAAACCCATCCATGAAGCGAAAAATGATCTATGGAGATAAGATCATGATCGCGAAAATGCAGTTTAAAGATGGTTTTGTAGTGCCCATGCATAGTCATGAAAATGAACAGATCACTCAGGTTACCAAAGGCACTATTCGTTTTTGGTTCGAAAGTGAAGATTCAGAACCTGTGGATTTACATGCCGGTGACTCTGTTATAATTCCCGGGAACCTTCCTCACAAAGCTCTTATGATCGGCGAAGTTGAAGAAACCGATACCTGGGCTCCGCCACGAAGAGACTGGCTGGATGGAACCGATGACTATCTAAAGAAATAAGCATGGATTTAGGATTAGCCGGGAAGAAAGCCCTGGTAATGGCTTCCAGTAAGGGCCTTGGGAAAGCTGTTGCTTCAGAACTGGCAAAAGAAGGCGTCCAGGTTTTGATTTGTGGAAGGAATGAGGCTGACTTAATCAAAGCAAAGGAAGAAATACAAGCTCGCAGCAGCTCTAACGTTCATTATGCCATTGGTGACGTCTCCACAAGATCAGGAAGAGATAATATTTTATCAGCTGCTCAGGCTAATCTGGGTACCGTAGATATTTTGGTTACCAATTCCGGCGGTCCCCCATTCGGAAGCTTCGAAAGTCATAATGAAGAAGCCTGGGAAAAGGCCTATCGATTATTGTTGGAAAGCACGGTAGGAATGATCAACGGAGTACTGCCCGGAATGAAAGAGCAGCAATGGGGAAGAATTATCTCCATCACTTCACAGGCGGTTAAGCAACCCGTTGAGGGGCTGGTTCTTTCCAACTCAGTTAGGGCTTCGGTTGTTGGATTGATGAAAACCCTGGCCAACGAATTAGGACCGTTCAACATCACGGTAAATAATGTGATGCCAGGCTACACCCAAACCGAACGGCTGGAGAGTTTAATGGAAAAGAATCCAGCACTCCATGAAGTAACTGGGGAAATCCCTTTACGAAGAATCGGACAGCCTGAAGAATTCGCTGCTGCAGTGACTTTTCTGGCCAGCCAGAGAGCCAGTTATATCACAGGTGTTTCGTTAGCTGTTGACGGAGGTTGGGTAAAGGGGATTTGAAAATGAATTTCTACCAGAAAGAAATACTCCGGATCAAATCGAAGATTTATTCAAACCAGAAACAGCTGGATACTGTCATTGAGCTTCGAAATTATATTGATCAGCACTACAATTCTGATTTGAATCTGGAATCATTATCCAGCACTCGCTTTATTTCCAAATACCACCTTTTGCGAACCTTCAAAAGGTATTATGGACAAACTCCCGGTCAGTATCTGATCGATCGACGAATTGAAAAAGCTAAAGAACTCCTTAAAAAAGGGAATAAGGTGACAGAAACCTGCTACGATGTTGGTTTTGTAAGCCTGGGTTCATTTAGCTCCCTGTTCAAAAAAAAGGTAGGACTCCCTCCTTCTGAATATCAAAAAGAGCAATTTTCAAGAAGATTATCCATATAAGGTTTTAGAAATTTGGCTCTGAATTTAAACCTAGATTAAAAATGTATGAGAATTTTTGGATTAAGTATTCCGGTTATGGACCAGGAAAAAGCGTTCCAGTTTTATACCCAAAAACTGGGCTTCATTAAAAAGCTAGATATTCCACTAGACGGTGGACACAGATGGCTTACCCTCGTTTCAGAAGAACAACAAGACGGACCAGAACTATTACTGGAACCTTCTCCCTTACATTTCGAACCTGCCAAAGTCTTCCAGGAAGCCTTGTTTGATGCCGGTATTCCCTGGACACAATTCAGCGTAGATGATGTTCAGGCAGAATTTGACAGGCTTAAGGCATTAGATGTGGCATTCAGCGTTGAGCCTACAGAAATGGGTACGGTAAAGATTGTGGTATTTGACGATACCTGCGGAAATTATATTCAGCTTGTAGAAGAGCTTTGATTAAGCAAACCGAAAAGCCGGTAATATGACCGGCTTTTTTATTGGCTGTAGTTTGAAATTAGAGAGTTCTTTCAAACCCGGAAATGTTTGGAGCAAACGTAGCATCTAGCCCCATTCCTAAAGCAGCTTGTTGTAGTGGCTCAGGTACATCACCACAGAAAAGAAAGGGGCCGGGGTCCGCAACTTGCAGTAAAGATGGGAAATGACCGGCAGCAGTGGTACTCAGATGGAATCCTAAAGCATCACCATCTTTGAATAAATCATACACAAGAAGTGTTCTTGTATCTTCCTCGAAAAAGCATTGTACTTTTAGAGCGCCTGGCTCTGTTTCTTCCATTTGGTTTGTCACTTCTTTGTAGATGGCTTGCAGTTCATCTGATTTACCTGGTTTCGCGGTCCATTTATAAACAACAGTAATTTCTTGAGTATTCATGATTGTATTTTTTGAGTTCAATAACGATTCGAAACCAATGTATGTCATTAGTTAGCATTATTAGGTTGTCTTTTACGACAACTTAAAGGGTTGTTTACGACAATCATTTACTTTACTTTTTGGCTGATTAACTCAGCTCATATGAAACACATTAGCGTACTTGTCCCAATCGGGAGCAGCATTGTAGATACTATTATAGCTCCCTATAACCTGCTTAGAATGGCTAATTCTTATTTCAGAAAGCTGAAGCAACTTCCCGAAAACCCGTTCCAAATTGATCTTGTTGGATTATCGAAAGAACCTATTACTTACCAGGGATTATTCAGTGTCCATCCTACCGCGACGATAGATGAAATAAAAAACACAGACTTGATTATCGTCTCCCCTATTAGCGGAGACCTGGAGAAAGAAGTTGAAAACAATCGTGAGTTCGTTGACTGGATCAAAACCCAGAGAATTGAAAATGACGCAGAGATCGCAAGTTTATGTAAAGGAGCTTTTCTTGTAGCAGAGACGGGGTTATTAAATGGGAAAACGTGTGCAACCCACTGGACTGCTCACAACCTATTTCGACAGAAATACCCGGAAGTAAATCTGATTCCAGAAAAGATTATCTGTGAGGATAACGGTATTTATTCTAGTGGAGGTGCTTACTCTATTCTCAATTTTACCCTGTATCTAATCGAGCGATATTTTGGGAGAGAAACCGCCATATGGTGTTCCAAAATTTCTGAAATCGAATTCGACCGAATCAGTCAAAGTGAATTCATCATATTTAGTGGCCAAAAAGAACACTCTGATGAACACATCAAAAAGGCCCAATATTATATCGAAAACAATTATGAGGAGAAGTTGAATATCAATGATATTGCTGCAATGGTGAACTTAAATGTTCGCAGTTTTCTGAGACGGTTCAAGAAAGCTACTTCAAATACTCCATTGGAATATATTCAGCGAGTCAAAGTTGAAGCTGCCAAAAAGAAGCTGGAATCTACTACTGAAACTATTCTGGAAGTAATGTACGGTATAGGCTACAATGATGAAAAAGCTTTTCGAAAGACGTTTAGAAAGTACTCTGGTTTATCGCCTAAGGAATATCGAAAGAAGTATAACCGGGAAATGGCTTTTTCTTAGCCGTTATCCCACCCAAACCGTCTTTGTATTTACAAACTCACGGATTCCGTAGAGCCCTAGTTCTCTACCATAACCTGATTGCTTTATCCCGCCAAAAGGTAAACGGGGATCAGACTTTACGAAGCCATTCACAAAACAACATCCTGCTTCCAGATATCTGGAGGCAATTTCTTCTCCTTTTTTTACATCATCAGTAAACACTGCGGCACCTAAACCATAGTTGGTGTCATTGGCAACCTGGATGGCTTCCTCTTCATCTCTTACTTTGATAATAGATGCAACAGGACCAAATAACTCCTCCTCATAAGCCGGCATTCCTTTGGTGACATCAGTCAAAATACTTATCGGGTAAAAAGCTCCCGGAGGTTCTGGTTTTTCACACCCTAGAATCGGTGTAGCCCCAAGCCTTATACTCTCCTGAACCTGCTTATGTAGTTCATCCCTAAGATCGATCCTGGCCATAGGCCCGATATCCGCTCCTTCATCAAAAGGATCTCCTACCGTTTTGGATGACATCAACTCTGTAAATCGTTTCAAGAACTCATCATATACCGACTCAACAACAATAAAACGTTTTGCAGCTACACAACTCTGCCCGGAATTGATGAGTCGAGAAGTCACGCATAGTTCTGCTGCTTTTGCAATATCAGCATCGGAAAAGATTAGATAGGGATCACTACCACCAAGCTCCAGTACGGTTTTCTTTAGCGTTTCTCCAGCCTGGCTAGCTACTATCTTTCCCGCCCTGGTACTACCAGTAAGTGTTACCGCTGCAATTCCGGGATGTTGAATAACCGGTTTCATGTCTTCGTTCTCAAATAGAACGGTTCGGAAGAGATCAGATGGAATCCCGGCCTGATGCACTAACTCTTCGATTTTTAATGCACATCCTGTGGTTACCTCAGCATGTTTTAAGATCACTCCATTTCCAGCCATGAGCGCCGGGGCTCCAAACCTAAACAGCTGCCAGAATGGAAAATTCCAGGGCATAATGGATAAAACTATTCCCAGGGGCTGGAAAGTGATATAGCTTTTAGAAGCTTCAGTGCTAACTGCTTCATGCCTTAAGAAATCTTCTGCATGCTCGGCATAGTATTCACATACCCATGCACATTTTTCAACCTCTGAAATTCCCTGAGCCAGTGGCTTTCCCATTTCCAAAGCCATTAAACGAGCCAGCTCTTCTCGTTGATCTCTCAATTGAGAAGCTATAGCAACCAGGAAGGGTTTCCGGTCTTCGAACCCTTGTCTGGCCCAATCTCTTTGAGCAGCATTCGCCCGAAACACGATATGCTCAAAGTCTTCAAAACTCGTATTTGAGTATTCCCGGATTAGTTCTCCGGTAGCTGGATTGATGGTCTTCATAACTGAAGATGAAATTAGACATTTCTGGCTATACTACCAGCTATCAATTCCAATACTTCGTCAATCATTTCTTCTTCGAGGATAAGCGGAGGAGCCAACCGGATTAAGGAATCGGAGTGAAGAGTCCACCCGAGGATGATTCCAAAGCTCATACACTCTTCTACCACTTTCTGAGTGAGTTCTTTACTGGTGAGTTGAATACCAAGCATAGCTCCTTTCCCCCGAACTTCAACAATTCCATCACCTATTAATCTTGCTTTAGCCTTTTCTTCGATAAGTTGGGCAGTTTGAAAATAATTTCCTCTTAGCAATTCTTCTAGAGTAGCTAATGCTGCAGCGCAACTCACGGGATGCCCACCAAAAGTAGTTACATGATTCAGTGGCGGATTGTACATAAATGCCTCAAATATCTGTTGAGAGGAAATAAAAGCGCCAATTGGCATTCCTCCCCCCATCGCTTTAGCAGTGCAAAGAATATCAGGCTGAACCTCATAATGCTGGAAAGCAAACAACTTTCCCGTTCTACCAAAGCCAGATTGAATTTCATCAAAAATGAGCAGTGCCCCTGCTTCGGTACATTTTTTTCTGATTTTCCTTAGCCAGCCCTGGTCAGCAGGATGAACCCCTCCTTCTCCCTGGATAGGCTCCACAATTACCGCCGCAACTGAATCATCAATTACTTCAATTCCGGAAAGTGAATTGAATTCCATAAAGTGCACGTCTGGAAGGAGCGGCAAATAAGGATCACGATATACATCTCTGCCAGTAACACTTAAGGATCCATGGGTATCACCATGATAGCTGTTCTTAAATGCCACGAGTTTTGTTCTTCCCGTATGCTTTTTTGCCAATTTAAGAGCACCTTCATTTGCTTCGGTACCACTGTTCACAAAATAAACCTGGTCAAGTCCATCAGGTAATTTTTTTGTAAGGAGTTCAGCTAATTCCAGTTGAGGCTTCTGGATGAATTCTCCATATACCATCACGTGAAGGTGCTTATCGATTTGGTTCTTTATGGCATCAATCACTTTAGGGTGCCGATGCCCCAGACTGCTTACTGCGATCCCGGATATTAAATCAATAAACCGCTTTCCATCGGTGGTATAAATATAGGGCCCCTGGGCGTGGCTGATTTTCAGCCCCATTGGGGAATCGCTCGTTTGAGCAACACTTTGCTTAAACCTCTCTAAATATCTCATAACTAGTCACTTTTAAACCTAATGGGGCAAAAGTAACTCCTGAAAATATCAAAAGAGAAAAATGTAGAGTTTATGTAGACCCTGTTTTTGATAATTCTGTCGCAAATTCTTTTTGAGAAGTTGTTCCTTTATCCTTTGCATAGAATGTATGAAGATTTTTGGAAGCTTCCTTAGAACCTACTGCAGGGTCTACCTTTTCAGATAAATAGGTTTTCTGTACTTCTGCCGGTCTAGGCCCCCAACTCCCAAGCACTTCCAAAGTCTCAGTATCAAGGATAACTACTTTGGGTATAGAGCGACTTTTACCATCAGTCAAAAACTGGTCTATAATTTCCGGATACTCATCTCTTAATATCACTTTGAGGGTCACATTCGGATTCAAATCTGCCATTTTATTTATGAATGGTAATATCTGAGCAGAATCTCCACACCATCCTTCGGTAATAACCAACCAGGTTTGTGGACGTTCGATGACTTCTACAATCATTTTAACTTCAGGTAGAATTTGCCCTCGTTTATCCCAGCGATGAGTTCGCTGCAAATTCAATTTCGTATAGTTGAGGTTACTCTCACTATTGTCATGGTTGGTAACCTCACCCTTTTCCCATAGCTCTTCGGTCAATTCATTAAACCTGGTATAGGAATACGCATTGTTAATAATATCATTTGTTATCGGAGATGTAATAATAGCATTCATGACAAAAATTTTAATGTTTGAACATTGAAAATGTACCGACTTCTGTTTTTGATTGATAATTGAGATTATCAATTGAGCTAATAGCATAATCAAAGCTTAAAGCTGTATCTTTCGTTCGTGCAAATACAACAAGAAATATCAGCTCCCACTTATATTCATACTATTCTGCCAGAGCAGGATTGGAGGAACTTAAAACGGGTTCATGAAGATCATGTGGATTTTCTTATCAAGGATTACCTGAAAGCTCGTTCGACGGGAAAGAAGCAGCCTGTCATGGATTTCTTGTTTGAGTATTATGCTTTCCGGCCTTCTGCACTAAGAAGATGGTCTCCTGGACTTGGAGTCGCATTAGAAGTGAATGATCCGGAACAACTCCCTGAACTTTCAGAACTGCATATTGAGGATGACATAGCCTACCTGAATCCGGAATTGTTTCCTGAAAAGCGGAGAAAGTCAGCAAAGTGGATTGCCCAGTTGTTGGAAAACACCCAGAATAAACGTCCTTCTTTTGGATGTTTTGGGATGCACGAATGGGCGATGGTATACCGAACAGAAAACCCTCGGCATCAACAGGTTCCGTTGCGAATGAGTCCTGAAGAGCTTGCCGAATTTGTAGAATCACGCCCATTGGTTTGTACCCACTTTGATGCCTACCGCTTCTTCACACCCAAAGCGGTTCCTATGAATAAGTTCGAACTTTCCCGGGATATATTTGCTGAGATGGAACAACCAGGCTGCATCCATTCCAACATGGATTTATACAAATGGGCATTCAAGCTGTATCCATGGATGAGCAGTAACATCATCCTCGAGGCCTTTGAGCTGGCTTGTGAAGCGAGAGAAATAGATATGAAGGCCAGTCCCTATGATTTAAGAGAAGACGGCCTGGAGCCTATCAAAATTGAGACCGAAGAAGGAAGACTGGAGTACATCCAGGCACAAGAGGCTATTTTTGAGAAGGGGAAAGTGGTTAGAGAAAAACTAATTAGCCAAACTCAGATAATTAATTCTTCTTGAAAGTCATCCCGGGCCTGACCCGGGATCTGAAAAAGTTTTGCTCTTCCCACCACCACAGATCCCGGATCAAGTCCGGGATAACGAGATGTTTAGCATAAGTAAAGCTATACTTTATTTTGGGAAGCTCACCTTCCCCAAACTCACTTCTTTCCCATTAACCGAAAATTGTTCTCCAATAACCAACGCATTCGCTAAAAAAGCCATCAGTGCCGCTTCTTTAGCATCAGGGTTCATTCCCAATGATTCAAAGTTCCGGAGTTCAATATTCAACTGTTCAGTGTTCCCCACTCCTTCCATCATTACCGAATTATGCACTCCTCCTCCGCTTACATAGAGCTCAAAAGCCTTATCTCCAACGATCGCATCAAAAGCACGAAGAATGCTTTTTATAGTAAGTCCCGTTAGCGTCGCTACTAAATCTTCCGGACTCAATTCAATACTATAGCTTTGCATTAGCTGCTCTACAACTTCGAGATTAAAATCTTCCTGACCCGTAGTTTTGGGAAAAGCTTTTCGGAAATAGGGTTCCAGCAAGAGGTATTTTAAAAGCTCAGAGTGAACTTTACCTGAAGCTGCGGTCTTTCCTCCCTCATCAAAAGGTTGATTAAAATACTTCTTCATCGCTTCGTTAATGAGCGTATTCCCCGGGCCGGTATCAGAAGTAATTTCCTCTCCCCCACTTTCTTTAGAAGGCAACCAGGTGAAATTGGCAATGCCACCAATGTTCAACAACATTCGATGTTTGGTCTGGTGTTGGAATAATCGTTCGTCCATTAAAGCGACTAGTGGTGCTCCCTGCCCACCTGCAGCTGTATGCTTTTGCCTGAAATCAGAAATAGTAATAATCCCCGTTTTGTGAGCAATGTGGTCTCCATCCACAATTTGTAAGGTGCTGGTTTGATGCTCACTAGGATGATGATAAATCGTTTGGCCATGACTCCCGATCAGGTCAACCTCTTCTGGCTTCAGGCCCCATTCATTTAACGCTTCCAACACCCATTCGGCGTATAAATGAGCCAACTTGGTATTAAGTACGGTTAGCTCCTGCAAATCTATCTGCGACTTTGACTGTATCGCTGCGATCCTGGATCTAAGCCCGGAATCGTAGGTGACCGTTTTGAACTGCTTCACCTTCACCGATTCCGAATCACACTCGCAAAGTGCAATGTCAAGTCCATCCAACGAGGTTCCTGACATTAATCCAATAATAGTTCGGGATGCTTTCTGAGCAATTTCTGAAAGTTTTGCCAATGGCTTGTTCATAGTTCAAACTCGGGCTATTTTAGCAACCAATCAATCCCATTCCTATGAGCACTCCTGAAGAAGTTGATTACCAATCCTACGAAGAAGACCTCAACCTTTTAATCAACACTCTGAAAGAGAGTTTTGAGTCGAGTGAAGCTACATACCATGTGGATGAACACAACGAGGCTTTGTATATCAAGCTGGAAGGCTTAGAAGATTATACCCAGGATGAAATTGTTGAGATCGCCGGGCCTATCCTGGAAGAACTGGATATGGATTTCGAGGAGATTGTATTCCTTCCTTTTTGATCCTCCTCGTTGTCATCCTGAGGCCTATCCTTCGTACAAATACTTTGGAAGGAGAACTACTTCCGAAGGATCACAGCAGTTTGCTAGCCTCGTTGATTCTTCGCTTTCGCTCAGAATGATAATAAGAACAAAAAAGCGCTTTTTTATACCTAAGAGCTTCGTATTTTTGGGTGAAATAATTCAGACTTATTAATGAAAAGCTCTAATTCGGGTTATACCCTCAGCTGTATCACTTGCAATCATGTAAATGATGAAAGAGAGACAAGCACTTACTGCACCAATTGCGGAAGCGTACTCACTGTCGATTACAACGAAGTTCGAAAGGAAATACAATATCCGCTGGAGAATATCGTACCCGATCCACTCAAAACACATTACACAGCACTTCGGTCATTAAGCAGGTTATCGGAAAAATACGGAGCTGACCTCCATGCTAAACTTGAGTTTGAAAATCCCACTGGTTGCTTCAAAGATCGTGGGAGCTATGTGGAAGTTCTAAAAGCCATAGAATTAGGAGCCGATGCCATTTGTCTTGCATCTACTGGAAATATGGCGGCTTCAGTAGCGGCTTATGCGTGCTATTTCAAAATTCCTTGCTTAGTATTTGTACCGGAACGAACTCCGGAAGTAAAACTAGCCCAGTCTACCATTTATGATGCAACTATCATCAAGATCAAAGGGGACTTCAAGCAATGTGAATTACTCTGTAGAGAGTTTGCCAAATCAGGAAATTACTACCTGGCTGGTGATTACGTATTCCGAATGGAAGGCCAAAAATCTTTTGCTTACGAACTTTATGAGCAAGGCCCCATCGACTATGATTACATCTTCGTACCGGTAGGCGCTGGAACTAATTTCGCAGCTATTTTCAAAGGCCTAAAGGAATTAAAGGCTGCTGGGGAAATTGATCATATACCATCATTTGTTGCGGTTCAGCCCGAACAAAGCTCCCCGGTTGTTGAAGGCATCTTCAAAAAGGAAAAGATTATTAAAGACCAGGTTAATACCATGGCAGATGCTGTGGCCGTTGCCGATCCCTTCGATTTTTATAAAGTGATGGAAGGTATTGACGAGACCAACGGACTAGCCTATACAGCTACTGAAAATGAACTCCTGGATTCGATGAAAGAAATGACCATCGAGGAAGGCTTCTTCACCGAACCAGCTTGTGCCATTCCTTTAGCCTGCTTCAAAAATAACCTGGATCAATTTAAGGGGAAGAAATGCCTTTTCGTTCTGACAGGTACCGGTCTAAAGAGTTCTCAGATTGTTTCCAAGTATTCCCTCTCATCCCCTGTTCTCTCCCCAAAACTGGAACGTGTTCAACAGTATATCGAATCTGGTTTCCCGGAACTACAGCGTAATAGCTGGGGCCAGTCACGTGAAATGATTATGGGAAATGTGAATATGAGTGAAGAACATACCCGGTTATATGATGAGTATGTGAGTGGAATCAATAAGAAAGGGAAGACACTTAAAGAAGAAGAGATCAAAGCACTGAAATCATTGGTGTACCACGAAGATCCTAACCTGGAATACCCAATTGAAGTGTTGGATTACAAACTCACCATGAGAATGCAGGGCTTAGTTAGTGCTGCGGTAAAACTCAAGCTTCCCAATGATGAAGAAATCATCTCTTTAGACCAAGGTGTGGGGCCTATGGACGCCGTCCTTACTGCCATCAAAGCGGAAACCGACGCTTTTATTCCTGTAGAAGTAAAAAATCACCAGGTTGAAATCCTTAGCCCAGATACCGACTCCCTGGTTATCGTCTCCCTCACCATGGAAAAAGACGACTTCACCTTTACTACCAAAGCCGCTTCTCCTGATACCATTCAGGCATTAATTCAGGCTTTTGTTAAGGGACTTGCTGTAGCGAATAAGGCGTTGGTTAGTTAGTTTCAAAGCAACTTTAGAATCATTTGCTCATTAAATGAAACCCATCAAGGTTAGTAAGGGCGAAATACTCCAAACATTGGGAGTATTGAACTCAAAAATATACCATGTGCATGAGGGATTACTTCGAAGCTACTCCATAGATGAGAAAGGGAAAGAACATATTTTTATGTTTGCCCCTGAAGGATGGACGATTGCCGATACCAATGCCCCGGATGTTCCTACCGTACTCTATATCGACTGCCTTGAAGATTCGGTTATCAGTATTTCTGACAAAAATTTAAAAAGGGAAGAGAGAAATGTTGGCCCACTTGTTAAACGTCTTTCTGTATTACAGGAAAGAGTGATCATGCTTATGTCTTCTTCTGCTATTGAGCGTTATGAGCATTTTGAGAGAACCTACCCAGATATAGTTCAACGTGTTCCTCAACGTATGATCGCCTCTTATCTGGGCATCACGCCTGAAGCACTAAGTAAGGTAAAAAGTAAGCGTGCTAAAAAATCCGAGTGACGGCTTTTCTTAACCTAGGTTAATGTGATCTCCGAATCGTTTGATGATATTATCAAGCAACTATACTCATCAAATAAACCTACCATCATGCTTAAAATCTCATCCGTTTTATGGGTTATCTGGGGCCTTGTACACATGTTCGCTGGAATAATGACTATGTATTTTATCGTTACGGGAGATATTGGTGGAGCTGTAGCTGGAATAGCTGATGCCATTGATCCTTCTACTTTAGATATGAATTATCCCGAAGCAGCAGGCGCGGTAATTGGCCAACATGGCTTTAACTTACTATGGATTGGCTTGGTAACTTTTATTTGTGCTTTCTTCATCTGGAAAGGGAACAAGTCTGCAATCTTCCTGGCAGCAATAACAGGTGGTCTTGCCGATCTTGGTTACTTTATATCTATGGATTTAGGTGGATTTGTACACTTTATGCCAGGCACACTTATGACCCTGGTCTCTTCATCGGCGATTATCCTTAGTTTTTACGCACACTTTAAGGGTAAAAAAGAAACTGAATAGAACTACTTAAATTTTTCCAAATCAGTTTTCGCATCCAGCTCTTTTTTTGGGGATGATTTAGGGTGCACCTATTGATTCTCTTCTGGTATATCTTGTTATTCTTGTGTTAGCAATAAGGCTTCTTGAAATCAAATAGATTCAAAGAAAAGGGCATAGAGGTACTTGATCAAAAATAGAGATTGTACCGAGACCTTGACATCTTTTGCACTTTCACTCAGCTATACATCAAGAATAAATCGAAGAATTAACTACTCAGGTATGATGAATCACTTCTTTAGAAGTATGACCAAGCCAAAAAGCATTACCTATCTCCTACTATTTTGTCTTCTCGCTTTAGTACAAAGTGCACATGCGCAAACGAAACAAAGCTATAACATCGGGTTTATTTTTGACACGCTTCCTGAGAATGCAGATATCCTGCTGGCTCAGATGCAAAATGAAATCCGATCTGTAGTAGGTCAGGATGCGACTATTAATTTCCCCGAATCCGGAGTTTATGTTAACAATTTAAGCCTGGAAGCAGCTCGTGATAACTTTGAAGCAATCAATACAAACCCTGATGTAGACATCATCTTAGCATTCGGAGTGCTCAATAATGTGGTAATCCTGGGGAATGAAGTTCATAATAAACCCACCATTTTATTTGGGACAATCACGAGAGAGTTTAAATCTGAATCTCTCTCCGATGAAACAAGCGGTATTGACAATTTATCGCTTATTCTAACCTCTCAATCCATCACGCAGGACTTATCCATCTTTAGTGAGCTTGTGAATTTCAGGAGAGTAGGAATCGTTTTTGAAGATTATCTGATGGATGTACTTCCTATCGAAGAAACCATTGCATCGATTATGGATTCGCTCAGGACAGACTATTCCATTATCAGTTATAACTCTGTTGATGAAATCATTGAAGGGCTTGATGAAGTTGATGCTGTTTATTTCGCCAACACCTTTTTCCTCACGGAAGACCAAATAAGCACTCTTGCCCAGGAGATGATTGACAGAAGAATCCCTTCTTATACAAGTTCGGGATCACGGGAAGTAGAGCTGGGGATTATGGCCTCTAATCAGACTGATGATAACCTGGACCAATTTTTCCGAAGAATCGCCCTAAATATTGAAGCCATTGTAAATGGACAAAATCCCTCGGAACTACCCACTTACCTGGCTACTACCGAACAACTAATTCTTAACTTCAATACGGCCTCCTTAATTGGCGGCCCTTTGAAATACAGCCTGATTTATGACACCCAAATAATCGGTGAATTTAAGAATGTACTTTCCGAAAGGGATTACTCACTTGTTGAGCTTTTGAATGAAGCAAAAGAACGAAGCTTAGCATTGCAAGTAAGTAATCTGGAAGTTGAGCTATCTAATCAGGATGTAAGATCAGCTGTAAGTGATATGTTTCCGAATCTGGAATCCAGTGTGACTACCAGCATGCTTGATCCCGAACTAGCAAGAGTCTCTAATGGACAAAATCCTGAATTCAGTACTACAGGAAATCTTACCCTTTCTCAGGTAGTCTATTCCCAGAACATCCTTACCAATATTTATATTCAGCGAGCACTGAAAGACGCCCAGGTCAGTACAAACAGAAATGATGAACTGGATGTGATTTTAGATGCAGCTAATGCTTATTTCAATGCCTTAATAGCTCGTTCAAACCTTGAGATTACTGTTCAAAACCTGGAGGTAACCCGTCGCAACCTCCAAATTGCACAGCAAAATTATGAAGCCGGATTAACTGGCAAATCTGATGTATTGCGCTTTCAAAGCCAGATGGCTCAGGATGCCCAAACTATGGTTGAAACAGTCAGCCTGCTAGAGTTTAGCTTCTCTGAAATTAACCGTGTTCTCAATTATCCGATTGATCGTGAAATCGACATTCTTCCAATCAGTCTCAGTGACGACGTATTTACTGAACTCGATCTGGAGAAACTCAGCAATTTCCTGGACGATATTTCATTCCGGGAAATCTTTATTCGTTTCCTCGTTCAGGAAGCCATCCAGGAATCACCCGAACTCCAGGCACTCAACAAGCAATTAGAAATTGCAGAAGCAAGTATTCGATTGGCAAATACCGGACGTTTTATTCCCGATGTAGCATTGCAAGGTCAGTATAACTACACCTTTAGTCGATCAGGAGCTGGCTCAACATACCCAACTGGTTTTATTGCTCCCCCGGATGGGTATTACAGCGTGGGTTTGTCTTTTAGCTTACCCATTTTCCAGCAGAACAAGCAAAACATCAATCTTCAAATTGCCAAAATAACCAGTAACCAGATTGAACTGTTAATTGAGCAAACTGAAAGAAATATTGAACGCCAGGTAGAAAATAATGCCCTGGATGCGTTAAACCAGATTTCGAATCTCCAACTTTCAGAAATCTCGCTTGAATCTGCCGCAGAAAACCTGGACCTGATACAAACTTCTTACTCCAATGGTGCAGTAAGTATTATTCAACTGATTGATGCACAGAGCAACTTGTTAAATGCCCAGATATCAAATAACAATGCGCTGTATAATTTTATGCTAAGTGTGCTTCGTCTCGAGCGGAGCATTGGATACTTCTTCTTCGAGAAGACCGCTACAGAAAGAGACGAATTCAAAAACAGAATGGAAGCATTCTTACTAGGTAATAACTAACTCCTAATACCGAAAAATGATAAAGCTAACACGAAATTCAATCCTGGCAACTGCTTTCCTTCTTACCATAGGAGCTTGCGGCAGCGAAGAAACTACCCCTCCGGAAACTATACGTCCTGTTGTTTATCATACCGTGGGATTAAATGGCGGTGAAGTGATTCGGACCTTCAGTGGAACCGCACAGACCGATAAGATCATCAACTTAAGTTTCAGGAGCAGTGGCATTATTACCGAGCTGAATATGAAACTCGGAAACCAGGTTAAAAAAGGAGATTTACTCAGTCAGCTGGACAATGTACAAGCCCGATTATCTCATGAGCAATCTGTAGCCTCTCTCAATAGTGCTGCTTCTCAAATGAATACAGCAGAATTAAACCTGGAAAGAATCCGATTACTTTACGAAAAAGGGAGTGCTTCACTTAGTGATTTTGAAAATGCAAAAAACTCTTTTCGAACTGCTCAGGCTAGTTATGAGTCTGCCCAACGAAGTGTTGATATTCAGCTTGAGCAAATTAACTATGGGTATTTATATGCTCCTGAAGATGGAGCTATTGCTGCAGTAAATGTAGAACTGGAAGAAAATGTATCGCCAGGACAGGTTGTAGGAGTGCTTAATGCCGGGCTAGATATGAATATTGCTCTGGGAATACCAGAAAGTGTGATTAATCGATTGGTTCCACAAATGGAAGTGGGAATTAGTTTTAGTGCTCTTCCTAATAAAAGCTTTGTAGGGCGAGTAAATGAAATCTCCCCTGCATTAGACGCTAATACCTCCACTTACCCAATAGAAATTGGAGTCATTGACCCAACCGATGAAATAAAATCCGGGATGGCAGCCAATGTGACGTTCAATTTTTCAGAGTCGATTGGTAGCACTGAATCTATTGTTATTCCGGCTAACGCTGTTGGAGAAGATCAAAACGGGCGATTTGTTTACCTGATCAATGAACAAGGAGGTTCTGGTAATACCGTAAACAAAAACTATGTTCAAATTGGAGCATTAACTTCTGACGGTTTTGAAATAGTTGAAGGACTAAATGTCGGGCAAAAAATTGCTACTGCGGGATTGCAAACCCTGTTAGATGGTCAGAAAGTAACGCTATTCTCAACGCAGGGGTCTCTATGAACATTACTCAATTTGCAATTGAGCGTAACCGGATAACCTTTATCGTTCTTATTACTATCATTTTGATGGGATTAAGCTTATTCAATAGCCTGCCCCGGGATAGTATGCCTCCCTATACCATACGGGTAGCAAGTATCATAAGCAGTTTTCCTGGTGCCAGTCCCGAAAGAGTCGAGCAACTGGTTAGTTTTAAGATTGAAAAGATCGCCCAGGAATTACCAGAGCTTGATGAAGTTACCAGTACTTCAAGAACCGGACTCTCGGTAGTAAGCGTTACTCTCCGTGATGAAGTAAACCCGGAAGATCTACAAGAAGTTTGGGATCGATTGCGGCGTAAACTGAATAGCATGGATGGTCTTCCTGAAGGAGTAGTCCCCGAGCTCAATGACGACGGTATCGGAGATGTGTATGGAATCGTGGTTGGCTTAACCAGTGATGGATTCAGCTACGCAGAAATGGAAGAATTTGCTGATGATATTCGAGACGACCTTATCAAACTAGATGATGCAGCCAAGGTAGAAATCGGCGGAAAACAAGAAGAACGAGTGTTTATTGAGTTTGATAACACCCAGTTAGCAGAATACCAACTCACCTCTTCTCGCCTACAAAGTATTATCGCATCCACCAATATCCTGAGTTCAGGTGGGGAAGTGTATATGGGAGATGAAAGCATCATCCTGGAACCAACCGGAAACTATAATGAAATTGATGATATCCGACAGACATTGATCCCCGTTGGAAATCAAACCCAGTTAGTATATCTGGAAGATATTACCAATATCACCAAAGGATATATCAACCCTCCAAAACAGTTAGTTCGGGTAAACGGCTTAAACGCCCTCTCACTTCATGTGAATCTTAAAGACGGAGCAAATGTCATCAAGCTGGGCGAAGATATTAACGAGGTAATGGCAGAATGGAATTCCCAGCTTCCCGTTGGACTAGAATTGGTTCGACTTTCTTCTCTCGATACTTATATCGATTTCAAGATTTCTGACTTCATCGGCAATCTGGTTCAGTCGATCGTTATCGTATTAGCAGTAATGCTAATCTTTTTGGGATTCAGAACAGGTACTATTATCGCCAGCCTCATTCCTATCGTAACCATTATGACACTCATGTGGATGGGCATTATCAATATGGGATTGAACCAGGTTACACTAGCTGCACTTATTATGGCTCTTGGGATGATGGTGGATAATGCCATTGTGGTTGCCGAATCGGTAATGGTGAAAGTCGAACATGGAATGGACACTTTACAGGCAGCTATTGAATCTTGCTCAGAACTTTTCACTCCTCTTCTTATATCAACCCTTACTACTTCGGCTGCTTTTATGGCCTTTTATCTCGCTGAATCTGTAATGGGAGATATTGTTGGGCCAATCTTTGTGGTAATCACCCTTGCATTGCTTTCCTCATGGCTGGTAGCTCTTACTGTGATCACTTTACTCTGCTACTATTTCCTAAAAGTAAAGCCCAATGCTCTTGAAAACCCTGGCTTAGTAGATCGAATTATAAACTGGGTGAAGGGCATCTACCGCGAATGGATTCTCAACGCGCTAAAGAATAAGTACCTGGTAATACTAGGTATTTTTGTTCTGTTTATGATTTCCATGTTTGGATTCACACAAGTTGCTTTCCTGTTCTTCCCGGATAGTGATCGTAATATGATAACCGTGGATATTAATCTGGGCGAAGGAACACGCATTGAGAGTACCCAGGAAACTGTGCGAGCACTAGAAGATTATTTCGCTAGTGAGTTACTTGTCAATGATTCCCGTATGGATGGAATCATAAATTGGTCTTCTTTTATTGGAGAAGGACCGGAATCATACGACCTGGGTTATCAGCCTGATGAAGCAAATTCGAGCTATGCCCATATTCTCGTGAACACCTCAACGGCCAGCTATAATAACACGCTAATTACCACTATCGACAACTTTGTAATACAGAATTTCCCTAATGCCGATATCAAAGTCGGGCCTTTAGGTGCCGGCGGTGGTGGTGTACCGATTGAGATCAGAATTATTGGAGAGAACCCTGATGAACTGGCCAGTATTTCTGAATCTGTAAAAATTCAACTCTCCTCCATTTATGGAACCAAAAATGTAAAGGATGACTGGGGACCTAAGAGTAAAAAGTTCGTGATTCAAATCGATGAAAACAGGGCTCAAAATGCTGGAATTACCAACCAGGATATTGCTACCTCCCTTCAAACTGTACTAACGGGATTCCGAACCGGTGAATACCGGGAAGACGACAAGAGCATCCCTATTCTTATGCGAAGTGATATTGGTAGCGAACAATCATTAGAATCACTGGAAACGTTGAATATCTATTCGCAAAGCTCAGGAAAAAGTGTTCCTCTACTCCAGGTAGCACAGATTATCCCGGAATGGCAATATTCGAAAATTCGTCGGTTTAATCTAAACCGAGCGGTTAACATCACCAGTGAGCTAAAAGAAGATGGAAATGCAGCGGCTATTGTTTCTGAGATAACGCCCTGGTTGGATGAGCAAATGCAAAATTGGCCTGCTGGCTATCACTACGAGTTAGGTGGTGACGCACAAAATTCTGCCGATAATATGGGCGCTGTAATCGCCTGGCTCCCCCTCTCTGCCTTTATCATTGTGATGTTGTTGATTATTCAGTTCAATTCATTTAGAAAAATGGTGATGGTCACGCTGACCATTCCACTAGGAGTAATTGGAGTTGTAATAGGTTTGCTGGTTTTTGGAGAACCCTTTGGGTTTATGCCATTTCTTGGAGTCATCTCTCTGGCTGGCATCATTATTAACAATGCTATTGTACTAATTGACCGGATTGAAATAGAACAAAATGAGCTTAAGAGATCTGTTCAGGATTCCATAATTGCAGCCTGTCTGCAACGATTCCGCCCAATTGTACTGGCAACCTTTACCACGGTATTTGGATTGATACCGCTTTATCTAAGTGGAGGAGAAATGTGGGAAGGTATGGCCGTGTCTATTATGGTGGGCCTATTGTTTGGAACCGTAATTACACTGGTCTTTATTCCTTCCTTATTCAGCATTCTTTACAAGGTTAATTACAAAGAGTATGAACTGAACCCGGAATTGAAGTCTATCTAGGTTTGGTCATGCAACTTTTACGTGAGAAAATTTATCTCATTTTGTCCTGACCCAATTTTCCCTTTTATTGTGCTATTTGAATCAGAAAAGGGCTATTCATGGATCAGAATAATGCTGTAGCTACTGCTAAACCTGTACCGTTTGGACAGAAAGTAGCTTTTGGATTAGGTATGCTGGCAAACCAAATGTTTCCAGCGGCAATGTCAATTTTTATGGTGGTACTCGTTCAGGATTTAGGCTTTCCTGGATGGATGTGGGGCGTACTCTTCTTTTTACCCCGCTTAATGGACGCGTTCACCGATCCCATAATGGGATTTATCTCAGATAATACACGCTCCAGGTGGGGCCGAAGAAGGCAATATGTATTCGTTGGAGCGATTCTCTCTGGGCTAACTTATATCGTACTATGGCAGCTTTATCGCGAAAACGGAGTGGACTATAATTTTACCTATTTCTTAGTCTGTTCTTTCCTGTTCTATCTTTCTTTCACCATTTTCAGTGTTCCTTATGTAGCTATGGGCTACGAAATGAGCGATGATTTCCATGAACGAACCAATATCATGGCCGTGGCTCAATGGATTGGTCAGTGGGCATGGGTTATTGCCCCATGGTTCTGGGTAATTATGTACGATCCGGATTGGTTTACCAATGCTGATGGAGCCACAAGGACATTAGCTCTATGGGTAGGAATAATCTGTGGAGCATTGGCTATGGTCCCTGCCCTTTTCATTAAAAGTGATCCAACTACAGGGCGGGATGATTTCGAACCACTGACGATGAATAATATCGGGGGAAGCTTAAAAGAGATTTTTGACGGATTTAGAGAATCCTTCAAAATTCAACAGTTCCGAAAAATGTGTTTCGCAACTTTCCTGATCTTTAATTCATTCAACACAGTAGCCAGCTTTACATTCTTCATTGTAGTGTACTATCTGTTCAGTGGTGATGCTGCTGCTGCCGGAGTATGGCCTACCTTATTTGGTAGTATCGGTGCCCTTGGAACAACATTTATTGTAATCCCAGCTACCGCCTGGATTTCTAAGAAAATTGGAAAGAAGCCCGCTTTTATGGTGTGTCAATCCATTTCTTTTGTAGGATATGTATTGCTTTGGTTCTTTTTTATTCCAGGTAAACCCTACATGTTTTTATTCGCTCTCCCCTTCTTCTCTTTCGGTATTGGAAGTCTCTTTACCATCATGATGTCTATGACTGCAGATGTGTGTGATCTGGATGAATTAAAATCCGGTAAGCGAAGAGAAGGTATTTTTGGAGCTATTTACTGGTGGATGGTAAAATTTGGTTTTGGGATCGCTGGTTTATTAACCGGAGCTATCATGACTTTAGTAGGCTTTGATGTTGCATCTGGTGCTACTTCCGGAGCTCCAATGACCGGATTACGACTCTTTTTCTCTGGTCTTCCAATGGCCGGAACACTAATTGCCATGCTCATTATGAAGGGATATGATCTTGATGAAGAAAGAGCTAATGAAATTCGTGCTGAGCTAGAGCAACAAAAAGCTGAAGCTTAAACGGCATAGGTCAATGAAAGTATTTCTCTTTTCACTAGTAATAGCCAGTTTTTTCCTCATTATGGGATGTACACAAAGTGAACAATCTTCTTCTCCTTCTGCCGCAGAGATATTAGGAGACCCGGATTATCGAGCGATTTCTTATGGAGCTTACCGGGAAAATACCCGGGATATCGTTCCAACTGTAGAGCAAATTAAAGAAGATCTAACTATTCTTTCTGCTTTAGGCATCAAAGTTCTTCGAACCTATAACACCCAGCAATACCCTCATGCTGAGAATATTCTGAAGGCTATAAAATCGCTCAAAGAGGAAGATGATTCGTTTGAAATGTATGTAATGTTAGGGGCATGGATTGAAGCCAAAGGTTCATGGACAGAAACTGTTATCCATGACGAAGAGAATTTGGAAAACAATACGGCTGAGATTGACGCTGCAGTAAGAATGGCCAACGAATATCCGGACATTGTTAAGATCATTGCAGTAGGTAATGAAGCCATGGTTCATTGGGCAGTCACCTATTTTGTCACCCCCGATATCATCCTAAAATGGGTGGATCATCTTCAAGACCTAAAAGCTAAAGGCGAACTTCCATCTGATCTCTGGATTACCAGCTCCGACAACTTTGCTTCCTGGGGAGGTGGTGGTGAAGAATATCTGAATGAAGATTTAGCCAGTCTAGCGGAAGCAGTAGATTTCGTCTCTGTGCATACCTACCCTTTTCATGACAGCCACTATAATAATGCCTACTGGTTGAGCAGAAGTGAAGAAGAGAATCTCATTGAAATAGAACGTATTGATTTAGCGATGATCCGTGCCAGAGATTATGCAAAAACTCAATATGAAAATGTAGTAGCGTACATTTCAGGTTTAGGTTTGGACAAACCTATTCATATCGGAGAAACAGGCTGGGCTTCTGTTTCTACCGACCTGTATGGACCAACAGGTTCAAAAGCTGCCGATGAATACAAGCTAAAGTTATTTCATGATCATATGCGTGAATGGACAGATACTGAAGGAATTTCCTGCTTCTATTTCGAGGCTTTTGATGAGCAATGGAAGGATAAATTAAACCCTACCGGATCTGAAAACCATTTCGGGTTGATCACTATTGATGGGAAGGCCAAATACGTACTATGGGATGCTGTGGATGCTGGTACTTTTGACGGAATGACAAGAGACGGAAATACCATCACCAAAACCTACAATGGGAACCTCGAAGATCTTATGAATGAGGTCGTTGCTCCAGAATTCGAAGGTGACGAATAGTTTTCAAGACTATTCCTAACATTTAGTCATCCAGGTATAAACGAACGATCAGAAATACTCCTGGAGAACCAATTTAGGAGTCCGGTCTACTTTAAACAGTCCCCAATGCTTCTCAGGTTCGAGAGGCTCATGAGAACCTTTCCAGGGTTCATCAAAAGCTTCAAAAACAAAGGTTAGTATATCCTCTTTATAACTCCACCGGATCAAATCTTCGTAATATTTCTTTTGAAACTCTTCATTCACATTATGAGGCTCGATACCTCGTCCATTGGATTTGGTTGTCCACCCTGCTTCGGTAATTACCACTTCTTTGTGAGGGTATTTGTTTGCCACGGAATAATAATTGTCCTTGGTATATGCCATCGATTCATCGATAGATTTGTATTCCCAAACCGGATAAGTATGAATGGAGATGAAATCTACTACCTCAACAAGAGCTTCCAACTTATGAAGCCAGGTCAGGTAATTTTCGCAGAAAGTAACCGGTTGACTCGCTCCTTGCTTTACCTGTTCCACAAAATGAATGACACGATCAACAGGAACCATATGGTCCGTCCAATCCACCGTAGCCTCATTCCCAACCGATAAAGAGGAAATGATCTCCGGGTATTCATTTGCCAGAACAATGAGCTTTTGAATACGCTCTTCGTTCCATACCCGATTGCTTTCCAGTTCCTCTTCAGGATACATAGCGCCCCATGGACAATTGGGATTACTTTCTTCGGCTTTAATGTAAGCACCCATCATAACCTTAAAGTCGAGATTTTCTTTTAGTATAACCTCAAGTACGGTTTCCGAATGTGGGTCACAATCATATAAGCGAAGATATTTCCAATGGCCATGAAGGATCATTAAATCTTCTTTGATCTCATCATAGCTGGGAAAAATCCCTGTATCCGGGCTTTGCCCTTCTCTAAATCCGGAATAGCATATTGCCTTCCTGGTAAAAAACTCCAAGTCTTGAATTTCCGCCATCTGTCTACTCACTTAATAAATTCAGTCAGAATTTAAGGTTTTCATTTTTATCCCATAAACCCCAATATGCCCCAACATCTCCTTCTGCTCCTACTTTCCAGGGTTCATCAAAAGAAGAAAAGTAGAAAATTTCAATGTCATCATTGGCTGACCATATCTGGGCGTTGATAAAGTACCGCATAAAATTGATATCAGAAGGATGGGAATCTTTAAATGACTCGCCTTTGTTTGGCCATCCCGTTTCTGAGATAATCACCCTCTTTCCCTTAGCAGCTCGCACTGCCTGGTTAAACATATCTTTCATGTACAGCAATGAATAATCAATATGACAACCTTCCCAGTATGGATAGCAATTCGCCAGAATTACATCTGTAGCATCAACTATTTCAGGGTGGTTTGAGAATTCGTAGTAGGCATCCACATACCCTATCTGTATATCCGGCAGGGCTTCCTTTACTTTGTGTATAAAACCTAGTAATTCTTCAACGCTAAGATCTCCACGGTATAACACCTCGTTTCCTACTGCAGCAATATCAACATGACCTGCTTTTCCCAGAGCAATTAAGGCTTCGACTTCACGCTCGTTTTTGTCAGCATCTTTGCCGAGCCATGCTCCCACCATGGTTTTAAGTCCATGTTCATGAGCAATTTGTGGAATGAGCTCGTTACCATCTGTACAAGAAAAGGATCGTACCCACTTCGTGTAAGGTTTCAAAATCTCCATACGACGGCGAATTTGTTCCTCAGAAAGCTGATCTCCTGGTTCCTGCCCTTCTGTATACGCACTAAAACCAATTCCATGCATTCCAGATTCCAGAGTTTCTCTGAACAAGTCTGGTAAGTTCTCATCCGCTTCAACTGTACCTATTGCTCTTAATAAAGCAAACCGATTTTCTTTTTTATATGACATTACCTTCTAATCTTTTTTGTAATTAGTCCTTAGTGAAAGCTTCTTTTACCACTTCAAACACTGGTTTTTTATTCCGTTCTATGTCCACAATTCCCCAGTATTCTTCGTTTGGAGTACCATCATAAGGAACGCCTGTACTATTTGGGGCCCACCCCCCTTTATCTTGAGTTTCCGGATTTCCGGCCTTCCACCAGCCATCGGTAAACTGAAAAACAGTTACCCCAGCTCCTATTTCTCTATTCGATAAAACGTCTTCTAAAATACTTGTAACTGCATCAACCTGAACTTGCTCATTTACACCTTCTGCATATCCATGATTCTCAATAGTCATATAGCTATCGGCCCCGGCTTCAGCCAAATACATTGGTTTATCACTCCGCTCTTTCCATTCCTCATAAATATCCCCAGGACTATCCCACCTATAAACATTCATTCCCCAAACATCTACATTCGGAACTAGGGCCAGAGTTTCTTTGTCTGGTATTTCACCATGTGCTGTCGTTACCGGGTGATTCTGATCGATCTCATGTATTTTAGCTGCACCCTCGTTCAATGCGGTATACCAGTTATTAATATCATCTTCGAACCACTCGGGATGATAATTGTACTCGTTACCTAGTTCCCACATCAGAATTGCGGGGTGATCTTTATATTTTTCCACGTAATCAATAAAAGTCCCTGATAGAATATCGTATTCACCATTCTGGTTATACCCAAAACCGATAATCACTTTCATCTCCGCTTCAGCCATCGCGTCTAACACCCACTCCTCCTGGATTGGTTCATAAACACGGATTGTATTGATTCCTGCCTCTCTCATTAATACCAGGTCGGCTTCCAATGGACTAAAATCTCTTTTGGTTTCCCCTATAGCTACCGGGTGATAACAAATCCCTTTAATAAAATAAGGTTGTCCATCTACCATTAAAGCTCGATTTACTGCTTCCGGTTTTTCTTCCTGAACCTGGGCACAATTAATCATAACAAATGCAGACAGCAAAACAAGTAATGCCGCAGTTTTTATTCTATATCGCTCAAACATGGTATCCTTGGTGAATTGAGGGTAGAGTATATAACTTCAAATTCTTTTATAAAACTGTTTTGATCAATATGATTTCCATCGTAAACGTTCGATTGATGGCTTTTTAAATTGCAAAAGATGGATTGCCTTACTACCATCACAGTTCTTATAAGGGTAATGACTATTCAAAAAACTAACAGTTTCTTTTCTCATGGCTTTAAAAGGGATTAATCTAGGTTCCACGGTATTTGACAATTCTGAAAAGGACATCGACGGGATGTTCATCACTATAGAAGGTGTAGAATATTACAAGATCAATAATTACGATCACATGCCTCCTTTTTTTATTAGTATGGTTAGTGACTCAGATCACTGGTTGTACATCTCTACAAAAGGCGGGCTAACAGCAGGGCGCAAAAATCCTGAAAATGCACTTTTTCCTTACTATACGGATGACAAAATCCATGATAGTGCAGAGACAACCGGGAGTAAAACTATTGTCCAGGCTACCAAATCAGACCAAACCTGGTTATGGGAACCATTTACCGATCGTTTTCAGGGAGTTTACAATATTGAGCGTAATCTCTATAAAAGTATTGCAGGTAATCAGCTCATTTTTGAAGAAATCAATCATGACCTAAATCTTTCTTTTACTTATAGCTGGAATAGCAGTGAGAAATATGGATTTGTTAAAAAGTCTTCGATAAGTAACCTTGCAGAGAATGAGGTTGAAATCAGGATATTGGACGGTCTGCAAAACCTCCTGCCCTATGGTATTGACCGTCGAATGCAGAATGAATACAGCACCCTGCTGGATGCTTATAAGAAAAATGAACTTCAGACAGATTCTGGTTTAGGTCTTTACCTTTTAAGTGCCATACCTGTAGATAAAGCGGAGCCAAGTGAATCTCTAATGGCATCCACTGTCTGGGCAACCGGCATCGAAGCAAGCAACCACCTCCTTTCTTCCGATCAGCTAGATGACTTTAGAAAAGGGAAAGAACTCAATCAAGAAACAGATATCAGAGCACGAAGAGGTGCTTACTTTATTGAATCTTCTTTTGTCTTGTCATCAAAGCAATCTGAGAACTGGTACTTTGTAGCCGAACTCAATCAAAGTCCTTCAGAAGTAGTTGCTTTAGATGAGTGGCTTAAAAAAGAGCCTAATAAGTCCGTTCTTCTTGAAGAAGACATCGCAGCGGGTACAGATCGTCTCACCAATATTGTAGCCAGTTCGGACGGTATCCAGAAATCAAACGATAAGATGATGGATGCCAGGCACTTTGCAAACGTGATGTTTAATGTGATGCGGGGTGGCATTTTCGATAATAATTACCGTGTTCAGGCCGAGGATTTAAGAGGATTTCTTAAAGGCTTCAATAAAGCCATTACTGCAAAATATGAATCGGAATTAGAGAGTCTTTCTCAGGAAAGTTCTTATTCTGAGCTCTTAGAATTTGCTCAAAAACAGGCCGACCCTCAATTAAAACGCCTTATACTTGAATACTTACCACTCACATTCAGCCGAAGACATGGAGACCCAAGCCGGCCATGGAACCAGTTTTCTATTGAACTGAGAGAAGAAAATGGAGACAAAAAACTCTATTACGCAGGTAATTGGAGAGACATCTTCCAGAACTGGGAGGCACTTGCTCTTTCTTACCCTAATTTCCTGGAGGGAATCATTGCTAAATTTGTGAATGCCTCTACGGCTGATGGTTATAACCCTTATCGAATTACTCGAGATGGAATCGACTGGGAAGTAATCGAAGAAGACGATCCTTGGTCTTATATCGGTTACTGGGGGGATCACCAGATCATCTATTTGCTTAAGCTTTTGGAGTTGTCACTTTCCCATCACCCTAAAGCACTTGCTGAGATGCTCGAACAACGCAGTTTTGCTTATGCGAATGTTCCTTATCGCATCAAAGACTATGAAGCTCTGCTAAAAGACCCTAAGGACACCGTTGATTTCGATCATAAGCTAGAAACCATTACTAATCAACGTACTGCTGAAGTTGGAGCTGACGGAAAGCTTATTTGGGATAAGAATGAGGAAGTTTATCTGGTTAATCTGACAGAAAAATTATTAGTCACTCTTCTGGCTAAGCTATCTAATTTTATCCCTGAAGCAGGCATTTGGTTAAATACACAACGTCCGGAATGGAATGATGCAAATAACGCACTGGTAGGTAATGGCGTTTCTATGGTCACGTTGTTCTATATCAGACGCTATGTGACTTTTTGTAAGAAACTATTCTCGCAAGTTGATGGCAAAGAGTTTTCTCTATCTTCTGAAGTAGCGGAATTATTAAAAACCATCCATTCTACATTTGATGCTTATAATGGGGAGTTATCCGGATCTATTTCTGATGAATTGAGAAGGAAGATTGTAGATGATCTGGGTCAGGCTGGCGAAAAATACAGGAACAAGGTATATAGTGGTTTTTCCGAGAACCAGAGCTCCATTACTACAGCTGATCTGGATTCATTTTTTGAAACAGCGTTAAAACACATTGATCACACTATTGAAGCAAATAAGAGAGAGGATAATCTATATCACTCCTACAACTTGATGTCCGTAAAAAAGGATGGAGGAATTGGAATACGTTATCTCTATGAAATGCTCGAAGGTCAGGTTGCAGTGCTAAGTTCGGGAAAGCTGGAAACCGCAGAAATCATTGACCTGTTAAAAGCATTGCGGCAATCCAGCCTATACAGAGAGAATCAACATAGCTACATCTTGTATCCTGATCGTCAGTTGCCGAGGTTCTTTGATAAAAACATTATATCGAAATCAGATGTTGAGTCTTCAGAGCTTCTTTCCAAATTGATCAATGACGGCAACACCCAACTCATCGAAAAAGATGTAATGGGTAATTATCACTTCAATGGCAGCTTTAATAATGTGAAGGATGTAATTGAGGTGTTGGAGTCTTTAAAAGAGGAATACTCAGAACTGGTTGAAAAAGAAACAGAGCATATTTTAAATGCATTTGAATCTGTATTCGATCATCAATCCTTTACAGGGCGCTCCGGCACCTTCTTTGGATATGAAGGCCTTGGGTCTATTTACTGGCATATGGTTTCCAAGCTAATTCTGGCTGTAGAAGAAAACTGTTGGGAAGCTATCAATAGTGATGCAGATGACCACCAGGTAAAAGAACTTATTGATCTTTACTATGATGTAAGACAAGGACTGGGTAATCATAAAACCGTTGAGAACTATGGTGCCTTTCCCTCAGATCCATATTCACATACTCCGGGTACTGGTGGTGCAAAACAACCAGGTATGACCGGTCAGGTAAAAGAAGATATTCTTTCCAGATTTGGTGAGCTGGGTGTGTATGTTGAGGATGGTCAGATCAAAATAAGAACCGGATTACTCAAACAATCTGAATTCCTGAAAACCAACGATTCCTTCACGTATATCGACATCAACGGAGAAGAAAAGAGCTTCCCTTTAGCAAAAGACTCTCTTGCTTTTACTTATTGCCAGGTTCCATTTGTGTATCAATTATCTGATACTGAATCGTTGACCATCTCTTTTACTGATGGAAACACTACAACATTATACAGCTTGTCTATATCTGCTGAGTTAAGTGCTAAGCTAATGAACCGTACCGGAGAAATTGAAAAAATTGAAGTGGAGATATCAGCGATTTAAGCACTGAATAAGGTCATTCCTGCGTTTGCAGGAATGACAAAAGGGATATCTATTCTCTCTTAAACATCGAACCTCGAGGTTCAGCGTTCAAAGTTCTATTTATACAAAAAACTTCCTTCTAGTTTTTTTCTATAAGATATACTAGACTCTGACAATTATACTTTTTTGCCTTGAACCGTATCGATCGACTTACCGCTATTATCATTTTTCTTCAGGGGAGAAAATATACTCCTATCGAGGAATTAGCTGAGCGATATGGAATAAGTGAGCGTACTGCTTATCGGGATTTAAAAGCCTTAGAAGAAGCTGGAATACCACTAGGTATTGAAACTGGGAAGGGTTATTACATTCTTCGAGGATACCACCTCCCTCCTGTTATGTTCAGCAAAAGTGAGGCAATGTCTTTACTTGCCGCAGAACGTTTAATGCAGAAGTGGAATAATTCGGAGCTGGGGAAGTCCTACCATTCCGCTCTGGATAAAATACGATCCACTCTTCGCGCAGAAGACAAAGATTTTTTCGAAGCCATGGACAGTCATGTAGCGAATTTATACCCCGAGGCTGCCAACACTGAGCTTTGTGATTCGGACATCTTTTCTTTTCTGCAGCTAGCTATTTTTAAAAATGAGCTTATTGAGATCGATTATAAAAGGCCATATGGTGATGAAGTACTATGCCGAAAAATTGAACCTCTTGGATTATTAGTGCGAGGTCGAAACTGGTATCTGGCAGGTTGGTGTCGATTGAGGGATGATTACCGCATGTTCCGGTTAGATCGCTTTGAGGCTTATAAATTAGTGGGTGAGAAAATTCCCCAGCCAGCAATACACACCCTAAAGAAGTTCCACGAACAAATACTCCATCGTGAACATGAATTGAAAGAAGTTACTGTTTGGTTCAGCACCAGAATAGCACGCTACATGGGTGATGGAAAGTTCCTGCATGGCTGGGCCTGGGAAAAAATTGTAGAAGATGGAGTTGAAATGACTTTCCTTACTCCATCTATCCATTATACTGCGCGATGGCTTCTGACCTGGGGAAAAGAGATCAAAATCCTTCGTTCAGAAGAAATGAAGCAGGTTCTAAGAGAAATTTCAGAAGAATTATTTGAGCATTATTCAGAGCTCGAAAAAGAATTTTAATTTTTTTTGAATTCTTACTGACATAGGGTTGTCAGTAACCACTTATACCTTGGTTACCAACACATTAACCAATCAAACCTATGGATACTTCAAAAGAGATAATTATGACCCCCGATGAAATGCTGGAACACTGGCAGGGGCATCGAAGACTAACACGAAAACTAATCGAAGCTTTTCCAGAAGATAAACTCTTCACATTTAGTATTGGTGGGATGAGGGTATTCGGAGAGATTTGCCAGGAACTTCTGATGATGGCCGCTCCTGCTGCAAAGGGAATTGCGACAGGAGAATGGGGACAATTTGGAGATATCGAAGGCTCTCCACTCAAGGAACTCCCTAAAACCAAAGAAGAAGTTTTACTAATGTGGGACTGGTCTACTCCCATCATGAATGAGTACTGGGCTAAAATTAAGCCAGGGCGATTCCAGACAGAAGAGACAGCTTATGAACAGTATGAAGGCAAAATATGGTGGCATCTGACCTATATCATGGATAATGAAATCCATCACAGAGGGCAAGGTTATGTGTATCTGAGAGCACTTGGAGTAGAGCCTCCTTTTTTCTGGGAGCGAGAAAAATGAAATGTTCAGTATACATAGCTGCAAGCTTGGATGGGTTCATTGCTAAACCCGATGGAGATATCGAATGGCTTGATAACCCGGATTATGTCTTAAAGGACAAAAAGGAAGATTTCGGCTTCTATACATTCATGGATTCAGTTGACGCCCTGGTTATGGGGCGTCATACTTTTGAAAAAGTATTGTCTTTTGGAAAGTGGCCCTATGAAAAACCAGTCGTTGTCTTATCCTCTCGTCAGTTAACCATTCCTGATGATCTGGAAGGAAAAGTAATACCAATGAGCGGAAGCCCTAAAGAAGTTGTAGCAAAATGCTCAGAGCATGGATTTAAACATCTGTACATTGATGGAGGCAGCACCATCCAACGCTTCTTAAATGCTCATCTCATTGATGTAATGACTATAACCAGGATACCCGTTCTTCTTGGAGACGGAATCCCACTTTTTGGAGAAATAAAAGCCGACATACATATGGAGTTGATTTCTTGTACCCAATATGAAAACGGATTTGTTATGGTAGTGTACGAACCAATTTATCCAAGAGTATCATGAACATATTCCAACAAGAAACACATCTTGAATGCCGGGTTTTTAAAACGAATGTTGAGAACGCACTTACAGCAAGTCGGCTCATTTATGTACTTGAGCATTCCATTGGAATAAAAGATTGGAATCTGGATATGGAAGATTGTGACCGTGTACTCCGCATAAATTACTACAAACTCCATCTTCCCTCCTTTGCTCAGTCCCTTTCAGCATTTGGCGTAGAGATTGAAGAATTACCCATTTGGTAAGTATTAATTTGTCATACTGAACCTGCCCTCCGTATGAATACTTCGGAAGGTGGGCTTGATTCAGCATCTGTGAGGGTAGCAATCTTTCTTTCCTCTCAGACCCCTGATCAAGTCGGGGACGACCTGGAAGTAAATTTAGTAATAGCTTTCTTCGTTGCCGTGATTTTCCGTAATTAGCATCGTCAACAAACACGGTATGTATTGGAACAGACGTCTTTAATAATTAATGTTCTCATTGCTTATGGTACGCTTCAGGCTTTCTTTATTGCCATTATATTACTGCGTTCAGAGAACAAGTCACTCTTTAAAAAACTCTTCGCCAGCCTGTTAATTATTGAGGGTATTACCCTTTTCGAACGTCTTTTATTCGAGACTGAATTGATCAACTCAGTCCCTCACGTACTAGGAATCAGTTACCCGATAAGTTTTCTCAAGCCACCATTAATGTGGCTTATGACTCTCGCCATAGTGGAAAGAGCATTTAAGCTTGAACGACAACAACTCTGGCATCTAATCCCTTTTGGGTTGATGTTCTTAATGAACATCCCCTTTTACTTTTTAAGTGGGGATGAAAAACTGGCCTTTGTAAAAGGCTTTATGGAGAATATCCCATCCTATCAAAGTTTTGATTTCTACTTCAGTCTGAGCTTTTTTGTGTATATCGGGATTTACATTTTTCTCAGCATCAAAAAACTGAATCATTTAAGAGAACATGTAACTAATAATGTACTCGCAAACTGGTACCGAACAATCCTGATCGGTTATTCCGCATTCCTGCTTTTACACCTGGGTTATTTTGTCGTTCAACCGGCAGTTGAATTAAGCTTCGGTTTAATTAATCAACTAAGCATGCTGGCCATGGCTTTCATTATTCAGGCGATTGCCTTCAAACTGGTAGATAAATCTGTGCTGCTTAACGCCAAAGCTCCTGATCTGGGCAACCTGGAAGCAAGGAAAAGACATGAAGACCTGATTCTCCGGAAACTTGAACAAGATAAAGTTTATCTGGACGACTCCTTGACACTTGAGAAATTTTCAGAAGCTGTTGAACTTCCCAAAGCCTTTGTCACCGAAATCATCAATCAAAAATTCAACTGCTCCTTTAAAAAGCTAATCAACCAATACAGATTGAACGAGGCTAAACGAATTATGGAAACTGTAAATGGCTCCAAAATTAAGCTCATTGATGTGGCCTATGATTCAGGTTTCAATAACAAAGTCTCCTTCTATCGAATATTTAAAGAGTTTGAAGGCATCTCCCCTTCTGAATACCTCGAAGAACGGATCAAAAGAAAAAACTTGTAAATGCAACGGTTACAAAACCGTACTGTAACCTGATTCTAAACCTGTATGGTTAACTATGCGCTGTTTAATCTAAATCAGAAAAATTTATGAAATACAGCGGTGCAATAGAGATTAACAAACCTAAAGAGCTGGTTACCCAGCTATTTGCTGACCCAAACTATTTAGGAGAATACCAGGATGGATTTATTAAGAAGGAACTGATTAGCGGTAAGCAAGGAGAAAACGGAGCAGTATCTAAATTATATTATAAGTACGGGAAGCATGATATGATTATGACAGAAACCATTACTTCGAATAATCTCCCTGATTCCTTTGAAGCCTTTTACCATCATGAGCATATGGACAATACCTGGAAATGCACATTCATCGAACTTGGAGTAAACAAGACCCGGTATGAATACGAATTTGAGTATGTAAGAATGAGTTTTATGCCGAAGTTAATGGGTATGATATTTCCCGGTATGTATAAAAAACAGGGACAAAAGTGGATGAATCAATTCAAAGAATTTGTAGAAAAACAATAAATAGCTATGTGGGAAGAACGATTAAAACTATACGATGAACTGATTTCAAAATGCCCAAGATTTGAGCGAAAAGGCAAAACGATGCCCTACACTTCGGCCAATGGACATATGTTTTCATTGCTAAATAAAGCCGGAGAAATTGGATTCCGGTTTTCAAAAGAAGTCCAGAAGAAATACATAGAAGAATGGGATTCTACCCTTTACAAATCGTACAACTCCATTATGCATGGCTATGTGCTCATCCCAGAGGAGATGCTTAAGGATTTAGATAATCTGGCAAACTATCTGGATGAGAGTTATGACTATGTGATGTCATTAGATCCTAAATAAAATATCTGGTTTTCAACCAGACGAAGTATTTATTTCATCGAAAAGTTTGGTATTGTTTGAGCCAATACTATTCAAACAACAGAACAGATGTATGAGATAAGAGCAGTCACTAGAAATGACATTGAGGGTTTAAAAGATGTTTTGAATTCTATTGAGCTATTTCCTTCGGAGATGCTTGATGACATGATCTCAGATTATCTGAACAATCCTGAGTCCGATGAAATTTGGTTTCTTGCATTGGAAAATGATCTCCCGATTTCTATTGGATTTTGTGCCCCGGAAAAGCTTACAGAAGGAACTTATAATCTATATGCTATTGGAGTAAGAGAAGATATTCAGGGAAAAGGCATCGGAAGCAAAATGATGACTTATTTAGAAAACCGGTTAATAGAGAAAGAGGCCCGCATATTAATCGTTGAAACATCGGGAACAGATGATTTTGAATTAACCAGAAGGTTTTATGAAAATCTAAACTACTCCAGGGAAGCTGTCATTAGAGACTTTTGGAAAGATGGAGATGACAAAGTCATTTATTGGAAGAAGTTGAACTAGGTACAATTAACGCCTGATCAAGTAATAGCATTCAAGCCTAACTGAAACCCTGCTGAAATTGAACTTCGAAGTTCAGCTGTTGGTAGCTGGACGTTCAATGTTCCAAAAGCTTCTCACTGATTTCCCATAACCGCTCTGCCGATTCATCATCACAGCCATGTGGGTCTACCCCAAAATAACGCCCCATTGGGTTCGAGTTATCCGTAGGAGACGCAATATTACAATCTTCGCAATATACCCCTGGCATTCCATCAAGCAGTTCAGAAGTTGCCGCCCAAAGTGTTGTGGAACATCCCTGCTCAGGTGTTTTGAATCCCTGTTTGGCCAGTTCAGACGGACTGCCATCTTCATTAATCCAGCCTAGCATAACCATTTCTTCTTTAGGCAGATGTCGCTGAAGCGGAGTAAAAATACCTCCAGGATGTACCGAAAAAGCAAGTCCTCCCGAATCCTTCAGCCTTCTCGAAAGTGCATTGGCGAATAACGCATTAGCTGTTTTCGACTGACCATAAGCCTGCCATTTCTCATAGTCTCCTGTTTCAAACTGAATATCATCCCAACGAATATCACTTATTTTATGCCCGGTTGAGGTAAGACTAATTACTCGTGCTCCTTCTGTTCCCTTTAATAGAGGCATTAGTCTTTTTGTAAGAGCGAAATGTCCCATATGGTTTACCCCAAACTGAGCTTCCCAACCAGGACCAACCCTGGTTTCAGGGCACGCCATAATGCCGGCATTATTGATTAGGAAATCGAGTTTGGCCACTCCGGATAACACCTGGTCAGCAAAAGACGAAACAGAAGAAAGGTCACTTAAATCCAGTAATGCCGTTTCAATTTCTCCTTCTATCTCTTTAAGATTTTCTTCTGCTTTTTCTTTAGATCGAACCGGAACAATTACCTTCACCCCTTTAGCAGCTAATGCCTTGGTAGTTTCAATTCCAATTCCACTATATCCTCCGGTTACAATTGCTACTTTTCCGGCAAGTTCTTTCTCAGCAAGTACTTCCTCCCCGGTACTGTTTCGATCAAAGGGAGAGTTAACGGGTTGTTGGTCTAATGGGGCCATGTTCCTCTTGGTTTTTGATTGATTATCTGAAAGTGGTAGCTATTCACTTCATTTGCAAGACCATTTATCCTTTTTACAGAAGGATAATGTTGTTAGGTTATTCCTGTTGTTCAACTCAGTATCGACTATCTAGGAAAAGTAGAACAACACTCAAACCTGAAATAAATATTAGGTGAACTTTATTCACTTAACTCCGCTGTTGTGCGTAATTGAAACGGATAATAATGAACAAAACGCTTAAGCTTTTCCTCCCACTAATCTTGTTGACTATTCTATCTAAAGAGTCCTTTTCACAAACAATGGTTGAATATTATGAACCGATAAAAAGTGATAGCCTGAGGATTGGGCCCGCAGAAAATGACTTCATGGCATTTATTCAAAGCGGTTATACACTAATGATACCGGAAAATAACAGAATTAAAGGGGTACTCATATTTCTTGAAGATTCAGGTTACGACGATAAAAATAAGAGCGCAAAACAGATGTATAACCAGGCTTCTGAAAAAGGCTTCGCGGTATTATCGGTTTCCTCCGAGATTCCATTAGATTTCTACTTTGATGAGACATCTCTGCTGTCTACTCATAGTCTCATTCAGGAAGCCTTTACTAAGCATGATTTACCAAATGAAAATATTTTCTTTTTGGGAGCAAGCTTAGTAGGACATAGAGCAATGAAATACATTGAATTCATAAAAAGAGACGACTATGAGTTTCAACCCAACATAGCGGGTATTGTAATTTGTAACTTCACTTTGGATTGGACCAGAAAATGGTATCAGCATGAAAGAGATATAAGGATCAACCGAATTGATCTTTGGGAGCCAAAATTTATGAACTATATGCTGGAAACATATTTGAATGGTACCCCCAACACTGTACCTGAGAATTACCATGCTTTCTCATCCTACAGCTACTTTGATAAAAAGAATAGAAATATTAAGGCGTATAAGAATTATGCGGTAAGAGCCTATATAGAGCCTGCGATAAAATATAGATTGACAGAGTATCTCAGAACCTTATATGAAAACAATTCGACAGATATAGTTGGGTTTTTAGCTGAATTACAACTTGCAGGAAATGAGAATACGGAATTGATCGTTTTACAATCAGATGTCAACCAATCACAAAAAAAGAATACGCAGTCAACGTGGGATGCATTAGATAAAGATGAATTAATGGCCTGGATACAAGAACAAACAGACAAGTAAATTACCTAGAAAGCTTACTATAGTAAGTAGCCCTACCCCACCAAATCTCTTAGAATATTAGTAATAAAGAAAAAAATATAAGATTACGCAGTTAACTGCATTATTTATATATTCGGGAAATTTCTGCTTATGGAAAAAGATTTAATCAGGCAGTTAGGCTATGCCAATCTAGACGCCAGACTAAAACGAATTAGTGACCTAATGTCTCACAGTCTACGAGCCATGTATCGAAGCCTGGAAATAGATACAGAACCAAATTGGTACCTGGTATTACGGATTGTCGATGAACAGCCTAATGTCTCTGTTATGGAAATAGCGGAAAGGCTAAAATTCACTCACCAATCTGTAATGACGATGACGAACAAGATGATCAGCAAGGGTTATCTGACTAGTGAAAAAGACATCGTTGACAGAAGAAAAACCATTTTTAAATTGACCGAAAAAGCGGAAGAGAATTTACCTCAGTTCACAGAGATTTGGGAGATAGGAAAGAAGGTTATACTGGATCTTCTTGACCAAAATATTGAAATCATAGAACATCTTGAGCGCCTGGAATCCAATCTTGAAAAAGCATCTTTCGGTGAACGTATTGTCCAGGAATTAAAAAAATAGCTTTTAAAATAACTAAGTAATTGAGCAAAGAATTGGAAATAGAAAAAGTAAATATCAAACAGAAACTCCAAACATTTACCGATCATTGGTCTCCAAAGATCGTTGGTGAACTAAATAATCAACAAGTGAAACTTGCTAAGTTCGAAGGTGAGTTTGTAATGCACCATCACGAACATGAAGATGAATTTTTTTATGTGGTTGCTGGTGAGCTATTCATTGAATTAAAGGATAAAACTTTGCACTTGAACGCAGGTGAATTCGTGATTATTCCAAAAGGGGTTGACCATAAACCCTACGCGCCTCAAGAAGCCCACATAATGTTATTTGAACCTGCCTCTACCCTTAATACAGGAAATGCGGATAGTAATTTAACCGTCACTGATTTAGACAAAATTTGAGGTTAAAAGTGAGATTCGTTCATACCAATATAGTTAGCATCGATTGGAAAACTCTTACCGATTTTTATATCAAAACGTTTGATTGTAAACTCATCCCTCCTATTCGAACACAATCGGGGGCCTGGTTGGATAAAGGTACAGGGCTTCATGATGCACATTTACAAGGTGCTCATCTATTACTTCCGGGATATGGTGAAAACGGACCGACATTGGAAATTTATCAATATCAGCTTATAGATAAACAAGGAGAACAGGCTCCCAATACTAAAGGCTATGGGCATATTGCCTTTGAAGTTGAGGATGTTGAAGAAGTACTTAAGTCTCTTATCAAAAATGGAGGCAAAGCAACCGGAGAAGTCACTCAAAAAGAAGTAGAGGGCGTAGGGAAACTCACCTTTGTTTATGCGAAGGATCCAGAAGGAAATCTAATTGAATTACAAAACTGGATGAGATCATAAATATGGCACTTCATACACTGAAAAAAGAGCTGTTACATTCTGAGATAAAGCTAGAGAATGACCGGGTACGATTAATCCCTTTTGAATATGTAAACCATGATGAGCTCAAAAAGATCATTTTTGATGATAACATATGGAAATACATGGGCATGTATATACGAAATGATAAAGACTTTGAGGATTACCTGACAAGCATAGTCCAAGCCAAAGAAGACGGTTCTTGCTATCCATTCATAATCATTGATAAAGCTAAAGACACAGTTGCGGGCTGCACGCGTTTTGGAAACATAAACTTAACTAGTGAAAAATGTGAAATCGGCTGGACGTGGTACGGTACAGGTTTTCAAGGTACCGGATTAAACAAAGCTTGTAAGTACGAGCTTTTAAAATTTGGATTTGAAGAAATCGGATTCAGACGTATACAGTTCAGTGCTGATCTTGAAAACATACGATCTCAAAAGGCCATTGAAAAGTTAGGAGCAAAAAAGGAGGGCATTTTTCGAAACAACTATATCGACTCTAATGGCAAAAGCAAGGATGATGTCTATTACAGTATTATTCGAGAAGATTGGGAGGGGTTGAAAAGAAGTCACTTTGAAGAATTCAATAAAGAACCAACAACATGAACTACAATAACAAAAAATTTAGGACCATACAGAATAGCGAAAACGGGGAAACTTCTGAGGAAACCATTTTTGAGTATAAGCAAAATGGTTCCATTCTGACTTCTGAGTATAGCGGTGGTAAAATCATAATAGGTCAGCTCCTTGGATTAATAGACAAAGATGGCATCATAAATATGCGCTATCATCAAATCAACGCGAATAATGAACTAATGACAGGAAAGTGTTTTTCGAAACCAGAGATTATGGCAAATGGGAAAATACGGCTCTATGAGACCTGGGAATGGACCTCCGGAAACTACTCGAAAGGAACTTCCATCCTGGAAGAAATATGAGTTTAATGCTATTAAAAATGGAATGTCAGAAAGTAGAAAAGATTGACTTATGGAAATCAGATTAAACTGTGAAAACTGTGACAAACTATTACCAAACGGCGACAATAACGCTATGATTTGTACATTTGATTGTACTTTTTGTGCAGAGTGTGTTGATAAAGTACTTTTCAATGTTTGCCCAAACTGTGGAGGAGGATTTGAAAAAAGACCAACCAGGCCAAAGCAATACTTGGCAAAATATCCTCCATCAAATGAAAAAATCTTAAAGCCTGTTAACTTCGAATATTTTCAAGAAATCCTGGACAAGTTTATTGATGTTCCCCCTTCAGAGAGATAATCAAGAGTTAGTGGACAAAAAATCAAAATGAAGCTTAGAACTATAATGTGAGCTAACATAGCTGAACTTTATTCGCTTAATTCCGTTGTTATGCGCAAATATTCAAAACTCTTGAGACTACATTGAGCGATTTACTTTATTTCGATCACAACCCAAAAAGTTCAGTTCTACTAATTTTCTTTTTCAATGCCGTCATCTTTTCCTATTTGCTTATAAGGAAAGGGACAAAGGATGATGAAAGTCACAGTAAGTGGTTATCAGCATTCATCTTCCTGGGTGGGTTATACATTTGTCCTTTTATGTTAGGATATGCAGGTTGGTACGGCCAAACTAGCTATAAAGAATTCCTATTCTTTGTTCCTTTCCAACAATTATTTTTAATAGGCCCTGTATTCTTCTTTTATGTAAAAACACTGTTAAACAAAAAGCTGGAACTTACTCAGAAGGACCTCTTACACTTTTTGCCAGCAATCGTTTATTTGATTTATAGCTTGATTGTCTTCATCACCGACAAACTTATCTTAGATGAATTTTACTTTTACGCTGATGATAGAGATAAGGACCTGGATTTTTGGTACCAAATGGCCGGTCTCATTTCCATGCTGTTTTATTTGTTCATGAGCATGAGGTACTATCTGAACTATAGAAAATTGTCATTACAGGAAGTAAGTTTTGCGGACGAAATCGCCTTTAAATGGATCCAACATTTTGCTGTTGCCTTCAGCTTGATCTTAGTACTCAGAATACTGTTTTTTATTTTGAATCCGGAGTGGGGTGAGTTTGGCAGTAAATATTGGTATTACCTATGCTTTTCAATCCTGTTGTTGTACATATCTATAACAGGGTACTCAAATACAATTAGAGCTTCCATAGAATTAGATTCCAGCTTCATAGCCAAGGGTGAGCTCTTACAAAAAGATGAAAGCGAAGTAGAAAAAAATGAACCGGAAGAAGCCTTATTGCTTCGCGAATGGAAGGGTAAGATCATTCATCTTTTTGAAGAGAAACATATCTATAAAAACCCAGAGTTAACTTTGACTAATCTCGCAAGTGTTTTAAACACAAATCGAAATATTATTTCAAAAACGATCAATCAAGAGTTCGAAATGAACTTCAATGATTTTGTGAATGAGAAAAGAGCAGAAGCAGTTATAGAACGGTTAAAAAAAGGCGAGCATACTACCAGCACTTTACTCGGTATCGCTTTGGATTGTGGTTTTAATTCCAAGACAACATTTAACAGAGCTTTTAAAAAGTATACTGACATTACCCCTGGACAATTTATTTCAAAAAATAAATTATAAAACTGGATTCAAATGGTCATTTGGCACGATATGGCTTTGCACTTACTCTATTTTAGCCTAAAAAGACATTATGGCAAAGCGAGATATACTTTCAATACTATTCCTATTTTTCACTACCAATCTTTTCTCTCAGTCGATATCAGGAGTCGATAGCGACGCAATTACCAAGCTACTTTATCAGTATGCAAGTGATGACACTCCAGGCTTGGCCGTTGGAATTGTTGAAAATGGCGAAATAGTTTATGAGCATTATTTAGGCTATGCTAATCTTGATCATCAAATAAAGATTGATAGAAATACCCGATCCAATATTGCTTCAACTGCCAAACAGTTTACTGCGTTAATGGTTTTGGAATTATCATTAGAGGGAAAACTTAGTTTGGAAGATGATTTTAGAAAGTATGTTCCTTCTTTATATCCTAATAAGAAAGAAGAGATAAAGATCAGACATCTAATAAATCATACCAGTGGTATCAGAGACTATGTGTTCATAATGGAAATGATGAACAAGCCTTCCTGGAGGCAAATTGGTATGGATAATGATGATGTTATTGATTTGCTAAGTAAACAAGAAGAACTGGTTTTTGAGCCGGGATCAAGATATTCGTATAGTAATTCTGGTTATACCATTCTTGCAAAAATCATCGAAAAGGTTTCCGGAAAGAATTTCAACGATTACTCAAAAGAATTCTTTGAAAAAATGGGAATGGACGAGACTTCTTTTGTTAAACGCTACTCAGGTGTCATTCCCAATAGAGCGGATTCTTATTCTGATTGGGGTAATGGTCTTTGGCTATCAACTCCTGCAGTAACTAAGGTTAATGGTGATGGTTTTCTATACACCACACTAACGGACCAATTGATCTTTGAACAGGCAGTTCAGAATGCCTATGATAATAACAACACCCTCTTGATCGAAGGCCAAAAACCTATTCCTAATAGCGAAATAAAAAGCTATGGGTTTGGATTAGAACTAGATGGTCGCTTAGGAAGAACAGCGCAATATCACTCAGGCTCAACATTTGGATATCACTCCCATACCACTCGCTTCCCTGAAGAAAAACTCTCCATCTTTGTGATGAGTAATAATGGTCAAATTTGGAGTGGAGACATTGCTGATGAAATTGCCTCTCTCCTACTTCCTGCTATTGAGGAAAAAACGGAATATGATAACCTTATCGAAAAAAGCTTAAGTAAAAAAGAGCCGATAAAAGTTACAGGGCAATACATGTCCTCAGGTGGGGTTTTGATTCGAATTGTAGAGCAGGAAGGGAAGCTACTCTGGAAAAATGCGAATAATTACCCACAGGAAATCATTAAGGAAAATCAGGATACGTATTCGTTTAACTACGATTCTGAAATCAAACTTAGATTCTTTGAAAACGAACTCGTTCTTTTTTTCCCGTCAGGAGGCACCAATACATACGAAAGACATTCTTCTGAACCTGCTTCATTGACTGATCTGGAAGGTTTTGTGGGAAACTACTATAGCAGTGAATTAGATATGAGTTTCGAGCTCTATCTAGTGGAGGGCAACGAACTAAAGATATCGTTCTCGAATCGAGAAAGAGAGCGAGAAGTAGAAGTGCTAAACAGAAATGAATTATTGGCTTCTAATTTCATTATGAAAGTCGAAAGAGATCAATTCGATAGAGCCACAGATATATTGGTAACACTTAATTATAGAGCCCAGAATAACAGGTTCAAAAAAGAAACTAATCTCCAGTTTCAACCTAAAATTGAAACTGAGAATGGTTCTATCCAGGTCACTACCATTGGATCCAGAAACGGTGATACATCAGACATTTTATTAACAAAGAATCGTCCGAATGGAAATGAGATTTGGTTCAAACGATTTGGAGGAAATAGTTATGACCTTGCGAGTTCTATTTTGGCAACTAAAGATGGCTATCTGATTATCGGTTCTACAAGCTCTTACGGAAATGGGAACTACGATATGTTCGTTATTAAGACCGATAAAGAAGGAAATAAAGAATGGCAAAACACCTATGGAGAATTTTATAATGAATACGGTAATACAGCAGAGGAAACAGAAGAAGGCTTTGTCATAAAAGGAACCAAACAATATTGCACCTCAAATTCAGATGTCTTTAATAGAGAATGCACCACTAATGTTTGGGTTGTATCTATCGACGAGAACGGGAATGAAATATCTAATGAACTATTGGAAGAGGTAACAAAGTAACTCAAGGGTTACAATCATACAGTAGAATTACCAACCAGTCTATCCATAAAAGACTCACTTCAGGAGCCTCTTCATTGATCCTGATTATATCGGAAGTATCACCCAGGTCTTCATTAAAAATCTGAAAGACCCAGTCTCAATTACATTCTGATACTTTGTTAGCACTGGCAGCTTCATTTGTTAGTAACATCTACCCGAGATGAGAGTACACCTGCTGATTTTGCTAAAGGTATATTCGAAAATCAACAGAGTAGAATGGAAATATTTTGGTCTTTGGTTCTGAACACATTAAAAACCCTAATGACCGCAAATAGAAAGACTATGCTGTTAAATAAAAAAGCCAGTAACCAATAACGTAGACACTCTTAGATGAACCAACGATTAATCATTTTAAATCTGATTTCTATTCTAGTTACTGCATTTGCCTTAACAACTTTTCTTCATGAGTTTGCTCACGCTATTGTAGCAACACTGTTGGATGCCAATCCGACATTATTTCACAACTATGTTTCCATCGATATTTCCACAGTCCCCTCAAACCATGAGCTATTTATCCTCTCCGCCGGTCCTTTAGCTTCTTTTTTCCAAGCAGTTCTGTTTTTGACTTTACTGCGAAGAAAAAACAACATTGATTTTATTGGGCTGTTCTACCTATGGATGGGAATAATTGGGGCTATTGTTTTCCTGGGATACATTATAATGGGATCATTAATGCCCTATGGAGATATAGGGAGAGCATATACCATTCTAGCTATTCCACCATTTGTCTCTTTTTCATTCTCGACTTTGGCCTTGATCGGAATAGTCTTTTTCTTCCGAAAATTAAGACTAGTTTTCATCAGCTTCCTTTCCGAATTGAGGGTACTATCCGGGTTTGAAAAGATAAAGTCTCTTTACGTATTCTTTGTTTTACCGCTGGTAGTAAGTACTATAATAAACGCCTTGAATTCTTTACCGGTACCTACGGTGATGAGCCTGGCATTCCCACTTTTGCTTCCTTTCACATTGCTTCCTTCAGCAATTAGAATTAGCAAATCAAATTGGGACTCAGGAGAAAGCTCAGCTGAGGAAAGTGAGTTTTCAAAAATCACTTACTGGCCAACCCTTTCAATGATTTTAATGATCATCATTTCAAGAATTTTGGCAACCGGAATTAACATATAAAGGTATATTGACATGGTTAAAGGGGAGCAATTTTTTTCAATCCATTGAATTATGGATTTATTCTTTCTGTGTATTCATCGGATTCACCATATTTATTATGATAGTGGAAGAACCCCGACTGAAAAGAGATTTTAAGGAAGAATATGATGACTATTGTAATAAAGTAAGAAGATGGGTTTAACAAGATGACTGAGGATAGAAAGATTACTCTTAGACAAGGATTAGCAAAGTTCTATAAAGAACACGAGGAGTATCTTAGCCATAATAAAGATGGAATAACTCCTGAAACCAAAGCTTTTCTTGAGTCTCACGATATAGCTCATGTTTTATTTGGTTGTGATATCTCACTTTTTGGAGAAGGTTCAGTTAAAATATGGACCATTTTTGGTACAACACTGGGTTTTTGGAATCATATCAAAGGATATAAAGATGCTAATGCTTTTGAGCTGTCGAGAAACTTCAGCTTTACGCAAGAGCTTAGTAATTTTTTTAAGCTCTTATTCTCTATTCCAATATTAATCATCAGAGCTAAGAAAATGGAAAAACCATGGCCCTGGTCTGAATTCGAGGCCTATTTGGATACTCCTCTTTCAGAAATAAGAAAAGAGTTTAACATCAGTATAGTGTATTGATATGGTACATAAACTAAGCTCTCTATTAATACTCTCATTGCTTTTTGGCTCCTCTTGTTCAGAACGATCGATATATCTTGATACCGATTACCCTGAGCTAATCCCTAAAAAATATGCCGTAGGGATTATAAATATCGATGGTAGGTTTCAACAGAATCTGACCATGAGTCCGGATGGGAAGGAGTACCTCTTTACTACTACCGACTCTGAGTTATGGAGATATGAAAGTATTCTAAGGGTCATCTATGATGGAAATGAAACAGTAGTCGACACTCCTCAATTCGTTCTGGATTTTAACTATGAAAATCAGTGGTTTATTGGCGAACCCATGATATCACCCGATAATGAACACTTATTTTTTATAGCAGATTATCCTCCAGACATATGGACTTCAAGAAGAGCTGATAATAGAGATTGGACCAATCCGATTAAACTGGATAGTGTAAGTACAGAAATAGATGATTGGTACCCTACCTTTTCAAAAAATAATAATCTCTACTTTACGAATGGTACCGTTTATAAATCCGAACAAGAAAACGGTACCTATTTGTCCAAAACCAAATTAGATAGTCCAATCAACCAAGCAGATACTAGAGATGCATGTATTTCACCAAATGAGGACTATATAATTTTCACATCCTCGGGTAATTTAGGATATGGGCAGAGTGATTTGTTTGTGAGCTTCAAACAAGCAAATGGTGAATGGTCTGAGGCCCAACCCCTGGGTGATCAAATAAATACAGAGCACCGTGAGTTTGCCCCCTACATATCCCCAGATGAAAAATTTCTATTCTTCTCAAGAAGAGATAAGTGGCAGAATGCTGAGTTTTCTGATATTTATTGGGTGAGCTTAGAAGTAATTGAACCGTTTCGAAATAATTGAACAAAGAAGATTATGAGCAAATTTATTGATGCAACTCCGGATTCCGGGAAAAGATTCTACAGAGATTTTCATGGTAAGGGAAAAGTGGTAATGCTAAACCTGTTGAAATTCCATGTAACAGCAGACTATACCAATCTGGAAGCATTAAAACCGGAAAAAGAAATTACTGGAAAAGAAGCTTATCAGTTATACATGGAAGCTACTCTGCCTGAATTGGAAAAAGTGGGCGGTAGGATTCTGTTCTATGGGAAGGGCAAGAATTTTCTTATTGGACCTGAATCAGAAGAATGGGATGCTGCACTATTAGTTGAACATAAGTCTGTACCTGACTTTATGCAATTCGCTCAGAATGAGGATTACCTAAAAACTGCTGGGCATAGAACTGCAGCGTTAGAGGATTCCAGGTTATTACCACTAAATGAGGTTTTTATCTAAGTATATGATAGCAAGAATTTGGCATGGGAAAACCAAAGCAGAACACTTTGAAGAATACACAAACTTCATGAAATCGAAAGCTATTCCTGATTATCAAAATACAGAAGGCTTTGTTAAACTGGCATTCCTCAGACGTATTGAAGGAGATGTAGCTCATTTCAATTTGATTACTTTTTGGGAGAATCTTGAGGTCATCAAAAACTTTGCAGGAGATGATCTTGAGCTTGCTAAATATTACCCAAAAGACAACGACTACTTGCTCGAATTCGAAGAAAAAGTAACTCATTACGAAGTATTTGCTGATTAATTAAAAATGAAAACCGCAGTATCAATAGTTCTATTAATCATTTTTTTAGGTGCATGTTCGAGCAGCAATGACCCAAATGAAGAATTAGCTCCGGATTCAGAGATGTACTTCCCTCCTGCAAATTCTGAATCGTGGGAAACAGTTGATATAAGCTCACTAGGTTGGCAAACTGATGAACTGGATGAGCTTTATTCTTACCTGGAAGATAATGGTACAAGAGCATTCATCATTTTAAAGAATGGCCGAATTGTGGTTGAAGAATATTGGGGAAATAACATCCTGAACACCGCTCCTTTTACTCGTAATACAAACTGGTACTGGGCTTCAGCTGGCAAGACCATTATTTCTTTTCTTATTGGCATTGCTCAACAGGAAGGTGAACTGGATATCCATAACAAAACATCAGACTATTTAGGTGAGGGATGGACCTCCATGAGCCAGGAAAAAGAGGACTTAATCACCGTATATCATCAGCTAACTATGAGTACTGGCCTCGAATATCGTGTAGATGATACTAATTGCACTGAAGCTTCTTGCCTTAGCTATAAAGAAGACGCCGGACAGCAATGGTTTTATCATAACGCGCCTTACCTCCTGCTCAAAGATGTAATTACCAATGCAACGGGTATCAATTACAACACTTACACCGACCAAAAGCTGGAAGAAGCCATTGGCATGAATGGTGAATGGCTGGGAGATGGCTCCGATGTATATTGGAGTACCGCCAGGGACATGGCCAGGTTTGGCTTACTCATTCTGAATGAAGGATCCTGGGAAGAAAACCAACTTCTTAGCGACATGGAATACTTCAATGAAATGACCTCTACTTCCCAGGATTTGAATCCATCCTATGGTTATTTATGGTGGCTGAATGGAAAAAGCTCAATCATTTATCCTGTCCTCCCTCAATCCTTTAACTGGTCATTATCTCCCAATGCCAGTCCAGATTTATTTGCCGGCATGGGCAAAAATGGTCAGTTCGTTGAAATTGTACCTAGTCAAAATCTGGTAATAGTTAGAATGGGAGAAGCTCCCGATGGATCTTTGGTACCTATCCAATTCCATAATGAGATGTGGGACAGAATAGAATCAGTTATTGGGGAATAAAACCCTAGCTAATACTTGAAATAATCTTTTCGATTACCTCTCCCCTATTATTCTTCACTTTCTGGACGAAATCACCTGGCAGTGCCAGATCATCCTGGTAGGTAGCTGACCACACCATCATATCAACCAGCACAGGTATCAAATCTTTTCCCTTATTTGTTAATGAGTATTCTTTCCTGGTCTTCAGTTTTTCATAAACCTGGGACTCTATAACACCATGTTGTTCCAGCTTCTTAAGGCGATCGGAGAGAATATTGGTCGCCATTCCCTCCTTTGATTCAAGAAACTCCTTGTAAAACCTCTTCTTGTCAAAAATCATATCCCGAATGATTAATAAGCTCCACTTGTCTCCTATAAAATCGAGTGCATAACTAATTGGGCAGTCTGATCTCATTTATTTCTATTCAAAGGTTTAAAGTCTAGTCGAGAAGGTAATTAAAATCACTCTCTAGAAATATGTGTTCTCGTTTTTAAACTTCCCTCCAGAAATCAATGCATAAAATCTCATGAAGGTATGAATGGGCTGTACTGCATCCCAGTGTTCTACAATTTCGCCATCTTCAACCTTCCAGATATCCATAATATTTAGCCCTTTTTGTGGATTTCCCCGATGACTTTTATTTGTTGTGGCATGAGAATGCAGAATTACATTTGGCCCATCAACATATATGTGTTTTACATCATACATGAAATCAGGAAAGCTCTTTGTGAAGTCCGATACTGTTTTCAATACTCCATCCAAGCCATCTGTCATTGTTTGGTTGTGTTGTTTGTATCTATGGCCTCCAAACTTCTCCTTCACATAATCAAAGTTGTGGTTGTTCATGATATTTTGAACGAAATCTACTACCAGTTCTGCATTCTGGAGTTCTTCATCCGTCCAGCTTTCTTTTTTAAAGTTATTCAGGTCGATCTGTTGAGTGTTCATTTTCTTTTGATATAATTTATTCACTTGCTTTTTGCAAGCAATTAAAGATATATACCTTTACTTGCATTTTGCAAGTGTTAAGAAGAATGAATTTCTAAGGCAAAGAAAAGTGAGAAACTAAAGAAAGCTGATCTAATTCCAGATCATCGAGATTAGCTGAAAAGGCTACCTTAAAGCGTCTTCCAATTCCAGCGAAGCATCACTTCCAGCGTCACGGTACTTCACGATAATTGGACAGGCCATGCTAAGTCCTTCTTGTTGAGCCCATTCGCTTTTCATAGGGCGGGTACCAGGTATTACTACTGCACCTTCAGGAATTTCGGCACCACGTTCCCGAATTTCTTCCTTAACTGCATCATAAACTGGAATAGATTTCGAAAGAGTTACTCCGGGAGCAATTACAGCCCGGCTGCGTACCAGGATTCCTTCTACGATCACCGCTCCTGCCCCTATAAAACAATTGTCTTCAATAATAACAGGAGTCATTCCGATAGGCTCTAGTACCCCTCCAATTTGTACTCCCGCCGACAAATGAACATTCTTTCCAATTTGCGCACAAGAGCCAACCAATGCATGACTATCTACCATAGATCCTTCATCCACATAGGCTCCAATATTAATATAGGCAGGAGGCATAATGATTACACCTGGAGCGACATGAGCACCCCTCCTAACTGACGAACCGCCTGGCACCAATCGCACTCCATCTTCAGGTTCAAAATAACGGGGAGGGATATTGTGCTTGTCTACAAATCCTTCATATACACCTTCATAAGCGGCATTGGTACCATTTTTGAAAGCTTCAAGAATTGCTTTTTTTACTTCGGTATTGGCTTCCCAGCCATTTTCAGTCGGAGTAGCAGAACGAACTGTTCCTTCTTCTAATTGATCTAAAATTTCTTCGTGAGTCATGGTTGTATAATTCATCAGTTACAAATGGAAAGATAGTTTTTGAAGGCTTCAAATAACACAGCATGTGCAAATTCATTTTTCTCTTTACGACTGGTTATATGATATTGACTTAGCATTAATTCAAATCCTTAAGCCCTGGCTATGAAGCAGCTATTATTGATTCCACTTCTCCTATCCTTTTTTTATCTGGTGAGAGAACCAATAACTATTACCCAGAATTCACCCTCACAATCTGAACCTACTCTATTCTTTGCTTTAATTGTAAATGACATAGAAGAATCCCTGGATTGGTATAGTTCAAATCTTGAATTTGAGATTTTGAATCAACGAGAAGTTGCTGAAATGGAGTTAAAACAAGCCAACCTGAAAAGCGGGAACATTCATATGGAACTGATTGAGCTTGGTTCGGCAATTAATACTTCTGAGTACCTACCTGAAGAACAGCAAGGGAAAAGGCAGGTAGGTATTTTCAAAATCGGCTTCTCAATTGAGGATTTCGATGGAAGGGTTAACCAGCTAAAAGAAAGTTCCGTGAACTTCCGCGGTGATGTGGTAGAAGACCCAGTCTCGGGTAAGAGGATGGTTATACTACTAGATCCAGATGGAAACCGGGTACAGCTTTTTGAATAGAGCTTATTCTCACTACTTTTGATTCACATGACTATCACAAAAAAGCTTTTTTGGAAGGACCTGATCGTACCACTCTTTATCTGGAGTGTAGTGATCCTGGTTTTTTTGAATGTAAAACACCTTCCTTTCGACTTCTCTGATAAGGATAGTCTCGTCCTTCGATATTTTGTAAAAGCTCTGATGATGGTAATCATACCATTTGGGATTATTCACCTGTTCTATCAAAAAAAGGAAGACTTCGGAATTTACTTTCCAGCGTTTTCAGATTCCCTCAGGCTTACTATCAGAGCTATTGCTATAGCAGGACCTGCAGGTATGTCTTTTCTGCTTATTGGTTGGCTGGGATGGGGGTTTACCGATTGGCCAGGCGCATTAACTTTGACTGTGGTTTATACACTTGTACTTTTTCTGGTACCAAAGGTCACCCAGAGTTTGCCATCAAGAAATCACCAGAACACTCCAAATGCAGCAATTAACCTTTTCGTTGGATGTAGCCTGCTCACCATATTGATAGCTTATTATTCCTATGAACAAGTCCCGGTAATCTCAAAAATCTTCTACTACTTATTCATTGTTGGTTTTGGAGAGGAATTATTCTTTAGAGGTTACTTACAGTCTTCGTTCAACAGATATTTTGGTAAACCTTTTTCAATCGCCAATGTTCAGTTTGGATGGGGCTTGGTTTTAGCTGCTCTCCTTTTTGGATTGATTCATGCATTGGTTACAATCCCTCCCACCTGGCCCTGGGCAGTATTTACCTTTACAATGGGGCTTACCTTTGGATTTATTCGGGAAAAAGACGGATCTATACTTAGCGTAGCCTTATTGCACGGGCTGATGGACTTACCCCTTGCCTTTTTTACCGTCTAGCTGCTCAGTCCTTCAAACCACTCATTAATCTTCTTATCCGCTTCCAGAAGAGCTTCTTCTGTTTCCGGATTTAAATCATCTTCAGAAAGCGGTAAACGGACCGTATCGTTTGCTATCCAGCCTTTATGTTGAAGTAGTGACTTAACCGGGCTTGGACTTGGGGCGTCAAAAAATAGATCAGCGGATTCTACCCATTCTCCAAATACCTGATCGGTATCACCTTGTAAATGCATATCAAGGAATAGACGGGTTTTTTTAGGCCATGCATTGGATGCAACAGAAACCAGACCAATAGCCCCTTCTCCTACAAAATCTTTGATTAGGCTATCATCTCCGCAAAATAGTTTGGAACCCGACGATGCATCTCTGAACTCTTTGAATTTTTCAATACTCCCGCTCGCCTCTTTTAATCCCATATAATTTGGAAAGGTTTTTTCTAGCTGAGCAGGCACATCCGGATGCATATGTATCCCTGTTCTTGAAGGTACATTATAAATCATGCAGGGAGTTTTGGTTTCCCTCATCAATGTACTGAACCAGGCCAGTTGCCCTTCCTTACCAGGCTTTGCATAAATCGGGTTAACAATTAAAAAAGCGTCAGTACCCACTTCATCAGCATAATGAATCAAATCAATTTGAGCCTCATGATGAAAACCACCTAAACCAGTCATCATCGGCACGTCAAGGTTCAATAGCTTAACAAATTTGATGATCTCCCTTTTTTCAGAAGCGGTTAGATTCAGGCCTTCCCCGGTACTCCCCAGTACCAATACTCCATTTCCGGCTTCTTCCTGCTTTTTAAGCAGCGTCTCAAAACTTTCATAATCGATGCTTCCATCTTCCAGCATCGGGGTAACCATGGCGGTCCAGAGTGGGGTATCCATGACTTATCGCTCCTTTATTACTTTGTCGAATAACTCGCCAAAAGTATGAACTCCATCACTCAAATTCAGATTATTAACCAATTGCTCAGCTGCCCAAATAGCACCTTCGGCAAAAATAGAACGATCTAGTGCGTCATGGTTAAGCGTAATCTTTTCACGTTCTGTTGATACGGTCAACTCGTGAATCCCATTTACGTCTCCTTCCCTTGCAGAGCTTATTTCTGCTGGCTTATTTAACCATTTTGCCCATGAAATAGCAGTACCACTTGGTGCGTCTTTTTTATGGATGTGATGTACTTCATGAATATGGAACGAAGGATCATTTAGAATAGATGAACTTTCAGAAATGGTTTGAATGGCATGCCTGATCACATTCATCCCCAAACTGAAATTGTTAGCTAATACCCATTTCGTTTGAGCCGATTTTACTTGTTCATCTAAATCCTCCGGCCATTCAAATCCTGTACTTCCCCAGGCAGCAGGAGTACCTGATTGTAATACTAAATCTAATATCTCAGAAACGGAGTCGCCTGGCACAAAAATGATGAGTACATCTGACTCTCTCAATTTCTCCAGAGTGGGAGTATTATTTTCATCAAAAGTATAGAGCAGATTCTCCCCAAGCATCTCTACGACTTTAGAGCCTGTTTTACCGGTACCGATTACTGAGATTTTCATAGCGAAATGAAAAATTTATTGATTAATCCTTAATTGATAAATTTTTTATGGAGTAGTCTCACGATCTCCTCTCCTGTTCCTTCTTTCACTAAGAAACATACATTATTTGGCGAAGCTCCATGGCAAACAAGACGAATATTGTGGTCATTTAATAAGCTAAATAACTCCCCGCTTATCCCTGAAGTCTGATCTAATCGATTTCCTATAAGTGCAACTAACGAAAGATCTTTTTCCACTTCCACATCGCAAAATTCCCTGAGTTTAGTTAACACTTCCTCAGTCAAATCCACTTTATTGGAAGCTTTAAGCGCCGTGTCTAAAGTCAGTGACACACTTACCTCACTGGTAGTTACCAGGTCCACTGAAATTTTGTGATCTGCAAGGAGTCCAAATAACCTTGCCAAAAAACCATGCTGGTGAAGCATTTCCAAACTTTTAACGGTTAGTAATGTTTGGTCCTTTCTTAATGAGATAGCTCGGATAGAAGGCTCATCACTGGCTTCATTTACTACGAGAGTTCCTTGTAAATCAGGCTCTTTACTGGAAGCCACACGTACGTTGATTCCACTTCTCATTGCTGGTTTTAGCGTAGCAGGATGCAGAACTTTCCCTCCGAAAACAGAAAGCTCGGCAGCTTCGTCAAAAGTAATTTCAGCAATTGGAACTGCCTCAGGTACGATCCTTGGATCAGTGGTATAAACACCAGCAACATCTGTCCAGATTTCAAGGGTATCGGCCTGAACAGCTTCTGCAAATAATGCTGCGGAATAATCACTGCCTCCACGCCCTAAAGTGGTTGTATTCCCAAAAATATCTGAACCAATGAATCCCTGGGTTAGATGGACCTTTTCTTTATCTATTAATTTCGAAGCCTTCTTTGAAATAACTCCTAAATCCGGAGCCGCCTGATTAAAGGTTGAATCTGTTTTGATCACCTGTCGGGCGTCCAGCCATTCAGCCTGAACACCAGTCTCATTAAGCACTTCCACAAAAATCCTGGTACTCATCAATTCCCCAAAAGAATACAAGGTGTCTTTCCATCGCTTATCCCTGCCTTGTTTATCCAGGTGCAATCTAAGTTCAGAATACTGAGCATGAAACTGGCTGGTTAACGCTTCTTTATTCTGCAGTTGATTGATGATATCCAGATGCCGCTTTTCAATATCGAGCAACAATGCTTCTTTCTGAGTAGATGAAAGCTCTCCATTTTCAAGAGCAACTAGATCATTTGTTGTACCTGAGGTCGCGCTAATTACAATTAGCTTTCTATCCGGATTTTGAGCAACAATAGATGCACTATGGCGCATCGCTTCGAGGGTGCCCACACTAGTTCCCCCGAATTTTGAAACAATCATGTGTTTTGTGCTGATTTTGCGAGTGAGGTTGAAAATACTCACTTGCTCAGGAAAAGCCTTGTAAAAGTTTTAGGCTGAACATTCAAAAAAATGGAATGTAACGCATATCTTGACGGCCTAATTTTACCTGCTTTTTATGAGATATCTACTTCCCGTTTTATGTGTTTTGATATTGAGCGTATGTGCTCCAAAAGATGAAACTCTAAAAATTGACACTCTAATTGATTCAATTAAGGAAGCGGGAGCTATCCCTGATACCAGTGAGCGCAGGCAAGAACTTGATCAAATATGGGAATCACTGGTCTCCAATAATCAGATCCCGTTTACTGAAAGCGAAACAGCGTTATTTCTGTATCGTGGAGAGGCTGAAACGGTAAGCTGGAATGGGGATTTCAATAGCTGGAGTGGTAATGACCGCGTCAAAACGGATGGAACTAATATTGAAAGAACAGATATCTGGATGTGGAAGACCTCATTCCCTTCTGATGCACGATTAGATTACAAAGTCACTATAAATGGTGACAACTGGATGCTTGACCCGGTCAACCCTTACCAACAGTGGAGCGGTTTTGGCCCGAATTCTGAACTAAGGATGCCGGACTGGAAAGAAGAGATTCTGACTGAAGCAGTTCCGGAAATTCCTACAGGTTCGCTTTCTGATAATATCCTGATTTATAGTGATGTTATGGAATACCCCATCCATTACCGGGTGTATCTTCCTGTCGGATATGAGAACATGGAAACCTTACCTGTTTTATATACTACTGATGGCCAGGAATATTCTGATCCAAAACTAGGTGCTGTCCCAACTGTACTTGACAATCTTATACATCAACAGCGTATCACACCCACTATCGTAGTTTTTGTTAGCCCATTGAACCCTGATAATGGTGCAGAAAACAGACGAGCAGAGGAACTTGGCAATAATGAGGCATACCTTTCTTTTTTTGTTGATGAATTAATCCCAATGATAGAAACAAGCTATAAAGTAGATTCGGATGCTAATTCGAGGGTTATACTTGGCACTTCACTGGGTGGATTAAACGCCGCCTTCTTTGCTTTTTCTAGACCTGATATTTTTAATGGCGTTGCAATTCAGGCTCCTGCTTTCTGGTATCGGGAAGAAATTTATGATTTGGCACAAGACTCAGAAGTGCAACCTGATAAAATATTCATGAGTGTTGGTACTATTGGTGATAACACAGAAGATGCCCGAAAAATGAAGCGCATTTTTGAAAGAAAGGGCTTAGAGTTCACCTATATGGAGACCAATGAAGGGCATTCCTGGGGCGCTTGGGGAGCGCAGGCAGATGATATCCTGCTTCATTTCTTTGGAAAGTGATGGTTGATGTTGGTTAATAGTTATTGGTTAATAGAAAAGACCTTTAACTAATAACTATTAACCAATAACCATTTTGCCCCTTTTAACAAAACTACCTATTCTCTCCTCAAAAAATATTGAACGAGTTTTTTGTCGATAGATTTAAGGACCGTCCTACCCGCGAATTAGAGGAAATGCTTCAAGATCCATCAGGTTTTCAGCCTGCGGCAATTGAATCGGCAAAATATGTTCTAGAAAAAAGAGAGAAAGGTGTAGAAGAGTTTCAGGAAAAGAAGAAGCTATTTGTACCCAAAGAAGATAGTGAGTCCAGAGGTCTTCTTTCTCGACTAAATACTTCGCTGATGTCTATAGCGGTTTATCAGCTTCTTACCGGGTTATTTATTTTTGTTCTACTATCGCATTTTACTTTTAGAAACTTCTTTGTGTCTACAATAGAGATAATCTTTTTCTTGATCTATTTGGCTAATCTCTTTGCTGCGATATTACTATTTAACAAAAAAGTCTTAGGTATTAGAATATCGATAGTACTACAGTTAATTCATGCAATACATGTTAGTTTTTTTGGATTAGAGATTTTCGCCACCTCACTACTATATTTTGATGTGATTATTGAATTTATTGGCCTTGGAGTAAACTTTGGAATTGGAAATATGAGTTACCTATTTACGCTTAGTGCTACCGAGAATTTTATATCAATTAATCTTGTATCAGTTTTCGCATTAACTATTCTATTCAACTCTCTTGAGAGAGTAAAAGAAGAAAAATTCGACGACGAACTTTTAAAAGAAAACCAACTTAATTAAGAATGGACGCACCTCTTATCACCAATGATGCCATTGTTCTAGGGCTTTTAATGGCTTTGCTAGCTATCATCTTCACTACTTCTCATAGTGATAACCCTGGATGGAAAAAGTTTTACCGTTTTGTACCCTCATTATTGCTATGCTATTTCATTCCTTCCATTTTTACTACGCTAGGCATTATTGATCCGGATGAGTCCAATTTATACTACATGGCGTCCCGGTATCTTCTTCCGGCCAGTTTGGTGTTACTTACACTCAGTATTGATTTAAAAGCCATTATGAAATTGGGTTGGAAAGCAGTGGCTATGTTTTTCGCCGGGACAACGGGGATTATCATTGGTGGGCCGCTAGCACTAATGATTGTTGGAGCTATCAACCCGGATATCGTAGCTGGAGCAGGCCCGGATGAAGTTTGGAGAGGACTATCAACGGTTGCGGGTAGCTGGATTGGAGGTGGGGCTAACCAAACTGCGATGTACGAAATCTTCCAGCCTAGCGACACCTTGTTTAGTGCAATGATTACTGTGGATATTATTGTGGCTAATATCTGGATGGCTTTTATCCTTTATGGCGCCGGTATGAGTAAAACGGTAGACCGGTGGTTCAAAGCAGATGCCTCTGCCATTGAGGAATTGAAAAAAACGGTAGCTGACTATCAGGCCAGTATTGCTAAAGTTCCAACGATGGTCGATTTCACTAAAATTGCAGCCGTAGCTTTTGTTATTACTGCTCTGGGACATTTGGCTGGTGATACCATTGGCCCATGGGTAAGTGAAAACTCGGAAACACTGAGCAGGCTTAGCCTAAATTCAGCCTTCTTCTGGATTGTAGTTGTCGCTACTCTTGGTGGTTTTGCGATGTCGTTTACAAATTTAAGATCATTGGAAGGTGCAGGAGCCTCAAAAATCGGGAGTGTATTTCTCTATATCCTGGTAATGACTATCGGAATGAAAATGGATTTAGGAGCTTTTGTCGATGTACCTGGCTTCTTCATTATTGGGTTTGTGTGGATCATCATCCACGTCATCATTCTCCTTGGAGTAGGAAAACTAATTAAAGCTCCTTTCTTCTTTACGGCTGTAGGTAGCCAGGCTAATGTAGGTGGAGCAGCGTCTGCTCCTATTGTTGCCTCTGCCTTTTCTCCATCACTGGCACCAGTAGGTGTTTTATTAGCGGTGCTGGGATATGGAGTCGGTACCTTTGGAGCCTATTTATGTGCATTAATTATGCAAGGGATTTCCTGATGGGATTTTTGTCATTTCGAACATAGAGAGAAATCTAACATTTTAGATGTCTCGCTTCTCTCGACATGACAACCATAAATTTAATAGTGCCACCGAACCTTCTTCAACATTCGGATGTTAGTTCTTTGTATCTTTGACGCATTAGAACTGTAATCAACACATCTTCCTTTGAAGAGAGCTCTTTTATTCCTGGCCATTTTTGTAATTATTGCATCTGCTACCTACGCTCTGGTAATCATCCCTAATTACTCCGCCTTTAAAACCCTCTATGACAACAACGATGGCATGAGAGAAGGATACGAATACATTGAGAGTACGTATTCGCTAAAAGCCCTAACCGAATTTTTAGGAGATCGCCCCGAATATATCTCCATCGTTTCTTTTAATGTAGATAACCCGGATTCAGGAATTTATTACCAGGCAGATGTGTCCAGAACCATGGGGACTCTCACTAATTTCTTTCTGCTATTAGAATATGAACACCAGGTTGAAGAAGGAATCCTTGATCCAAATGAAGTGATTCCTGACCTTGACGAAGTTGAACGATATCTGCTGCCAGATGTAAGTGAGGAAGCCCACAAAAAATCTTTAGCACTCCTTGAAAAGGAATCAGGAGAACCGATTGTATTAGATGAATTGGTTTCTGCTATGATAGAAACCAGTGATCTCGCTATTTCGGATTATCTTTGGTTCAGGCTGGGAGAAAGCAATATTTCTTCCCTTATGGAGATGCTGGAACTAACCAGTACTGATTCTCCCCTTCCCTTTTCAGGATTATATATATCCATACATCCTGATTTGACAGATACATCAGTAGCTTTTTCCGAAAAGGACATTATTGGTTTTGCCAGACAACTGGGAGAAGACGCAAGCTATAATGCGAACGTCAAATCTCAGATTACTGAAAACAGATTAGGCCTGAGTTTTATAGAGGAACGTGATGCGCTGGAACATTTTCCTCATACTACTGCTCGCGAGATGGCTGGATTGATGGCGAAGCTTCATAAAAATGAATTGATCTCTCCTGAAGTTTCAATGCGGGTAAAAGAAAAAATGGGCTGGGTGTTCGAAGGTGGAGCTATTCAACGAAGCTTTGCTGAATATGGAGCCTTGTACGATAACCGTATGGGTATTCTAAGTGGCATCGATTTTGGCACCTCCGTTTATGATGATCATACTTCTGCTCAAGCTATATTTTTTGATAAGCTACCGGTGGCATTTTGGCTTCATCTTTCCGCAAATCACATGCAGGAGGATTACCAGCAACGCCTTATTTGGGACCCTGCTTTATATGAAACCACTGTTAATGAGATTTCTAACTAACTCATGAAATACCGTCTTTTTTACCTGATTTGGCTACTGCCAGCTTATTTGCTCTTTCTTATTATCCAACAGGGATTTGTTTATACCGGCACGATCGATACCTATGAGAATGGTCAAAGTATAGCCGCTGATGTACTCGATTTTGATATCAAACAAATCGCTGCTCAGAGTAATGGTTATGTGGTAATCACTTTTCCTGATCCTGATGGAAAAATACAGGAGCGAAAACTTTCATTATCCGTCCAAATGGCTCAACGTATTATCGATACTGCAGTAATTCCTATTCGCTATAAAGCCGACAGCTTCCAGGATATTGTAATGATCCCAACTTATGAACTTCAAAAAAGCACATCGCTGATTAATATGGTTGTGGCTTTTATTGGATGCCTGGCTTTGATATTCGCTTCATTCCTTGCTTCTCGCTATGCTACAAAGAAGCTTAAAGAGGGAGAAGCTGAGATTGTTATAGAGCGGGTAGATTAATGAGTAAAGGAACTCTTTATCTAATTCCAACTACGCTCGGTAAAACTCCTGAGAATAATACGATCCCAGAACACACGCTTTCTATCCTTCGTAAACTGGACGTGCTGGTAGTAGAAAACATCCAGACCTCTGTCAAATTTCTTCATTGGGCCGGGGATACTATTCCTGAATACAAGATTGAGTTTTACCCACTAACGAAGAACACCCCCGACCTTGAAATCTATTCCTTTCTAAAGCCTCTGAAAGCCGGAAAAAATGTTGGGTTAATGTCAGAAGCGGGCGCCCCCGCAGTAGCCGATCCAGGATCAAAACTGGTGAAAATGGCGCATCAAAATGGGATAAAAGTGGTTCCGCTTGTTGGTCCGTCTTCTATTCTACTTGCTTTGATGGCTTCAGGATTTAACGGCCAGTCTTTTGCATTTCACGGCTATCTTCCGATCGATGCAAAGGGACGCAAAAATATGCTGGTACAGTTAGAAGGCGAATCCAGAAGACATGATCGAACCCAACTCTTCATGGAGGCTCCTTATCGGAATAACGAAATGCTTAAGTCGATACTGGAAACCTGCAATCCAGAGACCAGACTATGTGTCGCTACTGACATCACTTTGCCTTCAGAAGATATCCGTTCTATGAGTATCAAAGAATGGAAATCGGCTGGAAAGATCGATCTCCACAAACGCCCTACGATTTTCATCCTTTACGGGAAGTAGCTTTTCAAAAAACCCGTCAATTGTCATCCTGAGCGCTTGGTTAGAGAATAGGTTTTTATTTGAGTCGCGAAGGATATCAAGCTCTGAGTTAACCATATTTTCATTTGATACCCTTCGCTATTTAGAACATTCCTTCAATAGCATCGGGGGAGCTCAGGACGACAATTATATAATTTCAAGTACAAAAAAAAGCCCCGATTCACATCAGGGCTTAGTTTTTTATATAGATTGCTAACAATAAAATCTAATGAGCTCCTGCAGCAGTGAGCATACTTGCTACTGAATTATGCTGCTGTGCTACGGCCTGATCTAAAGCCGACCAACCACGATCGTCGTGTACGTCTACCTCACTTTCGTGTTCAATAAGCAGTTGAACTATTTCTTCAAATCCATTCGTCGAGGCCCAATACAATGCGGTGGTACCCCGGTTATCCCTATGATCAATTTCTGCACCTTGATCAATCAATAAGGTCACAATATCAATATGACCATGCTTAGATGCTTTTAAAAGAGCTGTGCGATCGTGTTCGTCTTTAGTGTTCACGTCTACTCCATCATTCAGGAGCCCTTTTACTGTCTCGAGGTCGCCATTTTCAGCGGCATCAAGAAATATTTCATCATTCATATATTTCCTCCTACAGTAATTAAAATTAAGATGTGCACTTGGATTGTACTTTCCCAAACAGCCAATGTCAAATTAGAAAACCTCTTCTCAAATAAATTTCATTATATGTACAATAAACAGTGCTTAAACGAGTAATTTCATCATTAAGACTGCTTTCATTGCAAAGCTTAAAAGTGTATCTTTTTCATCATCTACAAAATTATGGATTGCAACAAATTCCCTCTTTTAAAAAGGTCAATGGGTACGTTGTTCCGAATATGTTCGGTTCTGGTGATTCTACCTCTTGCAGTCCAGGCACAAACTAGTTTAGATCGCATCTCAAAAGCAGAACGCAGCGACGGCCTTGGCTATGTAGTTCGATATCATTTTTCACAGCCAATCGATTCTTTTACTGTTATCCAGCCAGCTCCTGACCTTATTCAAATGGAGCTTTTTGCTTCCAATATTGATACTTCAGGAATCCAAATGCCTATTGAGCAGGGTAAAATCCAGGAGGTTCGTTTATACAAACTTGAAGGAAGTTATGGAGTAGATGTTTACCTGGACTCTGGGGTATCTGTAAAATCCCAGGCGTATGTAGATCAAAATGGTAGACATGTACTATTAGCATTAACAAAGGCAGAACCTTACGAAGTTGAAGTTTTTACCCAACAGTTTCTTGCAAAAAACTGGTATCTGGATATTAACCCTGATAATGCCCTCGAAATAGAAACAATCCCTGCTCAACCTATAGATCCTGATGCTAACTATAATTCAGTTCGGGACAAGCTGGTCTTCGACACCATTATTATTGATGCAGGACACGGAGGTCATGATCCAGGGAATATTGGATATCGAAACGTGAGGGAAAAAGACGTTGTTCTTACCATTTCAAAAAAACTTGGCGATTACATCAACCAATACCTTCCGGATGTTAAAGTAATATACACCAGAGATGATGATACGTTCCTGGACCTGGAAGAACGAGGACAACTAGCTAATGATGCAGAGGGAGATCTTTTTGTTTCGATACATGCTAATGCATTCACTTCATCGAAAGTGCGTGGAACTGAAGTATTCTTTTTAGGGCTCCATCGTAGTGAAGAGTCTTTTGAAATCATGAAAAAGGAAAATGCCATTTTCAATACTGATGGAAAGCAGTTTTATGAACTCTCAGAAGAAGATCTGCTTATTTATGAGTTAGCGCATAGTGGATACATCGCTACAAGCGAACGTATTGCTACTTTGATTGATGAACAGTTCACAAACCGGGCAAATCGAAAATCGAGGGGTGTAAAACAGGCGGGATTCCAGGTGCTTTATGAAGCTTCAATGCCAGCGATGTTAGTAGAGGTTGGTTTTTTGACAAACCCTTCTGAACAGAGATTCCTAACTAGTGATTATGGGCAGGCCATTATGGCTTCAGCCATATTCCGAGCTATTCGTGATTATAAAGTGGAATACGAGAAAACCGAAGCATTCAATTCTTCTAATTAATCCTGTTTATGAAACCTTTGATTATTGGTGTTGCTGGCGGAAGTGGTTCCGGGAAAACAACCGTAGTTAACTATATCTGCGAGCATTTTGGATCCGAAAATATGCTTCGGCTCGAACATGATTCTTATTACAGAGATTTGGGGCATCTCTCCTTTGAAGAACGTATCAAAATGAATTTTGATCATCCTTCCTCGCTTGAAACCGAGTTGCTAATTCGCCATTTAACAGCATTGCTACAGGGGTATCCGGTGGAGGTACCTACCTACGATTTTGAAGCACATACCAGGAAAGAGCAAACTATTTCTGCAAAACCAACGAATGTAATTCTGCTTGATGGTATCCTCATCTTCAGCGAACCGGAATTGCTCGAGCTCATGGACATAAAAATATTTGTGGATACGGATGACGATATCCGATTGCTCAGACGATTGAAGAGAGATATCAGGAAACGGGGGCGTTCGGTAGAGAGTGTGTTCGAACAGTATGAAAAGTTCGTCCGTCCTATGCATCTTGAGTTTGTTGAACCAAGCAAGCGTTATGCCGACGTGATCATTCCTCGTGGTGGAAAAAATAAGGTAGCCAGGGAGATGGTCATCTCAATGATTGAGAAGAAGCTTTCTGATGACGAGTAGTCTCATTTTGAGGTAAGAATAAAGAACAAGGAGTTAAGAAGTAAGAATGGACCTAGATGTACAATCACTTCTTACTTCTCTATTATTTAATGAATATTCTTACTTCCTGTGCTTTAACAGTATCTCCATCCCCCTGAAGATCAGGTTTTTTTCTATTCGGGTATTCATATCAAGCAACTCGTGAACAACTTCAGCATCTCCACCCACCAGGAAGAGATCGAACTCTCCAAAAGTTGATTGGAACCTATCCAACTGGTTTTTGACTCCATCAATCCAAAATGCTACCTGCCCCCACTGGAGCGATTCTTCTGTACTCTTTCCAGGAAAGAGATCCGGGATTTTTGGACTTACTTCCGGTAGCGCTGGAGCATTTTTATTGAAAATAGTGAGCAAGGGGTTTAATCCAGGCATAATCACCCCTCCACGAAACACCCCCTCTTCATCCATAAAATCGATCGTGCATGCTGTACCGGCATCTATTACCAATACTGCTTTTCTCTCTAATGAATGTGCTCCAAGGCAACTTAAATAGCGATCGATACCTAAGGTATCAGGAGTTTTGTAATCCAGTTTTTCACTGGGTATATCACTTACAGTTAGTTCATCAACAAGGTGAGCCTGTATCTCGCCCATTATTGCATCTCTCGTTGATTCTCTAACACTCGAAAGCACAATTTTTTTGACAGGATGCAACCTGTTATTTATTTCATGAGCGGCTTCCTCTGCATATTGATAGCTGTGCACTTTCCAATTGCCCTGGTTTTTTACTGCTACCTTTACCGCAGAATTACCTATATCAACAAATAGTTCTGACTCGCTTATGGAGGAATCGAAATTGCTCATCATTTTGTATTACCTTTGAAACCGAGAATATAAAATAGATAAAAGAATTCTTATGGACTTAACTGGGAAAATTGCCATCGTCACTGGAGCGAGTAGTGGAATTGGAGCTGAATTTAGCAAAATACTTGTGGAGAATGGCTCTACAGTGTATGGATTAGCACGAAGCCAGGACAAACTTCACACTATTAAAAATCATTTGGGAGATCGTTTTATCCCTATAACTCTGGATATAACTAAGTACGACGATGTAGAGCAATGGGTAGAGTCTACATTCAGTGATGAAAACCTTCCCGATATCCTGGTGAACAATGCAGGGTTGGGATATTTTGCAGATGTTGATGAACTAAGCTTGAAGGAGTGGCATACTATGATGGATGTCAATCTATCCGGTGTGTTTTACCTCACACGATTGATCACTCCTTTAATGAAGAAAAATCCGAGTGTTTGCCATATTGCCAACATTGCATCTATCGCTGGTTTGCTGGGAAACCCAAAGCTTTCAGCCTATAACGCTACAAAGTTTGGATTGAGAGGATTTAGTGACGCACTATTCAAAGAATTGAGATACGATGGCATAAAAGTAACCTGCTTTTTCCCTGGCACCATTGCCACTAATTTCTTTGATTCTATCGATGGCATGGAAATGCATCCCAATATGATGCAACCCATTGATATGGCAAAGACACTAAAATATGTACTGGAAACTCCAGACAATTTCCTTATCAGCGAAATCGTAATGCGACCACTTAACCCAAAGCCTCCTTCTAATTAATGAGACTTTACTTCATTATTCTTCTTTTTCTGGGCCTGGGATGTGGCAATCAGGAACAAATACCCAGACCTGATGATCTAATTGAGGAAGGCATATATATACAGCTATTGGTTGAACTACAGCTTCTGGATGCAATTGCATTCACCAGCTCTGACTCTCTCAATTTGGACTCTTTGATGAATGAAGTATATATACATTATGATATTGAGGAGGATCGATTCTTGAGCTCTCATAAATATTACCAAAGTAAGCCAGATGAACATGCCGCAAGACTGGATTCGGCACTGAACATTCTAAAAAGGGAACAACAAACTTTGGAGAATAGTCAATAGGGTAATTAAGAATTAGGAATAGAAACTCGTTTATTCCTAATTCTTAATTCCTAATTGATAAGCCCTTCCTTAACCAGGTAATCAATCCCAGCTTTCACTTTGTTTTCGGGCCAATCTAGTTGTTTAATAATAGTCTCTATATCTAACCCCTCTTCGTTTATCAAATCCATCAATTTTTTTAGCTCATCTCTCTGAAGCTGAACAGGCTTACCCTGCTGTCTCAAGCAATTATCACAATGACCACACGGCTTTGCCCCTATATCCCCAAAATAGGTGCGCAGATATACTTCTCTGCAACCCTGAGTTTGTATGTAGCCATGCATCATCTCCAGCTTTTTTAGCAGATTAGTTCGGTAATCCTCCGCCATTTTCCTCGAAACAGGAATCTCTTTCGACCTGGCTTCTAATAATCGCACCATATTTCTCTCCGAAAAGAGAGTGAACATCAATACATGGTCATTCATCATCAATACATTCAATGCTTTGACCAAAGCATTCCTGGTAATTCCCAGCTTATCAAGAACAAAATCCAGTTCCAGTTCTACCATGTTTGCATAGGCAAAATGTCCGAATAGCCTTTCAAGCTTATCAACAAACTCTGCCTTTTCTGGATTTTGACAACGCTCTTTAAACTTAACCATCATTTCTGGACTCAAGGTAAGTTGAACGCTCACCATAGGAGGAACTTCACTCTTGGTAGCTACTACTCCAAATTGGTCCATCATGCGTATGGAAGCTTTACAAATTGGAACAGGCAGTGAAGATCTCACACTTAATTTTTCCATTTCATAGGCTACCATCTCTTCGGTACTGGAGCCAACAGCTAAATTCAAGCTGTCTCCTAAAGCTAAATATACCTGTTGAAGTTGTTCATATGTAGGATAATGCCGTTCTATGCGTTGCCTGGCTTTCCTATAATCTGATTCCTGGTAAAAAAGGATAGGAAAACTTGCCTCCCCATCTCTTCCTGCTCTACCGGCTTCCTGATAATAAGCCTCAATAGAACCGGGCATCTCCTCGTGAATTACGTACCGACAGTTTGGCTTGTCGATACCCATTCCAAATGCATTTGTGGCAACAACAAGTGGAGTAGTACCATTGATCCATCGAGTCTGTATTTCTCTTCTAAGATCAGGACTTAACCCTGCGTGATATGGTTCCGAAACAATTTCCATGTTTGTAAACCGTAGTGCCCAGTCTTCACAATTTTTTCTTGTTCCACCATACATTAGCCCATCTCCTTTCACAGCAGCCTTCTGTACGGCTTCGGTAATCTTTTCTCTTTTTTGAGGAGTCTTCGTCACCCACCATGTTAGGTTTGGGCGTTCAAAACCTTTTGAAATAATTGCCGGTTCATCAAATCCCAAAGTGGAAACAATATCTTCTCTCACTTCTGGGGTAGCTGTAGCTGTTAAAGCGAGCCATCGAGTATGCTCTGCTATGTTCCCTAGATTTTCCCGAATCTTGCGATAAGGAGGACGAAAATCATGTCCCCATTCAGAAATACAGTGCGCTTCATCAATGGCAACAAGCTGAATAGAAAGTCGCTCCATTTCAGCTTGAAATAATGGAGTATTCAATCGTTCAGGTGCACAATAAAGAAGCTTGTACATACCATTCCGAGCATTAACTAGTCTTTGTTCTACTTCATAGCTGTTAAGTGTACTATTGATGTACGTAGAAGAAATACCTCGCTCTGATAATTGATTAACCTGGTCTTCCATAAGAGCAACTAATGGAGAAATAACCAAAGTAAGTCCTTCTAAAACTGTAGCCGGAACCTGATAGCACAACGACTTCCCTCCTCCGGTAGGAAAAAGTACCAGTGTATCTGTTCCAGAGAGTACCGACTGGACAGCTTCCTTCTGCCCTTCCCGAAATGTGTCATAGCCCCAGTACTGGGTTAAATTTTCTTGTGCCTTGATGAAAAAATCGGTCAACTTTTTTCTTTACCTTAGTTCATATTGAAGGTAGGAAATAAGAAATGCTGCCCAAAAATAAACTCATGTTTCATTTGTTTACGAATCTATTCATCCTGTATCTCCTCTTCATACAGGTTTGTAATACTGAACCCTCTTCTACAGAGGTAGAAATCGACTACCAGAAAGAAATGCGGGTCTTTGTCCAGGAAATCTCGGCTTATGCCAGGGAGCAAGATCCTGACTTCATAGTCATTCCCCAAAATGGTCATCGGCTTGTTTCAGATAATGGCTTATGGGATGGTAACCCTGATACCTCTTACTTAAATGCCATTGACGGTCTAGGACAGGAAAGCTTGTATTATGGATATAATGGAGATGATCTTGAAACACCTATGGAAGAAACTGATTACCTGGAGTTTTACCTGGATATAGGAAAGCAATTCGGAAAGACAGTACTTACAACCGATTATGCTTCTACCCCTTCCAAAATGGATAGCTCACTTATCTGGAATAAACAAAAAGGATATATCTCTTTTGCAGCTGACCGTAGAGCACTTGATCATATCCCTTCCTACCCTGAAAAACTAACCAACGAAAATGCAATATCAGTAGAGAAGTTATCTGATGCTCAAAATTTCCTGTACCTGATAAATCCCGGGGCCTATTCTTCTACGGAAGCACTTATTGCTGACATAAATAGCACCAATTATGATGCAATAATTATCGATGCTTTTCATTTTGGAACTCTCCTCACAAAGACGGACATCGACCAGCTTAAAACTAAGGCTAATGGTGGAAACAGATTAGTAATCAGCTATATGAGTATTGGCGAAGCTGAAAGCTATCGATATTATTGGGATGAGAGCTGGACTCCAGGAAATCCTAAATGGATTGTTGAAGAAAACCCAAATTGGCCTGAAAATTATAAGGTTGAGTACTGGAGCAAGGAGTGGAAACAATACATTTACGGTACTGAAAGCTCTTACCTCCAGAAAATTCTCGATTCTGGCTTTGATGGTGTTTACCTGGATATAATCGATGGTTTTGAATACTTCCTGGGATTACATTAAACAATTACTACCAGGTCTCATTCTTTAGTTCCTCAATAGCTGCCATCACGTCTCGTTGACTGATTTGACCTACCAGTTTCTCATTATCAAGAACAGGAAAACGACGAAGCCTCAACTTGAGAAATAGCTTAGCCACTTCAAAAATATTCATTGTAGGATGTATGGTGATGGGTTCTTCGGTCATGTAATCTTTAACTACTCCCATCATTTGAGGACTGTTATTGTATTTACCACGAACTACTTCCTTTAGGCAATCACCTTCTGAAATTACCCCAACCAGCTTTCCATGTTTATCAACTACAGGACCACCTGATATCTTTTTATTGATGAGAATTTGAATGACTTCATGAAGTGGCTGATCAGGATTAAAAGTGATTAGCTTCCTGGTCATGAAATCCTGGGCCTGCAAAGCCTGTGGAACAACTTTATCCGGTTGTTTTTGCGCCGCCTTATAACTGATAACCATGGTACCTCCTTATTTAATAGGTACCTGTTAATACAATAAAGAATCAGATTAAAGGCAAGCTTACTTAAATTTCCGCTTACCTTGGCCAGCCCCCTTCTTGATATAACTCTAGAATTTCTGAATCTGATAGTTCATAGTTATAAACCCTAATATCATCAATCGCCCCTTCGAAATTCTTTCTTGTCAATGATCTATTAGCTCCAATAACCATATTTATATTCGCAAAACTCACACTGCCAATAAACCCTAGCTCGCTTTCCGAAAATCTTTGACCATTAAAATAATACGTAGCTAAAGAGTCTCCTCTCACCATAGTTATATTAAACCAAACTCCTTTTTCCAATTCATCAAATACAGTCCTCCAACCTGGAGCAGCACCTTCCAGCATATAGATCTTTCCATCTTCGATCCCGACCCTTAGTACTCCATTTTCAAGTGTATGTGAATCCTGATCAATAATATTCTCTTCTGACATAGTTGAGATATTATCAGAATCGGATCTAAACCAAACCGATGTTGTTCGAATAGGTATATCGAAACTGGTATTTGTATTTATAAAATCGTTAAAGCCATCAAATAAGTAAGCGCTATTTGGGTTCCCAAATCTATCCTCTGTCAAAACCGCTTCGTAAATAAAAGACTCATTTGAGTTTCCAGTTACATCATTAGCATTTCCATTAAAAGGATAAAAAGCTATCAGATCACCCCGATTCTCTGTTGAGCTAGAATCCGTTGTTTTACAAGCAAGAAGTGGTATAATCAATAGAATAAGAAATAACTTTAGATATCTCATTCCAACAAAAATTGTTGTTATAAATCTTTATTTACTTCAATCAAATTAAAGGCAAACTTCCTTCAAATACATTATCGAAATCAGCTTCTTCTTCTATGTCAGATTCTATAAGAAGGGCGATTATATCTCCAACTTTTGAACAAGAGATGAAGTCCTCAGGATTCAAATCAGGAGTAACCAATCCTTTTTCAATGACTTTACCAACGGTAGTTCTTACCCGCTTAGCTTCATCATACATTTCAAAACTTTCCAACATCATTGCTGCTGATAAGATAGTTGCGACTGGATTGGCTATATCCTTTCCGGCCGCTTGAGGGTAGCTGCCATGAATAGGCTCATATAAAGAAGTATCCCGGCCAACTGATGCAGAAGGTAGTAAACCAATAGAGCCAGTAATCACACTGGTTTCGTCAGAAATAATATCCCCAAACATATTTTCAGTCAGAATTACATCAAACTGGTTGGGTCGCTGGATAACCTGCATGGCTGCATTATCAACAAATAAATACTCCACTTCAATATCAGGATAGAGCTCTGATAACTTCTGGACCGTCTCCCTCCATAAACGAGAGGTTTCCAGCACATTCGCTTTATCTACAAGGGTGAGTTTCTTTCTTCTTCTTTCGGCAGCTTCGAAGGCCATTTTTGCGATTCGGGTAATTTCGTCTGAGGAATATTCGCAATGATCATAAGCCGATTTTCCATCTTTACTTCTACCCTTCTCTCCAAAATAAATACCGCCAGTCAATTCCCGATATACCACCAAATCAGTTCCTGTAATTCGATTTTCTTTTAGTGGAGATCGTTCAATCAAAGACTCAAACAGCTGAACGGGCCGAATATTCGCATATAGTCCAAGTGTTTTACGGAGCTGAAGTAATCCTTGCTCTGGCCTCACTTTGGCTTTGGGGTCATCATCGTATTTAGGATCGCCAATAGCTCCAAAAAGAATCGCATCTGCCAACTGACACGCTTCGATGGTTTCGTCAGGTAATGGACTTCCGGTCTCATCAATCGCAGCAGCTCCAACAAGAGCGAAATCATACACAAAAACATGCTTGTACCTGTGCGATATAGCATTCAGCACTTTAATGGCTTGCTTTACCACTTCGGGACCAATGCCATCTCCTGCAAGTACAGCAATTCTCTTTTCCATGATCTAAAACTCCACGTGTGTTTTCTCGAAGGCTTCTATTTTTTCCATGTTGCTTATCAAGAAATCGATATCATCATACCCGTTGAGTAAGCACATTTTTTTGTATGGATGGATTTCAAAATACTCAGAGAGTCCCTTTTCTTCTACTGAAATTTGCTGCTCTTCCAAATCAATTGTGATTTCAACATCTGGATTTTCATTTATCAGGCTAAATAATTCCGTCAGGAACTCGGGACTAACCTGAACTGGGAGCAATCCATTATTCAATGCATTACCCTTAAAAATGTCCGCAAAATAACTCGAAACAACCGCTTTGAAACCATAATCGACTAAAGCCCAGGCTGCGTGTTCGCGACTGGAACCACATCCAAAGTTTTCACCTGCAATCAATACAGAACCAGAATAGCTATCATCATTAAGCACAAAACCAGATTTAGGAGTGCCTTCTTCATTAAAGCGCCAGTCTCTAAACAGATTGTCTCCAAAACCTTCTCTGGAAGTAGCCTTCAGAAAACGCGCCGGAATGATTTGATCGGTATCTATATCCTGTACAGGAAGAGGGACCATTGAGCTTTTTAATGTGGTGAATTTTTCCATTAGCTCAATACTCCTTCCCCGATGTATTCACGGGCATCAACGATTTTACCTTCTACCGCAATTACAGCAGCAGTAAGAGGACTCACCAACATAGTTCTGGCTCCTGGTCCCTGCCTTCCTTCGAAATTCCTGTTTGATGTAGAAACACAGTATTCGCCCTTTGGAATTTTATCTTCATTCATTCCCAAACAAGCGGAACAACCAGGCTCTCTGAGCTCGAAGCCAGCTTCTGCCAGTGTATCGTGGATTCCTTCTTCTCTAGCCTGAGCTTCAACCTGCTTTGAACCTGGTACAATCATCGCCTGCACATGAGGAGCTTTCTTTTTCCCCTTCACATAATCGGCTACTATTCTTAAATCTTCGATTCGGCTGTTGGTACAACTTCCGATAAACACATGATCAACTCTTTTATCAAGAAGCCTTTCTCCGGGCTCAAGTCCCATATAGGTTAGTGACTTTAGCAAAGCGTCCGGATTTTTAACTTCATCCAATGTTGGGATGTATTCCGTGACTCCCATTCCCATTCCGGGATTGGTACCATAGGTAATCATGGGCTCAATGTCTTCGGCATTGAACGTGAATTCTGCATCAAATTCGGCATCTTCATCTGAATAGAGACTACTCCAGAAATTCACAGCTTCATCAAACTTCTCTCCTTCAGGAGCATATTTTTTGCCTTTAATGTATTCAAAAGTGGTTTCATCGGGAGCGATCATTCCTCCTCTTGCTCCCATTTCGATGCTCATATTGCAGATCGTCATCCGGGCTTCCATAGAAAGGGATCGAATAGCTGAACCTGCATATTCAACAAAATAGCCAGTGCCTCCAGCGGTACCGAGTTTTGAAATGATGTAGAGCACAATGTCTTTGGAATACACTCCTTCCCCAAGCTCACCTTCAATATTAATACGCATGGTCTTCGGGCGTTGAAGCAGCAAACACTGGGTAGCCATTACCTGTTCAACCTGCGAGGTACCTATTCCAAAAGCGATGGTTCCAAAAGCACCGTGTGTGGAGGTATGACTGTCTCCACAAACGATAGTCATTCCAGGTTTGGTAATCCCAAGCTCAGGTCCAATCACATGAACAATACCCTGGTATTTATGACCTAAGCCATACAGATCAATTCCAAATTCTTCGCAATTTTTGGTGAGTGTATCCACCTGGAATTTTGAAAGCACGTCTTTGATTGGGAGATGCTGATCTTTGGTAGGCACATTGTGATCAGCAGTAGCAACAATCCGTTCTTTCCTGAAAAGACCGATGCCTCGTTTTCTAATTCCATCAAATGCTTGTGGACTTGTTACTTCATGAATGAAGTGCCGGTCGATATATAGAATTTCCAATCCACCCTGGACTTTATCCACCACATGGCGATCCCAGACTTTCTCAAATAATGTTTTTCCCATGTATTTTGTTAGGCTGTTTTAGAAGCTGTTCTTGAAAAAAGTACGATTAAATCGTGATCCTGCACTACTTTTTTCTCATCTGCTACCAGCAGAAACTCTTGATAATATCCTTCCATCTCTTCTCTTGTAACATCAAAGCCTAGTTTTTTGGCTCTGAAGTTCAATGCCGCCCTTCCGCTACGGGCAGTAAGCACTATTGAGGATTCGTCCACTCCCACTTCCAGCGGGTCTATGATCTCATAAGTTTCCCGGCTTTTTATTACTCCATCTTGATGAATACCGGAAGAGTGAGCGAACGCATTAGCTCCTACAATGGCTTTGTTTGGCTGAACCGGCATCCTCATTTTAGTAGATACCAATTCACTAATTGACTTTAAGAATCGTGCATTGATGCCTGTATCATAGTTTAAATCCTTGTGCTGACGCATAATCATTACTACTTCTTCTAACGAAGCATTCCCAGCACGTTCTCCAATGCCGTTTATGGTACACTCAATTTGGCCCGCTCCATTTGCAACACCAGCAATGGAATTTGCCGTGGCCAATCCCAAATCATTATGGCAATGGGTTGAAATAGTGACTTTATCAATTCCCTTCACATTCTCTTTGAGGTATTTGATTTTGGCACCGTATTGCCAGGGCAGGCAATAACCGGTAGTATCAGGAATATTTACTACCGTAGCTCCAGCAGCTACAACCTCTTCGATTACTTTGGCAAGAAATTCATTATCGGTACGGCCAGCATCCTCTGCATAAAACTCGACATCCTCCACAAAACGTTTAGCGTACTTAACTGCCGCAACACCTCGTTCAATTACTTTTTCACGAGTGGTCCTTAATTTATCAAATACATGACTATCTGAAGTCCCTATTCCTGTATGAATTCTTGGACGAGCCGCCTCCTTAATAGCTTCAGCAGCGACTTCGATATCCTTTTCCACTGCCCTTGACAGCGCACATACTGTAGAATCTTTGATGATTGCAGCAATTTTTTGAACAGAGTGAAAATCACCAGGGCTTGAGATCGGAAAACCGACCTCCATCACATCCACCCCGAGGCTTTCCAATGCTTTTGCTACTTCAATTTTCTCGTCGGTATTTAATTGACAGCCCGGGACCTGTTCACCGTCCCGAAGCGTAGTATCAAAAATCTGAATTCGATCGTTTGGCATTGTGCTATTGATTTCTAACTTATCAACGTCATTTACAGATTTGGTCAGAATCCGTAATTGGTTTTCGAAAGTAGTTGGCTACCTTCTACTTACGAAACCGAAATACATCTATATTACAACCTCCAACGACGAATAGCTTCGTTCAAGAATTAGTTAAAGGCATAATTATAAATAGCTTACATACCCTGTCAAGCGCTTTTTTTTACAATGGCTAACCAGCCCAACGATCATTTATATCAACTAATTAAATCCCTTACTAAAGCAGAAAAGAGAGGATTTAAAATCTATGCGCTTAGGAATAGCTCTGAGGATGCAAAGTTCATCCAACTCTTTGATGCCATTGATAAAGCCAAAGGATATGATGAGGAATTGATCCTGAAGAAGATTTCAGGATTAAAAAAAGTGCAGCTTTCTAATCTGAAAGCTCATTTATACAAACAGATCATGACCAGCCTCCGGCTGAATTATGTAAGTCATAATATCGATATTCAGCTCAGGGAACAGATTGATTATGCACGGATTTTATACGACAAAGGGTTATACAAGCAAAGCCTGAAAATCCTGGAGAAGGCGAAGCTACTTTCTTATGAACATCATCGGATAACCTTAACTACCGAGATTCTTGGATTCGAAAAGCTAATTGAATCTCAGTACATCACCCGAAGTCTGAGAAATCGGGCCGATCAGCTGATTGAAGAAACTGAGAGATCTATCCAGTCTGTCGATACTTATCACCAGCTATCAAATCTAGCTTTGAGGTTGTATGGAATCTATATCAAGGCAGGACATGTTCGCAGTGAGCAGGATTATGATATCACAGAACGGTTCTTTGAAAAGGCCCTTGCTCAGATCGATTTAAGCGATATCGGTTTCTTTGAGCAACACTATTTGAATGTATCTCATGCATGGTACAGCCTGATTGTACAGGACTTTTTGATGCAGTATCGCCATGCACAGAAATGGGTGGAGCATTTTCGAAATAACCCGAATATGCTGGAATTAGAGTCGGTTTGGTACTTGAAAGGCATGCATGTGCTGCTTGAAGCTCTATTCATTCTTGGTCATTACAGTAAGCATGAAAAAGAAGTAGAACATCTCAAGCATTTCCTTGATAATCCTCCCATAAGAATCACCGAAAACATAGAAAACCTCGGTTTTCAGTACTATTACACCTCCCGAATTAATGCTCATTTTATGGCGGGCACCTTTACCGAAGGCCTGGCCCTGATCCCTGAGCTGGAAAAGGAACTTGAGAAATTCGAATCCCGGATTGATCCCCATCGAATCCTGGTGTTCTATTATAAAATTGCCAGCATGTATTTCGGAGCTGGCAAAATTCAGGAAGCTATTTCCTATCTGAATAGGATTATCAATTACCCGGATCCACGGCTTAGAGAAGACATTCACTGTTTCGCGCGAATTCTGAATTTGATTGCGCATTTTGAGCTAGGGAACCAAACGCTATTGGAGTATCAGGTTCGTTCTACCTATCGCTTCATTATCAAAATGAACGACCTTAATTCTGTGCAGGAGGAAATCCTGAAGTTCCTTCGGAACCTCACCTCGATCAACCCCAGAGATTTAACTAAAGAGTTCGAAAACCTTCGCACTACCCTTCTTGAAATCCAGAAAAAGCCCTATCAACGCCGGGCATTTTTATACTTGGACATCATATCCTGGCTGGAATCCAAAATTGATCAAAAACCTATTCAGGATGTTATTAGAGCTAGGTTTACCCCTCGGAACGGAAGGTAATTTTTCTTTGGCCATTCCATTTATCTGAATATTTATTTCGTTTGATGATTGTATTTCGAGGTGAGAAGCTCTTTCTTTGCAAGCAAACAGATTAATTATGTTATCAACAATCATTTCTTTGGTCATTATTAGTGTCATTGGTAAATCATACCGACCGGGGAAAGCTCTATGTTGATAAGACAACGATTTTAAACGAAGCCTTCCCCAACCGGAAGGCTTTTTTTTTGATAAAGAATTAATGGCAGAACTCAACAAATACAGTAAACACATTACCCAAGACGGTTCCCAGCCTGCAGCCCAGGCCATGCTTCACGCCCTAGGGCTTTCGAATGAAGACCTGAAGCAGCCAATGATTGGAATTGCCAGTACAGGATATGAGGGAAATCCTTGTAACATGCATTTGAACGATCTGGCTGTTCATGTAAAGCGAGGCGTAAATGCTCATTCAATGACTGGCCTCATTTTTAATACCATTGGCATAAGCGATGGTATTTCAATGGGTACTCCTGGAATGCGCTATTCCCTTCCCTCTCGGGATTTAATTGCCGACTCCATGGAGTCAATGGTGAAGGGAATGAGCTATGATGGGATGGCCGCGATAGTTGGTTGTGATAAGAATATGCCGGGAGCGTTAATGGCGATGCTTCGCATCAATCGTCCGGCCATTCTGATTTATGGAGGAACTATTGCACCGGGACATCATAATGGGAAAAAGTTGGATGTGGTTTCTGCATTCGAGGCCTGGGGGCAAAAAGTATCGGGTTCTATCGATGACCAGGAATTCAAAGACATCGTGATGAACTCTTGCCCGGGTCCTGGAGCTTGTGGAGGGATGTACACCGCCAATACTATGGCTTCAGCTATAGAGGCGATGGGAATGAGTCTCCCATATAATGCATCCAATCCAGCTACAAGTGCTGATAAGGTATTAGAATGCGAAGCAGTAGGTGAACATCTTTACTCGTTACTTGAGAAGGATCTGAAGCCTCGTGATATCCTTACCAAAACCTCTCTTCAAAATGCGTTTAAGCTGATTACCATTCTTGGAGGTTCTACTAATGCAGTGCTGCATATGATCGCTATCGCTAAAGCTGCAGACCTCGAATTTACCCTGGCTGATTTCCAGGAAATCAGTGATTCAACCCCTTTCCTTGCTGATCTGAAGCCCAGTGGACAATATGTAATGGAAGACCTCCATAAAGTTGGTGGCATTCCAGGAGTAATGAAATTCATGTTAAATGAGGGCCTGATTGATGGTAGCTGCCTCACCGTTACCGGGAAAAGCATTGAGGAAAACCTGGAGGATATCAGTCCCCTCTCTTCTGAACAAAAAGTAGTTTTTCCGGTTTCCACACCCATTAAAACAACTGGTCACATTCAAATCCTTTTTGGAAATGTAGCCGAAGATGGAGCCGTGGCAAAAATCACCGGTAAAGAAGGATTGGCTTTCGCAGGTCCTGCTCGTGTGTTCAATAGCGAAGAAGAAGCAAATGATGGCATCCGGGATGGAAAAGTTCAAAAAGGTGACGTGATTGTCATCCGTTATGTAGGACCAAGAGGCGGACCAGGAATGCCAGAGATGTTGAAACCAACTTCAGCCATCATGGGTGCAGGACTAGGCAAAGATGTTGCCCTCATCACTGACGGCAGATTTTCGGGCGGTTCACATGGATTCGTAGTTGGCCATGTAACTCCTGAGGCACAGTCAGGGGGAACTATTGCACTTATCCAGGATGGGGACCTGATCAGTATCGATGCGGAGAAGAATACCATCCAGGTTGATCTTTCGGAAAAGGAATTAGAATCCAGGCGAGAAGCCTGGCAAGAACCTCCGCTCAAAGAGCAAAGCGGACAATTGTACAAATATGCGAAAACGGTTTCGTCAGCCTCGGAAGGCTGCGTGACCGATGAGTTCTAATCAGTCATTCTCAACTCACTCACTATGGGAACGGTAGACACACTCAATCAAACAACAACACATACAACCACAACCGAACGGGTGACTGGAGCAGAAGCTGTAGTCCGAATTCTACTCGAAGAAGGCGTAGATATGCTCTTTGGATATCCGGGTGGAGCAATTATGCCTGTGTATGATTCACTGTACGATTACAGAGAAGACATCCATCACGTTCTTGCCAGGCATGAACAGGGAGCGAGTCATGCTGCTCAAGGTTATGCTCGAGCTTCTGGAAAAGTCGGCGTCTGTCTGGCTACTTCAGGTCCGGGAGCAACGAACCTTATAACTGGCCTGGCCGATGCTCAAATTGATTCCACACCCCTTGTATGTATAACCGGACAGGTACCATCGGCTTTATTAGGAAGCGATGCCTTTCAGGAAACTGATGTAATTGGCATTTCGATGCCGGTTACCAAATGGAATTACCAGGTTACCAGGGCTGAAGAAATTCCAGAGGCATTAGCCAGAGCTTTTTACTTAGCGAGATCAGGACGCCCAGGTCCTGTTTTGGTCGACATCACCAAAGATGCCCAGTTCGAAGAATTTGACTTCGAGTACAAGAAATGTACTTCCATGCGTAGTTATGTTGAAAAACCTACCCTTGATTTGGCAAAGGTTGAAGAAGCCGCTGAACTCATCAATAATGCGGAGCGCCCTTATATATTATTTGGCCAGGGAGTAATCCTGGCTCATGCTGAACAGGAATTCAAGACCTTTATAGAGAAAACAGGGATTCCTTCTGCCTGGACCATCATGGGGCTTTCTGCCCTGGAAACCGATCACCCATTGAATGTGGGCATGCTGGGGATGCATGGAAACTATGGTCCTAACCTACTTACCAATGAATGTGATGTACTCATTGCTATTGGTATGCGGTTTGATGACCGGGTAACTGGTAATCTTTCCAAGTACGCCAAGCAAGCAAAAGTCATCCACCTCGAGATCGATCCTGCTGAAATTGATAAGAATGTGAAAACAGATGTCGCGGTTCTTGGTGATGCTAAAGAATCGTTACAAGAACTTATCAAAAGGGTGAAACCGAATAGCCATGAAGAATGGCTACAACGCTTCAGAGATTGCGATAAGCAGGAGCATGAAAAGGTAATTCAAAACGAGCTTTACCCTACTTCCGACATACTGAGTATGGGAGAAGTAATTCGACTAATCAATGAGAATACCGGAGGCGATCATATCCTGGTTACCGATGTTGGGCAGCACCAAATGGTGGCCTGTCGTTATACCAAATTCACTCAATCGAAGAGTAACATAACCTCGGGCGGACTCGGAACCATGGGTTTCGGGCTGCCTGCAGGTTTGGGTGCTGCACTTGGAGCCCCTGACCGAACGGTAGTTGCCGTAGTAGGTGATGGAGGTTTTCAAATGACACTCCAGGAATTAGCAACCATCTACCAAACCAAAGCAAAGGTGAAAGTATTGCTACTTAATAACGAGTTCTTAGGTATGGTGAGACAGTGGCAGCAGCTCTTTTTTGATAAGAGATACTCTGCCACAGAGATGATCAACCCTGATTTCCAGCAGATGGTTAAAGGTTTTTATATCCCTACCAATAAGGTTACTAAACGAGAAGAATTGGAAGCTGCCATTAAGGAATTCATCGAATATGATGGCGCTTACTTTCTGGAAGTAATGGTAGGAAAAGAGAATAATGTATTCCCTATGGTTCCCAGCGGATCAGGAGTAGCAGAGATCAGACTGGAGTGATACTATGGTACCTTTAAAGCAAGAGTTTACGATTACAGCATATACCGAAAACCATGTAGGGCTATTGCACCGGCTCACCATCATTTTCACCAAGCGAAAAATCAATATTGAAAGCCTCACTGCTTCGGAAAGTGAAATGGAAGGTATTTACCGCTTTACCATGGCGGTAACCGAAACGGAAGAGCTGATCCAAAAAGTGGTGAAGCAAATCGAAAAACAGGTTGAGGTACTAAAAGCGGGATATTATAAACGTGAAGAAGTGGTTCAGCAAGAGCTGGCCTTATACAAAATCCCTACTGAATCACTAACCAACAGCCTCGAAGTAGAACTCATTGTCAGAGAACATAATGCTCGTTTTCTCACCATTGAAAAAGATTTCGTGGTGATCGAAAAAGCAGGTTATCGCAGAGAAACCGTTGCTTTATTCGAAGATTTACAGCCATACGGTATCAATGAATTTGTACGTTCGGGTCGCGTTGCTGTAGCCCGACAAGAATATGGCCTCGGTAAGCAGGTCAAAGAATTACTGGGGGAAGAAGTTGATGGATAGTCAATCTCCATACCTTCAAAAACACACCTCTTGTTCTCCTCTCAAGAGGATACACTCGTTGTTTATTTCGTTTAATAGAACAAGGAGCCTCCCCTCCATCGGAGGGGATTGAGGGGTGGGTAATTTCCACCCAAGAATTGAACCAAAAAAGAAACTCACTAACTCAAAACAACAGAACATAAAAATGGCACTTTTAAATTTTGGCGGAGTCGAAGAAGAAGTAGTAACACGCGAGGAATTTTCTCTGGAAAAAGCCCGGGAAACCCTCAAAGATGAAACAATCGCCATTTTAGGATATGGAGTTCAAGGCCCAGGACAAGCTTTAAACCTAAAAGACAATGGTTTCAATGTGATTGTTGGCCAACGAAAAAATTCCAAAACCTGGGATAAAGCCGTAGCTGATGGCTGGGTCCCTGGCGAAACACTTTTTGAACTGGAAGAAGCCTGCCAACGCGGAACTATCCTCCAGTTCCTTCTTTCCGATGCAGGGCAAATCTCCCTTTGGCCTACCGTAAAAGAAAACCTGACCTCAGGTAAAGCCCTTTACTTCTCCCATGGATTCGGAATTACTTACAAAGAACGCACAGGGATTGTTCCTCCGGAAGATGTGGATGTAATTCTAGTAGCTCCAAAAGGTTCAGGAACTTCCCTCCGAAGAATGTTTTTAGAAGGTCGCGGATTGAATTCCAGTTATGCCATTTTCCAGGATGCTACTGGCAATGCGAAAAACCGTGTGGTTGCTTTGGGGATTGGAGTAGGATCAGGATATCTCTTCCCTACCACCTTCAAAAAGGAAGTATACAGCGATTTAACCGGAGAACGTGGGACTCTAATGGGCGCCATTCAGGGGATTTTTGCCGCTCAGTATGAAGTACTTCGAGCTAACGGTCACACCCCCTCTGAAGCTTTTAACGAAACGGTGGAAGAACTCACTCAATCTTTGATGCCATTAGTTGCTGAAAACGGCATGGACTGGATGTATGCCAATTGCTCCACTACTGCACAACGCGGCGCTTTAGACTGGTGGAAACCCTTTAGAGATGCAACCAAGCCAGTTTTTGAAGAACTCTATAAAGAAGTAGCGGCTGGTAATGAAGCTCAGAAGTCCATCGATTCAAATTCCAAAGACGATTACCGGGAAGGCTTAGAGCAAGAGCTCCAGGAGCTGAGAGAAAGTGAAATGTGGCAGGCCGGTGCTACGGTGAGAACCTTGAGGCCGGAGAATAATTAAAAAGGTCATCCTGAGCATACTTACGAAGGATCTAGTCGGATACTCGATAAGATCCTTCGGCGGTAGCCTCAGGATGACCACCTCGTTTGTCAAGACGATATCACCTAACCCGCTTAGCCATATTCGCAGCTTTGTCCGAATCCTTTAATTCTTTAGGAGCTTCTTCATCGAGGTGAAGTTTTATGGTTTCAGTATCCTCTCCTGCTTTGATGGATTCGTAAGCTTCGCTGGTAACAATAGCTTCCAGATTTTGAAGGCGTTCTAATATTTTCTCTTTCTCCTGCTCGCTTTTCTTTAAGGCCTTCCACAATTCCTTGGCATTTAAATCCAGGTCATTGGTTTGTTTGCCCAGTGTTTTTTGAAGCTCTTTGTATTCTGCTGTTTTTCTGCCTCCAAAAATGACGATTCCCATGAAAATGACAAAGCATATCATCGCTGCGATTATCATCAATGCTAACGACCAACTCATGTGTTCCTTTTTTTGGGAGGAATCTACAGAAAATTAAAATTACTTCCCTCGTTTAATGAGTCATGAAATGGAACGAATCTTCTTTCTTTATGGGTTTTTCCTGCATTCAACTCAAAATTATGCCTGAACCCGAGACTAAAATAAATCTTGATATCGAATATTTACCGGAAGGTAAATTTGAGGTGATTTCTGCTTCTGTGGAGGGACTGGATTCCAGGTGTAATTCTATTGCTGAAGTGATTGCCCAGGCTTTAGCTGTTGCTGAAGAGAAGGGCTCTTAGTTCTTTTCTATGATACTTTTGAGCGACCAAAAGTACCCAAAAGTCGCCGTAAGAAATGTAAATATCGTTCTATCCCGTCTCTGATTATCTTATCGAATCACGATTCTTTCTTCCATTAAACTTATTCCTACCGCATTTCTTTCGGGCTTGATTTGGATGTTTTCCATCAATTTGAAATGACCTCTGAAATATTGGCGAAGAAAAGTGAATCTGATTGAGTGTGTCCGAAGGACAAATAATTCCACTCAGGCGAGGAGTTATAAATTATTTAGAAATGAATGAAGACCTTTGGAATTATTTAGCGAGAGAAGATGAATGCGCCAATATTTCAGCGTCTTGACCTTTTGTTACTTTTGGGTCAAGCCAAAAGTAAATGAACATAATGTTGAATCAGAAAAAAAGTAGAAGAAAGGCGATTAATCTTCCGACTCGGTTCCCCACTCTGTCCAGTCATCAAACTCTCCATTCTCGATAAGTACTCCTAACACCACTCCTAGTCCTAACCACAATCCCAGGCTTCCCGTAGCTACTCCAATAGCTGTTCCTATTGCTATGCCGATTGCGATTCCTATTCCTTTTTCCATGGTGTCCTCCTTATCAAAAATTGTCAACGGAGTTGGCTACGGCGATACCGCCACTTTGTTTCTTAATCAGATCATAATTTTGGATTTGATAGCTTGCCCCTCTCCCATTGCCCAATTACTTTCGGGTAGAAAATGAATTAAGAAACCGAAAATGGATTTAGAAGCCAATAAACAACATGCCATCGCTTTTTATAAGATGGCGTATGACGGAGATCCCCGTAAAGCTGTTGAGCTTTATATCGGAGATGAATACATCCAACACAATCCTGACGTAGCAGACGGCACGGAAGGATTTATCTATTACTTCGAGCGAATGCAGAATGAATACCCAGATAAATCGATCGAGTTCGTTCGTTGTATCGCAGAAGGAAATTTAGTGGCTCTTCATACGCATCAAATCTGGCCTGGAAATGATCAGTATATAACCATGGACTTCTTCCGATTTGATGAACGAGGAAAAATCTGTGAACATTGGGATGCTATTCAGCAAATACCGGAACACTCGGCAAATCCTAATACGATGTATTGATCAAATCATTTACTTTCCATTAAAGCAACATTAAATCAATCCATACTGCTATGAAGACTATGACCTGCAGACAATTAGGCGGAGCCTGTGATCTTGAATTCCACGCTGAAACTTTTGAGGAAATGGCTGAACTTAGCAGGCAGCATGGTATGGAGATGTTCCAGAAACAAGACAAAGCTCATATGGAAGCTATGCAGGCCATGAGGGAATTGATGAGTGATCCGGGAGCTCTTCAAAAATGGATGGATGAAAAAAGAGCACTATTCGATTCACTTCCACACAACTAATAACAGGTCTTCTTTTTAAAGCAATTTCTTGTTCCTGTAAGGTTTTTCGATTCAGGCACAATAAATAGGGAAATCCTAACTGTTGTGCTATGAACTCTTTCAAGTACTCCTCTTTCCATTTACTTCATTTTTTGGGTTGGAGATTCCAACTTCGTCTGCTACTTTCTGGCGCTGTTATACAACACTAGTGCACCAGGTATAATGAAAGGCTTAAGGGTATCAGTTTTTGCGGGAATTCTTTTTGTATTGATGATTTCAAATACGCTTTTCGCCCAAAATTTGAAGCCTGACTCACGTATATCAGCCTCCCTGATTGGGCAAATGTTTATTCAACCAGGGATCCAGGTTGGTTCGGAGTTTTTCTTAAATGATCCTATTCTTGAAAACCCGGATAAGCGTAAAACCAGGTTCGTTAGCATTGAACCTAGGATCGGATACTTCACGCGGTACAATCTTACTGAAAACTTTCTGGCTCAAACGGAATTGGGGATTTTGACTATTAAAGAAAATCGCCGGGTTAACTATAAAACCTCGGTGAGCCTTGGCTATTTGTTAGAATCTAAAACAACCTCTTTTTCTGTGAACCTCGGTACAGGTTCAAAATCAAACGAGGAAACAGAAACGAACCACTTCTTCCTCCCTTCCATTAACCAGGAAATTATTGGCACACTAAGAGGGAACCACTTTTGGTTTAACAAATACTCGTTGGGAAAACGATTTGGTACATCTACAAACTCAATGACTTTATTCATCGAACTCGGAATTAAATTTAGTATGTAATGAGCGATTCTATTTCCAGAAGAGAACTTCTTAAAAAAGCTTCCATCTTTGGTGCAGGTTCACTCTTTTTGCCTGTTTTTCTTAGTTCCTGTGATGACAGCGTCTCCTTTTATGAAGAATTCGATGTAAACTTTTCCGGAGATGTACTGGTAATCGGAGCGGGAACCGCCGGGTTAATGGCCGGTCATGTACTCAATCAGTATGGCATTAATTTCCAGATCCTGGAGGCATCTTCCGTATTTGGGGGGCGAGTTAAAAAAATTGACAACTTTGCTGATTTCCCTATCGATTTAGGAGCCGAATGGATTCATACTGACCCCTCAATCCTTGCTACTTTACTTAATGATTCCAGTGAAACGGCTGATATCGATATTATCAATTATGCACCTACTGAAATGTATGACTGGAAAAATGGGAAGCTCCGGAAGAGGAATTTCTTTACCAATTTCTATGCAGAATGGAAGTTCAAAAGTTCTACGTGGTTTGATTATCTGGAAGACTTCATCGTGCCCGGTATATCTGGCAGAATTACTTACAACAGCCCGGTTACAGAAATCGATTATTCCGGAAGCAAAGTAAGAGTTACCACTGATGACAGCACGGTGTATGAAGCTGATCGGGTAATAGTCACCGTTCCTCTCACCATTCTGAAAAAAAACCTGATCGATTTTATCCCTTCGTTCCCTTCTGAAAAAACAGCTGCGATGGAAAAAGTAAATATGCCGGATGGGATAAAAGTATTTATAGAATTCTCTGAGAAGTTTTACCCTGAGATGCTGGTTGATGGAGGAATTGTTGAGTTTCTGACAGATGAAGATGGTGCGAAATTATACTACGATGCTGCCTTTGGTAAAGACACCGATCGAAATATCTTTGCTCTTTTTTGTGTTGGAGAACCTTCCGTTGTTTATGCCGGATTTGAAAATGATGCCGACCTCATTGCATACATGTTAAATGAGCTTGATGAGATTTTTGATGGCGATGCCAGCAGAACCTATGTCAAGCATGTAACTCAGAATTGGTCACAAGAACCCTATATCCAGGGTTCTTATACTCACTATGATGATTACTCAGTTCAGTCAACGCTGGTTGAGCCTATCGACAATAGGATCTTTTTTGCAGGAGAAGCTTACCCGGAAGATTCTTCCACGGTCCATGGTGCAGGTCAATCTGCCTATGAAGCTGTCAGATTAATTCTCGAAAATGGATAAGCACGCTGGTCTTATTTCCAACATCCGCAGATATGTATCTTTTTCTGAGGAAGAAGCACATCGGGTGATAGACATTGCTCACCCCAAACTGATCAAAAAGAAATTGTTGCTTGACGAACCTGGTAAAGTTTCCAGTTATAGGAACTATGTGGTATCCGGGGCTTTTCGTTCTTATTTCATTGATGAGGAAGGCAAAGAACATACTGTTCAAATTGCTGTCGATGACTGGTTTGTAAGCGATTTCTACAGTTATGTAACCCAAACCCCGGCTATTCTTTATGTAGAAGCCCTGGAAGACTCTACGATCCTGCAGATGCATTATGATGACATAGAGCCTCTCTGCAAAGAGATCCATGCGCTAAGTGAGTATTTCAGATCTTCAACAGAACGGGCTTTTGCCTTTTCCCGAAACCGGGCTTTATCCAATCTTTCAAAGACAGCGGAAGAGCGGTATGATGAGTTTCTTAATCGCTACCCCAATATCATCGACCGGGTGCCCCAATATATTGTGGCCTCCTACCTGGGGATGAGCGCTGAGTTCTTAAGTAAAATCCGGGCAAAGAAAGCCAGCATTTCTTGAACTAGTTCAAGAGGGTTGTATCAAACTACCCCTACTTTTTAAAAGTCATTCTGAGGCTACTGCCGAAGAATCTAATTGGATAATCGATTAGATCCTTCGCAGGTATGCTCAGGATGACTCTCTAACAAAAAGAAATCATCATGAACAACAAAACGTGGTTTATAACCGGTATATCCAGTGGATTGGGCAATGCACTCGCAAAAGCTGTAATTGAATACGGAGACTATGTAATCGGCACTTTCAGAAAACAGGAGCAAGTCGATGATTTTAACAAGGCCTATCAAAATAAAGCAAAAGCAATACTGCTTGATATAACCAATCATCAGCAAATTGAAGAGGTTTTCAGCCAATTTAGAAGCTCTAATACACAAATCGATGTGCTGGTAAATAATGCCGGAGTTGGATTCGCAGGAGCTGTTGAAGAAACTTCTATGGAAGAAACCCGGGCAGTATTTGAAGCAAATTTCTTTGGAGCACTTAAGATCACCCAGGAGGCACTACCATTCATACGATCCCAAAAATCCGGGCATATTGTTCAAATTTCCTCTCATGGAGGAATTAAGGCCTTTGCCGGCTTTGGCATCTATAATGCCAGTAAATTTGCTCTGGAGGGATTTAGTGAGGCTTTAGCACAGGAACTGGCTCCTTTAAACATTAAGCTAACAATGGTTGAACCCGGTCCTTTCCGAACGGAATTTGCTGGCAATAGACTTGGCCTTGCGAAAGCAGTCATCGAAGATTATTCCGAAACGGCAGGCATATTTCGAGAGAAGCTTAAAGGAGTCCACGGACTCCAAGAAGGAGATCCACACAAAGCTGCCCGGGCTATCATTGATATGGTTAATTCGGAACACCCTCCCCTTCGATTACCATTGGGAAAAATCCCCATAGCTACCATTCAAATGAAAATCGACAGTGTTCAAAAAGATCTGAATGGGCAAAAGGAAGTAGCTGAGTCGGTTACCTTTTAAAACAAAAAAAGCCCCGATATTGATATCGGGGCTAAAGATTAGTTAGTCAGAAAGCCAGTGTTAAAGTTCGCTTTCTTCGTCCGACTTGCGCTTATCACGCAGCTTCTTGATCGCATATGCACCTCCTGCTGCTGCCAGAAGACCTAAGCCTCCATCTATAGGAGCCTGGCTCGGAGAGCCCGGTAACGCTGGCTGGGCCATCGCTAGTTCCGTAACAAATAATGCAATTGCGGTAAGGGTAAATATAATTCGTGTTTTCATAGTTCTAATACTTATTTGATGAGCGTCATTTTGCGAGTTAGGGTCTGTCCACCAGCTTCTAAGCGGTAGATGTACATGCCACTGGCTGCTCCCGAAGCATCCCAGCTTACATTATAACTTCCTGCTGTTTTTGTAGCATTCACCAGCTCCGCCACTTTCTGTCCCATCAGGTTGTATATATTCAAGGTTACCTTGCCCGTTGAGGCTACCGTGTAATTGATCGTGGTAGAAGGGTTGAACGGGTTCGGGTAGTTTTGCTCGAGTTCAAAAGCGATTGGATCGTCTCCGGTCTCGTTGCTTACTGAAGTAGCATTAGGAGTAATGGTAATCGCAAAGCGAATCCCATCCTCATCACTCTTAGACTTCTGAGCCTGAGCAACTGCCCCTGTCAAAATACTTAGTGGATTTACTTTCTCACTATTCTCTGAAGTAGCTTCGAAGGTGTAGCTGGTTTCAGCTCTCATATCCACATTGGTTCCTAATTCATAGTCATGAAAAGTAAGCCCCCAGTTCGCTGGAATGCTTTCTAGTCCACTCCAGTCAAGGGTAAACTCACCACTTACACCAACCAACTGCTGCTCCATATTAATGGTAGTTTCTTCAGTCAGGTTGTAAGGAAGAGACTCAACCGCTTTTAGAATATCGTTAGATTTAAACGCCATGGTTGAATAGCTACCAGCCAAAGGAATAAGCTTGGTAGCGTCTGCTCTGTCGAATTCCTCCGTTGCATATCCTCTGAATGCTAAACGAATTGCTTCGTCATAGCTGTCCTCAGAAGTCAATGTGAAAGAAATATCTCCGCGTTGCTCCGTAGCTTTAGAGAAAAATACTCCTGTTGCAGATGAAGTAGTTTCACCAGAAGTAGGAATTGTGATACTTGTAACAGAAGCATCCGCGGTTTCTACCCAGAAGCCCTGCCATGGAGCTACGATATACCCTGTTGTTCTGTCTAGAGCCGAATAAGAGCTAGAGCCGTCATTCCAAGAACTGATATTATCAGAAATACTTCCACCAGTAGCTGTAATAGAATTTGTGTTGTAGTTGGAAGCAAAAGGATTCCCAACAAGTGTAAATTGATTAGCTGAACCTGCATTCAAAGTAACCCCAACATCCGTAGAAGGTGCAGTACCCGATGCATCTAAAGTTACTGGAAGAGTAGAACTTCCTGCTGTAGTATTATTGAAAAAATAAAGAGCGAATCCATATCCGTCTCCCCAGGCAGTAGAAGTATTTGTTGGGTCTTCGAAAGAACCCGTATTATCATAAATTTTAAAATTTGAGTCAAAACCTGAATTGGTACCACCGGTAATTCCCTGTACCGGGGTGTCATCAGAAACATCAGCTACGGTTCCACCAGTAATAGGTAAGGATAACAACCTCCACCCTTCATCACCTGAAACAATTACATTAGGAATCGTTTTAGTACCTAATATCTCAATGTTATCAATTGCGATATCCTCATCACCAGAATCAAGATTAAATTCTACAACTATATCCAGAAGGGAGCCAGTACCAGTAATTGATGCCGAAAATTGAACAAAAGCATTTGTAATTTCTGTACCATCTCCAGTTCCATCAAAATCCGTATCAAGTAATGGAGCAGAGTTAAAGGTTGTTCCATCATTTTCTATCCAGATCAAATTTTCTGCTCCACCATTGTCAATCTCACCAGTTATATGAACATAATCCCCCACATCCCAATCCTGATTTGCTCCATCATCATCCTCAGCAAGATATACTCGAAGTATTAAGCTACTATACCCAGATATATCGATATCATCGATGTTTAATGTTGCTGGAAGAGTAGCTCCTTCTCCATCAATATCTTGTGCTTCAAACAATCCCGAACCCAAGGTGCCTGTAAAAGTACCTCCAGGGGAAGTCGTTCGCTGAAAATAATCAGTTCCACCGTCGTCAAATTCTGTAATGGAAGTAGTATAAACTACAGTTGCATCTTCGAAGTCTTCAAGTAGAATTGTACTCTGCCCAAAACTGACAGATACCAAAAATAAACCCACTCCTAGGGATAGTAAAAGTTTTCTCATAGAATACCCTTAATGATTAGTTAAAAGAAAAAGCTCTAGAGTCTAATCATTTTATTCGAACGTGACAAACTTATTAGTGTAAAGACACTGTTAAGTTATCCTTAATTAACAGCTATTTTCGTACAGAAAAGTATTTTTTAAAAAAAAGAAAGGGACTGCCTAAAAAAATTAGAGAGAGGAGATGATAACATCTCCTCTTTAGACTATGCGTACGAATAAAACCCTTCTCCGGTCTTGTTGCCCAATTTTCCTGCGTCTACCATTTGCACCAATAGCGGGCAAGGGCGGTATTTAGGATCTTTAAATCCATCATAGAGCACATTCAAAATACTGAGGCAGATATCCAGACCGATAAAGTCTGCTAATCTTAGTGGCCCCATAGGATGAGCCATTCCTAATTTCATTACTTCATCTACATGCTCGGGCGTAGCCACTCCTTCATACACCGCAAAAATAGCTTCGTTAATCATAGGCATGAGCACCCGATTACTTACAAAGCCAGGCATATCATTTACTGGTACCGGAATTTTATTAAGCTTTTTAGAAGTCTCTTCGATAGCCTGGTACACGTCATCAGAAGTTTCCAATCCTCTTACGATCTCAACCAATTTCATGACCGGAACCGGGTTGAAAAAGTGCATACCAATGAAGTGCTGAGCACGTGAAGTCATAGCTGCCAGTTTGGTAATAGAAATACTTGAAGTATTTGAACCGAAAATACATCCTTCAGGTGCAGCTGCATCTACTTGTGTCCATACAGAACGTTTGATTTCTAAATCTTCCGGCACTGCTTCTACCACCAGGTCAGCATTAGCAACTCCATCTGCAATGCTCAAATGAACAGTGATATTCCCTAAGGTTTCTTCTTTTTGTTGTTCAGAGATTTTCTCCTTACTCACCATCCTGTCCAGATTCTTGGTGATGGTAGCTAAGGCACGATCAGCGAATTCCTGTTTAGTTTCAATTAGGGCTACGTTAAAGCCGTTCATTGCAAATACATGGGTAATCCCATTCCCCATTGTTCCGCCGCCAATTACTGCTACATTTTTGATGTTCATTTCCTGATGAATTTTCGAGTTAATTTTTGACCAAAGTTCCGGGTTTTGGAAGCGCTTTTCAACCCATTATTATTCAAAATCTATCATCATGATTTCGTCTTCTCTTCGCTCTATTTGGGCAAGAATAATTACATCCCCATCACGTGATACGGTTAGCGTAGGACTCCCTATCTGGATGGGCTTTTCAGGAGCAAATATTGGAGTGCAAACCTGGCTGTCATAGGCTTGTAGCTTTATTTGCACTCCCTGACTTCTATCAACAAATACAATCCCTTTTTCGGTAAGAACCCAGTTTCCCCAATCTATAACACTTAGTTGCGGAATAAACTGGAAGGCCTTTCCAGTATCAGAAATCGGCATTCTCCAAAGCCCTGCGCTATCACTTCTGGTGAAGTACAGGTATTCCCCATTTAGTCCTTCTTGCAAATAATATCCTCCACGATCGGTAAGCTGAACTAAGCTCCCATCAATTAAGGAGTGTTTCCATATTTCCTGTTGCCCGGTATGATTTGACGCAAAGTATAGATACTTCCCATCCCGAGAGTAATGTGCATTAACCTGATCTCCTTCCAAGTCAACGATGGCCTGCATGGATTTGGAAGCAATATCCACCTCATAAATATCATGATCTCCATCTATCCGGGCGTCAAATGCAATCCTACTATCATCAGATGACCAGGCTGGCTTGTTGATAAATCCGGCATTAGAGGTTGTGAGTTTTACAGGATTATCATCCTCAACAGAGGTGAGCCACAATTCAAAATTTCCGGTTCGGTTTGAGATAAATGTCAGCTTATCTCCCTTATGAGAAAGTGATGGATGAATTTCTGCCCTGGACGAACCTGCGATTTGTCGCGGAGTAGGTTCTATTTCCTGAGCATCGATAACCCATAAATGCGCCTGATCAATATTGCTCTTATAGATCATCCTGTTCTTCTGTAAAGCAAATTTAGGATCGGTCGGAACTCGTTCATTTATATGAAAACGTACTGGTTCTCCCCCTTCAATTGGGATATTCCATAATGCTCTTTGGCCACCTCGATTAGAGGAAAAGGCGATGTTTTCTCCACTATTGAAAATATCCAGCCCAAGTATGCTTGCATTATCGAAGGTCAGCTGGGTAATCTCTTTCGATTCGAGATTCATCTTGAAAATATCTCCTCGCAGCCCACTAAGTTTTCGGTTAAAGACCATGAATTTGCCATCTGGGGTGAAAACCGGGTCTTTGTCCCAGTCTCCGGATTCCGGTGCAGTTATTTTTTCAGTGCTTTGGGTCTCTATATCTAAAAAGAAAATGCTTCTCGGTTCACTCGGAGTCTCTGCATCTGTAAATGCCAGGGTACTTCCATCTGGTGACCATCCCAGATCCCTAGGTCGGCTGTAGCACGTACCTATCCGCACTTTATCTCCTCCTATATCCGGTACTTTATAGATACCGCAAGTACTGTCTTCGGCACTTAAATAAGCCAGGTACTTCCCATCCGGTGACCAAACTCCTGCCGCTTGAGGGGTGGGATGATCAGTGAATCGAATTTGACTACGATCCTCTAGCAGCTTTATGTATAAATCCATGTTGTTTTGACCGGGCTGCATGTACGAAAAGGATATCTTTTCTCCATCAGGAGATATAGCTGGTTCGAATTCAGTACCAATTAGCGTTGAAACTGGTATGGGATCATAAAAACTTAAAAACTTGTCTGTTTTGTTCGAAAGAGTCTGAACTAATCCAAAGGCTGTAACAATAAAAACAGCGATTCCTACTGCCAACCATATATTCCATCTCGGCTCAACCGAAGGGGTGGTTACAACTCCATTATCAGTTGCAGCTTTTTCTTTTCTTCTTATCGAGGCAATTAGCCGATATCCTGACTTGCTAATCGTGTCGATATAGGAAGGATTAAGAGGATCATCTCCCAGTGCTTTTCTCAACCTGGAAACTGCTCTTGTCAATGCATTTTCAGTAACCAGGATTTCTCCCCAAATTGCTTCGTGTAATTCCTGTTTTGAAACTACCCCTCCTTCTTTTGAAGCCAGGTATAAGAGAATCTGCATACTCCTTGCTTCGAGCTTTCTTACTTCTTTCCCGTTGGAAATTTGTAAGAGCCGGGGATCTACATTCCAATCCCCAATTTGAAGTGCTTCGTCTGTATAAAAAGAATGCATGCCAAAAATTTAGCGCTTCTGTACGTGAGAATACATTCCGGTTGCATCCGTCACATTATTGTCACAAAAAAGCCTCCGATTATCCGGTATTCGTCATTTAAAGGGGAAATCAAATTTCTAGGTTGGTGCTCAATCGATAGATAACAAGAGTTCATGCTTAGAGACTTTAAGCCTACTTGATAGTCATTCCCGCGTATGCGGGAATCTAGATTCCGGCTTTCGCCGCGGAATGACTAAGAAAGAGCTCGCACAATTAAACCTACGAGGTATGTAATGACAAGAAGTTTTACTCTCATCTCAACCGCGCTATTAATCACTTTTGCTACTCAATTTTGTAGTGCCCAGGATATTCATCCTTACAAACAGAAGTTTGCCGATTTCAATACCTGGACGATTACTAAACCGGGGGATGTCACTTTTAAAAATTTCACCCCTTATCGTGCTGTGTATAACAGAGCATACACCAACAGTCAGGGCGAAAGCCGGACGGATAAAGTTATCATGACCGCTCAAAGAGTATGGTGGTATGGAAAACCTGCCATTCTCTTTGAATACCATGATGCCGGAAGTCCTGAGTTCGATGATACCAATGGAAGAACGCAGGTCTATTACCTGGATGAAGAGACCCTGACGCTCTATTTAGCTGTTGGCCCAAAAACAGGCAAGGCTGAAGACTATACCAACGTGCGTATTCTCGAAGATAGAATTACCACTTCATGGATTAATACTGAAACTGGAGAAGCCGACTATAAAGAGTTTAAAACTTCTGATCCTGTATTTCCTTTCACTCAGTTACGATTCCTAATCTGGAGTGCCATGGATCTTGAAGCAGGTAAAAAGATCAAACTGGAAGGACTATTTCATACAGGAGCAAATCAGGCAGTTCCTGATTTGGGCTATGTGCTTGAACAAAGGGAGTACACCACTGCGGATGGGACTAAATTCAATCCGTTTGTAATAGAGAATACTTCTAATCCCTCTAGTGCCATTCTTAACCAGTATTTTGTGATAGATGAAGCGCCCTATGTATTAGCTCAAGGTTTATATAATGCCGATGATGATGAGATTTATCGTTGGTTCCTGGAATTGGAGAGCTTCGAATACCTTGACACAAACTAATACGAGGAGTTAAGAGGTAAGAACATTGAACAAGGAACTTTGAACTTCGAAGTTCTATGTTCAACTGTTCAATGTTCGATTTCTTCATTCTATTTTCTTTGCTGAATATTCTTCACTCCTTTCCTAATCGTTATTCTTTTTTTGTTCTATATTCGAATGCTAACGACTAACGATTATCATTTGGGAAATGAACACCATTCTCAAGCTTCTCCTTTTCTTCTTCATCCTCATTCTCGGTTTTATTGGGCTTGCTGCCTACTGGACCTTCTACAAACCTTTACCCGATTATGAAGATTCTATTTCCCTGGAAGGCTTAAACGAACAAGTTGATATTCATTGGGATGAATTTGGAGTGCCTCATATCTATGCGAGTAATGAGCAAGATTTGTATTACGCTTTTGGATTTGTTCACGCCCAGGACCGGCTTTGGCAAATGACATTGAGCCAAATAGCTGCTGAAGGTCGTTTCGCTGAATTTTTTGGAGAAGAACTGGTTCCTTTAGACAAATACCAACGTACCCTTGGTTTTTGGAGAATGGCAGAGCGATTGGAAGAGGAAGTCTTAAATGATAAAGAACGAGAAATCCTGAACGCTTATTCAGACGGAGTAAATGCATTTATTCAAAAAAATAGCAACCGACTGCCGGTACAATTCGCTCTTGCGGATATAGAACCCATTGAATGGTCACCAACTCGTACGCTGGCTATAACCAGGCTAATGGCCTGGGAGCTGAATATCAGCTGGTGGAGCGAAGTGATGTATAATCATCTGAAATCAACTCTGTCTGAAGATCAGTTTGACGAATTGCTTTTAGGTTGGGCCGATGGTTTGCCCACTTCTCTTAATGACGATGAATCTATCGGGCTTACTACCACCTCATTACTTCCTTTTTTCGAACAGGAAATAGAACGAAGAAAACTTCTTGAAATTGAGGGCTCTCATGTTGGCAGTAATGCCTGGGTAATTGATGCTTCGAAAACAAATACGGGATATCCTATGCTTGCCGGAGACCCGCATCTAGGTCTGGATATGCCCGGGAAATGGTATGAAGTTCATTTACACCTCAATGGAAAGAATGTATCCGGAGTTACCCTTGCGGGGATTCCTGGAGTTGTGCTCGGGCAAAATGATCACATGGGTTGGTCCTTCACCAGTATGATGTCAGATGACACTGATTTCTTCCTCGAAAAAGTAGATCCAGAAGACCGTGGCCGGTATGTAGTTGATTCAGCAAATATCGGAGAAGTCGTATTTGAGCCTTTTACTAAAGTTCGGGAAGTAATTAAAGTGAAGGATGCAGATGAAGATCTGGTGGAAATCAGGTACACAAAACATGGGCCTGTTATCTCTGATATTTATCCTAGTGCTGACTTGTTAAACAATGAAGTGATATCCATGAAGTGGACCGGGTACGAACTTTCTAATGAGCTTAGAACGATGTACCAGATGAACTGGGCAGAAAATTTCCAACAGTATAAAGATGCCCTACCTCATTATGGAGTTCCGGGTATGAATTTCATGTATGGTGATGTGGAAGGAAATATTGGAATGTTTTCTACTGCCAAACTCCCTATTAGAGATGGGAACAAAGTTACACTGCGCAGAGGCTGGGTGCCCGAAGATGATTGGCAGGGATTCATCCCTCAGGAAGAAATGCCTTATGTAATTAATCCTGAAAAAGGATGGATTGCCAATGCCAATAACAAATTAACTACGGAAAATTACCCTCATTATATCAGCACTTTTTGGGAGCCTCCTTCCAGGATGCAACGTATCGAAGAACGGCTAACTGCCAGTCAAATTCTTACCATGGACGATATGGAGGATATTCAGAATGATTCATACTCAGCATTCGCTGCAATGATGACCCCGATAATTCTGGATATCATTCAAAGCCAAAATATATATGATTTCTCAGTACCCGTTTCTTACCTGGAGAACTGGGACTTTAACTATGACGCCAATTCTACTGCTGCTTCTATTTTTGATGCATTCTTCATCAACTTTACAAAGAATACGCTAAAGGATGAGCTTGGAGAGGCTGCATATGAAAACTTTATCATTCATGAACTTATTCCTGTTCGAACGCTAAGTTCGTTAGTACAGGATAGCAGCTCCTTTTTTGACAATATCAATACTCCTGACTTAGAAACGAGATCTGATATTGTGCTCAAAAGTATGCAGGATGCTATTTTCTTTTTGAGCGATTCCTTAGGAACTGAACCATTCGAATGGCGTTGGGAACAGCTTCATACCATCTCTTTTCGACCTCCTTTATTCGGTCAGGCAGCTGATGATCCTTCAGCGCCACAAGCACTAAAAATGATTGTAGACAACGTACTAAGCAAAGGTCCTTATCCAGTAAGAGGGCATGGAATGAGTATCAATAATGGGCAATACAAATGGGATAGCCCTTTCGAAATGGTGCTCGGCCCATCGGTGAGAAGAATCGTCGACTTTTCAGATCTTAGTTCAACACAATCTACACTTCCAACGGGGCAATCTGGGAATCCACTTTCATCGCATTTCGGAGATCAAACCGATAACTGGCTGAATGGACTTTACCGTGATTTCTTCCAGGATAGTTCCTTATTCATGGAGGCAGAGCTTAGAACTATGAAACTCATTCCTAAAAAAGATTGAAGTAAGAATATTCAATAAGGAGTGAAGAGTTCAGAAGTATAAATCAAAACCCTTCTTATTTCTTAAATCCTTGTTCTTTGCTCTTAATTCTATAATCAGTCGATCACATGAAACATTCGGTTAAACCGGGGTTTCCATCCATCTTTTGAGAACCAGACGATGAATGCTTTCCCAATAAGGTGATCCCTTGGGACAAATCCCCAAAACCTGCTATCCTCGCTATTATCCCGGTTATCACCCATGGCAAAATAATAGTCTTGTTTAACGATGTAGGTGTTAGTTCTTTCACCGTTAATAATAAAGTCGTTCCCTTCTCGGGTAACCGTATTCTTCTCGAAACGCTCGATTAAATCCTGGTAAATGAACCAGTTTTGATTGGTCAGTTCAATCTCCTGCCCTTCAAATGGAATTACGATTTCTGAAAAATGATCGTGATTGCGGAATGCCTTAGAAAAATTACCATCACTTTGGATATATGGATATACCGTTTCGTTAGCATCAAACATATAGTAGGTTAGAGAATCTACTTCCGGCCAATTGCGCACAGTATTAGCAACCTCGTCGGTAAGATTGACCTGGTATATATTGTTACCCATAGTGCGTACGTACCGATCTTCACCGCCAATAGTACCTGCTCCAACTGATTCCATTTTAGCATTACTTAATCTCACACCATCTTTCAGATGAAGCTCATAAAATCGCTGTAATCCTTCATGATACTCTTCGCGCTCCCCGTTTACATAGAGGATTTTATCTCTGAGTTCAAGAGTATCACCTGCAACACCTACTGCGCGCTTTATATAATTCGTTTTTTGTGAAATTGGCTTTGCTTCCCAGGGAATATTGAAAACAATGATGTCATTCCTTTCAACATCTCTAAAACCAGGAAGCCGGGTTGAAGGGATTTTAATGCCAGGCAAACAAACCTGGGTGAATGGAATACATATGGCCATTGGAGTTCTTGCGCCATATGTCAGATTAGATACAATCAAAAAATCGCCGATAAGCAGGTCTTGCTCCATCGAACCTGTTGGTATTTTATACGACCCAAAAATGAGAGCTCGTAAGATGGCCGCCGCAAAGAAAGCGAAAACTAACGCGTCAACCCATTCCCTAAGCCACGATTTTGCCTGCTTTTCTTCTTCAGCCTTGTCCTTTTTGCCCCAACCAAAAAAACCAGACTTCTTAGTTTCTTCTGTTACCTTTTTTTCTTCTTCCAAAGTGATCTGTTAGTTTAATTTTATGTGTGAAGGAAGTTTGGTTTCTTCCTTGGAGTACACCCCGTCTTTATAAGTTACTTTATACCATTGGTTTCGCTCGGGGGAAAAGAAATAATCTGTGTACTCTTTGGGTTCTGCTTCGGTAAGTAAACGGGTTAATGTCCGTTTTACCTGAGGCATTAAATCTATATATCGACTGGCACCAACGTATACCAGCCCATTTGCAAATGGTCCATCCAAATCAAGTACCATCATGGGTACTTCTCCATCAACGATAAACCAGTATTCAAACTGGATAGCTTTACCAGCTCTTAATTTTCCATCCTCTACAATATTTTCGATGGTTTTAGTGGGCTCACCAAACGCACCTTCGAGACGAGCTCTGATTTCAATTGCTGGTAAACGATCTAAACTGTTAAAGTTAAAACCCTGACCTGTCCATTTTATATCAGCGAATTTTTGCTCGAATTTCTCCGCGTCCTGAGTCTCTACTTTTTTGATGTTTGGCTCATCAAACTGTGCATAGGTCGACGTTGTGAGCAACATCATAAGCACAAAAAATAATACAACTATTCTCTTGGGTGTTTTTTCCATTATCTGTCATCCTCGTCCATAGACAGCACAGCAAGAAATGCCTCTTGAGGAATTTCAACTGAACCTACTTGTTTCATTCGTTTTTTACCTTCTTTCTGCTTTTCAAGTAACTTTCTTTTCCGGGTTATATCACCTCCGTAACACTTGGCGGTAACATCCTTTCGAAGAGCGCGGATTGAATCTCTAGCGATAATCCTGCTACCGATAGCCGCTTGCACTGCAACCTCGTATTGCTGGCGTGGGATCAACTCCTTCAACTTGGCACATACCTTTCGACCTTGATAATATGCTTTGTCGCGATGTGTGATACTTGAAAGTGCGTCAACTTGTTCTCCATTTAACAAGATATCTAAACGAACTAAGTCACCTTTTCGGTATTCAATAAATTCGTAATCCAATGAAGCATAACCACGAGTTCCTGATTTTAGCTTGTCATAGAAATCAAATACAACCTCAGCCATAGGAATTTCATAAGTAATTTCCACCCGGTTGTTTTGCATAAACATCTGGTTGATGTACACCCCTCTTCGTTCCTGGCAAAGCTTCATAATAGGCCCGATAAACTCTGCAGGAGTAATAATACTTGCCTTTATATAAGGCTCCAGAATAGCATCAATGTCTCCCGCACCGGGCATCTGACTTGGGTTATCCACCCCAATAGTATCGCCGTCTTCCAGTTTAACTTCATATTGAACGTTTGGTACCGTAGTGATGATATCAATATCAAATTCGCGATCCAGCCTTTCCTGAACAATTTCCATGTGAAGTAAGCCAAGGAAACCTGCTCTGAATCCAAAGCCTAAGGCTTTTGAGGTTTCTGGTTCATAGGTGAGAGAGGCATCATTCAATTGTAATTTCTCAAGGGCGCTTCTCAAGTCTTCGAAATCCTCAGAGCTAGTAGGATAGATACCGCTGAATACCATAGATTTTGCTTCCTGGTAACCTGCAATAGCTTCTTCAGCAGCATTCTTCACTGTGGTGATGGTATCCCCTACCCGTACATCCTGTAGAGATTTCACACTTCCAATTACATAGCCTACTTCACCAGCACGTAACTCTTTTGCAGGTTGGTAATCCATCCTCAGAAAACCAATATCTTCTGCATTATACTCTTCTTTATTTGCCATGAATTTGAAGAGATCCCCTTTCTTCAACACTCCTTCCATAACACGAACATAGGCTACAGAACCGCGATAGGTATTAAAAACGGAATCAAAGATAAGAGCACGCAGAGGCTTATCTATTTCTTGTGAAGGACCAGGTATTCGTTCACAAATAGCTTCCAGCAGTTCCGGCACTCCTTCACCTGTTTTCCCTGACACTATCAAAATATCTTCCCGTTCGCAGCCAATTAAATCTATGATTTGCTGACCTACTCCTTCCGGATCAGAGCTAGGAAGATCAATTTTGTTTAGTACCGGGATAATCTCGAGGTCTTGCTCAATGGCTTGATATAAATTGGAAATGGTCTGTGCTTCAATTCCCTGGGTCGCATCTACAACTAAGATGGCTCCTTCGCAGGCCTTTAAAGCACGAGAAACTTCGTAAGCAAAATCTACGTGACCAGGAGTATCAATTAGGTTGAAACTAAACAGTTCGCCATTAGCCCTTTTGTAGTCGAGCTTGATAGCATGGCTCTTTATTGTGATACCTCGCTCTCGTTCGAGGTCCATATTATCCAACATCTGCTCCTGCATTTCTCTTTCACTGATAGTACCTGTTATTTGAAGCAGGCGATCAGCCAGGGTAGATTTGCCATGATCAATATGTGCGATTATGCAAAAGTTGCGGATGTTATTCATAAACCGGGTTTCGTGCGTCTCTTCTTAAAAGAGCCAAAGATACGAAGAAGGCAGGAGCTACTAAAACTTATGTTCTGTAAAAGCTTTATTCCATCCGACCTACTTCACAAAAGTATTAGTCTCTATTTCATCCGGTTTATTACACCCTTTCCTGAATTAATTCTTCCTGCACAGAATTATTGAAATGGGTGATTCCCTTCTTGAATACAATGGAAAAAGTATTACCCTGACCAGGTATGGAATGTACGAGCACGGTTGCTTTATGGAGCTCAATCAGTTTTGCAACCAATGGCAGTTTTATACCAACCAATTCATGATGCTCCAAATGAGAATTATAGTTCTTGAACAGACTAAATATTGCGTGGAGTTCTTCATGGCTGTATGCTCTTCCATCATTGCTGATCTTAACGGTACAAATAGAACTCTCCTCTACAACCTGGACTTTCACCTTGGTTGCTTCGCTATCGTTAAAAAGTGCTTCAATAAGATTTTTAAGAATAATAGCACAGTAGTTACTGTCCGCTGAGATTATCACTTCCTCAGTATTTGATGAAAAATCAATCCCTTTAGCGTATTGCCATTCTTTTTTACAGTCCTCCACCACCTGTTTTACCAGGCTAAATATATTTTCCTTTTCCAGGTTCAAAGAACCACCACGAGATTCAATGCCCGATAACAATATTAACTGGTTAACATAATCCAGAAGGTATTTTGCCTTTTTTGATGACTCTTCGTCAACACCAGCTCCATTATTTTCAATTTGATTATGTAAGTCTATTACAGGCTTTCTTAGCTCTTCTTTGATATGTACAAATAGGCTATTTCTATTCAATTCATGCCTGGTGATTTCAGCCTCAAGCTTTCCAACTTTTTTGTCGAGACCCTCCAACTCGAGTTCCTTCTCCCTGAGCTCTTTTCCGGTTCTTACCCTTATCAGGTAAAAGCCAATCATCATTATTACTCCCAATAAGATCAAAATAAGTGTGTAGAACCACCCTGATTCATAGAAATAAGCGGGGATTATTATTGAAACAACTGCTCCTTGTTGATTCCATACTCCGTCGTTATTACTTGCTATCACTCTAAATCGATAGGTACCTGGATCAAGATTGGTATACCTTATCTTTCGATCCGTTTTGGTTTCCTGCCACTCTTCGTCAAATCCAAATAAACGATATCTGTATTGGTTCTTTTCAGGTGAAATAAGACTTAAGGCAGCAAAGGAAACCGCAAAATCCCGATCACCTTTTTGCAATATGATTTCAGAATCCGTGATGTAAGTATTTCCAAGACCTGATTCTACTATTTCTATCTGTACAGGGGGTATCACATTATTTCTGTAAGTCAAATTGGGATTAAACTGTACAACACCGTCTTGAGTCGGAAACCAAATTTCTCCTGAATCACTGTAGCTTCCTGCTGGGTGAACCCCACCATTACCTTCTCTACTCCTGAGACCATCTACTTCAGTAAATCCAGTAGACATCACTTCGCTAAAACTTCCATTTTTAAAGAGGTAAACATCATTCTTGAATACCCAAAAAATTCCCTGATTTGAATTCATCCATACCCTGCCAAGCGTATCCGGAATTATCTGGTGGATCGTGTTGTCAATGAGTCCAGAAGTCTGCCTAAGAGCTTTGGCTTGTAATGGAGAAGCTCTTCCTTCGTTTATGGGGAGCAGGGTTAAGCCATTATCTTCTGTGCCTATCCAAAGTGTATATCTCTGAGGATTCTCAGTAGCATCAATCCATAGACTCCTTATTCGGTTACTCGAGAGCCCCATGTCCTTTGTAAGGTTTTCGATTCTCCCTTCCACTAAATGGAAGAGTCCTTTCCCTTGAGTCCCTATCCAAAAACTTCCGTCAGGAGCTTCGGCCATTTCAATGGCGACACTATTTTCGAGTTTTGGATCATTAACTTTTTGCCATTCTTCTTCTTTTTTAAAGAAAAGCCCTTGCTCATTACCCAGCCAAAGTATCCCTCCTGAATCCTCAAAAAGTAAAAAGGCTGTGCTATTAGATGGAGATGAAACTTCCTGAAATCGTTTTCCTCCCATATACTCATGAAGACTCCCATCCATGAGCGCGACTAATAGTTCACCACTACCTCTCTCTATAATGCTTTTTATGAATGTCCCATCTGTTCTACCGTCAATTAAATATCCTGTATCAACTTCTCCATCTTTAATCGTTGCTACTCCCCCTCCATAAGTACCTACCCAGGTCGTGCCATCTGCAGAAGTTGTAACAGGGTACACATTCCTGCTTTGAAGCCCTTTTTCCTCACTAAAAACTGAGAAAATATTTCTTCGGATTTTGAATATTCCTTTGCTGTAACTAGCAACCCAGATCGTGCCTTCACGATCAATAATTGCTTTATTAATCCGATCTCCCAGATCGAGTACTTCCTCTTCTTCATAAAAAAGCTCGGATACATTTACACTCAAGCTCTGACTCGCAAGCTTTTTCTCTCGATTTGAAGCAAATAGGTCGTATTTAACTTCTTCGAAACCAGATTCGGTGTAGCTGAAAATCTTTCCTTCCTGGGCTTGTAGAAATATTCGGTCATTTCGATCCTGGAAAATATTATGCGGTTTATAAATCCTTACATAATCAGGCATCTCAATTTTTTTGAATTCTACCCCATCAAAGAGAATTAAACCCGCTCCACTTTGAAGAATAATTAGATCGTCATTTAATAAGGCAAGTGCTCGAATTCTGTTATTCTCTAGGGCCGGATACTCAGAAGTGCTGTATACCTGAAAAGTAACGCCATCAAAACGCACCAGGCCATTTGCTGTACCTAACCATAGATAACCATCATTTCCCTGTACTACAGAAGCTATTGAGTTTACAGGCAGACCATCCTTTGTAGTCCAGTTTTGGTACAGGTAGTCATCGCTAATAAATTTGGGCGGATACTGCTGGCTTTGTCCTGATACCTTTAAAAACGGTAACCCGCTTAGAACTCCTAATATTAGAATAAACCTGGCATCCAGCTTAAATTCCATGAGTTCTCTCATGCATACTTCTTGATTAATTGCTGAATGTAAAGCCGAAATGTAATTTTGAAGAGAAGAGTGTCGCCCTGCTAAATAATTACATTAAATTGTTTTAACTCGTTTTTTTATTGGCCTATTGGTCTTCAGGGCTCAAAAATTCTACATGAAAACGAAAGCGTCCTTTATCTAAAGACATTGTATCATAAACATCTTTTACCATCGAAAAGACTACATCCGTTTCTCCAATTACGGTAGTTGACAAATATCCAATTTCGACTTTGACATCATATTGAGCCACATGTTCAATTAGCTCACGAACTTCTTCAGTTGGATTATGCGTGGCCAGAGGAATAAATGTCAATTGAGCGATTGTTTTCATTGGATGAATTTTATTTAATTTGTTTTCTTTCGATTTAGAAGATAGAATGAGAATTATTATGATTCTAATCTAAAATTATGTTTTAGAGGAAATTTAGAAGTACTATCATCTTCAATTAACTAACTAATAAGGACAAATATGCATGAAATAGGGTTTACGCAATGGTTTGGAATTCTTGAACTTCCTTTTTTGCTGGTGTGCATTTTTTATAGTTTCAAAACAGCACAAACATTAAAAGGTGGCGTTTTCGGAACTGGAATGACCTACCTCGCTTGGGGATTCATCGTTATGGCAGTAGGACATTTAAGCCTTCAGCTAATAAACTTTTTTGGGTTAGATATCTTTGACTGGATTTTCAGTCAGCCTCTTGGAAAAGTAGTTTGGTTTATCGCTCTTATGGCTACATGGGGATTGTCAGCTGTTGGATTTTATAAAATCTATCAAGCAAGTAAGGCATAAAAGCGCTTAACGCGTTTTCTCTGTTATGGGCTTTTTCAGAGATATAATCGCCTTTTTCAAAAAAAGGCAGCGGGAAAGTACTCGCAATCAATTCTTCAGTTCTCAAATTGATGATCTGTTCGGGTACTTATCTGATAATATCTCTAACTCAAATCAAGCCCATGCCACAAGTGTTTATATAAATAATTATTTAAGGCTGGGTGATACGGAGCGAAAACAAAAGCTCCCTGAGAGCTATCTTTTTGTAGAGAAGTACCTCACTGATATCGATACTGGGTTCACCTTATCTAAAGAAGAGCTTCGAGATCTTGTAAAAGTAAAGTTCGCTAACCTGCTTTCGATTATTGACTTTGCTCTCATTTTCGAGGAAGAAGATCGACAGGAGTTTGAGCTTTGTAAGCTTTTTCTACGAGAAGTACTCTCGGGTTTATCCGATTTACTTGGAGAAGCCGGAAGTAAACAACTCCAGGAAATAAAAAATTATGTAGATAGTGTTCCTAATGCCTTTACAGGCAAGAACCCTCTTAACGATGAAAACTTTCATCCTTCAGGATATAATGACTGGATTCAGTTCTTGAGAAAACTGAGTTTTTTCACATTCAATATTCTGAAAGAGAAATTAGGAGAGGAAGCGGCCCTAAGAAGATATGATAGGGGCTATAAATCTCTGGCTGCCAAGTACATTAATCTTGATTCCTTTCAGATTATTATCTCTGTTCTTCCTGAAGTATTGATGGACGAAGATCGAATTGGAACGCTTACTAAGCACCAGATTGAAAAACTGTTGCTCAAACGAGCGGATCATTTCGAACAGTTAACCAAAGAACTTCAGGAAAAAAATGAAGAGCTGGAGCGTACTCAAAAGCTCTTAATTGAAGCTAAAGATAAAGCCGAGGAAGCAACTAAAACTAAGGCCATGTTCCTGGCTAATATGAGTCATGAAATCCGTACTCCTATGAATGCGGTAATTGGTATGACCGAGATCCTGAAAGACACCAGTCCTTCAAAAGAACAGCTTCTATATATAGATACCATTTATAAAAGCGGTTATGATCTGATCCACATCATCAATGATATCCTTGATTATTCAAAAATTGAATCTGGTAAATTAGAACTCGAACAAAAGGCTATCAACATTCATGACTTTGCCTCTGATGTTACCAACCTTTTGGTTTTAAGAGCCGAGGAAAAAAATATCGACCTGATCTACTATGTAGACGAAAACATCCCTCCTCAAATTATCGCTGACCCGGTTCGACTAAAACAGGTGCTGGTAAACCTAATTGGTAACGCTATTAAGTTTACTAATGTGGGAGAAGTTGTACTCGAAATTCTTTTAAAAAAGAAGACCGATAGCAAACTCGATTTAGAGTTTAATATTAAAGATAGCGGTATCGGTATTCCCAAGAATAAGCAGAAACATATTTTCGATTCATTTTCCCAGGTTGATACCAGTACCACGAGAAATTATGGAGGAACTGGTTTAGGACTTACCATTACAAAAAGTCTTGTACAAATGATGAATGGGGATATTTTGGTAACGAGTATCGTCGACGAGGGCTCAACGTTTACATTCTCTGTCAGCGTACCTTATGAGGAAACTTCTGCTATCAATAGTAGGCTCAAGAAATTCAATAAAAAGACCATTCTTTTAGCGGATCAAAACAAAACTCATAAACAAATCCTTGCTAAGAAACTTAAATCCTGGGGATTTGAGATCCATTCGTATGACACAGTAGAAGAATTAACCGCCAACTTTAAAAAGGTGAATTCAGTCGATATCATAATCGTTGAAGATTTCCTACTCAACAACCTGGATTCTTCTTTTCGGGATGTCTTTTTTAACCTGTTAACGACCAAGAAAATTCCTTTGATTAGAGTGGTCCCCTTTGGTTACCAACCCAATGAATTCAGTTCCAATATGGGCCAGGTAATAAACCGACCAATCCGAAGAACAACCCTCATTGATACCCTCCATAATGCTTTAACTAATAAAAAGACTGTAGAAGAGGTAGTACTACCGGAAACAGAACACACTCCAAAATCGATTTCTATTCTTGTTGCTGAAGACAATACTACCAACCAGGTGGTGATGAAAAAAATGATGTCTAAAATCGGATACGAAATTGAAATAGCTGATAACGGAGAAAGCGTGATCGATAAGCTATCAAAGAATTTCTATGACCTGATTTTTATGGATGTGCAAATGCCGGTATTGGATGGATTGCAAACCACACAAAAAATTCGGCTGGGAGTCTACGAAAATGGCCAGCCTACTATTATAGCAATGACTGCGAATGCCTCAGAAGAAGACAAACAAATGTGTTTGTTCGTTGGCATGAACGATTACTTAAGTAAGCCAGTTACTCGGAACGATATTATTTCAAAGATTGAAAAATGGTTTCCCGAAGAGTAATCTTATGCCTATATTTGCAACAGTGAAAAATTTAAGAGTTCATACCGCCCATCATACTCATCATGGTAGCCATCATGGTCACCATATCGTGCATTAATACTCCGCACGCTTTTTCACCCCGATCAACTACCCCTTTTAAACACTTTTTAATTACAATTTTATGAACCGGACGAAAGATTCCACTACTTCTTTGCGCATTGCAATACAAAAAAGCGGTCGTTTAACTGACAAAACCATTGAATTGCTTCATGGAATAGGTGTTGAGTTTGACAATTATAAGCGCAATTTGATGGTTAAAACCCGGAATTTTGATGTAGAACTTCTACTCTTACGTGATGATGATATCCCTGAATATGTTCAGGATGGGATATGCGACCTGGGCTTTGTTGGTGCTAATGAAGTGTTCGAAAAAGATGCGGACGTAACCGTACTTAGAGGTCTCAACTATGGAAATTGCCGCCTCTCTATTGCCGTTCCTAAAGATGGAGAGCTTAAAGACGTTTCCGACTTTGAAGGCAAAACCATCGCTACGAGCTACCCATTCTTAACACAACAATTTTTTAAAGAAAGGAATACCAATGTTTCTATCGTTGAAATATCAGGGGCTGTGGAAATTACTCCTCAACTAGAAGTAGCCGATGCTATCTCAGATTTGGTTTCTACAGGTGGTACTCTGATAGCAAATGGATTGGAAGAGCTATTTACGATTCTTGAATCAGAGACAAAACTCGTTCAAACCAATAAAGAGCTATCACCTGGCAAGCAACAACTGATAGAAAAGTTTTTGGTCAGAATCGATGGCTATCAACAGGCAAGAAAAAGCCGCTATATTATGATGAATGCTCCTCAGGATAAGGTTGATTCAATAAAATCTATTATTCCATCCATGAAGAGCCCTACCATTGTCCCCCTTGCAGAAACCGGAATGGTAGCCATTCATACCGTAATCCCCATCAAAAAATTCTGGGAAGTGATGGAGGAACTAAAAGAAGTAGGAGCATCTGACATCGTTATGCTTCCCATTGAAAGTATGATCCTTTAACCTCCAGGAAATTCTCTATGAAATCCTTTTCTATCGAAAACTTATCCGAACAAGAGGTACAGCAATTGCTGAAGCGTCCAAATATGGATTTTTCAACCGTTTTTGGAATAGTAGCACCCATTATTGAAGAAGTTAGAATTAATGGAGACTCCGCTGTAAAAGCTTTTACTAAAAAATTCGAACAGGTAGAGCTTCAGAGTACGGTATTGAATCCAGGTGATGTACAAATATCACTTTCCGAAGAGATCAAAGATGCGATTGATACCGCTTTTGATAACATAGCAGCTTTTCATGAAGCTCAACTGGCTTCTCCTATTGAAATGGAGACTATGCCAGGTGTGCATTGCAAAAAAATTACCCGCCCCATCGAAAGGGTTGGTTTATATATTCCCGGAGGAACGGCTGTTCTTCCATCAACAGCGATGATGCTTTCTATCCCGGCGATGATAGCAGGGTGCAACACTATTGTTTTGGCCACTCCACCAAAGCCCGACGGAACCATAGCTCCTGAGATCATTTATATAGCTCAGAAGGCTGGGGTAGATTCTATTCTTCTTGCTGGAGGAGCCCAAGCAGTGGCTGCGCTCGCCTATGGAACCGAATCTGTACCAAAAGTGGATAAAATTCTAGGGCCGGGGAATCAATATGTAACCGCAGCCAAAATGTTGCTTCAAAACAGCGAAGCTCAAATTAGTATTGATATGCCTGCTGGACCTTCAGAAGTACTGGTTATTGCCGATGAATCCGCAAATCCATCGTATGTAGCTGCTGATTTGCTTTCACAGGCGGAACATGGAGAAGACAGTCAGGTTGTGCTTGTAGCTGTTAAAGGGTTCAATGAAGCCGAGCTTGAAAAGGAACTGGAAGTACAAGTGAATCAACTCCCAAGAAAAGAGATAGCTCAAAGAGCCCTGGAAAACAGCTATTCCATTAGCGTACCAGATATCGAACAAGCGACCTCGTTTTCAAATCTATATGCTCCCGAACATTTGATTGTGAATGTTGAAAATGCAGAAGATTATGAACAGTTAATTACTAATGCTGGCTCTGTTTTTCTTGGCCAATTGACCCCAGAAAGTGTTGGAGATTATGCATCAGGGACCAATCACACCTTGCCTACTTACGGTTTTGCCCGAATGTATAGCGGAGTGAATCTAGCTTCTTTCCAAAAATCCATAACCGTTCAGAATCTCACCGAACAAGGGTTACTCAACGTTGGTCCTTCAGTAGAAGTGTTGGCCGAATTAGAAGAACTTCAGGCTCATAAAAATGCAGTCAGCATTCGATTGAAAGATATTCGGGAGTCATAATGAAAGCTATAAAAAACTTAGTACGACCAAACATCCTAAACCTTAAGCCCTATCGAAGTGCGCGGGACGATTTTGATTCCGGAATCTTGCTGGATGCTAATGAAAACTCCCTGGGCTCCCCTTTTCCGAACGATTCAGAATTGAATCGATATCCCATGCCCTATCAGGAGCAGCTTCGAAAGAAAATTGCAGAGTTTAGAGGACTGAATACTCAAAACGTATTTGTTGGGGTTGGAAGTGATGAAGCTATTGACCTCCTTTTTCGAATATTCTGCGAACCGGGAACTGATCGGGTACTTATAACCCCTCCTACTTACGGGATGTACAAAGTATCAGCGGCAATTAATGATGTACCTGTAGACACCGCTCTTCTAACACCTGATTTTCAGTTGGATGTAAAAGCAACGCTTGAAAAAGCTACCAGCAACACAAAATTGATTTTCCTGTGTTCACCAAATAACCCGACTGGAAACCGTCTGAAAACCTCTGATGTTCTTTCCATTGTTCAGGGCTTTGACGGGATTGTAGTTGTTGATGAAGCCTACGTTGATTTTAGCGATGAGAAAAGCCTTTCTGCTTATATCAAAGAATTTCCAAATCTGGTTATCCTTCAAACTTTATCCAAGGCTTTTGGGTTAGCTGGTATTCGATTGGGCATTGCCTTAGCTAATCCTGAAATCATCAACTTTATGATGAAGGTAAAAGCTCCCTATAACGTCAATAAGCTTACTTCTGAAGCAGCGCTAAAGGCTTTTGATCATCTTCCTGAGATGCATTCCAACGTGGAAGTCATCAAAAAAGAAAGAGACTTGGTGATTCAACGACTCAATGAGATCCCAGAGATTGAAAAGGTATACCCTACGGATGCCAACTTTCTCATCTTTAAGATTGCCGATGCAATATCCGTTTACCGGAAACTGGCTGAGAAAGGCGTCATCGTTCGATACCGGGGAAATGAGCCTCATTGTGAAGATTGTTTGCGTTTAACCATCGGCACCGCGGATGAAAACAATCAATTTTTTGAGGCTCTTGTCGAAATCCTTGAAGAATGATTTTAAAAATCAGAAAAAGAAATCAGGATTCAGTGGTAAACTTAGCGCCAATAACCGGAATGTCTTTTCGGTTTGCGAACAATAGAATTGCACATGAAATGAAAACTACTAGTGCCATTACAAAAAGTGTTCCCCCATCGTCTTCTACAACAATTCCAAGTACGGTTAGATGGCTCATGATGGCTCCGCCAATCACTCCCAATCCAATGATGGCGCCAAGCCAGGTTGTTCTGGGTATAAGTAGTAGTACCGAAGCAATGAGTTCCGCAACCCCGGATGCATATCTTCCAAATGGTTCTAACCCAACTGTTTCGAAAATATATATGGATTCCGGAGCGCCTGTAAATTTAAAAAATAGTGTCTGTAGCATAATCCCTGCTGCCGCAACTCTAAGTATCCAATAAAAAATGTTTACTTTTGATTTCATAATGCAATCAGTGTTTGTTGTTTTTAAAAAGTGTACTGATGTATTCCTAAAGAGTAATCACAGAAGAGTAACAAATCGAAATTATAATTAATGATCTATGAGACTCTGGATCGATTCTATAAATCTTATTAAAAGCGAGAATAAAAAATTTCTTAACCCCGGGGCTATCTACTTTTTGACCGAATTAAAACAAAAGGGGTTTGAAATCAGCCTTGATACCGAAGAAATCAGCAACCGTCAGCTTAGCCTGTTAGAATATGAAGGCTTACTTGAAGAGTTCGATCGAAGTAACGCTGAAGCTATTATCGAATTCGATAAAAGTGAAGGCAAATATGAATTTTGGATTTCAGAACAGGAGCAGGTAGTTGCCTCAGGTTATGAATTACAAGAACTGCTGGATGCATTAAAAAACGGACTTCAGCGAGGAGCAACCTACCAGCGCAAAACTAATGAAACGGATATCAGCATTTCTTTAAACCTGGATGGAACAGGTTTATCTACTATAAACACCGGGCTAAAGTTTTTTGACCACATGCTGGAGCAAATAGCCAAACATGGATTGATTAACCTGCACATCTCTTGCGATGGGGATTTAGAAGTAGACGAACATCATACTATCGAGGACGTTGCGATTGCTTTAGGTGAAACTATTACTAAAGCCCTTGGAGATAAAAAGGGAATCGAGCGGTATTCGTTTGTACTACCAATGGACGAAGCTCAATCTACTGTAGCTCTCGACTTATCTGGAAGACCTTATCTGGTTTTTGAAGGTGAGTTCAACCGGGAATACGTGGGCGATTTGCCTACCGAAATGGTAAAGCATTTTTTCTACAGCCTCGCAATGAGCCTTAAAGCTACCCTGCATATCAATTTTTCAGGTGAGAATGACCACCACAAGGTTGAAGCCTGTTTTAAGGGGTTTGCAAGAACATTGAGGTCAGCAGTCGAGAGAAATCCAAGAACGATGAACCAGATTCCAAGTTCGAAAGGGACTCTTTAAATGATAGGATTGATAAAGTACCGCGCAGGTAACATTGCTTCTGTTTCAAATGCGTTAGACCGCCTTGGAATCGAGTATTTTTTAGCAGAATCTCCTGAAGAACTGGAAGAAGCTGACGGAATTATCTTCCCTGGAGTAGGCCACGCTTACTCAGCGATGGAATCACTACAAGAGAATGGGTTAGACGAATGGCTCAGACAAACAAAAAAGCCAGTTCTTGGAATTTGTGTTGGGATGCAGCTTCTCTTCGAGTCTTCTGCTGAAGGAGAAACAACCGGATTAGGAGTTATCCCGGGTAGACTTGAAAAATTTGACGAAAGTCAGGAAAAAGTCCCCCATATGGGATGGAATACCTTCAACATTCACAAACAAAACCCTTTGCTATCTGGGATCAAGGAGCAAGATTTCGTCTATTTTGTTCATAGTTATTATGCTCCTGAAAATGAGCATTCAGTAGCCAGTTGCTCTTATATACATCCTTTTTCAGCAGTAGTGGCAAAGGACAACTATTTTGGTGTGCAGTTTCACCCGGAAAAGTCCGGTAATGTTGGCTCCCGGATTCTACAAAACTTTGCCAACTTCGTGTATAACGCTAATTGAGAGAATAACTATTCATGCAAGTAATTCCAGCTATTGATTTATTAAATGGCCAGTGTGTAAGGCTACATAAAGGAGCTTATGAAGAAGTGACTGTATACAATGATTCACCTCTTGATCAAGCCAAAACATTCAGTGAAGCAGGGTTTAATCACATTCATATTGTTGATTTAAATGGTGCGAAGGATGGGCGGTTTGTAAATCTACCGCATATATCACAGGTAATTTCCGAGTTGAATTTATCTATTCAAACCGGAGGCGGGATTCGAACTTTTGATGACGCTGAATACCTGTTTGAGCAGGGGATTTCAAAAGTGATTTGCAGTTCTATGGCTATCAAAAATGAAGCTGACTGGCTTAAGCTATTAGAAACCTACCCTGAAAAAACCATCCTCGGGATGGATCTTAAAGATGGGAAGATTGCCTATGCCGGATGGCTTGAAACAGCTTCAGAATCCGTCTCTTCTTTCCTGGAAAGAATGGAACAAGCAGGGTTAAGGGAAGTACTATGTACAGATATTTCCAAGGATGGAACACTATCGGGTCCAAATTTAGAGTTGTATAAAGAACTCAAAACGGCTTTCCCAAATCTTAAATGGATAGCTTCTGGCGGAGTGTCTTCATTCGAGGACTTACAGGCACTAGACGAACTTAATATTGATGCTGTTGTAGTAGGAAAGGCTTATTACGAGTCCCGACTTACACTAAAAGAAATGGCGATATTATCATGAATTTAGATTTGTAAAAGTCTTTCGGGTTGCCAAACTTAACACTCTGTTAAAACGGCTATTGAATGAGCTTTCTTGAAAAAATCGGTTTAGGACGCAAAAAGAAGGAATTGACTCCCCTGCTCGGTGAAAAAAAGAAAAAAGAGCAGGAAGCATATTCCCTTCGGAGGAACCCTTATATCAGGGCGTTCATCTTCATTTGTTTTGTCCTCATCTCTGTATTTTCGTTGCCTCGCACCTCTGTTCAGTCCAGTTTTAATTATACAATAGGACAACCCTGGAGAGCCGAAGATCTTACTGCTCCTTATACCTTTGCCTTAAAGAAGACCGCTGTCGAGATAGAAACAGAAAGGGAATCGATAGAACAACAGCTGCCCCCTATTTTTACTGTTGATGAACAAGCACCAATAGCCATCCAGACTCGTTTAGATTCTCTCTATCGTACTTTGCAACCAGTTTTACAGTCATATACCGACTGGCAAACCTCCAAAGAAAATAATAGTCTCACAACGCTGGATGATAGTTTGCGCTTTGCCCTGGAATATGAACGGTCAAATATCGGCCTTACCGATTTCGCCTTAAATACCCTGCTGATTAGCTATCATCAGGTAGAAAGCCGTAATCTTCCCAATAATCGGTTTGCAGGTATTGTTGTAAAGCAGAGCCTGGAATCAGTAATAGATCAGCTTTTGAACCAGGGAATTATTGATATGATGAAGGTCAATATCAATGCTGATCAAATAACCTTGCTAAACCCAGCACAGAGTACCGAACAATCGGTAAATATTGCCAGAGTCCGAGACTTACGAGAAGCCAACGATTTTGCCCAGTTCCAATTAAACCGAAACCTTCCCGAGGATCAATCCCGTTTAGGTATCGAACTTTATAACAAAGTAATCGCGCCAAATTTCAAAAACAGTGAGGAGCGGCGACAAGAAAGGCTAGACGAAGCCATCGCGAATATTTCTGAAACGAAAGGTGCGATGACCCAGGGACAGGTAATCATCAGAAAAGGAGATATTGTAAATGAAGACACTGCCAATATCCTGCGTAGCCTTGAAGAGGCCCGGTCACTAAATGCTTCTGAACTAGAGCAATGGCTACGTTTCGCAGGTGGAGTAGTACTTATCATTGTCATCTCGATGGTATTCTTCATGTACCTTTACCTGTACAGAAGATCTATCAGCACTCATAATGGGCTGTTCTTTCTGGTCTTTTTAACTCTTGGTTTAGTAACTGGTGGCACGGCATTTATACTATATTTTGAAGTAGCTCATCCACTTATTATTCCTGTTGCGATAGCTCCTATCATGCTTACTATCATCTTTGATTCAAGGGTAGGCATCATCGCTTCTGTAACCTTAGCTTCATTAATAGGCCTGGTTCATGGGTACAATTTTGAGTTCACAATTGCTACAATTGCCGCCTGTTCGATGGGGGTATTTTCGGTTCGGGATGTAAAGGATAGGTCACAATTTTTCTTTACCACTCCAGGAATTGTTTTTGTGACCTACCTGATTACCATGGGAGCCTTCAACATTTCAAAAATGGAAGGCTGGGAAGTAGCGTTGGATAACCTCATGTACATCGCTATTAACTCACTATTCATTCTCTTTACGTATCCAATCATCCTCCTCTTTGAAAAACTATTTGGCGTAACTACTGACTTCACACTTCTTGAATTAGGAGATACAAACCAGCCGCTTTTAAAAGAATTAATGAACAAAGCGCCGGGTACTTTTCATCACAGCTTACAAGTGGCAAATCTCTCCGAAACGGCAGCTTCGGCTATTGGTGCTAATCCTTTGTTAGCCAGAGTTGGAGGACTTTACCATGATATTGGAAAGACAATTAAGCCTGAATATTTCGTTGAGAATCAAGCTACAGGAGTAAATGAACATGATAAGCTAAAGCCTCAAATGAGTGCTATGGTAATTAAAGCTCATGTTTCGGAAGGGGTAAAAATGGCTGAAGAACATGGTTTACCCAAAGTACTTATTCATTTCATTGAGACTCATCACGGCACATCGATAATCCGCTATTTCTTTGAGAAGGCTAAAGAAGATGACAATTTGAAAGAGATTCTGAATGAAGATCAGTTCAAATATGAAGGCCCACTTCCTACTACTAAAGAAACGGGCATTCTATTGTTAGCAGATGGTATTGAAGCTGCTTCCAGAGCAATGAAAAACCCAACCTACAGCAAACTGGAAAACCTGGTTAACCGAATGGTTGATGATCGGGTAGCAGAAGGCCAGCTTAGCCATTGTCCACTCACCTTCCGGGATCTTCAAATTATTAAGGAGAGTTTTTTGACATTGCTTGTCGGAGTTTATCACAGCAGGATTGAATACCCTGAAGACTCGGATAAAGAGAAAACCAAAGAGAAGAATAAACAAGAGCAAACTGAGTCAGAGAATACTCAAAATGGAGCTGCACAAAATCAGGCTGAAGAAGAAACTACAACCAATTAGTTTTGAGATTTAAGCAAGAACTTGAACTTTATCTTCAATTCATCAAGCTTGAAAAAGGGCTCTCGGAAAACTCAGTCAGTTCTTATAAAAATGATTTAAACAGGTACCTCCAGTTTTTACTCATCGAAAAAAAAATTAGTGACCTGGCCGGAGTTTCACTTTCGCATATTGAGGACTTCCTTAACTATCTCATTGATCATGAACTGCTCTCCCCTGGCTCCTTAGCTCGTAACATATCCAGTATTCGAGGATTCCATGAATTTGCTGTTGTCGAAGGTATCACGGCGGCTAACCCAGCCGAGCTTGTTGAGCTGCCTAAAAAAGCCCGGAAACTCCCTGAGGTTCTTGATCCGCAAGAAATTGAAGAAATGTTAGCCACTCCCGATACTTCGAAGCCTGCTGGAGTTCGTGATAAAGCAATTCTCGAATGTTTATATGGAACAGGTATGAGGGTAAGCGAGCTCACTGACCTGGAAACAGATCGTATGTTTTTTGAAATTGGTTTTATACGTGTGATAGGAAAAGGAAGCAAAGAACGCCTGGTTCCGGTAGGAGAAATTGCTCAGGATGCCATCGATCATTATTTAACCGAGGTACGTCCTCTTTTCTTTAAAAAAGAAAAAGCAGACAAGGCTAAAAATAAGGTGTTTTTAAACCAACGCGGAGGAGCACTTACCCGAATGAGTATCTGGAATATTGTACAAAAGGCAGCTAAAGCAGCGGATATTAAGAAAAAGGTATATCCCCATATTTTCCGGCATTCTTTTGCCACCCATCTTTTAGAAGGAGGAGCTGATTTACGAGCAGTTCAGGAAATGCTGGGACATTCTTCTATTTTGACCACCGAAATCTATACTCATGTAGATCGATCACTTCTGCATCAAACCCACAAGCAATTTCACCCAAGAGCCTGAACGATATTCCGTGCATTCACCCCGCCATGTGAGGCGCTCCAAACAACTTCTCCATCCTCAATCACAAATATCTGAGGCGACTCATGCCGAATGGATACCTTATCTGCCAGGTAAATGGAAACAGGTCTTGATCGAACTACATCAATAAGATGGATTGGTGCTCCCTTGCGCTCTTCTTCCGATAAGGACTCCACATTCTTCTTTGCAAAATAGCTGGTTCCGCAGCTGTTGCTATGCTTTAATATAATTTGTGGAGTGGTATTCGAAACCTGAAATACTTCATCAACCTGATCATTAGCGGTTAGGTAATTCCACTGAACACCTTCTCGTGAATCTGTACTCCCAAAAAAAGAATCAAAAAGTCCCATAGTTTTGAAATTTCAAAAAATATAATCCATTCAGGCGTTTAATGCATTTGGAACTAATGGGCTGCAATGTTTATTTATTGCACAAACTAAATCGTAATACAATCGCCATGAATACACAAGCATTTTGGTTAGGCCACTCCGCCTTTCGAATTATCAGTCCCAAAGGAAACATTATCTATGTTGATCCTTTTTTACAGCACAATCCTGCTACTCCTGACGAATTAAAAAGTGTTGAAAAAGCTGACTTTATCCTTCTCACTCATGGCCATGACGATCATGTTGGAGATACTCTTGAAATAGCGCAAAAAACCGGTGCAAAAGTAGTTGGGATGCTGGAGTTAATTTCACTCCTACAAAAAGATGGATTAGCTGATGACCAGGCAGTTCCATTTAATAAGGGCGGTACAGTTCATTTTGATGACTTTTCAGTAACTATGGTTTCTGCGAATCATAGCTCATCGTATAAAGGACAATATGCCGGAGATCCTGCTGGTCTGGTAATTTCCTTTGAGGATGATATTTGTATATATCACATGGGAGATACGAACATCTTTACCGACCTTGAGTTATACGGCGAGCTTTATGAACCCGATGTGGTATTAGCACCTATTGGCGATCACTTCACAATGGGTCCTGAAGAAGCAGCTTATGCGGTCGAAATGATTGATCCGGATTACGCTGTACCTATGCATTATGGCACATGGCCTCCTATCGACTCAGACCCTCAACTATTTAAAGAAACCCTGGAAGAGTACACTGAGATTGAAGCCATTATTCCTACAGTGGGTGAAAACTTCCTCGATATCTAAGAATGGAAGAATATCTAATACCAAAGGCCACAAGAATAGGCCATGTTCATTTGAAGGTATCTGACCTGGAACGTTCTATCGATTTCTATTGTGGACTGCTAGGTTTCGAGCTAATGACCAGATATGGTACCCAGGCAGCATTTATTTCAGCTGGAGGCTATCATCATCATATTGGGCTAAATACCTGGCATAGCAAAGGAACTGAACCAGCTTCAAAAAAACATCCCGGACTATTTCATACAGCCATACTCTATCCAACTAGAAAAGACCTGGCCGTTATTGTAGATAGGCTTATTAAAAAGGGATACCCGCTCACCGGAGCTTCCGATCATGGAGTTTCCGAAGCGATCTACCTTGATGACCCAGATGCAAATGGAGTTGAATTATATTGGGATCGCCCCAAAGAGCAGTGGCCCCAAAACGAAGATGGCTCGCTGGATATGTACACCAGACACCTTGACCTGAACAACTTACTGGCAGAACTCTCGATATAAGATCATCAAGTTACACCCAGAATTAATTAGTGTAGTGAAAGCATACCCCAGGTCATCCCGCACTTTGATGCGGGATCTGTCAAGAAACTAAACGTTGATACATGAAGGTTCTCATTTATGAGCTACTCCTTACAGATCCCGTCAAGGCCCGGGATGACAAGTGGGCAATACAAAATAACTACAGGTTCTCTTAAGAAAGCTTTACAAATTCGTATTATGATTTTGTTCGAGGAATAGGTAGCATCTCTCGAATTAAACTCTATATATGAAGTTTTTACTGATCTTTTTGATTGTATCCCTTGGATTTACCTCCTCCATCAAAGAACAGAGAAGATGGGGACAAATCGGCCACCGTACTACGGGACATATTGCAACGCAGTTGTTATCCAAAAAAGCCGCTAGCGAAGTACATCGTGTATTGAATGGGAATTCGCTTGCAGAAGCCAGTACCTGGATGGATGAAATGCGCTCTGACCCTGATTTCCGATATATGAACCCATGGCATTATGTAACACTGCCCCCCGGTGAGACCTATGAAACTGTAGAAAAAGCGGAAGGTGGAGATGTGATTTGGGCCATTAATAAAGTAGTAGAAGAATTAAAGGCCGGAGGACTCTCAGCGGAGCAAGAAGCTAATAATCTCAGAATCCTGGTTCATCTTGTAGGTGATATTCATCAGCCTCTGCATGTAGGAAATGGTACTGATCGTGGAGGAAATGACGTTGAAGTAACCTGGTTTGGTGATGATTCTAATCTCCACCGTGTTTGGGATTCAAATATGATAGATAGTAAACAGCTGAGTTTTACAGAATTAGCAGATTTTATTGATGATCAACTTGATGAAAAAACCATCAATGAGTGGCAATCAGCTAGTGTTTTAGATTGGGCCTATGAGTCCAGTGCACTGTTAGATCAGGTATATGAAATCCCAGAAAACGGACGTCTTGGATACCAGTATTCCTTTCACAATTTTGATACTATAGAATTACGCCTCTTGCAAGCAGGAGTAAGACTTGCGGGGGTTATTAACGATATTTATGATGACTAGAAAACTTCTCACACTATCCTTACTGGGCCTGGTATTTACCTCTTGTTCTTCCAACCAGACTTCAGAAACTAAAACCTGGAAAAAAGGTCAGGATATTACAACAGTAGCTTTTTCGGTAGAAGGCTTTGATGGACCTGAAGCCGTCCGATATGATGAGGAACTGGATGTATATTTCGTATCCTGTTTTGTGGGAAATACAAGTGGAGATGCTAATGCATACGTTTCCAAAGTCTCATCCTCGGGGGAGATTCTTGAGCTGGAATTTATGACTGGCACTGAAGATTATCCTTTTGATGCCGGACGAGGAATGTATATTACCGGGGATACCCTTTGGGTAGCTGATCACTCAGGTATCCATTATTTCAATAAAAAGTCCGGAGACCATCTCGGCTTTGTTGATTTCACTTCTTTTGAACCTGGCTTTTTGAATGATATTGTAGAAGGAGATGATGGCTATATCTATATAACAGATACCGGGAAAAGAGCAGTGTTTAGAATCGTTGATTTCGTGCCTGAGCTTGTTAAAGACAACATGCCAATCATGCCTAACGGTATTGCTAAAATCCCAGGTGGAAATTTCATCTTTGCTCCCTGGAATGGAGGGCCTTCTTTATACCAGTACAGTTCGGAAACAGATAGTATTACCGTATATGGCACCCTAGCAGGAAGTAATAATTACGACGGCGTAGAGTACTTTAATGGAGGTATCATCACATCCACTCAGTTTGACTCTAGTCTTCACTTGATGATAGACGGGCAAGACGAGATTTTTATCCGCTTACCAGGAAGACCAGCTGATATTGCTATCGATCCGAATAGAGCAATTGTTGCTGTACCCTACGTGGCCTTAGGTCGAGTCGATTTCTGGAACTTGCTAGAATAATCTCTATTTCAATTCATTTACCAGGTCTAGCTCTTTTCTATATGAACTATCATTTCTAACAAATTTTAGCCGGAGCTTATCCAAAGAACTCCGGGTAAAAATATTAAGCGCCTCATTGAGTGTATAACTGGATGAGGTTTTACCATTAATTTCAGTAATGAAATCTCCTTCCATAATCCCTGCTTCCTCCGCAATCGATCCTTCCCGGACATGTGTTACCTGGTAAAGTTGAAATCTGGGAAATGGAGTAGCTATTTCAATTCCACTTTTGTTATAAGTAAACTCATCATTAAAAAACCTTGACGGCTGAATAAGCATGGTGCTGTCTCTGTAGTTGAACATCATCTTGAATCTTCTCATCAACTCGGAGCCCAGACTTCCATCTCTATCACTATACACAAGTGCTCGCTTTACTCCCTCTTCATCCGGATAAGTGGTAACTACATCAGAAAACGTGTACTTCCCAATTTGGATTTCCTTAATCAATCCCAAATACCCGTTAATTTCTCCACTAAGCCCATTCCCTAAAAAGGAGCGAATTCTTTTCTCTGGCAGATAAATCTCATCATTTGCAGAGTGGTATAATGAAATGGCCTTACTCGCACCGGTATCGATCAAAAGGTTTACATCAACAACCGTTCCATCCGTTTGAGTAATAGTAGCACTTATATATGGTTTTCCGTCTCTAATAGTGAGTGGTACCTCGTCCCACCCAGAGCTTCTGGCCTTTTTATTGTATTTGGATTTGAACTTCTCATAGTCATGGAATTTAACCCATCGATATCGATAATCGATTTCAACAATAAAATCTTTAAATACACTGTACCCTATCAATCCATGCACATAGCTTCCAAGTAGCGCAGACAGGTTAAAAATATCCTCCTCCAGCACTAATACTTCCTGGTCATGCCCAGTCGTACGATTGATGATCACCTCATTCCCATTTGAATAGAATGCATTGATTGATTCCCCTTCTCCCAGGCCTTCTACTTTAACCTTTCTTGTAAAATTCAGATTAATGACCTCTCCATTTGGCAATCCTGTTATCAATGTCCTCGCTACCCCAGTATCCAGGATCATATTGAGAGTGTCTCTTGAGCTATTGATAATCACCGGAATCACTATGAGATTGTTATACAGCTTAAAATCCATTTTAAACGAATTATTTCGCTTCGTTTCCAATTCGAAGTATCCCTGCGCTGCTGGTTGGGCGTGCATTACCGGTGATAGCAGCACTAAACCCATCATTAGAGCAATAAACCTATTAGCCAGGTTTTGTTTTTGGTCCTTTTTAATCATTCCTCAAAAAATCAATAATTAACTCTTATACTAATGCCCTAATGAGCAATAAAATACTTCCAGAATGAGCAAAAAGAAAATCAAATGGGGAGTACTTAGTACCGCTAAAATTGGTATTAAAAATGTCATCCCTTCTATGCAAAAGGGAGAATTTTCAGAAATAACGGCTATAGCATCCAGAAATATAGAGAATGCAAAAAAAGCTGCTTTAGAGCTTGAGATTCCCAAATATTACGGTACCTATGAAGAATTGCTGTCTGACCCAGAGATAGAGGCCATTTATAATCCTCTCCCAAATCACTTGCATGTACCCTGGACGGTCAAAGCGCTCGAAGCTGGTAAGCACGTATTATGCGAAAAGCCAATTGGGTTAAATGCCGGAGAGGCTGAAGAATTAGTTCGAATCTCAAAAAAATACCCTCACCTGAAAGTAATGGAAGCGTTTATGTACCGCTTCCATCCTCAATGGCCTGCATTAAAACAAGTTATCGACTCTGGCAAAATCGGAGAGGTAAGGCATATTGAATCTGTATTTACCTTCTACAACGTAGATCCGGATAATGTCAGAAATCAAGCTGATATTGGAGGCGGAGGCCTGCTGGATATAGGATGTTATTGTATCAACCTTTCCAGGATGGTTTTTGATAGTGAACCAGTCGGGATAAAATCTCATATAGATATTGACCCGACATTTAATGTAGATCGGTTAGCAGCGGCTACGTTGATTTTTGAAAAAGGCACTGCCAGTTTCATGTGTTCTACTCAACTAGATCATAAACAGCATGCGATCATTTATGGAACAAAGGGATTTATTGAGGTTAACATCCCATTTAATGCCGCCAATGAGGCAACACGCAAACTAAAAATATCTTCCGGAGGCGAAACAGAGATGATCCTCTTTGAAACCTGTGATCAGTATACGTTACAAGGAGATGCTTTTTCTCGGTCTATCTTGGAAGATATACCTGTTCCTACTTCACTGGAAGATGCTGTTGCAAACATGAAAGTAATCGATCAAATCCTGGCAAATTGAACGAAAGCAATAGAGAATTCGACATTATCTTACTGGGAGCTACCGGCTTCACTGGTAAACGAGCAGCAAAATATTTTAAGACTCACGCTCCTAAAAACCTGAATATAGGACTTGCAGGAAGAAATAAGTCCAGACTTAATCAGTTGGCTTCTGAATTAGACCTTCCGGAATCCAATCTTTTTGTAGTAGATACACTGAACAAAGAACAGGTTTCAGATGTCGTCTCAAAAACACGAATACTTGTCACTACGGTAGGACCATATTCCCTTTATGGAGAGCATGTAATTTCAAGCTGTGCATCTTTAGGCACCCATTACCTCGATATAACCGGGGAAGTAGGATTCATCAAAAAAATGGCCGATAAGTATGGAGACCAAGCCCAAGAAAGCGGAGCCATTTTAATCCCTTTTTCTGGTTTTGATAGTGTACCTGCGGAATTATCGATGCTGATGCTAAGCAAACACTTTGATTCCGAAGATGAAGTGTATATAAAATCATACTACTCCTTAAAAGGCGGACTCAACGGTGGGACTATTGCTACCATGCTCAATAAATTTGAGACCGGGGAATACAAACTGATGAATAATCCACGCCTGGCTATGGATTCGGATGAACAGGATCTTGGAAAGGCAACGGACCAATATTCTGCGGGTTATAATTCTGCTCTGAAAAGATGGGTAGCTCCATTCATTATGAGCAGCATTAACTCAAAAGTAGTATACCGAAGCACTGCTATTTTTAGAAGCAGAAATCAGCCTTTATTTAGAAGCATTGCCTATTCTGAACATGCTTCTTTGGGAAAATGGTACAATCCATTTCCATTTCTTTTCACCATGTTGAGTTTAATACTTCTTCAGAAATTAGGGCCTATTTCATGGTTCAGAAATTTAATACGTATGATGGCACCAGCTCCAGGTAATGGCCCTAGTGAAGAATCAATTGAAAACGGATTCTTTAAAGTGACCTCCATTGCCACTTCTAAAAAAGGAAAAGAAGTTTCTGTCTCTTGTTTTTATCCTGGTGACCCCAGTAATAAGGCCACTGTATTTTTCCTCTGTGAATCCACTCTTACACTCGTTGAGTTATTAGATTCCGGCACAAATCCTGAGCATTTTGGGTTTTTGACCCCATCAACTGCCCTGGGGAACGATCTTGTAAAGCGGTTAAGTTCAAACGGATATTCCATTTCATAACCAGAAATGGAGAAAACCTTTAAAATTTGTACTTTTAGAATTATTTGAAATTTAGGGAATCGTCTATATGCCTGCGTTGGTTACATTCAATAATAAGATTGATAAAGAGTTCAGTAAAGCTGTTAAACAGCGTGTGAACAAATATTTCGAAGAGAATAACCTTTCAAAGCATGCCAACTCTGCGATGGTTATTAAAACCATCGTAATCCTGACCGTTTATTGGGGTGCCTACGCTATGATTATTAGCGGCTTTTTTTCGATTCAGGTTATGTGGGCTTTGTGTGCTGTAATGGGAATTGGCATGGCAGGTATAGGTTTCTCAATTGCTCATGATGCATTACATGGTGCCTACTCTTCCAACCAACGAATAAATGATATTTTTGGACTATTCTTTGATTTGGTTGGTGCAAATGGATATATCTGGAAAATCACCCATAATATTATCCATCATACGTACACAAATATTCATGGCCATGATGAGGACCTGGAAGTAGCAAAGTATATACGCCTTTCACCTCATATGGAATATAAAGCAGTAAATCGTGTTCAGCACATCCTTGCATTTCCTACCTATAGCCTTGCTACTCTTTTTTGGGTGTTTGTGAAGGATTACTGGTATTTCTTCAAATCTCCGTTAGGCCCATACGAAAATAAAAAGCACCCAACCAGAGAATGGATAAAGCTAATCATTACTAAGGTTTTCTACTATGGAGCAATGATTGTACTACCTCTCATAGTTCTTGATATCACAGGATTACAGCTTGCTATAGGCTTTGTAACTCTTCATTTGGTAGCCGGACTCATTCTTGGGATTGTTTTTCAACTTGCTCATGTGGTAGAGTCCACAACTCATCCTCTCCCTAACGAGGAGAATATGATTGAAAACCATTGGGTGATTCATGAGATGCTTACCACCAACAATTTTGCCCGAAAGAATAAAATCCTATCCTGGTACATAGGTGGCTTGAACTATCAAATTGAGCATCACCTATTTCCAAAGGTTTGTAGTATTCATTATCCAAAAATAAGTCCTATTGTTGAAGAAACGGCTAAAGAGTTTGGTATCCCCTATAATTGCCACGAAACTTTCAATGAAGCAGTAGTTTCACATTACCGGACATTGAAAAAGTTCGGTGATCCAAACTTCACCTGGAGCCCGGCAACGGCTTAACGTTTTATTTTTTTAAAGCCATGTGAAAGCATGGCTTTTTTGTTTGTATTTATAATACATTGAGGTAATTCAAAAGTCTCTATAGCTAACGTGGTAAAATTTCTAATTCGGGTTATTCTTGGAGTTTGTCTGCTTCTTCCTTTCATATCAGATGAAGGGCATACTCAGCCAAGCATTGAACGCGGAGTGTTAGATTTGAGCAATTATGACTTTGAAAAGTCAGGTGCCATTAAGCTGCAAGGAGAATGGCAGTTTTTCTGGAATGAATTACTCCCTCCTGAAGCTCCAATGAGGTCTGCCCCGGAATTAGTTCCAATGCCCCATCTTTGGCATGAGTATGATGATTTATCATCATTTGGGTACGCAACATATCGTTTAAAAATCCTATTACCTGATAATTATCCTAAGCTCGCTGTGCATGTGCCGGATGTATATACTGCATACGCTCTTTATATCGATGATCAACTGATATCCAGGAATGGAGTAGTTGCAACCTCGAAAGAAGAATACTCCCCTTTTTGGCTTCCTCTAACCGAGAGCATTGGGCCTTTTGAAGGCAACGAAATCGATATCACTCTACAAATTGCAAATTTTGACCACCGTAGAGGAGGCATCAAGGATCCATTAATATTCGGGGAGGAAGAGAAACTTAAGAGAGCTCATCAAACTGAATTAGGGTATGACTTTTTGTTGACGGGCTCCCTCATAATGGCTGCTTTGTTCTTTTTTGCCTTGTTCTTTTTTGGAAGAGATGAAATGGCCATCCTCTATTTCTCTCTTTTCTGTCTTGTTTATAGTTACCGCGTTGTAGGAACAGATTCGTATTCAATCCATTTTCTATTTACGAATCTCCCCTGGATCATTACTACAAAAATTGAATATCTGTCACTTTACCTGTCTAGTGCCTTTTTTGGACTATATGTCAAAAACCTATACCCGGAAGATGGAATAAAGTATGTTATGAATGCCTTCATCGCCGTATTCGGTATTTTTGGTGTTGGGTGTATTCTTCTGCCTACAATCTATATCACTTCCACGATTAATCTCTTCTTTATAATACTTTGCTCATATGTAACATATATCTGTTTCATAATGATACGAGCAAAAATGAATAAACGACCTGGATCGAATTTTGCTTTTTCCAGTATGGTTCTATTACTATTTGTCTTTATCGTTGATTCGCTTGATTACTTCATAGTTTTAGAGGAAAAATTAGTCATCAGTTTCATCAGCTATATCGCTTTCTTTTTTCTCCAGTCTTTATCTCTTTCTTATCAATTTTCGAATACTCTGAAAGTAGCCAAAGAAGAAGCGGAAACAGCTTCGGTTGCTAAAACACATTTTCTTTCCACTATGGGGCATGAATTGAGAACACCATTAAATGCTGTAATTGGTTTCTCTGAGTTATTGTTGGAAAGCAAGTCGGAAAAAGAAAAAACAGACTACGCGAAAACTATCAAGAAAAGTGGAGAGAACTTGCTCAGCATCATCAACAACATTCTCGATTTCACAAAACTGGAATCTTCCGATGTGGAGCTTGATTATTCTCCTACTCATATCCCTACCATGCTTGCTGAAACCGTTAAGGTACTGGGCTCTCTTACAGACCCTAAGAAAGTTACGCTCAGTTTCAGATTTGATGATTCTCTTTCGGACTATATAGAAACCGATGAAGCCAGACTGAAACAGGTCCTTATAAATTTAATAGGCAATGCCATTAAGTTTACTGACGAGGGAGAAATATCCGTTCAGGTTACTACTACTGAATCTATTTCAGAAAAAAACCAGATTCTGTTCATTGTCAAAGATACAGGCATTGGAGTTCCTGAAAGTAAAATGAAATTGTTATTCGATCGGTTCTCGCAAATAAATGCAGATAGGAATAGAAAGTATGGAGGAACCGGACTAGGCTTAGCCATCAGTAAACGATTGATTGAAGGCTTAGGAGGAAGAATCTGGGTTCAAAGTCAAGAAGGAGCAGGAACAACCTTTTACTTTACCATTACTCCCCACCCTGTTTCTAAAAAGGTGATTGCTGAGTTGGAGTCTAAGAAACGAGGAGAAGTAAGTCAGCAGCCTCGAGAGAATATTTCCATACTGATTGTTGAAGACAATCCGATAAATCAGAAAGTAGCTGAGAAAGTGTTAGAACGCCTCGGTTTTTCTTCTGATATAGCTTCTAACGGATTCGAAGCTGTGGAAAAAGTACAGCAAAAAGAATATAATCTAGTACTTATGGATATGGAAATGCCTGAGATGGATGGAATTGAAGCGACTGAGCATATTATCAAATTAGGTGCTAAGGCATCAAATCCGATAATAATTGCTATTACGGCTAATGTATCAGCGGAAGACCGCGCTCGTTGTTTCGAAGCAGGAATGCGCGACTTTATCTCAAAACCAATTACCTTAGGTGCCATGGAGACCTCTTTAGCAAAATGGTTTCCGACATCAATAAATCAAGAAGTTAACCCTAGCAATTGACATTTTTTTTTAAGGCAAGTAGTATTCTAAAGTATCTGGGTTTTTTAAATATACTTTGCCTCACTTTCTTTACTCAAGCTGTACTTGCTCAGCCTATTGTGTCACAAGGGTTCGTTGACCTTTCTGATCATGATTTTACTACCAACGAGATAGTTGCTCTTGATGGTGATTGGGGATTTTACTGGAACCAATTACTCAATCCTTATGAGGTAGCAAAAGCAGAGAATAAGACCTATAAAGATTTCGCTTCAACCTGGGATTTAGATGATAACCTGGCAACTGAAGGAGGCGCTACTTATACACTAACGTTGGTATTACCTCATTCCCATCCTGCACTGGCTCTTGATATCCCAGACTTTTACTCCTCCTACCGTCTTTTTATCAATGGTGAGGAATTCTCCTCGAATGGAAACCCATCATTAGATGAGTCAGAATACTCAGCCTATTGGCTTCCTCAAGTCAAATCTCTTGTAAGCCATGATACTGATACATTGTCCCTGGTATTACATGTAGCAAATTATGGCTATAGCAATGGTGGGCCTTATTTGCCTTTAAGCATCGGAGTTGCGGAACAATTGTACGCGTCAAGGACCATTGAGTATGGTTATTCTTTTGTGTTAATGGGTGCCCTTTTAATGGCCGGATTATTCTTTTTAGGGCTTTATTTCTTTGGGCGCAACGATCAGGCTATTCTGTATTTTGCCTTATTCTGTATTGTATACAGTTATCGAATTGTAGGTTATAGCCCCTATCCTTTACATTTTCTTCTCCCTGATCTTCCCTGGCTTCTTACTACTAAACTTGAGTATCTCACTCTTTATTTAGCAGGGTACTTTTTTGGGACGTATACACTGAAACTCTATCCCAAAGAAACCTCAAAAATACTTATTGATGTGTTGAGAGGTATTTCACTTGTATTTGCTGCGATTGCATTATTCCTCCCTCCTTCGGTTTTTTCTTACCTGGTCAACCCATATATCTTTGTAGTCTCATCGTATATGATTTATGCGTTCTGGGTCTACTCAAAAGCAGCAATCAATAAGAATGTGGGTGCTCGATTTGCTGTGGCCAGTACTGGTGTCGTCTTTATGGTCTTTTTAAACATCATTTTGGTTTATTTCGGGCTCATAAAAGAGTACCTGTTAATGAGCTTTTTGGGATACCTCTTCTTCTTTGGGCTTCAGTCGTTAGTCCTTTCATTTCGTTTTGCTGACACCTTGAAAACTGCCAAAGAACAGGCAGAAGAATCTTCACGGGCGAAATCGCAATTCCTTTCAACGATGAGTCACGAAATCAGAACTCCATTAAATGCAGTAATTGGCTTGTCCGGGCTTCTTTCAGAAAGTGAGCTCAATGAAAAGCAAAAGGAGTTCTCCCAAACCATTAAGACAAGCGGGGAAACCCTTCTCAGTATTCTCAATAACATCCTTGATTATTCAAAAATCGAGTCAGAGAAAATAGAACTTGAACGCAAAGAATTTGATCTAGAAAAACTAATTCAAAACGTTGTGGAGGTTAATTCGCCAGTCTTCAACAACAAAGATATATCCCTGTCTTATGAAATTGGCAACAATGTACCTACGAATTTGCTCGGTGACTCAACACGCTTGCAACAAGTACTGCTAAATCTTGTCAGCAATGCAGTAAAATTTACCGAGAAGGGACATGTTTTAATTAAAGTGAACCTGGATTCCATAAAGGGCGATACACTCATACTGGGGTTTGAAGTTACTGATACAGGTATTGGTATTCCTGATGGAAAACTCAACCAGCTCTTTGAGAGTTTTTCTCAGGTTGATGCGAGTACAACCAGAAAGTACGGAGGTACGGGTTTAGGCTTGGCGATCAGTAAACGATTAGTTGAACTGATGGGTGGTACTATTGAAGTTTCAAGTACAGAAGACAAAGGGAGTACATTTGCATTTACGGTTACGATGTATGAACCATCCATGAAAGAAATCTCAGAAACCGATACAGAACTTAAACCAATTGATGATTCACTTTCTGATACTCAAACGGAAGCGGCTTCTTTCAAACAACTTTCTGTTTTAGTAGCGGAGGACAATAAAATTAACCAGAAAGTGGCTATTCGAATTCTGGAACAATTAGAGATCATTCCTGACATCGCTGAAAACGGAGAAGAGGCTACCGAAATGGTCTCTAGCAAGAAATACGATCTGGTGTTTATGGATATGGAGATGCCTATTATGGACGGCCTTGATGCTACAAGAGAGATTCGAAAACGAAAAGACTCCCTCCCGTTTAATCCAAAAATCATCGCCATGACTGCTAATGCTCTTCCCGGATATAAGGAAAAATGTTTGGAAGCTGGGATGGATGATTTTATAACCAAACCTGTTTCTAAAGATTCTATCCGCGCTATTTTGACTACCTGGTTTTAGGCTTTTTAACACACACTTTCATTCTTTTACGACTCTTTTACAATCAGAGCGATATCATTAAATCGTACTCACCCGAAGACTTGATAAAATGAATGCGTTAGTTGGAGCAGTTACCAAAATAGGTTTAGTATTACTTATTTCTGTTTTCACTTTTTTCCAGGACTGTGTAAACGGAAAATATATTCCTAGTGATGAAAGTGTCACTCAGATTGTAAAAACACTCAGCAGCGATGAGATGAAAGGTAGGCAGGCATTATCTCCTGAAATCTGGATGGCAGCTGAATATATCTCTTCAGAATTTAAACGCGCACGATTAACAAGCTTATCAGAGAATGATAATTACCTACAGAAATTTACCCTTAATGAGGTAAGTATTGCGTCTTCTAGTGTAATTATAGACCAGGATAGAATACCGAGCGACAAATACTTCGCTCTCCTAAACGGAGACGAAATTAACTGGAAAAAAGGAGAGGTTCCTATCGCAGAAATTACTCCAGGGGCAAACTTCAGAAGTGCATTCAATGAACTCAGAAATAGTGAAAACGATATTCTGGTTTTTGTAGACACCTCCTTTGAAGATGTATTTAGTCGATTTCAAAACTTTTTCTCCAGACCAAGACGTACTTTAGCAGATGCTTCTCCTTCCAACATTATCTTTGTGTTAGGAAATAATCCCAATCAATTTCAGGTCGATATTGTACCAAAGACAAATCAGCATGAACTGGCCAATGTAACCGGAATCATCGAAGGAAATCGGAGTGATGAGTTCGTTCTCTTCTCTGCACACTATGACCACATTGGAATCCGTCCTGAAGTAGAAGGTGATTCAATAGCAAATGGAGCTAACGATAACGCCTCAGGAGTTACAGCTGTTATTGAGCTGGCCAGACATTTTAAAAGCCTTGGCAAGCCCGAACGAACATTAATCTTTACTGCATTTACTGCTGAAGAAATGGGCGGTTTTGGCTCTCGTTACTTCTCAGAGCAACTTGACCCTAATGAAATCATGGCTATGTTCAATATTGAGATGATAGGTAAGCCCGCTGTTTCCGGACCTAATACAGCGTGGATTACTGGATACGATCGATCCAATTTTGGAGAGCTTCTTTCAAAAAGTACTGAGGGAACCGACTATGAGTTTTATCCCGACCCTTATCCACAGCAAAATCTTTTTTATCGTTCTGACAACGCCACATTAGCTCGTTTGGGTGTTCCTGCTCATACCATTAGTACTACACCAATTGACGTAGATAAAGATTACCATGCGGTTACAGATGAGCTTGAAACGATCAATATTTCACACTTAACCAATACTATTAAAGCAATAGCTAGAGCAGCCACGGGTATTATTTCAGGTAAGGATACCCCAACCCGTGTAGATGTTGATCTAATAGACTAGCCTCTTATCTCGTCATTGCGAGGAGCAACTATCTGAAAAAGAGCTTAGTCAAGATCGACGAAGCAATCCTTTGATTAAGAGCTAGAATTATAGATTGCTTCGTCGAATATGAAGATACCTTAGAGATGTCTTTCACTCCTCGCAATGACTCCCTATGCTGTAGATATTCTTAGTAATCTTAGTTAATAAGCTTACTGTTAATCAGCGCCTGATCGACATCATTAATAATATCATCAACGTGCTCTAATCCAACAGAAATTCTAACTAATCCGGGCGTAATATTTACTTCTGCGCGTTCTTCATCAGTAAGTTTAGAATGTGTTGTTGATGCCGGATGAGTGGCAATACTACGAGTATCTCCAAGATTGGCCGAAAGGGACAACATCTTTAACGCATTCAGGAATCTTCTTCCCTGCTCGATACCCCCTTTTATTTCAAAACTGACGATACCACCTCCTAAGTTCATCTGCTTTTTTGCAAGAGCATGTTGTGGGTGGGATTCCAGGAACGGATACTTAACCAGGCTTACTTCCCCGTGCCTCTCCAAAAAATTAGCTACAGTAAAAGCATTCTCACAATGACGTTCCATCCTTACTGCAAGAGTTTCCAGACTTTTAGAAAGTACCCATCCATTAAAAGGAGACATTGCCGGCCCCGTATGTCTGCTCATGAACTGAACCTCATCAATTAACTCCCTCCTTCCTAAAATAGCTCCGCCCAGCATTCTTCCCTGACCATCAATAAATTTTGTTGCCGAATGAGTGACAATATCTGCTCCAAAATCAATCGGGTTTTGTAAATACGGTGTAGCAAAACAGTTATCTACATTTACCAGAATATTATGAGCCTTTGCAATTTCGGAAACCTGAGCGATATCAATTAGATCTAATGCAGGATTTGAAGGCGTTTCGAAGAAAAACATTTTAGTTTTAGGGGTAATCGCTTTCTCCCATCCTTCTACATCATGAATGTCCACATAAGTATGAGTGATTCCCCACCTGGGAAGTAGCTGTGTTAATATTTGATGAGTAGATCCAAACACTGACCGGGAAGCCACCACATGATCTCCTGTTCTTAAAAAGGAAGCAATACTCACAAACATTGCCGCCATACCTGAGGCGGTCGAAATACCTGCTTCAGTACCTTCCAGCAAACATAGCTTCTGAATAAATTCATCATTATTTGGATTCGAGTATCGGGAATAAACATTACCCTCAGCTTCCTTGGCAAATAAAGCACGAGCATGCTCAGCGTCTTCAAAGGTATAACTCGAAGTAGCAAAAATGGGAACAGAGTGTTCTCTTTGCTGTGATCGTTCAACTTGATGGCGAATAGCCCTGGTTTCGAATTGCTTGTCGTTCATGAGGTTGTGGTGAGTTAAGTGAGCAACAAATATAGAGAATACTCATGACTGATTAACAAGATGGAATGTGTTAACTAGAGAATATGTAGTACATTCGTGAATCATAACTAACTAGCTCTTCAATCATGAAACAACTTTCTCTCTTCTTCGCATTTTTGCTGTTCATATCACCTGTTTTTGGGCAGGATTATGCTATTGAACAACTAGAAAACTCTCCAAGACACCATGAATGGGTAGAACTTGAATCAAGTGGGAGAATCATGCATAATTTTGTTGCCTATCCTGAAACATCAGATAAAGCTACCGTTGTAATTGTGATTCATGAAAACAGGGGACTAAACGACTGGGCCAGAAGTTTCACCGATCAGTTGGCGGGACAAGGATTCATTGCCATTGCACCTGATCTCATCTCAAACACGGTAGATGGGTTTGAAAAAACTTCCAATTTCCCAACCTCTGATGAAGCCCGATCAGCGCTCTATGAATTAGACCCTGATAATGTCACTGCCGATCTAAAAGCAGTGCTCGAATATGCTAAGAGCATTGAAGCAGGCAACGGAAAAGTTGCGGTGGTTGGTTTTTGCTGGGGAGGTTCACAATCATTCAGGTTTGCCACTAATGCTGGTAATGGAATAGAAGCTGCTTTTGTATTCTATGGTACTGGGCCAAGAGAAGAAGCTTCTTATGAAAGCATTGACGTACCAGTATTTGGTTTCTATGGAGGTAATGACAACCGGGTAAACTCGACCATCGAGCTTTCCGAAAACTCCATGAATAAGTTTGAACATCCCTATGACTATGTGATCTACGAAGGTGCTGGTCATGCCTATATGAGAAGAGGTGATGATCCTGCACTAGACACGGAAGATGCCAATAAAAAAGCCAGAGATGCTTCCTGGGAACGCTTCGTTTCTATTCTAAATAGACTCTGACCATACTGATGAGAATTTTTCTCGATAGTAAATAAAGGTGCCGTTTTTTATGTTCTGCGATTGCTTAACCAAACAGGACATATTTTATGGCAACTCCCAGCAAAGGAAATAGTGTTTATATAGCCGCAATTACTTTTGTGGCTACACTCGGAGGTCTTCTTTTCGGCTTCGATAGCGGTGTAATTAATGGTACCGTTGACGGTCTCCAGGAGGCATTCAATTCGGATAGTGTAGCTACCGGCTTTAATGTGGCTTCAATGCTTCTTGGCTGTGCTATTGGTGCTTTCTTTGCTGGTAGATTAGCAGATCAATTTGGTCGTCGAACTCTTCTTATTGTCTCTGCGGTATTCTTTATCATCTCAGCCTGGGGCTCTGGGATCGCGAACGCCTCACTTCCCTTCATCGTGTTTCGAATACTTGGGGGACTTGCCGTAGGAGCTGCGAGTGTTATGTCTCCGGCTTACATTAGTGAAATAGCTCCCGCTCACCTCCGTGGACGGTTATCCTCTATTCAGCAAGTAGCTATCATAACCGGTTTGTTTATAGCCTTTTTGAGTAACTACTTCTTAGCTGACGTTGCTGGCTCAGCATTATCCGAGTTTTGGTTAGGATATGAGGCCTGGCGCTGGATGTTCTGGATGGAATTAATACCGGCCTCTATTTTCTTTGTGGCTTTGATGTTCATTCCAGAAAGCCCACGATTTTTTGCAGTATCAAACAACCAGGAGAAAGCACTCGAGGTACTTACTAAACTATTCGGAGAAGAGGAAGCCAAGACAAAGCTCGATGAAATCAATGAATCATTAGGAGCGCATGAGAAGCCCAAATTCTCTGACCTGTTAGATACGGTTACCAGGAAAATCCGTCCTATCGTTTGGGTTGGTATTGGATTAGCCGTATTCCAGCAGCTGGTAGGTATTAATGTGGTATTCTATTATGGAGCCGTTTTATGGCAATCAGTTGGCTTTTCTGAAGGTGATGCTTTGCTTATTAATGTAATCTCAGGAGCAGTGAGTATTGGAGCCGTACTCATTTCTATGTACCTGATTGATAAAATTGGTCGAAAACCATTGCTTTGGGTAGGCTCCATCGGCATGGCCATTACGCTTTCAGTTATGTGCGCTACTTTCTTTACTGCCGCTCTGGATGCTGATGGAAACCTTCAATTAACTGGCTCAATGGGAATAGTAGCTCTTATTGCCGCTAATTTGTATGTGGCATTTTTCAACGGCTCATGGGGACCTGTTATGTGGGTGTTGCTAGGCGAAATGTTCCCCAATAAACTGCGTGGCTCAGGTTTGGCAGTTAGTGGTTTATCACAGTGGGTGGCAAACTTTGCAATAACTATGACTTTCCCAATTCTACTTGCCAGTATTGGTTTATCAGGTGCCTATGGTATATACGCCGCCTTTGCGTTCATCTCAATTGTATTTGTACGTAAGATGGTGAAAGAAACCAAAGGGCTAGAACTTGAAGACATGAACAAACTCTGGGGAATTAAGGAATGATGAACATTGAACTTCGAATGCTGAACTTCGAAGTTCGATACCCTACTGTTCTTACTTGATCAGAAGCATTTTCTTCGTAATGATTTCTGAACCCGCCTTCAGACGATAAAAATAAACCCCACTGGATAGATTTGATGCTTCAAATTCCAGCATGTGTGTGCCCCGGGATTGGGGTCCATCGACAAGCTTTGCCACCTCAACACCCTGGATATTGTATACAGTAAGTGATACCAGACTTGAAGAAGGTAATGTATACGTTATTTGTGTGGTTGGATTGAAGGGGTTCGGGTAATTCTGAAAAAGTCTTATTGAACTTGGAATCTCTTCAGATTGAACCTCTTCTGAGGTAGTTACACTAAGATTAGATACGGTAACACTATCAATCCAGATTTTGGTAACTCCTGAAGTTCCCATCATGAACTTCAAAAACGTATTAGCGTCTGTATTGTGATTTTGAGGGGCAACAAAGAAATGAAGGAAATGAGTCGGTTCGGTACTTAAAGAAACAGTTTTTGTAAAATGAGAAAAGCCCCCGGACTGCTCCTGAATCCAGGTTTGCATGGAAGTCTCTTCACTAGCTTGTGCGATATACTCTATCCGATACCTGGCTCCCGGCACTAGTTCTGTCTGTTGTTCAAGCAGAATATGGAAATTGGTACCCGAATTTTGAGTTATGTCTATCAATGCTGCGCTTTCACCACTTAGTACCGACGAATTATCTACTTCAAAGGTTGCTGAAGCAGCTCCACCTGAGAAGTTCTGAAGAGTCCACGATGACTTTCCCTTGTCAAATTCCACATTGGAAAGAATATTTATACCACCTGTGCTGTCTGGCTCTTCAACCCCTCCTGAAGTTGGAGCCGTAACTGCCAAACTTTCTGATACAAGAGACCTATTACCCGCGCGATCTATAGACTCTACCGAAACACTAAATTCTTCCCCACTTGAAAACTCATAAAATTGGTACTCTGTATTCGCAGTAAAACTGAAAAAACTACTGTCTTTATGAATGATATACCTTGCTATTCCCGAAGTATCTGTAGAAGCATCCCAGCTAATAGTTAAGGGATATTCTTCAGAAACGATTGTGAGATTTCCCGGAGCAGATGGAGCTTCATCTTCATCAATTCCAAGTGCCAGCCGAAAAGCTTTATCCTGAAACATGTGGATGTATATACTATCGTTCATTTCATCCCGGAAATTTTGAGCAACTACCTCATTAGAAGAGAGGCGTGCATCTCCCCAGTTATTCCACACGGGTTCTATGGTTTGATCGGCCCATTCCCAGTTAATATAGCCCGTCATCTTAACACCCTTTTCGGAAGCAATATGACCAAAGAATGGTTTAAACCAAAGATTCCAGTCATCCTGCCCATCGCTTACACCTACATATCTTGGGGTGGACTCTCCTATTAAAACCGGTTTACCATGTTCATGGGCGTCTTCCAAAAAATTATCACTAAGAGAAAGATCAACGTCGGTCCTCGAAAAGTAATTAATCGCCCACCAGTCTACATATTCATCTCCGGGGTAATGAGTCATGTATACCTGGTTCCCTTCCACCGCTAAGTTCCATACGGTAGCTGCTTCAATAGTATCACGTGCTCTTAGCTTTTCGGTAATGTATTTAAAAGCTGCGATATAGCTAGTCGCTTCATAATTATTCCAGGGGCCATTAAACTCGTACCCAATCCGGACATACACTGGCAAACCTATTTCCTCTAACCCGTCCAGCCAAATATCAAGTTCTTCATCAAGAGACCCATCTACAATCAGATCAAGTTGATTTACCAGATACAAACCAAACTGGATAACAATCAGCTGGTCTTCATATTTAAGAAGCTTCTTTCTCAGGTTCCTCGCCCAATTCTCATTAATCCCCTGAATGCCCTCATAATACATATAGGACATTGGGTATTCTCCAGAGTCCATTTCGGCTACATATCCATCGAAAAAGGGTTGATCATACCCTCCATTTTGACCTGGATCCTGTCCGGCACCATGAATGATTCCATTTATTGGTTCTAATTTCTGACCATAATAATTTCGATCCGAATAATCCTGGGCTACTACAGAAAATGTGCTACATAAAAAAAGCAGTGGAATAATAAGCTTCATCTTATGACTACTTTCCATACTTCAGATATATCTCAATTTTAGACATGTTAAGAACAGGAGTGGCCCCATTTCTGCTTGCCACGAATGCACCAACAGCATTAGCAAAACATACTGTTTCATAAGCACTCATTCCTTTTATAAGTCCATGGATAGCTCCTGCAAGAAAAGCATCCCCTGCTCCAACAGTATCTCTAACCTTCACATAATATCTGCCCTTCTTAGCTATTTCACCTTCTTTGTAAATGTATGCCCCCTTTTCTCCCATTGAAAGCAGAATGGTCTCTAATCCGTAATAATCACTTAGCCAGAGTAATGCTTCCTCATAGTCTATATCCTTTCCTTTCCATCTGAGAATCTCGAGTAATTCATTTTCATTTAGCTTTAGAATATTTGCCAGCCCAAGTACTTCATCCGCCAAGGATTCATCATAAAACGGCTTCCTGAAATTAACATCCAAAACTACTTTCCCGGCATATTCCTTAAGAAGATCTCGAATAGTGTCCCCGGTTTTATTCCTGAATACGAGTGTTCCAAAAATTAAATGAGACGACTCATTTAGAATATCCTTGATCTCATCTGTTGGCTGGATAAAATCCCATGCTACATTTTCATGTATGATATAATTTGGTTCTCCCTGATAATCTACATCTACTTCGACTATGCTTGTTGGGTGCTCGTTCTTTTGAATAAAATCCGTGCTCAGCCCTTTTTGCGCAACTGACTTGATAGCCAGGCTCCCTAATAAATCGGTACCCACTGCACTGATAATTGATGAGTCTTCCCCCAGGTTAGATAAGTTAAGAGCGACGTTTAAAGGTGACCCACCCAGATAAATTCCTTTTGGAAGAGCATCCCAGAGTACTTCTCCGAAACAAATTATTTTATTCGCCTTCATTTCGAATTGATTTTCAAGCTAGTTCATAGTTCTTTGTATAGCAGACAATAAAAACATAATTCCCGGAAAATGCTTGAGAATTTTGCTCAAAATTTGCTCAATTTTGCTCACAAATAGAATTCCCGATGAAAAATAGAAAACAACTTCAAAATGAATTGAATGATACTTTTGATGAAGTCATTGAGTTTTTTCGAAAACAAGACAGAGCAGATTTTCAAAAAACTCTGCGAGAAGAAAGCTGGAGTACCGGGCAACAATTGCTTCATCTCATTAAGAGTGTAGCTCCACTTAATAAAGGAATGAGAATCCCAAAGATTCTTTTGAAGTGGAGATTTGGCAGGACAGACAGAGCTGAAATGACTTACCAGGAATTAGCTGAAATGTACCAGACCAAGCTAGCCGAAGGAGCTACTTCTCCCCGTTCTTATGTCCCAAGGGAAGTAAACCCAGAACAAAAAGAATCACTCCTCGCTCAATATGAACAAGAAAAAGTGAGACTAATAAAAACACTGGAAAGCTGGAGCGAGAAAAAACTAAGCGAGCAAGTTGCACCCCATCCCATCCTGGGAATGCTTACCGTGAGGGAGATGATATATTTTACCATCTATCATACCTACCATCATCTTGCCAGTATGAAAAAAATTACCGAGAGCGTTTGATTCTTTGGGAAAGATACTTACCTTTGTGAGTGATTACTCACATTTATGACTGAAAAACAAGAAACCATATTACAATCAGCATTAGAACTTTTCTCTAAAGAAGGCTTTCATGCAACATCTACTAACAAGGTAGCCAAACATGCAGGAGTATCTGAAGGACTCATCTTCCGTCACTTTGAAAATAAGGCCGGATTGTTAGAGGCCATTCTCAAAAAGGCTGAGGACAAGTTCAAAATGAACTATGCTAATATTGTTTTTGAGTCCGATCCAAAGGAGAAAATCCGAAAAACCATCCTCCTTCCCTTCCAGATTGAAAAGAAAGATTATGAGTTCTGGAGGCTTATAATGAAGCTCAAATGGGAAATGGGACATAACTCGGAAGAAAAGCTCAAACCCCTTATCCAGGCAGTTGCTTCTGCATTTGAAGAGCTTGGAAATTCTAATCCTGAACTTGAAGCTCAATTACTGATTCAAACTATGGATGGAATAGGTGCATCTTTGCTAAGGGATTCAGTTGAGGATAAAGAAGGATTGAAGAAATTGATTCTTAATAAATATGGGTACTAAAAAAATTTAACCAATAAATGAGTGATTACTCACAAACAATATTATTATGGATAACAAAAAAGTAGCACTGGTAACCGGTGCATCAGCAGGGATAGGAAAAGCGACTGCTAAGCAATTATTGAAAGATGGATTAATTGTATATGTAGCCGCGCGCAGACTTGAAAAGATGAGCGACCTGGAAGAACTGGGAGCCAAAGCGATTAAAATGGACATCACGATCGAGGAAGATATCGTGAATGTAGTATCTCAAATCGAAAAAGAGCATCAGGGAATAGATGTACTTGTTAACAATGCGGGATATGCAATCTACGGTTCGGTAGAGGAAACTACTATTGAAGACGCTCGCCGACAGTTTGAAGTAAACATTTTTGGATTAGCCCGGCTTACTCAGCTTGTGCTGCCATATATGAGGCAAAAAAAAGCTGGTAAGATTATCAATATCTCCTCAGTTGGAGGAAAAATTTACACCCCTCTTGGAGCCTGGTACCATGGGACAAAACATGCTCTGGAAGGATGGTCTGATTCACTTCGTCTTGAAGTATCACCGTTCGGGATAGATGTAGTAATCATACAGCCAGGGTTTATTGTTACCGAATTTGGTGACGTAATGAGCCAGCCAATGATAGAGCGTTCAGGTTCAGGGCCATATAAGAGCATGGTTCAGTCACTTGTAAGTGCCTTAAAAGAAGGAAATGAAAAACCAGGCGCCGGTTCTCCTCCAAGTGTAATTGCAGAGGTAATATCCAAAGCTGTAAAAGCTAATCGGCCTAAAACAAGATATGCGGCTGGAAGCAGAGCAAAACCATTGTTGTTTATAAGGAGATGGTTTAGCGATCGTTTCTTTGACCGGGCCATACTAAGTCAGATTAAATAAGTAGCTTCTAAATGGGTTCGCGATACTGCGAACCCATTATTTATTGCCGGGCTATTTAACCAGTACCGCCCATTTCGTTTTCACTTTAGATCTTTCCTGCTTTTTAAATTCTTCTTCAATTTCCTCATCAGATAGACCCATCCCTTTAAAAATCTCCACCATTTCCGGATCGATCTTAAACTTCTGCCCTAGCAAGCCAGTTGTTCCTACTATAGCTACCCAGCCATCTGGTTCGGCGTTCATCATGCTAACAAAAGGTGTTTCAATAGTGGGAGCTGAAGTACCCTGACTATAAATCGAGCTTATTTGTGCAAATACATGTCCTTTGTGGATAGTGATAAAACCTGCATCTGTCCAGTGTACCAGCTTGGTGGTGTTTGGACCTTCTACTCCTAGCTCCCATCCTACTCTGATTGGATTACCCTCTTCCACATAGTCGATTAACTCTTCTAAACTCCCCTTTAACACATTCCCATCCCTGTCGGCTTCGTAAACTATTTTATATGCACTTGATTCCGTTTGAGCAAGTAGCGTTGCAGGTAAAATCATGATCAGACATATCGCTGAGAGAAGAGTATTATATTTCATTTTGTATTCATTTGATTTGGATTTACTCAAAGGAAACCCAATCGAATACCTTTCAAAATCACTTTTCAACGAACGGTGCCATTATTTCAACGAACAACTTTGGGCAAATCGGCACAATAGATTGTTTGTATTATATTCTCTTATGAGTATCAACCTCCCCTCTTATTGGAAGCATATTCTGTTTTGGATTGCAGCCTGGTTTATTCAATCCGTATTATTCAGCGGAGGAATAGGTATAGGCTTCTACCTCGTCAAGAATATTGCAATTGTACTTCTTCAAATACTGCTGGTGTATACAAACGGGAATATCCTTTTTCCAAAATTTCTAATAGAGCAAAAATTCATCCTGTATGCATTCATCTCATTCATCCTTGTTTACTCAACCTTCTTACTTTCCTATCCTCTAATTGGGATTTCGTTCTACATTTTCTATCCGGAAATAACATTTGCAGGGAATGGTTCTGGCTTCTTCTTTTTCCCAACCAATTATTGGTCCATACTTTCTAACTCTGCTCCCTATTCTCTGGCTTTTCTTCTAAGCTCAATCTATTACCTGCTTCCTTTATTGAAACTGAATGATAATTCAATTCACGAAGACGCCACTGTTCACCTACAGAAAAATGAAGATTATACTGTGGTACTAAAGGAAGGAAAAACGATTCACAGAATTGATTTAAGAGAGGTCTATTACATCAAAGGGATGAAAGAATATGTACAGTGGCACACCTCGGGAAGAAAGCTGATCACCCTCCATTCACTAACAAAACTGGAAGACCAACTCAAGGAGAAGGGATTCTTACGAATACATAAATCTTTTATCATCAATACGTCACATATCGAAAGCTTTAAGACTGGCTCACTTGAGGTAAGGGGCAAGGAAATCCCTATCGGAAGAAGCTATCAAAAGACGGTATTAACCGTGATTAAATCACTATCTGTGATTTAGAGAAGCTTTTTTATTTAGCTGATTTTGAGTTCTTTTGTGTATGCAGCTCCAGATACAAAAAAAGACATACGAAGAAATCCTTCCACTTAGAAATCTGTTCCTTCAGGAGCATCATATGCAGATTCGTTATGACTCATGTCATTATCGGGGCTGGGCTGATTCCTATGTATTTTTGGTTGATAATCAGGAAGCCGGATATGCTTCAATCAAAGGAAAAGATGATTTAGAAGAACGAAATGCTGTTTTTGAATTCTTCTTACTGCCTCCCTTTCGCAAAAAATCTGCCCTTCATTTCAAAAAATTACTCGAGACTGTTAATGTTGACTGGATAGAAAGCCAAAGTAACGAACCTTTGCTTACTTCTATGCTATTTGAGTTTTGTACTGATATACATTCAGAAGTAATTCTATTTGCTGATGCTCAAAAATCGAGCGTTGAATTACCTGGGGCAAGTTTCTTAAAGTGGGATGGGAAAGCGGATGTATTCAACAAAGAGAAATCCGAAATCGGAGAATACATCCTGAAATTAAATGGAGAGATAGTAGCTGATGGAGGGTTCCTAACTCACTACAACTATCCATTTGCTGATCTTTATATGGAAGTAAGTGATATTCATAAAGGAAAAGGATACGCATCTTATATCTTGCAGGAGATCAAAAAGGAATGTTATAAAGCAGGAAGAATTCCTGCAGCTCGCTGCAACACTTCAAATCCAGCTTCAAAATATGCACTCTTAAATGCCGGAATGAGGGTTTCTGGCTATATGCTAACCGGTAAGATTAAATCCCGGATTAATTAATCAAATCTTTTTACTAATTCTGTTCGCATAGTTTGATGAAGTTAATTATGTTGGAAGCGCTTCTTAAAACTCACTCATATGAAACGACGCGACGCACTAAAAACAATGATGCTTGCCACTGGCGGAGCACTTGTACTCCCATCATGGGCACTGGGCTGGAATAAAGCCTCCTTACCTATTACATCAACCATTTTCTCTGAATCAGAGCTTGCTACGCTCTCTTCAATTGTGGACACCATCTTACCTAGCAATGGAACACTGGGAGGTCTTTCACTTGGAGTAGACGATTTTTTAGCTGGATTGATCAGCGAATGTTATGAAACAGAAGTACAGGAGGTGGTAAAAGCGCGTTTCCAGGCTTTAGATAAGAAAGCCCAAAGTGATTTTGGAATGAACTTTAAAGACTGTTCTGCTTCTGATCGAGAAGACTTATTCCTGTCTTTTTCTAATAGTAGCGATGAGATGGATCAGGAATTTTTCAAGTTTATGAAAGAACAAAGTATTCGGGGATTTGAAACTTCAGAGATTGTGATGGTTGAGTATCACGGTTATGAAATAATGCCCGGACATTTCTTTGGATGTGTAGATGTGGAGGAAAAGTAATGGCCAATATTGCAATCAAATCAAAAAAAGAAAGAACCTACGACGCTATTGTAATCGGTTCTGGAGCGAGCGGCGGCTGGGCTGCTAAAGAATTATGTGATGCTGGTCTTGAGACTTTAGTTCTCGAAAGAGGAAGAAATGTCCGGCACATTCAGGACTATCCTACGGCTTCAAAAGGACCCTGGGAGTTTAAGTTTCGAGGCACAGTACCTCTCGAACAACGTTCAGGATTGGTAAAAGATGGCTGGGAGAACGCAGAGAGAATTCACTGGACCATAGCCCAGGATGAACAACCTGTAGTGTATGAAAAACCTTTTCGATGGTTCAGAGGCTACCATGTTGGAGGAAAGTCATTGTTATGGGCTCGCCAAACACAACGATGGAGTGATTACGATTTCGAAGGACCTGCCCGTGATGGATTTGCAGTCGACTGGCCTATTCGATATAAAGATTTAGCTCCCTGGTACAGTCATGTAGAAAAGTTCGCAGGAATTTCCGGGATTAAGGATGGACTGGACGTGTTACCAGATGGAGAGTTCCTCCCTGCTTTTGAACTCACCTGCATTGAAAAACACTTCCAGGAGAGTATCAAAAAACATTACGGCGATTCCAGGCACCTGATCTATGGTCGTTGTGCTCACATCACCGATCCTCAGCCTATACACCTTCAGCAAGGCCGAACCAAATGCCAAAGTCAGACCATGTGCAACCGGGGATGTGTACTGGGAGGCTATTTCAGCGCTAACTCATCCACTATTCCATGGGCAATGAAAACCGGTAAGCTAACCATGCGACCTGATGCCGTGGTTCATTCTGTGATTTATGATGAAGAAAAAGGAAAAGCTACCGGAGTTCGAATCATTGACCGTCATTCAAAAGAGATGATCGAATTTTATGCAGATATCATTTTTGTAAATGCTTCCACTATCAATAGTACTTCTATTCTTTTGAACTCCAGGTCTAATCGTTTCCCAAATGGATTAGGTAACGACAATGATATCATGGGTAAATACATCACCTGGCATAATTACCGAGGTCATGCATCCGCTTTGGCTCCTGGCTTCGAAGACAAAACGGTGTCGGGTAGGAGACCTACTAATGCCTATATCCCTCGCTTTCGAAATGTAGAAAAACAAGAAACTGATTTTCTCAGAGGATATGCAGTTGGAGTAAGTTCAGTCAGAGGTACTTATACAGAAAAAGACGGCTTTGGAGTAGATCTTACTAATAGTTTGCTTGAGCCTAAAAATGGGCGGTGGGGACTTGGCACCTGGATGATGGGCGAATGTGTTCCTGTTGAAGATAATCACATTCGGCTTCACGAAAGCTTAACCGATAAATATGGTATCCCACAAATCGTACTCTCCTGCGAATGGAAAGAAAACGATATTAAACAAGCTGATGATTATGTAGAGCAGATGACAGAGATGTTTGAGAAGGCCGGATACACACACATCAATGCCCGAAATAGAGACACTTTACCAGGTGCTGATATTCATGAAATGGGCGGTGTAAGAATGGGACATGACCCAAAAACTTCTTTACTGAACAAGTGGAACCAGCTCCATGAGTGCAAAAATGTATTCGTTACTGATGGAGCTTGTATGACATCGGGCGGGACACAAAACCCTACTCTTCACTTTATGGCATTAACAGCTCGGGCAGCTAACCATGCCGTGGATGAAATGAAGAAGGGAAATCTATAGATTTGCGAAGGGTTCTACGAACAATGAGAGTAAATCCTGACGCAATCTCATCCGTGAAATTTGAGATTGCTTCTTCGAATACCTCTCAGTCTCGCCTTCGCTTCAGAGACTCCTCGCAAAGACTATTAATTATCTTGTTTTTCTTAGTCGCAGTACTTGGGTGTACGAACTCAGGAGAGGAATCTTTTCTTCCTAACCAACCCAATATCTTATGGCTGGTCGCAGAAGATTTATCGCCCATCATCGCTCCTTTTGGAGACTCAACTGCCTACACGCCTACTATTAATCGGCTTGCTAACGAAGGAGTTCGGTACCCCAATTTATTTTCTACTCATGGAGTCTGTGCACCCAGTCGGGCCGCTATTATAACAGGCATGTACCCGTCAGGAATTGGAGCTAATCACATGCGTACAAATTCAAATATGGATATGACGGGGTTACCTGCTTACGAGGCAGTGCCTCCTTCGCATGTAAGAATGTTTACAGAGTACCTGAGAGAAGCGGGATATTACACTAGTAATAATTCAAAGCAAGACTATCAATTCAAAGCGCCGGTTACCGCATGGGATGAAAGTTCGAATTTTGCTCACTGGAGAAACCGCAAGCCTGGTCAGCCTTTCTTCTCGATATTCAATTTCAATATCACCCATGAATCAGGCCTTTTCGAGCCTTATGGTTTCAAAATTGATGAAAACAGGCATTATAAAGCTGGGGACAGAGACATAGAACTAGCCGGCTGGAATGTGAGACTTTCTGAAGAAGAAACAGAGATTCATGTTCCGCAAGACGCTAATTTCCCCATCCCGCCCTATTTGCCGGACACAGAAACAACCAGAAGGGATTTGTGGAAAGTGTACAATAATATGGCCGAAATGGATCGTCAAATGGGAGCAATCCTCAACCAGCTTGAAGAAGATGGTTTATTAGAGAACACCATCATTTTCTTTTATGCAGATCATGGAGGCCCTCTTCCCCGGCAAAAGCGCTTGATATATGATTCCGGTCTTAACTCACCGTTAATCATCCGATTTCCAAAAGCCCATAAGGCTGGATCAATAGATGATCAGCTAATCAGTTTCATCGACTTTGCGCCAACTCTATTATCCATTGCAGGTGTTGAACCTCCCGAGCATTTGCAGGGACAGGCTTTTCTGGGAGACTACACTTCCCCAGAACCACGAACTTATATTCATGCAGCTACCGATCGATTAGACGAACTTACTGACTCTCGTCGCGCCGTTCGAGATCAGCAATTCAAATACATTCGAAATTATCGACCTGAACAGGGCTATTACCTTCCTGTTGCATACCGGGAGCAAATCCCTACCATGAAGGAAATGCTCTCAATGCGAGACTCAGGACTCTTAGATGAAATACAAATGCAATGGTTTCGAGAGGCTAAACCCGTAGAAGAATTATTCGATCTTGAGAATGATCCTTACGAATTAAATAATCTTGCTGACAATGAAGCTTATCGAACGAAGCTCTCCGAGCTCAGCGCCGAAATGGATAGATGGTTAAATGAAATTAAAGACGATCCATCCCTTCCTGAAAGAGAATTAATCACTGATCTCTGGGATGGAGCTGATCAACAACCTGTAACGGAAAAACCAGGTATCCGATTTAATCGTAGTGGCTCTGCTGCACTCATTTCCAATTTTACTGAAGGAGCTTCGATTGGCTATAAGCTAATCCCTGAAAACGGACCCGAGCCGGATTCATGGACAATCTATTCTTCTGATCAAGATTTAATAGCCCTTCAACAGGGAACAACACTTAAAACAATTGCTCATCGCATTGGTTTTATTCCCAGTGAAATAGTAGAATATACCCACCCAAAAAAATAACGACTTATGAAGCTTTTAAACTCACTCTTAATCCTCCTCTTTTTAATAACCTTATCCCCCAAGGAATCCATGGCACAAAAATCAGGCGATCCAGTTTTTGACGCTGAGATTGGCGTTCAACTGTATACTTATCGAAATGTAGTACCAGAAAAAGGGCTCGAAATGACACTTGATATCATTAGAGAATCCGGAATGACTCTAATCGAGAGCGGTATAGCTAATGGTCTTACTCTTGAGCAATACAAAGCATTATTAGACGCCCGGGGTATTACTCTTCCATTGTATAGTACCGGTTACGAGGATATTGTTAATAACGTAGATGAAGTAATAAAGAACGCAAAATTCATGGGTGCAGAGTATGTGATGGTCCCCTGGATTCCTCATGAAGTAGGAAGCTTTAATTTTATAAATGCCAGCCAGGCGGTAGAAGATTTCAATAAGGCTGGGAAAACCCTGGCCGAAAATGGCCTCATTCTTCAATATCACTTCCATGGGTACGAAGTTATCCCCCATAAGGATGGAACCTTGTTAGACTACATCATTGAGAACACTAACCCCGACTATGTGTCTTTCCAGATGGATGTATACTGGATTCACTTTGGTGGTGAAAATCCTGAGCGTTTGCTAAGAAAGTACCCAAACCGTTGGAAATCATTTCACTTGAAAGATATGAAGAAAGGTACCTATAGAGATCATACCGGGCTTTCTGATCACAATACTAATGTAGTATTGGGCCAGGGAGAAATTGATTTTGAAGGGATTATCAAAACAGCCAATGAGTTGGGCATTGATCTTTTCTTCTTAGAAGATGAAAGTGATCATCTACTTACACAGGTGCCTTTGAGTATTAAATATTTGAGAAGCCTTAAATATTGAACTTGAAAGAGCGCTTCGGCGCTCTTTTTTTGTCTGTCATCCTGAGCATCTTGAGTATTTAACGGCTGATACTATATTGCGAAGGATATCAAACAAACTCCTACTTAGGATATACTATCCTGCTTGATACCCTTCGCTAAGCTAACCACCCTTCCACTTTATTTCCTGGAGCTCAGGGTGACAGCCCTTTTTTCATTGCACACCCTTTTTTCATTCCTGGTCTTCACCAGGATGACCGTTCAAAAAAAATCTGTAAGGAATTCCTCCCGCTTCGGTCTACCCTAATTAACCAACAAAAAGAAGTTGAATAGCCAATGGAATTCCTTGTAGGAAAAGAACTTCGGCGTTTATAACTTCTTATTCATAACGTTTTAGAAAATTTGTAGTCATGGGTATTGATAAGAAGCTGAGCATTTTCCTTATCACATTAATTTCGCTTACCGCATTAAAAGCAGAAGCGCAAACCGTTCAATCAGCCGATACACTTCTCTGGTCAGATGCCGCTACCTGGACCGATTCAAAACCAGGTGCAGATGCTGAAGTAACCATTTCTGAGGGAAGTATTGTTCTACTGGACGAAGCCACTCCTGATTTCTCAGGATTAACTATTGATGGAACTCTCATTTTTGACCGGCAGAATCTCGAGCTTAGTTCCGATTGGATTTTGATAAATGGAAAGCTGGAAATAGGAACAGAGGAAGAACCTTTTCTTCAGAATGCTACTCTAACCCTTACCGGAGATGATACCGAGCAAAGTATCATGGATATGGGAACTCGTGGCATCATGATCTTAGGTGAATTGGAATTACACGGTAACCCTCCCACAACTACCTGGACTAAAATTAATGAGCATGCCGATATAGGGAGTACTTCCCTCACGTTAATGGAAAGTGTAGACTGGAATGTAGGTGACGAAATCGTAATCGGTCCTACCGACTATTATGAAGCTGGAAATGGTATCTCCGTTTCACAACGCATCGAGCTAACTGGAGTATCCGGCACTTCGCTTTCTTTAGGAGACGAACTTAATGCACACCGATGGGGCATGCTTCAGTATGCTACTGAAACCGGCATGAGTCTCACTGCTGATAATTTGCTGGAACCTCCAGTACCAGATACTGATTCTACCTCAACTCCTCTAGTGTTGGATGAACGTGCTCCTGTTGGAAATCTATCCCGCAATATCTTAATACAATCTCCAGATGACGCCCTTTGGCAGGAAGAAGGCTTTGGCGTCCATATTATGATTATGCCAAGCGGATCAGCCAGAGTAGATGGGGTGGAAATCAGTCGTGGGGGTCAAAGAGGATTAATTCGCAGATATGCTTTCCATTGGCACCTCTTAAGCTATGATGGTCTTAATCTTATCGAAGATGCAGATGGACAGTACATTACCAATTCTACAGTAAACAGCTCCAGAAATAGAGGTATCGTAATCCATGGAACTAATGGGTTGCTTGTTCAAAACAACGTCCTGTTTGATATCGAAGGGCATGGGGTATTTACTGAAGATGCAGTAGAACGAAGAAACGTGATCGATAATAATCTGGTGCTTCATGTTCGAACACCGTGGCTCCCTCCTGCTGAGGCCCTAAAACAGCATGAGACATATACCGGAGATTTTGGTTCTTCCGCATTTTGGATCAGCAATCCGGATAACATCATTACAAATAATCACGCCGGGGACAATGTAGGTTTTGGCTTTTGGCTGACCTTCCCCGTCCAGCCTTGGGGAGACCATCAAAATACCCTGGATGAATTTGGAAGAAGGATGAACCCAAGCCGACTTAGATTCGGAGTTTTTGACAACAATACTGCGCATTCAAACAGGCTTCAGGGCATCATGCTCGACAACGTTGAAATTGATAATGCAGGTAATATTGGAGGTCATCAATATTGGTCTACCACCACTGGAACTTATGTAGGCTGGCCTTATGACGAGTTACGAAGGTTCACTCTTAATCGATATAAAGTTTGGAAGAATATCGGAAATGGTATCTGGGATCGAGCTGTACTTCCCAACAACTTTGAAGTGGTTTCAGCCGATAACGCAGGGCGGTTCTTTGCTGGTTCGGGTTCAGATGGATTAATCACTCGTAGTCTTGTAATCGGAACCAGCCTGAACCACATGATGAATGGAACCGATCGACCTCCCCAGGCAGATTTCTTTGGAGGCTTCAGTTCTTCTGATCCTGCTGCTTTTGCAACCTACCATAGTACGTTCGATATCACTAACAACATTGTGATTAACTTCCCGGGAGTCACTGAAGAACGAAGCGGTGTCTTCTCTACCGATGATTATTATGTACGGCCTGTTGAAAAAGGCCAAATACGAAATGGTGGGAATTTGATTATTGATTCTCACCCTGGTGTCAAGCTTCGGGCTTATGGTGATTACTTCACCTTTGCAAGTGCCTTATGGGATCCTCATGGAAACTGGGGGCCAGCTGGAAATTATTTTGTATATGACGAGCCTTTCCTCACTTATGGAAAGGAAGTTTCTATCGTTGAGCCCAATGAAGTGAGTGGCGGTGTAAGTGTGCCTGGCCCCTTCTATGGCTTCTATGCTTTTGTATTGCATGGTGTAGGTGATGAATACCCTCAAAATCGGCCTTTCTTTGATTTGTGGGGAATTCATGTTCGAAGATTAGATCAGGATCTTAATGAAGTGGCTACATGGACAGTTACCGAAGCTCTGGCGGATTATTCTCTTCAGCATATGAGGGACTTTGCCACCACTCCTGATGCTATTTACGAACTCACCTTCCCAGAAGAAGAAGTACATCCCACCGACTTCCAGATGGACGTCGAGAATATGCTTACAGAGGACGATACTCAGATTATGGGTATCCAGTTTGATGGTACAATGACCATTGATGTGAGGATGGAATCAAGTGGCAATTCCTTTGCCTATACTGAAGTGAATTCTCTTGAAGAAGTTCGAAATTCAGCTGGCTCTACTTACTGGCAAGACCGGGTTAATAACCTGGTATGGGTTAAGCTGCAAGGAGGAACCTGGGAGTTCTGGACAGATGATCCTAATGAGGATACTCCTACTATGGATGAGCTACTTTATGAAACTACCCAATTTAGAATCATAGGAACCGGGACAGCTGTTTCTAATGAAGAACCTGGCGATTTACCTTCTAATTTTGCTCTTTATCAAAACTATCCAAACCCTTTTAATCCAAGTACTACCATTACCTTTGATGTACCAATATCATCCAATATCCAGCTCCAGATATTTGATATAACAGGAAGGTTGGTAGAAACCTTGATGGATGGATTCACAGAAGCTGGAAAACATACACAAAGCTGGGATGCTTCAAATCAGGCTAGCGGTATGTATTTTGTAAGGATGACTTCAGAACAAGGGCAGTTCACCCAAAAGATGTTATTGGTTAAATAGCCCGGCACCAATTTTTCATCGTTCCGGAAAAAGTTCTGCTGAGAGAATCGTGCAACGAAAATGACTTTAGTGCGTGTAAGTCGGAGTTTAATTTGAGAACATATCTATGAAATACTTACTCCTTCCACTTTTCGCTATACTAATTTTTTCTACTTCATCATCTGCTCAAAATGCCAAAACTATTTCTGATAGTGAATGGTGTGAGGAAAGAAACAACGTAAAGATGAATGGATCAAAAGAAAGGCATTGTGAAGTCAGAGAAATCCGCCTGGATTCAAGAAATTCACTTAGTGTTGATGGCAACAAGAATGGAGGAGTTAGCATAAAAAGCTGGGATAAAAATGAAATTTTAGTAACAGCTAAAGTTTCTGTCTATTCCTCAAACCAAAATGAAGCTAGAGAAATAGCTAATAGTGTATCTATCAATACAAATTCAAAAGTAGAAGCTGACATACCAAAGCTTAACAGGTTTGAAGGGGTTTCAGTGGATTACCGAATTTATGTTCCAGAACAAACCGACCTGGATATAGTCGCATTCAATGGTGGGATTACTGTCCAAAATGTAGACGGAGATATAGATTTAGAAACATTGAATGGGAGTTTAAGGCTATCAAATTTAAGTGGAAAAGTAACCGGAGAAACAACCAACGGAAGTATTAGAATTGAACTTACGGGAAGCGAGTGGACTGGAGAAAGGCTTGATGTTGAAACTACAAATGGAAGTGTTGTTTTTTATATACCTGAGGATTTCAATGCAGAACTTAAAACTGGTACTATAAACGGATCGATGGACTTTGATTTCCCGATTACCGTTAGCGGAAAATTTAACAGACGCCTTTCTGTTTCCCTTGGGAATGGAGGTAATCTTGTAAAAGCCATTACTACTAATGGGAATGTGAAGATCAAAAGAGCATCGAAGAAGCTTTCTTTAAACTAAAAAGAGTCTTCGAATACAAGATTCCCTGCTAAGTCTTTCAATCGGATGTAGTCAATTTCACTCAAGCCAGAGGTTCGAAAATCAAGGCCTACAATGTTGCCGAAGTCCTCTTCAAAAGAAATTTCGTAGACCTCTTTTCCATTTAGAGATACCTTAGCTGCCTTATCTACTACACGCATTGAAAGTTCCTGCCAGTTGTATACATCTGTACCAAATGCTGAGAGATTATAATCCCTTCCGGATTGTACTACTTCGCCAATTTTAATCTGTAGGTTACTTTCACAGCCTTGTAAGGTTAACGGCACATAATAAATGTGTACTTCAGTATGAATAGTTAGTCGAATGGTAGGACAAGGATCATTCAAAAATTCACGATATCGAAACCTGGTTTCCACATCAAAATTGTGCCCATCTACGCCATTATACTCCCTAATGTTTATGAACCTGAGTTCACTGAAGCGTTCGATATCCAGGTTGGTATTAAGAATCTCTTCCTCTTCAGCGGTAAGAATTCCATCCTGATTTCTGTCATCACTTATATAAACCGGGCGTTCATCATAGTTATAGAAGGCCGCTGACATCCATCCATCTGTTTGAATATGAATGGGGATAATCTTTAGAAAAGTCTCATCAGCTACCAGTTTGGTTTTATGATAACCGGGTACATAATAAATGCTGGAAAAGAAGTTGCTTTCCGGATTGATTCTATCCCTATGATTTGGATTCCAATCCTGTTGAATAAAAAAGCTATCCGCTTCTATTCCAGCTACATCATAATCGAAATTCACAGTGCTTGGTACTCCTTTTGAAACTGTTTTATGAGCAACAAAAAGTACCTCGCCTTCATAGAATTCCGGGCTTTTTTTATTGAAATAGATGACTGAGGCTGTACTTAACACTAAAAGTACAATCATCGATACCAATACTCTTTTGTCCCCAGGATTGAATTTCTTTTGGTTGGGGGTTTTAGAAGAAGGCTTTGGGGTGTTCTTTAGTTTGAAGTCTAACCAGTCTTTATAGCCAAGTATGGAAACCAGGGCATTAAGAGTTGTAGGATGAGGATTCTGAGCTTCATCTTTGCGCCAAATTCGCTTTAGGGTCGAAATGCTCAGCTTTATACCAGACCTTTCTTCAATCAGGTCAATTAGATATTCGAAATCACGTTGTTTCATCCTGGCATCTCCATTACCAAGATGAAATTTCTCTTCGATTTGAGTTTTACAGAGCTCTAATAAAATCCCTTCGTTCGAATCCATGCGAAGAATTTACTCTGCTATCTCTAAAAAGTTAAGCTGCTTATATAAAAAACGGTAAATGAGCGGTAAATGAACGGGCTTTGATTTTGGCATAAAACATCGATTTGGGAATATGAGGCGGTCATCTTAATTCAACCATATTGCCATGAAATACCTTCAATATTGTCTTTTTTTACTGCCTATGCTAATAGTATCAACGGTTAAAGCACAGGACTTTACCCCCCTTCCATTCACTTCAACTCATTGGGATTTTGGCAACTCCGACGCAACTCGCGAAACCTACATGGGCGAGGAAAGCTATAGACTCGATGGCGCCGCTATAGGTACCAAAAACGTATCTCTTCGCAATGGAACCATCGAGTTGGATATGAACTTTCCATATGGGCGATTTTTTCCATCTATTCTTTTCAGGGTGATTGATAGTAGTAACGGGGAGAGCTTTTATGTTCGACCTCATCAATCCGGAAATCCAGACGCAACTCAATACACACCAATTTTCAATGGCTATGCAGGATGGCAACTCTATCACGGTCAAGGTCATGGAGAAGCGGTGGAATTAACACCAGATACATGGCACCATGTGAAAATTAATATCCTGAACGATCAGGCCGATATCTACTTCAATGATATGGAGAAACCCCTTATCCAGGTAACCGATCTAAAACGAGATATTGCTTCTGGGGAAATTGGATTAAGCTCTGGTGCCCCTGTTTACTTTGCAAATGTGAAGTACTCGAAAAGAAACCCAACCCTAACTCCCCGTACTAACGAACCTTTTGAAGCTCCGGAAGGATTGATCACCGAATGGAAGATTTCTGAAGTAGTTGCTAACGAAGAATTCTGGGAAAAACCCTCCATTAGCACCGAAGGATTAACATGGACTAGGCAACCCACTGAATATACCGGAACCATTAACCTGGCTAAATTCTCAGAAAGTAGTGAAGGAAAGACCACTGTACTTGCTAAGCTTGATATCGAAGCGGAGTCGGATACCAGGGAGCAGATTATCTTTGGTTATAGTGATTTTGTTTGGGTATTTGTAAACGGAGAACAGATTTATGGTGGTCGAAATGATTTCAGATCACGAGACTACCGGTACCTTGGGACTATAGGATGGTTTGATAGTGTGTATCTACCCCTTAAAGAAGGTGATAACGAAGTTGTATTCGTTGTTGGCGAAAATTTTGGTGGCTGGGGGATAAAAGCGAGGATTGAAGACCAGAGTGGCATCCAGATCAAGTAAATAAGGAACAATTGAACATCGAACGTCGAAGTTCAATGTTCAGAGCTCAACGTTCATAAGTTCAAAGCTCACATGATCCCCTGGCTTAACCTGTCCCAGGCGCCATAACTCACTATTCAATACTTTTAGAATCCTTGGGTATCCACCAATAGTTTGTCCGTCTGTCATTAAAACAATCGGGTCTCCACTTTTAGGAAGTTGAATTATCCCGGGCATAACCGGAGATGAAGTCATTTGGATGTCTGGTGCATCGATTTTATCTCCGATCAAACGAATACCCATTCGATTGCTAGAAGAATCCACCGAGAACTTTTGACTGAGCACCACATTTTGCTCCTTTTCGCTTAGCCAATCCCACTCAGGTGCCGGCATTACCTTGATGGTGACTTTAGATGAGTAATAGGGAATTTCTTCCTTCTTCACTTCGAGCATCTCAGCTTTCCAACTCGCCTCTTCCCAGTTGAGTATATCTCCTGTTTGAAGAGATCTTCCATGAAAACCACCAAATCCACCCACTGTATAGGTTGAATACGAATTCATGACCGAATCTATCTCTAACTGGCCGCGAATAGCCAGATAAGACCGGCAACCCCGATCAGAGAATTTAAGTGATAACGTATCCCCTGCTTTTACAGTTAATGTCTTATTGATAGCTACTGTCTGAGAATTAATAGAAGGCTTCATATCAGCACCAGTGATAGCTATACAAGCTTCCGTCTCAAATCTATATTTCCCCCCAGACATCGTTAATTCAAGAACAGGAGCGCCACTCTCATTCCCAACTAACCAATTACTTAATTCATACGCTTTTTCATCCATAGCTCCACTAACAGGCACTCCATACTTCCTGAATCCTTTTCTACCAATATCCTGGATGGTGGAAAATAACCCTGCATTAAGTACTCTCAGGTTACCCATGCCCAAACTCCTCTTTAGATATGGGTTTGAACCTTATGATATCTCCTGGGTTGGCCTGGGTAGGAGGCATCTGGTTAACATCAAAAAAAGAAACAGGTGTCCTTCCAAGAATATTCCAACCACCAGGACTCTCCAATGAATAAATACCAGTTTGATTACTGCCAATCCCAACAGAACCCGGAGGAATTGACGTTCTTGGTGTTTGCTTTCTGGGACAGGAAATACGCTCATCTAACCCGGCTAAAAAAACGAACCCAGGTATGAAACCCATCATTGCTACTTTGTATTCAGTTTTTGAATGGATTTCGATGATTTCATCCTTTCCAAGCTTTGTATGCATTTCAAGTTCATCCCAATCCAAACCCATTTCATAACAAAGTGGAATCGTAATTATAGCAGCTTTGCTCTGATCCCAAAGACTTTTTGGTAGTGATTCAAGCTTTTCAAGTATTGAGTTATAACTCCAAATGTCTTCATCAAAGAAAATGCATAATGCTTTATATGAAGGAACCAGATCAACAATCCCGGCTAGTTTGAGTGATTCTATTTCTCTGGATAGTTGATGTATTTTGGGAAGTGCTTCATTCGCATCCGGAGAAATCAAAAGAGCGCCTTCCCCCAAAATCGACGATTTCCACTCGACGCCATTATGCAGGAAGGATGGCAACTTCATTTTCGTCTAGAAATAAGTGAATATATTTTGCCAGCTCTGTAGCTCCTTCTGTATCACTGTGGAGACAAATCGTTTGAGCTGTAATCGGTTTCATTTCTCCACTATAGGTCTTTACCTGACCATCAAAAACCATAGTTTGAATTTGCTCCATCACTTCTTCCTTCCTATCTAAAACAGCCCTTTCTAAACTCCTGGACCTTAAACTCAGATCTGTCTCGTATCTGCGGTCAGCAAACACTTCGTAGATTACTTCGAGTCCCAAATCCTGAGCAATTTGAGCAGATACAAAACCCTCTGGTAGATATACCTTTGTGTTCCCTGCTACTGATTTAATAGTTGAAAGAACTGTTTCAGCCGTTTGCTGATCTTTTGCGGCATGATTATAAAGAGCTCCATGAGGTTTGACATGATGAAGAGGTAAACCTTCCTTATGCAGAATATCGAGAAAAGTCTCTAGTTGGACTTTGATACTATCTGAAAGCTTTTCTGGGCTGATGTCCATGACAACTCTTCCAAAATTTTCCCTATCCGGGTAACCAGGATGGGCACCTATGGCTACTTCATAGTTCTGAGCCATGATCATGGTGGTTCGCATTGAGTGCCCATCCCCAATGTGTCCGCCACAAGCAATATTGCAGGATGAGATATAGGGCATTATGGCCTCATCCCTTAATCTATGCTCCGGGTTTTTCCATTCTCCCAGATCACAGTTCAGGTCTATTCGCTTAGTACTCATAGAAAATGAAATACGGAATTAAGACTTCGAAAACTTATCAAAATGGTAACCAGAATCACTCCTAAAGCAAGAATATTCTGAAATCTTGAGTTTACATATGCACCCAATAAGGAGGATTTGTTCATGATATACAATAGAAAGCCTGCCACCAGGGGAAGCAAAATACCGTTTGCTACCTGAGCAAACTGAATGATTTGAACGGGGTTAATCCCCAGCATCGAAAATATAACGCCAATAATAAGAATCACCATCCAGATAGATTTGAAACGAAAGGAAGAAGTCCCTTCTTCCCATCCCAGAATGCCTTTTGCAGCATAAGCCGCGGCAAGCGGAGCAGTAATTGCAGATGAAATTCCTGCAGCGAATAACCCAATCCCCAAGAAATATCCCGACCAACTTCCTAAAAGTGGTTCCAATTGAGCAGCCATATCAGCCGCATTTGAAATCCCTCTTTCTCCAAATAAAGCTGTAGCACTGGTAATGATAATACATGCTGAAATAAGACCTCCCAGAATTATAGCCACATTATTCTCTCTTCTTAACTCAGGGAGTTCATCCGCACTTTTGTACTTATTTTGAACCACTGATGCATGCAAAAACAAGTTATAGGGTACTACAGTAGTTCCAATCAGTGCGACCACAGTAAGAAACTGGTCGGCCGAGGCCCTTGGAATTAGCAAGCCTTTCAGGATACCCACTAAGTCTGGCTGAACAACAATGGCGGTTGTAACAAAAACAAGGCTCATCAAGCCCACCAATGCGATAAGCGATCGCTCGATAATTTTTGAACTGCCCAATGAAAGTATTATAAAGGCAATGACACCGATAATTAGCGGGGGCATAGAAAAACTGATCCCTCCTATTTCTAATCGGAAATCTGATATTAATTCCTCGAAACCAAGTGCTGCTCCGGCAATATTTCCCCCCTCATAGGCAGCATTACCTATTACTATCGCTCCTAATACCAAACAAATTCCTAAAAAGCGGACTATTGGATTAGTTAGCTGCTCCCTTATCGCTTCCCCAAATCCTTTTTGTGTTACAACACCTAATCGAGCCGACATTTCCTGTAAAACAATGGTTGCAATCACAGAAAATAAAAGAGCCCATAGCAGCATGTATCCTGATCTAACCCCTGCCAGCGTGCAGACTGTAACGGTACCTGGACCAATAAATGCAGCCGTCACCAAGGTACTTGGTCCGAAGTATTTCTTTAGGAATGAATTCAAAACTATTTAAATGAGGCTATTTTATTTATGAATCATTAAAACTATAATTGCTCGAAAGGAAGTGAAACCTTTTACCTAAATCAATGGCGGAAAATAAAACAGTACCAACCTCTCTCAGTGTTAAGGATTATCTAGATGCGATTGATCATCCACAGAGAAAGGAAGATTGCTTGGTTATCCACGATTTAATGAAAAAAATAACTGGCAAGGAACCTCAGATGTGGGGAAGTAGTATTGTTGGTTTTGGCACCTATCATTACAAATACGATAGCGGAAGGGAAGGGATCATGCTTACTACCGGTTTTTCGAACCGCAAACAAGCTATTACCATTTATCTTGGAAGTGGATTTGACAGATATGATGAGCTTCTCAAGAAAGTAGGTAAGTTTAAAGCAAGTAAAGCATGTTTTTATATAAAGAGGCTTTCAGACATAGACATTGATGTACTATCCTTATTACTTTCAGAGTCTTTAACAGCCATTGAAAAAAAATACACTATCATTGACTAAAGCGAAGCAAACAGGCATTGATTAACTATTTGAATTGGATTTGTTTTCTATGCCACATAAAAACAGTAACGAAATTTTCTCATTCGCTTATGAGAACATGTACTATAACTACCCCAGCTTCGTATCATGATGGAATTTATATCCATTTATCGGATTCAATAACAGAAGAGTAAAACGAAATCAGGTGATCATCTAGGATGGAAAACAGCATTGAGTTAAAAACTACTATTTCTACTAACCCCGAAGGAGTTTGGGACGCACTAACAAACCCGGATAAAATTGAGCAATATATGTTTGGTGCGCGTTGCGAAAGTGACTGGAAGCCCGGTAGTAAAGCCAATTTTTTTGTTACTCAGGATGAAAAAGAAATAACAGTGACAAAAGGAGAAGTAATTCGTGTTCAGGAAAATAAACTATTGGAGCACACTCTTTTCCCTGCAAACTCAAATATTGACGACACCCCTGAAAACTATATTGTTATTCTTTACGAGCTAGACCCGATATCCGATTCTGAAACGGAGCTAACCATTACTCAAAAAGGATATAAATATGTTGAAAATGGACTCGAGCGATACATCGAAACGCAAAAGGGTTGGAAAGTAGCACTCCCTAAATTGAAAGAAGTGGCTGAAGAATAGCCTCCTCATGTTTGATTTTCACTCCGATAAATCAGTCTACTTTAACTATCAGTACTATACTTCTAAAGAGTATATCATCCCCTTTCTAGAACGTACTTTTGAGCTTTCTCCATCTATGAAAGTGCTCGAAATTGGATGTGCCGAAGCCGGAGTACTTAAAGCTTTTACAGAACGTGGCCATAATTGTGTGGGGATTGAACTCAGTGCCCACCGTGTAAAACTAGCTGAACAATTCTTATCAGAAGAAATCGAGAAAGACCAAATTCGATTTTTGACAAAGAACATCTATGACCTGGATGTACAAAAGGATATCGGGCATACCTTCGATCTGGTAATCCTCAAAGATGTGATCGAACACATTCATGACCAGGAGCGATTTTTTAGAGCACTACGACAATTGTTATCTCCCAAAGGGAAAATCTTCTTTGGCTTTCCACCCTGGCAAATGCCATTTGGAGGTCATCAACAAATCTGTTCAAACAAATTCCTAAGCCTCCTTCCCTATTATCACCTGCTTCCGATGGGAGCTTATACTGGCGTACTAAAGGCGTTCGGAGAAACTGAAAAAAAGATAGCTGCTCTTGCAGAAATAAAGGAGACGGGCATTTCAATAGAGAGATTTGAGCGTATTTACAATGCTCAGAACTATACATTGCTAAAGAGACAGCTTTTTCTCTTCAACCCGATTTACAAGTATAAGTTTAAGCTAACACCAAGAACTCAATTCGGAGTTATCGCAGGAATTCCATGGTTGAGAAATTTCCTTAGCACCTGTGCTTATTATGTACTTGAAGCTTAGATAAGAGATAGCTTCTTGTCATAAAGCTCTATACAAGCTTTCCAGTCATAACCTTCTACAAGAGGTTGGGGAATAATTGATTTTACCTGACTCCAGTTAATCAGCATGTTCTCCAACGCTTCAGCAAAACTACCTTCTTCATACAAACAGAGTTTTTTTAGCTCTTCAGAAAGATGCTCAGGATAAGCTAAGCGATCCGGAAGTAGCGGAATGCAATTGCAGTACATTGCCTCAACTACACTCCCACCAAAAAAATCCTGGATAGAAGTAATCGGAAGAATATCTGCCTTCCACAACCAGGAAGCATAATCGCTTCCTTTTTCAGTAAATCCCCAATGCAGGATTTCTTCTTTGAACAATTCCCTGGCAAGATTAAAAATGGGAGGTATTACATCGTTCTGCTCACCTAAAACCACCAGGTTAAAGGAAATGCCCTTCTTTTTTATATGATGCAGACCCTCGAAGAATTCCTCGGGATTTTTATCGTACTCCCATCGATGATTCCAGAGAATCACAGGGGCTGTATTCTTTGCTTCTACTCTGAATTTATCGAAACGAGATAAGTCCACTCCCAGGTGTAACACCTCACTCTTTGCTTCTATTAGCTGGATATTGCCTTTATCCCGTTTATCAGGGAATTGGTTTAGAAAAGCAGGAAGTGCATTCAGAAAAGAATCTTTATGGTATTGGGAATTGAAAAAGATTCTGTCCGCAGCCAATGCTGAAGCATAGTTAATAAATGCGTAATGATTATCCCGTCGATTCTTTACATCTCTGTCTTGAGGAGACCAGGGATAGGTGAGCTGATTTTCATGGAAATAAACACTCACAGGTATTCCAGCCGACTTTTTCCTTGTAAGCGCCAGAAAAGTGGTTAAATCAAGCATAGATGAAGCGACGATAGAGTCCGGCACCTTTTCAAGCTGATTGAATTGCTCAGCTAACGCAATCGCTCCTCCATGCATCCTCCACTTCCAGTGCCTTCCGGGCAGGCTTAGAATATCTACCTGATGAGCGGAGTGTTTCTTATACCCCTCGCACCATTGCTGATGGGATCCGGAAAAGAACGGTTCTATTAATAAAATGTGCCGGGTAGCAGACATACTACCTAAGCTCCTGGATCGCCCGTTCTAATATCGTATCGATGCCGTTGACGGCATCAACAGTGCTAATCCAGACAGGAATATCAGGATAGATTCCGGTGTATTGATAATCACGACCTTCCGGAAGCTCTTTCTGCGTATTGGAAACGCGCATGCCCCAGCCGTTTGGTAATGCGGATAAGATCGGATTTCCACTTCCCCCTCCAGTTGTATCACCAATTATAGTAGCATGAGGAATAGTTCTCATCCCAGAAATAAACCATTCTGTTGAGCTAAAGCTCCTTCGGTTTGAAAGAACGGCAACAGGTTTTAGATATCGGTCTCCTTCATAAACATCGGTAATTTTTTCCCACCAACCTGTAAAACTGGTTCTTGAATCTGGTAATCGGCGCCGGGCTCGAAAAGATAGTCGACCTTCATCATTGAACCTGGAAACAATGATATCAGCATTATTGGAATTACCTCCTCCATTGGATCTCACATCTATAATAATACCATCTGTATCCCAAAGCAGGTCCAGTATATCATCGATAGCCAGGTAATTGGAAGTGGCCAGGCTACCCGTAAACGTACTTATTTTTATGTAGCCAATATTCTCCCCATCAATTATTCCATAATCGAGGGCATTATTGAAAGATTTATATTCACTAAAATAGCCGGAAATATCTTCCAGCTGGTTTTCAGGGTACTGATCATACCAACCCGTATAGCTTATTGCTCCTCCACTGCTAAAAAAGACATTGCTATGTCCGTCCTGAAGTACATTTATAAGCTCTGTTAGTGAGGCAGTCAATTCGCTGCTACTCGGTCTATCTATAATCCTTTGTCGATTTACCTGGTAAGCAGAATCAAAATCGACATCTAAATATTCAAAGAAAGAGAACTTGGAATCTACTTCATCATAAAAGATATCATATGTAATCAATGGGTCCCCTGAATCAACATCTGAACCCAGAAAAAGATCCCCACACTGAACAAGTGTAAAGCTTACCAAAAGGAGAAGTGCTATTCTTTTTAAAGCGTCCAAAATAAACCTGCCGTAAAATATCTTCTTAGAAGTTTTTGGGTTTCCGGGTCTTCAAAACGGTGATATTTAAGACGAAATTCGGCTTTAAACGTCACATTTTCTGATAAAGGAAACCAGCCTCTTAGTGAGCTGGTTAAACTGTTGTATTCATGCCATCCCAGGTTATAATTCCTGTTCTCCCTCAAGCTTTCAGGCCGACTACCGTAGGAAAGAAATCCAACCCCAAGCTGATATTGAACAAACGATTCTTTCAACTCAAATTCGGTGAGCATATGAAGTACGGGACCAGCCACATTCATCTCATAAGAGAATTCCTGCTGCGAGCTCCAATTCGTACTTAGGAAATAATCATAGTATGAAAAGTGACCCCCTTGGGAAATCCCGAGAAAGATATTCGCTTTATCAGTAGGTGAGTACACCTTCCGAAAATAGGAGATATCCATTTCATAGTTCATCCCCGTTAGCTGCTCCGTATTCGAACCATCCAGCCGCTCCATGGTAAAGTCGTGCTGGAGATAAGTAATCGTAAATTTATGCTTGTCTGATTGGTAGCTTATTTCGGGGTTTATCACTACAAAACCAGCCGACTCAAATCTAAACTGACTGAGAAGAAAATCCCGCTGGTCAAGAGATGTAGTTCCCATGTTGGCACCAAAAAACCATTGTCCCTGAACACCGACACTCAGGATCAGGCTAAAACTCAGTATCAATAAACTTTTTTTAGCTCTTACCAACGCTGACTCTCCCAAAAGTAGTAGTTATGTTCCTCATCCAGCGTCCATCCTGTTCGTGGATATAGCTGATTTCCTATATCATTGGTTTTCGCCGTTTCCAAATACATGCCGGCCGCTACGGTATCTTTGCAAAGTTGTTTAGCACGTTCGATGAGTGCTTTTGAGAAACCCATTCCTCTGAATTCTGGAGCAACATATAAATCATTTAACACCCAAAGGCGCTTCATTCGGGTAGATGAGAATAACGGATATAGCTGGGTAAACCCTGTTGCCTGCCCATACTCATCTCTGGAAATAAAGATGACCGACTCTTCTTTCTCAATGCGCTCTCTGAGGAATTTACTGGCAGCCTCAACATCAGATTCCTGCTCATAAAATACCCTGTATCCATCAAAGAGGACTGCAAGGTCATTTAGATCATCTATGTCAGCCTGATATACATTCATATTAATCGGGAAATGAAGTTAATCTCTTGAGTTGAATCGTGAGTTCATCTCTTTTCCAAACCATCTGGTTCTCATTTTCAAATGAAAGCGCCCAATAATCTAAGCTTTTCTTTTCATCATAGTACAGAATATCCAATGTTGGTCGATGTGCATCAACTCTCCACATGCCAGAAGTTCTGCCTTCAGAACCCATCATATTGATTAGATTATCCCATCTGATATGAAAAAACTGGTACTCCCCTTCGGCATAGGTACCCGTGATGTCCTTCTCACCTTCCCATACAACATCTATTTGCCATAACCCTACCACATTAGTTCTTAAATCCTTTGGTATTTCCTCGATCCGTTGATACGTAACAATGACTTCTTCTCCATTCTCCATCCTTTTCCAATGCATCACACCATCACTTATGAAATTGACTGAGAAAGCACCAAATTCATCTTCAAAACCAGTAATTGTGGTTAATGAGATTTCCGATTTCTCCTTATTGAAGGACCAGGTCCCATCACCATTTTGAAGCCATCCATTTCCCGTTGTGAAACTTCCATCTCCATTAAACAAACTCCATTTAGCAACTGGGGTTAATTCCTCGGTTCCAACCTTTACGTTCGTAGCCTCCCATAAACCGGAGATTTGGGCCTCAATCTGTAACGAACTTAGTACCAGAACTAAAGAGAGAAGCATAGTTACTTTTTTCATCTTACTTGTCATTGATTTAGATGGTCATTTGATTTTGAACGATTAATTCTTGTCCAGCCACTGTGATAATCCCATAACATCTGATCTGATTTCTTCTCTCCAGGATTCTCCGAATTTCTCATCGAGATACTTAAATACCTGGAAATTGTAATCGACCATGCATTCACTACCTGGACTTACACAACCAAAGTCCTCGTATTTGAACCCATATTTTTTTTCATGAACCTCTTGGCCCCAAAATATAACAGGAGCTATTCCTCCCTGAATTAATAACCTAGGTTTTCCAACTTCAATATCTCGATTCGCTTCTAGCTCATTGATTACACAATCAGCAATGGAGAGTAGATTCAAACCTTCAACAGGATGGTTCTTCACTACTATTTGGGTATCGATCTTTGAGCTTCCAAATCCCCAAAAATCAAAAGTGTATTTCCCTGGTTCTAGATTTTCTATTAGAAAATTACCCTTACTATCTAGTTCAATTATTTTGTTAACTGGCCCATCTAGAATAAAGGTATAATCCTCTGGTGTATATCTATTAAACCCTACCAGAACTTCAATTGATCCTGCTATATACAATGAATCTAATTTATTCTGTGCGAACGTGTTAAATCCGCTCCAGAGAAATATTAAAAGTATGCCAAGAGATTTCCCCATACTTTACTAACTGATCTTATTTATAGTAGCCTCAGCCACCTTCTCCCCGTCTATCGCAGCTGAAATAATTCCACCGGCATATCCCGCTCCTTCACCACAAGGAAATAAACCTTTAATTCGAATGTGTTCTAAGCTTGTTCTGTCTCTGGGAATACGCACAGGTGATGATGTTCTGGTTTCTGGAGCATGAACGATAGCTTCATTGGTTAAGTATCCCTTCATGGATGAATCAAAAGCTTTGAAACCCTCCTGCAAATGTTGGTAGATAAAATCTGGCAATATTTCTCCTAATTCAACGGAAGTAATTCCTGGCGCATAAGAGGTTTTGTGGAGGCTTCCCGACAATTTGCCTTCCGTAAAATCCACCAGTCGCTGCGCCGGTGCCGCTTGGGTTTTCCCTCCTGCTTCCCATGCTTGTTGCTCAATAGCTTCCTGAAATTTCATAGCTGCAAGCGGGCCATATTCTGAAAAAGCTTTGAAATCCTCTTCCTTAAGTTCTACTACAATTCCCGAATTGGCGGTAGACCGGGCTCGACGCGATGAAGACCATCCATTGGTGACAATTTCACCAGGTTGGGTTGCACAAGGAGCGACTACTCCTCCCGGGCACATACAAAACGAATAAACCCCTCTTCCGCCAACCTGTTTTACAATACTGTATGGGGATGGGGGCAGGTACTCTCCCCGGTCCTCACAACTATATTGAATCTGATCGATGAGTTGTTGAGCATGTTCAACCCTCACCCCGATTGCCAAAGGCTTTAATTCAATTTCAATCTCTTTTTGATGGAGCAACTCGAAGATATCTCTGGCTGAATGCCCGGTAGCCAGGATTACTTTTTTTGCATTGAATGTGTCTCCATCCAAGGTCTTTACTCCCTGTATTTGATCTCCTTCAATAAGTAAATCCGTAACCCTGGTGTTGAAATGAATTTCTCCAGCCTGAGCCAAAATACATTCCCTGATATTGGCGATGATCTTTGGGAGTTTATTGGTCCCTATATGAGGATGAGCCTCCACAAGGATATTCTTCACTGCTCCAAAACCTACTAATAGCTCCAGGATTCGTTTAACATCTCCTCTCTTTTTTGATCGGGTGTAGAGTTTACCATCTGAATAGGTTCCAGCTCCTCCTTCTCCAAAACAATAATTAGAGTCTTCATTGACGATATGATCAACATTAATTCCCTTAAGATCTTTGATGCGCTCACGTACATCTTTTCCTCTTTCAAGGATAATGGGCTTTTTACCAAGTTCAATGAGCCGAAGCGCAGCAAATAGTCCGGCTGGTCCTGCCCCGATGATGATCACTTCCTCCTGGTTAGAAACATCGGGGTAGTCAGGAAGAGGGATGGTTTCTTCTACAAAATCCTCATTAACGAATACCTGAACTTTCAGATTGATGATTACCTGTTTTTGGCGCGCATCAATCGACCTTTTTAAAATCTCAATATGGCGAATGTCATCACCGGGAATTCCCTCTTTCTTTGAGATATAGGTCTTAAGCTCCTCAGGCTGACCGGCTATCTCCGGTAAAACTCTGAGTTGGAGTTCATTTATCATACATCGATCATTACTGCACCCAAAAAGGTATTACAGATTCAAATTCCAGCTTTCTGCCTAAAGAATCCCTTAAAAAATCGGAGTCATCAACAGGTTGGCGCAGTACTTCGAGTTGGTTTTTAACAGGATTCAAACTATCCGGCATATTGAAGAATCCTCGATAGCCCGCCTGATCAGTTACCGGATGCCTGGCAAAAAATAAGTCACTGGGCAGGGTATCTCTTTCATTCACTACGAACATAAAGAATTGATTCGCACAATCAATTTTCTGTTGATTAAGACTATCGCGCCGCTGAAAACTTCGAAGGCTGTCGGCAGGTTGTTCAATCACACATAGCTTCTCCATTTTCTTATCCATCATTTTCATATATGGAATGAATAAAGACAGCATTTCACCTTTATTTATTACTGGTGATTGAATGGTAGGCTCATTAAGAAATCCTCCCTCTAGTTCCGACTCATAGAAATCGGGATTATAAGTGGCCGTTAGAGAACGATCCTGGTAAAAAGATCGACTTTCGAAAGGATTGAATTGAAGTACTCCCAGAAATGACTTCATAAACACAGTAAAGAATACTACAAACACCGCTATTGCATAAACCTGGAATTTCTTTGAAGACAGGTTCGACATAAAAGTCAGAATCAGGTACTGGATGGGTCTGAAGATAAAGGGATAAAATATTCTTCCCGTCCACCAGCTAAGCTTAAAATGTAGCTGTGCGAATTTCTCCCTCTCTCTAAAGCGCTTCATGTTGAGAACAAGAGAAACTACAGATAAGAGTGTTAAAACCACGGCCAGAGCTGTCAGCATAACCCTGGAATAGAACTCGAAAATATCATCGGGCATGAACACTTTAACCCCATTCATAAGAAGGAAAAAGATGATATACAGTGCCCCTACCCCAATCATATAAAGCACAAACAGAAACGAAACGGAAAACACCATACTGGCTAGCCTGTCCGTCGCAAGAAGAAAGGAATCCTGGTTTCCAATGCGCTTTTCCATTTCAGATTTATACAGCTCGCTATTGGGAAGCCTTTCATACTGAATACCATCTTTGAATACCGACATTAAGCCAATCAACCCTACCCAAAAGGCTCGAACCACAAAATGAAAGATGAAGCCAAAGTTGAGCACTTTTAATGCGGTTAAGGCTACAGATACAGCAAGCATTGGAAGCAGGTCGTCAATAATTCCGATATCTACCTGGTAATTGAACCGATAGTATTGATAGAAATTCTCCACTACTCCTGGTAGTTGAAGGGTAGCAAAAATCGCAAGACCTGAAATTAATAATTCTGGCTCCCAGCTTTGCTCGGATACCCGCTGAAGCCAACTGTGATTAAATCCCTTTTTTTCTTTTTTTGAATCAGACAATGTTTAGTCCTATTTATAGTCAGATCGAATTAATTCTCAACAAATATACCATTGAATTATAGCATGTCAAGATTAGTCATTCTTATTTCTTCAATTCTGATTCTTCAATCTTCATTCCTTATAGCACAGCCTTCGCTTGATGATAAGGTATATGGACTACTCATTGGTTCTGCTATTGGTGATGCAGCAGGCGGCCCAACCGAATTCGCTCCTCCACAACGAAGCGTTTGGGCTACTACCGACCAGAAGATTACAAAGGAAGGCTTAGATGAACTTGGTGCACTTTTCAAACTTCGGGATTATCCTCGCCCTATCGAGCCTTTTGGGGTGTGGGAGAACCAGCCTCCTGCCGGAACCATAACGGATGACACACGATTAAAAATGATTTTCTTCGATGCACTGGAAGCTTCAGATGGAAACATCACCAAAAAAGATATGGCCAGAGCTACGCTCGCCTTTGGGAATCAGCTTCCCGAAAAGTACCAGGTTATAAATAAAGAGTGGATGACAGAAATTGGCTATGCCTCTCGCTGGGCGGTGGGAGAACGTGAAAATGCTTATCCAACAGAACGTATTTGGGGAGGCGTCCCTACTGTAATGGGTTCTATGTCTTTCCTTCCAGTTGCTACTTTATATCCAGGTGACCCAACCGAAGCCTACAGGAAAACCTATGAGCTCGGCTATTTCGATAATGGCATCGCAAAGGATATTAATTCGGCCATCGTTGCTGGTCTAGCAAATGCACTTACTGAAGGTGCCAGCTGGGAATCGATAATTGAAACCATAAAAACGACCGATCCTTTTAATTATAATGGCACCCTGTATGTAAACCGGGCTACTACTCAATGGCTGGATAGAGCCTTGTCTATATCTGAAAGAGCTGATGGGAGCATAGCCCAACTCTACCAGCTTCTGGAATCTGAGCTACAAACAACTTATTGGTGGGAAGCCTGGGTTCCGCTGGTCGTTGTTTTTGCCGTAGCTGATTTCACCAACGGTCATCCAATGGCTTCTATGCAAATAATCCTTGAGTTTGGTCATGATACCGATTCCTATATGCAGGTGATGGGAGCTTTTCTTGGAGCTCTTCATGGAAGCGGTGTTTTTCCAGAAGGAATGGCTGATACCGTTAATACCCAGATGAAAGCCCAGTTCGGTGAGGATATAAGTGACTGGATGAAGCTCGTTGAGGCTTATCAAAACTAGACTACTGTGAAAACTTTTATCACAATGATTTCTAGTTAGCAGCCTCTATCTTAATGTCTCTTCGGAATAATAAACTTTAATCATAGTACCTAATAAGCCTTCTTAGTCATTCCTGCGAAGGCAGGAATCTAGATTAAGCTTTCTAAGGAGAATAGTAGTTTTAATCAAAATTCAGATTCCGGCTTTCGCGGCGGAATGACCATGCTTAATACTAAAAAGAGGCTTCTTATTCGAACACGCATCACTTTACTCAAAATCCGCTTTTATGAAATCTCTATTCCCTATTCTCATTCTACTCATCGCAACAGGAATTCATTGTGATTCTAATTCTTCCAATGGAGAAGAACCAGATACTTCCACCCTGGAGCCTACTTCTCTTTTCATAGGCACCTATACCAGAGATGAAGGCTGGGTAAATGGAAAAGCAGATGGAATTTATTCTGTTTCAATTTCAGAAGATGGTTCTCTTAGTGTAGCAGGAACCGCAGCGGAAGTAATTAACCCTTCTTTTGTAGCTGTTTCACCAGATCGTAACAATCTATATGCAGTTAGCGAGCTTGGAAGAGGGAATGAGCCTACCGGATATATCCATGCTTTCACTATTGAAGAAGACGGAAGCCTGACTTTTATTGAAAAATATCCTTCTAATGCACAATCTCCTGCGCATGTAAGCGTGGATGCAACCGGGACTATGGTTTTTGCTTCTAATTATAATGGAGGAGTGGCTGTTGTTTATGCAAGAAACGAAGATGGGAGTTTAGAGTTTAAGCAGCAGCTTGATCATGAAGGATCAGGGCCGCATCCAAATCAAAACTCTTCTCATCCTCATATGGTGAAAATCAGCCCGGATAATAATTTCTTGTTCATTCCTGATTTGGGAAGTGATAAGGTTTGGAGTTATTCCATTGATCATAGTTCGCAAACAGTCGCGAAAACGACTCAGGAGTTTGCTACTGTGGAAGCGGGTTCTGGTCCCCGACATATGGATTTCCATCCTACCTTGAATATCGCTTATGTAATGAATGAACTGAATAGTACGGTATCAGTGTTTTCGTACAATCCTGACAACGGAACCCTTGAAGAACTTCAGGTTATTTCAACCTTACCAGAAGGCTTTTCTGATTGGAACTCGACTGCTGATATTCATGTGCATCCATCAGGGAACTTCTTGTTTGGATCTAATCGGGGACATAATAGCATTGTGAGTTTTAGTATCAATCCTACAACAGGATTGCTTACTGAATTAGATCATACTTCTACCCAGGGTGAATTCCCCAGAAACTTTGCCCTCCTTCCAAATGGCAATCAACTTTATGTAGCCAATCAGAACACAGACGATGTGTATGTGTTCAATATCGATGGAAACACAGGAGCTTTAAGCTACTCCGGACAGAGTTTAGAAGTGCCTACTCCGGTGTGTGTGGTGTTTTATTGATTTCTGTTTCGAGTCTTTTACCCAAAGCTCTTCAGCAAGATAAATACCAGTACCCCAGTCACTGAAACATATAGCCAGATTGGGAAGGTCCATTTTGAAACTTTGCGGTGTGTTTCAAATTTACCGGAAAAGGCGAAGAAGAAACTAGAAAGCACGAGAGGCACTACAAACACTGATAGCACGATGTGTGTTATCAATATGAAGAAGTAGATGGGTCTGATAAACCCTTCTCCCATGAACTTGGTATCCCCTACAAAATTATGATAGATCACATAGCTAACGAGGAATAAAGCCGAGGTAATAAAAGCGCTGATCATAAACCTCATGTGCTTCACATAATTCCTTCTTTTAATCTCCCGGAATCCCAACAAAAGAAATATGGTGCTTAACGCATTGAACGATGCATTCAATGCAGAGAGATTTTTCACCCATGGAATTTCTGAAGCAGCCGGAGCCTTGAAATAGATCAGCCAAAAAAGAAATACTAAAGCTAGTACACTTACTCCTATTATTATGCCTAGCGCACGCTTTGTATTAACCTGTTCAAAAACTTTTAAGCTGTCCGGAAGTTCTACTTCGTGTTGCATCAATTAATTTATTTAATCCATTCTCTGTTGAGCGCCTTAAAGTTAAGGTAAACTTGCGCCAGTATTTGTCTTATTTCGTTTTATGAACCAAGTTTTTTGACGAAATGTTCTTATCTTCGCGACTAAAATTTTACTAACTAGTTCATACTTCAAACCCGAGTTATTTAGAACGGATTTAAATAAGGGAAAGACCGCACTAACAGTACAATTCGAGTTAAAAATTCGATAGTTTTGCCCGGCTTCTTATTGAGCATTCAAGCTCAGGTTTGAAAATAAAAATCAGCATTTTTTATGGCGCAGATTTTCCCTAAGTGGACAAATCAAGTTCCTCGAAAATTACTAATCGGACTTATCGTCACTGCGAACGCAGTTATTCTTGGAATTTGGTACTTCTTCTCACCCGAATTTACCGATGTAGGTTACGCACCTGTTCAACCGGTTCCTTACTCACACAAAATACATGTAGACAAACTTGGGCTCGATTGCCAATACTGTCACACATCTGTGTTTGAGTCTAAGCAGGCTAATGTTCCGCCTACTCAGACTTGTATGAACTGCCATAATCAGATCAAAACGGACAGTGAGAAACTTGCTCCTATCCGTGAAAGCTGGGAAACTGGTAAACCAGTTGAATGGGTAAGAGTAAACAATCTTGCAGATTACGCTTACTTCAACCATGCTGCCCATGTAAATGTGGGAGTAGGCTGCGAAAGCTGCCATGGAAGAATTGACAAAATGGATGTGGTGTATCAAGCTGAACCATTAAGTATGAGTTGGTGCCTCGATTGCCATAGAGAACCCGAGAAGTATCTCCGCCCTGTTGAAGAAGTAACCACTATGGGTTACAAAGCGGAGAACCAAAAAATACTTGGAAGCGAATTAGTTAAGAAAAATAATGTAAGCCCTCCTCAGTATTGCCAGGGCTGTCATTATTAATAAGAAAGGATAGTTGAACTTATAATCATCCAATGAGCGAAGTTACACAGAATACATACTGGAAAAGCTTAAACGAATTAGCTCAGAATAAAGAATATCAAAATTTTGTTGAGCGTGAATTCCCTGAGAATGCCACTGAATTAAAAGATGGTGTTTCTAGAAAAGGATTCCTCCGAGTGATGGGAGCGTCTATCGCACTTGCAGGTTTTGCTGCATGCCGTCGACCGGTTCAAAAAATTCTTCCTTATTCTCAACAACCTGAAGACATTGTTCCCGGCATTCCTCTTTTTTATGCTACTGCAATGCCATTTCAGGGTAACCTTACTGGGTTAGTGGTTGAAAACCACCAGGGACGACCAACTAAAGTTGAAGGAAATGACCTTCACCCTGCCAGTTCAGGAAATACCAATTCTTATCATCAGGCATCAATCCTTGAAATGTATGATCCTGATCGCTCAAGAGGGCCGCTTCGTAATGGAAGTAAAGCCACAACGGACGAATTTATTAGCTTTGCTGGCGAGCATTTCTCTGATACAAATAAAAATATCCTATTTATATCAGAAGCCAATTCTTCCCCAACCTTCCAGGCACTTAAAGAAGAAGCACTAAACAAATTCAGAAATGCCAGCTGGGTTACTTTCGAACCTTTTGGTGAGAATGCTATTGTTGAGGGAACCCAAATCGCTTTCGGAAGCAGACTCCGTACTCTATATAATTACACGAACGCAGATGTAATTGTATCTCTGGACGATGACTTCCTTTCTCCTACGCATCCTAATAATGTTGAATACGCTCAGCAAGTTACGTCACGAAGAAAAGTAACTAGCACCAGTGATTCAATGAGCCGAATCTATTCTGTTGAGAATGGATTTACTCTTACTGGCTCCTATGCAGATAACAGGCTAAGAGTCAAAGCTAGCGAAATTGAAGCTTTTGCAAATGCATTAGCAGGAGAGCTTTCTTCTAGAATTAGCGGACTTAACGCATTCAGTGAGGTTAATAACCCCTTCTCTGGAAGTGATTTTATTACGGTGATGGCTGATGATCTTGCTTCTAATGCAGGACGTTGCGCAGTTTCTATTGGTTTTGATCATTCACCGAGTGCTCACGCTATCATCAATGCAATCAATGTGGCATTAGATAATGTTGGAAGCACTGTAAGTTATCTTGAAGTTCCATCCATTGATGATCAAAGTAATTTTGAAGCATTTTCTAGTGCAGTAGCTGCACTTAATGCAGGTGATGTTGATACTGTTGTATTACTCAATACGAATCCCGTATTCACTGCTCCTGCTGATTTATCTTTTGCAAGTGCTCTTTCAAACGCTGGAGAAGTAATTCAGTTCGGAAGTTATAGAGATGAGAGCTCTAAAAATGCAAACTGGCATGTAGCTCGCTCTCATTACCTTGAGGCTTGGGGTGATGGATACTCATTCGGTGGTGCACGTTCTGTAATTCAACCACAGATTCAGCCATTATATGACTCTTTAAGTGATATCGAATTCCTTGGCGCTATTGTAAATGGAGAGAAAGTGTCTGGCCATGACCTGGTTAAAAACACTTTCAATGGATTTTACCGCACGAATTTTGAAAATCGCTGGAAAGATATCCTTCACGATGGAATTGACATCACTGATGGATATAGAGCTGCGAATGTTCGACTAAGATCAGTTTCCTCGACCGATACCGCTCCTATTAATGGTATTGAAGTAGTAATTCGACCGGACTACTCTATTTATGATGGTCGCTTTGCAAACAATGGTTGGCTACAGGAACTCCCAGATCCGATGACTAAAATTACCTGGGATAATGTTGCGCTTATGAGCCCAACTACTGCAGCAAGCATGGGCATTGAAAATGAAGACCTTGTTAATGTAGCAGTAAATGGAGCTGCGATCACTATTGCGGCATGGATACAGCCAGGTCATGCTGATGATTCCATTACACTTAATGCAGGTTATGGAAAAGAAGGTATTGGACGTGTAGCTGACGTAACTTCTGATAGTTCTCAGCTTTTTGATAGTTCGATGGTATCAGGTGGAGTGAATGTATATCCCCTGGTACAGTCAAATGCTCTTCTATTTAATTCAGGAAGTATTTCAAAAGCTGGTGGCACTTACAGCATCGCTTGTGTTCAAGATCATCACAGTCTGGAAGGTCGTGATATGTATCGTCAGGCTACGCTTGAGAAATACAAGAAAACACCTGAATACGCTTCATTCGCCTATGTTCATAAATATGAAGTTCCTGGTCAAAAGGAAGCAAATGAAAAAGGTGAAGATGATCTTATCTCCCTCTTTGATGAGCAAACATACCCTGACTATGAGCCACAATGGGGAATGGCCATTGATTTGAACTCATGTTTTGGTTGTGGTGTATGTATTATTGCCTGCCAAAGTGAGAATAACATTCCTGTTATTGGAAAAAGGGAAGTTAGTCGCGGTCGTGAAATGCATTGGATCAGAAATGACCGCTATTATATGGGCGACGAGCATGATCCTCAGGCAGTTCATCAGCCTGTTCCTTGTATGCACTGCGAATTGGCTCCTTGCGAGCAGGTTTGTCCGGTAGCTGCTACTACGCATAGTGATGACGGAATGAACCAAATGACTTACAACCGCTGTATTGGTACTCGTTATTGCGCAAACAACTGCCCATTCAAGGTTAGAAGATTCAACTTCTTCAACTACCCAAAAGAATATCTGACTACCGGAGAAGATCCAGATATCATCCAAATGGCGATGAATCCTGAAGTAACTGTTCGTTTCAGAGGGGTAATGGAAAAATGTACGTACTGTGTACAACGAGTTAACCGGGCGAAAATCAATACTAAAATTGAAACTGGTTCTCCAAAGCCTGCAGATGGCACTGTGCAAACGGCTTGTCAGCAAGCTTGTCCTGCTGATGCCATTTATTTTGGAGACTTGACTGATAAGGACAGCGAAGTTTCAAAAATGAAGTACAACGAAAGAAATTATCTGATGCTGGAAGAACTGAATGTTCGTCCAAGAACATCTTATATCGCCAAATTGACCAATCCGAATCCGGCATTGGTAGATGAGTCTAAACAGGAAGCTGCCCACTAATGAGTAAATACGAATACATACCGGAACCCGCTCTTGTTAAGGGAAATCACGATTTTGCCAGTATTACCAAGCTGGTAACCGATGTAAACCTTCGGCCCACCCCAAAATTATGGTACCTATTCATGCTTATGTCGAATGCTCTTCTTGGAGTATTCCTTTTCGCCGTTGGATACCTAATTTGGGAAGGAACCGGAATCTGGGGTCTGATGAACCCTGTTGGTTGGGGATGGGCGATTATCAACTTTGTATGGTGGGTTGGTATTGGTCACGCCGGAACCTTGATTTCAGCCATTCTATTCCTCTTTAGGCAGGATTGGCGTACCGCGATCAACCGTTTTGCTGAAGCAATGACCATTTTCGCGGTAATCTGTGCCTTGATGTTTCCAGGTATTCACGTAGGTCGAATTTGGGTTATTTACTGGGTATTCCCACTGCCGAATCAAATGGCAATGTGGCCAAATTTCAACTCTCCCCTTCTTTGGGACGTGTTTGCCGTTTCTACGTATTTCACAGTTTCTTTGCTTTTCTGGTATGTAGGTCTAGTTCCGGATTTTGCTACGCTGCGCGACAAAGCTACTGATAAAGTTCGACAGATAGCCTATGGTATCGCCTCATTAGGATGGACCGGAAGTGGTCGAGCATGGTGGAATTACGAAAAAGCTTATATGATTTTAGCCGGTTTGGCTACTCCACTGGTACTTTCTGTACATACCATTGTATCCTTTGACTTCGCCGTTTCAATGATTCCGGGATGGCATACTACCATCTTCCCTCCTTATTTCGTTGCTGGTGCGATTTTCTCAGGTTTTGCCATGGTACTAACCTTGATGCTTGTTGCCCGAAAGGTGTATGGCATGGAAGACATCATGACGGATGACCACATGGAGAAGATGAATATCATTATCCTGGTAACCGGTTCCATGGTAGGTTTTGCCTATATGATGGAGTTCTTCATTGCATGGTATAGCGGTGTGGAATATGAAAAAGCAATTTTCATGCTTCGAGCGACAGGGCCTTATGCCTGGGCATACTGGATTATGATGTTGTGTAATGTGATTTCTCCTCAGGTATTCTGGTCGAAGAAATTAAGACGTAATGTTAAGTTCACTTTCTTTATTTCCATTGTAGTGAACATTGGTATGTGGTTTGAGCGATTTGTAATTACAGTGACTTCACTCGCTACCGACTATTTGCCTTCGTCGTGGGATTACTTCTCACCTACTATTTGGGATGTACTTACTTATGTAGGAACCTTCGGAATTTTCTTCACTTTCTTCCTTGCATTCTTGCGCTTCCTGCCAATGATTGCGATTGCAGAAATTAAAGCGGTGATGCCACAGGCTGATCCTCATAATTATGACGAGGAAACCCAGGAGTATCATCCTCACGAAATTGAAGTTCCAACCCCTAAAGCTGAAACGGTATAAATACTATGAGTAAAGAGACCAATACTAAGCTTTACGGCATCCTGGCTGAATTCAAAAACCCAAAGGCGTTAATCGACGCTTCTAAAAAAGTGGTTGAAGCCGGATATGATAAATTTGATACCTACGCTCCTTTTCCTATCCATGGAATCGACAAGGCAATGAGCCTTAAGAAATCTAAACTTGGATGGATTGTACTTGGGCACGGTTTACTTGGCTTCAGTGGAGCTATACTTATGATGTACTGGATGTCAGCAATTGACTATCCAATTAACATTAGTGGTAAGCCATTTTTTAATGCACCTGCATGGGTACCTGTTACTTTTGAATTAACGGTACTTCTCTCTGCTTTTGGTGCGGTGTTTGGAATGTTCTTCTTAAACGGACTTCCAAGACTAAACAACCCTTTGTTTAATGTTGAGCGCTTCAAAAAGGCCACTGATGATGGTTTCTTTGTATGTATTGAAGCAAAAGACAGCAAATTCCAGGAAGATTTGGTTCGCCAGCTTTTTGAAGAAGCTGGAGCTACTCATATCGAGGAAGTGTATGACTAACAGTAACCACCGAATATCATTCATGCATTTAAAAAAGACATTATCCATTGTTGTGCTTGGTGCTGTGCTTGTGGGATGTAGAGGTACTATCTCTGAGAAATCAGCTATCCATCCTAACATGAACATGGATCAGCAACCCAGAAAAGAAGCGCAAGAAGAAAATGCGTTCTTTGAGGATGGTCGTTCAATGAGACCTCCTGTTGAAGGAACCGTTGCTCGTGGTTACCGAAAAGCTGACCTCGCTTATTATGAAGGAGTAGACGAAAATGGTGATTGGATTGCTGAATCACCTGTAGAATTCACTAAATCCTTCCTTTATAGAGGAAAAGAGCGCTACGAAATTTACTGTACCCCTTGCCACGGTATCGTTGGTGACGGACAGGGAATCATTATGACTGGCCAATACGGATACGTACCTGCTCCTACTTTCCATCAGGATAGATTAAGAGAAGCTCCGGATGGAGAACTTTATTCTGCTATCTATAATGGAGTAAGAAACATGCCTTCTTATGCTCATCAGGTTAAAGTTGAAGATAGATGGGCAATCGTAGGATATATCCGAGCATTGCAAGCAAGTCAAAATGCGAGCGAAGAAGAACTCGCTGACTATGATATTGATATGGATGAATTACAAGCTGAGTTCACTGCTGAGCAGGAACGGTTAGAAGCTCTCGCTGAAGCCCGAACTCCTCAAGATGTGGGAGAAGTTGTTGCTACTGCCGCCAGAGGGCAAGAATTAATTACTCAATATGCTTGTGCTGTTTGCCACTCAAACGATGGAAGCGCACTGGTAGGCCCATCTTGGTTAAATGTTTATGGCAGTGAAGGCCAGGTGGTAACAGAAGCAGGTGAAACGATTACTGTTGTTAAGGATGATGAGTATCTCATCGAATCGATTGTTAATCCATACGCAAAAATTGTGGACGGGTATGATCCTCTTATGGCTAATGCCTATGGTTCTCTTTCCGAAAGTGACCTGCAATCAATCGTGGAATACCTGAAAACCATCACGGACAATAACTAAGAGATTTTTGCTTAAACACATACACAATGAGTCATAAGCCTACAATAACAGATTCTTTACAATTCGCCCAAGACACCAAGCTTCCTAAGATTTTATTCGGAATTGGAATCACAGCTTTGGTACTCAGCGCTATTGGCGGTTTTTTTAATGCTGAACAGTTTTTCTTCTCTTACCTGGTAAGTTTCACCTTTTTTACTGGAATTGCCCTGGCTTCTGTTTTCATGGTAATGTTCCATCATATTACCAAGTCTAAATGGGGAGTAGTAGTAAGGAGAATTCCAGAAACATTTGGATCTAACCTAAAATGGTGGGCAATCGCTTTCTTACCAATTCTTGGTGGAATGTCTATTCTTTATCACCATTGGACTGACCCAACCCTCTTTGACCCTAATTCACCGAATTACGACTACATAGTTGCTGGAAAGGAAGCATATTTAAACACTCCTTTCTTCATTATTCGACAAGTTATCTACTTCGCCATCTGGGGATATGTAGGACACAAACTTTATAAAGCTTCCGTTGAGCTTGAAAAAACAGGTGATTGGGGAATCACCACATTGATGAGAAAAATCAGTGCCCCTGCTATTCCGTTATTTGGTTTATCTATAGCTTTTGCCAGTTTCGATTGGTTAATGTCTCTGGATCCACACTGGTTTTCCACTATGTTTGGTGTGTATTTCTTCGCCATTAGTTTCCAGAGCTTCTGGGCTATTATGATCTTGATGGTATTCTTCCTCCAGAGAAATGGATATTTAAAGAACACGATCGGTCAGGCTCATCTCTACGATCTTGGTGCATGGCTCTTTGCTTTCACTGTATTCTATGCATATATCGCATTCAGCCAATTCCTGTTGATCTATTATGCTAACCTTCCGGAAGAAACACTCTGGTTTTACCACAGAATGGAAGGTAGTTGGAAATACATCACTTACGGTCTTTTGCTTTTCCGTTTTGTGTTACCATTCCTTGTACTGTTGAACAGAGAACAAAAGCATAGAAGAGGAATTTTAAGATTCGTGGCTATTGTAGTGGTGGTAATGCACTTCCTTGAAATCTACTGGATTGCCATGCCTACACTTAATGAGCATGGAATTCATTTTAGCTGGATCGATATAACCACATTCTTAGGCCTTGGCGGAATTTTCTTTGGACTATTCTTCCACAAATTCAAACAAAACAGCATGATTCCAGAGAATGACCCAAAACTGGACGAATGCCTTGAAAAAACGTATCACCATTAATTTTTGATCGATTATGTCGAATCACATTGAAGATTCAAAGACGAAGATTTCTTTAACCTCTGGAGATGATGTTACTTTAGAGACTGTAGATAGTTCATTCGCGGGAGCAGTAAGTCATGGTGTGAATGACGATGCCATGGACTTTGGAAAGCTCTTCTTTTGGTCAGGATTAGGGATTGTTACTGTTATCGTTTTTGTTGTTGGATTAATCTTTTTCGCTCAATTCAGTTTCTTTAATGCACAAAAAACTGTTTCTGAAAACAGCTCTTACCTGGAAATCACAGAAATGAGAGCAACTCAAAATGAGCAACTAAATTCTTTTGGCGTAGTTGACCTGGAAGATGGTGTATACCACATTCCTATCGATGAAGCCATCAATAATATAGCTGTCGATTAATTACTGATGAGACGCATTGCACTGTTAGCATTTTATTTGCCTGCAGTGCTCATGATTCCTTTTCAAGCCGAAGCTCAACTTAACAAAGAGCAGCCTGAAGCACTGCAAGGCGTTGGAGTAGATGAATACTTAGGAGAATACATTCCTTTAGATGCCAAATTCTCAAATTCATCAGGCGATAGTATAACTATTGGCTCCCTCCTCTCTGATGGCAAACCCGTTATTCTAAATCCTCTTTATTACGAGTGCCCAATGCTATGCGGTCTGGTAATAGATGGTGTGTTAAATGTAGCAGATGATCTGGCATGGCAGGTTGGTAAGGATTACGACATCATCTCTTTTAGCATTGATCCTGAAGAAAATCATGAATTAGCAGCTAGTTACAAAGAAAAATACCTTTCCAAACTAAATCAGCCACGCGCACAGGAAGGATGGTATTTTTTAACTGGAGAGAAAAAAGAAATTGATAAAATTATTGATGCCATTGGCTTTAAGTACAATGAAGTGGAAGGAACCGGAGAGTTCGCACATAGCGCAGCAATTATAATGCTGAGCCCAGAAGGGAAAATCACTCGCTATCTATATGGTATCCAATACAATGAGTTTGATGTACGCAATGCACTGTATGAATCAGCCGATGGAAAGATCGGAAGTACCCTCGAGAAGGTGCTTATGTTTTGCTATCAATTTGATCCAAATTCCAATAGTTATGTACCCGTAGCCATCAATATTATGAAGGTTGGCGGCTTGGCTACACTAATAATTCTTGGTATCTTTCTCAGCCTCTTTTGGCTTCGCGAAAGATCAAAAAAAGTAACCACTAATATCGATTTCCAATAATGGGCAGACTATTCGATTTCATGCTCCCGGAAAACAAATCTCCGCTTACGGCAGATTCTACCGACGGGCTTTTTCACTTCATCAACGAAGTGAGTCTCATCTTCTTAATTGGTATAACAATTGCACTTGTTTACTTCGCCATTAAGTACAAAAGAAAATCAGAGGACGACAAAACTCCTGTAATCACGCACAACAACACACTTGAAATTACCTGGTCGGTAATCCCTCTTCTTATTGTGATGGTAGTCTTTGGATGGGGATACTCAGGATGGCTAAACCTAAAAGCTGTTCCTGATGATGCATACGAGATTCATGTGACAGGTTTTAAGTGGAACTGGAGTGTGAGCTATGAAAATGGAGCACAGACTTTAAATGAAATTCACGTCCCAAAAGGACGGCCCATTAAACTGGTTATGCAGTCGCGTGATGTCCTTCACTCCTTCTTCGTACCTGATTACAGGGTAAAGCACGATGTGGTTCCTGGACGATATACTTATGTGTGGTTCCAGGCTGAGGAATCTGGTGAGTCTGTAGTATTCTGTACCGAGTATTGCGGAACCAGTCATTCCGATATGTTAGCTAAAGTAATTGTTCATGAGCCAGAAGATTTTGAAACCTGGTTAGAGCTAAATGGCGGTGGCATTCAGGGAACACCGGTAGAACAAGGTCAGCAATTAGTTGAGCTACAGGGATGTCAAACCTGCCACTCTGTGGATGGTTCACCAATGATTGGTCCTTCATTCAAAGGTATTTGGGGCAGAACAGAGCAACTTGCAGATGGCAGTACTTACACTGTTGATGAGAATTATATCAGAGAATCTATTCTTTACCCTGGAGAGAAAGTCGTTGCTGGATATGACAATGTAATGACTCCTTATGAGGGCAGACTTAGCGACGATGAAATCACAAACATCATTGAATATTTAAAAACTCTTGAGTGATATGGCGGTAGCGGAAACTAAAAATATGACTACACTACAGGTAAAAAGGTTCATTCCTTCTGAGAATCCTACGAATACCTATCTAACAGATGAAAAGGGTGTCTGGGCATGGATGACTACCGTTGACCACAAGAAGATCGGGATCATGTATCTCGTATCTGTTGCAATCTTCTTTGCAGTAGCTGGTTTTTTAGCTATTGCATTAAGAACTGAGCTTTGGACTCCAGCAAAGACTTTTATTGAAGCTGATACTTACAACCAGCTTTTCACCATCCATGGTGCATTAATGGTATTCTTTGTTTTGATTCCAAGTATTCCCGCAGCACTTGGGAACTTTGTATTGCCGATGCAATTAGGTGCAAAAGACGTAGCCTTTCCGAGATTAAACCTGGCTAGTTTCTACATCTATGTGATTGGAGCGGTATTCACGTTCATCTCTCTTTTGAATAATGGCTTTGATACAGGCTGGACGTTTTACACACCTTACAGCTCTGATGCGAACTCATTAGGAGTAATTTGGGTAACTCTTGGGGTATTCATCCTTGGTTTCTCTTCGATTCTGACGGGTACAAACTTCATTACCACCATACATAAGCTGAGAGCACCAGGTATTACCTGGAACCGGCTTCCATTGAATATTTGGGCATTATATGCTACTTCCATTATCCAGGTACTGGCAACTCCGGTACTTGCAATTACCATCCTTCTTCTTTCAATGGAGAACATTTTGGATATCGGGATTTTTGATCCGGCCAAAGGTGGTGACCCAGTATTATACCAGCACTTCTTCTGGTTCTATTCCCACCCTGCTGTATATATCATGATTGTTCCGGGCTTTGGAATCATTTCTGAGGTTATCTCAACCTTCTCTAAGAAAACAGTATTCGGATATTGGGCGATTGCGCTTTCGTCTTTGGCCATTGCATTTATTGGTTTCCTTGTATGGGGACACCATATGTTCACTTCAGGACAATCTGCAGTAGCTACTACTGTATTTTCATTCCTAACCTTCCTGGTAGGTATCCCAACGGGTATCAAGATTTTTAACTGGATAGCGACCCTGTATAAAGGCTCGATCGATATGAAGACGCCGATGTTGTATGTCTTCATTTTCTTGTTCTTATTTTCTATCGGTGGTTTTACCGGTATTATGCTTGGAGCACTTTCTGTAGACATCCACCTTCATGATACTTATTACGTGGTGGCTCACTTCCATTATGTGATGATGGGTGGAACCTTAATTGCTCTGTTAGCAGGCCTGCATTACTGGTGGCCAAAGATGACTGGTAAGATGTACAATGAAATGTGGGGTAAGATTGCAGCTGTATTAGTCTTTATTGGCTTTAATATGACCTTCCTTCCACAGTTTATTATGGGAGCACAAGGAATGCCAAGACGTTATTACAACTATATTGATCAATTCCAGCCATTCCATCAGACCTCTACGATTGGATCTTATATACTTGGAGTAGCTTTCCTGATCATCTTGGTGTACCTACTTCATTCTTTATTTGCAGGTAAGAAGGCCCCTTCAAACCCATGGAATAGCAGGGCATTGGAATGGCAATCAACTTCACCTCCAGATTTCCACAACTTCAGTCATACTCCTGTTGTAATCAACGGGCCTTATGACTACCACAAGCCAATGGAAGAATTCCAGCTTGGACTAGCAGTTTCACACAACGGTCATGGGGAACACCATGAGACGGAAACTCAAGAAACTGAAAAAGCTTAATTAACCTTATACCTAAACACTAAATGGCGAATCATTCAGCTTCCCAACCAGCTCATGTTCAGCATCATTTTGTGGATTCAGATCAACAGTTTGAATCAGCAAAAATGGGGATGTGGGTCTTTTTGGTAAACGAAATCCTCTTTTTCGGCGGGCTATTCTGTGCTTATATCATATTCAGAGCATGGTATCCTGAACTTTTTACACAAGCAGCTCTAGAACTCAATAAACTTTGGGGAGGAGTAAACACCGTAGTTCTTATTGGTAGTTCTTTAACCGTAGCTATGGCTATTCGTTCTGCTCAAAAGAATCAAATACGTGGATTACGAATCAATCTTTTGATCACTATAGCGCTTGCATGTGTCTTTATGGTCATCAAGTACTTCGAATATGAGCATAAATTACACTTAGGTATTGCTCCTGGTTCTTTCTGGAATCCTACTGCAGAAGTTTTGCATGAGCTTTCGCATCCTAAGGCGAATATTTTCTTCGGCATCTACTATATGATGACCGGCATTCACGGTCTTCACGTATTAGTTGGTATCGGCTTAATGATTTGGTTGTATATCCGAGCTGGTAAAGGACACTTCAGTAGTGAGTACTACACACCTGTCGAGATTACCGGGCTGTACTGGCACCTGGTTGACTTGATCTGGATTTTCCTATTCCCACTACTTTACTTAATTGAATGAGAGGTTTTTAGAAATGAGCGAACACAATCACGAACACCACGTTTCTTCAGTGAAACAACTTTGGGCAGTAGGTACTGCATTATTTATCCTAACTATATTGACGGTTGTAGTTTCCAATCTCGGGCTACCCGCTCCTTTTGATATTATCTCAGCACTAATCATTGCTTTTGGTAAAGCATATTTAGTAGCTGCATTCTTTATGGGATTATATTGGGACAATAAGTTTAACACCCTCCTTCTTATTGGAGCTTTTGTATTCTTCATTATCATGGTAACCATAACCATGCTGGATACTATGTTCCGAAACGATGTAGTCCCATCTTTCTAATCGAAAGAACATTCATTTTAAAAGCCCTCTCGCTTTAGCGTGGGGGCTTTTTTTATATTCAAACAAAAAAGCTTATGACCCTTTCCAAAACTACCCTAGGACCCTTTGAACTCTATTCGATAGAAACAGGAGACATCAAACTTGATGGAGGGGCTATGTTTGGAGTAGTTCCAAAAACACTTTGGTCGAGAGGTATCCCTGCCGATGAGAAAAATCGTATTTCAATGACAATGAGATGTCTTCTTATTAAATCCAATCAAACAGGGAAAGTTTACCTCATTGACAATGGAGTAGGTACCAAATTCAATGAAAAAATGATGGGCATCTATCAGATCGATTTCTCTCAAAAGACATTGCTTGGTTCTTTAGAAGCTCAGGGTTTCACTCCTGATGATATAACCGATATCATTTTTACTCATCTTCACTTCGACCATTGCGGGGGTACTACTCATTTCAACGAGTCGAATGAAATAGCTTTCACTTTTCCGAATGCAATATATCACGTAACTAAACGGCATTTTGAAACAGCTACGAATCCTAATGCACGTGAAAAAGCCAGCTTCCTTTCAGATAATATCAATCCTTTGAAGAATCATCCGAACCTGAATTTGGTTGAAGATAATCATGAGTACGAACCTGGATTAGGTTCGATAGTTGTAAATGGCCATACATTGGGACAACAGCTGCCAAAAATTGAAGGAGATGGCAAAACCATCGTATTTGTCGCTGATTTACTTCCTACACATGTTCACTTGCCCTTGCCATGGGTAATGGGTTACGACATGCGGCCTATTGAAACACTAAATGAAAAAAAGGATTTCCTTGAAAAAGCGGTGTCTAATAATTGGAACCTTTTTCTTGAACATGATTTAGAGGTAGAAATCATTAAAATCGGAAAAGAATCGAATAAATATATTATTACAGAAAAACTCCCTTTATCTGATCTTTAACGACAATTTTTAACCAAGATTTATAGTTTTTGATTGGGTAAAGTAGTTTCTTGATAAGCAATGGAAAAAACTAATCCTGAATATTCTTCCCTCCAATTAAAAGAGATTCTTCAGAAAGCTCATCAAAGCTATAATCGAAGTAGCTTCCTGAGTATTGTTTTCGGTGGAGTTCTTGTGTTAATCCCCTGGCTATGTGTTCTTATTTTAATTGAACACATGTTCTATTTATCTCCAGGACTAAAAACGCTGGCTATTTTCGGAGCTTTACTCATTTCCGCTTTAGTGATTTGGAAGGGTTATTCAATACGGAATGGAATTTCTTTCATCGAGTTCTATAGAAGCTTCGCTCGTTCATCAAATATTCCTGAGCTAAGCTATGCCCTTGACCTCGAAAAAACTGGCAATGCTCATCCGAAACTCGTTGAAGCAGCCATTTATAAAAACCTTGAGCAGATTGAAAGGAATTTATTCGTTGAATCTTTAAGCCAGTTTTTGACTCAATCCGAAAGGGTCAAAGCGTCTAGAAGAAAAATGGCTCTATCAATAAGTGTGCTCCTTGTATTTGCCCTTACATCCTTTTCTTTTGACTCAGCTGGTAAACGCGTTGGATTTTTCTGGCAAGAATTTGAAAAGCCAAATCCATTTAGTTTTAGCATCACCCCTGGCAATAGCACTCTTGAACAAGGAGCTCCATTCACTGTAATGGTTCAATTTGAAGGTGAAATACCAGAAGAAGTAGTTTTATATATGAAAACTCCTGTGGAGCAAAGCTTCAGAGCCAGGGATATGCAGTGGGATCTAAATACTATATTTTCTTCATCACCCTTCGATTTAAGTAACAATCTGGAATATTATGTAGAAATGGATGGGTACAAGAGTGAGAGTTTTTCCATTGATGTGCAGTTACGTCCACGATTTTCAGAACTTACTGCGATAGTCATTCCTCCTGCTTATACCAATCTTGACACAACTTCATTTACCTATCCATTTTCTAATATACAGGGTTATGAAGGATCTGAGCTGATTCTATCGGGTATTATAAATAAACCTCTCTCTACTCTTCTACTAAATAGTAGTCAACAAATCGACTCACTGTCTTCTATCTCCAGCCAGTTTAACCACTCTATCACCATCACAGAAAATGATACACTTTGGTTTGGACTGGAAGATAATTCTGGTCTTAGTAATAGCAATACCTTTGAGTTTGTGCTACAAGCCATTCAGGATGAACACCCCTATGTTGAGCTAATTGAACCTTCAGCTTCTTTTGAGGCTGTAGAGCCCACAACAATCGAGTTACTTTTCAGGGCTAGTGATGACTTTGATCTTACGAAAGCCTCACTTAATTATGAGCTTACGAAAGCATTCGTAAATACTCCCTATTCCGTTTCAACCGCTCTTGAACGACCTAGAAATGGAGCACTACAGTCTTTTATTTGGGATGTTAGCGATCTTAATCTTTCTCCAAAGGATGAGATCACCTTTTGGGTAGAGGTAACTGACAATGATGGATATAATGGGTATAAGACGAGCAAGTCACAGGAAATAACACTCACTGTTCCATCACTAGTCGACTATTTTGAAGGACTGGAAGAACGAGAAAGCGAGGTAGAAACTGATCTGGAAGATATTTCTGATGCATTCCAAGAAATGAGTGAGCAGTACGACACCTTCAAAGAACAGCTAAAAGAAAATCCTCAAATTGATTATGAAGATCAGCGGCAACTCGAAGAGGTGCTGGAACAACAAGAAGATATTCAGGAACGAATAGATGAATTAAACGAAAAGTTTGACGAGTTGAAGGAAGAGCTGAGTGAGAAGAATATGCTTTCCGAAGAAACACTCGAAGCTTATGATGAACTCAAAGAACTAATGGAACAAATTGATGATCCTGCGTTCAGAGAGGCGCTGGAAAAGCTTCAAGAGCAGATGAGTGAAATGAGCCCTGAACAACTTCGACAAGCTCTTCAGGAGGCTGAATTCAATGAAGAACTTTACCGTCAGAGATTGGAAAGAACTCTTGAATTGTTCAAAAACCTGAAGATGCAATCTGATCTCGAAAAACTTGCCGAGTCTTATGAGGATATGGCTCGTCAGGAAGAAGAACTTTCTCAAGATGAGTTTTCTCCCGAAATGGAAGAGCAACAGAAGGAAGATGCCATTAAGGAATTGGAGCAACTTTCGGAGCAGCTAGAAAAACTTTCTGAGAATATGACCTCAGAGAATGAACAAGCCGTCCAGGAGCTACAAGAAAAATCCGAAGAAGAGATTGAAGCTATTAAAGAAAAAGTTGAAGAGATACTTCAGGATATTGAAGAAGCCTTGGAAAATGGTATCACTGAAGCCCAAAAGGAAAATATTGAGAGCAAGCGGCAAGAGCTGAAAAATAGATTGTCCAACCTGGCAGAGGAGACAAGAAATACAGCTAATCAAATTCAGCAGCAGCAGGAACAAATTGATATGGCTGGACTGACTTATATTTTGTATTCCCTACTTAATCTTTCGATTGAGCAAGAAGATCTTGTCAGCTATGCTAGTAATACCGAAAATAGAAGTCAGGCCTTTGTCACCTATGCCAGAGATCAGAAGAATGTTGAAGATATCTTTATTTCACTTTCAGATTCTTTGTTCGAGTTATCCAAATCTGTGCCCCAGCTTTCAAACATGGTTCTTCAGAAGAAAGAAGAAGTAGAATTAAGACTTTCTGGTTCTCTTGAACAAATGGCAGAAAGAAGTCAGAGTAAAGCATCAGTAGCATCTCGTCAAGCTTTAGGGGGGATTAACGATTTGGCATTTATGATTGCCAATTTGCTCGAACAAGATCCGAATAACCAGGGAGAAGGCTCCGGTAGCGGGCAGCCTTCCATGGAGCAAATGATTGAGCAGATGCAACAAATGGGTGAAAACCAACAGCAGCTTAATCAGCAGTTACAGGATATGATTAACGAGATGCAGGGTGAACGTTTGACCCAGGATCAAATGGAAAGACTTGACCAAATCTCAAAACAGCAAAACCAGATTAGAAAACAACTACAGGAAATGCAGCGAAGTGGTCAGCTAGACGGCGGAGATCAGCTAGGTAGCGAAATCGAGAGAATGATTGAAGAAATGGAAGATACCATTAACGATTTACGAGGAGGAGCATTAGACCCTACTCTTATAGAGCGTCAACAGAATATCTTGTCAAGAATGCTGGAAGCTGAAGACGCACTCCAGGAACGTGACGAGGAAGAAAAAAGAGAAGGAGAATCTGGAAATGATTTACAACGTGCTACCCCTCCCGAACTAACTCTTGAGGAGTTGGAAAAACAAATCAGAAACAGACTTAATGACCCAAACTTCACTAAGTACTCACCTGATTATCAGCGATTGATTGAAAAGTACTTCGAACTCCTAAAGACGATTCAGGAACGAGAGATTCAGTAATCCGGCTTTATTTCTTATTTCTCTCTACAATTTTGTGATAAGCCTGTACCACAGCCCTCGTTGACTGACCGCTCATAACTTCTGAAACTTCTTTTGTTTGCTCTATTGCATTGGCTGGAGAAAACGGCATACCCACAATAGTTAATCCAGGAATATCTCCAGAGGAATCTCCGATATAGGCTACCTCATCGAGCTTCAGATTAAGATAATCACAGAGCATGGATATCCCTTTCCCCTTATTAGCGCCGGTCTGAATAATATTCACCGAAACTTCAGTTTTATGTACTTCAAAGCTGGGAAATTGATCATGTATAAATTTTACTGCCAGGTCATAAATCCTATCAATAATAGTAGAATCTGGGTGAATAAATCCTACATCAGTAAATTTAGTGAACTCAGGAATTACCCCGCTATATACACTAAAAATTTCCTCTTGAGCCCACTTTCTTATTTCAGCGATCTGATCCTTGGCGATATCATCAAATGACTCAGACCAAATGAGCTCATTCTTTTTAACATCATACATCCCTCCTCCGCTTTCGAAAATAAAGGGGAGAGATACTCCTAAAATCTGTGCCTGAGCTTCTGCATAGGGCATTGGCCTTCCGGTACAAATAGTTAGAGGTGGTATAAATTCATCGTTGGCACTTTGGAGATTTAATGCTCTCAGCTCAGTATATGCTCCCCAATCTGGAGTTTGGAATGGATCAGTTACGCAGCCATCAAGATCCGTAATGAATAATTTGATCATTTATTTCTCTTCTTTGTATGCAGGAACCAATACAGAAACAACGAAGCAAACCAGAGCTAAAGCTCCCATCCACTGGTATTGATTTTTAAAATCGGCATACTCCTGACTAGAGAATTCTCCTTTTTCCAACTCATCAACCCTGGCGAGAAAAGCATCAATTCCATCGTTACCCCTTTCAATTTCGTAATAATTCCCATTTCCCTTTGCTGCTATCTGCCTTAACACATCGCGTTGTAATGCTGTAGTTACTACTTTTCCGTCCCTGTCTCGCTTATAGCCTATCAATTGACCTGTTTCATTTTCATATAGAGGGATAGTAGTACCTTCAGAAGAACCGATACCAAGAGTATAAATTGAAATAGAATTTCCGATAAGACTTTCAAGTGATTCCTCAAAAGATTGACCATGATCTTCCCCATCCGATATGATGAGTAATACTTTAGCTGCCTCAGTAGCATTCTCTTCTAATGACTCAAAGGCGGAAAGTGCTGTCTCCATGGCCGATTGAAAATCTGTAGCAGAGCTTGGCATCTGATCCGTATCTACAATTTCCAAAAATAACCGGAGAGCAGAATAATCAAGCGTCATTGGACTTTGCAAATAAGCCTCACCAGTGAAAACAATCAATCCAACCCGGTCTCCTTTCAACCTCTCTATCAATCGATTTATCTCGAACTTAGCTTTTTCCAATCTGCTTGGGCGAACATCCTCTGCATTCATACTCGCAGAAAGATCAAGTGCAATCAGCATATCTACACCGCGTCGCTTTACCTCACGAACTTCAGTCCCAATTTTTGGACCAGCTAAAGAGGTTATCAAAAAAAGCAAGCCTAGTAATGTCAAAACCGTTTTAGTAATAGCTCCAAATGACCAGAATCCTCTTCTTAACGATTGGAATAATTCATCCTCAAAAAAGGATTGCTGTGCTTTTTGAATAGACCGATTTTTGGTCCACATCAAAAGGACCAAAATGGGGATAGCGAGTAAAAGCCAAAGATATAGTGAGTTCTCCCAAATCATACACTCTAAAGATACGTTCCCATATACTTGAGCTCAACTATTGGACGATTACAACTTGTAAATCCATCAAGTTTTTTCCGGTTAAACCTGTTTTGATAATCGTCCCCATTTGTTCATGGAAGTGGTACGAATCATTATTCTGTAGATATTCCTCTGGTGATATCTTCTTTTTTCTAGCTTTTAATGTGGTATAAGAATCCACAATAGCTCCAGCAGCGTCTGTAGGTCCATCTATACCATCCGTACCAATACTGAGTATAGAGATAGAGTGCTGACCCTCTATCGATAATGCAGACATCAAAGCCAATTCTTGATTCCTCCCCCCCTTACCTTTGCCCTTCACATTTACTGTACTTTCACCATAAAAAAATAGCGCTGCCGGTTTTTGAATAGGGTCATTAGTACTCAAAACTGATATAGCTTTGCTACAGATTTCCTTTGAAACTATTCTTACATCTTCATTATATGCTCTCTCAGCAACCCAGGTATTAAAGCCTGCCTCTTTATAAATCTGCTCAACTTCCGAGATAAAATCAGTGGCTTTAGATACTACATGAACTTCATGATTTGGGTGGTCATTTATTCTTGGCTTAGGTGTATCAGGTATCAACCCTTCAATTCCCTTCGATATATGATTCCGAACCGAAGTAGGGAGTCGATCCCAGAGTTCACATTTATTTAGAACATCTAACGCGTCTACAAAAGTTGAAGAATCACAAATAGTAGGCGCACCTCCAATAGTCTCAAGATCATCTCCTGGAACATCAGACTCAATAATTGTAATCAAGTTGACGTGATGAAGTGCTTGTGCTAGCTGACCTCCTTTAAGAAGGCAAAGATGCTTACGAACAACATTTATATCCTTAATGGGAGCCCCCGAGTTTAGCAAAAGCTTATAGGTAAAAGCGAGCTCTTCCTCATTAATACCATTTGGAGGGATACTGAGCATTGATGAAGCCCCACCTGAAAGAAAGAATACTACTGTTTCACCAGCAGGAATTTTCTTTGCGAGCTCAAGAAGTTCATAGGAAGCAGCAATGGTATTAGAATCCGGATAAGGATGTGAGCCTCGAAATATTTGAATATTTCCTAAGGCTATTGGTTCATTACGAGTGATTAGTAATCCATCAATAACTTGAGGATTTTCATGCTTAAGCAGCTCTTTTAATAATGAACCAGAGCCTTTACCTGCCCCAAGCACCCAAATAGGCTTATTAGTATTAAGTATAGGAACCTTAACACTTATACTAGAAGACTCTTGTAGTAATGCTAAACAATCTTCAAAAAAGGGATATGTTGAGTTGTTTAGGTTACTCAAGTTTTCCAGTTTTTTTTAAGTAGGCTAATCCCACCAATCCTAACGAACATAAAGGAACTAAATATCTGGATAAGAGATCTGGAACCAATAGAAAGTTGTGATAAAAATTTATTCCAATTGCCAAAAAGAAGAATGAGATCAATCCTGAGATAACATGAATACCAGCTAGTATTAAATATTCATTCTTCCCAGCCCCTACTAAAACCAACCCTAGTACTGAGAATAAAAAAAATGATCCAAAAGGGATTTTATATTGCCAATTATAGCTCGACTCTTCGGATTGTTCATAGAAAGTAAAACCAACAGAAGACTGAGCAAAAAAAGCTATGTTAGAGTCCTCTTCAACTAATCCATATGTATTTGGCAGTATACTCCCTAAATGCACATCATGTATCGCTGATCTTACTTTCCTAACGCCAAGAAAGTAAATTGCCACTATTACTATAAATAGCAATAATTTTTTAAGCAGAGGCATTTTCTAAGTCAATAGAAGATTTAAAATCACCATCACTAAACTTTACCCAGGTCATCCACATAACGAAAATGACGATATAGAAAATCGTAGTAGTAGAATAATCATGGGTAAAATCAAAAAACTCAACCCACTCTTCTTGAGTAATCGCTAGAATGACAATCCTAAAAATATTTACAATATAGATTACTCCAATACCCAACAAACAAAAGCTGACTCTATTTCTCCAATCACCTGGATAAGCCAGAATAAACCCTAGGAAGAGTCCAATAGCTGAAATACCTGTACATCCATCTACCAGTTCTATTCCCCGGTTTTCCCCTATCCCTAAAGTTCTATGTATTGACCAGGTTTCATATCCTAGTGCTTGTATTACCCCCGAGCTAACGCTTACAATATTCAGTGACAACCACTCGTCTAGCCTACCATCAGGTAAAAGCCATAGCTCGTAAACCACATACCATACAATGAAGATTCCTAAAGCTTTAAGAATGAATTGTGTAATTGGAGATTTAAGCATGGTTTAATGTAAAGCTTTTGCAATAGTTTTAACCACTTTTTCTTGTTGACTCTCATTGAGTTCTGGGTAAATTGGAATCGATAATGCCTGGCGACTTAAGCATTCTGAGATCGAACAATCTTCAGGCTTATAGCCCAATTCAGAAAAACACTCTTGCATATGCAGTGAAACGGGATAATAGATAGCGGAGCCAATACCTGCTTCTTTTAAAGCTTCCATCACCTTCTCTCTGTTCTTTACTCTTAGCGTATATTGATGGTAAATATGTCTTCCGCCAATTTCAGGATCACCAGTGGTTTCTATCGGGAGAAAAACTTTCCCAGCCTGCAATTCACTGTCTCTTTGCAAAGGCTGCACAAGCCCGTATTCATGAAAAAGTGAGCTATAATTCATTGCTTTGTCTCGTCGAGCATGAGACCATTGATCTAGGTATCTCAGTTTAATAGATAGCACTGCTGCCTGTATAGCATCGAGGCGACTATTTATTCCTACATATTTGTGATAATATTTAGGTTGAGCTCCATGAAGACGTAGGATATCTAATTTTTGAGCTAACTCTTCATTATTGGTCGTAACTAACCCAGCGTCTCCATAAGCACCTAGGTTTTTGCTTGGGAAGAAACTAAAACACCCTATGTCCCCAATATTACCAGCTTGTATACCTTGATACATCGAACCAATTGATTGAGCTGCATCTTCAATAACATGTAAACCGAATTCTCTTGCTATCTCCATTATAGGATTCATTTCAGCTACTTGACCATATAGATGAACAGGAATAATAGCTTTTACCTTATTGAGATCAGGTTGAATACGATTGTATGTAGATCCCTTTCCTCGAAGGAATTCTTCAACTTTTGATGGATCTAAATTAAAAGTCACCGGATCGATATCAATAAATACTGGTATTGCTCCTAACCTATGTACAGCACCTGCAGTAGCAAAAAAAGTGAACGGAGGAAGAATGACATAGTCTCCCGGTTTAATCCCAATCGCCATTAATGAAAGTAAGAGTGCATCAGATCCAGAAGCGCATCCAAATGCGAACTCTGATTGACAGTACTTTGCAGCTTCTTTTTCGAATTCCTTTACAAAATCACCCATTATAAAGTGCTGCGATTCCAACACTTTTTTTATCGAGGGTTCTATTTCACCTCTTATTGTTTCGTATTGAGCTTTAAGATCTAGAAGAGGGATATTCATGACTCTAGCACAAAAACCTGGCCATTTTTAAGTTGATATCGTTCACCTGTTTCTTCACAAACTGCATTATCTCTATCGTCAAAAAATAAACGATTTCCAGCTTTTGAAACCCATCCTATTTGCTTTCCAGGATTTCCTACTACCAAAGCAAACGCAGAAACATTTTTTGTAACAACAGTTCCAGCACCAATAAATGAGTATTCACCTATCTCATTTCCACAAATAATAGTCGCGTTTGCCCCTATCGATGCCCCTTTTCGGACAACAGTAGTTTTATACTCGTCTTTCCTTTCAACATGACTTCTCGGGTTAATTACATTAGTAAATACCATACTTGGCCCGCAAAACACGTCATCTTCAAGTACCACAGCATCATAGATAGAGACATTATTCTGTACTCTGACGTTATCACCAATCAAAACATGATTACCAATAAACACATTTTGCCCAAAGACACAGTTTTTCCCAATCTCTGCATTAGGCATGATGTGTGCCCAATGCCAAACTTTAGTTCCAGTTCCGATACTATCCGGATTTTCTACTATAGCAGTTGCGTGGATAAAAAAGTTATTCTCGGGCATTTTCGAACCTATTTAATAAATCCTGCAGATTTATAAATTCGTTCTATGATACTAACTACTTTCATTCCGTCAAAAGAAGTTGCCGTAGGTTCTTCTTCATTATTTAATACATCAGCTATGTTTTCAAAAACATAATGATGGTTAGCAGCACTACCTTTATAAGGTCCATAATCATTAGGGGGATTGGTGGCAGGTAGAGTGGGCATTTCATAACCTTCGATATGACAATACTCTATTTCGTTCATGTATTGTCCTCCTACTTTAAAACTCCCTTTAGTTCCAACAACTGTAATGCTGCTCTCCATGTTTTTATCCCAACATGAAGTAGAATAATTAATAGAGCCCATTCCTCCATTTATAAACTCAAATTGAGCAAAACCCGAATCATCAAAATCCTGTAATTCTGGATGAGTAAAATTCTTCACTATCGCTCTTGGATTTTCTATATCTCCAAATACCCAATACATAATATCAATAAAGTGACTGAATTGAGTAAAAAGAGCCCCACCATCTAGTTCCTTGCTACCCTTCCAATCACTCACCTTATAGTATCTATCGTCTCGGTTCCAGTAACAGTTCACCTGAACCATTAGAGTTTCTCCTATAACCCCGTTATCAACAATTTCTTTCATCCAGACAGAAGGAGGGCTATATCGATTTTGTTTTACTACAAATACTTTTTTACCTGATTTTCTTTCAGCTTCTAAAATGCGTTTCGCTTCTTCTACTGATAAAGCCATGGGTTTTTCAATCATTACATGATAACCACGATCCAAAAGTAGTACAGCATACTTTGCATGAAACCCATTTGGAGTAGCAATAGTAACTACATCCGATTCTCCCTTATCCTCATCCAAAAAACTATTTATAGAATTATAAGAAACACACTCTAAATCTAGAGCAGCTACAGATTCAAATCGTTTAAGATTAGTATCAGTAACAGAGATAAGCTTTGACTGCTCATACTCCTGTATAATTTTAGCATGGCGTTGGCCAATTCTACCAAAACCTAATACTGAAAATTGAATAGGACTCACTTAATCTTCATTTAATCTTTTCCAAATAGATCGCGTGTATACACCTTTTCTTCTACATCTCGGATTTCTTCTACCATCCGATTTGCAACAATTACATCAGACAGCTCTTTGAATTCATTCAGATCTCTAATTACTCTGGAATGAAAAAACTCTTCTTCTTTCAGATAAGGTTCATAAATAACAACTTCAATTCCTTTTGCCTTTATCCGTTTCATAATACCTTGAATTGCGCTCGCCCTAAAATTGTCCGACCCTTGTTTCATTACAAGCCTGTAAACCCCTACAATCTCTGGACTATTCTTTAGAACTTGATCTGCAATAAAGTCTTTTCTGGTTCTATTGGCATCTACAATAGCCCGTATCAGATTGTTTGGAACATCTCTGAAGTTAGCAAGCAATTGCTTGGTATCTTTAGGCAAACAATACCCTCCATATCCAAAAGAAGGATTATTATAATGGTCTCCAATTCTTGGATCTAAGCCTACTCCCTTTATAACCTGAACAGTGCTTAAATTGTGAGACTCACAATATGAATCCAGTTCATTAAAGTAAGCCACTCTCATCGCCAAGTAAGTATTAGAAAATAATTTAATGGCCTCCGCTTCAGTCGAATCCGTAAACAATACTGATATCTCTTCTAATGGTTTTTCAGCTCCTTCAATTAATAGATCAGCAAAAACCTTGGCCCTATCCGATTGTTCTCCAACAACAATTCTCGAGGGATGTAAATTATCATAAAGCGCCTTACCCTCTCGTAAAAATTCAGGGGAGAATAGAATGTTATCACAGTTAAACTCTTCTTTTGCATGCTTTACATAACCAACAGGAATGGTTGACTTAATCACCATTGTAGCTTCAGGATTAATACTGAGAACATCTTTTATCACAGCTTCTACTGATCTAGTATCGAACTTATCCGTTTCGGAATTATAATTCGTAGGAGTAGCGATAATAATAAAGTCAGCTTCTTCGTAAGCCTCTGTTTTATCTACAGTAGCATGGAGATTTAACTGTTTTTCAGATAAAAACCCCTCTATTTCAGGATCACTTATTGGTGATTTCCTACTATTAATTTGATCTACTTTTTCCTTGATTATATCTAGAGCTACAACTTTATGATGTTGAGATAATAAAACGGCTAATGATAAACCAACATATCCAGTTCCAGCAACTGCAATTTTCATTTCCAAACTCCTAAGATGATTTCACTAATTTGTTATGCTTTAAATACCTTATTTCTATTGTACTCAGTTAAAACTGAGTAGACGTTTCTTGAATCAACAATACAACTACTCCAGCTCAACAATTCTTCGTAATTAACATCCGAATGATCAGTCACAATTAACACTGAATCATAAGACCCAACGTAATCTTTCTTCCATTCAATACTTTTAGTCCCTTTCCAATTCATATGCTCTCTGGTAGAAGGAATTATAGGAATCCAAGGATCATAATAATCCACCTCTGCACCTAATTCTACTAACTTATCCATTATTGGAAATGATGGAGACTCTCTCATGTCATCTACGTTAGGTTTATATGCAATTCCTAGCACCAAAATCTTACTTCCTTTTACTGACTTTGACTGTTCATTCAAGGCAAGGATAAGTTTATTAATTACAAACTGCGGCATTGCGTTATTCACTTCCCCTGCTAGTTCAATAAATCTTGTATTTAATCCAAATTCTCTCGCCTTCCAGGTAAGATAAAATGGATCTATGGGAATACAATGTCCACCAAGCCCGGGTCCTGGCGTAAATTTCATAAATCCAAATGGCTTTGTAGCTGCTGCTTCTATTACCTCATGAATATCAATTCCCATTGCATCCATCACCACCTTCATTTCATTCACGAGTGCAATATTAACAGAACGAAAAATATTCTCCAGTAGTTTTGCAGACTCTGCAACCTTGGCTGAAGAAACGGGAATAACCTTATCGATTGCTTCACGATATAAAGCAACCGCTATTTCTCGAGCTTTTTTTGTAGAAGCTCCAACAAGTTTTGGAATACTTTGAGTATCAAAATCCGGATTTCCCGGATCCTCCCGCTCTGGGCTGTACGCTATGTAAAAATCTTCCCCCTCCACTAACCCTGATTCCTTTTGCAATATTCCAGTGAGGAGTTCATCCGACGTTCCCGGCCAAGTTGTAGATTCTAATACTACAAGCTGATCTTTCTTTAAATACAAAGAAATACTTCTCGTTGTTTCTTCTACATAGGTCATATCCGGCTCGCGGAAATGATCTAAAGGAGTGGGGACACAGATAAGAATAGCATCGACTTTTGCTAATTCTTTAAAATCTGAGGTTACACTACAACGATCAGATTCTGAAAGAATAAACATCTCATTATCTGAAAAATGCTTTATATAGCTCTTCCCTGATTCGATTAACTTAATTTTATCTTCGTCAATATCAAATCCGTAAACAGGGAATCCTGAAGAATGGAAGGTTTTAAGTAATGGAAGACCTACATAACCTAATCCGATAATACCAACCGTATAATCTTTAGTTTTTATTCTTTCTCTAATATGCAAAATTGGAGCTTTCTTAAAATAAAAATGGCACAGAAGGTATAAATTTCTGTGCCAAATTAAGATATAATTCTTTGATGATTATCTAGCGCCTCTGCCTATTAACACATTTTTAGCAATTACGAATAATAATTTAATATCCAGCATAAACGAAGCTGAATTTACATAAAGCACATCCATTTTCATCCAATTCTTGAAATCTGTTTCTTTTCTAAAGTAGGCTTGCCAAATACACCCAAGACCGGGTTTCATTTTAAAGCGATTTAATTCCTCTTCAGAATATACATCCAGTGGAGTTGATAATGGACGTGGCCCAATGAGAGTCATATTACCTTTCAAAATATTAAATAATTGAGGTAACTCGTCAATACTGGTTTTTCTAAGGAATTTCCCAATTTTTGTGACTCTGGGATCATTATCAGTTTTAAAGAGCTTTCCTCCTTTCATTTCATTCAGGTGGCTAAATTTATGCTGAAGCGAATGAGCTCCATCAACCATCGTTCTGAATTTATAAATAGAAAAGGGCATTCCAGAATGACCATATCGGGTATGTTTAAACAAAACCGGCCCCTTTGAAGTAATTTTAATAGCTATAGCAACCGTTAAGAGAAATGGAGATAAAGAAATTACGGCACATAAAGCTAGAAAATATTCCGAAAAGTACTTGATTTTTATATAGTTAGTTTCTTTAGGAGCTATATAAAATACTGCCTTTCTCTCTTTTTTTAACCCCGATACTGTCAAGTCTTCTATCTGGAAATTTTGTAGCAACTCTTCCATATAAACACTTATTTAAAATTGATCGATGAAACTAATGTTAATTAGCTAGATTATCAATATTTCTTAGGAATGATATTATTTCTTATAAATATTTAATATTCCATTAATACATCTTTATATAGGTGGATCATTTTATCAACCGAGTTATGCCAATCATAATACTCCAACACCCTTTCTCTCCCTGAATTACCTAATTTTTTTCTTATTTTCTCATTCAAGTAAAGTTCTTCCAATGCAGCAGCAGCAGCATTAATATTCTCTTTTGGAACAATTATCCCCGTTTTCGACTCCTCTACTACTTCTGGGAGTCCTCCCGCATTAGATACCAAAACTGGAACTTCCATTGCAGACGCTTCTAAAATAGCAACACCAAAACTTTCAGAATCTAGTCTACTCAAGGCTGCAAAAACATCAAACTTTTGTATCCATAAATGCACTTTTCTGTGAGGTACCCTTCCAATAAACTCACAATCAGATTCAACTCCTAAACTTATAGCTAGTTTTTGTAGCTTTTTCTTTTTAGACCCATCCCCAACTATGTATAGCTTTATATTCTTTTCAGGGTAACGTTTACGAAACTTCGCAAATGAGGCAATGAGAATATCAATGCCATATTTGTCTTCAAGCCACTTCACTGTTCCAATAATAAACTCTTCTTTTTTTTTATCAGGACTGGACGTTTTTATAGGTTTGAATTGCTTCGTATCAATACCAAATGGTGTAATGACAATTTCACGATCAATATATTTTTTTATTTGCTTTGCCATTATTAGACTTGTAGAGCATATAGCTGCTGCTTCTTTTAAGTTTTTTTCAACAATTGACCGAAAAATATTTTTGTTGGTATCATCATAAATATCACTACCTAACACTGAAATAATGTGTGGTTTAAAACCAGTCATTCTGCCCAAAAAACTGTGACCAAGAGCGTAAAAGGAATGTATAATATCTGGTTGAATTCTCGCTATCTCTTTTCTTAGAAAAGGGATATTTAGAATGTATCCATAAGGGTTCCTGAAAGGAAGTTTTCTAAGCCGCACTTCTGAATTAAGACTTTCAATCGGATCATGCATGGTAAATAAGTCAACAATAACTCCTCTTCTTGAAAGTGAGTTTGCCCATCTGATAATATGAATGGAGGCTTGAGATCCAATGAGAGCAACATGCATTAAATCACCTTATTATAAATTTTTTGAATAATGTAATCGGATACAGAAATGATAGAAAGAGTTCCCTTGATAAATCCTTTGTTTCTTTAAAAAAACTAAAGAAAAGCATACCTCCAAGAAACCAACTTAAGATAAATGCAAATGATGAACCGATAATCCCTACTTTATCAATCAATATTATGTTTAATACAACCGACAGTAAAGTTGTTAAAAACATTGACATAAGATACAAAAGTGTTTGATTTTTAATGACTAGCCAAGCCTTTATACCATCATTCAAAAAAATGAACGGTAGCCCAAAAATAAGTATTTGAAATACCTTCCCTCCTCCTTGGTATAGCTCTCCAAAAACTATTTGTACTAGAAAATCAGAAAAAGGAGCAAACAGTATTACCAAACAGATTGAAATGCTTGTTGTATAACCAAACATTTTTTTTGCTAAAAAATAATATCTTTCATTTTCTTCTGTAGCTGTTAGAACTGAAATAAATGAAAGTGATATAGCAGATGAGATGAATGTCCAAATACTTACCATCTTCATTGAAGCTGAATAGATACCTAATGAGCTTAGATCAAGCATAGATTCTATAATAAATCTATCAATAAGTAAAGAACAGGTAAATATCAGTTTTGCAAGAATCATGAACCCACCTGTTTTTATTATTCTTTTCTGGATGGAAGTAAACGAACTAAAGAAAACAGGTTTTATGTGTTTTCTGAACACAATTAAAAAACCAATACCTGCACAAAAAAGCTGCAAAGCATAAGTCACTGCAAACCAAATAATATTGGATGAATTTATAATCAGAATTACATTGACAAACATATACAGTATTTGAGCTATAAGCTGAACTCTGACTGTATATTTAACCTGTAGACGAGAATGAAACCAAAGTTCAAAGGCCTCAAATGAACGAAACAAAATCCCCAGGCCGCATATTAAGGCGATGAACTTAATTAACATCGGTATTTCAAAAGCAAATAAGACTAATGCTAGAATACCATAAAGCAATAAATTCCCAACAAGCATTAGCTGGAAAGCAGCAGATGAAACAAGCCCGTCATCTAATTCTAGTTGCTTAATCTTTTTTATCACAACTTCTTTCAGTCCTTGGGACCAAAAAAGCATCATTAACTCAGCTATGGCAATACCATAAACAAGTTTACCATATACTTCTGGACCAAGATAACGAGCAATCCATGCGGTAATAAAAAAGGCGAGAATTAAACGTATAACTCTATAGCCAAATATCCAGGTTATATTTTTAAGAACTGCATCTTTTAGGCGCTTCAAACTTATCCGCTTTATTTTTTGACCAAACTACCAGTTTATTCCTTCCAGATTAGAGAATTTTTTGGAATGTTGGTTACGCGTCAATTCAATAAAGTATTTGTCTTCATACTTACCGGGAAGATCGATGTATCTTGAATCTTTGTGTGAAATAATAACAACCTCGGCTGACTCAATTACCTTATCCATATCAGATTTTAAGAGTTGACCAATATGGGGTAAATGTTCATCAATGTAAGTCTTATTGATACCTAAAAGATTGGTATATGCAATGTTCCTATCGTAAATAGAAATGTTCATTCCCTTTCCAAGTAAACCTTCAGCTACATCAACATATGGACTATACCTCAAGTCATCAGTACCCTCTTTAAAAGAAAGACCTAGTATGGCAACATTCTTTACTTTTAAAGACACTATCTTTTGAATTGCCTTCCTTTTTAAAGACTCATTGGTACCCGGTACAGAAGTAAGCATTGGTATTTCTACGAACTCTTTTTTACCCAGATATATTAATCCACTCAAGTCTTTTGGTAAGCATGATCCCCCATAGGCAAATCCTGGTTTTGTATAAGCCTTACCTAGATTTAGCTTACCGTCTTTAGCAAAGAGATTCATCACATCATGAGAATCCACTCCTAATTCTTTACAAATACCTCCCACTTCATTTGCAAACGATATTTTGACAGCGTGCCACGAATTATTAACAAACTTTATAATTTCGGCTACATTGACATGTACTTCCTCAACCGGCGCTTCCAGATCTATATAGATATCTCTTGCCATTTTCGAAGCCTCTCCTGATTCCGAGCCTATAACAGTAACAGGGGGCTCGAAATAATCCGCTACCGCAGTCCCTTCTCTTAAAAACTCAGGATTCGATATAACTGCAAAATCTTCCCCAATGCGTTTCCCTGATTTGCTGGCAATTATTTCCTCCACAATTGCACAAGTTCCTGGAGGAACTGTACTCCTAACGGCTACTACATGAAATTCTTCTTTATTCAGCAGTACCTCCCCAATCTGGGTTGCAACATTTTTAACATAATCTAAATCCATAATCCCTGTGGCAGCTACAGGAGTTCCAACACAAATGAAGCTAAAACTGGAATTTTTTACTGCCTCTTCAACTGATGTTGTTGCTCGGATTAATCCTTCATCGTTTCCCTTTTTGATAAGTTCGTCAATCCCCTCTTCTATGATTGTTGCTTTGCCCTGATTAATAAGACTGACTTTATGCTCTGAAACATCAACCCCTATGACTTGATGTCCCATTTTTGACAAGCATCCCAAACTTACACATCCTACGTAGCCAAGTCCAAAAACTGAAATCTTCATTATCTATTTGCTCAAGTATTTTTTTACTAATTCATACATCATATAAGTAACATCCACCCATTTCTCTTGAAGGTTATTTCTGTACTCCTCTTGTGAAAAATCAAAGCTTATAGTTCCTCGTAAAGAATCAGATAGATCAGCGGGTGAAACTACAAAAAACCTACCTTCTTTTTGAATAAATCTATTCGCTGCCATGTCTCTGAAACCCACATAAAAACTTGGAACGCCAAGCATTGCTCCTTCCCTGGCCATACTATCTCCAGAAGATACAATTGCCTTAGAATAATACATCAATGAATGAATATCCGGAACCGGTTCTTCAAGAATAGTCCAGTCTTTAGGATAATGATTTTTGTGCGTCTTATTTTCAAGTGATAGAATCACTTTAACACCTTTTGGGAATCTATCTGAAACACTTGCAATTGTAGCCGAATCTTGCCCCATATAATTTAAAGTTCCGTTATCTACTTCCCTTACAAAAATATAACCCTTCTTTTCAAGTTCGTATTCCTTTAAAATATGTGGCTTAGGATTAAAATAACTTGGCGAAAGATACGCCCACTCTTTTAAAGCCCTATATGTCTTGACTGAGGTACCACTGAAATCAGTAATCTCAGGGTAGTAAACTTCAGAACTTGTTTTCTGTTCAAGCCAAAGATTTATTCTCCTTTCTGGATCATCGTAGAATTGAAGATTAGGAATCCCTCTTAGTTTACAACCTAGCCCGGTAACAAAAGCATCGACACCAAGCATAAGTTTGATATTTTTTTTATTTAGAAGTGAATAACCTTTAAAGAATTTTAAAATATTAGCATCGAAAATTATCGAAGCTTTTGTCCCCTTATGCGACCCTATATCGTATGAAGGAATTCCTTCAAATTCTGTCATTATAATTTTGGGTAATTTACCTCTTTTTATGTAGGATATTATCACTTCAAACCCATCATTTTTTAACTTGAGTATTACCGGCTTAAAAAAATTTACATGAGCTACATGTTTTATATCAAAAAGAACAGTCATAGTAACTGTGTATAGATAGTATAAATTTCGTCCGCAATTCTATTATTGTCGTAATAAAATACTTGTTCATTATTTTTAATTCTCTCTCTTTTCAGCAATATCTCCGAAAGTGCCTTAGATAATTGATCCTCATCTTCATCACAAACGATTGTATTGTCGGAACCATGTAGAATTCTGCTTACTTCACCCACATTTGTAGCAACTACAGGCAATCTAAAGTATAACGCTTCTTTTATTACCTGAGGAGAGCCCTCCATTCGGCTAGTTAGGAGAAGAGCATCAGAAGCACACATTAGAAGATTTACCTCTTCTCTGGAATACCCAGATAATTCAACTAAAGAAAGATCTGAAAATGATTCTGCTTGCGAGTTTATAACTGCTTTTGCTAACTCAGGATTCTTTTCAGGCCGGTTAAAACTAGAGGCAAATAAAACTTTATATGAAGATTGATCCCAACCAAGCTTTTCCCTAGCAAAAGACTTTGAATACGCTTTTTCATTTAAATTAATACCACAAGGAATTACTGAACGATTTAATGAAAATACTTTATTACTTAAACTTTTAGTAACAAAAATTGAGTGTTGCGACAACAAAATTGCAATCTGAGAGAATATCCTGTGCAGAATATTGTTTATGTCACTTCCATGTAAAGTAATAACCCTTTTTTTAGAAAAAGTTAAACAGGAAACCAGCCCAGATAAACCATAATGAGAATGTATTATATTTATTTCATTACCTTTACTTCTTAAGAATTTTTTTAAACGAAAACTTTCCTTTAAATAACCCCTTAGTCCAGATTTATTTACGAAAAAAAACTCAAACTCAATTTTAGAATATTTTTTCTTAATAGTATTTACTTGTTCTTCGATAAATGGATGAAGTCTTCCAGCTTTACCATTTGCGACAATAAGTACTTTCATCTTGTAAATATTATAGATCTTTAGAGAGATATTTTTGATCTCCTGAATATTGGGAATTCTTCATATATCCTAACAGTGCCCCAATTAATCCAAAAAGAAGTGAATTGTAACTTATTACATGCAAACCTCCAGTATATGTAACTGATAGTTTGAAAATGATTAGCATCATTAATGTTGAATACAAAAGTTTATCTTTGTCTTCAGTCAAATAATAGTTTCTTGATTTATAACATTGAAAGAAGGTATTAAATAAAAAGCCAAAATAGATTACGAATCCGAATATGCCCATACCATATAACACTCTGGCGTAGTCGGTATGTAAAGGTCTTCTCACTCCAGCGCCAGGTACCAATCCATAATCAGCATACATATCTTTACCTAAAAGACTATGTATTGGCTCTTCAAAAGACATTACAAGATCAAAAGCAACAGGGATTTCCCTAGTTCTTGCTTCTTGTTCGATTACTTCTGTAGAAAGTCCTCTATTTCTGGACTCAAATCTGGTAATGATATCACCAATAAAAAATGAAACCGAAATTCCACCGAATAATACTAACAATATTAAATATTTAAGCCCGGTACTTTTATTTCTATAGAAAAAAAGAAACACTAAATAGCCGATGATCATTACCAAAATTGCTGTTCTTCTGCCCGAAGCAAATACAAACACTAGTGAAATAGAACATAAAAGAAGGAACAACCACTTTTTAGTATTATTTTTATTGTAGAAAAAATATAGTGGTAAGAGAACAAAAACTAATGAGATCTGTAAAAGAAAATCACCTACAATATCTCCTGTATTGATAAGATCAACACCAGATCTATTCCTATAAAGATTCCCCAAGTCAAAAATATTTGCTGCAAAAGTATATAATATATATATGAATAATATGATTGGGAATTTATCTACAATTTGTTTTACTGAAATACCTTTACTTCTAAATAAATCATACATTAAAACCATGTAGATGACATAAGAAATTACTCTAAGGTGTACTCTTATTGTTTTCCCTAAATCATCTGAAAGAGGAATTATTAAAGTAGTATAAAAAACGAAAAGAACTGGAAAAACAGATACAATGTATATGCTAAAACCTCTTTTATATAAATAGTAGATAAATATTAAATATGTAATTGAAGCCCGTATTATTGCTGTTTCACCGACTGACTCATCCAAATATCCAACAACATCAAAAAAGACATTGAACACAATTAAATAAATTAAAACTTGCTCCTTCTTGATGCTTACCAACGATAAAAAAGCCAAAATGGATGAAAATAAAAGTGAATAGATTACGAAGGTCACTCCAAAAAACCCCCATAAATCTTATCATATTCTTTATCTACATTAAATTCAGAAAATTTAGATACTGCCACTTTCCTAACCTGACTTTTTAGGAGGTCCAAATTACCTTGATTAAGAATATCAAGAATAAGATTTGAATAAGAATCAACTTTATCGCTATAACCTGTGCCTATATCACAACCTTCTAAGATATAATCTGATAAACCTTCAACCTCTCTGAGAATTGGAACCACTTCACTAGACATTGCTTCAAGTACCACATTCGGAAGGCCTTCACTTTCACTTGGGAATAAAAGAAAATCCGAAATGGATAAATAAGTATGAACATCTTCTATTACACCGAGCAATGAAATCACATCTTGCATTTCATACTCTGCAATTTTCTTTTTGAAGAAATCGTGCAGTTCGGCTTCCAGTATATTTGACGGGTTATTTCCAATTATCAAACATTTAAAATCCAGATTTGCCTCTTTTAATTTTAACAAAATATCGGGTATTAAATGAGCTCCTTTTCTATGTATAAGGCTTCCCACAAAAGTTAAGATATACTTATTCTCAAAACTAAATTTCTTTTTTGCGATCTCTTTATCATTGTATATTAATGGCTTGAATTTTTCGCTATTCACAGATCTCGGTATTAATACGAGTTTAGATTCATTTATCCCACCCTTAATTGCATCATTATATAGTTGTGGGGAAAGGCAAACTATTTGATCTGCTAATCGATATACAATTTTCCTTCTTAACCGGCTAATATTAAATATTTCACCCATTCCTAGTGTAGGATTATCCCCTCCCATTCTAGTTAATTCTACTATAATTTTTCCTTTAAAAATTAGCTTAATAATAATTGTAGAAATACTTGAATCCCACGTTGAAGAAAATGCATGATAAATGTCAGCTCTTTGATTTTTAGATAGCAAGAACAATATGTTTATGAATTTAAATATTATTGAAATTGTTCTTGTATATTTATTAGAATAAAATAAATCATTTATTCTTAGTATTTTATCATCTTTTATAATAAAATCTTCGGCAAGTTTATCTTCAGTTGCAGTTAGAATATTGACACGATGTTGCCTTTTTTCAGCACGTACGGCAATCTTAACACACGCTCTTCCCGCACCTGAATAATCTGGCGGAATATGTCTACTAATAAATAGAATTTTTGTTTTCTTGCTCACTTTTATAAACTTCTAAAAACTTTTTTGTTATCGCTTCCACGTTGTGATATTTATAAACGTAATTTTGAGATTTACGCTTTTTATCATCTAGCTCATCTTCTGATAATTCAATGAGCTCCGAAAGCTTATCGGCAATTTGTTGAGCATCCGGAATTATATTTATAACCGGGCAATTAGTAGTTTGAAGATAATCCATGGCTACCTCCTCACTACCGCTCAAAACTATCACCCCATATTGCATTGAAAAAATAGCGTTCATTCCGTACGAATAGGATAAGCACTGGTCTATGAGTATATCAGTATCTTTTAATAATTCAATGTATTCCTTGAAAGGCATTCGCTTAACGATCTGAACCTGGACTCGGTTTTCATATTTTTCAGAAATGTTTTGTAGTGCTTCATAAATGTAAGAGGCTCCTTTAAAGTCTTCTCTTGTAACACCAAAAAGTATCTTAATCTGTGTATCTGTTATCTTAATTTTTCTTTTTTTTGTCAGGGACCCAGGCAAGGGGATGGGTTCAGCTATATTATCATAAAACTTATACCCTAAGTAATAGCTATAAGCTGAAGGTACAATTTTATCCATTTTTTCTATGAAGTAAGAATGTAATTTCTTTCTGTACCAAGGAAATTCTGTATTTATTAGCGGAAAATACTCTAGTTCTTTACCAGCCTTAATATAGTTTGGATCAGTACCACACGCATAAAGAATCTTCTTCCTGTTTAGCAATAGGATAATCTGAGGTATACCAAATAAATAATAATAAGGAGGAAATACTGATGAGTTAATGAATTGAACTACATCAAACCTGGTTAACCTTGGAAGTAGAGTAAATAAATAAAAACAGTTAACTATTTTATACCATTTATTATGTGGAACAATTTTTGAGCGAATGTCATAATTCAAGCTTTTGAATGAATCGCCATCTGCAAATATTGTTACCGAATAACCTTGCTGAATCAACTCTTTTTTTAAATTATTATGAACCCCACTGAATTCCCCAAACAATAGTATTTTCATTTTTTCAGATAATTTCTAAGTAAGTAAATGAGAAGTATAAAATGGAATATAAATCGAATTGCATGCGTCCAAACTACTCCTTCTAATCCCATTTGATCTATTAAGAAAATACTCAAGAAATAATTTACCAATGCTGTATATATCTGCATCCCAATAAACATCATTGTTTTGGCTTTCGCTAACATTATATAACCGATAAGCCACGCCATTACTCGAAAAAAATCTCCAATTAACTGAGGCAAAAATAGCTTCTCCATTTGAAGAAACTCGGATGAATAAAGAATGACGATTACAAACTCTCGGGTGAAATACATAACCACTAAAACAATCATCAATACTGGAGCTATCATTTTATAACCATCAAATAACTCTTTTCTTACTAAAGCCTTTTCTTTCAAAGAAGATAACTTAGGAAGATAATAGATCGAAAGTGTTGCTGTTATTAAGCCCATATAAGACTTTGAAATCTTCCATAAACCATCCCAATAACCAGCTTCATCAATAGATAAATTTTCTGAAATATGACTTCTTATGCCAATTTGTACCAATGGAGGAATAACCATTGAACTAATAGCCATAAGAGTATACTTAGAAAGTTTTATAGCATATTCCTTTTCAATTTTCTTGTTGAAAAGTTTTTTGTGAAACCAGTCTGATTTCAGAACAAAAGCCAAAGAAAGAAAAAAAACAACAGACTGGGAAAGTGCCAGCGACAACAATGCTCCGAAAACCCCATAGAAATAGGCAAGTGTAACAGTTAAAATCAGTCCCGTGAGGTTTGTTGAAATTTTAACTGCTACCAGTTTTTTTATTTCACCATTCCCATTTAAAATGCTTACTAATAGGGTATTTAATCCAAATAAAACTACCGTGCCACCAAATACTTTAAGTACAATATTATACTCCAAAGTATTAAAAAGACTATTACTCAGGTATTTTGAGAAAAAGAATGTAGCGGCTCCAATAAGCAATGTAGAAATGAGAGTAATTCTAAGCGAAGTTGATAACACCCTCGTTTTCTCAGTCAAATTATCCCTTACTTCTGCAACATATTTCACTACCCCTTGTTGAATCCCCCCCGTAGCAATAGAAGTACTAATGCTTATAAAGTTCTGGAATTGACTTATCATAGCAATTCCACTGGGACCAACTAGCAGTGCGATTATTTTATTTAATACTAACCCCGATATAAGACCTATTGAAGTGCCGATACCCGTATAAAAACTAGTATTGACCATTTCATTTCTCTTAACTTTTTTATAAAGCCTACTGATCAATATTTTTTCTTTAAAAGTTCATTTGCTGTTTCCCAACCATCAAGTTCATAACCTAATTCTTGAAAAAGCTGAATATCTTCTTCTAAGTATTCAACAAGAAATGAAAGATCCGTCTCTACAAGTTTGATATTCTTTTTAATCGGATTTTTTATTTTTTGAGATCTATGTCTTCGCCCTAAAAAGTAACTAACCTCCAATCTAATCAAGCTCTTTAACTTATTGAAGTATTCTAGTAACGATGTAGAGCTTTCTTTTTTTGAAACATTTCTGCTTGTTTTGTTTTTGTGATCTGCAGCAATGGTTGCAAAATTATTTAATCCCAAAAATTGAGCAATAATGTTTCTTTGATTATCCCAGTCATCAAATAACTGTTCAAATTTTAATACCAGAACTTTTTCTAGTCCAAATTCACTTATAATTTTTTTTAAGTACTTACCGTATTTAGAAGCTTCTATATAGGTTTTGTAATTACCATTATAGTGTAAACTTGGATCATGCATACCGAGACCATTTTTTAAAATTTCATCTTTAAAAGGTTCTTTAACTAAATTTAAGGATACCATCCAATTGTAATGGGAAACCACTCTTTCAAATGGGTCTCTACATATGACAATAAATTTAGCATTAGGTGTATCCCTTTTTATTCGTTCTATAGCCTTTGGATAAACCGAGTATGCAGTCGATGAATCTAGAACATATTTTTTATTTTGTTCAGGTACACCAAATATTTTATTAATAAATAAATCTCTATGCTTGTAAAGATGATTTTTCGCATAAATTTGAGGTTCTTTATTGATACCAACATGAATCTGAGAATGCTGAGATAACATTGCATGTAATGAGCTTGTACCACATTTAGGGAAACCTGCTATAAACAAATTTGGCTTATAGTTCATAGTCTATATTGATTAACTGATCCAATTACATAATCAACCTCAACATCTTCCATCACGGGGCTTATTGGTAAACTAACAACCTCTCTATGGAGTTTTTCTGTTATTGGAACATTGTAATTGTGCAACTCAGGGTATCCGTCTTGCTTATTTGGAGGAATAGGGTAATGAATTAAAGTTCCTATCCCCTTATCGGCCAGAAATTCCATAAAATTTTCACGATCCTTGACTCGTAAAACGAATAAATGCCATACATGACCTCTTTCGTTAACTACATTTGGGAGTATGACATGATCATTATTAATTCCAGAAAGATACCTTTTAGCTACCGCCCTGCGCTGTTCTATTTCATTATCCAAAAATTTAAGTTTCACTCTTAAAACCGCAGCCTGGATCTCATCTAAACGACTGTTATACCCTCTATACTTATTGTGGTATTTTTTCTCACTTCCATAATTTCTAAGAGCTGAACATACTTCTATTAATCCATCATCATTTGAACAAATTGCTCCTGCGTCTCCTAAAGCACCTAAATTCTTACCTGGATAAAAACTAAACCCAGATGCATCACCTAAAGCTCCGGTTTTTATATTATTAAAGTACGCTCCATGTGATTGAGCGCAATCTTCAAGTAGTTTTAAGCTATATTTTTTACATAGTTCGCCAATTCTTTCTTCATAAGCATTTTGCCCATACAAATGAACAATCATAATCGCTTTGGTTTTCGTCGATATATGTTTTTCTATCTCGTTTTCATCAATATTATAAGACGATATATCCGGTTCAATTAGAATTGGTGTAAGGTCACAATCTAAAATAGCCAAAATAGTGGCTATATATGTATTAGCAGGCACGATGATTTCATCTCCAGCTTCCATGAATCCCATTTCCATGTAAGCCTTCAGAATAATCTTTAGAGCATCAAGTCCATTACCAACGCCAAGAGTGTGTTTTACTCCAACATATTCTGAAAATTCCTCTTCAAATTCCTTTAATTCGTTTCCCAATAGATACCATCCAGAACATACAACCCTATTGACTGCCTTTTCAAGCTCGTCGAGATATGGACTGTTAATATCTTTAAGACTTAAAAATGGGACCTTCATACTTTATTGATTTTATTATTTTTTGATATCCAAATTTCTCCATTTTTATCTCTCCATTTATTTTTCTCTAATTTTTCCATTTTGCTACCATCATCATTTAACCATGAAATGATTTTTGCAGGAGATCCAATTACAAGTGCCCGTTCTGGTATCGATTTTGTAACCAACGAGCCAGCACCTACTAAAGAAAATTTTCCGATACTGATTCCACCGAGAATAATTGCGCCAGCACCAATTGAAGCTTTACTCTTAATAACCGTTCTTTGAAATTCTTCAGGGTACTGTTTACTTCTAGGAACCTTATCATTAGTGAATGTAACATTAGGCCCAATGAATACATCGTCTTCAATGGTAATACCATCCCAAATTTGTACTCCTGGCTTGATTGTAACATTATTACCGATTGTGACATCATTCTCAATAAAGACATGACAATTTATATTACAGCTATTTCCGATTTTTGCTCCTTTCAGAATTATTGAATATTGCCAAACACTTGTGTCACTACCAATAAACTCTGTTTGTACTTCAGCCGAATTATGAATCATTTGTATTTAGTTCTAAATATTCAGAATAATTGCGGATGTAATCATTTTCATCATATTGATGTGATGCAAGAACAAGACAAATTGATCCGGATGAAAAGTTTATTTCAGAAGCCCAAATACCAGGAGGAATATGTAACCCCAGATACGGTCTGTTTAATTGAACAATTCTCTTTACTCTTGAGTCATCTAAAAGCACTTCAAAAGCTCCACTTGCAGCAATCAAAAGCTGGTGGCATTCTTTGTGGGAATGTGCACCCCTAGACTCCCCACCAGGGATATCGTACAGATAGAAAACCCTTTTTACATCAAATGGTAGTAAGCCATCGTTATTAATGGAGGTAATGCTCCCGCTCATACCATCAATCTTAGGTAAGGTGACCAGTGAGCAATCAAATACTGAGGTCATTCCAAATACTCCTTAAAAAAATCAAAATCACTTATATAATCACTCTCATTGAATTCATGACTAGAGGCATGCAATGATAAAGCGTTTGTAGAATAGTTTTCTAAATGTCGCCATGTTTTTGCAGGCACATAAAGACCATAATAGGATCTATTCAAATTAAATTTTTCTTCTTTAGCATCTGGATGAGTTATTATAACATCAAAAGATCCACTTAAAGCAATAATAAACTCATCCTGGCTATGATAAGCATGCCCACCTCTTGTCTGACCACCTGGCACATCGTATGTCCAGAATACTCTTTTTATTTCAAATGGAAGTTGGATATAATTTTCAAAGAAGGTAAGGTTCCCTCGAGGATCAAATATTTTTGGCAACTCAATTATTTGAACTTTGTTATCCATTTTCAACTAACTTTCTTAAATATTTTCCATAACCATTCTTTCGCAATTCATCCGCTTTTTTCAACATTTCTTTTTCACCAATCCAACCCTCTCTCCAAGCAATTTCCTCTAAACAAGCAATTTTATAGCCTTGTCTTCTTTCAATAATTTCAACAAACTGTGCAGCTTCCATCATCGCATCATGAGTACCTGTGTCAAGCCATGCGTATCCACGGCCCAAAACTTCTACATTCAGACAATCCAGTTCTAAATAAGCTTGATTTACTGATGTGATTTCTAATTCACCTCTGGCTGAAGGTTTAATATTTTTAGCTATATCAACTACTTTATTATCATAAATATATAGACCTGTTACTGCGATATTACTTTTTGGTGTTACTGGTTTTTCTTCAATGGACAATGCTTTATTTGCTTCATCGATTTCTACAACACCAAACCGTTCAGGGTCTGCAACATTGTAGCCAAATACCGTAGCGCCTGATAAGTCATGGACCGCCTGTTTCATTTTTCTTCCGAAGCCAGGACCATAAAATATATTATCACCTAAGATTAACGTCACATTATCTTCTTCAATAAAACCTTCCCCGATAATAAACGCTTGAGCTAGTCCGTCCGGACTTGGCTGTACGGCATATTTTAGTGAAATACCCCAATCGGAACCATCACCTAAAAGTCTTTTAAAACTATCCGAATCTTCTGGAGTTGTGATGATTAACACCTCTTTAATCCCGGCAAGCATAAGAATCGATAAAGGATAGTAGATCATAGGCTTATCATATACCGGCATTAATTGTTTGCTAATAGCCTTTGTTACCGGATACAACCTTGTTCCACTTCCACCAGCAAGAATAATTCCTTTCATATCAGAGCTTTTATACCTAATCGTTCTAAATTATAATTTTCTTCTGTTACTGCTTCAACCCATTCCATATTTTTGAGATACCATTTAACTGTAGCCTTAATTCCAGATTCAAAAGTCTCTTTAGGTTTCCACCCTAACTCCCTTTCAATTTTAGAAGCGTCAATTGCATATCTAAAATCATGGCCTGGTCTATCTGTTACAAAAGAGATTTGTTCCCGATACTTGGTTTTTTTGGGAACTAATTCATTCAAAGTGTCGCAGATTGTATTAACCACATCAATATTTCGTTTCTCGTTATGCCCTCCAATATTATATGTCTCACCTGGCAAACCAGTTTGTATCACTTTTATTAAGGCTCTTGTATGGTCATCAACATATAACCAATCTCTTATATTTTTCCCATCTCCGTAAACTGGAATATCCTTTCCTTGAAGTGCTTTTAGAATAACAACAGGAATTAGTTTTTCTGGAAACTGATATGGGCCGTAATTGTTTGAGCAATTAGTAATTATCGTTGGCAGCTTGTAAGTATGGTACCATGCCCTAACTAAATGATCTGAAGCTGCTTTACTTGAAGAGTATGGGGAACGAGGATCATAAGAAGTATTTTCAGTAAAAAAACCAGTATCCCCTAACGTACCATACACTTCATCGGTAGAAACATGCAAAAATCGAAATCTATCTTTTTTTTCTTTTCTCAAAGATTTCCAGTAAGAAAGTGCCTCTTCTAAAAGAGTATGCGTTCCCACAACATTTGTTTGTATAAATTCAGCAGAACCATCAATCGATCTGTCTACATGAGATTCTGCAGCTAAATGGTAAACAAAATCAGGTTTATGCTTTCGGAATACTTCTGCAATTGCTTTTTTATCACAAATATCAATTTGTTCAAAAAAATAATTAGGCAAAGAACTTACTGTTTTCAAAGATTCTAAATGACCAGCATAAGTAAGCTTGTCAATATTGACTACTGTATTTCTTTTATCCTCAACCAGTAATCGGACAAGAGAAGAACCAATAAAACCCGCCCCCCCTGTAACTACAATTTTCATTTTACAACTATTTTTTTTGGTTTTGAAGATGCCATTCCCAAAATTTTTCCAGCCCTTTTTCTAAGGAATATTTCGGATTATAATCTAACAGTTTTTCAGCTTTTAGAATATCAGCCCAGGTTTGTTTTACATCACCAGGTTGTTCTTCAGCAAAGATTTTTTTTGCTGTTATTTGAATAGTTTTCTCAATTTCATTGACTAACTCGTTCAATTTAATTGTTTTATTATTCCCCAGGTTAATGATCTCAAACTGTGAATCTTTGTATTCGATTGCAGAAACTATCCCATCAACAATATCTGCTACGTAAGTATAATCCCTTCTTGTAGTACCATCGCCGAAGAGTGTTATTTCTTCTCCATTTTTAATCAAACTAAAAAATTTATTAATTGCTAAATCCGGTCTTTGCCTTGGACCATAAACAGTAAAAAATCTGAGAGCTAAGAACTGTATGCCAAACAAATGACTATATACATGTCCCATCAATTCGCCACTTACTTTCGTACTTGCATATGGACTAATTGGCTCCAAAACATGGTCACTTTCGGACCATGGAACATTTTTATTTTTTCCATAAACACTACTTGAAGAAGCAAAAATGAATTTACGTATTTTTTTTTGACGCGCGATTTCCAAGAGGTTTTGAGTTCCTGAAACATTTACATCCTGATACTCAATTGGATTTTCCAATGAAGGCCTTACACCTGCTTTGGCCGCTAAATGAATAATAATCTCAACATCTTCAGAAAAGAAACTAGAAATATTCTTATCCCTAATATCGGATTCTATCAATTGGTATTTATTCCCATATTTAAAATGCCCTTTTATATTGCTCTCTTTGATTTTGCGTAAATAGTAGGCATCAAAGTTGTCAATATTAATAATAGAATGACCCTTTTTTAGCAACTCATCGATCAAATGAGAGCCAATAAATCCCGCCCCACCGGTAACTACAATTTTCATAATTATTTGAATTTATAATTCCCGTACCTAAAGTTTTTTGTTAATGAATAGTGATTCGTAAGTATGTAATCATCTGCATAAAAGAAGAATTATGAACCATGTTACTTAAAAGGAAGTACCTTTTCGAACAAAACTTAATTGCCATTTAATCTTTCGATTAAAATAACAGTAGAAGCTATTGCTGTAACTGTTGATGCAAATACCCCAAGATAATCCCGGAAGGATGGCCTTCTTTTTACTCGAACCGATATAGTATTGTTATTTTTAAGCTTAAATGCCCACATATCTTCTGGAAAGGACTCTTCAAATCTATATGTGAATTCTTCAACTAATTCATATTTATTAGTCTCTTTATTCAACTCATGCACATAAATTTCTACCCTCATTTTAGACCAATCTAAATTAGTCTGACCATCTCTAATCGTAATCATTCCTCCACTGTATGATAACAAATCAATGAGTTTCGTTCCCTTTGGAACAAGGTATCTTCCAGCACTATTCACATCGCCCCATAAATTTAAAGAATCAGCTAATTCACCTGGTTCAGCTATTCGAATTATTCTCTCTGCCAATCTAAACTGTTGTGACCTATTCAATTGATCTTGTTGTGCAAAAACTAATTTAACATCAACACATAAAATTGTGATTAGAATGAAAAAAATGGACAGAAACTTATTTAACATACTCTTTTTGGCAAATGGTTTAAGCTTATAATATACTTTTTTTTAAGCTCCATATTTATGGAAATTTACACTCTCATCAGACGCCTGGCTTCACTTCTTGTAAATCCAAGCTTCATCAGACCTGTTAAATTATTTTCTATATCATACTCTACCCTAATGTTTTTATATACCTCACTAGCTGTATCTACGATACAGCATGATGCGCGATAATCACCATCTCTTGATTGCCCTACACTACCCGGGTTTATCAAAAATTTCCCATCCCTTTGATATTTACTAACACCAAATTTCTCTGAAACCATTGCTGGTTTATGTGTATGACCTATAAAACATAGATGAGTATTATTTTTATCTATTATATCCCGCGCTTGGAAAGCACTCTCTACGTATACCCATTTTTCAGGATTTATTGGTGTAGAATGTGCTGCTATCCATTCATCTTTGACTAAGGTAAGCGGTAATGATTTCAACCAAGACATTTGGTCTATAGAAATCAAGGATCTGGTAATTTCAATAAGTTTTCGATTTGGTAATCTAAAATGATTTAGAGACAAATCACCTACTACTCCAGCATCATGATTTCCTTTAACAGTAGGAATATCTCTTTCCATAATTATTTGAATACACTCAGCAGGATTTGGACCATATCCAACCAGATCACCTAGACAAATCCATTGGTCTGGAGATTCTGCATCTAAAACTTCTAAAACTTTGCTAAGGGCGGGCAAATTACCATGAATATCAGATATAACTGCTATTTTGGCCATTATTAATGAATAGAATCTTCGGGGTTCACATTATAAAAGCAATAAGCCTTAAAATTAACTATTTCTTTGTTATCTTTGAAGTTTTAAAATTGTAATAATTCAGCTTATGAATTTGAACGGCAATAACGGTTTTTCAGGCCCAGCAAATAATGGCAGCAATACAGTGAATGAAAAAGAGCAAGAGGTAGACTTAATTAAAATCCTAAATCTACTTTTCCTAAATAAGTGGAAAATTATTTTTATAACCCTCATTGGTGGCATCATAGCGGTAGTTTATGCAATTAATCAAATACCTATATACGAAGGAAAGGGAACTCTTATCATCTCTCAGAATCAAAACCGGTATTCATATGCTGGCTCAGACCTATCAAGCCTTCTGACCACCACATATGGGATAGGTGTGGGTAGCACTATCGCAAATGAATTACAGATTCTACGTTCGATAAAACAAAGTTATGAGTTGGCTGAAAGAATAAATGATATACATTACGATAAACAGGGTAATAAATTTCCAATTCTATGGAGAGCATACCCAGATGATTCTACTTCTATTGGAATAGATACCGTTGCTGCCAGGTATAAGGATTTTATTCGTTTTGATAGAATAGACCCTCAATCTGATGTCATTGGGATTTCTTTTGAGAGCCCTTCTTCAGAAGAAGCCGCTGTTATTGTCAATCAAACAATGGAAGCTTATACTGAATTATCGACAGATCAGAATCGAACTATGGCAGTTTCTGCTTTGTCTTTTCTTCGTGAAGAACGAGATAGAATTGGTGAAGAATTGATAAGTGTTGAAGACTCTTTAAGAGTATTTATGAATACAACTAATCTTGTTTCTGTAAATCAACAGGCTCAAAGCTTAATTGAAGAAACAGCCGATATTGTAACGCAGAGACAAACAGCAAAGATTAGTTTAATCTCTATTAATTCTGCTATTGATCAATACGAAAGTCAATTAAATGAAATCCGTCCCGGGCTTGCCGATCAATATACATCAGCAATTGCTCCTACCTTACAGAGGTATCAAATAGCCTTATCTGAACTGGAAACTGAAAAGCTTATGATTAAGGTAAAGAATCCGAATATTTCAGATACAAATCCCGAGCTTTCTAGAATTAACTCAAGAATTAATTCAATTAAGGAGCAGATACTGGATTTAACAAATTCTTTTTTACAATCTGATTCCGAACTATATCTAAGTATCGCTTCAGGAGGGTCTGGTGTCCAGAAAATCTCTGAACTTTCCAGTAAACTGATAGAACTTAGAGTCGAAAAAATTCAGTTGGAAAGCAGATCTGAGGTTCTCGATTCTTATTACTACCAGTTGAACTCTGAATTTGAATCACTCCCGGACAATATTATTAAACTTTCCAGATTACAAAGGGATGTAAAGATAAATGAAGAGCTATATTTACTTGTTTCTAATCAATTTGCTGAAATGAGTTTATGGGAGAAAACACAATTTGGAATGGGTAGACCCCTGGATTATGCTCTACCCCCTAAGAAACCAATTAGTCCCAGAAAAAAAATAATCACTTTTATCGGTTTACTCCTTGGAGGAGTATTAGGAGTTGGATTTGTTTTTATTAGAGAATTATTTGATGATAGAATCACCTCTACAGACACAATCAAAGACTTTAAACTGCCACTTTTGGGTACTATACCAGATTTCTCAATTTTGGATGGACTCAATTCGAATGATCGTCAATTTATCGATGATAAATCTGTGTCCAATCAATTAATTACGTTTCTAGATCATATCTCTCCAATTTCTGAAGCGTATCGCAGACTTAGAATCAATGTAGTATATGCTAACCCAGATAAGGTTCACAGAGTAATAATGGTAACTAGTGCTACCAAAGGGGAAGGAAAGAGCACATTAGCTGCTAATCTTGCTGTAACTTTTTCTGAAGCTGAAAAAAGCGTGCTTTTAATTGATCTTGATTTACGAAGACCTACACAACACAAGATTTTCGGGGAAAACAGAGAACCAGGGTTAACGGATTCCTTATTTGAAACTATCAAAATCAGTGATATTACTAGGGAGACAATTGCTCCAAATGTTGATTTAATCACTGTTGGTAAAAAGACTCCTGAGCCTGCCACCGTATTGGATAGTAAGAGATTGAAACAGTTAATAGACAAGCTTTCTGAGCGGTATGATCACATTATACTTGATACCGCTCCATATGGAATTATTTCGGATTCTGCTTCTTTATTGCGACTTGTAGATGGGATCGTGGTAGTATCTAGATTTAATATAACTACTAAAAAAGAGTTGAAATACACACTTGAAGGTTTAAGTCACTTAAATGCTGATGTACTTGGCGTGGTGTTGAACGCTTTTGATCCAAAAAAGAGTACAGATTATTATACTAACTACTCCTATTATAAACGCACATATAGTGAATATTATCAGGAAGAAGTCTAAAGAAGGAATCACTTCTCAACCTTACATTATTGATGAATACAAAAAAAGCCCGCATGTATACATGCGGGCTTTTTTTGTTGAAAAGACAATCCCTGCTTAAATAATCATTCCCGCACCAACAGTTACATTAGTAAACTCATCTACAATAATTAGGCTACCAGTCGATCTGTTCTTCTTGTAACTGTCAAAAAACAACGGAGCTGTTGTTCTGATTTTAATCCTTCCTATGTCATTCAGGCCTATGTCAAAATCATCTTCTTTTCTATGAAGAGTATTTATATCAACCTTATACTTGATCTCTTTTACAATACAACGAGCTTCTTTTGTGGTGTGCTTAATTGTATACTTTCCATTTAATTGGAGTGGCTGCTGATTTAGCCAACATACCATTAGATCAATATCTTGCCCAGTTTGAGGCTGGTTATCAGGTTTTGCAATCATGTCCCCTCTACTAATATCAATATCGTCTTCCAATGTGATTGAAACAGACATGGGCTGATATGCTTCTCCGATCTCTTCAGCATGGTTATGAATGGATTTTATCTTCGAAGTAAACCCAGATGGCAAAGCAATAACTTCATCACCGGGTTTAAAAACACCGCCTTCTACCCTACCCGCGTATCCCCGATAGTCAATATGATCTTTGGATTGTGGACGAACAACCCATTGAACTGGAAATCTTGAATCGATATGATTGTAATCACTATTTACTGCTACATTCTCAAGAGTATAGAGTAGAGTTGAACCTTTATACCAATCCATATTTGTTGATTTCTCAACTACATTGTCACCATAAAGCGCACTTATAGGGATATAATGGATATCCGGCACATCTAGTTTAGAAGAAAATTCCTTGTATTGGCTTACCACTTTATCGAATGCTTCTTCACTATAATCAACCAGGTCCATTTTGTTTACGCATAATACGATATGCTTTATTCCCAGTAAGGAAGCGATAAAAGAGTGACGACAAGTTTGCTCAATTACCCCATGTCTTGCATCAACGAGTATAATAGCTAAATTTGCCGTTGAAGCACCAGTAACCATATTTCTGGTATACTGGATATGACCTGGAGTATCTGCAATAATGAATTTTCTTTTTGGGGTAGAGAAATAACGATAAGCTACATCAATGGTAATTCCCTGTTCTCTTTCAGCTGAAAGACCATCCGTAAGAAGAGCAAGATTGGTATAGTCATCTCCCTTGTTCTTACTAGACTCTTCAATAGCCTCAAGCTGATCTTCAAAAATTGATTTGGAATCGTAAAGTAACCTTCCAATTAATGTACTTTTACCATCATCAACACTACCAGCAGTAGTGAAGCGTAGTAAATCCATATTTAAGTAGGCATTACTGTCTAACTGATCTGACATCTTTATTAATCCTTAGAAATATCCTTGTTTCTTTCGTTCTTCCATTGCTGCTTCCGAGCGTTTATCATCTGCTCTACCCCCGCGTTCAGTAATTCTAGCGGAAGCTACTTCTTGTATAATTTCATCCAATGTAGATGCACCTGAAAGTACAGCTCCTGTACAAGTCACATCCCCAATAGTTCGGAACCTTACCGTTTTACTTTCTGAAGTTTCGTGATCAAAATTTTGAATATAATCCGACTTAGCAAGGTACACTCCATCGCGCTCGAATACCTCTCTTTGATGAGAAAAATAGAGTGAGGGTATTTTAACATTCTCAGCAGCTATGTACTGCCACACATCCATTTCTGTCCAGTTACTAAGTGGAAAAACTCTGAAGTGTTCTCCCATCTGTTTTTTTCCATTAAACAGATTCCATAGCTCTGGACGTTGGTTTTTTGGGTCCCATTGGCCAAACTCATCTCTATGAGAAAAGAAACGTTCCTTTGCACGAGCTTTTTCTTCATCTCTTCGTGCACCACCAAAAGCAGCATCAAACTTATGTTCTTCTAGCCCATCTAATAGCGCTGTAATCTGAAGCGTATTTCTACTAGCCCTTGGCCCTGTTTCTTCTCTTACCTTTCCTTGATCAATTGCATCCTGTACACTAGCAACTAACATTTCAACGCCGAGATCTTCTGCCAACCAGTCCCTAAATTCGATGGTTTCATCAAAGTTGTGGCCTGTATCAACATGCATGAAAGGAAATGGTATTTTACCAGGATAGAATGCTTTTTTTGCTAAGTGAGCCATCACAATAGAATCCTTACCTCCAGAAAATAGAAGCACTGGCTTCTGGAACTGTGCAGCTACTTCTCTCATTATCAAAATAGCTTCTGATTCAAGTTGCTGAATATGTGTTAGTCTGTATGAAGTCATAAGTTTTTATCGCTTTTGCGACCTTTCTTAAGATATGGCTTTATGATTATTTAGATAATCTATTACTCGCTGAACCGCCTCGTCCAGTGTAATATTTGTCGTATCAATATCTAATTCTGGGTTCTCCGGAGCTTCATATGGATCATCTAATCCAGTAAAGTTTTTTATCTCACCAGCCCGGGCTTTGGCATATAAACCCTTCACATCTCTACGTTCACATTCTTCATAAGGAGTAGAGATATAAATTTCAGTGAAATCCTCGCATAAGTCTCTAACAAAGTCTCTAGCCTCTTTATAAGGAGAGACAAAAGAGCCAATTACAAATACCTTATGTGCCTGAAGTCGACTGGCAAGGTACCCAACTCGTTTAATATGATTGTTCCTTTCGTCTTTTGAGAACCCAGTTTTTGGGAAAATGTCCCTTATAGCATCACCGTCGAGATGTTCTACTTCATATCCAAGTTCCAGGATAATCTCGAACACTTTTTCGGAGATAGTGCTTTTCCCTGAACCAGATAGTCCTGTAAACCAAAGAACAGTAGGTTTCCATTTTGTGTTGCTCATTGCTTAAAAACCGAGAATAAATGAAGGGTTTAACAAGTTCTCTTTATTGTATACAAGCTCTGATGGGTGCTGACCTGTTTTCGCAGAATTTCTATACACACAATCTCCAGCGGCTACATCCCATTCCATTGTGGGTGCCATTCGAGGGTAAAAATCAGCTTTTCCTTCTGCAACCAGACATATCTTGAGCGAACTTCCAGATTTAATCCTTTCCTTGATGTTGAGATTTTCCCTTTCCAAATACTCTTCGAGTTCAGCTGAACCATGCGAACGACTTTCAATCATGCTCAAAGGCTTTAATTTATCTGCTCGATCCGAAAAAATTCTTTCTGGTGTTTCGTTTCCATTTTGCTTGTAAGCACCACTACCTTTTTTGGCATAGTAGGTCAAATTCATTGCTGGTGTATATACTACACCTAGAATTGGCTCGCCATGCTCTATCAAAGCAATATTCACAGTAAACTCACCATTTTTTTTGATGAATTCTTTGGTGCCATCTAATGGATCAACAATCCAGAACTTGTCCCAGGCTTTTCTTTCCTCATAAGCAGGCACTCCTGACTCCTCAGAAATAATAGGTGTTTCCGGGTCAAGTGATTTTAGCCCATTGATAATTTCGTAATGTGCTGCCAAATCAGCTTTAGTTAAAGGGGACTCATCATCTTTATGAGTTACCTCTATCTCTTCATTATAGTGATCAAGTATTTTTACCCCTGCTTGTTTGGCAATCTTGATGATTTCTTCAATCATTAACTAATAGTGTCAAAAACTCCAAAATTTAGACACCAAAGATATGGTTATTACCGCTACGATCAAATTCAGTGGAAGCCCTATTTTGACGTAGTCGGTGTACCGATAATTACCAGGACCATAAACCATGAGATTGGTTTGATACCCCACAGGAGTAGAGAAGCTCGCAGATGCTCCCATTATTATCACTATGGCAAATGGAATGAAATCTACTTGCAAGGATTGAGCTATCGATAGAGCAATTGGAAAAACCAAAACCGCCGCTGCATTATTAGTAATTAGCTCCGTCAGTATCCAGGTAATGAAATAGGTAATTATTAGAGCTATAGCTGGATTCTCCTGAGCAAAAGAAAGCATTCCCACAGCAAAATTTGATGCAGCACCGGTTGAAGAAAGGGCACTTCCAATTCCCAGAGACGCTCCGATAGCGATCAATACTCTCCAATCTACAGCCTCGATACTTGCCGAATAACGAATACATCTAGTTAGAATCATCAAGCCTCCCGCAACGAAAGCAGCTTGTAACATACTCAAGATATTTAGTCCAGCAAGTGCAACCATCGCTATTAAAATTAAAATAGCAAGCCCAGCTTTATCAAACTGTGTCCTGGCTACATTTTCAATAGGACTTATCAGATAAAAATGATTCGAATTTCTAAATCTATGTTGGAAAGACTTTTTTGTTTCCAGGAATAACGTATCCCCTGTTTTAAGAGTAATATCTCCCACCTTCTCCTTAAGCCTTTCTCCACTTCTTGAAACAGCCAATACTACAGCATTATATCTTTCTCTAAATCTACCCTCTTTTATGGTCCTACCTTTAATTGGATTTGAAGTAGACACAACAGCTTCTACAAGAACTCGGTCACTTTCAGTGGCATCCAGTTTAAACACTTGATCAGTAGCTGGTACTAATCCCTGAATGTTTTGAAGATCTACTATAGAATCTATAACTCCTGCAAAAATTAACCGGTCTTCTTCTTTGAGCTTTTGGTCAGGACCTACTGCGGGGATGATCTCTTCACCCCGAATTATCTCTACCAGAAAAAGTCCTGGAAGCTGTCTTAATCCTGCATTTTGTACTGTTTGTCCAACAAGAGAACTATTCTTAGACACTACCATTTCTATGGTATACTCTCTCGGGTTTTTAAACGTCTCAAAAGCTTCTCCTCTTGAAGGGAGCAACTTATCTCCAAAAATGAATAGATATAAAAACCCTGCAATGGCACACGGAATCCCGATTAGTGCTGGTTCGAAAAGGCCAAGAGAACGGGTACTCGCCTCTTCAATCAATAACCCATTTAAAATCAGGTTTGTACTCGTTCCAATTAAAGTACAGGTTCCACCAAGTATTGCAGCATAACTCAATGGGATCAAGATTTTAGAAACTGGAATCCTGGTTCTCTTGCTCCAATGCTCTAGAGCAGGAATAAATGACGCTACAATGGGAGTATTATTTAAAAATGCACTCATCACCATTACAGGTACCATAATCCTTGCTTGCGAAGAGCGGACAGTATTGGCATTTCCCATCACTTTTTGAGTGATAAACTGGATGGCACCGGTTTCTTTCAGTCCAGCAGCAACTATATATAATGCTGCTACAGTAAGCATACCTTCATTTGAAAAACCTGAAAGAGCTGCTTCAGGGGCTATGATTCCAGATACTAGCAAAATGCCTAAGCCAGCTAGTAAAATCATATCTACGGAAAGATGTGTAGTGATGAGTAGGATTAAACAACCAACGATTACTCCTACGACTGACCATCCTTCAATTGTCATAAGCAATGAGATTAAAAATTCGGTCGAATATAGGACTTTAAACACTGACTTTATGAATAATTAGCGGATTTGCACCCTTGCTTGTACTCCCAAAAACGAACGCTTATTACCCTGAATCTCTCCTATCCCACTACTCAATGTCTGTGCGTCTTCTATTATAGTAACAGAATACTTGGCCCAAATATCAATCCATTCTGCTGCTTCATACTTCAACAGCAGATACATGCGCTGCCCCCTATCACTTAATGCAGTATTTGATAATACATATAGCAAATCATTTTCGAATTGATACAATCGAGTGTCAAAACTATCAGTATCAAAAAGGGTTAGCCTTGCATCAATTTGCAGTTTTCTGGATAGCAATAATCTTAAATCCTGATAGATGAGAAACCCTGACCCCCAATCTTCTCCGGCACCTTGGAATCTAACAAATTCGCCTCTAGTTCTAAGTCTCACCTTCCTGCTTACCTGGTATTCTGTCTGAAATCTGACGCTCGCTCTTTTTTCTTCTCCAAGTACTCTCTCTTCTCTTCCTGCCTGATCGGCAATCAAAAACTCATCTTCTTTAATTTCATTTCTTATTAATACATAAGCATTGAGATTTCGAGATATACGCCTCTCGATTAGTCCTAATACGTCAAATCCCAGTGTTGATTGTGTATTCCCAGACCTGGGAGCATCGAAGCGATACTGATCTATATACCCACTAATTGTATAGCCCTTAGGCAGGGTATGCTTTACCCCAAGATAAAACCCTATTTCATTATTGGGATCTCCTGAAGATTCTCCAAAACCATCTCCTAAAAAAGATTGGAAGTTCTTTTGATAGTTTCGATAAAGAAGAGCGATGTCAGTATTAGAACCTATCGGAGCTTCTAATCCAGAAATAAAACCTAATCCTCCATTTTCGCTTCTTGCAGCTTCTATAAATAAAAAGGAGTTCCCAATTAGCCCTCGATAATCCACTCCAAATACGGAATTCGATTCACCTTCAAAATCATATAAATCACTCAAAGAACTTCCCGCTTCAATATAAGAGTTGAACGTGGTTTGATAGCCCGTTATTCCTAAATATCCTAGAGGAGAATCGAATGTAATTCTTCCCCCAAAGGTCTCCTGATCAATATTGTTCCTTCTTTCGAGTTCAGGAAGTGTTCTGTGAAATCCACTTGAAGACGGGAAGTTAGTAGTGTCTCCATTTATTACTGAAGCCGTTCTGGGACGACTAGAGTAAAAACCAGTAACCTGTCGCTCTTCTCCATAGGTAGCTGCAATCCCTCTGAAAAAATCTGTTTCTTGTGCAGAGCCGTATGCTCTTAATCCTCTTTCATTCTTATTAATAGTTCCTATGACTTCTCTTCCTTTTCCAAAAGCTCCACCAGTCCATAGTACCAAGCCCTGTCCAAAACTTAGGCTATAATCTCCGAACACGAGGCTTTTTAACTTTCCATTTTCCTTCAGTTCGATATGCCATGAATCGAAATCAAAATCAGTGGGACCTGAAAGAGTCTCTCCGGCGTCTTTCTCCTGGGTAAGATTTAAAGAGAGGTGATTACTTCTCATCCTAAATCTCTGGTAGTACTTAACGGCATTTCCTGTATACCCACCCGAAGAATCTTCTCTCAGAAAACCTTCCTGATCCTGAAGATTCTGTTGATACCTTGAAATATATTCGAACTGATTTCCTGACAGCCAGTAACCGGGATTTGTATAGAGATTAGTAAATCTATCAGACACTCCGCCTACTGTTATATATGGTCTCATCCTCTGAAAAGTGGCCACACCAATACCCGAAACTCTCTGAATATCAGATATACTTTCGAAAGGGTTATTTCTTCTGAAGTCAATTACCGCCCTGGCAAGAATTAGGTTGAATCCGGGAATTTGAAGTAGTTCATTAACTTCTGCGGAATTTATGTTGACAGGATTGGAAGCTAAATCCTCTAAGAATTGGGTAAGCTGTTCCCCAGTCACTCCGGTCTCCTGTGTATCCAGTTCTTCGAATGCCTGTTCAAGCTGTCTTTCTACTTCAACCTGAGAACTATCTTGTGCATATGCATTTATTACTAAGAAAACAGAGAAACAGCCCAACAATATTTTCCTGGCAGTACTCATTGCTAGAAACTAATTATGAGATCAAAACCAGGGCTCAAACCTAGTGCATAATGTTGTTGAACAGCTACATTTATTTCCCAAAGATCTTTTCCGTACCCAAAGCCAAAAGAATAAGTAAGCGGCTCGGTAGTAATTCCAACTCTTCCTAAAAAACCTTCTACTATGGCAACCTCTAAACCACCCCTGTAGGAAACCGGAAACCGTACATCCTTCACCACATCTACTAGCAATAAAGCCTGCTCCTCAAGATGGTAACTAAAACCTATACTCAGGTCCGAAGCCAGGTCCTCTTCGTCCGTAGAAAATTCGTATGAAGAACGATTCAGATTTGTCGCTTTGGCTCCAATCCATAATTGTTCAGTTATTTCTGAAATAAGACCAAGATCCAAACTCAAAGCTCCTCCGGAACCGTAAACACCTCCAAATGAGATATGATTATAATTCAGTGTTACTCCGAAATGTAACAGCTCCCACACATTTTTATAACCAAGCTTAAGCCTGGTTTCATTAAACAAATTATCCCCATAACGATGCAAACCTAGAGCAGTAACTCCAAAGGAGGTTGGTACACTTCCAAAGGCAGCCATATCTGTAATTTCTGCAAAACCATAATTCCTTAAACCATAAAATCCTGCATTAGGTGAAGCACTACTTAACAATGCAGGATTAGCAAAGACTGCCCATCTACTACCCTCTAATGCCGAAGTAGCTTGACCAAGGCTGATCTCTCTGGCTCCCATTGTGGTTTGGGCTGCTACATAAACCGGCAATGAACAAATAAAGAATAGGAAAGAAATTTTATATGAGAATGTACGTATTCGTATCATTGACATAAGTTTGTTCGACATGATATATCTGAAAGGAATAAAGAAAGTGTTTAACTCTAGAATTCACAGTTTTTTTGTACTAATGCTACTCCCTGTAGCCTCTCTGGCACAGGAGTTTAACTGTAGGGTGAATGTAGATGACACAAATCTGGAGGGGACATCCTTCGAGTATGTGAAAGAATCCCTCCAAACTGATCTTGAAAATTATATCAATGAGTTTAGATGGACGGAAATTGAGTTTCAGGAGGAAGAACGTATTTTCTGCCAGCTTTCTATTGTATTGATAGATGGAGATCAGGATTTCAATTTTGTCGCGGAAACAGTGATCTCGGCAAGAAGACCTATATATAACACTACTTCTGAGACTACTTCTCTTATTATTGGAGATCAGTCCTGGCAGTTTTCCTATCCTCAGGGAAAAAGTTTGATTCATGAAGAATTACAATTCGAATCCCTCACAGGATTTATTGATTTCTACATGTACTTAATTCTTGGGTATGATTTTGATAGTTTTTCTCCATTAGGAGGAACTGACTATTTTGAACTTGCTCAAAATGTGGTTGATCTGGCTCAGAATGAAAATGCAATTGGGTGGAACAGAAACAGTAACAATCAACGTAATCGATTTGTTCTGATCGCTGATTTACTAAACAACAATTATCACCCGCTCAGAAATGCATACTATACCTATCATCGGCAAGGGCTAGATACTTTTACTCAAAGCCCCGAACAAGCACGGCAACAGGTACTAACAAGTCTTGAGGATATTCGGGACGCCAAAAGAAGATCAACCAGCAACTTTCTTTATGATCTCTTCTTCGATTCAAAATCAAAAGAAATTGCTTCCATTTTTAGAGATGCTGATAGCCGGGTTCAATTACAGGCTTATACCATTTTACAAGAGACTGACCAGGGGCACCTGAGCGAATACAGCGAGTTACAGAACTAGCTTTCTTTTTCTTACATCTTTATCGACCAGAGACAAACTTTTTCTGTTTCAAAGTTGTATATTATTTGGCTTAAAAAAGCGGTTCCACAGGAACAAATATCAAGACGAAAATTACGGAGCGAATGAAATTTTTTGTATGTATTAAGATGGTGCCAGATGTTGGTGCTCCTTTTCAAATTAAAGACGGTGAATTGATCATGGATGGTGATCGAATGGTGCTCAATGCTTATGATGCATCAGCCGTCGAAGAAGCACTGGTTCTGACTGAAAAGCATGGTGGAGAAGTTGAGGTAGTATGTATTGGCTCAGCAAAAGCATCGGAAACCATCAGGAAAGCATTGGCAATGGGTGCTCATAAAGGAAGCCATATTGTTGTTGAAGGCGATAACAATTTTGATTCCGGAAGCTACGCAAATATTCTTGCTGCTTTCTTTAAAGATAAAAGCTATGATGTATTATCCCTTGGTAAGCAGTCTCAGGATACCGATTCCGGATTAACCGGAAGCATGCTTGCCGAAGCACTGGATTTACCTTACGCAACTAACGCAGTGGGGCTCGAAATTGACGGGGATAACTTAGTAGTTAAGCGTCAAGGTGATACTGGCCAGGAAATGATTGGCCTTCCCTTCCCTTGCGCCATCACTTGTTCAAATGATATGAACGAGCCACGAATTCCAAATCTAAAGGGCATTATGGCTTCAAAAAGAAAGCCAATTGACGCTATTGAGCTTTCTTCTCTTGGTTTATCAGAAGACGAACTCAGAGCTTCTTCAAAAGTAACTTCTTACGAGAATAAACCAGCACGTAAAGCAGGAAGAAAGTTCGAAGGAGAAGCAGATGAAATTGCTCGCGAAGTAGCTCAGCTCCTTGATACCGAAGCCAGTGTGATTTAAGGATTCTCCCAATCACTAAACAAGAATTTAAAATCGATTAAATAGTTTAATGAGTTCAATTTTAACCTATGTCGCCATCTCTGAAGGCAAAGTAAAACGCTCATCCTTAGAAGTTCTTTCAAGAAGCAAGCAAATAGCCGATGCAAATGGACTAACCTGTACCGCAGTTATTATCGACCCATCTGCGTCTTCTTTTACCGGTACCGTTCAACAATATGGTGCTTCGGAAATTTTCGTAGTTGAAGATGCTTCATTCGACAAGCATAGAAATGCTCCATTAACTTCTGCATTGGCAAAGGTGATGGAAACAAGCTCTCCAAGTGTGGTAGCTTTCGCCTCTACCGAAGGTACAAAAGACATTCTCGGAGCTCTTGCTGCAAACCAAAATGCTGGAGTAGTGGCCGATGTTTCTTCTTTCGATTTCGACGGAAGCAGGGTATCAGCCAAGCGCCCTGTAATGGCTGCTAAAATGATGGCAAATGTTGAAGTGGAAGGAAACCCAATCCTTGTATCGGTTCGATCTGGTTCCTACGATCTAATTGAGGCCCCAACAGAAGCTTCTGTTACCAATATCTCTCTTTCTGTAGATGTAGCTTCACTTAAAGCCACACTGCGTGAAATCGTATCTGCTACAGGCGATACCATCGACCTAAACGAAGCCGAAGCTATTGTTGCTGCAGGACGAGGAGTAAAAGACGAAGAAGCAAAAGCATTGATTAGTGAACTTGCTGATGTACTTCATGCAGGTATCGGTGCTTCCAGAGCCCTTACTGAAGCAGGTATTTATGACCCTAGCCTTCAAATAGGACAGACTGGAAAGGTAGTATCTCCCCAGCTTTATATTGCAGTTGGGATTTCCGGAGCTATTCAGCACGTTGCAGGAATGGCTAATAGCAAAGTGATTGTAGCTATTAATAAAGATGCGGATGCGCCTATTTTCGAAGTTGCCGATTATGGTATTGTTGGAGACTTATACAAAGTACTCCCTCCATTCATTGAAGAGTTGAAAAAAATAAAAAACTAGCTTTGAGCAGTTAGATATGAGAATTGAGTGAAACCATTCTCTCTCACTGCTCAAAACTCAAAGCTATTTTAAATGGAAGATAAATTTGATTGTATTGTAATCGGAGGTGGAGTTGCAGGTTTAGCTGCTGCCATGACACTCGCCCGGAATAACATGAAATTCCTGCTGATCGAACGGGGAGAATTCGCAGGAGCGAAAAATGTATCTGGTGGAGTTTTATGGGGAAGTGATCTTGCAAAACTAGTCCCTAACTATTGGGAAGAAGAAGACGGGGGTTGGGAGCGCTACATCAACCATCGCCGACTTACCTTCATGGACGATCAATCAACATTTTCCCTGGATTTTAAATCTAAGCACTTCAATGAGACTCCTTATTCAGGGGTGGTAGTACTACGCTCAAAATTCGACAACTGGCTTTCCGGTAAAGTTCAGGAAGCTATTGACGCCAGCGATTTTGCCATGGATTCATTCATCGCTACCAACATCAAGGTGGATGAAGTACTCATGGAGAATGGAAAAGCAGTGGGTATCAAAACCGGAGAGGATGAATTTCACGCAGATTCGGTAATCATTGCTGAAGGAGTAAATAATCTGCTTACTCGTCAGGTTGGTCTTCAGGATAACTATGTACCAGCTGATCATATGCTCACTGGTATCAAAGAGATCATTCGCTTTGATCAAAAAACATTAGAAGACCGATTCCAATTGAATGGCCTAAGTGGTATGAGTAATGAGTTTGTAGGCTGGGCCACCGATGGTGTAGAAGGCGGAGGGTTTCTTTATACCAACAGAGATACCATCTCACTCGGACTTGTAATTGGCATTAAAGATATGCGTGAGAAGAAGAGAAGTCCTCATGATCTTCTTAACCATTTCAAAACTCATCCTACCATTGCTGATGCCATTAAAGGCGGGGAAATCGTAGAATATTCAGCTCATGTGGTTTCTTCTGGCGATTCCAGAGCCATGCCTAAAGAGTTGTACAAAGACGGTGTTCTGATTGCCGGTGAAGCAGCAAACCTGTTAATGAATGCTGGAAAAGCGATCCAGGGAATGGATTACGCGATGAGGTCAGGGATATTAGCAGCAGAAACTATTGTGAAGGCCAAAGAAAAGGGTGATTACTCTTCGGCTACCTTGAAAGACTATCGAACTGCGTTGAATGAAAGTTATGTGATGAAAGACATCAATAACTTCCAGGACGCCGTTCACTTACTTCACACAGAAACCATGCAGCAAAAGGTTCCAAATCTGGTCTGTGATTTTGGGCGTCAGTTTTTCACTATTAAAAACGAGCCAACTCCTAAATCTGAAAAGATGCTGCTCGGAGCTGTTAAACGACATTCATCACTCTGGGAACTACTTAAACTCGGATTTAAAGCACGTAAGTCATTATGAAAAATCTAAAGTTATCTGAGCGACTCGGACTTGTAAGTTATCGCAACCAGGCTAAATCAGAAATTAAGCCTCACATCATTGTTGATACCGATATTTGTAATTCAGGATGCCCTCATAAATGTACCACCTGGGTATGCCCTGCCAATTGCTATACGATGGATGACAACCAGCAAGTTCACTTCCAGGTTGAAGATTGTATCGAATGTGGAACCTGTATGTATGCGTGTGACCAGGGAGCCGTAGACTGGAACTTTCCAGATCCCGAAATTGGGCGCGGAGTGAACTGGAACTTCGGCTAATCCGACTTAAGTCATTCCGCGGCGAAAGCCGGAATCTGTGAGGATTAGATAAATATACCTTCACACGATATTTAACAAAAACTAATCCTATCGCGAACGCTTTATTGCATTAATTGCGTTATCTTGGAAGCGGTTCCACATAATAAAATTAATGAATAAAGAAGGATAGTTGATGGATACATTATTAGAACAAGGCCTTTCATTTGATCTTACTGAAGATCAAAAAATGATTCGTGATAGTATTAAAGAATTTGTAGAGAGAACGGTAGCTCCCACTGTTATGGAGCGAGACAACAGTAAGGAATTCCCAATGGAGATCGTGAAGCAATTGGGAGAGATGGGAATGCTCGGCATCTATCATCCTGAACAATATGGAGGCGCCGGTTTTGATACCCTAAGTTTCTGCCTGGCGTTAGAAGAAATTGCACGTTGGGATGCTTCTCTAGCTCTAACCGTAGCTTCTCATACCTCTTTAGGAACCGGGCATATAGCTATTGCCGGAAATCATGATCAGAAACTGAAGTATATGCCAGATTTATGCTCCGGTGAACACCTGGGTGCCTGGTGTTTAACTGAGCCAGGATCAGGTAGTGACTCTTCCGGAATGAAAACTACCGCTGTACGAGATGGTGATCATTACATTATAAATGGTTCAAAGATTTTTATTACTCAAGGCTCAGTTGGTGATATATATATAGTACTTGCCAAAACGAATCCAGAAATGGGAACCAAAGGAATCAGTGCCTTTATAGTGGAAGGCGATCGTGAGGGAGTTACTCCTGGCCCAGGCATGCACAAATTAGGAATGAACTCTTCGGACACAACTGAAGTAGTTCTTGAAAATGTGAAAGTACCTGCTGAAAATCTTCTTGGAGAAGAAGGCAAAGGCTTCTATGACACCATGAAAGTATTGGATGGGGGTCGCGTTGGAATCGCTGCACTCTCTGTAGGGATTGCCCGGGGAGCTCTGGAAGAATCATTGAGATATTCTCAGGAAAGAAAGCAATTTGGAAAAGCCATTGGAGACAACCAGTACATTGAAGGTAAACTGGTAGACATGGCCACCGAAATTGATGCAGCCAGATTACTGGTTTGGAGGGCGGCAACTCTTAAAGATCAGGGTAAGCCATATACTACGGAAGCATCCATGGCTAAGCTATTCTCTTCTGAGTTATCTGTGAAAGCTTCACTTGAAGCGGTTCAAATTCATGGAGGATATGGATACACCAAAGAGTATCACGTTGAGCGTTTCTTACGTGATTCTAAACTCATGACCATTGGTGAAGGTACATCTGAAGTTCAGCGATTAATTATTGCCAGAGAGCTTAAAAAGACGCTGTCTTAATTCAGCATTTTTACCTCCATTATTCTTAACATCCCGAAACTAAATTTGGAATAGTATTTACGTGTAGCTAATGGCTAAAAATCTTTTCAACATCGACGACGCCTTACTTTTTGAATCAGAATTAAATGAAGAGGACAGGCTCATCATGGAAACTGCCCGGGATTATGCCCAGGCTAATCTTGAGCCCAGGGCACTCAAAGGAAATACGGAAGAGTTTTTCGATAGAGAAATAGCCAGAGAAATGGGCGAAATGGGATTACTCGGAGTAAACATCCCAGAAGAATACGGCGGAGGTGGAGCCAGCTACACCGCTTATGGTTTAGTAGCTCGTGAGGTAGAACGAGTTGATTCCGGTTACCGATCCTTCATGAGTGTACAATCCTCGTTGGTGATGTATCCTATTTCCATTTTTGGTACTGAAGAACAAAAGCACCGCTTTATTCCAAGACTAGCATCCGGAGAAATTATTGGCTGCTTTGGACTAACAGAGCCTGATCATGGTTCTGACCCTGGATCCATGGTCACTACCGCTGTAAAAGTAGATGGCGGCTGGAAAATGAATGGCGCCAAAATGTGGATCACCAACTCCCCTATTGCTGATGTTGCTGTGGTTTGGGCAAAGGCTAAAGAATCAAAAGATGATGAGGGAGTTATTAGAGGCTTCCTTCTTGAAAAAGGAATGAAAGGCTTCTCTGCTCCTCATACCAAATACAAGATGAGTCTCCGTGCTTCTGAAACCGGAGAATTGGTATTTGATGATGTATTTGTTCCTGATGAAAATGTGTTCCCGGAAATTAAGGGACTTAAAGGCCCATTCATGTGCCTTAACAGTGCTCGATATGGTATATCCTGGGGAACTATCGGAGCTGCTGAATTCTGCTACCAAAAAGCACGGCAATATGTATTAGATCGTAAGCAGTTTGGAAAACCCCTGGCTGCTAACCAGCTTATACAAACCAAGCTAGCTAATATGCTTACTGATATCACGGCCATGCAAATGCTGGCTCTTCGCCTTGGTAAACTAAAAGATGAAGGTAGAGATCACCCATCTATGACTTCACTTGCCAAACGTAATAATTGCGGAAAGGCGCTAGAAATTTCCCGCATCGCCCGCGATATGCATGGTGGTAATGGTATTACCGGAGATTATCGAATCATTCATCACATGATGAATCTGGAATCGGTAAACACTTATGAAGGCACCTACGATATCCATGGATTGATTCTAGGAAGAGAGATAACCGGGATTCAATCATTTACTCCAAAAGGCTAAGTTTCTTTAAGGGTTTTAGAAGTTTATATTCGTAGAAATCATTCTGTCATAAAGAATTACATCTACTATGCTTCAAAAAATTCTTCTTGGCCTTCTAGTGGCCTTCCTTATTCTCCAGGTCTTTCAAATCGATAGAACTAACCCGGAATCTGATCCGGCACTGGATTTGATGAATATCCACAACCCTCCAGCTGAAGTAGCAACCATTCTTAAAACGGCCTGCTACGATTGCCACTCAGATAAAACGGTCTATCCATGGTACACCTATGTACAACCTGTGGGATGGTGGGTGAAAGACCATGTAGATCATGGGAAATCACATCTGAACTTTTCCACTTTTGGGGAATATCCTCCAAGAAGAGCTGATCATAAACTGGAGGAAGGAGTAGAGTATACACTTAATGAAGAAATGCCTCTTCCCTCCTATACCTGGGGACACGCCGACGCCCGACTCACGGATGAGCAAAGAGAAACTCTGGCTGACTGGTTTGAATCCCTTCGGCCCATCGTTTATCCTGACAGCTTGAAAGGACGCGACTCTTAACCATCCTTTTGGAACAACTTCTAAAGGATATAGCACAATGCAGGGTTTGTGAAGAGTATCTCCCTCTAGGACCCCGCCCTGTCGTTCAGGCTTCACTTGTCAGCAAAATTTTGATTATTGGCCAAGCGCCGGGAACCAAAGTCCATGAATCCAGGATTCCATGGGATGATCCAAGTGGAGATCGATTACGTTCCTGGATGAATATCTCAGAGGAAATATTCTATGATCCTTCGATAATAGCCTTAGTCCCTATGGGTTTTTGTTATCCTGGAAAGGGGAAATCGGGGGATCTCCCCCCTCGACCAGAATGTGCTCCCCTATGGCATCAATTGTTACTGGATTCAATGCCTGAAATTAGACTTACCTTGCTTTTCGGAACTTATGCACAGTCTTATTACCTCAAGGATAAGATGAAGAACACACTTACGGAAACGGTAAAAAACTTCAAGGAATATCTACCTGAATATTTACCCATGCCTCATCCTTCCCCCCGAAATAATATCTGGCTGAAGAAAAACCCATGGTTTGAGGAAGAGGTACTTTCAATCTTAAGGAATACCATCAGCTCCGCTCTCTAAAAATTTATTTATCCATTAGGGGTAAAGCTGAAGTGCCGTGTATTAGGGTCAAAAGAACTCATATTGAGGATGTTATGAGACCCTATAAATATTTAGCTATAGCCCTATTTCTAATCGTTGCCTGCGAAGAAGCTTCAAACAACTCTGTTACAGAAGAAGAGATTATAGATACTGAAGAGGCTGCAGTTCTGGATCAATACCTAACTCTACCCGACCAAGCATACAACTATGCCGATCCGGATCTGCCAGCTTTCTTCAATTTAAATGACAATGAAGAACAGGATAATACTCCCAATAATAATCCCATTACAAATTGGGGTGCTACTTTAGGAAGGGTGCTGTTCTATGATGTAAATCTTTCTGCAAATAATACGATCTCATGTGCTTCGTGCCATGTTCAGGAAGATGGCTTTTCTGACCCCAATCAATTCAGCGAGGGCTTCGAAGGTGGCTTAACAGGCAGGAATTCGATGGGCTTATCAAGTGCGGCTTTTTATGAAAACGGTAATTTCTTTTGGGATGAACGTGCAGGCACTCTGGAGGAACAGGTATTATTGCCTATCCAGGACGCCATAGAAATGGGCCTTAGCCTGGAAGAAATGGTCGTAAAAGTATCCTCCCAAGAATACTACCCCGTTCTATTTACCCGGGCCTTTGGTGATGATGAGATTACTTCAAACAGGGTTTCCTTAGCTCTTTCTCAGTTTGTTCGATCAATGGTTTCTTATCGATCTAAATATGATGTAGGACGAGCCCAGGTAAACGATTCAGAGGATGATTTTCCAAACTTCAGTGATCTTGAAAATCTTGGCAAACGCGTTTTCTTCTCGAATGATACCGATTGTTCCAACTGCCATACTTCTGATCATTTTGTAGGTGATGAAGCCAGGAATAATGGACTAGATGCTATGCTAACCGATCTTGGTTTGGGAGAAACTACAGGCAGAACACAGGATAATGGAAAATTCAAAACAAGCTCTTTAAAGAATATTGAACTCACCGCTCCCTATATGCACGATGGAAGGTTCGCCACTCTCGAAGAAGTGGTAGATCATTATGATTCTGGTATTCAAAACAACCCTACTCTGGATAACAGGTTAACTAATCGAAATGATAATCCAGTCAGGCTCAATTTATCAGACCAGGAAAAGGCAGCATTAGTTGCCTTTATGAAGACTCTCACTGATACCGAACTTATTGAGGACGAAAAATTCTCTAACCCCTTTAGAGATAATTAACTCCGCACAGGCACAAGCGACAGGGGCGCAAGCGTAGTAGCTTGTGCCCTTTTTATTTAATAAGTTTTTTCTCCACCTGGAGCTTATATTTCCTAAGTTTGAATGATATACTTTACTAACTAATAACATCTTTTGGGGACAGGCCGTAATTAACAGGCGATTATCAGAGACCAGCTATATGAGCATGACCAAGAATTCCTTTTTTCTTGTATTCTTACTTTTTTTTGGAGCCTTTCTCGAAACGGCTTACGCTCAGGATGTTACTCGTACAAACGTAACATTCAATAATGGGAGATTCACCTTACATGGTGAACTCGTTCTTCCCGATACCGCTAATAATGCTCCCGTTTTAGTTTTTTTGGTTGGATCCGGGGCTAATTCTTCTCACCGCACCATTTACGGGGACTTTGTAAAAGAGAACCTTGAGAATCTTTTCTTATCGGAAGGTATAGCTCTTCTATATTTTGATAAACGTGGAGTTGGCAGATCAGATGGAAAATGGCAGCGTACCAATTTATATGAACGTGCTTCTGATGCTAAAGCGGCTATTGATTTCCTTAAAACTCAGGGAAGGATAGATTCTTCCAGAATTGGGATAATCGGGCATAGCCAGGGAGGTTGGGTAGCTCAGATAATGGGAGATCGTTATAGAGATGAAATCAAACTAATTGCTTCCCTAGCAGCTCCAACTTATGATATAAGACTCAAGCTCACCAATGAATACTACAGTAAATATTTATGTGAAGGAAAGCCAGATAACGAAGCGTTTGACAAAGCCAGCAAAAAAGCCATTTCTGATATAAACTGGGTAACCTGGTTTCCAGTTAGAAAAGCCTGGAGGCAACTTAGGGAGCTAAGTAAATTTAGCCCTGAACCACATTTACTAGAGCTGGATATTCCATCATTCTTTGCTTTCGCCGAACACGATTACTATGTATATCCGGGCTGGGCGATTGGAGCAATCAATGATACATTCAACCAGGATATCCCTGAAAATATCAGCCTTCAAATCATTCCGGCTGCAAACCATGATTTCAGGTTAACTACTATGTGCGTGCCTGATCAGGAAGCCTCTGCCGAGCCTTATTCTGACTATTTTCAGCAGGTTTTCAAGACCTGGATTTTAGAGAATCTCTAAAGCTCTCGAACCCAAATATTTCTAAAGCGCATTGGGTCGCCATGATCCTGTAGTGCAAGTGGTAGTTTCGCTTCATGAGCCACATAGTATGGAGTACCTATATAACAGGTAGGCCCCAGTAGCTCCACATTATTCTGTACCAATACCCCATTGTGAAAAACTGTTATTCGCGCAGGAGAGACCAACGTCCCTTTATCTGAAAACTTAGGCGACATAAAAATGATATCATACTCCTGCCATTCACCTACAGGTTTTGAAGCATTAACCAAAGGAATATGTTGCTTGTATACCGAACTTGCCTGACCATTATTATAAGTTGGGTTCTCATATGAGTTCAGTACTTGTACTTCATACATACCCATAAAGAATACACCACTGTTGCTATAGAGCTGCCCGCTTTTTCCTTCATCTTTAGGAGCCAACCATTCTATGTGAAGCTGTATATCGCCAAAGCCCTGGCGTGTTTCGATATAACCAGTTCCAGGCTTTACTACCATTTCTCCATTTTCAACCATCCAGGGTGCTGCTTCACCATCGCCATCAGCTCTAAGAATAGGTATGATATCCTTCATCCCCTCCATACTTGCTCCAAGCCCCTGTTTTATACTCTGCCATTTGGATAGATTAGTACCGTCAAAAAGGACGATAGCGTCAGAAGGAGCACTGGTTCCCTCTCCAGGTGTGACTTTCTTCAAATCGACATAAAGTTCGGTGGCTTCGGGAACTTGCGCCTGAGCAAATGCCAATACACTGATAAGAGATAAGCTTAAAAAGAGAATAGTTTTTTTCATGGTAGGATTTATTTTTTCGGTTGCGAGAATATCAAATTTTATCAAAACAAAGAAACCTGCCAGTAGGCTTTTTCTATATAGTCACCTCTTACAATACGATCCACTACTTCCATTCCTTCCAGTACCTCTCCAATAATGGTATATCGCCCATTTAAATGAGGCATCCAATCGTGCATGATAAAGAATTGACTTCCTTCTGTATCAGTACCTGCACTGGCAATACCAACCTTACCACGAAAGTAATGCTCAGCATTAGCCTCAGTTGGAACTATGTAATCAGGGCCACCAAAACCATCTTGTGTCTCAACATCTCCTCCTTGAATTACAAAGTTTGGAATTACTCTATGAAATGGAACTCTGTTATAAGCCCTGGCAGTAATTAGGCTATCCATTCCAGAAATCGTTGCTGGTGCATTAAATACATCTATCTGAATAGATATATCTCCTTTATTGGTTTCCAATATTAAGGTTGGGTAAGGCCCTAGCTTAGTGAGTCTGTCCCAGTCTGGCTCCCGGAATGTTATCGAAGGAGCGCTGTCCTCACCAATTTCCCAACCCTGATTTCTAAGTGTTTGGTTTAATGCACCATTACCTATAGCTGCAAGTGAATCGATTAAAGGCTTGGCCTCTTCTTCAAATCTATCTTTTAGAACGGATGATATAGCCTGATAAACCTCAACATCTTCAGGAAGCTTGAACCGGGAAAGGAACTCTTCTATTACATAATACTCCGAGTTATCGATAATCATTGTATCTCTCAGTAAGGAAGCCATAACAAAAGTCATCGAACGATCGACTGATCCCAAGACCTGTTTTACTTCTCCCCTTACTTCACCTTGAAATTCTGCCTTTACACTATCCTCCAGGTTACCCCACCACCAAGCCAGCTCCTGGAGTCCAAAAAACTTTATTAAACGCTGCTCAGAAGCTATATCGGATTTGAGTTGTTCCAGAAACTCAGAATTGGAAATCATTTTCTTTTGAATACTGTATAGCTTTGGCCTAAGATATGGACCCTCTCCCGCTAACTCATATACGATGTCTTCATATTGCTTTGGGTTCTTAATAGTGTTCAAAGCTTCTAGCCTTAATGTTGGCTCAATGCCTCGAATGAGTCCAATCTTATTTAGGATAGCTCGATCCAGTTCCCCAAGAAGCTCGGGGTTACTTTGGATAGCGATAAGCGATTCCATCTTCACGTTAGGATTTATATGATCTAACATAGCATTTAGTACCACTATCGCATGTTTGGTATGCTCATACCTGGCAATTCCCCTGGCAATTTCTATCGCAAGTTGTACATCCATAGTTTGGAATTCATCCAGTTCGAAGCGGAATAAAGCCACATCCATATGGTTCTTCATTAGAATTCGAGTCAGATATTGTTCTCCCGCCGGGGTATCAGGATAAAAGTTCTCGAGCATCTCCAACATAATTGCTTCATTACCTTCATCCAGGTCTTTTCGAATTCTATAAATTCCATATAAATACCCCTGGATTAGCTGGCTATTTGTTGACGAAAAAGCTTTCTCGATAATTGCCAACTCATCTTCTTTGCTGAGCTCATCGTCCATAGAAAGTCGCCCAACTGCTAGCGCGATTTCAAACCTGGTATCAAAATCACTTGCATTTTCAGTTTGCAGAAGCATTGAAAGCGTTTCAAGATTACCATGTAACCCTAATACAGATGCTAAACCAGCACTTTGCTGCCCTTCTTCCCATAATTGATGAAGCGCTCCTAGTTGCTCTTCTCCAATTTCCTTAAACCACAAAGATGCCCATGCTTCTTTCGTATCAACCTGACTTGCTTTACTAATTAAGATTTCAATCTCATCCGACTGAGTGCTAATCATCGCTTTCCATGCCTGCATACTCAATGAATCGTTTTCAGAATCAGTGTATTCTGTTATGGAGGACGCATCTCTGTCAAAAACGGAAGAGTAAAGTTCAGGGTACTCGACGGTAAGAAGTTCAGTCTGTTCCGGAGTTGTTTTGGTACAATTACCCAGGAAACCAAGAGTAAGTATAGCCCAGCCAAGCATATACATATTTTGCACACATTTTTTATTGAACTTCATCTTAAAACTCCGTTTATTACACATGTTTTGTACAGTAAATAAATATCACTATGGATAATGCGCATTTAACCCGAAAACAACAGGAATTTTTTTCCTTCATTGTCGACTACAAGAAAGAATATGATGTTTGGCCCACCTATCGGGAAATTGCCGAACATTTTGGTTATCGCTCACCTAATAGTGTTACTCAAAATATTCAGGCCCTTCTAAAAAAAGGATTCCTTGTAAAAAAGAATGACGAAGAATATGACCTTCCTCGAGACAAAAAGGATCTTTTGGCAGATGCAGATTCGTACGAGGGTATTCCAATTCGAGGATTAATTGCAGCGGGTTATTTACAGGAAGCAGTTGAAGCAGACCTGGGCAGCATTACCATGAACACGCTGTTTCCTAATCTTGACAAACTTTTTGCACTACGTGTTTCCGGGTTCAGTATGAAAGATGTCGATATCTATGATGGAGACTTCGTGTTGCTCATGGATACCAAACTCAATAGTGGAGAAATTGGTGCCGTACTTTATAATGGAGAGACTTCTTTAAAGCGAATTTTCTGGGATGAAAATGGACTTCGATTGGAAGCTGCGAATGAAGCTTATGATGATATTTACATTGACCCCGATGTATTTGAAGAAGTAAAAATTATCGGCAAATACATCGGACATGTAAATAGACAGGGCTTTCATAGAGCCCCGTCTAAAGTAGCTTAGCTTTCTTTTTTCCAGTAGTGACCATCAAAAATTGTTGTCCAGGTTTTACCTTCATCAGATGATTGCTCCCAATGCTGACGGATGTGGTCATCTGCTAAGTGATAAAAGGTAAGCTTGTAATCCAGCTTCACTCCGCCTTGTCCTACTCCTGTTCCTGTATACTTAAGAGCTTTTGCACTTTCGTCATAGGAACCGGAAAATTCAATCGGAATGCCACCACTGCCTATCCATTTTTGATGCCACTTTCCATCCAGTATGTTATAGTAATTGAGGCTTTTACCAGTGTATCCCGAGCCTCCCGTCCAGTTTTCTAAAATCACGCAATCACCAATCGTAAGTTCGATCCTGCTGTTTCCTACTACAACATCCTGGGTATTTTTTACTTCCCATTCTCCAATCCAGAAATCGAATTGGCGGTACTCGGGCATAGTTTTACACCTTGATTGTTGTGCCTGTTGAGCAAATACAGATGAGGATATAATGAGTAGCGAGAATAAAATTGTAAGCTTCTTCATGTGATTTTCTTATTAATGATCTCCTCAAATCTAAGCCCGGGAACCTTTAAATAAGAAACAGAAGCTGTAACGATTAATCGGGATTTACACCATTTACCGTATGTTGCTTCCTGAATTCGGAAGGGGTACAGCCTTCAAATCGACGAAATGCTTTATTGAAAGAAGTTTTATTACTAAAGCCAGACTCTAAGGCTATACCGTGAATTGTGAGTACATCATGCTTCTCGATAAGAAGCTTTTTTGCCTCCTCAACACGGTATTTGTTTACAAAATCAGAAAACTTTTCGCCGAGCTCATCATTGAGTACTTCAGACAGATGGTGTTTCTGAGTTTCTATGGAAAGCGCTAAACGCTGAAGGGTTAAATCTTTTTCCAGGAATAATTTCTGAGCCTCCATCACCTGCCTCAGTTTTTCTGATATTTTTACTTTTTCATTCTGTCCAAGTGAGGAATTTTGGTACTTAGGTGCTGAAGCGGATGACGACTTAATTTCTGTTGTGTAGCCTAGATAACCTGTTACATAAATGAAAATGCTCATCGAAAAAGAAATTGCGTAATCGTATCCGCGCAAATAGCCGTAGAAATAAGTCATGATGTAATACGAGATAAAACCCAACACAAAACCGAGGAATAGAAATATGGATGCGTTAAAAAGTCGTCTTTCTTTTATCTCAGTGGAATGATTTTTGGAAATACGATATGCCAGCCCCCAATAAATCAACATAGATAAAACCTGGAGCCATGGTATAAGCTGACTGAACAAAATAACCCATGGAGGATTTGATGAATATGTGGTCATTAGTTCTACTTTATTATCCGCACTTGATAAGTAATAGGGTACGTTTAATAACAAGTAGACAATCCCAGGAATAAGATGTGGAAGGAGTTTCTTGATGGAATACGAATGCTCATCAATAACTGATTTAATAAAAAAGTAGAAAAGCGGCCCATATACGAAATAATAGGGAGCACTTACCCTATTAAGATGTGGGAAAAGGAACCGATAGCCAGTCCAATAGAAAACATATTCGACCAGAGTTATTGAAAAAAGTAAGCATATCACTGCTAGTAAATAGAAGCTCACCCTTTTCTTTCTGATCAATAAAGCGGAAAGAAATACCCCCTGAGCTGAAGCAAACAGAAAAATAGACGTCCATGTATCGAAAGAGTATTCCAATTAAACCAGAATTAAGAATCTTTATACGCGGATAGTATAAAGTTTTTGATTGAAATTCTTTCTTTTGAATACGTATTGCCTTATCTTTTAAAGCTCTGAGAAAAATCAAAAAAGTAGATAAAAAGACTATGTACGCGGTTGTAGAAATTGGCGGGCATCAATACAAAGTAGCCGAAAAAGATATTTTATTTGTCGACAAGCAAAATGTGGAAGGCAAGAGTGTCTCATTTGATAAAGTGTTGCTTGTTAAAGACGATGCTGGTGTAAAAGTTGGAACTCCTGTGGTTGAAGGTGCTCAGGTTTCCGCTACCATTCTTGATACAGTTAAAGCTGATAAAGTGCTCGTTTTCAAAAAGAAGAGACGTAAAGGATATCAGAAGATGAATGGACATCGTCAGGTGTTGTCTCAAATTCAAATTGATGGAATTACCTTAAACGGAGCGAAAAAGAAAGCAGCTGCACCAAAAAAAGCAGCAGCGCCTAAAGCTGAGGCTCCAAAAAAGGAACAAGCAAAAGCTGAAACTTCTGATTTAAGTTCTAACACTGTAGCGGAGTTAAAGAAACTCGCTAAAGAACAAGGAATCGAAGGCTATTCTAGCATGAAAAAAGCTGAACTAATCGAAGCATTAAGCTAAAACAAGAAATTAATTAACGGTCTAATATCATGGCACATAAGAAAGGACAAGGTTCTACCAGAAATGGACGTGATTCAGAAAGTAAACGCCTTGGCGTAAAAAGATTCGGAGGCGAATTTGTTCGCGCCGGAGGCATTATTGTACGCCAGCGAGGTACAAAATTTCATCCAGGCAACAATGTGAAAAGAGGTGGAGACGATACTCTCTTTTCTGTAGCTGACGGACATGTATCTTTCACGACTTCAACAGGTGGAAGAAAATTTGTAAATGTCGAGCCTGTTAACTAAACTAAGATTGTCGATCATCTATGTTGAAAGCCATCCGTCGTAAGACCGATGGCTTTTTTTATATCTTTGAATTATGAAAGGATTACGCATACCCGGTTTAGACCTCCCTGTTAACTCTATCTTTTGTATCGGCAGAAACTACGTCGATCATGCCAAAGAGATGGGGCATGAAGCTCCTAAAAAACCTATGGTTTTTCTGAAGGCTCGCAACGCTATATGTTTCGATGGCTCTACCATTACTCTCCCACCTCAGAGTAATAATGTTCACCATGAAGTAGAATTAGTGATCGCTATAGAAAAAGCTGGTGCAAACATTCCTCAGGAAAAAGCTCTGGAGTATATCGCAGGATTTGGGGTCGGAATAGATTTCACTGCACGGGACCTCCAGAAAAAAGCAAAGGAAAGTGGACACCCCTGGAGTGTTTGTAAAGGTTTTGATGGCTTTGGCCCAATCAGTTCGTTCACCCCTTTTCACAATCAATCCTTCTCGGATCTATCTATTTCTCTTTCTGTAAATGAGGAAATTCGACAAGATGGAAGCATTTCTTCTATGATCTTTAGCGTAGAGGAATTGATAAGTTACCTTTCTACCATCTTCACTCTTGATGAAGGAGATTTAATTTTTACGGGAACACCAGAGGGGGTTGGTGCAGTAAAAGCTGGAGACCAAGTCACCGCTACCCTTAATGAAAATTTAGCCAAGCTAACTGTGAACATCGAATAGTGGCCTTAAAACATTTATCCTTCACTTTACTCATTTGTGTTGTCTCATTAGGTGTTCATGCACAACCGCAGGGATATCTTTGGCCTACTGATGCCAGTCCATACTTAACTTCCACTTTTGGAGAAACCCGGTCAGCTCATTTCCACGCAGGGTTGGACATTAAAACCTGGGGAAGAGAAGGATACAGAGTGTTAGCATCAAAGGATGGGGTAGTTACCAGGTTGGGGATAGCAGTAGATGGATATGGGAAAGTAATTTATCTACAACATGAAGATGGCACATCGACTGTTTATGCGCATTTACAACGATTTAATAACGAACTTCAATCTTATATCGACTCTCTTAGACTTAAGGATTATTCATTTGAAATCGATGTACAGGTTGAGGATGCAGGCTTTTATGTAGAACAAGGTGAAGTGATTGGTTATACCGGATCGACCGGAGTAGGGCCTCCGCATTTGCATTTTGAAATAAGAGATCCAAACGGAATACCATTCAATGCACTCGAAACAAATCTCGTTGTTCAGGATAGCATCCCCCCCACCCTTTCCGCGCTGATCGCAGTGCCATTGAGTAAAGAAACAATCATTCGTGGCTCCAAATATCCCCAAACTTACTATCCCACTAAGAATGAATATGGAGAAGTCGATTTTGGAACGATAGAAGCATCAGGGCCAGTCGGTCTAATGATCTCGACCTTCGATGAAGCTGAGGGGGTTACTAATAAATATGCTGTTTATGAGCTGATGCTTTCAGATAAAATTGATACACTTTTCTACCAAAAGATTGATCAGTTTTCTTTTGAGGAAACAGATTTAATGTTTAATGATCGGTTTCCTGCTTTTGGTGCTAGCAGAAGATCCTACCAGGTACTCTTTGAAAAAGAAGGACCCGAAAATCCTTTCTATAAAATTGTAGATCCTCGCTCCTCTATTGATATAATTGATTCTGTAGCTAGCTTTACTATCTCCGCAACAGACTATTATGGCAACTCTGTAAATGCATCCGTTCGAGTTGATGGTTCTTCAAGCAATTCATCACTCCAGATAGAGCCACGTAAGGAGCCCATCCAGAACTGGTATTGGAATAATGACTGGGCATTTACAGGAGAGGCAGTGATCTCCCTTACTGATTCTTCAATCGGCACTTCGTGGAATCAAACACTTAATCAACAGCTTCTCAACGTTGACGGTAATGAGTATTTATGGACTCGGATTTATCCTAATCAAAGTCTGACCTTTTCCGACCCCACCGGGAATCTTAAGCTAAAATTCCTGGAGGATAGTTTCTTTGACGCAGTCACTGTTTCAGCATATACAGGCAAGCTTGATGGCTACCATTATCTTAATATCCAGCCAGGGATGATTCCATCTCGATCAGAATTCAAAATCGAGTACTACTTGGAAGATGATTTTGATTCAGAATCCAGGTACCAGCTTTTCAGAATCGATCGCGCCCGGAATGAAATCAGGTATGTTGATTCCAAACAAATAGGAAGAACCATACATGGCTACCCTTCTGCTCTCGGAGAGTTTCTTGTAATGCCAGACAACCAGCCTCCGGTAATAGAATTCCCAAAAGTTATTGACACTTCTTACGGGAAATGGCTACTTCACATTCCTGTTGAAGATCCAATTTCAGGGATCGACTTTGAATCCGCTACCATTTCTGTGAACGGAATTCAGGGGATTGCTGAGTATGATAATGAAGAAGATCTCCTCACCTACTACAATCCTTCATTCCTTCCCAAAAAAGAGAATCTGGTCACAATAACTATAAGTGATCGAGCAGGAAATACGATTACCGAAAGCTTCAGGGTACCGCTAGATATAAGCGATGCAGCTAATCTCAACTAGCACTTCCTTAGGAAGTGTTTGAACCGCAACCGTTTCTCTTGCAGGAGGATCGGTCTCAAAATGACTGCCATATACCTTATTTACGTCTCCAAAATCTCCCATATCATCCAGAAAAATGGAGCACTTAATAACTTTTGAAAAGTCACTCCCTGCCTCTGCCAGAACAGCTGACAGATTTTTCATTACTTGTTCAGCCTGAGCAATAGCAGTATCTCCTACAATTTGCATCGTTTCAGGGTCGAGAGGAATTTGTCCGGAACAGTACACTAAGTCATTGTGAATAATAGCCTGGCTATATGGTCCTATTGCTGCAGGTGCACTGTCAGTTGATACAGTTTTTTTCATGTTATTTAAACGTTATTTGATTCGTTGACTCCAACTGCTTGTATTGCAGAAAGTTCTTTATATGGTTACTTTGTAAAACTTAATAAAAGAATTTTAACTCATCCATTTTCAAATCAGGTAAAAAATGAAAAAGTATTCTTTAAGTCTCTTTGCTCTCTTTTTAGTGTTGTTTGTATCAAATTGTGGAGGCGGAGACCCTCTCATCGATCCTATCAAGGCTGGATTAAATGCTCAAAATTATGACGAAGCGCTTGCTATGGCAGATACGGCCATCATGAAGGATCCAACAAATGGCGCACCACACTATTATAAAGCAGTAGTTTATAACAATCTTGCCAAGCTGGAAGCCAATCCTAATGACAGACAGCCTCTTTATTCGGATATGAGATCTTCATTAGAAGAAGCCAGAGCAAAATATGACATGATGGAAGAACCAGGAGCAGAAGCTTCTGAGATCACCAACCTAATTCTGGACGCATGGGAATTAGAGCACAACGAAGGGATTAAATATGCGACTGTTGATAGTGTAATGGAATCAGTTGATGAACCACTAAGCTGGTCTATCGCCCATTTAAGTAATGCTACTACTATCAACCCTGATAGTGTTCTTTCTTTTGATGTGATTGCTCAAATTTATTACATGAACCAGGAGCCTGCTAAAGCCGCAGAATCTATCACTACTGCCATCAATCTTCAGGATAAAGCAAGAGCTACTGAATATGACCGACTAGGGTCTTACTACTTCTTAAGTGGTCAACCAGAAAAAGCAGTTGCTGCTATGGAAGAAGGACTAGAATTATATCCTGATAGTGTATATCTGATCGAGAAATTAGCTGATGGTCTATTCCAAATCGATCAAACTGAGAAGGCTCTGTCTATTATGGATAATCTAACAAAAAATGATCCAGACAATCCAAGATACCACCTTGTAATCGGTACCAGAGTTTATCAAAGAGTACTATCTCTTACTGAGGAAGTTGATCAAGCTCGTGACCAAATCTTTGACCTGGAACGATCAAATGGTTCTCAGGAAGAAATCGACGGTCTAAACGCTCGAATTGTTGAGGTTGAAGAAGAAATTGCACCTTTAACTGAACGAGCAGAAAAGGAATTATTAGAAGCTGCAAGACTTGATGATTCTATTGCCAGTACCTTCAATACTCTTGGTATTCTTTATCAGAATAACTCTGCTTCACTTTTCGATAAGAGAAACAATACTGTTGATAACGATGAAGCTGAGGAGTTTGACAGACTTGCCAGAGAAGAAGCTACTAAAGCTATGCAGTATTACGAAAAGGCTGCCGAGATTGACCCAGATAATACCTCTTATTGGAACTCACTATTCCGCATCTATACTTTATTAGATATGCGAGAAAAAGCTGAGGAAGCCATGCAAAAAGCAGGTATGTAATTTTCAGTAGAATAAACCTATGAAGTATTTCTCTACAACCCGATTGACAGGTATCCTGCTTGTCGTCGGGTTTTTTTTCGCATGTTCATCTTCCAAACCTAGTATTGATTCGTTAATCGAAAACAATCAATATGACCTTGCTCTGGCAAGTATTGAAGAAAGCCTGCAACAAAATCCAGGTCAAGCAGACCTGTTAATTCAAAAGGGTGAAATCAATATCGCTCTTGCCAAGCTTCAAGAACCTTTGAATAGACAGGAAGCATATTCTAACGCAATTGAAGCCTTTACTGAAGCTGAAAATTCTGGAGCTGACTCCCTTCAAATGGTTCAAATTGAGGAGACATTAAATAGAGAATGGTCTCAGGAACATAATTCAGGCACGGCGTCTTTTAATAATGAGGTTTCTGATGCGGATCATTCCTTAACAATTGCTCACTTTCAAAATGCCATTCTGCTTAAGCCCAACGAAAGTAGCAGCTATCAATCTTTAGCTACAACCTACTATACTTCTGGTGAAGTAGATGAAGCGATCTCTATCCTCAATGAAGCAAAAAACAGCATTGAGGAAGTTCCGGACAACCTCTATGAGAATCTCGGCTTCTTATATCTACAAAATGAAAATGCCGGGCAATCTGTTTTTTACTATGAGCTTGCTAATAAAGACATCATCCAAAATAAAAACATCGCCTTTGGATTGGTAAATGCCTACATAGCTGCCGGTGACCGTGAAGAAGCGATCTCTTTGCTTAGAGAGTTATCATCGACTTACCCTGACGACGGTGTGATCAGAAATGTTTACGGGACTCAGTTATACCTGGTAACTCAGGAAATTATGGATGATCTTTTTGTTGCCTACCAGGATGGAGATACTGCATTGGTTTCTCAAATCCGGTTCGAAGCTGAAGGAGTAGGAGAACAAGCTGAACAAGAGCTTGTCGAAGCATTTCGAACAGATACTTCCAATGCAGATTTTATTGAGAGCCTTGCCGTATTCTACAATAATATGACTGGTAAATATTTTGAAGTACTGGAAGTCGCTTTTGATAGCGACCAGGAAGCACTGGGAAGTAAAGCATCTGTACTACTTGATTTCGCTATTGAATACTACGGGAAACTTTTGGATCAATCTCCCGGTTCGCAATCCATAGAAGACACAATTAATAGTTTAAATACACTTAAAGAAAACCGCTTCGGTTCATAACCTTCATGAAATTTAATACCAAAGCCATCCATGCCGGTCAGCATTCTGAGGAAACTTCAGGTGCTGTAATGCCACCTATTTTTCAAACCTCTACCTATGAGCAGTCCGCTCCTAATGTACATAAAGGGTATGACTACGCGAGAGTAGGTAATCCAACCAGAACGGCTCTGGAAAAATTAATAGCCGGACTAGAAGGTGCTGAGCAGGCGGCTTGTTTTGCGAGTGGAGTCGCTGCTATGGATGCTTTGTTAAAGATGTTTCGTCCTGGTGATCATATTATTTCTTCGGATGACCTTTATGGAGGATCGTATCGTTTATTTACTTCCGTTTTTGAACCCTATGGTATTTCCTTTTCATTCATTGATATGACTGATCTGGAGTTGGTTAAACGAACCATTACTCCATCAACCAAGATGATGTGGATTGAGACGCCAACTAATCCATTATTACGCATAGTCGACCTAAAAGCCTTAGTTGGTATTGCAAAAGAGAATGATATCCTCACCATTGTTGATAATACATTTGCATCACCTTACCTCCAGCGCCCTTTAGAATTTGGAGCGGACGCGGTATTGCATTCAGCTACTAAATATTTAGCGGGACATTCGGATGTTATTCATGGAGCTGTTGCCAGTTCCCATGAAAAAATTATGGAAAACCTCAGGTTCCAGGTAAAATCCACAGGTGCGGTTCCTGGTCCGATGGATTGTTATCTCACTTTAAGAGGAATAAAAACCCTTGCAGTACGAGTAGAGCGATCCGTTCAAAACGCAAAAAAGATTGTAGAGTTCTTGAGCAATCACCCTGAGGTAGGAACTTTGCTTTACCCAGGTTTGCCCGAGCATCCTCAGCATGAGCTCGCCAAGACACAAATGGATGATTTTGGAGCAATGCTTTCTTTTACTTTAAAAAATGACTCGATAGAATCGGCTGTAAAATTTATGAGCAGCACGAAAGTTTTCACTTTAGCCGAAAGCCTGGGAGGAGTAGAATCATTGATTAGTAATCCGGCGTCGATGACGCATGGCTCTATTCCAAAAGAATTGAGAGAGAAAGCCGGGCTTAGTGATTCGTTAATTCGAATCTCGGTAGGAATTGAAGATGCTGATGACCTGATTGAAGATTTAGCTCAGGCATTTTAACAGTTCCTTTCATTTAACATTTCTATCTTTACGGCTCAGAAAAGCGCTTACAACTTTAAATTAATTTATCAATGAGAAACGTAGTAATTGTCGATGCTAAAAGAACACCTATTGGAGCATTTGGTGGAAATCTTTCTTCTTTTACAGCTCCTGAACTTGGTGCCACTGCAATCTTGGAAGTCTTAAAATCTTCAGGCATTTCACCAGATACTGTTCAGGAAGTAGTAATGGGGAATGTACTAAGCGCCGGAATAGGACAGGCTCCCGCTCGACAAGCTGCACTAAAGGCTGGATTATCAAATCTAACTCCATCTACTACAGTAAACAAAGTATGCGCATCAGGAATGAAAGCCATAATGATTGCTGCGGATCAAATTCGATTAGGTGATGCTGATGTAATTGTAGCAGGCGGTATGGAGAGCATGAGCAATGTACCCTATTACCTACCGAAGCACCGTTTTGGATCTAAATACGGTCATGTCCAAACTGAAGATGGAATTCTTAAAGATGGTCTTTGGGATGTATATAATAATTACGCAATGGGTAATGCAGCAGAATTATGCGCCAAGGAATGTTTCATAAGCAGAGATCAGCAAGATGAGTATGCCATTGAGTCCTATAAAAGAGCGATTAACGCTTTTGAGCAGGGGTATTTCGCCGATGAGTTAATCAGAGTGAATGTAAAAGACAGGAAGGGAAACGTAACTGAGATTCTAAAAGACGAAGAACTTGATCGTGTAAACTTCGACAAAATCCCTTCTCTAAGACCTGTTTTTGAAAAAGAGGGAACAGTTACCGCCGCCAATGCTTCCAGTATAAATGATGGTGCGGCAGCAGTATTATTAATGAGTGAAGAGAAGGCCAAAGAATTAGGGGTAACTCCGTTAGCAAGAATCGTTAGCCATGCAAGTGCCGCAAAAGCTCCGGAATGGTTTACCACAGCCCCTTCCGATGCTATTCCGATCGCTCTTAAAAAAGCTGGTGTTGAAAAAGATGGCATTGATCTATACGAAATTAATGAGGCTTTCTCTGTAGTAGCCTTAGCAAACAACCAAATACTCGAGCTTGACCCCGAAAAAGTGAATATTCATGGCGGTGCAGTAAGTATTGGCCACCCGATAGGCTGCTCAGGAGCAAGGATTATCGTCAGCTTAATTCACGCACTTAAAAGAACCCAGGGAAGCCTTGGCTGTGCGGGAATTTGCAATGGTGGTGGTGGTGCATCTGCCATTGTATTAGAAATGCTCTAACAGGCTTTTAAAAGTTGACATTATAAGCTTGCTGGGCTATTATTGACGTAACTTTAACGAACCAAAAGACCATTAAACACAGCTACAGTTTTTCTTTTTAACCCATAAAAAGCATTTGTACTGTATGGTTTCTAAGCCAATCTCTTCGTTAAAGGTCCTTTCGACATTAGAGGATTTTATCGTCTGGGATCGTTGTATTCGGCAATAAGGAATTCCCTGTACAGTTTACTCTTAATGGTCTCTCAGAAAGTAATCATATCAATTTTCACCCTGTTCTTGTGTGCTACTTCTATCAAAAGCCAGCACGTAAAAACTATACAGTCTACTGCTGAGTACACTGATTATGAGATTACTTTAGATCAGGAAGGAATTTACCCCCCGAGGGAGTTTGTCATACCCATTAAAAATGGTGTTCCTCAATACCAGGTGCTTCATTCTTCTATTGAAGAAAAAAATGAGATACTTAGCGAAACTCAAAAAATAGCGCTAAACCTTGCGTCCACTGAAAGTCCGGTTGCTGAAGTAATGGAATCGGGATGGTATCGAGGAAATGAGATTACTTCTTTAAAAATTCATCTGACTAGAGCCGGGGAGTCAACCACACTCATTACCAGAAAAATTGCATTTCGCGTATATCATATATCGGAAACAGTACCCTCCTCTTCAATAAGAAATAAGGTTCAAAGTGCTGTGGATCACCCCCTCAGTTCCGGCACCTGGTATAAAATCCCGGTTCAAAAGCGTGGGATTTATCAACTAAATTCGACCTATTTATCCACACTGGGCTTAGACCTTTCTTCTATCGACCCGAGGAATATCCAGCTTTGGGGTACCGATGGAGCCCCTTTATCAGAGAACAACAGCGATGCCCGACCTGAATTTGCTGAAATACCTATCCTTATTGAGGGCCAGTCTGATGGAAGCTTTGATTCAAATGATCGGATCATTTTCTATGGAAATGGAGCTCATCAAGAATCTCGCGTAGCCAGTGCTATTTCCTTTACACATACGATACATCCTTATAGCGATGAAACTTATGTGTTCCTTACTGTCGGAGATGCTCCCGGGCAACGAATTTCAACTGCAAACAATGGACTAACGCCTTCCCGTACCATTACTGATTTCGATGATTTTGTTTGGCTGGAAGAAGAGTTAACAAAAACAGAAACGAAACAAAAATCAGGGCGTTACTGGTTAGGACAAACCATTCCTTCGAGTGCTGCAAACCAAATTGTAAGTGTTTTTAAAGATACCCTGCCAGACATTGATACTAATGTACCGATTAGAGTATCTGGGCAAATTTATCTTCGATCTACCGCCACTACTTCTTTCGAGCTTTATTTCAATGATGAATCCTTTCGAAACTTCACAATAGCTCGCCTGACCGGAGATTACACCTCTTATGAGAATAACTCAGCAAGAAGATATGTATTCAACAATATTCCATTCTCACCGGAAATAACGAATGACATTCTTGAGTTGGGCCTTCGTATGGGAAATACCGATTCAGGAGCTAATGCCTTTATTGATTTCTTCCGTTTTGTAGTTCGCAGAAAATTAACCGCAATTGATAATCAACTATTCTTCTTTGGACCTGAAGACGGTGCCTCATCTGAAGTTGGTCAGTTTGTATTAAATGGCTTTACAGGCACTCCTTTTGCCTTCGACATTACTGATCCTGTTAATCCAAGAAGACTTACCCTATCACAATCGGGTTCTTCTTTTGATCTTAACTACAACACCGATCCGGATAACAAAATCCTGGTTCAATCAGGTCTTTACACTCCGGCACAAGGGACTCAGCTACCAAATCAAAACCTGCATAATCCATCAGTTTATCCGGATTACGTCGTAATTACATCAGAGCTATTTGAAGACTTTGCATTGGAGTTAGCCGATATGCGTAGCCAAGACGGGTTAACCCCATTTGTTGTAACTCAAACACAAATTTTGAATGAGTTTTCATCAGGAATCCAGGACCCTACTGCTATCCGTGATTTTCTTAAGCACCTTTGGGATAGAGCCGCTTTAGATGGTCAAACCGCACCGAAGTACCTACTCCTTTTTGGCGATACCACGTATGATACCAAGAACATCGTATCGAATTCGTTCACAAATTATGTACTCACTTATCAAACAAGTGAATCCATACATCGGGTAAACTCATTTGGTAGCGATGACTATTTTGGATTGATGGATGATTCAGAAGGAGTATTGAATACATCAGCCAGGGTTGACCTGGGTATTGGTCGAATATCTGCACAAACAAGAAGCGAAGCTGCTATAGCCATTGACAAGATAAGACGTTATGAAAACCCTGTAAATGATGGAGACTGGCAAAACCTGTTCACATTTGCAGCGGATGATGATTTCCCGCAGCCATCTTTAAATAGAGATTTACATGTCGAGAATGCAGATGGTACGCTCCGATCGATGGATTTAAATAGCTCGGGAGCTCGCTCAAAGAAAATCTACCTTTTCGATTATGCCGAAGAAATTACCGGAGCAGGTCGCCAGATACCTGGAGCAACCGCTGATTTCATCAATACAATTAACAAGGGTACTCTTGTAACCAATTATTCAGGGCATGGAAATGATAAAACTCTTTCTGATGAAGATCTTTACACTTCTGATTTAGTTACCAGCTTTACCAATAGAGATAAGCTTACTGTGTTCGTAACCGCTACCTGTCAGTTTGGTAGATATGATGATATTGACTCACAATCAGGAGCTGAAATATTATTCTTCGCTGATAATGGTGGTGCAATTGCTGCCTTTACTACCACACGAGTTGTGTATACAAGCTCAAGCCCGAATTCATTGAACTATGGACTCAATATTGAGCTGTCTCAAAATATGTTGGAGCGTAATGCTAATGGCGAGCCGTTAACACTTGGCGAAATTTACCTTCGTACAAAAACCACATCAGTAGGTTCTGAGCAAAACAACCGAAAGTTCATTCTCATTGGTGACCCTGCCCTACAGCTAGCTCTTCCAAACAAAACTGCTGATGTAAATACAATTAACGACATTGATGTTTCAGCAGGAGATACCACAGTTACTGTTAAGGCTCTCGATAGAGTGACATTAGCTGGTAGCATCAAAAACCCGGAGGGTGAGGTTGAAACCTCTTTTAATGGAGAAGTTACGGTCACAATTTTCGGAGCCCCCAGAACTGTAAATATTCCCTCAGACAGAGAATGGCTTGAAGAGCCTGATGATTGCTACCTCAATCAAAATACTGCCCGCGAGTGTACTTATCAGTCAGAAAATGACATTCTATTTAAGGGTAAGACATTAGCTGAAAACGGGGAGTACTCGATTACCATGGTAATTCCCAAGGATATTAATTTTTCTTCAAATACTGGTCGCATACTTGTATATGCCAAAGATGGGATAACTACAGCCGGAGGTTCCTTTACTGATGTAGTGTTCGATGGGGTTAACTCATTGGCCGTTAATGATGGGAAAGGACCAGCACTGGATATCTATCTGAATGATCAAAGCTTTATCAACGGGAGCCTGACGAGCAGTACTCCCAATTTAATCGTGGAACTGAGTGACAGTTCCGGAATCAATACTACAGGAACAGGAGTAGGACATGAAATAATTGCTACAATCGATACAAAACCACAACAAACCTATGTGCTTAACGAGTTCTTCGAAGGCACATTAAACGATTACAGAAGTGGGCGTATCGAGTACCCGCTGGAAGAAATTCCAGAAGGTAACTATGCGCTAAAAGTTCGTGCATGGGATGTGCACAATAACCCTTCGGAAAGTGAAATCTTTTTTGAAGTGGCTAACAACGAGGAATTGGTAGTTGATCAGGTGTACAACTATCCAAATCCGATGAACAATGTTACATCCTTCACCTTCGAACACAACCAACAGGGAAACCCCCTTGATGTGGATATCAGAATTTTCACACTAAGCGGTAAACCTGTACAACGTATTCAAGAATACATACCTCCAAGTAATACACTTAGTTCTTATGCCAGTATTCCATGGAATGGCCGTGACAGGGATAATGATCGCCTGGGTAACGGTACTTATATTTATGTGCTTCGGGTTACAACAGATACCCCCGAAGGAAGAAAAACAACCGAAAAAATCGAAAAGCTCGTAATTATACGGTAAGATTAACCCAACATATATTTATCTTTAACCGTTATATTCGGGATTAAACTATTTGTCATCTATGAATAAAATATATTCGTTAGCAATAGCCCTTTCGCTATTCGTATATCCAGCAGTTTCGAACGCGCAAGTGGGTATAACCGCAGTCCCATTTCTCCAGATTGAGCCTGATTCTCGTGGCGCAGCCATGGGTAATACAGGGGTAGCCATTGCTGATAATGCAGCAGCTATGTATTGGAATCCTGCGGGTCTCGCTTTTCAAACCGGAAACCAGGTAAGCATTACACACTCTAATTGGTTAGCCAATTTCAATGTGAGCGACTTATTCTATGATTATCTGGTTGGGAAATACTATGTAGAAGGTATTGGTACCATTGGTGCTCATATCACTTTCCTGAACTTAGGTGAACAAGTAGTTACAAATGAAACCAGTCCAGACCCCATCTCTCGTTTTAATAGTTATGAGCTGGCCTTTGGGGTTTCTTATGGATATAAAGTAAATCAAAACCTCGCACTGGGAACCAGTGTTCGTTTAATCTATTCAAGCCTTGCAAATGGTACGTCTGTAGGAGCTCAGAAAGTCAATCCCGGTAGTAGTGTAGGTGTTGATCTGGCTATGCTATATCGCACCAATCCTTTTTATATAGGCGCAAATGAAGCAAGATTCAGTACAGGATTCAACCTTTCCAACTTAGGCCCTGGTATCCAGTACACTGATAATGCTCAAAAAGATCCCTTACCTACTGTACTAAGATTTGGCTTTGCTTTCGACTATAACTTAGACCCAGAAGGATTCAACCGAATTACTGTTGCTGCCGATGTTTCCAAGATTATGGCTCGAAAAGAGGAAGTTATCTCTACTCAAGGAGGGATTACAGATACTACCTTTGTTGCATCTGGGCCTATCGAAGCTCTATTTCAATCCTGGGATACCTATACAAGATTCGACGGCCAGCAAAATGTAGAGCTTAGCTTGTTGGAACAATTTATGATTGGAGCCGGTGCCGAATACTGGTATAACAATTTGTTTGCATTGAGAGGTGGCTACTATTACGAGGATCCCAATAACGGAGACCGAAAATACATCACTTTTGGAGCTGGTCTACGATATAATTCTTTCGGAATAGATTTCAGTTACATTAAAACATTAGAGTCAGATCACCCGTTAGCAAATACACTTAGATTTAGCGTTCTACTCGATTTTTAGCCCCGAATGAATCCCAACCCAAATTTTCAAAAGAGCATGTTGGCACTGGTAAGCATGCTCTTTTTGTTTAACTTCGATTTTGCTGCTGCTCAAAATTTTGAAATTAAGCGAAGTCACGCTATTTCATCATTGCCGCAAGCTGCTCCACTTCCTGCTATAGGTACGCTGGATGTGGTGGCCATTATGGTTGAGTTTCAGGCAGATACCAATCGATTAACATCGGGAACTGGGATTTTCGGACCGGATGGAATGGATGGGCTCCCTTACCTTTCACGCCAGAGCCAAACTTACATTGACCCATTACCTCATAATGCTTCTTATTTTGAGGCGAAACTTGAGTTTGCACGAAACTACTACTCTAAATCTTCCGACGGACAGCTTACGATCAATTATCAGGTGCTCCCCACTATTTATCAGTTAGATAAAAATATGGAGGAATACTCCCCCATCGGAGAAACCTTCAGCACTGAGAAGCTAGCCGAATTTCTAACCGACGTTTGGACTGAAGTTGAAGAACAAGGAGGGTTCAATACAACAGGACTTGACCCAGAAACAACAGCTTTTGTTGTATTTCATGCCGGTGTAGGTAGAGATGTAGAACTTACCGGTACTACCCTGGACATTACTCCTTTTGATATTCCATCCATAAATATGAGAGAACAGGAGCTGGAGAGATGGCTGGGAAGCGACTTTGATGGGTTTCCAATCAATGATGGCTCGTTTATGGTTAAAAGTTCAATCATTATGCCAAGAACAGAGTCAAGAAGAGGAGAAGACATACAGGAAAATGAGATCGTATTTCCTTTATCTACCAATGGATTACTTACCGCCTCGATTGGAAGCCACCTTGGACTCCCCGATCTTTTTAATACAGAAACAGGAGAACCTGCTATAGGCCGATTTGGACTAATGGATGGGGCTGGTTTCTTTTCATACAACGGACTTTTTCCTCCAGAGCCATCAGCCTGGGAAAAGATTTTCTTAGGATGGGAAACTCCTTTCACAGTTTCCACAAGCAATACGGACAGCATAGCTTTACCAGCAGCAAGTCTTGATCAACCAAATAGTATTGCTAAATACGATCTCTCATCAACCGAATACTTCCTGATTGAAAACAGACATAGGGATATTGATGGAACCGGGGTAACTATTACCACACAAAGACCTGATGGTAGTATCACCCAAAAAACATTCACTAACGAGAACGAGGCCTTTGTGTTCCAGGAAAGTGGGTTCGATTCTTTACTCGATGTAGGAACCATCATTGATGTAAGTAATTTCGATTGGAGCCTTCCCGGAGGAATTGATATTGGAAATGATGAACAAGAAGGAACCGATGATGACCGTCAGTTGAATGGAGGGATGTTGATCTGGCATATTGATGAAGCCATCATCGATCAACAGCTGAGTACCAGCACCGTTAATGCCGATCCATTACTCAGAGGAGTAGATTTAGAAGAAGGTGATGGAGCTCAGGACATTGGACGTGAATCTATCCTGCTTGATAACAGTCCTAATTTTGGTTTTGCCTTTGATTTCTGGTGGAGCGGAAACAACTACAGGGTTATCACACAAACAAGAAGCATAGACTTAAACCCCGACAACATCTTTGGTCCTGAGACTTTCCCTGATAATAGTTCCAATTCCGGAGCTTTTTCTGGTTTCGAGTTCTATGACTTTTCAGATAATGTCCCAATGGCTTCCTTTAGAATACGGGCAGTAGAAAGCACCGAATTCAGGTTCCAAAGCCTTTTCGAGTATCAAACCGGTACAAATATCTTTTATACCAGAGAAGACCCTTATTGGGATTATTTTCCACTTCAGCTAGATATCGTAGAAACAAATGCAGATACCCTGGTTCTCGCTCCTGCTTTCTCAAACTACTATATCTACGATTATGATAATCCGGAAGACAGAGCCGGAATAGTTCTTGGCGGTATACGAAACCAACAATCATTGGTAATAGGATCAAGAATTACAAAAGCGGAAAACCCAGTTTCTACCCCGGAAAGCTCTGTGGCTTCAGCTGATCTTAATACGGCTACAAACTGGTCGGTAAGTGCAACCAAGGAATCCGCTTTCTTAAGTTCTCAAGATGGTACCTCCATCGATCTCGATTTTACCACCACCAGACTTTCAGCTGCAGATGGAACTATTATCCCTATCACCGACTCCTATGAATTTCGCTCTGAGATTATAGGCGGAAGCTTTGTTGGTATTTCCGATAATACTATCAGCTTTGAGGGCGAAAGCCTTTCGGATTATATCACTTCTTCAAACGATCGTTTGTTCGCAGGGACCATTTCTTCAAACCTTGGTAACTTTTATTACTTATTCGAAGATGGAGCATTCACAATTATCGATCCTTCATCCAGTGAAGCGTTTACCTCAATTTTCGAGGAAGAAAAAGCAGAATGGCCTGCGATTATAGATGAAGGATACATTTATCGCATCAATCGAACTGAGAATACCATTGTAGGATATAATTTTAGCGGAGCGCTACTGCCTGATACCCCCATTCCAGCCCCAGAAGGCTTTCAATTAATTGGTACTCCTTTGGTAGCAGATATTACCGGAGATAATATCCAGGACTTGATTGTGGTTGCTCAGACGGATTTCTCAGTTAATATCTATGCTTTCGAAACCAACGGAAATCCTATTGAAGGTTTTCCACTTTATGTGGGCGGCTCTATCGGGAAGGACATCCAACCTATTCATCCCATGTTTTATCAAGGCCGTTTATATGCTATGAGCCATTTAGGTGACTTAAAAGCCTGGGAGTTCGAGAATTTCACTTCAACTCAATGGCCTCGCCGGTATGGGCCAAATCCATACAACAAAGTCTCTGCTTATATCACCTTCAGCGATACCCAATCCGGATCATTTTCTGTATTGAATAAAGACGAGACCTATAACTGGCCAAATCCCGCCGATGAGGAGACGAATTTACGCTTTGAAGTCAAATCACCTGGTGGCATTGTGGATGTCACAATAATCGATTATACAGGACGAGTAGTATTTGAACGGACGGTGGAAGCTCGAGGTGGTATACCAGAGGAAATCCCTATTTCTACCAGAAACTGGGGAAGCGGAGCTTATTTTGCTAGAATTAAAGCAACAGTTGAAGGACGATCCGAATCGAAGTTGGTAAAAATTGGAGTAGCCCATTGATGAATAAGCTTTCTATTCTAATATCGCTTTTGATCTTCATTGGAATCTCTATTCCAGGGTACTCTCAAACTGATCCGCGCTTTTATGATTACCCTCAAAATCACCTGAAATGGTATTCCATTGAAAGTGATCATTTTATCGTCCATTTCCAGGAAGGGAACAGTCGTTCTGCTCAAGTAACTTCCAGAATAGCCGAGGAAATTTATGGGCCAATCACTTCCCTTTATAAGTATGAGCCGGACAGTAAAGTAAGTATCGTACTCAAAGACCGGGAGGACTACTCCAATGGTGCTGCTTATTTCTTTGACAATAAAATTGATATCTGGGTCCCTTCTCTCGACACTCCACTTCGTGGTTCACATAACTGGCTTAGAAATGTAATTACTCACGAGTTTGTACATATTGTTCAAATTCAGACCGCATTAAAAAGACAGCGAAAATACCCTGCATTATATCTCCAGTGGCTTTCTTATGAAAAAGTACGCCGACCAGATGTATTGTATGGTTTTCCGAACGGGATTGCCTCCCTCCCATTTGCGTCGATCAACATTCCGGCGTGGTTTGCTGAAGGAACCGCCCAGTACCAGATAGAAGGATTGCTTTACGATACCTGGGATAGTCACCGGGATATGATTCTCAGAACCAGGATTCAGAGCGACACCTATTTCAGTCTTCCCGAAATGGGCACTTTTGCCTCAAAAACAAGTCTGGAGAGAGAAACGGTCTACAACCAGGGCTATGCGTTCGTAATCTACTTAGTGGAGCGCTTTGGAGATGATGTACTTAGAAGAATCTCTGAAGCACTTGGGGATAGAGGTGTTTACAAGGTGGAAGAAGCTATTGAATTAGCTACGGGGATTAGTGGAAATCAGGTGTTTGACGATTGGATAACTGAGCGAAAGGAGTTCTATACTTCCGGAGTAGAAGATCTTTCCTTTACCGATTCAGAATACATCGAAAAAGAAGGGTTCTTTAATTTCTTTCCGAAGCGCTCTCCCACAGAAAATGCAGTAGCTTATCTCTCCAATCGTGGCAAAGACTACTCCCTCCTTACCCTTTATATCAAGCATGATGGAGAAGAAATTGAAATTGCTGAGATTGATCATCGCCACCATCATGTTGAACACAACCATGCCGATGCGTTAAAGCCTCTTATTATGGCTTTAAACACTACTTTTTCTTTTTCTCCGGATGGGAAACGCATCGTTTACACTATCAATAAGAAAAATAAGTTTGGAGAGTTTTATAGTGACCTGTATATCTACGAGCTGGAATCCGGCAAATCTACTCGTTTAACAAACAGTGCCCGTATACAATCCCCTTCCTGGAGTCCGGATGGATCTCAAATCGCCGTATTGAAATATGAAGGAGGCACCCAGAACCTGGTTCTCCTTGATGTAGAAAACCCGGACAACCAAACCGTACTTACTAGCTTTAAAGATGGAGAAACTTTATTCACACCAAATTGGCATCCTGATGGAAACCATATTTATTTCGCCTACGCTGATTTATGGGGAAGAAATATCAAGTCGATTGAAGTAGCCAGTAAAACCATTCAGACTGTGCTGGAAAATGATTACATCGATTATCGAGATCCCTTTATTAGTGAGGATGGAGAGTTTATGTATTACTCCTCCGACCCAGACGGTATTTTCAATATATACCGCCAGCATATTGCTACCGGAGAAACTGTACAAATTACCAGCGTATTGGGTGGTGCTTTCATGCCCTTTGTTGAAGATGGTCAGCTCTATTTTTCAGAGTATGAAAAAGATGGATATAAGATCAAATCAGCGACTCTTTTACCTTCATCATCTCCAATTAGCTATGGCAGCTATATGCCTATAAGTTCTGAAGTGCCATTCGAATCTGAATCCACAATTGATGTCGAATATCTAAATGACTTTAACGATAAAGACATCGATTCTTTTGGAGAAGACATCCCCACTCCAACGAAAACGGAGCCCTATAACTTCGAAATTGAAACTCAAGGGGAATCTAATGAGCGAGTATATAGACCATACGAAGATACTTTTACCAGCTTCTCCTACTTCCCGGTCCTCCGTTTTGATAATTACACCAAGGAAAACGGGCAGAATGGTACACTTCTAAAAAATGGACAGGTCGGAAAGCTAGGGCAGAATCTGCTTCGTGATATGAAACCTGGTGTCTATTTTGCATCGCGGGATGTGTTAGACCGACTTAGTATTTTTGGAGGGGTCATGCTTGGAGTGGCCTCCAGGGATGCAAGTAGCATTGGCGATTTCTTTAAGCCAAACCGATTACTCAAACTGGACAGAGACGCCTTCTTTACTGCCGAATATCGAGGACTGCCGTTTATCAAGAAAAGCTGGTCTCCTACAATTGCTATCGAAGTCTTCAATCTTCACCGAAATGTAAAGGACGGTCTTTCTATCGAGGAATTCCCTTGTACCTCTTGTTTACCCGACACAACTACAGTAGATATCGGATATGAAGTTTGGGAAGCGAATCTATTCTTCAGAAGTAAACTAAGCCGGCGTAGCTTGCTCGAGTTAGGTATTGGGTACTCTCCATACCAGGTTCAGACTGATAACTTCTTTTCACGTGAGCTGAATGCATTAATTAGTGGTTCTTCTTCTCAATACTATAAAGCCACTACCCTCTCCGCTTCCTACACCTTCGATTATTATAGCTTCTCCACGGATGGAGATATAGCGCCCATAGGACTGAAAGGATATTTGCGTTATCAATACCAACCTGCCCAGCTGCTAGAGGAATATGAGATCAAAGACGGGGCGCTTGTTCCGATTTTTAACTCCATAAAAAATCATTCAACAGAATTACACTTACGCTATGGATTCAGAACCATAGGTAATCAGGCATTCCAGGCAAGAATAAGAGGATTCAGCTATTTCAATAAACCCGATGACGCCTTCTATACCGATTATATTGGTGGTTTCCTGGGGATGAGGAGTTACCCATTCTTTGCAATCGGTGGGAATACTACAGCTTTCACCAGTTTAAGTTGGTTTACCCCGATTTTTAAGAACATCAATAAGCAGGTTGGACCTTACACCTTTGATAAAATGTACGCTCGTTTCTTCTTTGAAGCTGGAAATGGATGGTATCCCGGAGGTATTGCAGACAATAATCCCAATCTGCTGGACTCAGGAAAGAACATCAAAAAAGGTATTGGTGCAGAATTGAGGCTAGCCAGTAGTGGATATTACCTGTTCCCTCTCCGCTTTTTTGTGAGTGCATCTTATGGTTTTGACAAGTTCACACTTACTTTGCCTGAAGATTTTGTAACAGGTTCTCAAAGTAACCGCGTTACCTATGGGCGTGAATTGTTATTTCATTTCGGATTAACTTTTGATTTCGAATTGCTATGAAAAACTTCTGGAGCATACTGTTAGTGGTCATTGTGTTTGCAGGAAACGCCATGGCTCAGCCTGTGAAGCATTCACTTAGCGGAAAAATCATACTGGAAGATTCTTTGGCAACTGACGTTTCCCTCCCTGTTTCTATTGGAGACTTCAGGTATTTGCCTTCTCATAGCCTTTCAGAAGAAGCTTCAAGCTTTGCAGATGCTCCAAGAACAAAACCCGGTGTTGCCTTTCTTGCGTCGGCAATTCTTCCCGGAAGCGGACAGGCTCTAAATGGTAAATGGGGACGAGCAGCCACCTATTTCCTCATCGATGCATTAGGTGTTGCCTTCTATATCGATCAAAATAATAAAGCAGAACGCAGAGAGCGCGCTTACGAAAATTATGGTGATCAAAACTGGAGTGTGCTTGCTTATTCGCAATGGTTGGTTGAGTACTCAAGAACTAATGGTATTGCCAATGGCTTTGATGATCCGGATGGTTTAGAAGATTTGGTATTCGGAAAAACTCCTACCTGGGGAAATACCCCAGCCGATTGGGACAGTGAATTATTACCTATCCTGAGACAGGTAGAAGTCCGAACTCCTTTTTACTATGACAACGGGTTTATAGCCAGTACCTTTTCGCATGTTGTTCAGGATTATGGCTCTCAGCAATATTATGAATTGATGAGCAAATACTATCAATTTCAGCCTGGCTGGAGAGACTTCCATGAAACCAGGCTATCCCAAGGCGCTGGACATGTATACCAATATCCATGGGATGCTACTATGGCCACTGCCAATTTTATTGAAGGTAGGGACAGAGCACAGCAGTTCAATGACAACTATCGTACCGCAGGGAACATTCTCACACTGATGATGGTAAACCACATTGTTTCAGCGTTTGATGCCTACTTCACGGTACAGCTTAAAAACAGCAGGTTAGAGGCCGAAGCAAATATGCTGTCAAATGAGACAGTTTCTTTACGCTGGAACTTTTAAGATCCTTTATCTTCCCTTATTTTTGAGTCATGATTAAGCAGATTCTCACTAGCAAGCATCTTTACTTTTCCGTTTTAGGATTAATCCTGATCGGTGCCGGAAGCTTACTCCTTCTTGATAAGCTCATCATGCCTATTTACACCAATTATAATGAAGGTGTAACCGTACCCGATGTTACCCGAATTTCTCTAACCGAAGCGGAAGAGTTGCTCACTTCGTATGGCTTAAGAGTGGAAGTATCAGACCGAAGAGCAAATTCTGCGTTCCCGGCAGATTATGTAATTGATCAGGCACCTGCTCCTTCTGTTCTGGTTAAGCCAAATCGAAAAGTATATCTAACGGTTAATACAGCGGTTAAACCACAGGTAATCGTACCTAATGTGGTAAATCTATCTTTGAGAAATGCTCAAATTCAGCTTCAAAATTATGGCCTTGAAGTCGGTTCCATCAGTTATGAATCTTCCCGGTTTAAAAATGCCGTGTTAAGGCAGTCTGTTCCTCAAGGGATCACTGTAGAAAAAGGACGTGCCATCGATCTTGTTGTAAGTGATGGACTCGGTGATAAAATCGTAGATATTCCGGAGATTAGAGGACTCCGTTTACCCGATGCCCAGCTAAAGCTTCGCGAAGTGGGTTTACGAGTTGGAGAAATTCGCTTCCAACCTATCAAAGATGTAGTACCAAACACAGTACTCGACTACACTCCCAATGTGACGCAAATGGTAGAGGGCGGAACATTATCACTGGTTATTTCTGAACGATTTGAAGCTGTTGAAGTACTTGAAGGTGGCGCTGTAATTATCGATTCTACGGGGAATCAAATTCCAGTGCCAAACCAACAAAGAAACAATTAATGAACTTCAGCTTACCCGTTCTCGCTCCTTCCATTCTCTCAGCCAATTTTACCAATCTCAAAGCCGACATAAACGCAATCACTGAAGGGGGAGCCACCTGGATTCACTGTGATGTGATGGACGGTCATTTTGTTCCAAATATTACGTTTGGACCCGGAATCATCAAGCAGGTAAGTAAAATTGCTCCCGATTCCTTTATCGATACGCACTTGATGATCGAAAACCCGGATCAATACATCGACAACTTTGTTGATGCAGGTTCTGAGTTAATATCTGTTCACTATGAGGCTTGCACACACCTGCACCGAAGTATTCAAAAAATTAAGAGTCATGGTATCATGGCTGGGGTGGCCATCAATCCTGCTACCTCTATTTATAATATTGAGCCAATCCTTGAGTATGTGGACATGGTAGTGGTAATGAGTGTAAATCCAGGATTTGGGGGACAGAGCTTCATTGAAAGCAGCTATGATCGTCTTCAGGAACTTGCCGATATCCGCGAGTCAGAAGGACATGGGTTTCTCATCCAGGTTGACGGAGGGGTAAATTTGAAGAACATCAAGAAAATAGCTGAAGCAGGTGCGGATGTACTCGTGTCTGGAAATAGTGTGTTTAGTGCTAAGGATATACCCGCCAGGGTTACCGAACTCAAATCCCTAATAGAATGAGCGAGAAAAAGCACTTTAAAAAGGTATTAGCCGCAGGACTAATTGGGAATATTCTGGAGTGGTATGATTTCGCGGTATACGGCTTCTTCGCAGCAACTATTGCTGATCAATTCTTTCCTTCAGGAAACCCCACTACTTCTCTAATTGCTGCATTCGGCGCATTTGCAGCAGGTTTTCTGATGCGACCGATCGGAGCCATTTTTTTTGGAAGAATTGGTGATGTAGTTGGTCGAAAAAAGATGCTTTTCCTGTCCGTAATGCTCATGGCTATACCCACCTTCATTATCGGGGTATTGCCCACACATAGTCAGATCGGTTTTAGCGCGGCCATATTGATGGTGCTAATGAGAATGTTCCAGGGTTTATCTGTAGGTGGTGAATACACCGGTTCTATTGTATTTCTTATTGAGCATGCCCCTGATCACAAACGAGGGTTTTTTAGCTCTTTTAGTATGATGGGAGCTACTCTAGGAATTTTATTGGGTTCTGGTTTTGGTGCGTTACTTACCAGTTTACTTACAGAGGCCGAATTGACCAGCTGGGGCTGGAGAATTCCTTTCCTTGTTGGAATATCCATCGGGATTATTGGTTTTCTTATCAGAAGAGGTCTTCCTGAAACCCCGGTTTCAGAAGAGAAAATTAAAGCGCCTTTGACTGAGGTGTTTAAAAATCACAGAAAGCCCATGTTTCAGTCCATTGGTTTAAACATCATGGGCGCTGTGAGCTTCTACATCATTTTCATTTACCTGGCTACCTGGCTGGTTCAGGAAGTACATGAGACAAAGGCTGAAGCCTTAGACATCAATACCATTAGCCTGTTTGTTTTATTGATTGCAACTCCGGTATTTGCCATGCTATCCGATAAAATAGGTCGCAAACCTATGTTGATAGCGGGCGCCATTTCCATGGCCATTCTGGCATATCCACTAATCTGGCTAATGCATCATCATGTGTTCTGGATGATTCTGCTTGGGCAATCGATATTCGCCATCGTCTTATCGGTGTTCATGAGCACCATTCCGGCATTCATGACCGAGTTATTTCCTTCCAATGTAAGGGCAAGTGCAACCAGCGTGAGTTATAATATTCCATATGCCATTTTTGGTGGTACTGCTCCAATGGTTGCTGTTTGGCTGATCTCAGTTACTGGTAATCCGGAAGCTATCGCGGGATATATAATTGCTGTTTCCTTACTGGCTTTCTTTATTGCCTTAACGGTTAAAGAGACTAAGGGAACACCCATTCACTAATTCTGGAGGGTACTATAAGTCATCCTGAACCACCTGCCACCCTGAGCTTCGCAAAAGGACATTAAGGGTTGAAACTCTCAGCGAAGGGTATCAAGTAGGCTTCAACATCCTGACTAGCCAAGGATTTGAGATCCTTCGCAGGAGGAAATATCGTCAGCAAGTAAGCCAGGGGTGCTCAGGATGACAAAAAAACCAAATTCGGTTTTTCAAATGTATAATTATTTTAGGGTTACCTGTAACATCTTTGCTTACTTTTCCACATATTAGCACTGGTCAGGTCAAAAGAGAACACATACATGAAAAAACTGTACTGGTTTTTTTGGGTATGGATGCTGGCCTTCTTGATGTCATGTTCCCAAACAAGTCCCGAACATGAAGAAGTGGAATTACCCAATATAGGTTTCGAGAAAACACCCATCACTTATGTGAGCCCACAAGGTGAAATCTTAAACCCCACCGATGAACATGCCAAGGAAGTAACTTCTCCCTTCATATGCCTGGTAAACACCCTCACTAATGAAGAGAATGAGTGGGCCTATCACACAGAAAAGTATTCGCTAGAAATCCCGGATGAATATTTAGACGACCCGGAGTTAGAAACCCGGGATATTGTATTTCGAATTGCTGCCCGGAATGCCCACCTGCGAGCTTCTGCTGATTCCCTGGAAGGAGGAGGTGTCGTACGCTTTGCTCGCTGTAAACTGCCTGACAGCCCTGCCATAATTAGTGCGGTAGAAAAGAAGCTGGGAGAATTTGACCAGCGTTCCTGGATGTATACCGAAGTAAAGCAGAAAGGCGCTACTCACAAACAGTTCATGGGAGACTGGGTATATATGTGCACGGCAGTGATTGATCACTTTTGGTGTGATCGCCCCAATGTACCCGATCCATACAATGATTCTGGCTGTACCTACTCCCACTCCACCTGTGTGGAATACTCCTGGGTTTATGTAGATGATGGTGATGGCGGAGGTGGAGGCGGTGGTATTGGCGCCGGAAGTGGAGACAGTGATCCTTGCGCGGCCTGTGATCCTGATGGAGCGGGCATTTGCACCAATCAGGAAAGCGGTGGCGTACCCCAAAGCTGTGCTATCGATTTCAACGTTAGCGTGATTACTGATCCGTGCCAGTTGGCCAATCTGCTGGAAGATGATGCCATTTTTAGAAGTTATATGCTTATGCTAGTTAGTGATGCCAATAACAAAGACAGGGAAACAGCCTGGACCTTTTATAAAGATGGCAATGGAAATCCACATTATCAGTACCATCAAGGCCCAGTCGGTGGGGATCATGTTGATTTAACCTTTACTCAATCTATTGATGGAGCTATGCACCAACACTATGATTTTGATGGCGCTTTCTCAATATTTAGTTCGCAAGATATGAAAGCACTTTATGAGGCTTATGTTGATGGAAATATCAATAATTTGGCGACGTTTACTTATGGCTTGGTGACCCATCATGGAACCCGGTATATGCTTAAAGTGGATGATGTGCAGGCATTAATAAATTTCTTTAGCAATAACTTTAGCACCAAAGCACAATTTGATAGTTTTAATGCCGATTACAATCTATATCGATTCGGATATATATTCGGCTATGGAGAAGTGATAGGTGGTAGGCTTGCATTTCTAAGGTTGCTGGAAGAAAAGAATTCAGGATTAAAACTTTTCGAAGCTAATGCTAATTTTACTTCGTGGACGGCAAAAAAACGTCACTCTGATGGTCAATCTGTCATTAATGATAACTGCAACTAATAAAACTATGAAGCGATTTACCTTACTTACATTTATGATATTGACCGTTTCTATGTTTTCCTATGGTCAAACCTCTGATATTGATATCGACAATATTGAATTTCCGGATATCTCAGGATATGCTGGAACATGGGTTTCTATAGATGGGTCCGATACCTTAATAGTAAACCTTAAGTTCGAATTTTGGTTTTTTGAACCATTTAATAGGGAGATTCCTCAGCTATTCGGAAATTATAATTATACTCCTTCAAGCGACACTCAACTAGAGATGTTAGCTATAGATGAAGGCGAATTTACCTTACAAGGAGGGCTTTTTAATGAGCACGGTCCACGTCCTTATTTAATGTTTAATTACAGGGATACTGAAATAATAAAGACTGGTAATCTGCGGCTTTATCCCGATGAAAGTGATGAAAATATTCTTCACTGGCAACTTTTTGAAAATGAAGGAGTTCGAATACAAGGAGTTTCTAAATTTATAGAGGGATATTCATTACCAGAAACTCTAACCCTGATTCGGGTTGATTCGGATTAGTAAGTCATAAGTATAGACTATTTCTATTTCGGCCTACTACACCAACAAAAAAGCCCCTCAAGCTAAAGCTTGAGGGGCTTTTGAATTTATACGCTTCGAGTATTACATCGAGCCTAAGTCTTTCAGTGTATTCGCAAGCATCTGAACTTTGTCAGAATCGCCAGCACCAGCTGCCATTCCGCTTACCTTATCGGCTAGTTCAGAGAACATTTTAGACTTACCAGAAGCCTCAGCATTTGCTAATCCCTGACGGATAGCAGTAATACTTGCAGCATCTAAGCCATTATCACGATCTAACTGATCAACATAAGCTTTAGCTAATACAGGAGTAGATGGCCACTCGAACATTGGATGCCCCTGAGCATTCAGATAATCCAGTACAACAGTTTTAGAAGCTTCAATCTCGTTGATTGTCATATATGGGCTAGGAGTAAGGTCGAAGATGTCAAGACCACGAGAAATCTCAGAACTTACAATCATACCATTATACCAGTATACTGACCAGCTTCCACCAGACTGCATTCTTTCAGCAGATACAGGTCCACGATCGTGGAAAGCAATCTCTACAGGATTCTGAGGATCTGTCCAGTCAAATACTGAAATACCACCCTGGTACCATGCCTGAACCATAATATCACGTCCTGGAACAGGGATCATAGAACCGTTGTGAGCTACACAGTTTTCCTGAGAAGTTTGTGGAGCAGGAAGCTTATAGTAGCTTTGGAAATCAAGCTCTTTGTCCTCAGTAATAGTGAAGATTGCATTTGCTCCCCACTCATAAGGATCAGACTCACGGCACTTAGGCTGGCCACCACCGCCCCACTCATCTGTAAATAGAACTGCGCTACCATCGTTTGTGAACGTAGCAGAGTGCCAGTATGAGAAGTTAGAGTCAGCAACAGCATCAATTCGAACAGGATTTACCGGATCAGAAATATCTAGCAATAGTCCATATCCTTCACAAGCACCACCAGCTAAACCAATCTCAGGATAAAGCGTGATATCGTGGCACTGGTTTGGTCCTCGGTCAGATTCGCCGGTCCCAAACATTTCGTTGATCATATCGGTCGCGTTTTCACGCACATAAGATGTGTCTTCAGCAGTAGGAGTTGTTCCTTCACCACCTCTTTCAACTGCTCTATTTTGAATCAATCTACCAGCAAATCCCCAGTTCAATACTCGCTCCGTTCCAAGACGGTAGAAAGTGATTGCTCCGTTTTCTTTTGCAACTCGAACTGCTTCTTTATCAGCAGGAGCAAGTCCGTGAGTAGGAGGAGCTGCTAAATCTTCAAAGATTCTTGGAGAGCTAACAATAGCTGCATCTTCTGGGCTGGCCAGAGGAACTTTGATTACTTCAATTCTGAATAGCGCAGAATTAGGATCGTCTTCTGGAAGAGCGTTTGAACAGCCAGCTAATTCTTCGTCAGGACGGATACCAGCTGAACCAGATACATACACATATACATTATCATTATCATCCGGATCTTTTAGTACAGAGTGAGTGTGAGAACCACGGCATGTTTGCACATTAGCAATATACTCAGGGTTTTGGATGTCAGTGATATCGAAAATTCTGATACCACGAAGTCTGTCTTGAGAAACAGCTTCCTGAACACCTTGAGTACCGCAATCTAAACGACCGCCAAATCCTTCACCAGAAACAAACATCAGGTTTTCGTAAACGGAAACATCACTCTGAGATGCAGGACAAAGGTAATCTTTAATTAACTCCGGAGAAGCAGGATTAGTTAAATCCCAAATCATTACACCATTGTAGTTTCCTTGAAAGGCATATGGCCCCTGGAAAGCTAAATCGGAATTAGTAACTCCAAGAAAGTCTTCAGCAGGAGGTGTAGTAGAAAGCATCTCCATATTCCAGATAGCTTCCTCTGCATCAAAAAGTCCGGCACCTAATCCTACCCTTGGATCTGGGCTTGGAGCACTTACCTCATCTAATGTTGCTACCTGAGGAGCAGTAAATGGTGCCTGGATTGTAGGCGACGATGGGGCACAAGCGTATGCTACTACCACCATAGCCAACAAAGAAGGAACCATCATTTTTTTGAATGAAAATTTATTCATGCTGTTATGTATTGGTTTTTGAGTTATTGATAAATGTAATTAGTCAAGTTCTTCGGTAGGCGTAATACCCAGGAGCATCAGTTTCATGCGCTCGATTTCAGTAATCTGGTCAACATTGATATCAGTCGCTAATCGAAAAGCCCCTTCATCCTGAACCGCACCATCTGTGCTGATAAGTTTTTCAACCATAGTAACCGCGCCCAGGTGATGCTGGATCATATACTCCAAAAATAAACGATCAAAATCGATTCCTTTCGCTTCCGATAATTCGACAAGCTGTTCTTGGGTTAACATACCCACCATATTCATATGATCGTGGCCTCCATGGTTTCCATGGCCTCCGTGTCCACCATGACCTCCATGCTCACCTTCTGTATTAATCATGAGCATTAGTCCTTCAATTTTAACCTCAGGCACAGGCTGCCCACGGTCTCTAAGCCAGGTTTGCATGGTCGCTATCTCATCTTTCTGGGCATTGATAATTCTTGAAGCTAATCGTTGAACTTCCGGGCTTGCTCCATTTTTTGGAGCTAGATCTGACATGATTAAAGCCTGAGCATGATGCGCAATCATACCCGTCATAAAATCTACATCAGCCTGTACAAAATTCATTTTTGATTCCTGAATCCGCTGCCAGTATAAATCCTCTAATTCTTCAGGAGATTTTGATTCAGTATTAGTAGTAGTACTTGGCGACTCGGTTGCAGAAGAATTATCCGCTAATTCTTGTGAGCTCTTGCAGGCAAAGCTAGCTCCTATCAAAATGATAAAACAGAATGTTAAATATTTGTTTGTATTCACAGTACTAAATGTTTGAAATTAGATCGCTAACTGAGGATAATAAGCTCAAAAAAAGAGAAAAACCATTTTTTGAGTACCTGAGCTCAATCTTTTTACTAGCCATTCATGAAAGATTACAAAAGCTTTTAAAGCAAAGAGCTCTACGCATCAATTAAACACTATAAATTTCTATATTCGTTACATATCAATTTGAACCAAAACTAACAGTTAAAATGGGTGCTTTAGAACCAGCAGTACAAGAGAAAATTAACCAATGGCTAGCAGGAGGATATGACGAGAATACTAAATCTGCTATACAGCAAATGTTGGACAACGAGCAGTTTAGTGAATTGACTGATGCCTTTTACAAAGATCTGGAATTTGGAACCGGTGGACTTCGGGGAATTATGGGAATTGGTTCGAATAGGGTAAATAGATACACCTTTGGTATGGCTACCCAGGGACTTAGCAATTTTCTAAAAAAGACGTACCCAAACGAACAGATCAAAGTGGCCATTGCTTATGACTGCCGAAATAACTCAGATACCTTAGCCAAGGTAGTTGCTGATGTATTTTCAGCCAATGGTATTTATGTGTACTTCTTTGAGGCTCTGCGCCCAACTCCAGAACTCTCTTTCGCCATTCGCGAGCTTGGATGTCAAAGTGGAGTAGTACTTACAGCTTCTCACAACCCAAAAGAATATAATGGGTATAAAGCCTACGGAGCTGATGGAGGTCAATTTGTTGCTCCTTATGACAAAATGGTGATGGAAGAAGTACAGAAGATCTCTGGGGTTGAAGAAGTAAAGTTTGATGGTAATCCTGAATACATAGAGAGTTTAGGTGAGGAAATAGATCAAAAGTATTTGGATGAACTAGTAAAGCTCTCTGTTTCCAGAGACGCCATTCAGCGGCAAAAAGACATTAGCATCGTCTTCTCTCCTATTCATGGAACGGGAGGAGTTTCAGTCCCCCCTGCTCTAAAAGCATATGGTTTTGAAAACGTAACACTCGTGGAAGAGCAAATGGTCGTAGATGGTAATTTCCCTACGGTAGTTTACCCGAATCCCGAAGAACAGGAAGCATTAAGTATGGCTATGGCTAAAGCGAAAGAGATTGATGCTGAGCTTGTAATGGCTACTGACCCTGATTCTGATCGGGTTGGTATTGCTGTAAAAAACGACAAGGGCGAGTGGATTCTATTCAATGGAAATATGACCGGCACCCTGATCATCAATTACATGCTTACGGCATGGAAAGAGGCTGGTAAACTCACCGGAAATGAGTACATCGTAAAGACAATTGTTACCTCCTATCTCATTGACCGAATTGCTGAGTCTTATGGAGTGGAATGCTTTAACACACTAACAGGCTTTAAATATATTGGTGAGTTGATCACCGAACTCGAAGGCAAAAAGCAGTTTATTGCTGGCGGGGAGGAAAGCTATGGATATTTGATCGGCGAACATGTTCGGGATAAAGACGCTGTGGTATCGGCAGTTATCATTGCTGAAATGGCTGCCTATTATAAAGACAAAGGCAGTAGCCTGTTCGAAGCTCTTCTGGAGATGTATGTTGAGCATGGCTTCTTCAAGGAAAAACTGGTTTCCGTTACGAAAAAAGGAAAAGCAGGCGCAGAAGAAATTCAGCAGATGATGGCCAATTTCAGAAGTGCCCCCCCACAAAGTTTAGGAGGTTCAAAGCTGACTGTGCTTAAAGACTACCAAACTCAGGAGGAAAAAAACCTGGAAACCGGAGATGTCACACCCATTGACTTACCTAAAGCCAATGTACTCCAGTTTATTACTGAAGATGGTGGCATTGTTTCCGCACGGCCTTCCGGTACAGAGCCAAAAATCAAGTTCTACTGCAGCGTTAATACTTCTCTGGAAAGCGCGGACAAGTATTATGAAACGGATGCATCCTTGGGATTCGTAATAGATTCTATGTTGAAAGATTTGGGCGCATAAACGTATATTCGCGCAACTAACTAACAATTAAGGGTACAATAAAATGATTAAAAGAATTTCTTTGGGTATTACTATGCTCATGATTATGAGCGTTTCAACTCAGGCACAATCTTATACAGATGTAGTATGGACTCAAATCCAGGAAGCCTATGATAACATCTCTGATATGGGCTATTCCGTTAAGAACTATATCATTGGTACTATAAATGAAGGTTCGGATAATGACTGGACTTTTTACCTCGATTCATCCAAAGAATATGTATTCCAGGGCTTTTGCGATACAGATTGTGAAGACCTCGATCTCTATCTATACGATTCAGATGGTAATGAGCTGGACACTGACATAGAAGAAGATGATTACCCGGTGCTATACCTCGAATCAAAAAAATCGGGGCAATACAAAGTTTCTGTGACTATGTATTCCTGTTCTGTTGAGCCTTGTTACTTTGGACTGGCGGTATTCCAGAAGTAACGATATATATTTTTTAAGGTCATCCCGAGAATACCTGCGAAGAATCTAGTCAACTATCCGTTTAGATTCTTCGGCAGTAGTCCTCCTTCCAAAGTACTTGTACGAAGGACAGGCCTCAGAATGACTTTATACCCATTATCCCGGAATTAAATCACAGAACCGGAACCCCATCTTCCTAGGGTCTGTTTCGTTTGATAACCTGCAATCATTGCTATCCGGATCAGGGTTATTATACCTTTTCAACACCTTCTCTCCTATTGTAAATGGGATAGGAGTGTTGAAAATAGGACCATCAAATACAAAACTGTGGAACTCTCCATATTCACCGCACGGATCTACCCCTTCCGGAAGATCATTCACAAATTCGTGATCGATCAGACGACCTACAAACTCCTCTCCCAGTACTTCTTCTTTCACGCATACGGTAATCGCTTTAAAACCCAGCTCAATAAATTCATGCACCAGTTCCCGTGTATCTCTTTTCCAAAGCGGAAAAGCCGTATCAAATCCCACCTTACTTAGTTGATCAACCCTGTATTGTTTCAAGTCTTCCAAAAAGATATCTCCAAATATAGAATGCGTAAAGCCTTCACCTTTATAGTGATTCATGGTTTCAGCCATAGCCGAGTTATACTCTTCCATAGAAGGCATTTCTGGCAGTTGAATAGCAAAGAGGGGAATATTGAGCGAATGAGCCTGCATCTCAATCAGCTCCTGCCTTACGCCGTGCATAGCTAAGCGATTATTTCCTCCGTTTACTGTGCTTAGCAACGATTCAATGGAATAATTGGGATTATTTAGGATATGATAAAGAGCGAGAGAACTATCCTTTCCCCCGCTCCAGTTAAATATCGATTTATGAATCATTTTCGCCTGACTTTAACTGACTGAATGGATTCCACCTTATGAGAGAGCTTCTGTGGAGTGGTAAAAATCTCCGGGTGAAATAAAGAAGCAAGTACTTCTATCCCATCTACAAGAGTTCCTGCTGAAGACTGAGTGAACAGATCAAAATCAACCAGGTAAACTTCTCCGTTTCTTACTGCTGAGACCTGATCCCAACCTTCCTTGCCAGTTAGGATATCGAATTCTTCAGTTGCTCTTTCGATAGTAAACCCGCAAGGAGCAATGACTAATACTTCGGGATCGTATTTAGCAATTCTATCCCATTCCATTCGGATGCTGTCGCCGGAAGGGTTGGAAAGCATGTCAACACCACCTGCATATCCAATTTGATGAGGAATCCAATGCCCGCAATTATAAATCGGATCAATCCACTCTAGTAAAGAAACCCTTCTGGGAAGAGCCTTATGCCCTCGAAGTGTATCTATGATTCCATCTATGCGCTTTTGGAGGCCACCCAAATATTCATAAGCAACCTCTTCTCTTCCTAGTGCTTTGGCAATAGTGATGGCATTATCGAATACATCGTGAAGTGATTGTGGAGTGAGGGAAATCAACTCAGGTTTCTTGGGAAGTTTTGCTACTGCTCTTGAAGTACATTCTGTATCAATCTGGCAAACATCACATACATCCTGGGTAAAAATTACATCAGGAGCAATATCGTGAAGTAGCTCTTCATCTACGTAATAGAGGCTCTTTCCACTCGCTTTGCTCGCTGAAAATATGTTATCGATTTCTTTGCTGGAATAATTTTTCCCCTCCAATACACACCGAACAACCGGGGGCTTTTCTTGTAGAGCCTGCTCAGGGCATTCGAAGGTGACGCCCTCCAACAGTTCATCCAAACCCATATCATATATCATCTGCGTGGCAGCAGGTAAAAAAGAACACGCTTTCATAGTCTAAGAAGTAACGGGTTTGGGTTGAAGAAATGGAAATTTATAGGCAGCCCATTCAAAGGAACCGAATAATAAAACTCCATAAATCAAAGTACCTCCCAGGAATCTAAACTCGTAAGGAATTGCCGCTACCAGGCATGCCCAAAAACCAGCCAGGGTTTGCGGGTAAATAGAACTTCCCAGCCAAACTCCGATATCTGTCACAATCCAGTGAATAAAAACGATAAGTACTGAAGAGCCTAAAAAACGGATTACGCTTTTGTTGGGATGGAGCCATTTTCCTACCAAAACCATAAGTGCAAAAGCCCCATAAACCCAAATAAATCCGTCATAGAACAGCTTCCACTCTCCGAAGAAAATGAACCGATTCATGAAAATATCACTGATCCAAATGGTAAGAAGTGGAAAGGCATAACCTTTCCAGCTTCTAAAATATACTCCCCCAAATAAAGCCATGGCACCAAGTGGAGAAAAGTTACTCAGGATAGATACTTCACCAGAAAATGAAATAAAAAATCTCCAGGCTCCTGTAATCATAACGAAAAGGAACAGTACAATAGAACGGGAGTCGATTAACGGTTTCTTCATAACTATAAGATTAAAGCCTGAACCGAGCGCCTAACTGAGCCGCCAGACCTATTGTATTGAAGCCATATACCTCGGTGTAATCTGTATTAAACAGGTTTTTTATATCGACAAAGGTGGTAACAGCTCCATCCAAAAACTGATATTCGGCATACGCATTGATTAGTGTATATGCGTCCAAGGTTACTTCCGTACTGCTAAAATCAGATAGGTCAAAAAACAGATCTGCTCTTTCACCAACATATTCTCCATTCACGGAAACGGATAGTTCAGGAAGAGGCCGAAAGTTGAGACCCAACCCGATATGGTGATCTGGTCTTCGAAGTAAATTATCTGATGTAGTTGGATCACCTATAAAATCTACAGAGGTACGTTCTCCATCCAGATATGTGTAGCTACCACTCACACTAAGTTCATCACTCACTCTAAATCGAAGTGTGGTTTCTACTCCTATATCTTCTTGTTTATCCTGGTTTATATATCCAGCGCCGGTAAATGCGATTACATCTTCAATATTTCTTGTGAAGAAATTGAACGAACCGGTAAGTCTGTTTTCTAACAAATAAACTTCAAGACCTGAATTGAAATAAACACTTTCTTCAGGATCCAGGTCAGGATTAGCACCAAATGGTCCAAATAGTTCTGCAATGGTAGGAGCTTTGAATCCTGTTCCATAAGAAACCAACACCCTTACATCAGGAATTATATAATAGCTCCCTGAAATTGAATAGGTCGTATTTGAGCCATATTCACTGTGCTCATTCAGCCTAAGCCCTGCTTCCACACTGAAACCATTCCAGCTGGTTAGTAAAGCATTTAGATAAGGGCTGAGTATATCTGCCGTTGGGATAGCATCACCACCTATTTCCATATTCTGATAATTAACTCCACCCAGTATTTTGGTGTATTCATTAACCTGGTAAGTCGCAAAAATATCCGCATTCTGAAGTTTTCCTATAAACTCGGAAGTACCGAAAGCACTATTGAAAATCTGTTCGCTGCTTGTATAATTATAACCTGCATCAACTGAAAAATTTCCAGTAGCATAGCTAGCTTGAATTCCTGGATTTACCAATGAGGACTCATAGGTTTCCGTGCCATCCGTGAATGACCCGGAATCATAATCCCCTTCAAATCCAGTGTAGTTGAAAAATGGGCTAATGCTTAATCCTTCTGCTGGTTTAATGGACGTTCTAACAGCCAATGCATTCCTGTCAAAACTATCATCATCAAAACCACCTACGTCATCACGATCTTCTGCTTCACTAATACCTCCAGAACCTTCCCGGCTGAAATTGATAGAATAGCTGCCTTCATTTTGTGATCCACTCACTCCAAAAGCCGTCTTGTAATTTCCATAGGAACCGTATGAAGCCGTACCATTTAACTGAACATCCGTATTAGCAGGTTTTTTTGTCACAATGTTCACTACTCCTGCAATGGCATCCGTACCATAAAGAGTCGAGATGCTTCCTTTTACAATCTCGATTCGTTCCACATTGTCCAGCGAAAAGTTGCGCAAGTCCGATGCTCCTCCCAAACCATTTGGATCGTTTACGGCTAAACCATCTACAAGAATTAGCGTGTATTTTGAAGCAGCTCCCTGTACATATAATGACTTATCTTTACCAGGATTACTAAACGCTCCGTTTACCAATAATCCTGCTTGTTCTGAAAGTAATTGGGAGATGTCTTTTCCTGCACTTCGCGATATGATATCCTGACCAATTACAAGTACCGGTTTAGTGGTTGCACGAAGTGCAGTTGGAATTTTAGATGCAGTAACGAATATATCGTCAAATTGGAGAGTATCAGCGACCTGCTGAGTGGGTTGTGCGTGAACAGATAGGCTGCACAACAAGCCTAATAGTAGTAATGTGTTAATTTTGCTCATGGTTTTAAAATTATGTGTTAACCGATGAGCTTTCGATAAAAAAGTGTGGAAACGATGGGGCTGCCGGTTCCTAGAGCCAGCAATCGAACCATTCCCGGCCCTTCCTCCGAAAGCCTGAATTCTGAAATGCAAATAGGCAGGTCTTCTGGCTCACTCTTCATCAACGGCCTTCCCATCCTGACAAGTCAGGACAGTGGCAATGTTAGGTTGATGATCTTCTGAGTTTACAGCTACGGGGATAGCTCCGGATTTGCACCGGATTCCCTATTATTTTTTCTGTAAAGAAAAAACCTATTGCACGGCAATGATATAGGAATTTGCCGGGGATGTCAATTAGGAAATCTGACCCTTACTTTAACTCGAACATCTTTCCGGCCTTTTGAATTACTATACCCTTCATCTCAAGTTGGAGCAAATTTACCAGCAATTGGCTTACATTTTCAGAAAGAGTATCCGCCAGGGTATCGATTTGAAGAGCTCCTTTTTCCAGGGTTTCGCAGATTTTCTTATCAAGCTTGCTCAAGTCTTCTTTTCTCCACGGTGCTACGGGTTTAGGAATTGGTTTAACATCACTTTTTTTATTCTGAGTGATAGGTAATTCGTCAAGAATATCATGTACAGACTGAACCAGCTTAGCCGCTCCTGTCTTAATCAAATAATTGCATCCGGTTCCGGAAGCGTTCTCCAGTGTATGTGGAATGGTAAATACTTCCCGGTTTTGATCGAGCGCTAAATCAGCGGTAATCATACTACCTCCTTGAATCCCAGATTCAGCAACCAAAACCCCCAGGCTTAGGCCACTTACAATCCTGTTTCGGATAGGAAAATTTCCTGCTTCCGGTTTTGTTCCAGGAGGGAATTCTGTAATAACTGCTCCTCCATTCATCACAATTTTATTTGCTAACTCTGCATTGCTTCGTGGGTACAAATTGTCCATACCAGATCCCAGTACGGCTACTGTTGATGCTTTGACCTCAAGAGCTGCTTCATGCGCTATGCTGTCTATTCCCTCAGCCAAACCGCTATAGATGCAAAGCCCCTCTTTACCTAGTTCTTTGGAAAGCTTTTCAGCCATTTTTCTCCCATAAGAAGTAGTATTTCGGGTTCCTATTATTGCTACACCAGGTTTCGAAAGAGCAGAAACCTTCCCTTTTATCCAAAACAAAACAGGCGGGTCGTATATCTGTTTAAGAAGTTCCGGGTAATCTGGATCGATTAGGGTAACAATTCTGGATCGGGTTTTTTCTGTATTCCTTAGCAGACAGTCTACTTCATCCCATTTATTGAAAGACAAAATGGACAAGGCGGAGGCTTCGCCGATTCCTTCAACCTGACAAAGCTCTTGCTTGGTTACCGAAAAAATAGAGCCCGGATCTTTGACAGTTTGAACGAGCTGTTTAACTCGCTTAGGACCGAGCCCACTTATAAGACTTAGAGCAAGTAATGTTCTAAGATTCTGAGTTGAGTTCTTTTGCATGTTGTATGAGTCCCCAAAGGGTTTCCCTTAGTTCATCAATACCATGACCAGTAGCCGACGAAATATGAATAACGGGAATTTCCTCATCAATTTGCAACTCTTCTTCCAACTTAAACCCTTGTTTTAAATCCATCTTAGTAATAGCTAGCACAGATGGCTTATCCAACAGATCGGGGCGATAGGATTTAAGCTCGTTCCGAAGCGCTTCGTATTCGTATTCAATATCTGTTTCAGCACTTACCATAAAGAGCAGCACATTATTACGCTCTATATGCCGAAGGAATTGAATCCCCAACCCTTTCCCCTGATGCGCTTCTTCAATAATTCCGGGGATATCTGCCATCACAAAACTTCGATAATCGGAAAAGGTGACTACTCCTAAATTTGGTTCGAGAGTAGTAAAAGGGTAATCAGCTATTTTAGGCTTTGCTTCTGAGAGCGCTGAGAGTAAAGTACTCTTACCCGCATTAGGAAAACCTACTAGTCCAACATCGGCAATTAGCTTAAGCTCTAATTCAACAACCCGTTCTTCTCCTGGTTTTCCTTCCTGGGCAAACTGAGGGGTTTGATTAGTGGAACTGCGAAAATGCCAGTTTCCTAAGCCTCCTTTACCACCTTCAGCTATTACTAACTTTTGGTCATCTTCCGTGATTTCTCCCAATCTCTCTCTGGAATCTGCATCAAAAGCTACGGTTCCGAGAGGTACTTCCAGAATGATGTCTTCTCCATCAGCGCCGGTTTTTCGGCTTTTAGATCCATGCACTCCCGCTTTAGCCTTTATATACTTCTTATACCTTAAATCCAGGATGGTATTAAGCTGGGCATTCCCTTTCAGTACAATGTTTCCGCCTCTGCCTCCATCGCCACCATCAGGGCCTCCTTTAGGTACAAACTTCTCTCTCCTAAAATGGGCAGACCCATCTCCGCCACGTCCGGCGGTAACATAAATTTTAGCGTAGTCTGCGAATCTCATTGTTTTGGTTATGGTTATTAGTTATTGGTTAATGGGATACTAGTAACCAATAACTAATAACAGCTTTAAACTTCAGTGGGGTTGAAGAGCTACTTTTTATTCAGAACCAGTTTAAGCAGCTTCGTCAGCTTTGATTTCATTTGTGTTCTTGGCACGATAAAATCCAGGAAACCATGCTCAAGCAGGTATTCGGCAGTTTGGAATCCTTCAGGAAGGTCTCGACCAATTGTTTGCCGAACTACTCTTGGTCCAGCAAAAGCAATAAGAGCTCCTGGCTCCGCAATATTGAAATCACCTAACATGGCATAACTTGCCGTAACTCCACCAGTAGTGGGGTTAGTTAAATATGAAATGAATGGAATTCCCTCTTCATCTAATTGAGCAAGCTTTGCAGATGTCTTTGCCATCTGCATTAAACTGAGTACACTCTCCATCATCCTGGCACCACCAGTCTGAGAGATGATAATAAGTGGAACCTTTTTCTCCCGTGCATGATCAATCGCGATTCCAAGTCGCTCGCCAACCACGGATCCCATACTTCCACCAATAAATCCAAAGTCCATGCATCCCACTACCAGGTCCACCCCATTCATTTTACCAACTGCAACTCTTGCTGCATCGCTTAGACCTGTTTTCTTTTGGGAATCTTCTAAACGATCGGTGTATTTCTTCCGGTCTGTGAATGTCAGCGGGTCTGTGGGAAGAACATCATTACCAATTTCTTTGAACTTCCCTTTATCAAAAATTATATCGAAATATTCCTTGCTCCCGATTCTAAAGTGATACCCACTAAGGGGGTCCACAAATAAATTGTCTTCTAGCTCCCTCCGATGAATGGTTTCCCCCGTAGCGGGTACTTTCACCCAAACGCCTTCCGGCATTTCCTTTCTTTCAGAGGTTTGAATGTTTTCGTCTTTTCTTTTAAACCAGGACATAGACTCCATTTTGAAAATTTCGTCAAAAATAAAGATTCTCGGAATCAATTAGGAATGAGATTCACTCCTTTTGCTTAAGCTTTGTATAGCTTACTATTCACTATGGCAAAAAAAGGCTTAGATTTGAAAGTTAATTGGAAGAATGTGTTCCGGGAATTAATACTTATAGTCGCGGGTATTCTAATCGCTTTGTATATCAATAACCTTAATGAGAATAGAAAAGACAGGGATTTTGAGCGAAAAATCGTCACAGAAATTGAGAGTTCGCTTGAACGGGATTTAGTTTCCCAAATAGAAACAAGAATCTCTCGATCGGAACAAATTGTTGAAGCTGGTACGATCGTATTAAGTTTCTTGAGAGAAGAGATTCCTTATCACGATTCACTGCAAGTTCATTTCTGGAGACTAAATTGGGTCATTACTTTTGAGCCCCAGTCCACTTCCTTTGATAGGCTGAAGTCTAAAGGCATTGAAATCTTGAGGAATGAAGAGCTAAGAACAGAATTACTCACATTGTATGACTATACCTACCCAAGAATGGAATTTTTTGTGGAAGGATATAATGAATGGACTACTGATCGAATTGAACCTTTTGGACTCATCCACTTTGAAATCACTGAGAACGAAGGAAGAAAAGGATATAAACCTATTGATCCGGAATTCATTCAAAACAGTATTGAGTATCAGAATCTGGTACTTGAAAAAACTACCAAGACTGATCGAATGATTGGCTGGTTCAATGTTACCAAATCGGAAATTGAAGGGGTGTTAGAAACAATCCAGGAATGATGAATACACAACAACTCGTCAACGATTGGTTTGAGAAATGGAACTCAGGTGATTACATGAATCTGCCAATTACTACTGATTTTCAGCATACCAGCCCTTTTGGAACTATAGAAGGGAAAAAAGCCTATCTGGAACTGGTTAAACAAAATGAGGACAAGTTCCTGGGATATCAATTTGAAATTCGTGATAGCATCTTCAAGGAACAATCGGGTTGTGTTCGGTACACTGCTACTCAAGGTGAAGGTTTTAAGCTTGATGTGAGCGAGTGGTATTATGTTGAGGATGGGCTAATCAAAGAAATCATCGCCTATTATCACATCGGGGAAATCCGGGAAGAGCGAGAATTGGATTGACTGATTACCGATCCGAATTATTTACCTGACTGGAGGTAACATAGTTTGGATCTAGTGCTTCCGGAGTTACTTTTTTACAGTAATTCTTGAAATTAGGAAGCTGGTACAATTTCAACAGAGAATTAGCAGAGATAGACCGTTCATCATAGATCTGGCTTTCATCTATTAAGCCTTCTGTTAACCGCAAAGTACCTGTTCCAACAATTACATCATTTAGCGAGATACTCTCTTCTAACTCTGAGATCTCAACTACTTTCGCTTCGCCCCGGGAAATCAATCTACCTTTCTCAATATCAAATGCCTGGTGATAGACATGTTTCCGGCGAGCATCAATAATTCCATGAATAGTATGTCCTTCAGTGCCTTCCGGACTAATTGCAAAAGAGGCTAAAGTATCACAAGCGAATAATGGAACATCCAGGCCAAATAAGAAGCCTTTGATTGCGCTCGCTCCTATTCGTAAGCCTGTATAGGAACCCGGACCGTTACTTACTAAAATTACATCCACATCACTCATTGTAAAGTTGTGCTCTTCCATGAATCCTTGCGTGAATAAGAATACATTGTCGGAGTGTACTCCCCTTCCCTGAGTTCTTCGCTCATAGATTCTTCCCGTTCTATCCTGGAAAGAGACGGAGCATACATTAGTAGATGTTTCGTAAGCGAGAATCATTGATTTCCTTCTGTACTAACGTCATCCTGAGGATACTTCCGAAGGATCAGCTGATTCTTCGCCTAAGCTCAGAATGACTTTTTGGTCATTTCAACGAATTGATAACCAATTCACCCTTGTTAAAAATTCCAACTGCCCGACCAGTTAGTTTATTATCCAGATACGGTGAGTTTTTTGACTTGGAACGAACATTTTCTTTTGTGAAGGTCCACTCTTCATCTGTATTGAAGAAGGTAAGATTAGCAGTCGCTCCTTCCTCTAGTTTAAGCTCCGGAAGGCTTAGGATTCTACGTGGAGCATAACTCAATTTTTCAACCATTTGCTGTAGACTAAGCTTCTTGGTTTGAAGTAATCTCATGTTTGAAATCGCCCATGCTGTCTCAAGACCAATAATCCCGTTGGGAGCGTAAATGAACTCCACTTCTTTTTCCTCAATAGCATGAGGAGCATGATCGGTACAAATCACATCAATGGTGCCATCAACAAGTCCTTCAATCATAGCATCTACATCTTCCTGAGTTCGAAGCGGTGGATGCATCTTAAAATTGGTATCGAACTTCTGGCGGTCGATTTCTTCGTCCGTTAAATCAAAATGGTGTGGACACACTTCGGTAGTTACGTTTATACCTTTGGCCTTTCCTTTACGCACTAAGTCCACCCCTTCCTTAGTGCTTATATGCGCTACGTGTATATGTCCCCCTGTATATTCTGCCAATAAGATATCGCGAGCAATCATTACCTCTTCCGCAATTCCAGGAGTGCCTTCTAAACCCAGTCGAGTCGAAACCCTGCCCTCATTCATATGTCCGGGACGGGAAAGTGCCAGATCTTCTTCGTGATTTATGATTGGTACACCTAACATAGAGGAATATTCCAGCGCTACACGCATTACCTGGGAGTCATAGACCGGATCACCATCATCACTGAACGCAACAGCACCGCCATCTTTCATATCACCCATTTCCGCAATGGATTTCCCAGCTCTGTCTTTAGTTACACAACCGATTGGATGAACATCAACTGCAGTTTCTTCTGCTTTTTTGATGATGAATTCCACAACATCCCGTGTATGTGTCGCCGGACTTGTATTAGGCATACAAGCTACTGCGGTGAACCCTCCAAAAGCAGCGGCGTCCGTACCGGTTTTTATAGTCTCTTTATGCTCATAACCAGGCTCTCTTAAATGAACATGCATATCCATCCAGCCTGGACTTACATAAGCCCCTTTAAAATCGTGTGTCTCTTCTCCGTTAGCAGCTTTTAGCCCCGCTCCGATTTCTTTAATTATCCCTTCTTCAATTCTTAGGTCAACAGTTTCTTCCCCGGATTGAGTAGCAGTTACAGGGCGCAGGTTTTTAAGGAGCATAGTTAGTGTGTCTAAGGATTTTCAAACATGCCAAATATAGGATTTTTGACATGAATAAAGTCACTAACTAGCTGGCTAAAATTTCAGAAAAAACTTTACTCCCACCTGATTCTGCCCACTGCTTCCATTTACCTTTCCTGTCAGTAATTCCTCATCAACAATTTTAGTGTCTAAATCTCCGGTAAAGAGCATATAGGGTGCAATAGAAATCAAAGAGGGAAAATCGATCTGGAGAAATAGCTCCTGGCTCCAGGCCAGCTCCTGGATTCCTTTATTCCAGGGTTCGTCCTCAATTACATCCTGGTCCGCAAATCGATAATCCAGGTAAATCAAATCCATCCCTAGATTAATACCGGGAGTAATTTCGAGCTTTCGGTCAGATCCCAGTATCCTAAATCCAGCCCCGAGCTGAAAGGAATAACGCATATAGCGAATGTCAGCCTGGTTCATCTCTCCGGTATTGGTAGATATCCAGGTAGAAGAGGTTTTCTGAATCATAAAAGAATTGCCTAGTGATCCAAACAGTGGACCATCCGCCAAATGCCCACCATATTTCAAGGTAAAGCCATGTATATAGCTCAGTTCATCAAAGCCCTCTTCCAGATCAAAGTTTGAATTCCAGAAGTCTATACTTTCATTTACTCCTTCAAAATCTCCTCTGTTCGCGCTGTACCCAAAGTATAATTGAGCAGAAGCGTGAGAAGGGATAAAGGAGAAGATTACTACTAACCAAAAACCTGCTACTTTTTTCATATCAGAATTTTTGAGTTAAGCTAGCAGATGCCCTCTGCTTCTGATATCACCCTTTTTGGGTATTTTGTCCCCTATCTTAGCTCTCACTTGTTATTCGATAAATAAATCTCGACATCATGATCTCCCAGGACTTCATCACCTTTTTTACCGGACTTGAAAAGAATAACAACAAAACATGGTTTGATGCTCACCGAAAAGAGTATGAACAGCATGTAAGAGCCCCATTTATTGAACTGGTTGAATCCGTGATTCCCGGATTATTGGAAATTGAGGCCGATATCTTGCCCGATGCTAAAAAGTCGCTCTTTCGGATAAATCGAGACATTCGATTTTCCAAAGACAAAACTCCTTATAACCTGATGATGAAATCCGGGCTTTCTCCTGGAGGTAAAAAATCGGAACGCCCCGGTTTCTACCTGGGCATAGGAGCAGATATGGTCCATATGGGCGGAGGAGTATATCAACTGGATAAAACTGCACTAAGAAATGTTCGGATGCTAATTGCTTCAAACACCGATGAATTTCTTTCTATTCTGGAAGAAAAAGAGTTTAAGTCCCGGTTTGGTGAAGTGAAGGGAGAACAAAACAAACGTATTGATCCTGAATTCAATCCGGTGATAGATCGCACCCCATTGATCCTCAACAAACAATTCTACGCTATGGCAACTTTGCCAACTTCTGAGTTTATTAAAGCACCTAACCAGGCTGAAGTACTTCTAGAGTACTATAGAGCAGTTCAGCCACTACATACATTTTTAACGAATGCTTTTACATGAAAAAATACATGCTCATTTTTCGGGGGCAGGAAGGGGTTGATACCTCAGAGGAAGCACTAAGAGATCGGATACAGAAACACATTAGTTGGATCGAAAAATTGGGCGATCAACACATCGACTCTCAACGTTTAGACGATGAAGGAGCCCATATTATAGATCATGAAACAGTGAATACTGATGGCGCTTTTATTGAAGCTAAGGAAATCATCCTTGGATATACCATTATAGCTGCCACCGACCTGGATGAAGCTATTTTTCTAGCAAAAACCTGCCCTCTTCTAAACTATTTTGAGGTTATGGTTCGCCCGGTGGTCTAGATCTTTTTGGCGATTTCACCAATACATAATCGCCGGTAAATACCGCATAGGTTTTTCCGTCGTCTTCAATCACGGCATCAAGAGAAATGCGAGCTTTTCCATCTTTCTCATAAGCTTTAAGAAACTTCCTTACCTCTTTTTTAGACGGGATTACGATTTTTGCTGAAAAATCTCTGGTAATCGGTCGTTGATAGGTAGTTTGAGCTTTGCTTCCTACAATTAAAGGGAGGGGTTCGAAATGATCGGTTAATAAACGAATGTAAGTCCAGCCAGCAGTTAAGAATAAACTATCTACACTGCCTCCAAAGGCGGATCTCATGTGATTCACATTTAACTCGATCGGAGCTTTTAATTTTACTTCATTCGTAGACAAGCTCTGCACCTCAATTCCCATATTTCGTGTCATCGGGATATTGTCGTGGAGATAATTTTGTACTTCTTGTTTGCTTAGGCTCAATGAATTGGTGGTAAAATCGGGTTCGTTTGGATCTTTGAATTCTTCACTATCCATTTCAGTATTGAAAACATAAGAAGAATAATTCAGGATTAAATTTAAATGTTCGCTGGTAACCAGTACTTCTCTGGGTACCTGGATGCCATCCACTTCTGTATATTGCTTTATATAGTAGTTCACTACCCCATTTCTTCCACGCCAAAAGTAATAGCTCTGCTTTATAAATGGACGGTAATCGTCCTGGGAGATATAATAGAGTTCTTCTTTATTTGGGAAACCTTCCACTCGCACCAGCCATACTTCTTCATCAGCGATTACAACAGAGCCTTCAAACTTTAACTGCAATCCCTTCTTCTCGTAATCGACCAGGTTATTTTCATAGAGAAAGGAATTCGTGGCTACCATTTTTTCTACAGCATCAAAATTGGAATAGCCTTTTATAACTTCGGTTGGGTCATCAATCCACCCCTTTCTTCCATACCGGGATACCGTATGCATGGTTGTATCAACCATAAAGGTGATCTTAGCCATATCAGGATTGCTAAACTTACATACGAAACTGTGATTCACGTCATGTGGAAAGCTCCAGTTTCCCTCAACAAACATTGTATTAACCGACTCCCATCTCTCCTTACCACCCAGTGCTTCCGAGGTTTTCTCATAGATCATTTCCAGTTCCTGAGAAAAGCCAGAAACTGAGAAAAAAATGAATCCGATTATGCAAACCAGTTTTCGTATCATTGCCTGAGATTACTACTAAAAACCTATACTAAAATAACTGCCTTAAGCAGCAAAAAAGCAATAATGGCCGACCAAGTTCCTTTTCTTTTTGACATTCCTACTGTTACTGAACTTACCGGGAAGATAAAATCGCTGCTTGAGCAAAATTTTAATGACATTTTAGTTGAGGGAGAAGCAAGCAATGTAAAGCAAAGTGCCAATGGGCACATTTATTTTACCCTTAAGGATTCAGGGGCACAACTCCCATGTGTGATTTGGAGAAATACAGTTCAGAGATCAGGGATTCAGCTTGCTGATGGACAACAAATTGTTGTGGGTGGTGATTTACAAGTATATGCTCCTCATGGTCGATACCAGCTGATTGTGAGTCTCGTTCAACAGGCGGGAATTGGCAAACTCCAACAAGCCTTTGAAGAGCTTAAAGCAACACTCAAAGCAGAAGGCCTATTTGAAGATACACACAAAAAGCAGCTCCCTAAATTCCCAGAGACCATTGGAGTTGTCACTTCAAAAACCACTGCTGCCTTCCAGGATATTCGCTCCACACTTGAGAAACGATGGCCTTTGGCTCAGGTGAAGCTTTACCATGCAAGTGTTCAGGGAGTAAACGCAGCCCCTGAAATTGTGAAAGGAATCGAGTACTTCTCTGAACAGAAAAATGTGGACCTGGTGATTATTGGACGAGGGGGTGGTTCTTTGGAAGATTTATGGCCTTTTAATGAAGAGGCTGTAGCAAGAGCTGTATTCAATTGCGAAGTACCCATCATAAGTGGAGTAGGTCACGAAGTCGATTTTTCAATTAGTGATTTTGTAGCCGATATAAGAGCAGCTACTCCCACACAGGCTGCTGTATTAGCGACCCCTGATATAAATGAAATCCGATTTTATGTCGAAGATTTGTTCAGAAAACTGGAGCTGAACACCAAAGGAGCTGTCGAATATTATAAAGACAGAGTAATGAATCTTGCCAGATCTCATGCTCTACTTGCAGTACAACAAAAAATGACTGCTGCACAAAATTCTATTTCAAATTTTAAAGGACGATTACACCTTTTATCTGCTTCTGCCCTTCAAAAAAAACAAAGAGCTTGGTCTGATTTAGCTCACCGATTAGATAAAAAAGACCCCAATGAACCACTGAAAAGAGGGTATTCTCGTATTTGGCAGAATGGGAAATGGATCAAAACGAAAAATAATTTCGAAGAGGGAACGGAGTACGAAATCCAGTGGTTAGATGGATCGAATAAATCAAAATGATGTTCTAGGTGACCTTAAAATCACTTGCAACCCTTTGACTTAAACAAATTCCGATTCATAATTTTGAATCGTCCTAAAACATAAAATTATCATGCCTCTACGAGCATTCAGCAAATTATTTTGTGCAAAAAGTCATGTATTTGGCCTTCGGTCAAGCTGCTTTGATTTCCAGTGCTCGACGCTTTCTTATTATAGAGGTGAAGATTTTAGCTATTTCTTCAAAAGCCTTTTTGAACGTAGCTAGAGATTAACTCCACAACCTTTCTCGGAGTTTTCTAAAAAATTATCAATGCATCCGGCAAGAGCACGGGTGTAGGTGTACGAATAATTTTTATCTAATAATTAAATAATTACAACCAAACATTAATAATCATGTTGAAAAAAAGAACCATAAATCTACTTACTGTATTTGTTTTTTCTGTGTTTAGCATTACGCTTGTAAATGCTCAATCATCAGAAGTACTAACAAAAGAAAAGCAAACTCAGCTTACTCCTGAAGAAGTGATGAAAATCCTGAAAGAAGGAAATGAGCGATTTGTAAATAACAATCTTACACCTCGGGATTTCCAAGCCCAGGTACAAGCTACCTCAGAAGGTCAGTTCCCGAAAGCGGTTATCATCTCCTGCCTGGACAGCCGAGTTCCTGTTGAGCATGTATTCGACAGAGGAATCGGCGACATTTTTGTTGGCCGTATTGCCGGTAACAATGTGAATACAGATATGCTTGGAAGCATTGAATTTGGAACTGCTGTTGCAGGTTCAAAAGTAGTAATCATTATGGGACATGAAGCTTGTGGAGCTGTTAAGTCCGCTATTGATGATGTAGAAATGGGTAACATCACTGCTCTACTTTCTAACATTAAGCCAGCAATTAAAATGTCTTCTGATTATGATGGCGACCAGTCAACAGGCAACAACGATTATGTAACTAATGTTGTTGAGAACAATGTTAGATACACTATTGCGGAAATGAGAAAGAACAGTCCAATTATCGCTCAACTAGAAAAAGACGGTGATATCCTAATCGCCGGAGCTTTCTATGACCTTGATACTGGAAAAGTAACTTTTCTTGATCAGTAATTAGAGATAATTTTCAAAAGGCGCTTGAGCTATCAAGTGCCTTTTTACTTAAAACGGAGGTTTAATGATTTTTCGAGTAACACTATTGGCATTTATAACACTAATCTCGAGTTCTCAACTATTTGCTCAGGAGAACGAGCTTACACCCTATGGGAATATAAGAGTTGCCTATTTTGGAAATACAGACGATGCTACTGGCTTAGGCGGGGATAACGATTTTTTTGGAACTAGAATTAGAATTGGTGCGATCTATCAGATAAACGAAAACCATTCTTTTAGAGGTAGATTGGCCACGTGGCTTACCGACGATACAGACGGGCTACGATTTACTCTTGAAGCAGATGGCGGAGGATTAAACAGAGGGAGCATTTCTTTTGATGAGCTCTATTACAAATACCAGAATGAGTACTCTACGATCAAAGTTGGAAGATTTCAACAAAGTGTTAACGTATTGAGTAATGCTGGTAGAAGCAGTTTTCGCTTTCAGAGTAATGTAATTTTTATCCACTGGTCTGATGGTATTTACTATAAAAGAAATCTAAAGAATGGGTGGTTTGGAGAATTTATCGGAGAATACCAGCCCAAAGATGCGGTTACATTTGCCTATCGCCCTGCAATGAACTTCGCAGAAAATGATCATAACCTTACCTCTTATCTTGGACTTGAGAATAGAGAAAGAGACGACTTGAACCTCATTCAAAAAGGATTTGGGTTTTTCTATGCTCCAGCGAGTTTCACCAAGAATGGGACGGATTACAACGACTTTATCGGGATTATGTCTCGTGCGGTATACGACCTTCCTGGTATTGACATCTTACAAGGCGGATCATTTAGAATAGCAGGAGAGCTAAGCCAAAACTTAAATGCGGATTTAAGTGAAGGCACAAGCGCTATTATTTCTGCCGGGGTAAATCGTTTTGCTGAAAAGCATGAATTTATGATAGAATTCTCTCGAACTGATCGCTTTTGGTTAACAGCTTCAACCTATAATCCGAATACCGATGAAATTGAGCTTAGATGGAGGTTTCGACCTACTAACAAACTATGGTTCGATGCCCGATGGCGTGCTAGGGTGAATGATAACGATGCCCTGCCTTATGCATATAGTACATTTATCAGGGCTAATTATAGTCTATAACTTCGTCTGTAGAAATTATTGCAATTGCTTGGCGTAACTGCCAAGCACTTTTAGTTCTTCAGCTTCTTGTTGAAGCTCATTAATAGCCTGCTCGGTATTGGAGTCCGCAAGATTTGCTTCAATATCTACATAGAACGAATATCGAAATGGCTCGTTAATCCGTGGCCGTGATTCAAGCTTACAAATATTGATCCCTCGTTGGTGAAGCACGTTAAGGCATTCCACCAAAGAACCTTCTTTATGAGAAGTAACCATGATGAGCGAAGTCTTGGCAGGAATCTGGGGGTCAACCACCACCTTTTCTTTCGCTGCTATAATAAACCGTGTGTAATTCTCTTTCTGATTGGCGATGTCATGGGCAATTACTTGTAATCCATAATGATCTGCAGCATGAGCTCCTGCAATTGCAGCCTGCGAAATATCGCCGTCTTCAAGAACTTTCTTAGCAGAGATCGCAGTATCTAAATATGATTCTACAGTACAACGCGGAAGTTTGGTAAGGAAGTGAGTGCATTGCTCAATAGCCTTTGGATGAGAAAGAATTCTTCGAATTTTTGATACTTCCACTTGCTCTACAGCTAGCAGGCAATGCACAATTTTAATGATTTCTTCCCCAATTATATGCACATTTGGATCTGCAATTATATCATAGGTATCATTAATTGATCCCGCCGTAGTGTTTTCAATAGGTAGCACCGCATAATCCACATGACCTTCTTTTACTGCCCTCGCCGCCTCCTGAAAGGTATCATATCCATAACAATCAACATGATCAAAACGCTCACTAAAATGCCTGATAGCAGCCAGGTGGCTGTAAGCACCATCAGTACCCTGATAACTTACCCTGATATGATTGCCATTGCTCTCATTTTGATGATCGACCAGAGAATGGGTTTGAAATCGAACTGAATTTGTTATGATTTCCCGAAAGAGATGTTCAGCATAGTATCTATCCAGACCAACTTCGGTGGCAAGATCCCGGATTTTGTTTAGAAGTTTCTCTTCCCGTTCCAAGTCTCTAATGCCCGTATTGGTCTCTAATTTGTAAGAGGAAACTTCTTTTACCAGCCCTTGTCGTTCAGCCAATGCTGTTAAGATAGATCGATCAATCTCGTCAAGTCGCTTACGTATGGACTCTAAATCTTCTTTCATAGTCAAAAAACATCGTGAATGAGTGTGAAGCCGAAGGTAGTAAGAATACAAAGAAGTTTAGGAATAAATTTATCTCTGTGCCCACCAAGGCTTTGTAAAATAGTGGTCTGAGTTCTCTGGAATTCACATTATCTTCATAATGAACTAAGAAATTTGAGCGATAAAAAAACAACGAACTATCACTGTTACTATGAATATTCTATTGTCTGCGTTGATGCTTCTTTTTTTAAGCAATTCAACCATTGAAAACAACGAGGTCCCTGCTCCTTCAACTGATAAAGTTGAAATTACCATCGAAGGAACAGATCAAATGAGGTTTAATCTTTCTGAAATCAAAGTAAAAGAAGGAGAAACCATTGTACTTACTCTAAAGCATGTTGGACAGCTTCCATCAGCAGCTATGGGCCATAATTGGGTTCTTTTAGCTCAAGGAACTGATGTAGCCGCATATGCTACTAAAGCCATCAGAGCAAAAGACACTGAGTATATCCCTGAAGGAGAAGAAACGATAGCACATACTTCTTTAATAGGTGGTGGTGAAGAAACTACTGTTGAGTTCACCGCCCCTGCTGCCGGCGAGTATACGTTCATTTGCAGCTTTCCAGGGCACTATGCGTTAATGCAAGGAAAGCTGATTGTTGAATAAATAAGAATATCCTTATTTCTCTAAAAGGGAGTAGGTTAATACCTGCTCCCTTTTTTATTTTCCTAAAAAAACTATTCATGAATACCCACATCTTCGTTTATGGACTTCTCAAATCCATGTATGATAATGAGCCCGCTAGGTTCATTCGTAAGAATTGTTCTTTGGTAGGAGAAGGTTACTTCCCAGGGCAATTAATTGATATAGGGACTTATCCAGGAGCGCTATATAAGGAAGATTCAGAAACCAACGTTCATGGAGAGGTGTATATAATCGAGAGAAACGAAACAGAGCTGGTGAAATACCTTGATCACTTCGAAGGAGTTGGGGCTCAGTTTGAGCAGCCCAATGAGTATGTTAGAGAAATGATCCCTATTCAAATGGGTGATGAAGTAATACAAGCCTCCTGCTATTTATACAACTGGCCTGTAGAAGGCAAAATAGTAATAGAAAACGGGCGCTACGAAAATGTATTAGGAAATAGATAAGCCCTACCACTTTTGATGCGCTTATTGAATACCTACTTCATCTAAAAATAGTACCGATTTTTCGTCATTTATCCCTGACTCATATAGGCTTACTTGCGATTTGATTCTCACTCATTAGCTTCTCTCAAGCCTTAGGGTTTTATTCAATATTAACAAAACAAATGAGAGTCAATAATGAGCAGTACAGTAATCGATTCCAAAACTCAAAGCCATAAATTTGGTGTATGGCCTTTTACAGAAACTGTAACAACTACTTTACAACTAGTAGAAATTTCTTCTGGCACATTCGGTATTACCTATGATTCCAAATATTCGGGGATTAAAGATGGACATGTTAGCGGTGGACCAATCCCGATAAGTGGTAATGGTTCTTATGAGGTTAATAAAAGTCCAAAGGTCGAAGTAATTGTGACTAACTACTCCGATGATGGATCCAGTATCTCCATGAATATCAAAATCACTGTAGATATTCCCGTACTAGGAACTAAAACTATTTTTGATGCAACCTTAGGTGGTGCTTACAGCCTGGGTGGTTGGGAATCTATGGTCAATCATATTGCCGAGATTTCACAAAAAGCTGCGTAAATACACATTCAACAAAGCCATGGTAATCATGGCTTTTCTTTTTATTCCATTCCCTTTCCAGTAGCAGCCCAGTATATGCCACCAAATAAATGCTCAAGGAATAGCCAGTCTTCATAGGTCTTTTCCATATGACCCATTGCAGTATAAAAAGATCTCCCCCCATCAAATTCTTGATACCATGAGATAGGATGGAAATCGCCCATTCCATCACTCTTTTTATCTCCCCAATCCGCTCTTGGGTCATAGGAATTTTCATCAATGGTTAGCAAGTAATTCAAACCCTCCACCTTCTCATCAGTAAATGTGTACCATTCATCGGTGAATAAAAAAGAATCTGGCATGCGCTCCATGCCCGGAAAGTTCCGATCTTGCACATGCAATCTTGCTGTTTGATTTACCGGGTGAATCACAAACATTCGTCCTACAAGCTGAGTAAACCATTCCCATTCATACTCAGTATCAGATGCCGCATGAATCCCTACAAAACCTTTTCCCGATTGAATAAAGCGTTCCATTGCTGCTTGCTGCTCATCATTTAATACATCTCCCGTAGTGCTTAAGAAGATGATTACATCGTACTGTTCGAGGTTTTCGTCGGTAAATCTCCAGGCCATTTCTTCCCAGTCTACCTGGAATTGATGGCGCTCACCCAGATAACGAATTGCATCTACCCCTTCATTAATAGACCTATGATGCCATCCATCTGTTTTGGTAAATAATAAGGCTTTGAATTGAGGTTGAGCCTGAATTGAAATTGAAACAAATAGAAGTGTGAGTGAAGTAAGAAAAGTTTTTTTCATTGCGGGGTTGGCTTTTTTAAGAATCTAAAAGTACGTTGGAAATCATATTAATCTAATCATTTCTTCTTGGGTACGGAAATTATATGAATAAAGAAAAAGTAATAGAGACCTTGTTTGATACATTTTCGGATATCAGGTATGTAGCTATATACCTAAACAGCGATTTGGTTTTTAAACAAAGAAGCGGCACTCCTGATACCTCAGACGGAGAAACAGATACATTCGAAGAATTATTAGTAAACCCAACCTTACTTACCCTGGCAAGCCAACGCGGAAATATTGATTGTGGTGGATTGGATTACCTGATAGTTAGTTATGGTAATTTTCATCAGTTGGTGAGATCTGTTAAGGGAGGACATATCTCGATATGTCTCAATAAAGATTCAGACATAATTAATCTGCCCGCTGAAATATTTAACTTCCTAAACGAAAGGTACTCTGATTACCTAGTTTTGGTATAAGTTTCAGAACTCCACTTTCCAACTCAGTATAGGAAGCACCAATCCTTCTTTAATAAGATCAACCCGATCCGTAAGGTGGTTGTAATCAAAAGAATGGTCTTTACTGGCAAGCAGGTTTTTAATTTGAAGCAGCCAAATACTCGAATACCCAGCTCTATTTGTTCGGTAAGAAAGAGTTAAGTCCACTACCAATTGTGTATCAAATTGGTTGTAATACGGATTGGTCTCATCAAAAATTACTTCCTCACCTATAGCAGATTCGGTTTGCAATACTGTACTATATCGCTCACCTCCAGTAATACTTGCCCGGGTATTGATACCAAATACATTCTTCCCATCTTTGAGGAAATATTCTTTTCCGAAAAGTACATTGGCTGCTATTCGTTGGTCAAAACGGCTTTTCCTCCATACTCCATCACCTCCTTTATAACTTGATGAATACAAGGTCCCGGTAACCAGGTAATAATACCCGCGGTGTAAAAACCGCTCCAGGGTAAGCTCTATGCCATAGTTTTCACCCTCTCCTTCATTCACCAATGCTTCAGCGAAACTTAGGTCCTGAACAAAATTCAGCATTGAGTAGCTGCTATCAGCAATTACCGGTACATCAAATAATCGCTGAGCAAATAGTTCAGCCTTTACAAAATGGTGTTCTCCAAAATTATGACTTAAGCCAGCCACAAAGTGATGGGCCTTGGCAAGCTTTAGATCTTTATTTACAAGTTGGCCTTGCGAACGAACATTATAAATACCCAGCTCCTCAATTTGGCTATGTAAACCATAGCCCAGATTTAAACCTGTTCTGTTGTTCACTTGCCAGTTCAAGGCAGCACGTGGTTCAACCAAAAATTCTTCATTTGAGGAAAACCACTGGCCATGAAGTCCAGCTGTACCGGAAAGTCTTGGGGAGAACTCAACCTTAAACTGAGAATAGCCCTGAACCAATTGTGCATCTCCATTTTCCAATATTAATTGCTGAAACGGACTTTGATTATCGGTCTTTCCTCTCAGGTCCAGATCATAAAATAAATGCTGTATCTCAAATCCGGTTCGAGAAGTCACCCTGTCACCTATTAGTTGGTTTAGATAAGATTTTAAAGCTAACCTACCTGTCTTATTCCTGATGCGAAGCTCAAGATTTGCAATAGAGTTTTCATCAAGTTGGTCTAACTCATAATCTGTAGAGTTTCCGGAAACAGCCAGGGTTGTTTTCAAATACCCTTTAGAGTTGACCAGCAAGCTGTGAGAAAGACCAACTGCCCCTACGCCCAGGTTGATATCATTATTACTAAAGTCCCAAAACGCATATTCCCAATCTGAGGGATCTTCTTTGGCATCCAACCCTTGCTTGTCTAATCCACCAATTCCCCAGAATTCAAACCGCCCGGCATTTTTTGTAGGAAAAGTGGTTTTGAAGGATAAATCCTGGTATTGAATAGTTCCTTCGGTTGGCAAAAGTGGTAACAACAAAGTGAGTGTAGAAAACCGGTAATTGAATAAGTACGTAGATGGACTACCCTTCTTAAATGGGCCTCCTGAACTCGCTTCTATTCCATTTATACCAAGTTGAAATGCGTATTCTCTTCGGTTCTTATTCCCCGATTTAAAGTTAATATCAAATACACCCGATAGCGCATTGCCATATTCTGATGGAAAAGCGCCGGTCATAAAATCTGAATCAGCTAGCAATTGGGAACTGAATAAAGTTAATCCCCCTCCTCCCGCTACCGACAATCCTGCAAAGTGACTTGGGTTTGGTATTTCGATTCCTTCTAATCTCCATTGCACGCTCTTAGGTGCATTTCCACGAATGGAGATGGCATTGGTCTGAGTGCCTCCTGATGAAGTCACCCCTGCAAATGCTGTAACTAGGCGAGCCGGGTCATCCAGACCACCAGCATAGCGTTGAGTTTCCTCAATAGTGAATGCCTTTGAGCTTACATAGCTCATATCGTTAATGGCTTTATCTTTTTGAATGGTAGCTACTACTTCTACCCCAGTACCCTCAAATACCTCGGCTATAAGTTCTATCGTTAATACAACTTCCCGACCGCTCGTTATAAGTATCTCGGAAATTATCTGTGACTCGTATCCAAGAAAGGATACCTGGAAATTATGACGTCCAAGTGGAACGCTTTCCAGTATGAATTGACCGTCCAGATTTGTCGAAGTACCTATGAGAGGATCGTGATTTAGCAGAATTATATTGGCTCCTGGCAGAGTCTCTTTTGTAGTTTTATCTACTACTACCCCTGATACTGTTTGTGTTTGAAATGCCTGTGTTGTCTGAGCAAACAAAGCAATAATAACTACTGTGAAAAGTATTCTTAAGTTCATCTCCGAATTCGTTCGTTTTAATTCGGTGGCAAACTTATGCTTAGCGAAAGGTCCAATCGTCCAAACCACTGGGTTTGGACTTCTTTTTTAAGTGGTTATTGTCATTTCGAACGAAGTGAGAAATCTACAAATCGTAAACAAAGTCATATCTTAGATTTCTCACTTCGTTCGAAATGACAAATTAGGGCTAGTTCAATGACCTCTTAAACTCTGATGGAGTCATTCCTGTATGCTTCTTAAATACAGAATTGAAAGAGGATTTAGAATTAAAACCAGCTTCCAGACCAAGGGCTAGCATTGTCAGATTACCGGAACCTGGCTCCATTATTCTCTTCTTTACTTCCTCTACCCTGTACGCATTTATGAAGTCATAAAAATTCTTACCGGCGTAGCTATTGATAATTTCGGTAAGGTTGTGAGTGGAAATACCTACGGTTTCAGAAAGGTCTTTCAGGCTCAACTCGTTATTCATATACGGCTTTTCATCTTCCATCACCTCCGTTAATCTAATCATCAACTCCTTCCCGGACTGTTCGTCCAGTCCCGACCTGGAATAGCTCGGAGAGGATTTCGATTCAGGAATAGACTCGCTTTCAGAAAGGTTGGAAAAATCTGCAAAGAATTCGGGTTGCCTTAATCCCATATACCCAATGCTGTATACGTAGATGGTTATCCCAAGCAAATTGATATTCGTATACATCACGTTTTCACCATATACTGAACTCATATAGTGCAGTACAGTGGCCATAAGTGCTAACAGTACAATCCCAAAAATGAACCATTGTAACCAATCAAGATTGCGCTTATCCAAAGAAGAGAAATTGTCTTTAAGCTGGTTTCGATAATTATGCATCAACCTCAAAATGAATGCGATGTAGACTAAATTGAAGCCAAGTTTAGTATGCGTAATCAAATCAGGACCATACATCAATCCTCCTTCAGAACTTAGAGCACTGATCTTCTCTTCCCCAGTCATTAGATAAAAAGGGATAGTATATAACAGTAGCACTCCAAAAGCAGACAAGTGCACCCAGTCCTTAGAAGTCATTCTCGTTTGAGCATTTATCAGCGTTTTCGTGTACAGATAGAGAAGAGGACCATAAAGCAAGGTGATGGGAAAATCTAAGCCTATGGCATGTGGGAAATCCTGGTAAGCCTCAAAGCCAAGATAACTGGCCATGGCTAAATCAATAGAAAAAACCAGCATCAATGCCCCCATAACACGATTTGAAAGCTGATTCACTTTTTTGCTTGCCAGTAAAATGGAAAGTACCAATCCATGAATGGCTCCAAGCAAAAAAATGGTGTTAAAAAGCATACCTTCTTTTAGTTTCTATGGGTAATAATTTAGAGATAAAATCAGGATTATTTACTTTCGCTTCTAACCAATTCTATCCATCCAGTTAATATTATGAGTACAAAAACTTTGAAGATCATCTATTGGATTTCTACCGGGCTACTAAGCTTATTGATGCTTTTCTCAGCAGGTAATTATTTCTTCAATCATGAAGCGATTGTCGGTGCTTTCGAAGCTCTTGGTTATCCAACCTACATTATATACCCATTGGGTGTAGCAAAGCTACTGGGCCTGGTTGCTATATTAACACGTAAGTCTCCTACGTTAAAAGAATGGGCCTATGCAGGATTTTTCTTCGATTTCATCCTTGCCTTTTTTGCTCATATAATGGTTGGAGATGGCGAATTTGCTGGTGCTTTAGTGGCCATGATCCTCCTTTTCGGTTCTTATTTTTCTGAAAAGAAAGCCTTTCTAGAGTCAGAGGAATAACCGCTACGCCTCTTGTGTCCGTTTCCTAAAAGCGAACGGAGTACACCCATATTTCTTCTTAAAGGCTGAGTTAAAGTGTGAATAGTTATTGAACCCACTTTCATAAGCAACTTGAAGTACAGCCAACTCTGTGCTTTGTAATAACTGAGCGGTCTTACCGAGTCTTAAGTCCAGTACATATTCGGTATAGCTTTTCAGAAGTCTTTTTTTGAAGAAATGGCTAAAAGCTGATGGAGACATATATACATATCCCGCTACGTCTTTTATACTGATTGTTTGAGTATAGTTCTCCTGTATAAATTCCATTGCCTTTTCTAATCTTTGTTCTCCTTTCTTGAACTGGGGTTTTGAGTATCCTTCTGAACAAAGCGTTGTGGAAAAATCAGAACTTCCAAATAGATGCAACAACTGCAATACTCTAATGTAATTTTCGAAGCTATTTTCTTCATCTAATTCTTCAATTAGCCGATCATGTTTTAGTATGACTTCTTTCTTAAGCTTTAACCCTTTTCCAGATTCCCCTAAGGCCCTGGAAATACCCTTTAAATATTGCTTGTGGATTTCATTGGTTGAAATGAAGTCCTCTAAGAAGTGAATCACAATTACTTTATGCTCACCTTTAGGTTTGACACCGTGATCTTGCCAACAGTGTGGTAATCCTGGGGCCATTAGTACTACATCCATATCAGAGAAATACTCGGTACTATCTCCTACCATCCTGGTCCCTGAAAGCCCTTTGGTAATAGTTAGCTCATAAGTTTTCTTATGGGAGTGAAAGGGATAACTAAGATCTGCCTTATGGAAGATTCTCACCATAAAAGAAGACTCGTTTACGAAATCCACATGTTCTTGAATAATCTTCATAAGAATTTGTTTTGAAGAATTATTCAATATAAATCGAACAATTAAAATTCACTAAAACATATTTATTTAGACTGATACCAAATTTTTGACTACCAAGACTTATTCATATTGTCGAAAAATTAATACTCATCCTATGCTTACAATGACTACCACGGAATTAAACGTCCTAACAAATCCAGAGCTTGAATTCTATAAAACCAAAGGCTACCTGTTACCTTATAGAAATTTATTTTCTGACAGCAAGCAAGCTCTGCTTACAGAAATATTTGAAGAGCACCTGGGAAACAAAGGTGAAAAGCTTTCTGATGAATTAGATACACCTCATTTTAGAGATCCAAGATTACTGGATTTTCTTCTGTCACCTGAAGTATTAGATGTAGTGGAAGATATTATTGGCCCAAATATTGGGCTGTTTAGTAGTCATTTTATTTCTAAAGAACCGGGAAAGGGAAGGCGAACACCCTGGCATGAAGACAGTGCGTATTGGGAAGGAAAATTTGATGAACTAGACAAGATCGTAACCATCTGGCTAGCCATTGATGACTCAACGATAGAGAATGGATGCATGGGAGTAGTTCCAGGCACTCAGAACAATGGTTTCTCTGAATATGAAGAAGTAGAGGATAAAGAGAACAGTACCTTTACTACTGAAATCAAAAAAGGAACTTTTGATGAATCCGATGTAGTCTGGTTTGAGTTAGACAAAGGTCAGTACTCTATGCATGATGCGCGAATTATACATGGTGCTAATGCAAATACCTCAGATAAACGGCGCTGTGGATATACCATGCGTTATTTCTCTTTGGATATGAAATTCAACCAAGAATCCGCTCCAAACCATAAGCTCTATCACGCTCGCGGAGAAAACCTGGCAAGCAATCCTTTAGTTTACAAAAACTAGAGTAATTCTGAATTGATCAAGAAGGGTGTGAATCTACCCTACCCTAAACTTGAGTTCCTCAATCTTAATCAGGATTTCATTTCGATCCATTTCCCTGTAGCGTTCCGGCAGTAATTCTTTAGAAGTACATTCAATAACTGCATTCAGTGTTTGAAGCTCTACTTCTTCAGGGTATGTAGGAGGTATAAAATCAGCCAGAGCTTCATCTAAGATTCCTGGTGTTACTTTTTTCCTGCCTTCAGCAGCAGCTCGGAACTTGGCCCTCGTGAGGGCAGCTTCCATATCCGCACCAGAAAAAGTTTTAAAGCCTTCTTCGATAAGCGCCGGAATATATTCTTCTGTCATCTTGAGGCCTGTCTTCTTTTTCATAGCATTGAAAAGCTCAACACGTTCTTCATTTGTATGGGGAGGGAATAACGCCAGGTGCTCCTCTGCCCTTCCCTGTCGTTTTAAATCGATAGGCATTAAATCCGGACGAGCAGTCATCAAGAACCAGATAATTCTACCACGGTTGCTGGTATCACTCATAAATGTAGCAATCTGTGAGAACACCCGACTGGAAACTCCACTATCTCCACTTGCATTACGATCGCCTAAATAAGCATCTGCTTCATCAATCATAACCGCAACCGGAGCCATCGCTTTAAGGATGGAGAGAATCTTTTCAAGGTTACCTTCAGTTACACCTTGCCACTGGCTTCTGAAATTCTTGAGTTTAACCATTGGAACTCCAACCTCTGTCGCAAAACAGGTAACCAGAAAGGTTTTACCGGTTCCAACAGGACCACAAACCAGATAACCCATGGGCATTACGTCTTGGCGCCCTTCCTTCAAGGCTTTTACCGCTTTTCGAAGATGAGCTTTCACATGTGTATGCCCTGCTACATTATCTAAGGAATATGGAGTTTCAACGAACTCGAGAAGGCCATAAGCTTCCGCCTCGATCAGTTCCTTTTTATTCTCCGAAAGTCCTTCAAAAGTGATTTTCTCTTTGTTTTCACGTGCATTGGAAAGCACACTACGAACATTAACATAATTCAAACCCGCCGTTTGCTGAGCTATGATTTCTGGAGATACCTCTGATATCTTTTTAAAATCATCATCCTTTGTTTCAAACTTCACAAATTCCAGGCGGTCTTGTTCTCCGGGAATAGTAATCTTGATCTCTGTGGAATATGGATTTTGAATAAGGGTTTTATTCAGATCAGCAAGATTCTCTGTGATTAATACATTGGTAAAATCCGAAGCCAGAAACATTGGATCATGCGCCCATCTCGACAAATATACAAGTGATGTTCGGTCTTCATTTCCTGTTGAGCTGGCGTCGCTCATTGGGATAATGGTTTCCGCATAATCTATAATTAGTGCAACGCTCTTCTTTTGATCTAAACGAAGTCTGAAATACTGTTCTAGCAAAGAGAATACGCGAACAGGGTCTTTAGGCATTTTATTTGCATAATCTGTGCCTACTAAACTATCACGACCGGCAACCGCCTGATTAAAATCAGCCTGAGATTCTTTATCCCTGAAATAAATACCTGATGAACGGTCATAGAAAATCACAAAATCACGAGCTCCAAAAAACTCATCTGAAAGAAAGGTCTTTAGTCGATTGAATTCTGTTCCTTCCTCAGTTTTAAGAGGTACTAAATCATGGACGTTTCCATGCAATAAAAACGTATTAATAGTTCGGCTTAGATACTTTCTGGCAAAATCCTGTGACCAGGCTGGATAGTTATCAAACATCTTTATTTTTTTAAGTGTCAGAGTAGTCGAGTGACAAAGTAGCAAAGTGAGTAATTATGTACACTTTGCTACTTTGCAACTTAGATACTTAGCTACTCTATTAAAATAAGCTTTACAGTTTCAATTCTGCTTTGGGTAGCCTTACTGATAATGAACTTTTTGTCCCCAATAAGCACCTCTTCATTCACTGTCGGTATACGCCCCAAAGTATTTATGATGTAGCCCGCTACGGTATCATATTCAGAAGGTTCCACCGGCAATTCAATTTCCGGAAATCTACTTGAAAGCTCCTCTATTTCTACATTCCCGCTAATTACAAAGGTATTTGGAGACAACTTTTTCATGATATCATCATCTATATCATGTTCATCCTGAATATCTCCAACTACTTCCTCTAGCAAATCTTCAATGGTAACCATTCCAGCAGTCCCACCATATTCATCCAGAACGATGGCTACTGATAATTTTGTCTGTCTGAACTCAGTCAGCAAATCCTTGGATTTTTTACTGGACGGTACCAGCTTAACCGGCCTGATAATTTCACTAAGCGTTTTAGGATTGTTGAACAGATCATAGGCAAAAACCACCCCAATTACGTCATCAATAGAATCCTGGTAAACCGGCAGCTTGGAATGACCTGATTTAATAAATAGATCCAGCACTTCGTCTAATGAGGTTTTCTTGTCTACTGCCTCAATCTCTATTCGAGGGATCATGGAATCCTTTACCCTTTTGGAAGAAAGCTCAAGTACATTATGAAGAATCTCTGAGTCATCCTGATCAATGTCTTCACTACCTCCACTTTCACGAAGTTCCTTGAAAATTAACTCCACATCTTGTCGACGATATAAAGAGGAAGCCGGCTCAGCATTAGGCACCAGCCATTTGATAAGAATATTGGACGAACCGTTGGCAAAAGAAATAAGAGGACGCAGCAGGAAATAAAATATCCGTAAAGGAATGGCAATCAAGCTTACCATAAAGTCTGCCTGAGCCCTGAATATGGCTTTTGGTAAAATTTCACCGAACAGCATAATTAATACTGAAGCGATAATGGTTTGGACGAGGAGTATTTCAAAATCTGTTGGGCTATGATTAAACCAGATCTCCGAATAGTAGTTTATGGGAGAAATTAGAAAAATAGCCATCAACGTAGCGTACAGTACATTGATGATGTTATTCCCAACGAGGGTGGTAGTTAGGAATGTCTCAGGGTTTTCTTTGAAGAAATTCAGTGAACTAGCTACAACATTTCTTTTTCGGGAAGCTACTTCAAGCTTAAGCTTGTTAGCCGTAACAAAGGCTATTTCTGATCCTGAAAAGAATCCACTGAGAAGAATAGTTGCGATGATCAGGAGCCATTCCATAATTATTGGGCTCCTGTATGTTGAGATGAATATGTACTACCCGATGGAGGCTCGTCGCTCATTCAGATTCAATTCGTTCCTATTTACCGGAGAAATTCGGTTTTCTTTTTTCCATAAAAGCCAAAGTTCCTTCCTTAAAATCAGCAGTGGAAAACAATTCTCCAAAAAGATTTGCTTCCGATCCATATCCAGAATCTTTACCCGCTTCTTTCGTTGCTAATATAGCATTTTTTATAGCCAGGGGAGCTTGTTTAATAATCCCCTGCAACATTTTTCTTGCAGCTCCAACAACATCCTCTTCAGCAATCTGATTTACAATACCTAGCTGAAGAGCTTCATCAGCCTTAACAAACCTGCCAGACATAATTAATTCAAGAGCCTTGGCCTTCCCAATTAGTAACGGGAGTCGTTGCGTACCTCCGTAACCAGGTATTAATCCCAGGCTTACCTCTGGTAAACCTACCATAGCAGTTTGAGAGGCTACCCGAAGATGACAGGCCAATGCTAACTCAAATCCTCCACCAAGTGCATAGCCATTAATAGCCGCCACTATTGGTTTTGTTGTGTCTTCCAGCTTTTGGAATACTCTGTGCCCTCTACTCGAAAGAGTAACAGCTTGCTCAGAATCAAAATCCGCAAACTCTTTAATATCAGCACCAGCCACGAAGGCTTTATCTCCAGATCCTGCGATTATTACGGCCTTGATGTCATCGTTAGTCTGGATATGATCAATAGCTGCATCTAAATCTTCAAAAACCTGGTTATTTAGAGCGTTAAGCTGTTTAGGTCGATTGATGCTTACAGTAGCTATCCCGGATTCATCAATCTCCAGGAGTAGCGTATCAAAAGATGGGATCATTTATTCTGAACTCTTTTTTTCGGATTAGTTGAGTTGTCTACTTCGTCAGAAAGTTCGTCCAAAATAGAATCAAAGTCGAGTTCTGTTTCCCATTCTGTAGTGTATTCAGGAAGGATATCCTGATCGAGGTCGTCGATAAGTTGAGAGGTTTCATCTACCTCGGTAAGTAGGTTATCTAGCTGGAAGCCAATCTCTTCCGGATTACTCATCGTCATTGACTGCTCATAGATGTAGCGTACTGCATCTTCGATAGTCTCCAAATGAGTTTCACACACCAGATACTTCTCTTTCGCAATCTTAAATTTCTGAAGACGCTTTTGCATAATTGCCACCCTACGTGACTTTGTGCGCTTTAGCTTCTCAGATTCTAGTGATTTAATTTCTTCGATCTCCCGAATCACCTCTTCTTTTAGATTGGTCTCAAGAGATGTATTCAAATACACTTCATATCGCTTAATTAAGTCGAGCAACGTTAGGTAGTTGCCTAGCAACTCGTCAATTTTCTTTTTGATATTATCAAGCAGGCCTTGTGAACTGTATGGCAGCTTTTCAAAATTCTCCTGTACTAACTGAGCCAAGTGCTTTAGTACCAGGAATCGTTTTTGACTGGCTGAATCAAGTGCCTGGAATAAATCCTTTTCGTTATTAGCCGCGTGGCGTTCTTTTATTTTCTTAAGCTCAACCCTTTTTCGGAAACGAGGCAATTTTGGCACCACACCGAGGTACATAAGCTCTACACCAAAAACTGTTGAAAGCAGGATATTAGAAACATCGACACTTAGATTGCTAAAAAATAAAGCCCCTAAGGTTGATGCAAGTAATACTCCCAGATTGATAGGGTTTAAAAATGCTTCTCGGGTATAATTTATATTTAGTTCGTCAGCCGACATGTATACTATTCTGGTGTGTCCCCTTCTGATGATACTTCATCATCTGGTGTTTCATTTTTCTTTGTGCCGATAGTTTTTTCTGCCTGAATTTCATCGGCATGCTTTTCAATTTCTGAGTAAAGCATACCCATTTCAGCCTTTACCTGTTGCAGTGTTTGCTTCGCTTTTTGCTTTTTCATCTCAGCATCAAGCTCTTCCTGCTTAAGTTTACCCGCAGCAGTTTTAGGATCATCTTCATCCAGGCTATCCATGGCCACATCAAGCCGGGCTTCGGCACTTACAACCCTATCTTTAACCTTTCCCAGAAATTCGTCTACCGATTCCAGAAGGTTGTCCGCATTCATATTATTTAAGGCCTGGGCGATTTTCCCCTTCTGTTGGGTTTGACGCAACTGCTCTTTAGCCTCTTTGATCCTTCGATAGTGATCTTTGTATTCCTCTTTGAGGCGTTCACGTTCTTGTTCGCTCCGGGTACTCATCTCAGAAAACTCTTAGCTCTTTTCCTTGTTCCCAACCGACTTGGTTGGAGTTTCCTCTTTAACAGGTTCTTCTTCAATAGAGATCGAGCCTGAAGTCTCACCCATTTCCAATTTGAATTGTTCCACTAATTCATGAGCTCTGATTTTCTCAGCGTTGGCTTCAATTTCCATAGTCTGAGTATCGATGCTATCTAGCGCAATTTCCATTCGAGCTTCATTCTTAGCAGTCTCTTCATTAAGTCGGTTAATCATCTCATCATGAGTCTGATCTAATCCACCCACTTCAAACTGTTCTAAAGTATCTGCAATCTTAGATTGCCATTCAGCTCTTTCACTAGCTCGTAACGCTTCTTTTGCTTCCTGAATCTTACGATCCTTTTCACGCATGAATACTTTCTTCACTTTCAGTGCTTTTTCATAAGCACGCTCTGCAAAAGCCAATTGTTCTCTTGAATGAACAATAGTGTCTTTGGCCTTTTCTAGTTGAAGTGCATATCCCTCGGCAATATCATCCCTGTTTGCCTTGATTGCTGATTTAATTTTAGAAGTAAGCTCAGTGATTTGATTCTCGTTACGTTTTACTTCTTTTTGAAGCATAATGAGATTCGCCTTGACGGTAGCGATGTTCTCATTCATTTGAGGAATCTGGTCGTTTAATTCTCTGATGTTTTGTTCAAGGATTAGCTTTGGATTTTCCATTGAGCTAATAACTCCACCGAATAAGGATCTGATAGCGCGAATAAATCGTTTAAACATGGTTCTGTGTATTTTTTTATGCCCTTTGTATGCAGGAACTAAGTTAACTGATTATTATAGTAATTCAACATGCTAAAGCTCAAATGCCCTTGTGCCTTGGCTGTCGCAAACATGAGTGACCAAAGGTTCCGGCTTCGGACGCTCATTTCCGATTTCAACTGCTTGGAATAACTCTTCTGTAACAATTTCAATCATGGCGGGCTTGTTCGTATACCCTGTCAAAATTGTTTCACCCTCCTCTATTTTGTCTCCTACTTTCTTTCTGAGCACAATACCTGCTGTAGGATCGATCACATCCTCCTTCTCTCTGCGGCCCGCTCCTAGTTCTAAGGAGGCCATTCCTATCTGATAGGATTCCATTGCTTTTATAAAACCACTTTGCCTGCTTTTTAACTCGAATTCGAATTCAGCTTTAGGATAATTAGTTGTGTTAGTTATGAAAGAACTATCGCCGCCCTGCTCTTCAACAATATCTATCCACTTCTGAAAAGCCTGTCCGTTTTCAATATGCTCTTCACTTACTTTAACTCCTTCTTCGACACTTCCAGCTTTGCCGCCAAGATAAATCATCGTGCCGGAAAGCAGGTTAGAAAGCTTCATAATATCCTCTGGTCCTTTTCCCTGAAGAGCATCTACACATTCTTCTACTTCAAACCAATTCCCGATTTTATATCCGAGTGGTTGATTCATATTTGTGAGATATGCGATCGTTTTCTTGTTGAAGCGTTCTCCGATTCCAACTAATGTCTCAGCAAGCTCAATGGCTAAATCCACATTCTTCATAAAAGCGCCGGAGCCATATTTGACATCTAATACCAACGCATCAATTCCTTCAGCCAGTTTTTTACTCATTATGCTCCCGGCTATTAACGGAATGGATTCTACAGTTGCCGTAACATCTCTTAATGCATAGAGTTTTTTATCAGCAGGAGCTATTTCTTTAGTTTGTCCAGCTAATACCAGGTTATGTTTTGAAATGATATCGTGGTATCGCTTCAAATCCATATCGGTATAAAAACCCGGAATAGACTCCAGTTTATCAAGCGTACCACCTGTATGACCCAATCCCCGACCCGAAATCATGGGAACCGGTACTCCTGCACTGGCGACCACAGGAGCCAAAATTAGAGAGAGTTTATCCCCAACCCCACCAGTAGAGTGTTTGTCAACTTTTACACCTGGGATATCAGATAAGTCAACCACTATACCTGATTCAAGCATAGAATCAGTAAGCGCGGCCGATTCTTCAGTGTTCAAGCCTTTCAAAAAAGCTGCCATTAGAAAGGCACTCATTTGATAGTCCTGGATAGTATGATCGGTGTACGCGTGAACGAGATAGTGAATCTCGTCACTGGTAAGGGATTGACCATCCCTCTTTTTGCGAATTAGGGAAACTATGTTATACTTTGAGCTCATGGCCAAAAATAGGTCAAATTCGTGTTATTTTCTCATTTAAAGCCCAATTTCTTTGATCAAAGTACTTGCCGATCAAAACTTGTATAAACTTCCACTTTTCATTCCTGAGGAAGTCGAGCTTACTTTTTATGATCCTCAAGAGAAATTCCCTGATTTAAGTGGCTTTGATGCTCTTTTGATCAGAACGGTAACCAGGCTAAATGAACATAACTTTCCAACACTTCCTGCTTCTCTAAAATTTGTGGGAACAGGTTCGTCGGGGAGTGATCATGTAGACATTGATTACATGGAAACCAATAACATCTCCTTTTTCGACGCCAAAGGGTGCAATGCAAAAGCCGTGGCAGAATATGTGCTTACGTCTCTGCTTTTATGGAGTATAAAAAAAGAGAGGGACCTAAAAAACTTAACCTTTGGTATAATCGGAGCAGGAAAAACGGGAACAGCTGTTTCAAACCTACTGAAGAGTTTTGATCTTAAACATTATTCGTATGATCCACTAAAAGAAGAAATTGATCCCGATTTCACTTCTTGCTCAATAGATGAATTATTAGCGTGTGATGTCATCACTTTTCATGTGCCTCTTACCAAATCAGGTAAGCATCCAACCTTTCATTGGCTAGATGAATCAAAACTACATGACAACAAATTTAAACTGGTTATCAATGCTTCCCGGGGCGGAGTGATTAAGGAAGCTGCGCTAAAAGAAGCCTTGGATGCGAGAATAGTTAGCGATTGTATCATCGATGTTTGGGAAAATGAACCTAACTTTGATTCCGAACTGGCAAAACGAGCCTTCATATCAACCCCCCATATAGCCGGTTATTCTGAGCAGGCAAAACTGAATGCCAGTAGAATGATCAGCGAACAGTTTTGTCATTTTTTTGGTCTTGAAGTGCCCACTCTTGATCAGGTGTATGAACGGAAAAATATTGAACTGGCGCATCTTAGCTATTCACTTTCTCAATTATTAAGTAGGTTACATCCTATTGAAGAGTATGATGCTGTTCTGAGAGATTTAATAAGCCGAGAGGATAAGGGTACACTTTTTTCGAAATTAAGAACGGATCGCCCCTATCGGTTTGAGTATTCATATTTGGATCTGGATAGTAAATACCTGGAAAAGTATAGGGAGTTAGGGTTACTTGGAATTTCTGACAAGTAGGCTTAAAAATTTGTAACCCGTCCTGAAAAAAACGGCTTACTGTCCTACATTCTTTAAAAACTTGTACTAACTATGAAATACTTCAGAATTTTCCTGCTCTTCGTCTTTTTATGCTCTTCGAATGTGTTATTTGCTCAAGTCCAGCTACCTGAATTTGCTGACAAAGCAATTTTTACAGAGCATGAGGTAACTATAAATGGACAAAAAATTCCTTATTCGGCTACAACTGGCTTTCAACCTGTTTTTGGGGATGACGAACGCACCCCAGTTGCCACACTTCACTACACCTACTACAAAAGAACCGACATAAAAGACGATTCTCAACGACCTCTTATGATCTCCTTCAATGGAGGCCCGGGGTCAGCATCAGTATGGATGCACCTGGCATACACTGGACCAAAAGTTCTTGTTATTGATGATGAAGGATTTCCAATTCAACCTTATGGTGTAAAAGACAATCCTCATTCTGTGTTAGATGTGGCTGATATCGTATTCGTTAACCCGGTAAACACCGGGTATTCAAGAATACTTGATGAGGAAGTAGATCGGGATATGTTTTTTGGAGTGAATCAGGACATAGAATACCTGGCAAACTGGATTAACCTGTTCGTTACCAGGACGAATCGTTGGAGATCACCTAAATATCTAATTGGGGAAAGCTATGGAACTACCCGGGTAGCTGGTCTGGCGCTTGAGCTTCAAAATAGTGAATGGATGTACCTGAATGGCGTGATCCTCGTTTCTCCTACTGAGCTTGGAGTACACACTAGCGAGAGAAGACGGGACGGCCCCCTCGGCGCTTCATTACGACTTCCCTACTTCACTGCTGCTGCATGGTATCATAATAAACTACCAGCCGATTTGCAGGCCATGGATTTGGAAGAAGTGCTCCCGCTTGCTGAAGAGTATGCCGTAAATGAACTCATGCCTATTCTTGTACAAGGAGGTTTTGTAGATGAACAGGTTCGACAAGAAGCTGCCCAACAAATGGCACGATTTTCCGGGATTTCAGAAGAAGCTATTTTGCAATATAACCTGGACATACCTACTGCATTCTACTGGAAAGAATTACTTAGAGATGAGGGGAATACCGTTGGTCGTTTAGATTCTCGTTACAAAGGTCTGGATAGAACGACTGGAGGAGATAGCCCTGATTTCAATTCTGAACTGACTTCCTGGTTGCATTCCTTTACTCCGGCAGTAAACTATTATTTTTTAAATCATCTCGATTTCCAGACAGATCTTAAATACAATATGTTTGGACCCGTTCGTCCATGGGATAGGACCGGAAATAATAGCGGTGAGAATCTCCGTCAGGCAATGGCGCAGAATCCGTACTTACATACCTTAGTGCAAAGTGGTTATTATGATGGAGCTACCAAATACTTCGATGCCATGTACACCATGTGGCAACTTGATCCTAGTGGTAAAATGAAAGATCGATTTTCATTTAAAGGATATAGAAGTGGACATATGATGTATTTAAGAGCTGAAGACCTCAAAAATGCCAATGATGATATCCGGGAATTCATCGAGAATAGTATTCCACCAGCTGGTACTCCTGCTAAATACTAAGCAACCGTTTGAAACTTCTAAGTTGACAGCACGTGTTTGTCGACTTGAAAATTCCAAACCAAGATGTACATGATTTCTTTACTTCTTCTGATCGCTTCGCTTCAAGTCAATACCGGTACAAGCTCTGTTAATGTGGAGATACCTACTGTTGAGCAAGAAACAGAGTATGTTTGGCGAACCATTATTGATATCCCTTTCTTTGAACAAAACGGATATGATATCAGCTTGCCAGAGGGAGAACTGATTGAATCGTTAAAAGAAAAAGCCAGGACCCGCTCTCTTTCTGACGAAGATTATGAGCAGCTCGGCAATTTTATGAGAGATGAAATCTATGACCGGTCGGACTACCAAAAAGGATATGAAGAGGTTTCGTCACGAATTCCTTTATTGAATGAGTTTGTTATGGAGATTGAGAGCTCTCCATTAAATTGGGATTTTAAACTCTTTGACTCCTATACCGTTACTCTTACCCTTTATGGACCAGGAGGTAGTTATAATCCTGATACCGGAACTATTCTTTTGTATACAACTACTGAAGGAGCATTCAAGCAATATGACAATCCAGCTAATACCATCATTCACGAAGTAGTACACATTGGAATAGAGGCATCTATTGTACAACGATACCAGGTTCCTCATGGCTTAAAAGAAAGAATTGTTGACACTTTCGTGTTCCATAACTTTAGGGATCGATTACCTTCTTATCGAATTCAGAATATGGGAGACCCTAACATTGATCCCCTCATCTCCAAAAAAAGTGATATGGAGAATCTTGGGGATATCGTTCAGAACTTTCTGAGTAACTGACCATCCTTTGTTCAGAGATTGCCCGCCTTCCGAAGTCTCGTACGGAGGACAGGCTTCGTCGATCAATTTATCGGCTCAAATCAAAAACTAGTACTCCTCGCAATGACAATGAAGCAATTACTCTAAAGTGCTATTGTCACCTTGGTGAATACATACCTTCCATTAGAACCGAACTGAGAAATCCTTCTGGAGTAAATGAACTGATTGCCCGAAGTTAAACTATCCGGGCGCTTATCAGGGTAAATATCCAGAAGGTTATTTGCTCCAAATGTAATCCAGAGTTGAGGAGAATACCTGTAAATGGCAGACAAATCAGTAATTACTTTACCACTATAGATAGGGTGCTCACCAGTATTAGGGTCGGTTTCTGCTTCTGTTACTTCACCAAAGTATGCGTTCCTTATTAAGAAGGTCCAATTCCAATTGGAAAACGCAGTAGAGAGATTCATTTTGGTTTGAGGAATAGCTCCTTCTAGTAAAATCCCGCTAAAACCATCAAAGTAAATCTCCTCATAATCAGCTAATAACTCACTGGTATTAATGTTTCCAACTCTTTGGGTTTGAGAATAAGAGAAAGCAAAGTCATTCGTCAAGCTCCAGTTGCCGAAGATGCTAGTTTGATGAGAAGCTACCGCTTCTATCCCCATGGTTTCCGTATCGATCGCATTTGTGAAAAACTGAATTTTGTTTGCTCGTGCTCCCTCTAAGATGCTAGCTATGTTGTCATCTCCATTAGCAATAAAATCATCCTGAGAAAATTGATTAGTCAACACGATCCGATCTTCAATCCCAGTGTAATAGCCATCCACTGATAGTGTTAACCCAAAGTCTATGAGTAGTAATGTAAATCCTCCGCTAACACTTAGTGATGTTTCCTCCTTGAGTTGAGGCACCCCCAGGTTTTGAACCACGGTACTTGTATTACGGGCTGTAAGCACTTGCTGTCCAATTCCTTCTGAATCAAATTGAGTGCTGATACTACTAAAGTTCAGCTGGTGCAAAGATGGAGCTCGGAACCCTGTACTGGTCGAAGCTCTCACACTTAACGTTTCATTAAAACTCAGCCTACTCGCCAGCTTGAAGTTTAGGGTAGAACCAAAATCACTGTAATTCTCATATCTTATTGCTGTTCCGACCAGGAAATTATCGGTGAAATCGAATTCGAAATCGACGTACCCTGCAAAACTTTGTCGATAATCGTCTACGGCATTTAGTGGACTGAAACCAGGAAAAGCCTGCGCCCCTCCTACTCTTGGTCTGCCGAAAAAGTCTACTACTTTTAAAGAATCGGCAAGCTGATTGAAGTCGGTTACCACATTTCCATTTACATCATACGTCGCCCAGGAAGCTTCCTCGCCTTCAAGGATTCGATAGTTTTCTATCCGGTATTCTGCTCCAAAGGCTACGTTTAATCCGGCAAAAATATCTGACCAGTTCCTGGTTACATCAAAATTAGAAGTCGTCTGCTGGAAGAAATTATTCCAGGAATCGAATAGTCGTGGAGAAGCCCCTTGTAAGGTAGCATTAAGTGAATTAGCCGCCCAAAACTTGAAGGTATTAGCACCGATTGAGGTACTCAGGTCGGTATCCCACCCTGCAATATTCTGTCTGATCCCAACTACAAAAGAGCGGTCTTTCACAAAAGTATGTCCTTCCGGACGAAAGCCATTTATCGCAAGTGGAGTGTATGCACGTTCCTGGGTAGGTCGTCGATAAAAGGCAAAACCGACGCTTCTGCGGTTACTTATCCCAGCAAATGAATAAAGTGTGGATTCTCCAATTGGCAGTTCAAAATTGGCGAATAATTTTCCTTCCCGATACTCAGGCTGCCCAATGTTCATTCGAAAATCTCCACGATCGAGGCCGCGAGCTGTTAGCTCAGCATCGGAATAATCTACCGGGTTCCCATCGCCATCACTTAATAAAGCTTGTATACTAGCGATATCCGGAGCAGCAGCTATTGAATTCTTTAATCCAGTGCTAAAATGAGTAACACCTGCTGCATAGCCTTGAATAGCATCCAGATCGGTTTGAAGACTCTGTAAGTTAGCACCATCCTGAAATGCCACCCATTCGATTGCGTTATATCCATTGAATATTTCGCCAGTGAATGCTCCCGAGCGGCTTGTCCGGTTCCTTGTATTTATAGAGCCTGTGATATTTACAAAGCCTCCCTGATCACCAATAGCCAAACCACGGTTCACATTTAGCTGAAAATCTTCTCCATCGATTCCGCCATCAAAATTGTTTCCATTTGAGCTTGTCTGCATTCCAGTTTGAACCGAGATATCAAGATTATCGGTATCCTTTTTAAGCACGATGTTGATCACACCTGCGATGGCATCAGACCCATATTGTGCAGCAGCACCATCTCTTAAGACCTCAATCCGTTCGATTGCGGCGGCAGGAATGGCATTTAGATCGGTGCCAACACTTCCCCTTCCAGGAGTACCATTCACATTCAGTAATGCGGAAGTATGACGCCTTTTTCCATTTATAAGGATAAGCATTTGATCAGGCCCCAAGCCTCTTAGCGAAGCGGGATCGATATGATCGGTTCCATCCGCTACTATTTGAGGGCTTGAGCTAAACGAAGGGAGTACATAATTCATCAGCTGATTCAGGTTGACTTGCGGACTCTCTGCCAATAACTCTGAAACGTCCAGAACATCAATGGGTACAGCCGTTTCTAACACCGTTCTACTTTTATTTCGAGAACCAATTACCAAAACTTCACCTAAATCGAGCTGTTCGTCCAATGTGACATTGATAGTAGGACTACTTTCGACCAATACCTCTTTGGCTTTAAAGCCTACAAACGAAAATGCCAGTATATCCCCTTCGTTGGCATTGATACTATAATACCCTTCAGCGTCGGTTAGTGTGCCTTTCAATGTTCCTTTGATGGTTACACTGGCACTAGACAGGGGTTCTCCATCACCGTCAACTACTCGCCCCGAAACTGTTATGCTTTGAGCAAATGAGGTGTTAGAGATAAAAAATGAAAAAGACAAAAATAGCAGAGCTTTTCTCATAGTAATCCTTGAATTATAATGATCTTTAGCCCTGACCTAGACGGGCCAAAATTCAAGAATTATTAGAGATATTCCAAGGAAGGAAACTAAATTTTGAAGAGCCTTCTTGCCACCTTATCCGTTTGACCAACAACTTCTTCAAAACTAATCTCAAATATCTCGGCCAGTTTCTTAGCGGTGTATTCCATAAAAGACGGCTCATTTCTCTTTCCCCTTTTTGGAGTTGGAGACAAGTATGGGGCATCGGTTTCTAAGATCATCTTATTCAATGGGAGATGAGCTACCGTTTTATCCACTCCTCCATTTTTGAAGGTTACCACCCCACCAATTCCTAAATGTAACCCGAGATCAACGGCCCTTTTACCTTCCTCAACTGAACCATTAAAACAGTGCCAGATCCCTGAAAGACCTCCATCCTGTTCCCCTTCAATAATATCCAATAAGTCGGAAGTGCTCTCTCTATTATGCAAAATAATGGGTTTGGCTACTTCTCTGGCCACTTTGCAGTGTATCCGCAGACTTTCTTTCTGTTCTTTTACAAAGTCCGTACTCCAATAATAGTCGAGCCCTGTTTCTCCCACTCCATAAAAATCCTCTTTAGAACAGTATTCCAATAGCTTTTCTTCAAAATCACTGTCCAGTTCTTTCACGTCAGCCGGATGGAGTCCTGCCATTTTATAGTACTCAATGGTGGGGTGGCTCAACTTTTCCATTTGAGCAACAGAACTGAAATCGATAGCAGGCATAAAGATAGCTTTTACTCCGACTTCTTCAGCACGCTGCATCACTTCGTCCCGGTCTTCATCAAACTGCTCTAAATAAATATGGGAATGTGTATCAATCATTGCTGTAATACCTGATCAGTTCTTCTATTGGATCTTTTCGTACGGTTTCAATCAGAATCCCTTCTTCTTCAAACACTGTTGTAAATACATTCGAAAAATGGTGTGCCGTTCTTCCATTCATTTTTATGGGGAAAATCTTCAAATCTTCTGAAAAATGTTCTTCGAGTTCATCCATAAACATTCGGATGGATCGTTCAGCAATCTCTTGTATAAATGAGCTCTGACTATGCTCACCAGTCACCATCATTGTTTGCGCAGCTACTTCTTTAGCTGTATCAGGGTTAAGTAGCTTCTGATATAATTCATCTTTGCTAAATCTGCTTTTACTTTCGATTAGCTCCGCTATTTCTGCAAGAGCTTTACCTGATAAATAGGCCTCCAAAATCATCCCACCGATATGACTTCCGCTACCAAAATCACCTTTAGGGTATGCGAAGGATGGCATTTGATCGATTAGCTCTCCGTTTCTCATCATCCCTGCACTTGATCCTGTTCCGGATATTATCACGATCCCATCTTCCTGACCAAATAAAGCTAATCCTGCTCCTTCTATATCCGTTTTTACATGAATATCAGTTCTGGGAAAAGTGGCTCTCAAAATAGTTTGGATTCTATCCGCCCTGTCAGCCCGGCCACATCCAGCTCCATAAAAGTACACCTTATCGTATTTGTTTGATCCTATACCTGGGATTAAACTCTTCTGGATGCTCGTTTCTATCTCATCATCGGTGCTAAGAGCCGGATTCAAACCGCTCATATATACTTTCTTTACCTCTCCATCTATAATCGATGCCCAAATAGTCTTTGTAGATCCAGAATCGGCGATGAGTATATTCACAAGTTTTTGTTCCAAGATAACCATAATTCTGGCTATCATTCAGGCAAGGAGTCACCATGAAAATTACGTATACAAGTTATCTTAAAATCGATGAACTAATTGAGCTTCAGGAGCTTAAATCTCAACCTGAAGAGCATGATGAAATGCTATTCATCATTATTCATCAAACCTATGAATTATGGTTCAAGCAAATCCTGCATGAATTTGGTAAGCTGAGAAGTGAGCTCAAAAACGGGCACACCTGGAATTCAGTAAAAACACTGCGTCGTATTCTCACCATTATGAAAACCCTGGTTTCTCAGGTTGATATTCTGGAAACCATGACCCCTCTTGAGTTCAACAGCTTCCGAACTTTTCTTGGGCAATCGAGTGGATTTCAATCACTGCAATTCAGAGAAGTAGAAATCCTTTGTGGCTTACGACTTCCTTTGATGCTCGAAGCTCATAAAGACAATGAAAAGCATGTTCAAATTCTGACTGAAAGAATGGAAGAAACCACTCTTTGGGAAAGTTTTGGAATGTATCTGACAGAAAAAGGATTCCCTATACAGCCCAAGCGGGAAAATGAAGTAGGACTGATGTACAATCCTTCCGAAGAAATTCAGGATGTGCTGGTATCAGTAATGAAATCTGAACCAGAACTTGCTTTGCTTTGCGAGCTTTTTGTGGATTTTGACGAAGGACTTCAGGAATGGAGATACCGGCATGTAAAAATGGTGGAACGAACTATTGGTCGGAAGAAAGGAACCGGTGGTTCAGAAGGAGTTGCCTACCTTCAAAAAACCATTAATCATGCTATTTTCCCTGATCTGTGGGCAATTAGATCGAAGTTTTAAATTAATAACCTACTTAATTGTCATTCTGAGCGGTAGCGAAGAATCAACACAAACCCGAATAACTCAAAGCTGTGTTGATCCTTCAGCAGTAGCCTCAGGATGACCTGAATGAATATGTCAGAAATAGACCAGTTAGCAAATCGATTAGCTCCCCACTACTCCGCATTTAATGTATCTGAACGTCTGCTATTTACCGGGCATTCCCACCAGGCATGGCCAGATGTAGCTCGTGAAGGACAAACCGAATACTTTGATGTATGTGCTCGTGATGTAGACAAAAAATGGGATAAAGCTTTTGAAAAAACAGAGATTCTAAGAAACTACCTCAGAGATTATTATGATGACCCTGATGGTTTGTATTGCAGAGAGGAAAGCACTCATTTCTTGATGGTTAGCCTGCTTAGTAGTTTCGATCTAAAATCTAAGCCAAAGATCATAACAACAGATGGAGAATTCCATTCTATGTTTCGCCAGCTTCGACGATTAGAAGAAGAAGGCCTCCAGGTCGTCTCGGTACCAACAACCCCTGATGATGATTTTGCTCAAAGAATCATTGAAGAGATTGATGTGAATACCTCGGCTATCATGCTTTCAAGAGTCTATTTTGAAACGAGCCTCATTAATAGTCATCTCTCAGAAATTGCAGCAGCGGCAAGAGTACAGGGAATTCCTGTGATCATCGATGATTACCATGGCACCAACGTAGTTCCTTTATCCATTAAAGAAGAAGGACTCGAAGATTGCTTCATACTGATTGGAGGCTACAAATACCTGCAATGGGGAGAAGCTAATTGCTTCCTCCGATTCCCAAAAGATTGTGAACTGCGCCCTGTTATCACAGGCTGGTTTGCTTCATTTAGTACATTAGATCACCCCCGAAATAATGATCCTGTACAATACGATTCTTCGGATCAACGCTTTGCAAGTGCTACCTACGATCCATCTTCGCAATTCCGGGCAGCAAAAGTAGTCGAGTTTTTCAAGGAGCAAGGATTAACTCCACAGGTGCTCCGAAATCAATATGAGTCGCAGGTAGGAATGCTTCGTTCTTTATTCCTGGAAAAAGACTTCGACCCCGAACATATCCAACTCACACATAATGAACCTCTTTCATCCAATGGAGGTTTTCTTTCTTTAACCTCACCTTACGCTCGGGATTTGAGAGCAGATTTGCTTTCCCGAGGTATTTATACGGATGCAAGGAATCAAATTTTGAGGTTCGGACCCGCTCCATATACAACAGAAGCTCAAATCAGAGCGGCTATTGAGGAATTAAATATTTCGCTGAAAAATATTTTGTAAGGCCTCACTTTTATTTGGGTCTTACATATATCGAACATATATTTAATGCGCATTGAGTGTGACACGTTCTGGCACTCTGTACACTTATCTTTGTGCAAAAGTAAATCAAAAACATTGAATCATGGCTGACGAAAACAAATTAAAAGCACTAGACATCGCTGTTGGACAAATTGAAAAACAGCATGGAAAAGGAACCATAATGAAATTGGGGGATGATGCTGCACAAGATGTAGAAGTTATATCAACAGGATCTATTATGGTTGATTATGCTTTGGGTGTGCAGGGAGTTCCAAGAGGCAGAATCACAGAAATTTATGGCCCTGAAGCCAGTGGTAAAACTACCCTTGCTCTTCAGGTGATTGCACAAGCTCAAAAGAAAGGTGGTTACGCCGCTTTTATTGATGCTGAGCATGCCTTCGATCCAAGATATGCCAAGGCACTTGGTATTAACACCGAAGAATTATTAGTGTCACAACCAGATAGCGGTGAACAAGCTCTTGAGATCACTGAAACACTCATTCGCTCCGGAGCTCTGGATGTAATTGTTGTTGATTCAGTAGCTGCACTTGTACCTCGTGCTGAACTTGAAGGTGAGATGGGTGACTCACATATGGGTCTTCAGGCACGTTTAATGTCTCAGGCACTTAGAAAAATTACCGGGATCGTTAACAAGACTTCAACCGCCTGTATTTTCATCAACCAGGTTCGTGAAAAAATTGGAGTCATGTTTGGCAACCCCGAAACAACGACTGGTGGTAGAGCTTTAAAATTCTATTCTTCCGTACGTCTTGACATCCGAAGAATTGGAGCCTTAAAAAAGGCTGATGAAGTAATTGGAAACCGTACCAAGGTTAAAGTAGCTAAAAACAAAGTGGCCCCTCCTTTCAAAGTAGTGGAGTTCAACATCATGTATGGGAAAGGAGTCTCCCGAATCGCTGAGATACTTGATTTGGCTGTCGATTATGACATTATCCAAAAACGAGGAAGCTGGTTCCGATATGAAGGAGAACCTATTGGCCAGGGAGCTGATTCTGCAATGCAATTCCTGGAAGAAGACCAGGCGTTGTGCGATAAGATTGAGAAGCTTGTGAGAGATCGCCTCAAAGGAATTGAGCCAGAGGAAGAACCTGCACCAGTACTAGAATCTGAACAAAAAACTGCTTCTGTTGAAGCATAGTCAAGAGAGAAAATCGATAGAAGTTGTGGCGGCATTGTTGCCCGCCGCAATTTCATCGATTCATGTTCAGAAAAAGAACAAGAATCGGTTTTCCATTTTTATTGGTGAGGAGTTCCTGGTCGGAATTTCTGACTCTACCCTGATATCACTGAATCTTAAAAAAGGGGATGTTTTAACAAGCTCTAAGCTTGAACGAATCATTAGCCTTGAAGACCAATGGGCATTAAAAACCTATTTTCTTCGCTTGCTCGCCCGCCGGGATCACTCCAAGAAAGAATTAAAAGATAAAGCACTTCGAAAAGGATATTCTGCAGTTCAAATAGAGGGAATTTTGAACGAGCTTGGCGAAAAGGGATATATCAACAATTTAGAATTTGCTTCAAAGTTCGCCCGGGACAAATTCCGGTTTAATAAGTGGGGGTTAAATAAAATCCGAGTTGAGCTGCGTAAAAAAGGAGTGTCGGAGAAAGAGATTACTTCCGCACTTTCTCAAATTGATGAATCCAGTCAGTTTGAATCTGTTCAGGAACTCGTTATTAAGCATAGAACTCGTTTCCTGCGGGCTGTTCCCGAGAAAAGGAAAAAGAAAGTCTTCGATTTCTTATTGAGAAAGGGATACCCTGGGCCGTTGATCAGCTCAAAGATAGAGTCACTATTAAAACAAATCGAAGCCTAATCTATTTGATAAGGAGCATTCGTTTGGTTGAAGTAAACTCTGAAGTCTCCAGCCTGTAAAAATAAACCCCGCTTGCGAATGCTGATGCATCCCAACTAATGGTATAGTTTCCGGGCTGCTTGTTAGCCCGAACAAGTGTGGCAACATGAACCCCTACCAGGTTATATACCTTAAGTTCAACAAAAGCCTGCTCAGGAATTGAATAAGAAATATTGGTAGTTGGATTAAATGGGTTAGGGTAGTTCTGACTAAGCGTATAGGAATCGGGTATACTTTCTCCTTCTTCACTACTGGTAATAATACTTACCAGCGTGGAATCTGAATCCATATTGTTAGATAGATTTTCCTCGCCATCTACAGCAGAAACCATAGCTGTATTTATAACCAATCCTTCTTGTTCTACTTCTACTGGGATACTTATAACCAACGAATCTCCCGGAGCTAACGAATCCACATCGACCCGAACAGTATTACCTTCAACACTAAGAGCACCCAAAGTTGAAGAAACTGTACCCAAAATCAAAGACTCAGGAACAGAATCGGTTACTACAATATCATTTGCCTGAAGTAACCCAATATTTTTTACTTTGATTTGATAAGTAAACATTGCTGGCACATCCGATCCTTCCACAACTTCAAGGCTGTCGGTTTTGGTGAGTATTAAATCTGGTCCATCGCTCACTCCACCTTTTAATTGAATATAGAAGCACTCAGAAAATTCAGAGCTTCCTTTGGTTCTACTAAAAGTGGAAGTAGTTATATATATCCCATCCAAATGATCAATATCAGCATAAGGCAATGAGATATTGATGGAGTCTTCGGCCATACCTGAAGCATCGGTAGTAAAAAACTTGGAGTTTAGATAGTATTGAGCTTCTCCAAAGCCAGACTCATCGCATTCTTCGTTATAGAAATAGTCAATGTAGTAGTCCTCTACTTGTGGATTCATCTCCAAAGCGGAGAAAACTGTCAATTCTTCAAACAACTTGCTGTACGTAGCATTTTGAGTAATTGGAAAATTGATATTACCGTTTGCACCTTCATCACCATCATCTGGATCATTTAGAGTTACACCATCAAAGTCGAGGTCTACGCCAATTCCAGCGTTATCAAAGAACTCACTAAACTCGACAAATACCGGAGAAGCTCCAACCACGGCTAAACCGCTATACATATTACTGGCAACGATATTTTTATACTGAGGGAAGGCCTTCCCAATAAAAATTGCTCCCTTTTCAAACGCCGTTGAAACTGCAACCCCATTCCCAATATTTGGAATAGGATGCAGACTTTTATTTATGCCGATATAATTACCAAGTACCCAAATAGAGTCTGGTGGTAAATGCGCTGTAGTGCTTTTATCAAGTATATAAACCCCCACAGAATCATTACCCGATATTATATTGCCTTCAAGACTGGCAATTTTCCCACCTATTATTACTCTTCTTCTATCCTCTGAAAGTATGCCTCCTCTTCCATTCTGTAATGCTCCGGTAACATCTTCCTTCACACCGATTATATTATTCCGTATGAAAATGCCTTTCAGTGTCGAATCGGAATTCTCGCCAATAAGCTTAATTCCATACTCCCCATTTCCTGAGATAAGATTACCTTCTTCAAACTCTGGCAACCCAATTAAAATATCATCCCCTTTGTTTATCAGAATTCCATTCTCCTGATTTGGAATTCCAAGTAAGCCAGTTGCATCTGTACCTATATAATTACCGGTGATCTTATAGGAGTCATTGTTATTAATTAAGCGGATTCCATTTTGCTGATTCCCACTTATTACATTTTGAAGTACGGTATTGTTGTCACTTCCAGATCCAAAAGTAATTCCACTATGCGAATTCCCCATTCCTGTTTCGCCGTTAATATCTACCCCTATTAAATTATAACCTATCGTGTTTCCGCTTGAGAAGCTGAAAACCAAAATCCCTGAAAAGTTGCTCGCCGCGATTTGATTACCCTGGTTGGGATCGAATGTGCTTCCCACTAAATTTGAATCTGCTTTTAACTCAATGCCATGAGTTTGATTTCCTAAGGTGATAAGTCCGTCTTTATCTGCTCCAATTATATTCCCAACGATCACATTTTTTTTCCCTTCGACGGAAATGCCTGATCCACCATTGGTAGAAATCACATTATCTGAGACAATTGAATTTACATTACCAATAGAAATCCCGGATAGACCATTACCCATTGCCTGCTCACCGGTTTTGTCCAGACCTATATAATTATTGTCTATTACAACCTGACCGAGCGTATCAGGCTTGGTACTAATAACGGGCAAATGAACACCAAACAATCCATTGTTAGAAATGATATTTCTCTCTTCCTCTTTATCATCTCCAATAGTTAATTCATTAGCATTTATTGCCAGAATCCCATTCTCAAGGTTGCCTAACGCTATAGCTCCTGTAGAGTCTACTCCAATTAAGTTACCCTTGATTGTACTTGCGCTACTTAGCTCATCGATTTCGATACCATCTCCTCCATTACCTGAAATCGTGTTATTAGTTATATCATTAAAATTACCTTTAGCCAGTTTTATACCATCATGAGTGTTGGCGAGCGCGGAATCACCCGTTACAGTCAATCCTATAAAATTATTTTCTATGAAATTAACCGAAGAATAAACAAGTATACCCTCTTCATCATTACCCGATATTATATTCCTGTCAGAAAGTTTAGCTCCACCTATTTCTGTTTCAATTCCCCATACAACAATACCCGCCTTCTCATTACCGAAATCCATTAAGCCTCCACCATCAGTGCCTATAAAATTCCCTTTAATTGTCATCTTTTCCCCTCTGGAATCTATTCCATTTAGGTTATGACTAATCACATTCTCTTCGATTAATACATAGTCCCTTTCTGAAAAAATACCTGAAAACTCGTTCCCTCTTTTTTGGGTGCCAGTCTTATCCAATCCGATAAAATTGCCTGAGATTTCGAGTTTATGATTTTCCGAAAAACCATCTCCGCTGATAGAAATACCATGACCACCATTATCTGAAATAATATTTCCTGTAATTGAGTGAGCGCCCTGGTTAATTTCAATCCCATCTACCATGTTGCCCAAGTGACCAACTCCAGAAGAATCTAATCCGATTATGTTACCATCAATCGCAACTAGGCTAGTATCCGAAGCGGCCTCAATTTTTATGCCTTGTCCATAGTTACCTGAAATGACATTATTCGAAATCTCAACCTGATCCCCTTTTATAAATACTGCCGGAGTAGTCGCCGGCACAAATTGATCACCATTGGGCTGAGCTAACTCACCATCTGAAGTACCGATAAGGCTATTTTCAAGTTCAACACCATCTCCAAATATTGAAATAGCCCCCAGTGAAAAGTTTACCAGAGAGATGTTTGAAATACTACTGAAGTCTGCATTAATACCAATAGTCAATCCCGGGCCTATGTGTGATGCAATTCCACCTCCATTTAGAATGATTTTCCCATTATTAGGTAGTTCTCCATCGATAATTACTGCTTCAGAGATTGATGGCAGGGTATTACTTAAAACAATACTGGTTATACCCGAAAAACTAATTACATCAGTACCCGCAGAGTGGTTGGCATTCTCAATAGCCGATCTAAGCGTAGGTGGATCAAATATTCCGTCATTTATGTCGCTATCCGATTCGTCACCGGAGCTTGTAACCACATAGGTTGTTATTACTTTTTTCTGATCTAAGTCTTGAGAAAAACTATTTGATGCCAGAGCTATCCAGCAAAAGAAAACTAATACCCGTTTCATACCCCACGCTAAATTTAACCCCTTAAAGTAATTTCTAATTCGATTTACACCAAATTTTAGGAACAAATTATTTAGCTTGCATAAACTGTTGTATTAAAATACCATTGATACATAATTAGCAAAGAACCATGAGAAACATCACACTTGAACGAGTAGTACGCTTCGGCATTTGGGCCATCGCCCTAAGTGTGGTTGGTTTGATTTTATATAACTATGGTAACCTGGTAGGCTATCTCGTTCTGGCTATGATTCTGAGTTATATCCTTGATCCTGTTGTAAATCGATTACAGCGGATGGGGCTTAATCGTACCCTGGGTATTACTCTCACGCTTTCTGCAGTTATCCTGCTAATGGTATATATATCAACCAATGTGATTCCGCTTTTTGTAGCAGAAATGATTGAGTTAACGAATAGTCTGAATATTGAGAGTATTCGTGAGGTTGCCGTTAGTATTGAAACTCAATTAGCTGATCGTTATGAGTTTATTCCAGAGGGATTCCTTGAAGAGAATGTATCTGTAGTACTTGCTGAGCTTTTTGATCTGGGTAAATTATCTACTGTGTTAAGTGATGTTGTAGGCGTGTTTACCAACATTTTCTCTGCCGTATTAGTAGTTCCATTTGCAGCATTCTTCTTTCTTAAAGACGGAACAAAAATCAGAAGAGACCTCCTCACTCTTGTACCTAATAAGTATTTCGAGACCATACTTACTCTAATCGATAAGATTGAGAAAAGATTGGGACTTTATTTTAGAAGCGTGCTCACTCAAAGTGTACTCGTGGCATTTTCATCCTGGTCAACACTAAGTATAGCTGGTTTGGATAACTCATTATCGGTAGGTATTTCTGTAGGTGTTGCGAATACAATTCCCTATTTCGGCCCCATTATTGGCTACATCCTTTCCATCATCGTTTCGATTATCGAAACGGGAGATTTATCACTGGTTCTGGTATGCATGGTTGCCATCTTTATCGTTCAGATGCTTGATAACCTGGTCTTCCAGCCGTTTCTCTTTTCACGCTCTGCCGATATCCATCCTGTAGCAATACTTTTTATCATTTTGGTGGGAGCGGAGACTGCTGGTATACTGGGCATGTTAGTAGCGATACCTATAGCTACTGCCGTTAAAATCACTTTTAACCAGATTAGCTGGAGTTTTAACAATTACCAGGTATTCCGTATTGAAGCACCACCTCCCTCTCCTTCCCCTAAAAAGTTTTCCGGATAAAGAACTCTTGTTCTCATAGCAGATGAAGTTTTTTTATCTTGGTTGTGCGTTTGCAATCTTAAACTAACTCCCCTTTGTCTAATATTGTCGTTTTTGCCTCTGGTTCGGGCTCAAACTTTCTATCCATTATTAATTCTGTAGAATCGGGTGATTTAAAAGCACGCCTTGTCGGTCTTATTTCCAATAAAAACGGTATAGGTGCAATAGATCATGCAAAGAAAAACTCGATACCAAACAAAGTAATCTCCTCACAGGAATTTGATTCTCATGAGAAGTATACAGACGTACTCATTTCGCAACTAGAGGAATGGGGTACAGACTTAATCGTATTGGCAGGCTATCTCCGTAAAATCCCAGAGCAGTTAATTAGGAAATACCCAAATCGAATCCTAAATATTCATCCATCACTCCTTCCAAAATTTGGAGGAAAAGGATTTTATGGCTTGAAAGTACATAAGGCTGCTATTAACTCCGGAGATACTATTTCAGGATGTACAATTCACCTCGTTTCCGAAGAGTATGATGAAGGACCGATTCTAGCTCAAAAAGAGGTGGAAATATTACCTGATGACACCCCTGAGACTCTTGCTAAACGCGTTCTTGCTCAAGAACATCTTCTTTATCCAAAAGTAATTTCTAACTATCTAAATCAACTTTAGCTTTAATGGCTCTTAAACCGCTTTCATCGCTCCCTGAAACACCCTTAACTATAAAAAGAGCTCTTTTATCTGTTTCTGATAAAACAGGACTTATTGAGCTAGCTCAGGCACTCAATAATGCGGGAGTTGAAATAATCTCTACGGGTGGAACTGCAAAAGCAATCTCTGATGCTGGGATAGCCGTAAAAGATGCATCGGAGGTTACTGGTTTCCCGGAATGTCTTGATGGACGAGTAAAAACACTTCACCCTAACATTCATGGAGGAATATTAGCCAGAACAAGCTATGCTCCCGATAATGAAGAGTTGGCAAAGCTCGGTATCGAACCCATTGAGCTGGTAGTTGTAAACCTCTATCCCTTCAAAGAGACCATTTCCAGTGAAGATATTACTGTAGCAAAAGCTACTGAGTTCATTGATATTGGAGGCCCTACCATGATTAGAGCTTCCGCTAAGAATTTCGCACATGTATGCATCCTCTCTTCTCCAACTCAATATGAAGAATTCATTTCTGAACTAAATGACGGAAGTGGCATCAGTTTCGAGTCCAGGAAAAAACTAGCTAAGGACGCTTTTGCTCATACCGCTGATTATGATTCAGCTATTTCAAACTACTTTGATCAAATAGTTGGGAATGAGCCTTCTCAGCAGTTAAACATCTCAGTGCCACTATCTCAGGAACTGAGATATGGAGAAAATCCACATCAAAAAGCGGCGGTATATGGCGACCAGGATGATATTATTGATTGTTTCCACGGAAAACAGCTGAGCTATAATAATTACCTGGATGTTGACGCGGCACTAAATATTATTTCAGATTTTAAGTCAGGGAACCCTGCTTGTGCCATTATAAAACACACCATCCCTTGTGGAGTTGGCGTAGCAGACACCTTAAATGAAGCTTACAAAAAAGCATTCAGTACAGATACAGTTTCTCCATTTGGTGGGATCGTAGTTGTGAATCAGGAACTTGATTTGGACACGGCTCAGTCAATTGATAGTATTTTTACTGAGATAATCATTGCTCCTTCATTCTCAAAAGAGGCACTTGATCTACTTACTCAAAAGAAAAATCGTCGTTTAATAATCATAAAGGATGGTTTACAACTTGAAGAGCTTACTGCGTTCAGAAGTATTTTTGGAGGTCTTCTTAAACAAGATTCTGATCTGGAACCTTTTGATGAATCCGAATTTAAAGTAGTAACTGATCGGAAACCCAGTGAAGTTGAGATGAAAGACCTTCTTTTTGCCTGGAAAGTTGTACGCCATATAAAATCAAACGCGATAGTATATGCCAAGGATGGAAAAACCCTTGGTATTGGCTCCGGCCAAACCAGTAGAGTAGACTCTTCTGAAATTGCAGTTGCTAAGGCAAAAAAAGAAGGCTTAAACCTTAACGGTTCATCTATTGCTTCCGATGCTTTCTTCCCATTTTCAGATGGAGTTGAGGCGGCAGCCGGAGCTGGTGCTACCGCAGTAATTCAACCTGGAGGAAGTATTCGTGACGAAGAAGTAATAGCCAAGGCAAATGAACTTGGCATGACCATGATTTTCACAGGAAAGAGACACTTTAAGCATTAAAAATCATTTTTTTAATGATTCGCAAATAGGATTGCAATATCGTATTTTCCAGCCAAATTTTTTCAGCACTAACTTCAACGCTTTAACTACTAACAATGTCGGATCGATTTGGGATTCCATCCCCAAAATCAGCTAAAAAGCCACCAAAAAAAGGACTTCTAGATTTTCTTTATACAGACATAGCCATTGATTTGGGTACTGCCAATACCCTGATTTATTCAAGGGGAGAAGGAATTGTTTTAAATGAGCCATCTATTGTTGCTCTAAACCAGCAAAATATTCCAGTGGCTACAGGTCATGAAGCTCGTTTAATGCACGAGAAAACTCACCGTAAAATCAGAACGGTTCGCCCTCTTCGTGATGGGGTAATCGCAGATTTTGAAGTTGCTGAACAGATGATCAGGGGTATGATCAAGAAAGTAAAAATGAAGTGGTATGCCCAAACACGTCAAATGGTGATTTGTGTACCCAGTGGAATAACTGAGGTAGAAAGAAGAGCCGTTCGAGATAGTGCTGAACATGCTGGTGCAAAAGAAGTGCATCTTGTAGATGAGCCTATGGCGGCAGCTATTGGTATAGGACTTGATGTTCATGAGCCCGTTGGTAGTATGATTGTCGACATTGGTGGTGGAACAACAGAAATTGCCGTTATTGCTTTATCTGGCATCGTTTATGCACAATCAGTTCGATTAGGTGGAGATGAGTTGAATGATGATATCATCAATTACTTCCGCCGCAATCACAACTTACTAATTGGCGAGAGAACTGCTGAAAAAATAAAGTGTGAGATTGGATCAGCAGCACCCTTAGATGAAGAGTTGGAGATGATTACCAAAGGTAGAGATTTGGTAAATGGAGTTCCTAGAACCCGACATATTACATCCAAGGATGCCCGGGAAGCTATGGCCGAATCCGTGAATACCATTGTTGAATCTATTACTAAATCGTTAGAGCAAACCCCTCCGGAGCTTTCGGCTGATATTCTTGACCGAGGTATTATGCTAACTGGTGGTGGAGCTTTGCTTAAAAATTTAGATAAGCTAATTATGGAAACCACTGATCTTCCAGTTCATATCGCTGAAGATCCTTTAACAGCTGTTGTTCGTGGAACCGGAGCCATTTTAGAAAATTTGGAGTACTATCGACCGGTAATCGATTAACGGAAAACGCTGAATGCGGTTTAGAATATTTAAAGTTGAACATGCTTCTGACTATATAATCACTGCCCTCCTTTTAGTATGTGCGCTTTCCATAGCGATAAACCGACATCAGGGAGGAATTAATACTCTTAGGCAAGCAACTGTTACTTTTATAAGCCTACTCGAAGAACCCCTTTCAAACATCAGGATATACCGGCAGGCGCTAAATACAAACACCTATCTTCAGCGTCAAAATATTCTTCTACAGGATGAACTTAGCAGGCTAAGAGCAATAGAACAGGAGAATAAAGAACTTCGAGAGCTTCTCAGTTTTAAAGAACAAAGCTCTTTTGAAATGCTGCCCGTTACTTTGGTTAGTAAAGAACTAACCACCGGGTTAAATAACACCTTCACAATTGATGCTGGTTCGAACCAGGGTATTGAAGAGGGCATGCCCATTGTTACTTCTGACGGGTTAATCGGAAAAGTGATCTTAACAAGCAGCTTTTACTCACAGGCAATGCCTTACTTCAACAACCTGTTCAGGGTAAGTGCCAGAATATCAGAAACCAGATCAACAGGCATAGTCAGCTGGACGGGAGATAATATCTCTGAATTGGTAATGGACTTCGTTCCAAAAACAATTCCAGTCGATTCAGGATATGTTATTGAGACTTCTGGATTTGGCAATGAATTTCCAGCAGGAATTCCGATAGGCTATGTTATTCGGACAGAGAACGAGCCTGGTAAGGATACTCAGCGCATTTACTTAAAGCCATATACTTCATTATTCAATGTAGCTGAAGGCTTTGTTATTCTTGCCGAGCCTGATTCTTCTATTCAGAATCTTAATGAGGAATACAATGAGTTGTTCCGATGAATAGTGACCTACTAAAAGATATTGGCATAGGATTTATCTTCGTGATCTCACAAGTGTTATTCTTTCAACACTTGGATATTTTTGGGACCACTGCAGATCCTATCATCTTCTACTTACTCTGGCTCGTTCCAAAATATCAGCGATCAAGATTGGTGATAATTGCTGCATTATTTGGGTTGCTCCAGGATGCTTTTTTTGATTTCTGGGGAATGTACATGTTCTCTAAAACCCTGCTCGTTTTTCTTTTCTACAATACCGTCAAAAAGAGAGCTGAAATTCAGTTACTACTCTGGCAGATATTTCTCTTTATTTGGATAGCTGCAATTGTTCACAATGTAATCTTCCTGGGATTAAACAGTTTTTTTGAAGCATATGCAGTCAACTTCTATCCTTTCTTAAAAATAGTTGGGGGAGCAATTTATACTGCGTTAGTGGGTTGCTTAATATATGTTTTCAGGGTTAAGTAACGATGTATAGCGGACAACCAAATAGAACCAGAACTTCTATTCGAGCCCTCCAGATAATTATGGGTGGGCTATGCCTGGTTGTACTAGGCAGAGTTTTTTATTTACAGGTCATTCAATACGAAACTTACGCCGAATTAGGACAGGAGAACTCGATACGACAGGAATATGTAAGCCCTGCTCGTGGATTAATCTATGATCGAAACGGACAGCTTCTTGTTGATAATGAGCCAATATTTTCAATAACAGTAACCCCTGCTAATTTCGAGAGAGATAAGATCCCACTATTGGCAGCACTACTGGAAATTGAAGATAGTGTAGTTACTTCAAGGATTGATGAAGCTCAGCGTTATTCATGGTATAGAACTTCACCCCTTCTTACTGATGTAGATTTTGAAACATTTTCCCGAATTCAGGAAAACATATGGCAACTTCCGGGAATAGGTCATCAAATTGAGAGTAAGCGTAATTATCCCTCTGAGCTGGTAGCATCCCACGTTTTTGGCTATTTGAGGGAGGCAGATAGAAATGATTACGAAAACTCTACGAATCTGAGGCTTGGTGATAAAATTGGAAAAAGTGGACTTGAACTCATTTACCAGGATACACTTCGAGGGGAACTCGGGATTGAGTTTCTCAAGGTCAACGCTTTTGGCCAGTCCCTTGGTAATTATGAAGGAGAAAGAGCCGATAAAAATCCTCAGCAAGGGTTTAATCTGATCACTACGATCGATGCAGAACTTCAGGCTTTTACAGAAGAGCTTATGCAGGGTAAAGTCGGTGCCGTGGTAGCTATGAAGCCAGGTACTGGAGAAATTTTGACTCTTGTAAGCTCTCCAAGTTATGATGTTACCCGATTAGCAGGTCGACTTGATAAACAGTACTGGGCACACATCAATTCCGATACCACAAGACCATTATTCAACCGGGCAATTTCTAGCCGTCAGCCACCAGGGTCAACCTTTAAGCCTTTGATGGGGATGATTGGAATGCACCTCGGATATGTTACTCCAGAGACTGTGGTTAAAAATACAGGAGGCTATGTTCGAGGAAGATTATACCGGGATATTGCTCCACTTGGCGATTATGATTTAGAAACCGCAATCGCATATTCAAGCAATACGTACTTCTATGCGCTAATGGATCGAATCAGCACCCAGGGTGACTTAAATAACTGGCATAGCTTAGTTAAGGATTTTGGTCTGGGAGCACCTACTTCTGTTGATTTACCTAGTGCTACTTCCGGTATCGTCCCAGATAGTACCTACTTCAATCGTAGGTTTGGACGAAGACAATGGGGACTTGGGGATCTGATCAATCTTGGAATCGGACAAGGAGTATTATCTGTCTCTCCTCTTCAAGTAGCTCAAATGACGAGTTCAATTGCAAATGGCGGGTACAAAATTCAGCCTCATCTTGTCAGTTATGTAGAGCAAGGTAATGATCAGGAAAAAGTAAGTCCGGAAGTTTATGAGAGAATAGACTGGATTAGGCCTGAATACCTTGAGACCGTAAAAAAAGGAATGCGCAGAGTGGTAGAAGAAGGTAGTGGTCGATTTTATGTCAAGAATGATGTAATTCCGATTGCAGGTAAAACAGGTACAGCGCAAAATCCACATGGTTTTAGCCACGGATGGTTTACTTCTTTTGCCCCTTATGAAAACCCGGAAATAGTAGTAACTGTTTTCCTGGAAAATGCGGGCTTTGCTTCTATTTCTGCAGCGCCAATAGCTGCTTTGGTTATCGAGAAATACCTACAGGGTGATATCCAGCGAAGTAACGTTTATAATTACGTAATGAGCTGGGAACCGAAAGAAGACAACTCACAGGGAGTAGTAGAGCAATGAGTAATGCCAGAGATTTTAACTGGTCCATCGCGTTTGCCTGGTTAGTGTTAACCGTAATAGGCCTTATTGCAATTTTTAGTGCTACTCAGGGACCAGTATCAGAATTCCTCCCTTCTTTTATCCAATCCAACTTCTATAAACAGCTTGGCTTTGTAGTTATTTCGCTAATAATGATGGTGGCCATACAATTTGTATCTCCGCGGTCATTCCTTCAGCTCTCATACATTTTTTACCTATTCGGAATCCTGCTTATGATTCTAACCCTCTTTTTTGGATCAGAAATCAATGGAGCAAGAAGTTGGTTTAGAATTGGGCCTTTTGGCTTCCAAAGCAGTGAGCTCATGAAGATTGCTACCATCTTAGCTGTTGCTAATTATCTGACGAGTAAGAGAAATATCTCTGCAGAGAATATCCGGTTTGCCCTTGTTGCTGTACTGATCATCTTACTTCCAACGGCCCTGGTAATAGCTCAAAATGACTTTGGTACAGCAATAGTATTCCTGGCCCTAATTCCGGTAATGCTGTTCTGGTCTGGATTGCCATATGGAGTATCTATTTTCATCATATCTCCTGCCATAATCCTCTACTTAACCGTGTTGAACTGGCAATTTGGTCTTGCATCGGCAATTATTTTAACCGGACTTATCTTTTTTATCCAGCGAAGAACCTGGCTAACTATTACCTCATTTGTTACCGGGATACTCACTGTAGTAGGTGTACAACTGGCACTTACGAGTATTTTACAACCGCATCAAATAGCAAGGATTACTGCATTCACCAACCCTTCTTATGATCCGACGGGTGCTGGCTGGAATGTGATTCAAGCTAAAACAGCAATTGGTTCTGGAGGCCTTACAGGAAAGGGATTTCTGGAAGGTACTCAAACCCAGCTCCGCTTTCTTCCGGAGCAATGGACTGACTTTGTGTTTTGTGTAATTGGCGAGGAATTTGGTCTGCTTGGCGCCGGGTTAGTAGTTCTAACCTTCTTGTTCCTTTTTGTACGGTTATTAGGATTAGCAGGGAATCATAAACATCCATTTGCTCAGTTAGTTACCGTTAGCGTAACCGCCGTATTTTTTATTCACTTCTTTATCAATGTTGGTAGTGCAACAGCGTTGCTCCCGGTTATCGGAATTCCTCTCACTTTTGTCAGCTATGGAGGTTCAGCCTTTTTGACTAATACACTTATGCTCGCGATTTGCTTAAACATGGACTTCCATAAGCGAGAGTTTAGTATTTACAGGTAAACTAGCTGCCGTATTTCTTTTTTGAACCCAGGCTAAAGCTTTTACGATGATGTGTGGTGTAGCCGAATTTTTTTAATGCCTCACGGTGGTGCTTTGTTGGATATCCCACATTTGTATCCCAGCCAAATTCAGGGAAAGAGGTATTTAGGTTCTCCATTAAGTTATCCCTGTACACTTTCGCAAGGATAGAAGCCGCTCCAATACTTATTGACTTATCATCTCCTTTGATTATACAAGTATATGGGATTAAGGAAGGGGCGTATCGATTTCCATCCACAAGTAAATAATCAGGAGAAGCACCATCTTTATTAACACACTTCTCCATTGTAGCGATAGATGCCCATAAAATATTCAACCGATCTATTTCTTTGATACTACCTTCTTCAATGGTCCAAAATAATGCCCTTTGTTTTATCTCTTCAGCAAGCCGCTCTCTTTCCTTCTTCTCAATCTTTTTGCTATCCCTGATTTCTGGGAATTCTGTCCCTTCTTCAAAAATCACTCCTGCTGCAACAACTGGCCCCGCTAAACAACCTCTTCCTACTTCATCGAGCCCCATTATTCTTTTGAAGCCCTCTTTCCAAAGCTGTTCCTCATACTTCGTTCTATTCATACTAAAAATATACTCCTTTCCCGTTGTTTTATGGAACTGTTTTAGATTAAGTTCAATTCTGTATACAAATAATAGTGTATGAATTTTAGGTATTTCAATTGGGACGAACGCCTTCAAAAGCAATCAGGCAAAAGTCCATTTGACACACTTTGGGATCTGTTCCAACAGCTGCTTACCATATCAAGCGGTGATGTAGCTCAGGCTCTGAGGTGGCTCACGGAGCTTGATCAGGAGTATAACATCACCGATCAATTTGAGGACGGTTATTCTATAGGGGATTTCATTGAAGAGATGAAAGAGCGAGGTTACCTGGATGACGGTGATCAGCCGAATTCCCTGAATATGACCAAAAAAGCTGAGCGAAGCCTCAGGCAAAAGTCTCTGGAAGAAGTATTTAAGAATTTAGAAAAAGGTGGATTTGGGAATCATAAAACTCAATCTTCAGGAAAAGGATTAGAGCGCCAGCCTGAAACACGACAATGGAATGTCGGGGATGATGTAGGACAAATTGATAGCTCTTCCACCATGATTAATATGCTTCGGCACAGTTCACTTGATCACTTTGACCTACATGAAGATGATCTTGAAGTACATGAAACTGATCATTACACATCGGTTGCTACCGTTTTGCTTATAGATTTGAGCCACTCTATGATTCTATATGGTGAAGACAGAATCACTCCCGCAAAAAAGGTAGCCATGGCCTTGTCAGAACTTATTATGACTAGCTATGCCAAGGATTCCCTTGATATCGTTGCCTTTGGAAATGAAGCATGGCAGATTTCTGTAGAGGACTTACCCTATTTAAAAGTAGGGCCTTACCACACCAATACGAAGCAAGGCCTGGAAGTAGCACGTCATATCCTTCAGCGCCGAAAATATGCTAATAAGCAGATATTTATGATTACAGATGGAAAACCATCCTGTATGTTTGAGAATGGCAGACTTTATAAAAATAGCTTTGGATTGGATCGAAAAATAGTGAACAAGGTTCTCGATGAAGCAGTCAAGTGTAGAAGGGATAAGATATCTATTACTACATTCATGATAGCGCAAGACCCCTACCTACAGAGCTTTGTTCGTGAGATGACGGATGCAAATAAAGGAAAGGCTTATTTTGCATCCCTAAATGATCTGGGTGGATATATATTTGAAGATTATATCCAAAACCGTAAAAAGAACCTGAAATAAAAAAACCCACTCCATGTATGAAGTGGGTTTTCCTTTTTTAAGAAGGCCTTTTAAAACATTCCAAGTTCTTCCATCACTTTTTCAGTGATATCATACTTGGCCTGGTATTCTTCAGATGCATATAGTATCACCAAATCACCTGTACTTGTTGTGGTATTAAGTACATAAATTAATTCCATGTTGGTTGCAACTGCATCGATTGCTGATCCAATTTGCTCAAGCAGAGGACCTACTAGTTCATTTCTTTTATCCTGAAGTTCTTGCTCAGCTGATTGCTGTGCTAATAACAGGTTGTTCTGCATTTCACCTAAACGCTCTTCTTCCTGCGCTTGAGCTTCTGCTGAAATTACTCCAATCTTTTGCTGATAAGCCGCTAACTCTGCCTGGAAGGCTTGCTCCTGCTGTAGCAATTCTTGCTGCTTTCGAGCTGTAAAGTTTTGAAGTCTTTGTTGAACAGCTTTCATTTCAGGCATATTTGCGAGTATCGCCTGAGGATTTACATATCCTATTTTAAGATCTTCCTGGGCATTTGCAGTGAAAGCAAAGCCAAGTACCAATAAAAGTGTTGCTAGTGTAGTACTAATTCGTCGTAGTATCATTTTTTTCATGCGTTATTCTAACGTTAATTATTCTGCCTGAAGTTTGGCTAAAACTTGTGAGGTAATATTCAATCGTTCTTCTTTGGAGAAGAACACGATTGCATCTCCATAAGAAGTAGTTTGATTAAGAACTAAATCTAATCCCATTTCTTCTGCGATAGCTTTTATGGCTACATCCATTTTTTCAATGATTGGAGTCATCATCTGAGCTCGCTTTTGTCGAATCTCATTGAGATAGGTTTCCCTGTCTTGCTCGAGTGCATTATTTCTATCTAAAAACTCTTGCTCCTTTTGAGCTCGTGCTTCAGCTGATAACACCGTCTTTCCTTCTTCATAAGTAGCAAAATCCTGCTGAAGTTGTGTAGATTTTGCCAACAAATCGGCATCGCGTGTTTCAACCAACTTTTGTATTTCCTGGTCGACAATCTGCACTTCCTCTAACTGTGCCAATACATTGGAAGGATTCATAAATCCAATTTTTATCTGCGCCTGACTACTCACTGTAAACAACAGTGCAATCAATACCGCAAGTACATGTTTTCCCATAGCTCTAAAATTTATAGAAATTATCGTTTCTCTATGTAAGATGTTTATTCTATTTCGATTCCCAGCTCTAAAAGTATGGCTTCATTTAGATTCCATTCTCCACGAGCGTAAACCATATAAAGGTCACCTGAGCGATCAAATACAAAATCAAATCCCTGTTTTTGTGCAACCGTTCTTAGTGCAGTAAAAATCTGACGTTGAATAGGTTCCAATAAATCCCGTTGATTTTGAAAATATTCTCCTTCTGGACCAAATTTCTGATTCAAGAACGTATCGCGAGCGAGTTTCTTTTGCTGTATTTCATTTCTTTTTTGTTGCCTGATCTCTTCAGTATAAAGAATCTCTTTAGCTTTATAGTCTTCTTCCAGCGCAAGAATCTCGGCATCCAGTTCATTTAATTCTTGTTCCCAGCCATCACTTAGCAGTTGAAGTCGCTGCTCTATGCCCTGGTATTCCGGGATTTGAGCAAGAATAACCTCAGACTCAAAGTACCCGATTTTTTGATTTTGGGCCTCTACCTGAGCAACGCAAAACAAAACTATAGCAACAATTGATGTAAATAACTTTGTTTTCATTAGAATGGAGATCCAATATTAAACAAGAATTCCCAGTTTCCTGGAGCGATAGATGTACCATCTACTCCATCAAGCCTGTATCCATAACTCAAGTCGACTAAACCAAGTACCGGCAAGAATAGACGTGTTCCAAATCCAACAGAGCGCTTCAGCTTAAACGGATCGAAGTCAGCAAATTCCAGGTACGAATTACCTGCGTCATAAAACACATAAGGAATTAGCTGAAGCTGCTCAGTGCTAACCGCAGGGTATCTCATTTCGAAAGAATACTTAGCAAATAACCTTCCTCCAACCTGACGACCGTCAACTACGGGAGCAATACTTTCTCCAATACCACCGGGATACCCTCTTAGGTCAATATTATCATACAAAAAGCTTTGTCGTTGCTGAAGCTGAGTACCACCAACTAAGAACAATTGGAAGTCACTTTGTTTGTCCTTGGTTAAATAACCGACAAACCCATAATCAGCCTGGCTGGTAAGTACAAGCTTACCTGCTAAAGGAACGTGGTGCTGGAAATTTGTAGTGATTTTATAGAATTCAGAAAAACCTGGTAATGGAGGTGCTACTTCTCCAGTAAGTGTAAACTTTGATCCGGAGTTTGGAGAGACAAAGTTATCAAGTGAGTTACGTTCTAAGACCTGCTTTAAAGAAATAATACTGGAAGTACCTTCAGCCAGGAATGATAGTGAGTTGGTCACATCATACAACTGGTAACCAATCACCGTACGGGTTGAGAAGTAATCATCTGGCCATTTTAGACGCTTACCAATAGATACACTTGCTGAGAACAATCGATCACGCGCATCACTTCCTGTATAACGAATGAAATTATAAGAAAGGTTTACTCCTAAAGAAGTGGGTTTCCCATTCAGCCATGGCTCAACAAAACCAAAACTGTAACTTTGATATCCAGTTCCTGTTACCTGAACTCCTAACGATAAATTCTGACCATCACCAGAAGGGAAAGGAGTAAAATCCCCAGCAAGAGCACGCTGTAAGGAGAAATTATTGAAGTTTAATCGGGCTGAGATAATAGCGCCGATAGACTGTCCACCATAACCACCAGAGAATTCAAAGTTACTCGTACTTTGTGATTCATCAAGGCTAAAGGAAATATCTACCTCTTTGTTCTGCGGAATAGGAAGAACATCAGGAGTAATATTTTGAGGATCAAAATAACCGAGTGTACTAAGTTCCCGAATAGACCTGACGATTGCATCCCTGCTGTACTTATTCCCAGGAATTGTTCTTAGAGTTCTTCGAACTACATCATCGTGAGTATTGGTATTCCCATAAAAAGAAACCTGACGGATAGTAGCTATTTCATCTTCATATAAATCGAAGTGGAGGTCAAGAGAGTCCTCACCAACCTTAGTAATAGTTGGAATTAGCTGGAAGAACAGGTATCCGATATTTTGGTAAAGACTGTTAATATCGGTGGAGCTTCTATTAAACGTAGTATTCTCCTCATACTTGGCCTCATTGAAGATATCCCCTTTTTCAAAACCTAATGAAAGCGATAATTGCTCATCGGTATAAACAGTATTTCCATCCCAGGTTACATTCCTGATCTTATATTGAGGACCTTCTTGAAGATCAAACCGAACTTTTATCCCCTTTTTATTTCCATCGTAATCGAATACCCAAACTGAATCCGTTACAATACGAACATCTGAGTATCCATTATTCCGATAGAAAGTCAGAAGCTTTTCTTTACCCTCTTCAAAATCTTCATCCTTGAATGTTTTCTTGGATAGGAATCTCCACCACCTATCCTCTTTGAGCGGTTTTACTTTCTTGGTAAGTTTTTTTTCTGAAAAAGCTTCGGCATCCGGAAACTGAATATCTTTTATCTCAAGCTTCTTACCTCTCTTTACATCAAAAATAAGTACCGATCTATTTTCAACTCTCTCAGCAGGTTCAACACGTGTTTCAATTTCGGTAAACCAAAGCCCCTTGCCTCGATAAAATTTATCGATAGCACGCTTAGCCTGCTCTATATTCGCTTCTGTAATTGCCGTACCAGGCAATAGGAGAATTTGTTTTTTAAGGTCTCTTCTTTCTGATCGTTTTACACCTTCGATTTTATACTCCAGCATTCGAGGTTGCTCAGTCACTTCAATGACTATCCTCAACCCTGTTGTAGTACGTTCAGAAATAAATACTTTAACGTCAGAAAAAAGCCCTACGCGAAATAAGCGTTTTATCGCATTAGGAATATCCTCTCCGGGAAAAGTAATGGTAGATCCTGGTTGAATAAGACTCGCATTAATTATGAATTGCTCACGAGTTGTCTCGTTACCTCTTACTTCTACACCCAATACGGAATACTCTTGGGGAATTTCTAAGGTTGGGTCAGTTATTTGGATTTCCTGAGCTTGTACTTTTTGAAGTGTTACTGCTGTAAAAGAGACAAATAGGAAAGAGAAAAGTAATCGTTTTAGAAAAATATGCACGTGGTTATTAGCCAATAAAGTTCATCAATTTTTGAGTAAACGCGACGAGTTACCCTTTTCGTCTTTTCCGATTTCTAATTTTCCAAATCGCCGATCGCGTTTTTGATAAGACGTAATCGCTTCATAAAGCTCGTTGCGTCTAAAATCAGGCCAATACTGCTCTGTGATGTATAATTCCGAGTATGCAAGCTGCCATAAAAGAAAGTTACTAATCCTGTATTCTCCACTGGTTCTGATAATAAGATCAGGGTCAGGAATGCTTGCTGTTGATAGATGATCGCTTATCATTTGATCATTTATCAATGCAGGGTCTAGTCTTCCTTCTTTCACATGAGCTGCAATCTTTTGTACTGCCTGGGTAATGTCCCATCTTCCGGAGTAGCTCAGTGCTAAACAAAGCTGAAGCCGTGTGTTATTCTTGGTTAACTCAGTGGCTTCATGCAGCTCTTGTTGACAATCCTTTGGAAAGCGATCCATCTGACCGATAGTGACCAGTTGGATATCATTCTCATGCAAATTATCAGCTTCCTTTCTTAGAGAAGAAACCAACAATCGCATTAACCCTCGAACCTCAACGGATGGCCGGCCCCAGTTTTCGGTAGAAAAAGCATACAATGTAAGATACCTTACTCCCAGTTGAGCACAAGCTTCCGTTATATCTCTTACCGAATCTACTCCAACTTTATGCCCATGAAGCCTTACACTTCCCTTATTTTTAGCCCAACGCCCATTCCCATCCATGATAATGGCGATATGCTCTGGAATTTCTCCATTTTCCTTTAAAAGGAGCTGATTAGCCTTGTCTTCTTTAGACTGTTCCGTTTTTGTAAGGGTGAGCTCTTTCAACTAGATTCTGCCTGATTTTTAAGCCTCTTAAATTAGAGCTTTAAGCATCCTTAAGCAAGGAAAACTGTCTCTATTCGGCATTAAGCTTTTGCTGTAAATCTACCATTTCAAGTAGTGCTAGTGCCGCTTCCCCGCCTTTGTTCCCTTTTTCTCCAGCTCGTTCTATCGCCTGCTTCACATCATCGGTGGTAAGCACCCCAAAAGCAACGGGTTTATTGTACTTTAAGTTGAGTTGTAGCACTCCCTGAGTTACAGCATCACACACGTACTCAAAATGCGGGGTACCTCCTCTTATTACAACTCCTAGTGCAATCACTCCGTCAACTTCATCATTCTCTAATACGAACTGAGTCGCAAGAGGAAGTTCAAATGATCCTGGGCAGCGAGTTACGAGTATATCCTCATCTTTAATCCCGTTTCCTTTTAGCGCTTTAATAGCTCCATCCAACATTTTGTCGGTGATACTGGAGTTCCATCTGGAAACTACGATCCCAATTTTTGCCCCTTCTGGTTGGGTTTTTCCTTCTATTACCTTCATTGAAGTTAGTTTTTTAATTCTACGATTTGCTTTCTCTGCTCACACATCCGGCTCATTTTATCAACATGTTTTAGAGCGACAGAAACGACTCCTAAATGCCTTTTTGCCATTTCCTTTCCACCATGATAATCACTGCCTCCGGTAATAAGCAACGCGTTCTTTTCACAAATGGCCGTGTATTTCTTCTGGAGGGTAAAATTATGGCTTGGATGGATACACTCTATACCATCTATTCCAAGTTCGATAAATTCCTGAACCTCTTTTTCAGAATAGAATTTGGCAGGATGTGCCAATACCGCTGCTCCTCCAATACTTCGGATAATCTCAATTACTTCTTCAACCTGAGGATAGTTTTGATTGATTTCTCCTAGTTTTTCTGTGCTTAAATACCTTCCAAAGGCATCATTATGATTCCTTGCATAACCTTTATTGACCAACACCTTTGCTAAATGAGGCCTTCCAATATTGGCTCCATTAGCCTCTGCTCTTACTTCTTCATAATCAACAATAAGACCAAGCGAGTTTAGTGTTTCTATGATCCCTTTAATTCTATTGCGCCTTGCTATCCTTTGAGAAATAAAAAAATCAGCAAAAAACTGAGTATCCGTATTGAAGAAGTAGGCGAGGATATGCGATTCTCTATCCTTAAATGAACTGGTGATTTCCACCCCAGGAATAAGGCTTATTCCTAGTTCATCAGCTTTTTCTTTAGCAAGAAAGTATCCTTCATAGGTATCATGATCAGTGATAGAAAGAGCAGAAAGCTTTTTTTCGTGGGCAACCTCAACTGCTTCTACCGGACTCAACCTTCCATCAGAACAAGTAGTATGAATGTGAAGATCAGCTTTAGGAAGCATTAGCCTTCACCATTCAAAATGCTCGAGATATTTTTTGGGCTTGAAAGGACATTAAGGGCTTCCTGAATTTGGTCATCGAGTCTAAGAGCAGCATCCTTCTTTGCATTTTGCCCATTAAATCTTGAGATGATTTCGAGGTAAACTGCTTTTCTTATTCGTTGTTCGGCCTGATCGAATTTTGCGGCCTTCTCCTGATCAATTACCTGTTCGATGGCGTCAATATGTGTTCTTATTTCTTCGCTTTGATGCTTGGACCTCAACTCCGTTAACAACAATTCTGAATCTGTCCGGTAATTAAAACCCTTTTCTTCGATGAAGGCTTTAAATTCATTAAATACGGCATCAGAGAGCTCTGGCTCATCATAAGATTGATTCTCAGCTTCAAATTGAGTGGCAAAATCGAAGTAAACCCCTTGCTGAAGTAATGATACTTCTAACAATCCGGGAATTTCACAACCAGATACTACATCAGGTTCAATTCCCCTGCCTTCTTTTACGTCCCTTCCATTCCTTGTTTTAAAAATTCGGTTGGCAGTCTCAGCTCTTGAAATGGACGAGTTTCTGGATTGATGAGTATAATCAACGGATTGAATGCTTCTCCCACTTGGTGTAAAATAACGGGATATCGTTATTTTCATGGAGGTGTTATAGGGCATTGGTTTTACAATTTGAACCAGGCCTTTTCCAAAACTCGTTTCCCCTAAAATCACGGCGCGGTCCAAATCCTGTAAGGCGCCGGACACAACTTCGGAGGCACTTGCGCTCCCCTCGTCCATTAAAATCACAATTGGCTTATCGAAAAGTACTGGCTCGCTTGTTTTATAGGCCTGATTATACTCCGCTATTCTTCCTCTTGTCTCAACCACTGTGAGGCCAGGTTCAACAAACTTATCGACAATAGCTACGGCTTCCTGTAAAATCCCACCAGGATTACCTCTTAGATCCAAAACTAATCCTTCCAGCGCATAGGCTGAGGATAAATCCTCAAGTGCTTGTCGAATTTCACTTGCCGAATTCATTCCAAATTGGGCTAACCGGATATACCCAATCTCATCATTATTTCCCAGATGGGTAGTATGTGTCACGTTAGGCACTTCTATACTCGCCCTGGTGATCTCAAATTCAAGGGGTTGATCAACACCAAACCGGCTGATTACCAGCATAACGTCAGACCCAATTTCACCCATCGTTAGATTTTGTACTTCCTCTGGTAACAAGCCTTCCGTTGACACCCCATCAATGGAAAGAATCACGTCCCCTGCTCTAACCCCTCGCTGATCAGCCGGACCTCCTTCCGTAGGAGCAACTACAACTACTTCTCCATCTCTAAACCCTGCCTCAATACCTATTCCTGCATAGTTACTTCGTGAGAAAATTTCAGCCTGCTGATTCTGTGTTTCATTATAGAAAACCGTGTATGGGTCAAGCGTTTCGAGCATAGCCTGCATCCCGTTTCGCATCAGCAACTCAGGATTAACGTCATCTACATACTCAAGAGCGATATTCTCATAGGCCTCACTGAAAATGGAAAAGTTCTTTTTGATGAGGAAGTAGACATCCTGTTCCTGAAAACCAAAGGTGTTAACAGGTAATAGTATAGCCAGGATTAGCCACAGGCTTCTTCTCATCAAATTTTTCATAGGTACTATTTTATACGGAGGGACTGACCTACATAAATTCTGGAACCGGAAATATTATTCAATCTTCGAATTTGTGAGGTACTTACTCCGTGTGATTCGGCAATTTCACTTAGGGTATCGTTCTGCTTAACGACATAAGTAACTGATCCATTGTCATTTGTAGTTGTGGATGACGATGACGCTAAGAAAATATTTTCCCCACGCTTTTGTCTTGTCTCGATATCCTGCTTCTCTCTAAAAGAAAGACCATTAACCTGCTCGTAATGCCCTTTTCTGGAATTAGGAACATAAATAGACAGGTTTTGACCTACACGTATGGTATTTCCAATCCCGTTCCATGTTCTGATATTCCACGCTCGTACATCGTACCACTCTGCGATATGCCCAACCGTATCTCCGGTTTTAACTTTATAAGTAAGTTTGGTCGAATTAGCAGGAACAGAAGAACTAGAGCTTGTTGACCTCGTGGTGGTAGTTCCACTTTGTTGGTTCGTAGGTCGGTTTACTGAAAGCTTCGATGTACTGCCTTCTGGTAAAGGAACAGCTAATACCTGACCCGGATAAATAATATTTGAAAGGTTTTCATTGGTAGCGTAAATACCGCTCACCGTAGTCCCGTACTTCCGGGCGATCAAGCCAATAGACTCGCCACTTCTAACGGTATGCATAGTAATGCTTTGATTCACATTTTCCTTCGGTATATCATCGTATGAAGCGAGGAATTCTGCCTTTTTACCGCTAGGGATTTTAAGCGCATATTTATTTCCAGGAGGAGTTGCCCATCTCAGTAGCTCAGGATTGTACTCTTTTAATTCATTGGTAGTTATCCCGATAATCTTTGCCATTTCTTCCAGTGGCATGAGCGGATCTACTTCAACGATATCGTAAGAGTAGCGCTCTTTTCCATAACTCTTCCGGAATCCAAACTCTTCCGGGCTCATATTGATCATTGTAGTAGCAATGAATCCCGGTACATATCCTCTGGTTTCTCTAGGTAAGTAAGGATAAGCCGCCCAATAATCTTTTTCTCCCCCTGCACGGCGAATTGCTCTATTCAATCCACGAGGACTAATGTTATAATTGGCCATTGCAAGGTGCCAATCTCCCCAAATGTTATGCAAATCCTTTAAATGGCGCGCAGCAGCACGGGTTGCTTTTTCCGGGTCACGGCGTTCATCAACCCACCAATTGATTTCCAGACCATATACTCTTCCTGTAGCTGCAATAAATTGCCACATACCAACTGCTGAGGCCCAGCTTCTTGCCGTTGGATTGATACCACTTTCGATAAAGGAGAGATATACCAGTTCTGGTGGAAGTCCTTCTTCAGCAAAAATCTCATCCATCATAGGTTTGTACACTTCCGCTCTTTCTCTCCAGGTTTCCATTACTTCTGGTCTCCTGAGCGTGTAATACACCAGGTGTCGGTTTACCTGTGCATTCTGAATGAGCGGGACATCCGTTTTTTGAATGGAAAAATCATTTGGGAACTCGAAATCTTCAGAGATAAGAGTTTCATCCTCCAGGAAATCCTCCTGGATAGCAAAAATTTCGCCTTGTGGTTCGCCTTCAGCATCGGTTATTCCATAGAACTGACGGTATTCAGCAACCACAACTCTTGATAACTCACCAAATCTACGATCTGATCTAATTTCGGGATAATCATCTAACAGATCCTGAGAAGCCTCTACAGCATCGTTGATGTACTTTTCAGTAAGAATAGCATCTTCAGCCACCTGTGCATCCAAAGCCATGATGTACATCTTGTAGATATCAGAGATTCGCGTAATCACATCCTTCTGAAAACTATCAAGGGGATTAAGCGTTGGAGTTTCAGTCAAACCTTCCTGAGCTGGTGAACTCTCCATCGGGTTTGAATAAGGTAATAGCCTCTCGGGCATCTCCTTACTTTTAACTGTAGCTGTGGTGTCTTGAGCCCAACTTAGCGTTGTACTCAACATGAGGATTGAAAAACTAATGCCTACTAACTGTTTGTTCATAAACACACTGTAGATTAATAAGGGTTCAAGTTAATGATTATCAGCTTTAATGTGAACGAAAGTCGACCACTACAAAAGAACGAAATTATAAAGCAAAAACACTCTTTAGACGTTTTTATCGACAGATAGTTTTCCTTTGTTTTGTAAAATCTTCTCCTGACCAGTCCACTGCTGCACAATTGGCCAACGCCTTCCTGATCCAAAAGCCTTTGCAGAAATTTTTAATCCAGGAGCCGCCTGATAGCGCTTATGCTCATTCCGGTCTACGAGATGAAGCACGCGATCCACAACTTCTTCTTCATAACCTTTGACGATGATTTGCTCTCTTGATAGCTGATCTTCAAGATAATATTTCAAAATAGTGTCCAAGGTTCCGTAATCTGGCAAAGAATCTGAATCTTTTTGATCCAGCCTCAGCTCCGCACTTGGTTCTTTATCGATAATTGCCGCAGGAATGACTTCTTTCCTAAAATATTCTTCATTCAACCATGTGCACATCGCATACACTTCGGTCTTGTACAGGTCAGATATAACTCCTAAACCGCCTGCCATATCCCCATAAAGTGTACAATAGCCAACTGCCGTTTCAGACTTATTGCCTGTATTCAAAAGCATATGCCCGAACTTATTAGATATGGCCATGAGCAAGTCACCTCTTGTACGGCTTTGCAGGTTTTCCTCAGCCACATTAAAGGATGTTCCCTCGAATATTGGATGAAGCTGTGCATTGTACGCCTCGTAAATCGGGTTGATAGGAATCGTTTTTAATTCCACACCTAAATTCTGAGCTAATTCTTCGGAATCAGAAACACTTCCTTCGCTCGAAAATTTAGATGGCATCGTAACCGCCAACACGTTTTCAGCGCCAACAGCTTCTGCCGCAATCACACATACCAGGGCAGAATCAATTCCCCCGCTCAATCCAAGAATCACTTTATTTCCAAGCTTCGACTTTCTCAGGTAATCTCTCACCCCCAAAACCAGCCCATGAAACATGGTTTCAATAGGATTTGGGATAGTACGCTCGCATTCGGCATACTTCCCTGCATCTAAGCTTTGTTGCTCAGGGTCATACTCAACATCAACAAAAGTTGATTTAAATCGCTCATCCCGAGTGACAATAAACCCGGTTTCATCCAGCGCCAGTGAGTCTCCATCAAAAACCAGCTCTGTATTGGCCCCCACCTGGTTCACATAAAACAGCGGAAGTCCTAATTCTCTGGCATGTTTCTGCAGCATACCTACCCTGGTTTCAGGTTTCCTTTTTGTAAAAGGAGAAGCCGATATGTTGATAATGGCCCGGGCTCCTTTTTCAGCCAGTACTTCGGCTGGATTTACAGCGTAGGTATGGTATTGAATTTCGTTGTCGTTGAACCAAATATCCTCACATACAGTGATTCCAAATGGAACACCTTGTAGTAGAATTGGCTCAAACTCTGTTCCTGGTTCGAAATACCTTAGATCATCAAACACATCATAAGTCGGCAATAACGCCTTATGAGTGCGAGCCAGTTCATTACCATTCTGAGCTACAATAGCTGAATTAAAGCAAGGGCGACCAACCCCGGTCAAGTTCTCAGTGATAGAGCCGAAAACCAGGATACAGCTCTTTGTTTCGGCTATAATTTCATCCGTTACCTGGTAACACTGCTCTCTAAAAACTTTTCGCTCCATTAAATCTAACGGAGGGTATCCACAAGTGACTAATTCGGGGACGAGCAGGATATCGATTTGATCCTCTTCGGCTTTCTTGATGGCTTCGAGTACCAAAGCTTTATTGCCAATCAAATCACCGATAGTGGGGTTTATTTGTTCCAGACGGATTTTCATGCCCAAAGATAAAACAAAAAAGACGTTTTTGAGGATTTTACTTACTCTAAGTTAAATATATGCATCAGGCTTTGATGCTATTCAATTGTCATTCCGTGGCCTGTCCGCCGTACAACACTTTGGAAGGCGGGCGTAAACTGGAATCTAGATTCCTGCCTTCGCAGGAATGACTAATAAAACTTACAGGAGTATTGATTTCCTCACTTACTTCAAGAGTACCATCTTTTTTATCAGAGATGAACCACCAGCGGTGAGTCGGTAAATATATATTCCACTCGAAAGTGATGAAGCTTCAAAAGTAACTGACTGCTCGCCAGCACTTTGTCTACCATTTACAAGCGTAGCTACTTTTCTTCCCATTAAATCAAATACTTCAAGATTCACCTCGGAGGATGTTTCGAGATTGTAAGAAATCGTAGTCGTAGGATTGAACGGGTTTGGATAGTTCTGATCCAATCTAAGTGTAACTGCTTTTTCTGAAGGCTCCTCTTCGTTAGAAGTAATCACCCCCCACTTGAATCGTACCCAAACCGGGAAATGATCGGAAGTTTCGCTTAAAAAGCTGCCGATATAAAAAGGATTCTCAACTCGCTCGGTTCCCTGGAAATATTCATCCGTCAACTGTGAATTGAATACAATATGATCGATCATCGAAAACCTTGAGAATGAGGTATATCCCGCTTGCTCCAACGACTTGGTGACGATCGTATATTCTGCATCATCATCAAAGTTTTTATAAGGAGACTCCTCACCATCAGCGGTTGACTCAAGAATCTCATCATTGAAATCTCCAAGAACGATTACATTCTCTCCCTGATGAGTGTTATCCAGGTAATTTTTTAACTGAGCTGAGGCATTTACTCTTTGGCTATAATCAGAAGGTTCGCCAAATGCCTTGGCATGGATGTTATAAGCATATACTTCCCGATCCTCCCCATTAATATTCGCAGTAAACTGAAGAAGGAAAGGGAATCTTCCATTTGCCCAGTCTGATTGAACCATACCTGAAGTAATTAATTCGGAGTCTATGAACTGGATTGAATTTGTATTGTATAGATAAGCCGTTCTTTGTGTTTGACTGAAATCAGCAATCACCCCTCCATAGTCTTCCAGATCAGATACCAAAGAATTAAAGAGCGTGACATCAGAGATTTCCTGTAGTGCATAGATGTCTGCATCCAGCGTAGTAACCAATGTCTTCACATTCTCGAATTGAGTATTCACATCTGCTGGCCCATTACCCTCATCACCAAACCATTCGATGTTCCAGGTTACTACATCAAGGGTAAAGTCTTTTGAAATACTATCTCCCGGAAAGCTTACTTCTTCTACTCCTACATCAGCAGTGGATCGAGGGAGAATCTGGTATACCCCAGCAAATTTACCTACTGCCGCTACAATGTTTGTTGCCTCTGTTGGTGCCTGGGCTCCTACAAGATTAGTATTATTATCAATTCGAAGTTCAGCTTCAGCAAAGCCATCGGATACTCCATAGTTCTGATTCCCCTGGAAAGCGCCGGAGTGATCGATAGTAGCATTTTGAATGACTACCAGTTGACCTTCATAATTTCCTGAGTTAACCTGCTCAAGGTTTACAGGTCGTGGAGATACTTCTCTTTGTTCCGTATCAATAATTTCATAGAGCACATTACTGTCTTCTTCGGTATCAGAAATTTGGAGTAAGAAGTCTGCATCATTTCCAGCAATAGGCCTGAATACGGTAAGAGGTCCCGTTACTGTTACTGAATCTCCGATTACAGCCGTTGTATGAAGAGGTTCCCAGAAAACGGCAATTCCGGCAGTACCGTCTTGCATATAAAGCGGTCCTCCAAATTCATTGGCCACTGTAACTCGGCCCGTTACCGTAACGCGTGTTCCCAGAGGAAACTCCCGGGCAGTGGAAATAGGAATAATTTCTCCATCTTCAATTCCTTCCCCTCCCATTGAGGCCATGAAAGAAGAGATATTTCCGGCATTACTTTCAATACTTATCGAACCCTGAACTATCCCGGCTTCCTGGGGCTCGAAGGTGATCGTTAAATCGGTAGATTCATTAAATGCTAAGGAGCTATCCGCCAGATCTGAAATACTGAATCCAGCCCCCAGAACACTTACTTCAGAAATATTGAGGGAAGTATTTCCGGTATTCTTAATAGATAAAATTTTGTCTCTTGTAGTGCCTACCAGGGTAGCCGGGAACGTGGTGTTTCCCATATCATTTAGCGTGATCTCGTCCACAGTGACGGCAATGGTTGCCGTATCGCTTGCCTCAACAAAATCCGTAATTCGGATATCGTCAATATTTAGTCGGTCTGTTCCCGCTGACTGAATGAACTTGAACCTGATATTTCCGGAAATTGCGACAGATAGTGTTCGTTGCTCCAAGGTTGAAGGAGCGGCTAATGGGTCACCAAGATTTTCCCAGGTACTTCCACCATTTGTTGAGTACTGTACCTGCAGTTCATTATCATCGCTGCTTCCGTAATTCGCAAAGTAGAAGGAGATTTCATCCGCGCCATCCGCTTTATCAAACTGCATGAAGATATTGCCCAAGCGGTCATTCCGGCGATCCATTCTTACTCCCTGGGCACCATTAAACTTATCATTGGCCAGGTTGCCAAGTAAGGCGTCATCTAGAAACCAGTTTCCTGATGAAAGGGTTACCGTGGCACCGGTGTAGCTGGCTTTTTCAGCCCCTTCGAAGTCTTCGAATAGCTGAGCCTGGACTTGAGTTGTTGAAAACAGGAATAAAACTGCGAATACGAAAAGAAACTGCGAATACTTCATCTACCTAAAAAGAATTGAAAATAAAATTGACCTAAAGGTACGCAGTTGATGTTAACAGATCATAATCGGATTTCTATTCTTATGATTTAGAAATGTTGTCTCATTTGTTATACCATTTAACTACTTCAATCTATCAAACCTTCAACAATTCTGGCGCAAGCGTCCGCCCATCCTAGCGCAAGCGTCCGCTTGTGCTTATCAACTTAATAACCCACTTGTGCCATTAGTATCTAAACACATAGTTCTATCTCAATCAAACCTTGCTTGCCATAATAAGTTCGAGCACTGCTATACATCCAGTGCTCTGGACTTTCCACATAGCCCGCTGATACAGGATTATAGTGAAGATATTCTAGCTTTTGGTCTATCATTTCTTTGGTTGATAATTCAATAGGATGATTATTCTGTTGCCATAATTGCCAGTTATAGTTGTTCCCATTTCGTTTCCCAGCTTTGCTAAACATCCATTGAAGCCATTCTTTTCTGCTTTCATAAGCATTCTTGTGGATATCCTCTTTTATTATTCTGGAGGTATAGCTTTTTAAATCTCTTAAAATATCCTGCATGGGCATTCCCCGGGTGCCCATAATCAAGTGTACATGGCTTGGCATAATACACCATGCATAAAGGATTAGATCTTTTTCCTTCTGGCAATACTTAATACTCTCAACTAACCTATCGCAATACATCTTTCTTGTAAACAAGTCGATCCAATGTACCGTGGCAAAACTTACGAAGTAAGCCTGTTGTTGATCTAAGAATTTATACTTTCGGCTCATAGGTTTTTGATTCTTAGTCTGTAAGACCAGTACCAAAAACCTTCCTTACATTAAAAATTAACCCAACCGCTTATTCTTTACCGCACAAGCGGACGCTTGCGCTAGTTGGGGGACAGCTTCTCCAATTACTGCACCACCTATTGCATTTGTGAGTTTGTCATAAGCTTGATCATATGAAGTATTAGTAGCATCTGCTTTTACAAATTCTAAACCAACACCTGCTAAGTCAGAAGTAATTCCAACTTGATTTGCTGCTGTCGCAACTGGAACTGCCCCAACGAGTATTGCTCCCGATTCAACTATATCAGCACCTACAGAGACTACTTCTGTCGCTGTTATTGCCCATCCTGGTGCAAGCGTCCGCTTGAACCATTAGTAAACCAACATCAACCTCTCAAACTATCTAACCGCACAAGCGGACGCTTGCGCTAGTTGGGGGACTTGAATGAATGAGCCCAGGAAGTCTCCGACTTCCATTTCCAGTTATGCTCTTACTTTTTACTTGAAGGCAAGTCTTAGACTTGCTCAACATTTTCTCTTAAGTCGCAGACTTAAGAGAGCTTGGCTAGCTAGTAGCCTATTCAGTTAGTCATTTTTATTAGGAAGACCTTTGGTGTTAGCTAGCTCGTCTTCCGAATTAAATGAATCGATTCCTAGGTATTCTTGGTCTAGACCGAAAACCTCTGCTCTATTTTTTATATAGGTTAATGTAGCCCATAACTGAAAATGAACTCCATTATCGAACGGATTTTGATAGTTCTTTGATTCCTCATACCTCTCCAGAAAATCGAAGCAAAAATCCTTCATGAAGTTTTTGTATTTATTTCCCATTGATCTTTCTCCTTAATAGGGTTTTAATAAGGTCCATCGAAAGCTCTTTCAAATTCTTGGTCTTCTATTAATTGTTGAACCGTTCTAAGAATATTCTCCTCAGTCATTTCTTGAACAATTATCATATCTGCTGCCCAAAAGTAGGTCCCGTCCGAGCACTCACCAGTTCTTCGATTCTTCTGAAATAATGACTCGATATTTTTTAAGGTGAAGAACGTAGCTACGTACCTGGCTCCGTCCTTAAATTCAACATGTATATCTAGATTGGAATTGAAAGGATCCAATTCTTCCTCATAATCGACCCAGGTAACCGTGTATTTTTCATTAACTATTCTCATTTCTGTTCATAGTCGTAGAAAGTATCAAAAATAACAACTTCTGAACCTTCAGCTTCTTTATATAGAGAAGTATAATGCGATTTGTTCTCCTCTGTATCCCAATAGGTATCCTCTTCATATGGCTTAACAAATTCTACCTCTAAAATAGATATCGAATTATCTTCAAAAGCAGCATTTATTTTTCCAAGTGTCTCTAAAACGTCTAGTGCATATACGAATGCATAAACAAACCCACCTTTTAAATCTGGATAATCTGCAGATTTTTTTTCGTACTTGTATTCTATACTAGACCAAAAAACTTTTTTTTCACTCATGAGCCTGGTGGAAAATATATACCTACATTCAAGTGGGCGCTTGCACTAGTTGGGTTTTAGTAGTTTTAACCAATCGCTTCCCCAAACAAGTAGTTCATATTTCATAACAGGACCACTTTTGGTTATCTCTTCGAAATAATCTAACAGGATTCCATTTTTAGCACTAGAATCAGATATAGTTAGAGAATCTCCATCTAGTAATAATAAGTCTATAGCAGACCATAATACCATATCTGATTGCAATATTAATCCTCCTACAAGTTCAGATTTACTATCGAATATGAGTACTTCTTGTTTACCTAGTTTTCCGCTTAAATCAAGAAGCAGATTATGAACATCTTCCCTCTCTTCTTCAATCCATTGTTTAATATTAGCATCTAACTTCTTTTCAAATGCCAACCTGGTCTTTTCTCCGATCAACATTTCTAATTTATATGAATCCTCTAGCTTAATCTGATGACCAGTATTTATTTCTACTCCCAATACTTCTGATATATTTTTTAGATACCCATCATTTATTTTAAGCCCTTGATTTTTTTTTGCTTAGAAAATTGATTCGCGATTTTCTGTCCATGTCTATTTATTCTTATCGTATTCTTGTGGACGCTTGTGCTAGGTTGGGTAAGTTTATTCCCTTCCGGTTTCGATTAAGAAATAGAAAATAAAAGGAAATACAAGAAGACATATACCTAGCATTAAAGCCATATAGTAAGCTCCCTCCCATCCAACGTATTTCACTCCATTGACAGTAATAGGAATAACGGAAAAGAAAACTAAGGGTAAAAAAATTGCCGCGATTACCCCAAAGAACTTACTAAACCAAATTAGTAAGCCATTTAATAATTCTTCTCTTCTTTTTTTAAGAAGCTTCTCACCTAGAATTATTCGTAACAAGTTTATCATATCAAAGATTCAAGAATTCTTCTCCTCACCTTTCTTAAATGCAAAAAACCATCCTATAGAAACTATCACGAGAGGAAGAAAATTTATCGCGTTAATTAGAATAAAGATTTTTATTCAGCTTTTTTAGCTCTTCAGCTTTTTTAGAATTACCTACTGATTCTAAAAACTCACAATAAAATTTAATAATTAGGGGATCATTTGGCTCTAAATCATAAGCTTTTGAATAAAGCAATTCATTATACTCGTCTTTCCACTCCAGACTTTTATAATACGCTTTTAAAGCGAGTTCAAATCTTACTGGTGCGACATACGATTTATGGATTAGTATCTCTTCTTCTTCTTTTGAAGCTTTTCGAATCCGATTCCCATAAAAATCCTCAACAAATACTTTACCAGTACCTATCTTATAAAAAGGAAGTTCAAAATCATTTAGATTAGTAGGATCATTTCCGATTATTTGCCAATGTTTATGATATAGTTTAGCATCAAAAGTAATTCCAAAGAATAAAATCTCGTCCTCGATCAATTCTTTTTTTAAAGGCCTCCTTAAATAGAGGCCTTTAAAAATCACTATCGCTAATGATTCATTGTTAGGAAAATTAACAATTTGTCCAAAAGCTAGATTATTTTCGTTTACTCTAAATTCAAAAATATCTCCTATAAGTAATTTCATTTTTCTTCTCCTCCTCTAAAATTCTCTTTGTTTCTTCTACTGTTACCGAAGCTGCACCTGAGCTGGAAACAGAAGCGGAGAACAGGCTTTATGGGCTATATTCCAAGGGTGCCCCTTCGGAATGAGATAAAGAATAATGACGTTTCATTTAGTTTTAAATGTTTTCCTTAATGAAGAAAAAAGACTCGCAAAAATAACTGATACTACTCCTCCAATTCTTAACCCATTATCAGATATAAATGTTAAGTCTAGTACAAAAACAAAAGAGACAATCACCAGAATGGTAGTACTTAGAAAAACTAAATCGGTAACAGCATCTAGGGTTATCTGTTTATCTTTTTTTATAAAAGAGAGACAGTTTCTATAAATATTCGCGAACCCATGTCTTCTAATTAATATTAGCACTAAAAAAATAAGACACATTAAAAATAGTCCATTCTGAGCTTTGAAATAGTCTGAATGATCTTCACCAATAAAGGCAGCTATCAACATCAAGCCAGAAACAGCAAATATTATCCATAGGTTTAAAACGAAGTTAGACTTATCCTTTTCAGTTTGACTTTTATACCATTCTAAAATCATAGTTATTGGTTTATTGGTAATTGTACTCTTGTTTGATCTTGTTGTGCAATATAAGGCCTATACATAAATCTATTTGCAGGACCTTGTGATTGATAATTCCTACCACCATTTACTGCTCCAGATACAGTCGCTGTCCCTCCCGCATTAATTGTTTGTGCAAGAGGACCCTCTCCATAATTATTAGCAGCTTCTCTTGCAGCATTAGCTCGTCTAGTCTGGCCAGCCCTTGGAGCACCTGTTGATGCAATTCTTTCCGCCCTATCTGCCGCTCTATCTAATGAGTTCGCTTGTTCGGTACCTTGAGCGATATTTTTACCATATATACTTGCAGCTTCGTAAAGTTTTAGTCTTTTTTAAATGTTTTCTTTAGCGAACTTAAAAGGCTTACAAATACAACAGCAACTACACCTCCAATCTTAACTCCATTGTCAGAAATAAATTTTAAATCTAGTATAAATATGAATGACACTAGTGCAAGGATAATCATAAGGGTAAATATCATATCCGATAAATCATTTAATGCGATTTCCTTTTTTCTTAGATCGAAAGTATTTATAACAATTTGAACCAATCCATTTCTTCTAATAAGGGTAAGAAGTAGAAACATAATTAATATTAAAAAAAGACCGTTTTGAGCTTTATAATATTTTGGGTGTTCATCTCCTATGATTAATACTATTAGCATAATACCAATCATGCAAACTGCACCACCAATATGATCCTTAAGGAACTTTTTTTCTTTTTCAGGGTGAGCTTCATACCATTTTCTAAGTTTCATCATAATTATCAATTATTAGGTAGTTGAACACGTGTTTGATCTTGCTGAGCCACATACCGTTGATATGTAAATCTATTATTTTGCGGTGATATAGTGTTAGAATTACTTGTAGCATTTAATACCCCTGAAGTTGCAGTTTGTCCAGTAGCAGAAATAGTTTGAGCCGTTCTACCACTTCCATAATTATTAGCAGCTTCCCTAGCATTATTGGCTCGGGTAGTTTGGCCTGCTCTTGGTGCACCAGTCGTTGCTATTCTTTCCGCTCTATCTGCAGCTCTATTAAGTAATCTTGCTTGATCACTATTTTGAGCAACTGCTTTTCCTAAATCTTCGAATTTTGAGGCAGCGCCGCTACGGAACTAAGTTAAAGCAGGTTAATCCTTTTCTTCTTGAGCAGAACCTAGCAACTTGTTTTTATTATTTTCTTCATTAGCTAGGTTCAATTTTTGTGAATAAAGCAAGGCTATCTGAAATATAGCAAATAGATTTATGCTTAAAGATTTGAACATTAAATTTGAAAAGGAAGTATTTAATAAAAAGGATGGATTATCTAATTGAAGTTCCAATAAAACCCCATCGTTAGTAATAACCATTAAGACATAAAAAAGGGTTTTCGTAACAAATTTAAAACCCTCAAAATCCATACTAAAAACGAAGAATATGGTAGCAATTATGGGAATTATAAAATTCCCTTTATAAAGCTTATAAGCTCCAAATATTTGAAAAATAGCAATAAGAAGAATTAAGGAAATATTGAGGATATGAATCACTGATTCTGATTTAGCAAAACCACTTGGAGCTATTAAAAAAATTGATATAGCCCATAGACAATTTATACCTAAATATATAATACCATTCAATCTATACATCTTTCTCTATGTTTTTTATAAACTATAAATGAACTGTTCATTCTAAAATCCTTCTTCTGGATTTCTAGCTCCTTGAATAGCCAATTTGAATATACTTCAGATATCGCGAATAAAGCTGCACTTGTTGCAAAGGTCGTAAATCCATAGATATTTTCAACTACACTATCATTTATAAATATTATAAAAATTACGATTGTTAAGATAATAGCTGATAGAATTGAAAGTATGTTAAATAACAAACTTACTCCTAATAGCTTACATTTATTAGTAATCATCAAAAGCATCTACATCCATTATAGCCCTTTCTACCTCTGCATTGGCTTCGTTAACTCTTTTTTCAGTTTCCTGCATATTTTCACCAAAATTGAATATAAGTTTAAGTCCTACGGAGAAAAATTCTTTTATCCCCCACTCAACTCCACCTCCAGAGTCACCTGATTCAGTATTATGACTTACTGTTGCTGAAAACCCATTTCCTAATGGAATTGAGGCATCAAAAGTACCTGTTTCTGGATTAACGGCCAATAAACCAGGAACTCCTACCCCAGCACCTTCTTCGGTATCAAGATTAACGGCTCCTGCACCGATATTTCCTGAAGCATCAACACCATCTTCACCTAAAGTAATTTGAGCCCCAGCATTTACTGCGTCTGCTGGACCTGTTTTATCCGTACCAAACCCAAGGGAAGCTGAAATCTGTATAGCTTTTGCTTTAAAAAATCTAGGAATTCCTTTTAGCTGTTCTTTAACAGAGTTCATCTGTGCATTGAAAATTTGCCCAGCATCTGGCGCAAAATCACTTTTACATGGCTCATTTACTTCACAAGCTGCCATTCCTGTTGGATCTATCAATCTTAAAGGATTATTATGTACATAATGGTAAGGGGCCCAACCAGCAAATTGATCAGAAAGCGGATCAACCTGCATGAACCTTCCTGTTATTGGATCATAGGTTCGGGCATTCATAAAATCGATAGTTAACCCCGCTTCATCATCCCGTTCATGACCGGTAAATTTATACAGGTCATTGGGATTGGCGGTGTTGTTAGAACGACCGGGCATTACTTTTCCAAAAGGATAGTAATCATCATAGCCCAGTACGTTTCCATCCCGGTTTACCGTGGCACGTACGTTGCCAATGTGATCGGTAACAAAGTACTTACGCCCTTTGTGTTCCTGGATGGTGTAGGTTTTGGTAACCAGGCTACTCCAGTCCCCGGAGTTATCCCGTACTTTAAATCCAACTGTTACCGTAGTAGCCCCACTGGCTAACTGGTAGCACCCGTTGGAAGGACTGCCATCCAGGGCAAAGCAGCGGGTAAAGGAAGCTGTATAGGACGAAACAGCCTGAAGAACTCCGTTTATATAAAACTCGGTATAGTTCACATATCCATCCGGATCATAACTGGAGCCAGAAGAAAACACCACATCTTCCAGATTATAAAACCATGTTTGGTTTGGAGTAGAGGTTACCACAGCAACCGGCGGTATGTTACTTACATATTCATTAGCCAGTACACCAGCACTCATCAATAGAAAGAGAACTAGATTCATTACTTTTTTCATGGTTTCGTCCTCCTAGTTTTGCGTGCTGTCAGGCGTTGCGGTTTCAAACCCGGATTCTTCTAATACCGGCGTTGGTACTTTCTTGCGGGCGTCTTCTGCCAATTTGCTCAAACGCTTTACATGGGCGTTTTCAGGCCATTCCTGCTCAAACTGGTCATATAAGGCAACCAACTCTTCATGCATTTCTAGCTGGTGGTAGGCCTGAATGCGAAGGCGTGCTGCCTCTGCTCGTAGCCCCTTAGGAACCCGCGCTGTAAATTCGGCGGCATCTAGTAGGCCGAGTGCTTCCGTATGCATGCCGCGGTGCTGGTATTCCCTGGCCAGTTCCAGGGTGGCTCTTCCACGTTGCCCCGGGTTTCCGGTGGTGGTTAATCGGATCATGATCGAGTCCCTGCGTTCTTCCAACCCTACCCTACCATAAGCCCGGGCCAGATTCCGGCTCAACTGCCTACGTTCAGAAGGAGGGGCATTGGCTATCAATTTCCTAAAGTGCGGGATAGCTTTGCGTACTGTATCTGCATCGCCGCTGAGGTAACTATAAGCGAGTGCCTTGCGTGCATAGCGGCCGGCCATATCTTCATCGTCGGCTTGTACCAATCGTCTGAATTGCTTCCGTGCTTCAGCTTTTCTTCCTGCATTCATGGCTAGTTCACCTCGCAAATACCCATAGTAATTTCGACGTATGGGATCTGTTTCGGAATCTAGTTGTACATCTATATAGGTGTTAGCGGCTTCCAGACTCTGTGACTTTGAGATATAGTCCGCCATTTCATAGTGGAAGTCATCAATTTCTACCACACCGGGGTGAGCAGCTTTATAGGCATTATACTGGGTCTGAGCGGCTTCTATCTGGCCAGTATTCATTAATTCCATAGCTCGTTCGTACTGGTAGCGACTGCCCTGCCCACGGTTGCCCATAAAGGCTACTACCGCATCGTAATCGTCTACACTGCCCGGCGTACCTGCAACCGGAACAATACCTGGTTTGGCTACATCATAGACCAGACTCACAACCTGGTCGGCTCCGGTGTCATCAATTAGGAACACATGATTGGTGTGTCCAGAGCGCCATTCCCAAATCCATTCTTCGTCCAGAGTCCAGGCAAATTTAAAAGGAACATCATGAGCGGTACCATATGGAAACCCCACGGAAGCTTCCCAGATTCCTTCGCTTACTTCCGTCATGGCTGTACGCCCGGTTTCAAGGTCAAAACTCAATGGAGCTCGTCCTCCCATCAGGGCTACTTCGGTAGCAGGCTCTCCATTCATCGTATGATCGCTTAAATCCAGGCGAAAGGTGACCTGCACTACGGTTTGCTGTATGCCCGGTGCGTCTCGGTCATCGAACCAAAGGGTTTCGGTTGAGGTAGGATCAGCAATCCTATTCCCTCTCTGCTCCCATTCTTCTATGCCTCCAGATCGAAGGATTACAAATTTGTAGAGCACGGGTTCGGCGGGCAAGCTACTCAGGCTTAACTGACCTTTAAATACATCCCCTCCACGTTCTTTGCGTAACTGGAGTTCCCCTTCTTCGGTCCAGGTTCCTAACTCAGGGATATTTCCTCTTACCACAACTTTATCACCAGGTTCTAACCAGGCGTATTGCATATCCACTGCAAAGTTGATGGTTTGAGCAGTTGCACCTGTATAGGTTAATACTGCTATAAACAGGAGGGTTAAGGTATTTTTTAATATGCTCATCGGAAATAGAGCTACGTTCTTAGTTATTGATTGAATGGTATTCATAGTTATTCTCCCTCTTAGTTTTCTATTTGTCCGATGATTTGACCGCCCGCCAGGATATTCAGAAATATCAGGTTATTCGAACCATCATAGGCGGCTATGGTTTGCCCATCTGCTCCCCGTATGTACCAGGTGGTGGTACTTCCCACCTGTTTCTTCACCCGGTTCCCATCGGCATCGTATATGTAGGTAATGGTACTGCCATTAGCGGTTAACGAAGTGGGCAGGTTGCGCCAGTCGTAAGCCGTACTTGAAATACCTTGTACTCCGTTTTCGGTCACATTTCCAGAAGCATCATGACTATATGTCTCGGTGGCGCTGCTCACTCCATCCACCAGTACATCGTCTATCTTGTTGGTGTTAGCCACATAACTTAGATAGTACTCGATGTCTGGATCAGAACCGGAAGCGTTTCTGCTGATATAAGTAATGTTTCCATTTTTGTCGTAGCTGTAAGTGACGTCAAAATCTCCTGATGAAGTACATGTTATGGCCCCATAACAGGCCTTCTTCAACCTGTTAGCATTATCGTATTCGTAATAATAATTATACGTCGAGGTACTAAATGCCGCTTGTTCCCACTGTTGATGGCTAATGTTTCCGTTATTTTCATAGGTCAGTGACATGCCAAATACATCTCCGCCTGTAGTAGTACCATTATTAATTTCTTCCATCCACCCTTGAGCAGTGTATTCATAATCAATGGTTTGGGCTCCTCCTCCCAGCTTTAGTTGTTCTACCTGACCGTCGGCATAATAGGTGTATTCGGCTTCGGTCAGGGCGGAGCTTTCGGAGTTCGAGCCGTAGGAGGTTACTTTTTCAAGGCGACCGAGTTCATCGTAGTAATACCAAAAATAATGATCATCAGTAGTTCCGGATGGGTTAAAGAATAATCGGGTCATTCTTCCCAGTTCATCGTAGGAATATTCGATTTTCTTATCCAGTGATGAAGATTGCCCGGGCATGCGCTGAATTACCCATTCTACTAAGCCAAGATCATTGTACGAGTACCAGGTATAGCCCCATTGGCTGGTGTTCACCAAATCCCGGTATTGTATCCTGGACATTCTTCCTTCAAGGTTTTGAGCTCCAGAAGCAGCATTTGTACCATCGTAGGAGCGTCGCACATATAAGGTATAACTGGATGTTGGAAAAGAAGCATTGTTGATATCGGTATAATCATCGAAATCTGCTGAAGTGTTTCTCTTCCCAATATCGGTTGGACGATCCAGGTCATCGTATTTGGTATAGTAATAATGATCGGAAGCTGCATCCTGTACCGGGTCTCTATGGAACCGAAGCCTTCCTTTGTCATCATATCTGTATTTATGGGGATGAGTTTGATCCGGTAACTTCTTCTCTGTTAGCTGGCCCAAAGTATTATAGGTATAAGTGGTAGCCAAGCCCCGTGGGTCTTCTACCCGTACCAGGTTTCCGCGAAGATCGTACACAAATTCGGTAACCAAATCTCCTCCGGTTGTTCTCGAAAGCAGATTATTACCGTCCATATCTACCCCACTGGCTATGGTTTGACCCCAACCATCGGTATAGGTAATCGTTTTATTACCCTCCGGGTCTTCATTGATGGTTTTGTGAAGGGTATATGTCCCCCAGGTTTTAGCTGGAACACTGCCTTGTGCAGAGGTCGAAAAAGTTTCTGAGCTATTAAGCCCATAAGTCGTAATTAGTTCATTGCCAGAACCCATTTTGAAACTTATTCCAGGCAGCGAGGCTTTTTCAACCCGGGCCAGTGGGCTATGCTCATACTCGGTTTGGTTGTAAGCATAGTCTTCATCATTAGCGACATTCAAAATAGGAGCGTAATAGGCATGTACAGGAGCATCTTCATCGATAACTCCTCCGGGAGAAAATGTTCCCCCTCCCCTCATCAATCCCTGATCATAAAATCCAGGATAATTAGCAGCTGTTTCTTCGATTGGGCGCGAAGTGACTTCTGGCAAACCTCGTTCATCATACAGGGTTTCTGTTGCTATTACAATATTTCCACCCCTGTTTTGATTTTGAATATTTCTGCCCAATCCATCAACATAACTAACGGTACTTTGAAGTCCTTCAGAGATGCTTAAGTTAGCTGCGTAGTAATAACTGTCATTACCAGAAAGGGTAAAATTTGGATCCCATGAGGAGTCAAATCCTCCTAATGTATAGCTATTGTCCGGGTCGCGACCTTGTCCTCTCGGATACACCCAGGCAGTGAGCTCAGAACCAATCTTTTGAATCTCGATCGTATACCATGTATCAATGGGCGCGTCTAAAGGAAATGTAAATGGGTATGTAAAAAAGGTATTCGGAGATTTCTTGTACTGAATTCGAAAACTATCCGAAGATGGCAGATAATGCACTCCAAAGCGGTTAGCGCTAGAGTTTAAGATGAAATGAGGCGTTCCTCCTGTAGTTGCATCAGGATAAAAATCCACTCTTACAATGGCGTCCTCTCCGAGGGTAACAGTATTCATTCCTTCCCAGCATGAACCACATCCTGAACCCATCTGAACTGTAGTTTCTCCTGCTTTCTGGACATTAAATAAATTATATACAGAGCTTACACCCGACCAACCCGTAGAAGTAGAAAAATCAGTAGTAAAAATCGGATTCACATAGGTTTTAGAAATTACCTGATTAGGATCAGTAGCCGTAAATACACCGCTATTTCTATCAGATGAATACCCATACTCTTTAGCACTTAGCATATACCCATTGGTATTAAAACTTTCCCTAAGCCGACCAAACCCATCATAATTGAATGTATTGGTTTGGTTATTCTCATCTATGATTTTTGTAATTCTTCCATAACTATCATATTCCGCTTCAGTATAGAGATCGTCCCCGCTACCAGGTCGCGTTCCACAATTATTACAGTTATCCGTACCTATTACTTTTTGTACTCCTGTTAGCAGGTATTCCCCACTAGTGCCTGTATTTCCTACCTGAGAAAAAGGAGAAGCATTACTACCATAGTACACTTTGGTAATATCACCTAGTGCATCTTTTAGCTGTGTTGCATTTCCATGACTGTCATAGCTCAGTATCTCAGAATTAGGAATAGCAGTAGAAGTGGATGGGTCTTGAGGTGCCGTGCCTGTACCTTCCCAACTCCATTGCTTCCATACTCTCCATGGGCTAGCATTCGTGGTTGGGAGATCATTAGTCCATTGTGTCCAGGTTTTACTGATATCAGTTCCGCTACCATCTTCCAGAAGCGTTGAATACGGCTGAACTAACATGTTTTTTGTTTGCATATCCGATTCTTCCTGATAAGCATACCTGTTCGTAGTTTTTCGGGTATCTCCGTTCGAATTCGTTTCTGTTATAGTTTCTGGTAATTGGTTTACCGTGTTGTATGTATAAGAAGTCGTGTTATCTACACTTTGTCCAAGCACTCCCTCAAATACTTTTTTCGTAGTGACAGCAGTCCTCGACCAAACCGGCAAATTATATTCTATCTCGGAGGGATTGTACTCTAGGCCATATACCGTGGTAAGTCTTCGTAGCTCTACTCTTGGTGAAATATCATCAGTTACTGAGCCCGTACCTGCTGTTCCATCTGTATCCACATTATGGTAGGTGGTACTACTTTCTACAAGAACTTCCTTGGTTCCATTAGTAAGTGTTCTGTGGATTTTCTGTTTGGTTAGTTTTCCTCTGGCATAATCATGAGAAGTGGGCTGAAATAACCCATAATTAGCAGTTCCAGCGATATCAGGAAACGTAGCCGGATTACTAAATTCATTAAGTGTATACAGCTTTGTGGTTCCTACCTTTTTTATTTCATTCACCTTCGCATAGCCTAATGCTTCGCCCTGAGTGGAGCCTAAAGGCATAATACTACTTGAGGAACGAACGGTTATTCCCTGATAGGTTCCATCAAGAGTGAACATATGAAACGAGTGTGTCTTTATATCTGATACAAGTACTCCACTCGAATTTGTAGCTTCTACTCCTGATTCGTTGTATACATAGTCTGTTATTTGGTCATTAGCAGTATCCACTCCATCATGAACCTTTGATTGCTTAACACGATGCCCTGGCCCCTCTTTCTCACTTACCAATGTTCTTTTGATACCTGTTATATCAAGAGTCATGGTACCCTGGTAATTTGAATCATAGGAATCAAAAATTACCTCATAGGTACCCTGATCGAGTTGTATATCACAATCGGAACCTATTGTAACAATGGTTGCCGCACTTAACGGCTCACTCTGTTCCTTAAATCTGGCCATCCCATAATTATTGAGGGGATCAGGAATGGGACAACCGGTTACATTAGAATCATCATTAGTAAAACCAGTAGTAGATAATTCAAAGTACATTCCACCAGATTCACTTACCGTAAATGTAGTTGGATATGTGTAGGGATCAGAAGAAGTGGAAGGCGTATAATCAGCTGAAAAGGTTATAATATCATAGTCATATAATGAAGTTGATTGACTTCCAATTTTCCAATAGGTATTAGGCTCGTAGGTATAAGAAACTTCCCCTCCTGTAGGCAATGTTATCTTCTTCAATAGTCCGATATCGCTGTAGGTAGGATCCGGTTCGAGATTCATACCGGGTATACGCGTTGTTACTCCGGTTCCACTGTTGTAGTTGTAAATCTCAGGTAATCCTCTATTTGTAGGACTTGAATTACCAGTTTGGCCATTGTAATAGCCCCAATGATCAACAGCTAACGAAGTAATTGCAGGGAGCGCGGTAGAAATACTTTCCTGCTCGTACTCAAAATCCCAACCAGGCATTTGAGCATCATTGAGACCGTAAACATCAATCTTATCAAGAAGCAGCCTCGAATTGCCACCTGAAGTACCTATGTAGTCAGTATCAAGAACGAATTTCTTAATTACTGTTGGGCCATCTTCAACTTCAATTGAAGTGATGGCTTTTTCTGTAGAAAAATCGGTACGACTAGTATAGTTAATGTCGATGGTAATCCCATTGAAAGTAATATCATCTAGCCAGGCAGTCTTTAATCTCCGATCCGAACTCTGAATCTGAGAGAACATTGCGCTACTATTGGTAGGCCGTACTTCCTCGGTATAAATTTTTCTCTTGTTGAAGGCAGGGGTAGTTAAATTAGTCTCAGAATAACTCTCTGTGGTATAATTAAAACTGATGATATGCCCATCTGTAGTTTCAATGCTGGTTAAATACCATGCTGATATATACGGATCTGAAAACGTCGGAACAGGAGTTCCACCTTCAGTAGCTATAACTTCTGTTTTGGTTTGAACCTTTTCATACATCTGGGAAACACCAAACTTATAAATCGTACCATCTATATCGGTAATAGTAAATCGACTATTATCTGTGGTGGGATAATCCCAAACTATTTTCAAATCTCGTTGTGAATCGACCTGGAAGTCTCCAAACTTGTCGAGATAAAACCTACCAGAAAGCCCTCCGGCATTGATATAAAACATATCGGGTTTTGCATCTAGATCTCCATCTTCTATTTCTATTATGTCATATACATCAATAGATTGGAAGTTTGCGTATTCGTCGAGGTACCCCTTACTTGGCTCTTCATCCTTAATAGATTGGACTGTCCGAGTGATAACTCCTCCGGCATTTAATGACCAGCCCATCCCGGCAGGACTTGGAATAGCTTCTGCCTTAAAGCCATTATAGTTATAAGATAACCCAACACTGAGTGTATAATTACCAGCAACTAAGCTATGAATAGGCACTGATTTTGACATCTTACCTACATATAATGAAATAGGCTCATTGGCATATTCTCCTAGTGAAGCGGCCGTAGGAGACTGAATCCCCTTATCAAATGCTGTTTGTGCTTTTAAAGATTGGGTAGTTGATAATAGAGCAATAATGAATGCACAGAAGTACACCTTCTTAAATAGAGTTCTCATAAGCGTTAGTCAACTTGACAGTTAGTATTTCTTGATTCTTAACCGACTTTAGGAAAGCTTTTGCTTAACCCATATACAGGAACAACCCTAAACTCTTAACTTGCTTGTTAGATATCCCTGTAAGTAGAATAGTGAAGATAGATTGCGACTCCTTGATTCTATTTTCCCTTACTCTTGTCGTGATGACAAGATGTTTATATCAAGAAAAAATTACAACTGATCAATGTTACCAAATTGTTAACTAGCCTTAGTGAATTGTGATGCAGTGAGTTATAGCTGGGTAGATTAAGACTCACCCCGAGATAAAGGTCTATTAGACCGTTCGGTGTATGAGAATTTTTTAGTTATGATTTATTAGATTAGGGCGAACAAATCTCTAGAATTATGCGCCTCTTCCTTCTTCTTATCGCTTTTGTTTTTGCATCTATTACAACTTACGCCCAGAGCAACCCCGAAGTGTACGTGGGTGATATCTCATTTGACAACGGAAACCTTATAATCTCCGCACTACAGAACGTTTCGAATTCACCTGGATATGACAACCAGCCTTCTTTCCATCCTAATGGTCGCCATCTTTTTTATGTGAGTACCAGAGGTGATGCTAACCAGGATATCCTAAGCTTTGACATAAAAACTGGGGCAAAAGCATGGATAACCAACCTGGAAGGGGGTGAATATTCTCCTACGGTTACTCCTGATCCTCTTTATCTTTCCTCAATATGGTTAAAACCAGATGGTGAACAGTTGCTTTGGAAGTTTCCTATCGATGGGGGGAAACCAAAAGTTGTAGTGCCAGATGAAGTTATCGGCTACCATACCTGGTTTGATAAAAAAACGATTTACGCCTTTGTACTGGGAGAGCCTCAAACTTTTGTGGAATTTAAGTTAGGCCGCAAAGACTCCAAAAAGGTTATTGCAAACAATCCAGGACGGTCTATTCACAAAATTCCTGGCACCGAGCTTATAAGCTTTGTCGATAAGTCTAACTCTGATAATTGGTTTGTTAAGGCTTATGACCCTAAAGATGGGACTATGAAATCCCTGACAGAAACTCCGGAAGGTTCGGAAGATATGTTTTGGGTGGATGAAAATAGCTTCGTCATTGGATCGGGCAACACCCTTCGTCTTTGGAAGGAAGGTCATGGATATATGCCGGAGGTACCGGTATTTGATAGTGATGGAACTATATCGAGGGTTTCATTAAGTCCTGACAGAACCAAGATCGCTATCGTTTTTGCCGAAACGGATTAAACACTTGTCATTTCGAAGGAGCAATGTGACTGAGAAATCTAAAGATTGATCTTACCGGCAATTTATAGATTTCTCGCTCTGCCTGTCTTACAACAAGGCAGGCTCGAAATGACAAATAAACCAGAAGTCATCCTGAACTTGTTTCAGGATCTTTGCAAGGGCTAGAACTTTCGGGCAATATGTACTAATGCCACCTAGCTAATACAGAACTCTCCAATCAATGTCTTTTCATAGGTCCCGAAACAAGTTCAGAATGACCTATTGTGAGGTTACCTCAGTCCGTTGGGAAGTCCTTTACAGATTCTGCTTACCGCATCATGGCTGTGCAGACTTTCAAAATGAGCGCATCTAACTACAAAGTCTCTAATGCTATTGTAGGTATCCAGCTCTTCATAAAGGAGGCGCGCGGCATCTTCTACAAATTTTTGATATGCACCATTAAGTTCAGCAAAGGCCTGCTCATCTTCTCTTTTAACCATGACCTGCGTCTCTGTTTTAAGCGCAGTCCGGCAGATTTGAACTAAATCCTCTACAAAAAACTCATCTCTGAGGGAGACAGTAAGATCAGCTTCGCTTCTTTGGCTATGTGGAATCGCAGCTACTCCTCGTTCTTCTCTGGCATGCTCCGCTAATTCATACGAACATGGGCAGGCACTGCTATACACGAATTTTAAGTGCATATGCTTATGGAAACGATCATAGTTGTCCATATGACCTTCAAGTGATACATCATAATACTGGTACCCTTCCATCCCTGATCTCAGGCTTTCCTGTTCCATTGGATAAGAAAAAGATAATCGTAAGAAGGATTCTTGTGATTCCAGATCATTTTTATACGCCTTCAACACTTCTTCCAACATATCAAGTGAAAACACCCGGTCTTTAAATTCATAGAATGTTCGCATAATGCGACTCATATTGATGCCTTTCTTGTTGGCATCCAGGCTTACATATCCATCCACGGAAACTTCAAGGGTTATAGGCTTGCCATCTCTCTTTTTTAGCTGAAGAGGTAATCGGAAATTTGAAATTCCTACTTGCTGGATAGGGACATTCGCACCTTCAATAAGTGATGCCGGTCCGTTTTGTAAATCAGGTAATGTCTCTTTGTATTCGGGTGTAATAGTAAATGTAGGATCGTAGAACCTACGCACTTGATTGGAAATCATATTGGAGAAATTCAGTATTAAATAATTAACTAGTCCATCGATATGGACAATATTCGGCAATGTTTCGTTCGGTCTCAAATAGCTTGACCGAGTAGAGAACGCTTCCTGTTGATGCGGATTGTTCCACTTCCTCTTTTAATTCGCTGAAGAAGGCCTTCACTAAATTTTCGGATGTTGGGATAACTCCCTGAAGGAAAGGCACATCCAGATTAAGGTTCCTGTGGTCACAGGGATCTGTAATTCTTTTCTTAATAATAGATTTAAGGGTGCCCAAATCGATTACGTAGCCTGTTTTGGGATTCGGTTCTCCTGCAACAGTTACTTCCAGCACATAATTATGTCCATGCCAATTTGGATAATTGCACTTCCCATAGGTCTTTTTATTCCACTCTTCCGACTCATTTGGGTTATTAAGTCGATGAGCGGCGTTAAAATGGCTTTTTCTGGTTACGAATATCAAAACAAATGCTTTTTAATTAGGCACTCATAAACCTAAACAATTCTATAACGGTTCCAAATCACTCTTTAATGGTTTTGAAAGATTGAGTACGAGATAAAGTACCTACTGAAGACTGTCATCCTGAGCATCCTAAGTTTTGATGGATTAATATTCCGTTGCGAAGGATATCAAACTCTAACCTGTTTAGATTGTAAGATTTCACTTGATACCCTTCGCTTTACTGCTTAATTCCTCAAGTCGTCCCCGGGAGCTCAGGGTGACAATTCGAACTGTAAAATGAAAGCGATCTACACGACGAAGTAATCTCTTAGAATTAGCTCTTCTTGCAGAATCTAAAAGACCCACCCCTCAATCCCCTCCCAACCTGCCTCCGGCAAGCAGGGAGGGGAACCCTTTCAATTGAAATTATAACCATAAACAACGAGCCTGTCCTCAGTACCTGAACTGAGGACAGGCAGACCTCCCCTCCTCTGGAGGGGATTGAGGGGTGGGTTGGTATAACCAGGGTCCCAATAAAAAAGGAGTTCCAATTCCTTGGAACTCCCCTTGTGATCAGCACACCTCACAATGAAGTGAGACGTTTCGTGAGTAGAAATACCTTATTTGATTAAGGTCATTTTCTTGGTCAATACGGTGTTAGCACCTACCAATCGGTAAATGTACACTCCACTTGAAAGTGAAGACGCATCAAAAGTAATGCTTTGACTTCCAGCCTGGAAAGTTTCATTGTTGATGAGCGTAGCCACTTCCTGACCCAACATATTGTACACTTTCAATGTTACATTCTGAGTAGAAGGCAACGCAAAGCTAATGTTGGTAGTAGGGTTGAATGGGTTTGGATAGTTTTGATCCAACGTAACAGCAGATGGAATTGCAGATAGCCCTTCTTCTTCGTTCGAAGTCGGGAGAACTCCATCTTTCAAATACCCATGCTCGTGTAGTGCTGTCCAGCCTCCCAGCCAGTTTTCAGTTCCAAAAGCACCTACATATGCTGCTTCACTGAAAAATGAATCTTCCAGGGTTTTTCTATCCATAGTGAAAGCGGCCCCATCATCTGCAGGCACCGGATTTAACCCATTAGCTCCATCGGTGCGGTTTATTGAATCGAATTCCGGATCGGCTACCGTATTACCATTGTTAGCATTACCCAGATAATCACGTGTAGGCTGCTGGTCATCTCCTCCTGCAAACTCAGCAATTGTGTTTCCTGCTCCAAAACCCCACCATAAGTTGTTCTGAAGAACCAGGTCGCCTTCCGTGAGTCGCGTTTGAGAATCAAAGCCTGCTACCTTTCCTGAAGCTTCGATCGTAATCCCTAAATTGTCATGATCACCAAAAATAGAGTTGTAGTATTCTCCTCCTGTGTTGTCACGGAAAAGAAGAAGCTGAGAGCCATCACCTGCATTAGCTCCCGGGTTCTGCCCAGCACCTAAGTAGGTTACGTTAGCCAGCACTGGGTGTGCAAATGGAGTCGTGTTCTCATCACCAGTCGCTCCATCCTGCTCCGCAGCACGACCAAAACCATCCGATACTTCATTGTTTTGAATGGCGAACCAGAACTGACCCTTTCCCCGGAATCCTTCATCCCAGTCAAACGCATCATCAGTGTTGAATGCAGATACCAGGTACTTGGTGTTTACCGTACCACCAAAGAATTCAAATCCATCATCATTAGAAGCAAACGACTCTACATATTCAATGGTAGTTCCTGAACCAACGCCACCTAATGTTAGTCCCTGAATTTCGTTTCCATCCACATCTCCTACCTGGATACCTGTGTGACGGATGGATACAAAACGAAATACCCCAGAATCATCCTCGTCATTGTCTCCTCCGTACTCAGCTAACGATGCAGGGTTTGCAATCTGATCTACTCCTTCTACAAGCTTAACCCCACCTTCGGTAGCGTTGTTAGTAGTAGCAGCACCTAGAATTACAACTCCACCCCACAGTCCTCGAAGCGAGGAATTCGCTGTACCATCACGAAGATCGGCAATAGAGGTAAAAATAATTGGGTTTTCCGCAGTTCCCTCGGCAAAAATCTGAGCTCCACGTGTAATTACAAGGCCGGTAGCGTTGTTACCTGTACCTGTTCCACCCTGGATGAGGGTACCTGGCTCGATGAATAGTCGTGAGCCTGACTTAATGAATACCAGGTCGTCTAGCACGTAGGTGTTATCCGCAGTCCAGAAGTAATCTGTGTCTTCCGCGAAATCAGCATTCGCTACATTTACTGTCTGAGCAAATGCAGTAGTTGAGAAAGCAACTAAAATTAAGGTGAATAAGTATCGTTTGATCATGATTGTTTGGTTTTTGTTAGGTTGATTGTTCTTAGAGTTTGTATGAAATACTCAATGAAATCGACCTTCCTCTTTTATATGACTGATAGAGGTACTCTTCACCATTTAACTTGGAAGAACTCTTTACCCGAGGATCGAAAAGGTTCTTAAGTGAGAGTTTTGCTGAGAGGTTCGATTTAAAAGTCTTAGAAAGAATCAAATCCGTAGTAACAAAACCTCTTTCGAATACATCCGGATTAGCACCCAGTGTTACGTCAGACAGTCTGTCTCCGAAATAATTCGAATTCAGATCAGCAGTAAACCCGAGTTCAGGATTAAAGTATGAGAGGTCTATATTTACTATATATGGTGATTGTCCATATAAAGGACGTGTATCATCAAAATTTGGGTCACTTTGACGTGCTACAAACAGCTCATCTTCTGGTATATCAACAGTAGATTGAACGAGCGTAAAATTCGAAGCCAGGGAAAAGAATTCCAGCCTTTGTGAGATAAAGCCCAGGTTCTTTCTAACCTCAAACTCTAACCCATATACCGTAGCTTCGTCTACATTTTGCCAGGTTCTTGTTCGTACTCTTTGGGTATCAAATACTCGTTCTATTGGGTTTTCAAGCCGCTTATAAAACCCGCTTATGGCCACAAGCTCACCAATTCCCATGAACCACTCCCATCTGGCATCGTAATTTCTGATCACGGTTCTGTCCAGAGAAGTATTCCCAATATTGATACTTCCACCATAGGCATCAAAACCAGAGAACGGAGCAATTTCCCTGTAACTTGGTCTGGCAAGTGTAGTTGAGTAAGCTACTCTTAAGTTTTGTGATTCAGACAATCCATAGATAAGTGCTACAGAAGGCAGCCAATCATTCCTGTCAATTTCTCCAATTCTGATTGAATCAGGAAGGGCCTGGTTTTGACTTTCAGCTTTTAAAAGAGTGGTTTCATATCTGGCTCCACCAATGATATTTAGGTTTCCAATAGGAAACTCCGCCATCAAATAGGCAGCCGAAATCTCTTTGGTACCATCGTAGCTATTCGTCTCATTAGTGCGATCGAAAATATAGTTTCCATACCTAATGAAAACCGGACTTGCATCGGTAAGTGTTTGATCTATACCGGTGTAAGAAAAGAAACCAGTAAAATCACTTTTGAAATTATTGATATTCGCAGCATCCTGACCGTAGGCAAAACGTTGCTCTCTGAACTCCCGATCTCCTTCCAGATAATATGCACCTGTTCTGAAAGTAAGCGTACTTCCATTATTAAAGGATACAGGTAGTGATAGATCAACCGTTAGGTTGGTATTCAGTTCATCTAAATTTCTGAAAAAGCGCTGAGGACGAGAATATGCACCAGTGGATATGGAATAAACGCTATCTGCTGTACGTACTCCGTATTCAAAAAATCGTATATCAGGTTGCTCTAATTCATTCACTGATTGAGTACCCTTCCACTCGACTTTAAGATTATTTAAAGAAGTGAATACGTGCTCTCCACTAAGTTGAAATGAACTTAGTTTTCTTTCAGTATATGAGATTACGGTACTGTTATACTGGTCAAAACCACCTTGATTAATTTCTTCTCTAAATCCGTTAAGCGCTCTCCCTTCATTGGTTCCACTCTGAGTGCGAAGCCATGAGAAACTAAACTTGTTATTAGGATTAAGCTTAAAAGAAAGTGACGCTAAACCACCTAAATCTACATTCTCTTCTGTTCGGCTATCGCTTAAATCGTTCAGGCTATTAAGCGTAGTTTCATTATCCAGGTTTCCAATCAATTGATAAATACCGTCTCTCCCATTTTCATAAGATGAGAAACTACGGTTGTGGGAAAAGCCAAGGATATAGCCAAACTCTTTTTCCTTTATTAGGAACTCATTTCCAAGAGAAATAGATAGTCCAGTATTAAAAGGAATGGTGAGGTTTCGTGGAGCCATTTCACTATTAAAAGCTCTGCTTACCGTATTCAATGTATCAGAGCTTGCAACATGGTCACCGAGGTTTTTGAGGAATGAATCGGTAAACTCAGGTATATCTGCTCCAAGATTAGCGACAGAACCTGGGATTTCTCTTCGATCTCGACTGAAGCCTAATAGATCCGTGTTGCTTCTTTCTGATCCTAGTCCGTCCTGCAGGGTAGTTCTGGTATTAAAACCTACCGACGTGGAAAAATTGAATAGAAGCCTTTCCGGAAAATCCTTGGTCGTTACATCAACCAGACCACCACTGAAATTACCTGGCTTATCCGGAGTGAATGTTTTAAGCGTTACGATATTATCGATAACGTTGCTTGGGATAAGATCCAACTGAAAAGCATTTTTATCAGGATCTGCACTTGGTAGTTCCGAGCCATTTAAATGGGCCGTAGAGTACCTGTCACCAAGTCCTCTTACATAGACATACTTTCCACCAACGACTGATGCTCCAACTACTTTCTTTAAAGCTCCGGCAGCGTCTCCACTTCCGGTCTTTGATATACTTTCGGAAGAAATTGCATCCGAAAATGAGATCGACTTTTGACGTTGTCTAAGAAGACCTGCTTCACTATTTAATACTGCTTCAGCAGTAACTACTATTTCTTCCAGGAACTCTGTTTCTGGTTGAAGAGTAATATCCAGTCTTACGGTTTCTCCTTCAGCTACTTCTAATCCGGTAACTGTTTGAGTTGCATAAGACAGGTAGCTGATAACAATATTATACGTGCCTGCTGCTACTTTTCGAATGGTATAATTACCATCAATGTCAGTAGCTGTACCTTGAATTGTACCTTCGATTACCACGTTAACACCAATAAGGGTTTCCCCTGTTTCGGCATCAACTACGGTACCTGTTATTTTTCCATCTTGCGCATAGAGGTTAGATGAAATTAAAAGCGCAAGAAAAAGAAAACATGCGTGTTTTATTATGTTCACGAGTGTGCTGATTTTTTAGTTTTGTTCGCATTTTTCATTGCGATACAAAACTACCCTACACTCGTTGCGGTACTGTTATCTCGAGTTTATGCTTTTGTTATCAGTGTATTACTGAAATGTTAACAGCCTGACTAACCTTAGTTCTGAGCATCACTTTCGGGTTCTTCCTGGGCTGTTTCTTGCTCTTGGGCTTCAGGTTCAGCTTTTTTAGAAACCCCATTTTTCTTGGGTTTTTCTTCGACAGACTCCTCTTCTTCTGTCTTTTTCTTGCTCTTAGTAAAGGCCTCGTAGGTGGTCTCTTTATCGAAAGGTCTTTTACCGATCAATTTTTCCAGGTCTGCCTGGAAGAGGATTTCTTTTTCGAGCAGCTCCTTCGCTAAAATCTCAAGTTCTTCCTTTTTGTCTTTGAGAAGCTTAAGGGTACGCTGATAAGCTGTATCAATTATTTTCTTTACTTCTTCATCAATAATCTTGGCGGTAGCATCAGAGTATGGCTTATTGAATGAATAGTCATTTTGCTTGGAATCGTAGAAAGAAATATTCCCGATTTTTTCATTCATCCCATATACAGTAACAATACTGTACGCCATCTTTGTGATTCGCTCTAAATCACTAAGTGCTCCAGTGGAGATTTTTCCGAATATAATTTCTTCTGCTGCCCGACCACCTAGTGTCATACACATCTGATCCATTAACTGCTCAGTTTGGTGCAAGAATTGTTCTTTGGGCAGGTATTGAGCATATCCTAATGCTGCAAGTCCACGAGGAACTATAGAAACTTTTACCAAAGGATCAGCATGCTCCAGGAACCATCCAGCAACTGCATGACCTGCTTCATGGTAAGCGACAATTTTCTTCTCTTCCGGAGAGATAATCTTGTTTTTCTTTTCCAGTCCACCGATTACCCTGTCAATAGCGTTCTGGAAATCCTCCATGTCTACGGACTTCTTATTGCCACGTGCAGCTATCAAAGCAGCTTCATTACATACATTGGCAATTTCAGCTCCTGCAAAACCCGGAGTTTGCGCGGCAAGATTTTTTGGATCGACTTCTTTGTGAAGCTTTAACGGCTTTAAGTGAACTCTAAAGATCTCTTCACGGCCATTAATATCCGGCTTATCAATACTGATTTGGCGGTCAAATCGGCCAGGGCGTAGCAAGGCACTATCCAGTACATCAGGACGGTTAGTAGCTGCAAGAATAATTACTCCTGAATCCGTTGCAAAACCATCCATTTCAACAAGTAACGAGTTCAATGTGTTCTCGCGCTCGTCATTAGAACCAGGCATTTGGCCTTTTCCCCTGGATCGTCCAATTGCATCAATCTCATCTATAAATATGATACAGGGTGCTTTCTCCTTGGCAGTCTTGAAGAGATCTCTAACCCTTGCAGCACCAACACCGACAAACATTTCCACAAAGTCGGATCCAGAAAGTGAAAAGAAAGGTACCGCTGCTTCTCCGGCTACTGCTTTTGCGAGAAGTGTTTTTCCTGTTCCAGGAGAACCTACCAGTAACGCTCCTTTAGGAATTTTACCACCAAGTTTAGTGAATTTACTAGGGTTCTTTAAAAATTCTACAATTTCCTTAACCTCTTCTTTGGCCTCTTCTAAACCAGCTACATCTTTGAAGGTAATTTTGGTATCGGTCTGCTGATCATAAAGTGATGCTTTATTCTTCCCGATATTCAGAACCTGCTGGCCTGGGTTCATTCTTCTGAAAATGAAGACCCAAAAACCAATCGCCAAAGCGATCATGATAAGCCACATAAACATTCCGCTGAACCATTCTTCCTCAATGCGGACTTCATACTCAACTTCATTAGCATCAAGTATTGGACGAATTTCATCGCCAGGAAGCATTGTAGTAATAAATGCCTTGAACTCTTCAGAGTTAGTGGAAGATAAATTTAAGGGACTATCATCCCTTACCGGAGGCTGGATAATTCCATCCTGAATGGCTTTGTCGTTGTATTCACCATAAATATTAACCCCATTCTTTATGATGATCTCTTCAACATATCCATTCTCAACATGATCCAGAAAAGTACTGTACTTAATTTGAGTCCCTGCTTCCGGATTCAAAAACATGAACTGAATAACAATCAGGAAAAGGATGATAGCAAGAAAGCCCCATGTTGGGAACTTTGGGGTATTTCCTTTCTTCTCTCCGACAGGAGGTTTAATTGGTTTTTTAGGAAGGGGCTTATCGGCCATTAACTTATCTAATTATATTTTTGAATATAGCGAATAACAACTAGTAATCTAGAATTCAAACTAACACTTACTTGGCAAAAAACGTGCCACTTGAAATTTTATGACAGATCATCAAAACTTAAGATTTCTCCCTCTGCACTTTGGATATTCAACCCTTCTTCTTTAGGTATCATTCTGCCGATAACCACAAAGTCTTTAAAATATTCTGCGAATGCTTCAACATGTTGTTCACTAAGTGTAAACATTAGCTCCAAATCTTCTCCCCCAAACAAGGCGTAACGATCTACATCTTCTTCCATTTCATCAGCGACCTTACGCGTTTCAATAGCAATAGGTAACGCAGCCTGGTAGAGATGTGCCCCAACATCAGATGCTATGCAAAGTTCTGTAACCTCACTGATCACCCCTTTTGTAATATCGATCATTGAAGTAGGAGCTACCTTTTGACTCTCAAATGCCTCAATCAAATCTTTTCTCGCATTAGGCATAAGCTGACGCTGTACTACAAAGCGGTAATCTGCTAAATCAGGTTGGATAGCATCATTTCCCTGTTGCTCCCAAAACTGCTTCTCCCGCATTAATATTCTAAGACCAGCTAAGGCTGCACCTACATCCCCGGTAACACAAATCGCATCCCCTACTTTTGCTCCGCCTCTATAAACAACGGTCTTCTCATCAGCTTTACCATAAATAGTGACTGAGATCACTGCATTTTGATGATTCCCGGTTAAATCGCCACCTGCTACCTCGATTCCATAAGTCTTACAGGCATTATCTATTCCTGCGTACAAATCCTCAACCATTTGAACTGACATCCGGTTAGGCAGCGCTAAATTAATAAGCGCATAAGATGGCGTTCCATTCATAGAATAGATATCGCTTACTGCCGCACTTATGATCTTATATCCAAAGTGAGTAAAAGGAGTGTATACCGGATCAAAATCTACTCCTTCAACAAAAGTATCTGTGCTAAGCAGAGTAAGAGATCCATCGTTTTCCTTAATTACTGAAGCATCATCTCCGATTCCTTTTGCAGTAGTCTCCTTAACCTCTCCTTTAAAAACGGAAATCTTTTCGAGTAGTTTTTGCCTGCCTATTGCTTGTATTGTAGTAAAAGTATCAGCCATAATTTCGGAAATAAAAAAACCAGCACATGTATATGCGCTGGTTTCAAAAATGAATTTGATCGAGAGTTATTCTTCTCGCTTCGTAGAATAATTAATTCTAAAGGTGCCAGCTTGCTGAAGTTCTTTTTGAACATCAGTCAGCAGACCAAACTCAGAATTTTCATCAACACGAAGTGAAACGATTAATCGAGGCTCTTCAAGAAGCTTATCGTACATAAGATTTCGAATTGCTCCGATATCCTCAACAATTGCATCGTCGATTTGCACTTTATCTTCACCTAACTGGTTTCCAGGTAGTCTTTCTGGTCCCATATAGATATAAGATACCAAGCGCTTTTCCTCGATCTTCTCGATGTTATTTGCTTTGGTTAAATCCAGTTTAACCTTCAGCGTTACTTCACGAAGAACCGTGGTAACCATAAAGAAGAACAGTAGCATGAATACCACATCTGGCATTGCTGAAGTAGGTACTTCCTGCTTGCTTCCGGCTTGTTTCTTTTTGAATTGACCCATATTAGCTATCCGGTTCTGCGATTGAAATTTTCTTAGGATACATATCCTTTATTTGCTCCTGCTGAGGGCTGTTCTCGGGTAAGCGACCGTATTCTACACCGTAGTTAGCTCGTGAAGCAACATCTCTCAACTCTTTATATGCGGACATTACCTCATCTAACATATCTATATAGATGTTATAAGGGGTTTCGCGCTGAGTTTTAAGAGAAACGATAGCAGCATCAGGAGAAATAGATAATTCCTCATTATCAGTTGGGTTATCGATAAACTCAATAAGTTTATCCTTTACCTCATTGATTGCTACAGGCTGCTCGTCCATAAGAATAAGTCCCTGAGCATTTACAAGGATATTCATCAGGTTTCTTTCCCGAATCGGTGGTGGCTCAACTTCCGGATCTAATGGAGGAGGAAGAACCATCCCAATCCCTGTGTCCACATTTATAGTAGTGGTTACAAGGAAGAAAATGAGGAGAAGGAATGCGATATCGGCCATGGAAGACCCATTTATTTCCGCACTATCTCTTTCTCGTTTCTTTAGTAGCATAAGCTATGCTCCATTAAAATTTAAAAGTGCCTCGGAGGCCAGTAATTACAACTGACACAACCATAATACCCATCATCGTAAGTGTGGTAAACACACCAGCACGGGCATAAGCAAGTTCACTTCCTTGCATTACAAAATAGGAGATTGCAAAAATCACAAATGGCACAGCCATAATCGCGATTCTTTTAACATCCTGCTTTCCTTGTGATAGGCCCTTCACCCCTGAAATAATCATGGTTAGGATTCCAAGACCCATCAAAGCAAACGTTCCAATAACGGCTATTTGAACAATCATAGTATCTCCTTTAGAGGTTAAATGATTATTCTTCGTCAGAACTTGGAGTATCTTCTACAGCAGGAACAAGTGATTTACCTTCCTGAAGCAGGATAATCGAGTCGATAAGAGTAATAGAACTTTCTTCCATCTCAGCGATTAATCGGTCGATTTTAGATACACAGTAGTTGTATCCGATTTGAAGAATGATACCTGCAATAAGACCACCAGCTGTGGTTAAAAGTGCAGTCTTAATACCACCCGCTACAATACTCGGAGAGATATCAGAAGCAGCCTGAATATCATCGAAGGCCTCGATCATACCAACTACCGTTCCAAGGAATCCGAATAGAGGGGCAATAGCAATAAATAGTGAAAGCCAAACAAGACCTCTTTCAAGGAAGCTCATTTCAATTGAGCCATAAGCAGCAATTGCTTTTTCGGCAGCATCAATACCTTCATGTGAACGCATCAACCCAGCCTGGAATACAGAGGCAACAGGACCACGAGTTTGAGCACAAAGTTGCTCCGCTGCTTCAACACCACCTTCTTGAAGCGCTTCTTGTACGCTTACGATGAATTTTCTGGTGTTAATATCAGCAAGGTTAAGAGTAATAATTCTTTCAAGGAAAATGGCAAGACCCAGAATAAGCGTAATTAATACAGGCCACATCCAACCCCCATCATTACCTTCATTAAATTTCTGAACAATTAGATTGAAAAAGCCTTCATCAGAAGCTGGGGCTTGTAAAAGAAATAGAGCAATCGACGATGTCATGTTCACTCCGATTATTTTTGATTAAATGTTAGTGTCTAAGATTAGTGAAGCGAAAGGATAGGTCATTTTAAACTAAATGTCAAAGCTCGGAACAATCGAAAAATTAACTTTTAGTTAATAAAAATGAGGTTTTACCAAGTTTTTTTAGTAAAAATATTTTCGCGCATAGTGAATCAAAAAACAGCACTCACTACCAACTTAATTGTATGAATGTCAGGCCTATCCCGCACTGTTCTTCCATCGTAGTTAAGACTTACTCTTATTAAATCGCTTACTCTGTAATTTCCGTTCATCGACCAAATAAGATTACTTCCTTCTCCGGTTCCTTCTGTTAATTCGAATGCGCCAAATGCTGAGGTAGAACCATCTACCATTGTATTTCGAAATTCCAATCTGCCATTGGCCTGAATCTTGCGAAATAGAAAGGCCCTGTGTGTATTAATTACTTTTATCAATCTTGCTTCAACTGGGGTATCCGGAAATCGATCTTCTTTTACGGAGTATGAAAGTGAAAAGCCTGTTTGCCATGACCGGTTAATCGTTGACTCTATCCCGGGAGCGATGGACAAAGACCGAATTGAAAAATTTCTACTCAGCAGTTGATCGCTAAAAGTTCTATTCGTCCCCCTTGTAATGCCAAGAGTAAGTCTGGTCGTCTCGCTGGTTTGATAAGAAGTATTCAAATAATATTGTGAAGAGAATAGCTCCTGAGACTCATTGCTAAGTCTGTTCAAGCTGCGATTTTCTATTACCCCAACTGAAAGATTTCCGAAATCATATTCCGGCAGCAAATCCAGCTCTTTCTCCCAGGTCAATCTACCTTGTAAGGTGGTTGAGTCATTCCGAAAAGTATTCAGCTTGAGGAAATAAATATCCTCCAGATCTGAGGTTGTTGAATTCTCCAAAAGATCTATCCGGGAATAGAGGTTTATATTCGAAAGGAATTCTTCAACATTCGAGCCTCCTTTTAGAAAGGAGAACAACCGAACTTCATTTCTCAGCCTTGTTCGTAAGTCGGCCACCAGGAATAGCTCATCGGATGGCAATAACTGACGTATATATATCCCTTCATTAGGACTAAGCTCGGGAAAGAACTCGTCTATTTGCTGAACACCGTCTTCGTTAGTATCTATCCATACATATTGACCAAGCTCGGGGCCTACTTCGATAAAAGCCTCCTGAAACAGAGCTCTCCTTTCCGTATTGACTTCATACAATAACTGGCCATTCCAGTTTTGGCTGTTCGTTTCGTAATCAGTGATTGAACGAATCAGCAAACCAGTACGATTGGAATTCCCTTCCTGTTGAAAATCTGACCTAAACTCTTTCGATCGTATTACCAATTCATTTCTACTTCTGATCGATCTGCTTGGCTGGTAATCCAATTTCAGTCGTTGCTCGATCGAAGAAGCCTGAGGTCTTAATTCATTTTCGAATACTCGATTTTCCTGACGAGCAATAACATTCACGTCTAAATTTAGGCCAGAATTTGAGTAGCGTAACCCCGGGCCTATCTCAAAAAATGAGAATGATGTATTTAAAAGAGAATCATTAGCTGAGAACTTCTCTTCTTTCCATTCCTGCTCAAAGCTAACATAAGGATTCCAGTTCTTCAGGACATTTTTTCCTATCGAGCCTCTCTGCCTAAACCAATTCCCTTCACTACCCAGAATCCCATCTTCTGACCGAATCCAATCCTGGATATATTCCAGGCTCAGAATTCCGGGCTCATTACTGGAAAGAATTGTTCCCTGACGATACCCCCTAAAGTCTGATCTATTAATTACCCCGTATTCGGCTTGTAAACTTGTTTGATCTGAAAACTGAGCTTTTACTTCTAATTCGTTTATGTCTTCTTCTGTTTCGATCCCTCTGGTGATATTCCACTTCCTATCGAATTCCACTTCTCGAGTTCTTTCAAAGAACTGAAAATTACCGCCCGAGTAACGTCTCGAGAATGAAGCGTCTACAGTACCAATGGAAGTACTCAGTGCTTTTACTCTAAACCCACCCAGATAAGAGAAATCATTATTGTCATTGTTATCTAATGATGAGAATCGGTTTTGATCAAAACTACTGGCAGCCCATTCACCGAAAAGCTCCACATTTTTTGCAAGAAGGTAAGAGCTGTTTAGAGACACGATCTGATGTTTCTCCGGAGCAGGTAATCTTCGAAAAGGCTCATACTCTCCAAGACCGGGCCCCACCCATTCATAAAGCAAACCATTCACAGCACTGCTTACTCTTCGATAGCTTCCTCCCTCTACTCTGCTAAATGTGACTATATATATAGACTGGTTCGATCCCGGAATATTTTTAAAGATGGAAAAAACCTCGCCACCTAATGTAGTATCAACCTTTGCATATCGAATATTGAACTCATCGTCATCATCCGTCGCAAGCCTTTCTCCTGGCACTACTGCATTTCTCAAATTATCTCCAACTCCTCTCAATAGATCGATATCACTTTCAGTAAGTGTTTGTTGTGATAAAAGCTCATCTCCATCGGCCTGGCGAATGATGGAGGCCCCAATTTTTAGCTTACCATCAAAAAATTCATCTCCCCCTTCCGCAGCAATTAGGGTACGATTAAAATTTTGATCCACGTATTCATACTCAATAACAATCCTTGTCTCATCCTTTATAAGGAGATTATTGGTAAAGAAAACCTCTCCTAATCCATAATCAATGATATAGGCATTCTCCTCGCCTCGATCTACTCTTTGACCATTTATATATACTCGTTCTGTTCCGGCTAACACTATGATAAACTCTTCGTCATCTCTTCCTGTTAACCGATAAGGCCCCTGAACACCATCCGATCCTTCAAAAGACACCGATTTAAATGTTCCACGAACTACCGAGAGTGCTCCTTTATAATTACCATACTTTGAATTGGTATATCCTGCTGCACCTTGAAGACGCCTGTTAAGTCTGGCAAAAGTACTTTGTTCAAGACTTATATCTACGTCTCCCATTTCAACTCTCGTTCTTTCCGATTGTAGTTGGATAAATACCCGGTCAAATTCCCTGATATTCTGGGTTGTTCCATCTGGTTGAAAAGGAATGCTCCTGTCGGTGAGCGAAGCATTAATGCTAATATCATCGGTAAGTTGACCATTTAACTCAAACTGAAGTCCACTTTCGAGAGCAAAATCCTGGTTTGTCCCTACTATAATTCCCCGGCTTAAACTTCCTCTTTGCTGGATATCCGAGTCATTGAATGAAAAGGAAGAAGAATTTTCTAAAAGCTGTTCTCCAATCGAATCCTCATTCTGTATGAATAGATCTGTATCAACTTCTCTTAACGTTCTGTTTTGGAATACACGCCGTACAGCGAATGGATAAGCTTCATAAGTTATTCGAATAACATTTACAGTCTCATACTTTTCTCTGTGTTCTGCTTTAATTCTCCAAAGTCGAGAAGTAGGTGTTAGAATCCAGTCACTCTCAGGAACACGTCGTTCCTGGTCATCATTTACTTCAAAAACCTGGATAGAGCCGGGAAGCACCCAGGGGTTGATGGCATAGCTTGAATCAACTAAGAAAGGGCTGATGGTAATTTCAGAAGAAATGGTAACCTGCGCTTCCGCCTTCCCAATCAAGAAAAGAGGCAGAAACACTAAACAATGCCTTACCAAAAACTTTATGAAATTAATCACGCTTACCGTTACTGTTTATATCGATGACTTGAGAATATAACTCTGTTTCTTAAATCATCATGATTCCAATCATTGAAGATTGGCCAGGTATTATGCCTAAACAGTAACGGTAGGTATAAGCTATCTTGAGTTGTAGTTTGAAATTCCTTCGTCAAGGAAGGAAATAAATCTCTCGGATGCCACATATCCAAGCTCCTGTGCAATCACTAACTCTCCATCAGGGTCTAGTATTACATAGGTAGGTAATGCTACGTTTCCAGTAAGCCTAAATTGCAGCTGCTGGTTTTTTTGTGCATCCTGACCACCATCGGTATAGAGCTTGACAAGCCTCATCTGATCGAATCGCTCCCTTACTTCAGCCAAAGGAAACACATTAGACTCCATTGCACGACAATTTGTACAGGTGTATCCGGTAAAGTCTATAAAGACCGGAATGCCTTCTTCGGCGGCTTCTTCAATAGCCCCTTCATAATCTTCGGTCCATCCATCGTCGATGGTGGCCCCGGAACCTCCCCCGCCCATAGCAGCTATAGTTCCAACCACACTAACATCCGTCTGCATTTTTGGAGGCAACCAGGAATCCCAAATCCCTAAAGAAGCTCCCATTAAACCTGGAAACAGATAAAAACTGAATAGTAAAAGTGGAAGCGCCAAAAGTAACCTTCCGGTAGTTATTCTTTCTGGCTTCGTTTCATGACTTAGGGCAAATACTCCTAGTACATATAAGCCTGCTACCAGGAAGATGGCTATCCATGCAGCAATGGCAAATGGGCGACTTATTAATCCCCAGCCAAGAACTAAATCTACATTGGATAGGAATTTGATAGCAGCCGCAAGCTCTATAAATCCGAGTAATACCTTAACCACATTCATCCATGAGCCACTTTTTGGTAGTGACTCCAGCCATTGTGGGAACATCGCAAAAAGAACGAAGGGACTTGCAAAGGCAGCAGAAAAACCAACCATCCCAATAATTGGGTAGAACCACTCGCCACCGGCAGTAGCAGCGAACACCGCCCCAACAAATGGGGCTGTACATGAAAATGAAACCGCACTTATGGTCATCGCCATGAATAGAATTCCAACTATCCCTGAGCTCTCATTACTTTTTCTATTTAAGAAATTGGTGAACTGATGTGGAAGCTGGAGCTCAAACATCCCAAATAAACTCAAAGCAAATGCAATCAATACGATAGCAATCATTGCATTCACAAAAGGATTAGAAGCAAAATTTTGTGCTCCGGATACTCCAACTAACGCAGCAAGTACCACCCCGATCAATGTGAAGGTTACGATGATCGCCACTCCAAAAAACAGTGCCTGACCAACTCCTTTTTTACTTCCATCCTGTTTGGAGAAATAAGAGACAGTCAGCGGGATCATTGGGAACACGCAAGGCGTAAGTAAAGCCGCAAATCCTGCAAGTAAAGCAATCCATATAAATGAGAAGATTCCATCTCGTGCTAAATCGGCCGTAGATGCTCCACTGATTTCTTCTGAAGTCTCCTCTTCGATACCCCCAATGGCAGCTTCAAATGGAGCATCGGATACCCCTACTACTTCAACTGCAGCAATGATTGATTTGCTTTTCGGAGGTAAACAAACCCGATCGTCGCAAACCTGGTAAAAAACCTCGATATCGAGTGTTTGCTCTCCTGAAAGTTCTGTTTTGATGGCAACAGGAACACTGAATTGAGCAAATGAACTATGCCACCCAAGCTCGGCTTCGAAGTTAGGGTCGAACTCGATATCAGCGTCCGACTCAGTTACATCACCAGCGACAACAAAGTTGGGAGAATTTGCCGAAAATTCGGTTGGAAATGGACCAGCATCAGGATCATTAAGTACAGAGTATAAATGCCAGTCGCCTTCAATTGATGCATCAATAGTAATGGTAAAAACTTCACCGGCCTGTACTGTAGCTGGCATATCTGTGACCTGGTATTTTACAGGGTCAGGAATCTGAGCCTGTAAAAAAAATGGGAACAACATCAGAAAGATGGTTCCCATACTTATTTTTTGAAATAATTTCATTGGAGCAGTCAGTTCTGAATTAATACTAATTCACCATAATAAGACGGTATTCCGGAACATCAAACATACAAGAATAACAATTCTATAACATTTACATGTTCGGGCTAGTATCAACCCAAATTACGGAGAATTATTCCGCTTTAACTACCCAGAATTTAACAACAGGCTTTAGATCACCCAAAAGGTTAACTGTTGCCGTGTATTCACCAAGAACTTTAACATCTTCGTTGATACTGATATTTCGGCGATCAACTTCAATGTTTTTCTCTTTAAGTGCTTCTGCAATCTGAACATTAGTTACCGTACCGAAGATTTTATCGTCTTCACCTGTAGTAACTGGGATGGTAACTGAAGTAGACTCCAACAATTGAGCCAGTTCTTTAGCTTCCTGAACAGTAAGTTCAGCTTTCAGATCAGCTCTTTGCTTCATTAACTCAACTTCAGCGATAGCACCTTTGGTTGCCAATACTGCTTTAGCCTGTGGGATTAGGAAGTTACGGCCGTAACCATCTTTCACTTCTACTAAATCACCCGCCTGGCCTAATTTTTCTACGTCTTCTTTTAGAATAACTTTCATCGTTTCAATCTCCTTCTTATCGCAGGTTTTCGGCTACATATGGAATCAACGCTAAGAAACGAGCACGTTTAATGGCCGTTGTCAATTGTCGTTGATGTTTAGCGCTGGTTCCGGTTACCCTTCTAGGAAGAATTTTTCCCTGGTCATTAGTAAATCGCTTAAGGGTTTCTACATCTTTGTAGTCGATATATTCAACACCGGCCTGAGTGAACTTGCACTGCTTAACCTTGCGAACGCTTTTCTTAGGATGTGATGGATTCTTAATCATGATTAATTTCTTTTGAGTGGTTTTTATTCAGCTGCTGCAGCTTCTTCTTCTACTTTGAAAATGCTAGGTGCTGCATTCTTCTTAACCAACTCACGGTGGCGAAGCATTTTAGCATCGTACTTTAAAGTAAGGTATCTCATGTAATCGTCTTCAATTCTCATGAAGCGCTCAATAACAGAAACAACTTCTGCTGGTCCATTGAAATAGGCATTCACATAATAGCCATTGCCTTTCTTATCGATCTCGTAAGCAAACTTACTCAGACCCCACTCATCTACTTCTTCGATTTCGCCGCCGTTATCAGTGATAAGCTTGTTGATTTTTTCAATTGCGGCTTTGAATTGATCCTCCTCCAGAACAGGATTAAGGATATACGTCAACTCGTAATAGTTCTTGCTCATAGTAAAATTTGGTTTCTATGGATGTTTTCGTTTTGAAAACAGTCATTCAAGCACTTTGCCCAAATAACAGAAAGCACCAAAAATACCGGTTTTATAACTTACATGCTACATTTTTTAGCTGCCTATATCTTCTCGATCCTTGATGCTAAATCGAAATCTTTCTCGGTAACCTTATTGCCTGCATCATGAGTTTGAAGGGCAATTGTAACCCTGCTATATACATTGGAAAGATTTGGATGGTGTCCGAGTAATTCAGCTTCTATACCTACTCTTACGATAAAACTTAAGGCCTCCTTGAAATCTGAAAATGTGAACTCCTTAAGAATCATATCATCTTCAAATTTCCATCTGGATAAGGACTCTAATCGCTTATTAATTTCTGATTCGCGTAGTGCTTTCATAGTAGTAATTATTTTAAATGTAGTTAGAGAAAAATCTGGATGAGCTTTTCGTTCATCTTCTCAAGAATTTTCAATCGTTTGCTTTACAATATTTTAACACCCATTTTTACAATGTAACATTTCCGTTTTTTGAAAGGAGTTTACTTCTTTTATTTTCAGCGAAATTAAGTTGAACCAATAATTCGTTTTTGTGAAGCATTATTCTTTTTTGAAAAAGATCAGGGTACTTGGAGCACCATTATTGGTTTTACTATTTAGCGGAATTGCTTCAGCTGCAGAAGCTGGAAGCGGACATGGAATTGAAGGAAGCGGACTCAGTATACTCTGGGCTCTTCCATTTGCTGGTATACTTCTCTCTATCGCGATTTTCCCCCTTGTAGCTGAACATTGGTGGCATCATAATTTTGGTAAGGTCTCTGCATTTTGGGGATTAGCCCTGGTAATTCCATTAATTATTACATTCGGCTTTGAGGCGACTCTTTATGAAGTACTTCATGCATATCTTCTTGAGTATATCCCTTTCATTGTCCTTCTTTTTGCGCTATTTACTGTTTCTGGTGGGATTCGAATTAAAGGGTATCTAAAAGGGACTCCAGAAGTAAATACCGGGATCTTACTTTTAGGTACTATACTTGCAAGCTGGATGGGTACCACGGGTGCAGCAATGCTTCTTATCCGCCCAATATTGAGAGCTAATGAATGGAGAAGCACTAAAAAACACATTGTCATCTTTTTCATTTTCCTGGTAGCCAATGTTGGAGGTTCGTTAACTCCTCTAGGCGATCCTCCACTATTTCTCGGTTTCCTCCAGGGAGTAGATTTCTTCTGGACCACTACCAATCTGTTTTTTGAAATGACCTTCGTTGCTACACTGCTTTTGGTCATTTATTACTTCTGGGATCGATATTTATACAACAAGGAAACGAATACTGCTCCGCTAGATGATGGCTCCGAACCATTAGGAATCGAGGGAGGTATCAACCTTCTTCTTATCCTTGGAATCGTTGGTGCTGTACTTTTCTCTGGATTAGTCCATATTGGTGAATTGAATATTTACCATGTTCATGTAACTATTGAGAATCTTATCAGAGATGTTAGTCTTCTCATTATTGCGTGGATTAGTTGGGTGGTAACTTCTAAAGCCAGCCGTGCAGCAAATGGGTTCAATTGGTTCCCGATCCAGGAAGTAGCCAAATTATTCGCAGGTATATTCATCACTATTATTGCCCCTATTGCAATGTTGAAAGCTGCAAACGACGGTGAAGGTGCGCTCCTATTTGTTAATGAAGCAGTTTTTGATGACGCTGGAGAACCCATTAATTATATGTTCTTCTGGATAACAGGAATGCTTTCTGCTTTCCTGGATAATGCACCTACATATCTCGTATTCTTCAATGCTGCTGGCGGCGATGCCCAGATATTGATGAATGAAATGAATCAAACTCTTCTAGCTATTTCTTCGGGAGCTGTATTTTTTGGAGCGCTTAGTTATATAGGTAATGCTCCAAATTTCATGGTTAAATCTATCGCAGAACAAAATGGGGTTAAGATGCCAAGCTTTGGTGCTTACCTGATTTGGTCGATTGGAATTTTAGTACCTATTTATTTGCTAGTTACTTTCCTCTTCATTTAAGACCCTGCTTTGTTCAAAAAAATTTTCCTAATCCCATTATTAGCGATCAGCTTTGTTTCCGTCTCTTACGCGCAATATGAAAATGTCCCGGATTCTCTTGAATTAGCATTTCTTCCTGCACTGGCATATAACAGCGATTTAGGGTTGATAGCTGGCGGACTTATCAACTGGTACCACTATAAAGGTGATTTCAAACCTTACTACTCGTACACTAATATCTCGGGAGTTTTCTCAACCAGAGGGTTAGCATCATTTGAAATCTCCAAAAACAAACCCAATGCGTTTGGCTCGAAATTTAGAATATACACCTCTGTTTACGCCTCCAGATTTTTTGAAGATGCTTATTCAGGAATTGGCAACTATGGTAAGTTAGCTGACCCTCCTCCAAACTCACCAGACTATTATCAGTTTCGATCCTTTTCTATGGGATTTACAGGAAGAGTACGATACCCGCTTGTTCAAAACTCTAAAGACCAGCAGCTAGATGTTCTTGGTATTATAAATTTTGATTATGAAACACCCTGGGATAATGGATCTGATCGTCTAATTACTATTGACAGACCATTGGGATTTGATGGCGGAAGAACATTTATGTTTGGCGTTGGCTTAGTTTGGGAAGCAAGAAATAGTGAGTTTAACCCAACTAAAGGAACCTATGTAAATACCTCAATCGAGCAAGGGGCAAAAGCCTGGGGAAGTAGTTTCAACACTTTTGTGTTTAAGCATGAAATGAATCATTACTTCACCTTCCATCTTATTCGGGATGTTACTGTAGCCAATCGGGTTTATTTGAAACATACATCAGGTGATGTCCCTTACTGGAAGCTTGCTTACCTGGGAGATGAACAAACATTACGGGGATTTCAATCAAAGAGGTTTTTGGATGACAATTCTGTGGTTATGAATAATGAATTGAGAACCTGGCTTTTCGAAATTCCTTCGTTAGATATGAGGCTGGGCGGTACGCTCTTTTTTGATATAGGTCGCACGTATTCAAATGGCACCTCTCTGGATGTCATTACCAATGACCTGAAATACACGTTTGGCTTTGGAGGGACTAGCTCCTTCTTTACCCCAGACTTTATTCTCCGGGCTGATGTGGGCTTTTCAGAAGAGGATTTCGGGGTTTACATCACCTCTGGCTATCTCTTCTAATACCCAGCCTTGGCTCTTTCCCTCTCTACCCTTGAGTAAAGGGTAATATTCTTATCCGTGAAGAAACGAATTAAGAGTTTAGACCAGGAAGTATGATAATAGAGAGTATCATAAAACTCGGGAGCTGTCTTTCTAAGTTTCGCTAAATTATTCCACGGAATTCCAGGAAAATCATGGTGCTCATTGTGATGCCCAATGTTGAACGTGATGTTATTGAGCCACCCGTAGTAGGAATATGTTTCCTGGTTCTCATGTACTACATAGTGCTCTTGTATCCATCTGGCTCCTACAGGGTGTAATCCCAGCCCAAAAACGAAAGAAAGAAACAGATACATAAATGCATAAGGACCCATGAAATAAATAATCGCCAAATCAAAAATTAGCACTGCTGCAATATTGATATAGGTCCACTTATTTACATACTGTAGGCTATTCCTTCTAAGTGGTCGTAGCGCAATTGCAAGTGGCTGAAGAAGCATCCATAAAATCTTTCCAAATGGAGTATGCTCTATCAATTTTGCTTCCCACCTTAGCGGTAAATCGAAGTCCATTTCATATTCGCCCTGATGAGAATGATGCTTCAAATGCGCTACCGAAAAAATTACATAACTGGGAGTACATGAAGTCAAATTCCCCAAAATACCCGTAAGTATATTCGCTGTTTTATTTTTAAAAACCAGGTGGTGAGAACACTCATGTTTTAGGCAAAAAAGATTATGAGCGAAAAAGGCACCTATAAACCAGGAAACAGCAAGAACCCACCAGATAGATGCATCCTTTAATAAATAGGCGATTCCGAGCTGGCTCGCCATTAAAAAGATAATCCACCAAAAAGTAGCCGGGTTTCTACCAAAAAGTTTCTTCACTTCGGGATGTGCTTCAAGAATTGCACGCCTTCGCTCTACATGTGGGTCGCCCGTATCTACAATAATATTTTTTGTCTCTGCCATTGGTACGTCTCTTTTGAATACGAAGAAATATAAGATAATTAGCAGAGTATCCCATGCTCAAAACTAAGTACTACTGACTTATTATCCATGCTTTTTCGTTCAATACTTAGAAATTCGGTTATTTGATTTAGCTACCTGTGGAGCTTAAAAACCCTTTATTTCGGAAAATGATTTCTTTCGAATTCTCTTTTAACAAATCGGCCGCATCCAGAAGCATAACTTCTGTAGGAGGAAAGGCAACCATTTCTTCTCCAATCATCCGTTTTGATTCCTCAGTAAGAGCCCTTTCATCCCCAGAATAAGAACCGGAGAAATGCTCGAACAAACTAGTCACAGAAATACTTTCGGTTTTCACAAGTTGGTCGGTTCGTAAATCAACATAGTCGATAGAGCCGGCAACCACCCCTTCTTTCCATTGCCTGGTTTCAGTTACTTCGGCAGTAACCGTAATCATATTGGGCTCTCGAATATCATTACCTAAAGAATCCTTTTTTACATTACCTCTTTCGTCCAGCACATATTTCATTCCATCCTGGATCTCTTTCGATTCTGTTTTAGTCTTTCGATCTACCCGTTCTGCTGATACTGCAATCTCTTTTATATCAAGCACGATGAAATAATCGTAATCGATGTTTTCATCTTCATAAACACTATATCGAATCCACTGACCATTCAGATCTGATAAAGCTATCTTCCTTAATTCTTCATCAAATCGCTCTGGCAGTAACACTTCCGAACTATTCTCTATGACATATAGTACCTGATTAGTGCCAAGAAACCGCGCTTCCTCAATTTTTGAATCTACATCTTTATAGTCATCATAAAGAGTTCTAACCCTGTCAAACTCATAATAAGCCAACCTTCCACTTTCCCGATCCCCCCTGGATAAATACTCCAACCCACTTTGATAGGAAACCTCAGCTGCCTGCTCTTTTGAAGCAATTAACTCGTCATCGTAATCTACAATCTCGAATTGACTGAGGAGTTGAGAAGGAAGCGTTTTGACCCGATCCTGTCGGTTATCTAGTCTTTGATAAAGGGAATAAATCTCCACATAATTTTCAGCCCTCCCCTCTTTTTCCAGAAAAGATATTTGCTCAAGATCGAAACCGTTTGCTTTGGAATAGGCTTCTTTTAATACATAAAGCTCTTTTTCCTTACCCGGTTTCTTTTTCAGCTTTTTTATCGACTTGTTTATCGCTTTGTCGTATTGCCCACGCTGTAACAACTTTTCAGATGATGCACACCCTAATAGAAGAGTAGCGGATAGCATCAGAATACCAGTAAATCGTAACATCAAGAAGTGATAGTTAGTTGCAAATTTTCCTGCAAAGTAATAATCAGAAGGCAAAAATGTATCACTCAATAAAGAATGATAGAACTGTGTTTAATCGCTAACTCTGAGCAGAACACTAACCCATCAAGAAAAAATAGATAAGTCCTACTCCACCAACTAACCAGCAGTAATAAGCGAAATAATGAAAGCCCTTCTTCTTCAGAATAATGATAAGGTATTTCAATGCGAAGTAACCTGAAATGAATGAAGTAAAGAATCCTACCAAAAGACTCATAACCTGAGCATCCGAAATCCCAACTTCCGCTACTTCTCTTAGCTGAAGTATCATGGCTCCTGCAATTACAGGAATTACCATCAGGAATGAAAAGTTTGCGGCCTCTTCTCTTTTTATCCCCAGATAAAGAGCTGTAGAAATTGTTGATCCTGACCTACTAATGCCCGGTAGCATAGCAAATGATTGTGCAATACCAATCAGGATACTTTTTCCCATTGTAATTTCGCCTTCAGGGTCCTTGGCGAATTTAGTTAGGAACAAAATAACCCCGGTCACCATCAGCATTATGCAAACTAATAAGGGGCTCATAAAAATATCTTCGATATAATCCTTCAATGTGAACCCAACAATAAGAGCAGGAATCATACTAACGAGTATGAATAAGAGAATGCGTACCTGAGGGTCATCTTTTTTTGATGCAGGAGCTCCTAAAAATCCAAGCCCGGCTTTCGTGAGGTCAAATAATTCTTTCTTGTAGTAAATCAGAATACTGCACAGCGTTCCAAAATGAACGACAACTTCAAATGTAATTCCGACTTCTGTATCTGCTCCCAGAAAAAACCTACCTAAAGCTAAATGACCGGAACTACTGATTGGCAAGAACTCTGTAAGTCCCTGAATAAGCCCCATTAAAAAAGATTGTAAAATGTCCATGTGAAAAATTAGTCAAACCTTATATTTGGCGGGTATTTTTTAAAGAAAGAGAAATTACGTATCTCACAACCAAATAAAACTTTTGATTTTAAATAAATGAGTGAAGCAACACTGGACATGAATGCGTTGACGGAAAAAATCGAAACGCATAGTGCTTTTATCGAGGACATTAAAAGAGAATTAGATAAGGTCATTATCGGGCAAAGTTATATGATTGACCGGCTTTTAGTCGGGTTATTGACAAATGGCCACGTACTCTTAGAAGGAGTTCCCGGATTAGCAAAAACGTTAACGGTTTCCTCTCTAGCTACAGTAATACATACTGATTTTCAGCGTATCCAGTTCACCCCCGATTTACTACCAGCGGATTTAATAGGTACACTCATCTACAATCAAAAAGAGGGCGATTTTTTCGTTAAAAAGGGACCTATTTTTGCAAATATTATCCTGGCTGACGAGATTAACCGTTCACCTGCAAAAGTACAAAGTGCCTTGCTTGAGGCCATGCAAGAAAAGCAGGTTACTATTGGTGAATCTACTTTTAAACTAGATGAACCCTTCCTCGTTCTCGCAACTCAAAACCCTGTTGAGCAGGAAGGAACATATCCTCTCCCTGAAGCTCAGGTTGATCGATTTATGCTAAAACTCAAGATTGATTACCCTACTGAGCATGAAGAATTAGAGATCATGAGGAGAATGGCTAGAACTGGTCCAAAAACTACCCTTGCTCCAGTTGTTGATCCAAAAACTATTTTACAGGCCCGCTCCATTGTAAATGAAATTTACATGGACGAAAAGGTTGAAAAATATATCGTTGATTTAGTATTTGCGACCAGAAAACCTAAGAACTTTGGCTTAGACGATTTAGCTGATTTAATAGGTTTTGGGGCTTCTCCTAGGGCTACAATTAATTTAAACTTAGCGGCCAGAGCACAAGCGTTTATGGAGCACAGAGCTTATGTGACTCCTGAAGATGTTCGGGTTATCGCTATGGATGTTTTACGACATAGAATAATCCCCACTTTTGAAGCTGAAGCAGAAGATATTTCTTCAGAAGATATTGTAGAAAAAATTATGCAAAACGTTCAAGTACCGTAAACATTTGCTATTGCTTTTCATAGTGAGAAATACCTTTATTTATTTAGTACTCCCAACTAAGTTTCGAATACTATGAAGATAAAAATGGTTTCTCGAAATGACATTTCGAGTTCCAGAAAACGCAACTCTAAATTCGCTCCCCTTCTGGATGCATTAGGAAAGTTAAAGCCTGGGGGAGATGCAATTATGGTTAAGTATACAAATGAGAAGGAATTGAGTTCTGCTAGAAATATTATATATGCCTTTAACAGAGAGCATAATGTAAAAGTAAAGAGTAAAAAAGATTCAGTTAATAAAACGGTGTATTTCTTTTTGAAATAGATTACTCAATTAAATAAAAAAACCCCGGCATTCTACGAATACCGGGGTTTATTTTTATAAAGAAGATTTTCTTTACTTGCCCAGTCCTAAAACCAGACTTTCAGTAAAACTTATTCTTCAGAAGAATCAGACTTTGACCCTTTAGCTGCCGCAGCTTTTTCTTCAGCTTCCATCTTTTCTTTAAGTGCCGCTAATCCTGACATTTCACCAAGAGTAGGTGCACCTGTTTCGATGTTTGCAGCTTCATCTGCTTTCTTCTTTGCATTCTTTGCTTTCTTCTGATCTGAATCCAGCTGGCTTAAATCAATAGACTTATTAGCTTCATCAAATTTGAAGATATATGCCTCTACTTTGTCGCCCTCTTTGAACTCTGGCTCAACAGCTTTAGTCATATTTAGGAATGCTTCAACGCCAAGAGAAAGTTTTACAAAAGCACCACGATCAGTAACTTTTACTACCTCTCCTTCTACTTCAGTTCCTGGAGTGTACTCTTTCGCATAAGTTACCCAAGGATTCTCCAATACTTGCTTATGGCCCAGCGTGATTCTTCTGTTATCGAAGTCAACGCCAAGAATAACTACATCAATTTCCTGGTCTTTGCTTACCACTTCATTTGGATGCTCAACCTTATCTTCCCAACTCAAGTCAGAAACGTGAATCAAGCCATCAATACCAGGCTCTAGTTCTACGAATACACCGAAGTTGGTAAGGTTTCTAACGAATCCTTTGTGCTTAGAACCAATTGGGAATCTATCAAGAATGTCAGCCCATGGATCTTTAGTAAGTTGCTTAACACCTAGAGAAATCTTTTTCTCTTCCTCACTGATGTTCAGAACGATACACTCAACAACATCATCCTTCTCAACAAGCTGAGATGGGTGTTTGATGTTTTGTGTCCATGACATTTCTGAGATGTGAATCAAACCTTCAACACCTTTTTCCAATTCGATGAAAGCACCATAGTCTGCAATAGAAACAACACGGCCCTGAACTTTCATGCCTTCAGGATACTTGTTATGAATCTCTTCCCATGGGTGTGGCTGAAGTTGCTTAAGACCAAGAGATACTCTCTTACTTCTTTCATCAAAATCGATAACAGCAACGTTCATACGCTGATCAAGCTGTACGATTTCGCTTGGGTTGTCAACACGTCCCCAAGACAAGTCAGTAATGTGAAGAAGACCATCAACACCACCAAGATCGATAAATACACCGAAATCAGTAATGTTTTTAACAGCACCTTCTAGTACCTGACCAGATTCGATAGTATCAAGAATTTGCTCTCTTTGCTCCTCAAGGTCACTTTCAATAAGTGCTCTGTGAGAAACAACCACGTTTTCTGCTGCCATGTTTAATTTAACAACAGCGAACTCCATAGTTTTGCTTACATAAGCATCAAAGTCGCGAACAGGACGAACATCGATTTGAGATCCAGGAAGGAATGCATCGATACCAAAAAGATCAACAACCATTCCACCTTTAATTCTTCTCTTAATAAGTCCTTCAACCACTTCTTGTGATTCGTGAGCAGCTTCAATTTTTTCCCAGGCCTGGAGGATGTCTGCCTTTCTACGGGAAAGAATTAGCTGTCCTTCTTTGTCTTCAACGCGATCAAGGAATACATCTACCTCATCGCCTGCCCCCATGTTCTCCAAAATGGACGAAGGGAATTCGTTAACTGCAATAATACCTTCAGATTTAAATCCGATGTCTATTACAACATATTTTTCGTCAATAGAAACTACACGCCCGGTAACAATTTCTTTTTCCTCGATCTCATTAAGCGTATTCTCATACATACCCATAAGCTGGTTGTACTCATCAGCAGTATACTCATCAGATGGGCTATCTAGTTGATCGAAGGTGTATGTTTCTCCTTCTACCTCTCCAGTAAACACATGAGTAAGTGTTTCTTCGGTATCAGTTGCTTCTTCCTGAGCAGCTTCTTCTGCTTCAGCTGAAACCTCTTCAGTCACTTCTTCTTCGGTTTCTTCTACTTCGGCAACTTCTTCTACAATTTCTTCGGTGGGCTCTTCTGCAGTTTCAACTTCAGCTGTTTCTTCTACAGCTTCGGTATCTACAGTCTCAGTAGTTGTTTCTTCAGCAACTTCCGGAGTTGCTACTTCTTCTTGTTCGGTTTGTTCGTTCTTTACGTCTTCTGACATAATATCTATTTGTTAATGTTTTACCGCTCATTCGACTTTCGAATAAGGGCTAGAGTTAATGTTTCAGTTATGAAGCGATCAGGGTTTTAATCTTTTCGCAGATTATTGATACCTGCTCCTCAAAAGAGAGTGCAGAAGTATCAATTTCGATGGCATCATCCGCTTTTTTTAACGGATCAGCACTTCTGGAGGAATCAATCTCATCTCGTTCTGTGATGTTTTGCTTTACTTCATCTAACGTGGTTTCTGTTCCACTTTTTTGAAGTTCAGCTAATCTGCGTTTTGCTCGTGTCTCCAAATCGGCTACCATAAAAAACTTTAAAGCAGCATCTGGAAAAACTGCGGTTCCTAAATCACGGCCATCTGCTATAAAAACATCTTCCAGAACAGCCTTTCTCATTAAGGCATTCGTGAAGGCTCTTACTTCAGAAATCGCAGCTACTTCACTTACATGAGCAGTTACTTCCAAAGAGCGTATCTCTTCGGACACATCTTTTTGATCAACAAAACAATAGAACTTTCTTTCTTTATAAAAGAATGAGATTTTATTTTCTTTCAGGAGTTCAAAGAACAAGGATATATTCTTTTCTGCCTTCAGGTAAAGAAGAGTTGCAGCGCGGTATAAAGCTCCGGAATCCAGAAATTGGATTTGAAGTTGCTCGGCAACTGCACGAGCAGTAGAACTTTTACCTGACCCTGCGGGCCCATCTATTACCACTATCATAACAGAACAGCTAAATTAAGTTTATTCCCTTAATTATTCAATCATTTCTTGTATAAGATTTGAGGAAGCCTTAATTTTGGAGTCTTCGAAAAAATCGAACGAATTAACTTGTGAAAAGAATTCATGTCACGAAATAAATCTGCAATAAAACGTACTCGACAGAACATTAAGCGGAATGAGCATAACAAAACCCGCCGTTCAAAAATGAGAACGTTGATCAAAAAAGTTTTTGATACTTCTGATAAGGCTCAGGCTGAAACTGCACTTAAAGAAGCTACCTCTTTTATCGATCGTATGAGTGTTAAAGGAGTGGTTCATAAAAATAATGCAGCACGCAAAAAAGCCCGCCTAACCAAGTACGTAAACAACCTATAAGTTTTTCAACAATGTCCGAGCCCAAGTCTAAAGCCTTACTTGTAATTTTAGATGGGTTCGGAATTGCTGTTGACCCATCTGTAAGCGCAATTGATAAAGCGCACAATCCTTTTTATAACTCTCTTCTAGAAAAGTATCCTAATTCTCACCTTTCAGCTAGTGGTGAAGATGTAGGTTTGCCCGAGGGACAATTTGGTAATTCTGAAGTAGGCCATTTAAATATTGGTGCTGGTAGAATTGTATGGCAGGCCTTATCCAGAATTAATAAGGATATTCGTGAAGGAGGTTTCTTTCAAAACCCTGAACTTTTGTTCGGGATTGAAAGGGCAAAGAAAAAAGACAAAATCCACATTATGGGTCTTTTTTCGGATGGAGGAGTTCATAGCCATAATGACCATCTTTTTGCATTACTGAAACTTTGTAAACAGCACGGACTCGACAAAGTATTTGTCCATGCTTTTACGGATGGACGGGATACTGCCCCAGATTCCGGGAAAAGGTATGCTGAGGAATTTAATGCACAGGCCGAAGAGATAGGGGTTGGAGAGCTGGCCTCCATTGTTGGGAGATATTATGCAATGGATCGAGACAACCGCTGGGAACGAGTACAACTTGCCTATGATCTGCTTGTAAACGGAACGGGTACAACATTCGGTTCTGCTGCTGAAGCATTTGATGCCTCTTATAGTAATGAGGTTACCGACGAATTCATTAACCCAGTACTCCTAAATAATTCTCAGAAATCAAGAATTGAACCTGATGATACTGTCATCTTTTATAATATCCGGGGAGACCGGGCTCGCGAGATTTCTCGAGCACTAAATGAAGATGGATTCAACGAATTTGAAGTACAAAAACTTGATCTGACCTATATCAATTTTACTTCTTACGACGCTACTTTTGATTTTGCGCGAGTTGCCTATCCCCCACAAGAATTAAGAAATACATTAGGTGAATGGGTTAGTAAGCATAATTTGAATCAATTTAGAATTGCCGAAACGGAAAAGTATCCGCACGTTACATACTTCTTCAATGGAGGAGAAGAAACCCCAAATAATGGAGAGGACCGCCTGGTTATTCCGAGCCCTAAAGTAGCTACTTATGACCTTCAGCCCGAGATGAGTGCTCCTGAGGTTGGCGACGCCTTAGTCGAACGGTTAGCATCAGAAAAGTATGATCTCGTTATTCTAAATTTTGCAAACCCAGACATGGTAGGTCATACAGGAGATATGGAGGCGGCAGTAAAAGCAGTTGAGGCTGTAGATATACAACTAAAACGAGTTATTGAAACCGCTTCATCGCATGGCTATCAATCGTTAATTATCGCTGATCACGGAAATTCCGATCAAATGATTAAAGCAGATGGATCTCCTCATACTGCTCATACCACGGCACTTGTTCCGGCTATTCTTGTAAATCATGACGGCCCGTCCCAAATGCATCCTGGTATCCTTGCCGACGTGGCTCCGACACTACTTAAATTAATGGGACTCTCGCAGCCTGAAGAAATGACAGGCGCCCCTCTTTTCTAATCTTATCTGCACCCATTTTGTTTGCATTTACTTGGTTGCCCTGCTACATTCGCAAAGAAACGAACTAAATATCGATTTGGCTCGTTTTTTGCCCTGTAGCATAGAAATTTCATAATAGACAGAGGACTTATTTAATGGAGGGTAATTTTTCCAGCAAAGTACGTGATGTTATTCAATTCAGCCGAGAGGAAGCATTAAGGCTGGGTCACGACTATATCGGCACAGAGCACTTAATATTAGGCATCGTTCGCCTGGGAGACGGCGTTGCTGTTCGCATTTTGAAAAATTTGGATTGCGATCTTTTCAAACTAAAAAAGACCATTGAAGACACCGTTCGAGGAACAGGCGGGTCTGTAACTGTCGGGAATATCCCGCTCACCAAGCAGGCCGAGAAGGTGCTTCGAATTACCTATCTCGAAGCAAAGTTATATAAAAGTGACACTATTGGTACTGAGCACTTATTGCTTTCTCTTCTTCGTGATGACGAAAATATTGCAGCCCAAATCCTTCAACAATTCAGTGTTTCTTATGACGCTGTTCGCGAGGAGCTCGATTTAATTATTTCAGGAAAATCCAGAGAGGAGTTCGACGATACAGCACCTGTATCATCCAGCTCATCATCCTCTTCTTCAAAAGGAAGTTCAGGATCAGGAAGTGCAAGGGAAAAGCGTATGGATAAGTCTAAAACACCGGTACTCGATAATTTTGGCCGTGATTTAACTCAAATGGCCGAAGAAGGAAAATTAGATCCTATTATTGGTCGCGATAAGGAAATTGAACGGGTAGCCCAAGTATTAAGCCGAAGAAAAAAGAATAATCCTGTTCTAATTGGGGAACCTGGCGTGGGTAAGACGGCAATTGCTGAAGGCCTGGCCGCCAGAATTGTACAAAGAAAAGTCTCACGTGTTCTTTATGACAAAAGAGTTATCGCTTTAGATTTAGCTGCTCTTGTAGCTGGCACCAAGTATAGAGGTCAATTCGAAGAGCGCATGAAAGCCGTGATGACCGAACTGGAAAAAACGGATAACGTAATCCTGTTTATTGATGAGCTTCATACTATAGTAGGCGCAGGTGGCGCAAGCGGTTCACTGGATGCTTCCAATATGTTGAAACCTGCTCTTGCCAGAGGTGATATACAGGCAATTGGAGCAACTACTCTTAATGAATACCGCCAGTTTATCGAAAAAGATGGTGCATTGGAACGCCGCTTCCAAAAGATCATGGTTGACCCTACTACCGCTGAAGAAACGGTAGAAATCCTCAACCAAATTAAAGGTAAGTACGAAAAGCATCACAGTGTTCGATATACTAAAGAAGCTATTGAAGGATGTGTTAAGCTGACGGATCGCTATGTTACTGATCACTTCTTACCAGATAAAGCGATCGATGCACTTGATGAAGCAGGTGCCAGAGTGCACCTGGCTAATATCACTGTTCCTAAACATATCATTGAACTGGAAGAAGAAATTGAGGCTACCAGCATCGATAAAAATTCGATGGTAAAAAAGCAGCGCTTTGAAGAAGCAGCTCGTTTGCGAGATAAGGAAAAACGCCTTATCGAAGACTTAGAAGTAGCACAACGAGAATGGGAAAAAGAGTCCGAAAGCATAGTCTTTGACGTGTTGGAAGATGATGTGGCTTCTGTAATTGCTATGATGAGTGGCGTTCCTGTTAATAAGATCAGTCAAAATGAAGGTCAGAAACTTCTGAAAATGAAGGAGAGTCTTTCAGGAAAGGTTGTTGGTCAAGAAGAAGCCATTGTAAAACTCACTAAAGCAATTCAAAGAACGCGCGCTGGTCTAAAGGATCCGTCTCGTCCAATTGGTTCTTTTATTTTCTTAGGCCCTACTGGTGTAGGTAAAACAGAAATGGCAAAAGTACTTGCCAAGTATCTATTTGATAAAGATGATTCTCTTATCCGAATTGATATGAGTGAATACATGGAGAAGTTTTCCGTTTCCAGATTAATTGGAGCACCTCCAGGTTATGTAGGTTATGAAGAAGGTGGAGTTCTTACTGAGAAAGTTCGCCGAAAGCCATATAGCGTTGTATTGCTTGATGAAATTGAAAAAGCTCACCCGGATGTGTTCAATATTCTGCTTCAGGTATTGGATGATGGTATCCTTACCGATAGCCTGGGTCGTCGTGTTGATTTCAGAAATACGATTATCATTATGACTTCCAATATCGGAGCAAGAGATATCCGAAATATGGGTAAAGGCATTGGTTTCGGTGGACCAGATGAAACTGCTTTTGACTACGCAAAAATGAAGACTACCATTCAGGATGCATTGAAAAAAGTGTTCAATCCGGAATTCTTGAATCGTATTGATGATGTTATCACTTTCAAGCCTCTCGAGAAAGACGACATCTTCCAAATCATCGATATCTTAAGCGAAGAGCTCTTTGATCGAATTCGTGAAGTTGGTTTCAATATTGAAATCACTAAAGGAGCCAAAGACTTCATTTCTGACAGAGGATTTGACCAGAAATATGGAGCAAGACCTCTTAAGCGAGCCATTCAAAAATATATTGAAGATCCTCTTGCTGAAGAGCTTCTTGAGAACAAGCAAGAAATCGGTTCTACCATTAAAATTAAGATGAATAAATCGCGCGATGATTTAGAATTCTTGTGGGAAAAACCAGATATCAAAGCACTCGAAGAGGCCGCTTCTGCTCCTTCTCAAAAAAAAGCGAAGAAGGAAGAACCAAAAGAAGAAGACGAATCAGAGGAAGCTAAAGAAGCTTAACGAGCTAAGAACCTGCCTACCCAGGCAGGCATTTAAGCTGAATATAGAAATTAAGAGGCCCTGCTCATTTAAATGTGCGGGGCTTTTTTATTAAAAGGAAGCTCTAAGCGTCAGCTCTTTATCCAATCCCTTTATCTTATACCTTCCCGAGCTTATTCTTTCCATCGAGATTTGGCTCATAATGGAAAACGACTGATCTGAATTCTCTCGGGCAATTTTTCGTGCAGTCACATTCACTGCATGAAGCTGAACATCGCTCAATGTTGAAGAACCACTCCCGGTAAGACCAATAATGGTTTTATCAACAGGATCATATCCAGCAAAAACTACTGTTGTATTTCTGAAACTTGTACTTCCAACTCGATCTCCTGATCGAACCTGGTAAGCTGCAGCCCTACCACCAGAATAAATCGTAGCGTATAAACCATTTTCTGAAAAGCTTACTCCTTTTACCGGTTGATCAAAAGAAATGGTAGCTAATATATTTCCAAACCGGTCCATGAGCTGTACTTCATCATCGCTTCCCTCCTTTGCAGAAACAAAAGCGATAAACTCGCCATTAGCGGACACTTCTACATTTGATAGAGTCCGGTCTTGTGAATAATAAACATCAATATCAGGTCCGGTTGCAGAAATAATCCTGCCACGTGAACCTTCAACTCCATTTACTCTTACTTTTGGATTGTACACCACGATTGTTTTTCCGGCCCAATCCATTGCAAGCTCTGAAATTGCTTCCCCTCCTTCACTTTGAGTACTATTAGAGATCGATTTAAGAACTTTTCCGAAGGAATCATACACAAGAAAATTTGCGATGTTCTCTCTTACAATAAATGAACCATCTTGAAGTGGATATACCGCTACTGATGGATCATTAGCTGCGATAGTATATTCTGCACCGAAGAGTTCACTTCCATCAGCTTCTAAAACCTGGATTCCATTTCCAGAAACTGTCGCTTCAATAGATGAATGAGAACTTTGTGCAGTTGTAATACTCAATTCCTGAGCATGTAAAACAATAGGTGCAAGAAAAATTGAGAGAGAAAGGAATCGTTTGAGCATGTGAATTCGTTTTATTTGAGAGCCAAAGAAAGGAATTTTTGCAGAAAAGTGCTTCTTTTGGAAAGGCTTTTTTAAAGAATTGGCTATCTTCGTCACCAAGCTAAAGAACGAATGAAATAATGAATTATCACCTAATTACCGGGGGTTGCGGATTTGTTGGCCGCAATTTTGTTAAAAGGATATACAACACTACTAACGACGCCATACTTTTTGTCGACGATCTTTCAGTAGGAACTCACCCTACTACCTGGCTTCCTGAGGGTACTCCAAGTAGAGAAGCAAATGGACTCACTTATTTTGGCTCTGATGAAAGAATGATTTTCCTGAAGGGTGATATTCGAGTGATTTTTGAAGGACTTATTGAAGATCCTGAATACTTTAATACTAAGTATGAATTAGATATCTCTTCTTTTAAAGATGTCTTTCATTTTGCAGCCATTGTTGGAGGAAGAGCTACTATCGATGGCGACCCAATGAAAGTAGCACTTGACCTTGCTATCGACGCCCTCTTCTTTAGATGGATTTGTCTAAATAAACCTGAGAGAGCTCTTTATCCGAGTTCCAGTGCTGCTTATCCGGTTGACCTTCAAACCGAATCAGATGCAATAGCACTAAGTGAGAGCGACATCGATTTTACTAAAATGGGTCAACCAGATATGACCTATGGATGGTCAAAACTAACTGGCGAGTATCTGGCCTCTATTGCAGCTAAATACTATGATGTTTCTGTTGCATGTATTCGTCCATTTTCAGGATTTGGTGAAGATCAGGACTTGTCCTACCCCGTACCTGCAATAGCTAGAAGAGCTGCTTTAAAGGAAAATCCATTTGAAGTCTGGGGAAGCGGGAAACAAGGCCGGGATTTTGTGCATATTGAGGATGTTATGGACTGCACATTTCTTGCTATGGATAATATTACTGATGGGAGTGCCATAAATATCGGGAGTGGGAAACTCACTAGTTTCCTGGATATTATTCAGGTATTTACTTCTTTTGCCGGGTATTCACCAGATATCAAACCCTTGCTAGATAAACCAGTAGGCGTGCATTCCAGGTATGCAAATATGGATTACGTAAATAATAAGTTAGGCTGGAAACCAAAACTTAGTCTTGAAGATGGAATGCGCCGGGTATATGATGTAGCAGTCAAAAAATACACCTGATATGTCGAGGATTGTATGTTTTGGTCCGGGGCCTAAGTTTAAAGGAGGTATTTCAAATTACAATACTTCACTTGCCAAAACGCTGGATAAAAACCCTGATAATGAAGTTCATATAGTTTCATGGACAAACCAATATCCTTCTATTATTCCCAGAGAGTTTGTTGACAAATCCAGTCAATCGGATTTTCTAGATGGGACACGCATACAAGTCAAATACATTACGAATTACAACAACCCCTTTAGCTGGAGAGAAACAGCCAAATACATTGCCTCTCTAAAACCAGATAAAGTAATCTTTCAATGGGCTATTTCGATTCAGGGATTACCCATGGGGTCTATTGCTAAGTGGTTGAGAAAGAACTCAGATACAGAAGTCATTTTTGATCTTCATTTTGTCGTTCAAAAAGAAGGCAGTACTATCGATGAGCGCTTTACAAAAATGGGGATCAAACATGCCGAAACCTATATTGCTCATGCCTATAAAACAGTCGATGAATTAAAAGCTCTTTTTCCAAGGAAAGAATTATCAGTTAATGAAGATGGTACTCGATCTACTGACAATTCAACTACTGTAATTAAACTTTTCCATCCGGTATATGATTTATATCAACCTGATCCAGGTTTTGATGTGGAAGGATTCAAAAAAGAGCTGGGCCTAAAGGAGAATGTTTTCCTTTTCTTTGGATTCATCAGAAAATATAAAGGTCTGCACAATGCGATCAGAGCTTTTAAGAAAGTAAGCGAACAAAGAGACGACGTTTCTTTCTTAATATGCGGCGAGGAGTTCTGGGCTACCTTAGACACCTCAAAATTCTCAACCAAACTGAAACGTGGCTTGTTTGCAATCGCTCAAAAACTCTTATTAAAAAATAAAGAGAGTGAACAGGATTATCGTCCTTTGGAATTAGTCAAAGAACTAAATCTCACAGACTCTGTAGTTGTCAAAAATGAGTTCGTTCCTAATGAAGATGTTCACAAGTATTTCCAGGTATCAAACTGTAGCATCCTGTTTTATCTCACAGCCACGCCTTCGGGAGTAGAATCATTGACTTATAATTTTGAACTGCCCATCCTGGCAACCAGAGTGGGGCACTTTCCGGAAACTATAAAAGATGGATTTAATGGTTATTTGGCCGAGCCTGAAAATATAGATTCCATGACGGAACAAATGCTTCGTTTTCTTGATACTCCTTTGCCCGGCAAAAACGTTCGCGAATCTGCTTCAGATATGAGCTGGGATAATTATGTAACTGCCATTTTAAAAGGATAAATCTCTGCGAATTTTATAAAATTTTTTTGGATTAGTATTGGTAACCAATTTTCGAAACCCTTATCTTAGTGGTCTTTCGAAATCGGGGAGTGGCGCAGCCCGGTAGCGCATTCGCTTTGGGAGCGAAGGGTCGCAGGTTCAAATCCTGTCTCCCCGACATTTGAAATATTGAAGCAAAAATTTGCTGTTGAGCGCCCGTAGCTCAACTGGATAGAGCAACTGCCTTCTAAGCAGTAGGTTTCAGGTTCGAGTCCTGACGGGCGTACTTCTTAGCAAGGCGACATGGCCGAGTGGCTAGGCAGAGGTCTGCAAAACCTCGTACGGCGGTTCGAATCCGCCTGTCGCCTCCACAAGGTTGTTTGATTTATTGAATTTCTAGCCGCGTTCGTCTAGAGGCCTAGGACGCCGCCCTTTCACGGCGGTAGCACGGGTTCGAATCCCGTACGCGGTACATATTATTATTACTTAGAACATCGATGCCATCTTCTATTATTTATTTTGTGATAGCGAGTGTCATAATCTGCACCTTTGGTTATTGGGTATTAATCACAAAAACCAATGCGCATTATGACGATGATTCAGAGTAATTTTTGACGTACTGATTTTTAGATGGAGCCTGTAGCTCAGTTGGTTAGAGCGCTAGTTTGTGGCACTAGAGGTCGTGGGTTCGATTCCCATCAGGCTCCCTTGCTAATTTATTCTAGCCGCGTTCGTCTAGAGGCCTAGGACGCCGCCCTTTCACGGCGGTAGCACGGGTTCGAATCCCGTACGCGGTACAATACAAAGCTGCATCACTTTCGATGTGGCTTTTTTTATGCCCTTCTGAAAGAGTTCACAAATACGTAGGCGAAACTAATTACCAGGATAATGTGGAAGTGAAGAAAACCGAAGGTACTGTATGTTATATCTAAATAAATAGCCCAGCTATAGTACAGTACAAATAAGCCTTCCAGGTAAGTGATTGGAGAAATCTTCGTCGGCACATAAATCTTATCCTTAATCGAACCTTCTTTACCAACGATATTGTATTTCGAAGTTCGATGAAAAACCTTGTTTTTTGTCAAATAAGCATCAAAAATGGAAACCAGCTGAGTGAGTGTTATCCCCAACAAAAGAAAGGCTAATGGAAAAATTGATTTAACAACATCAACAAAGGTCTTCCACCTGGTTGAATTATATCTTTTTAGCACAAGCCAGGCGAACCATGGCGGTATGATTATATTGAGGAGCCCGATCGAACCCCAGGCTAAATATTTATTATAGGCATCAGTTTCGATGATCATAAATGTGATGGGGATACTCAGTAAAGCAATTAATACAAGGGCCGGTATCACAAATATGTTATACAAGTCAAAAAAGACATGGATTTTTTTCATGAGTGGCATCTTCTTTTTCATGAGCTTGCCACTCAGTTTTTTAATTACCTGAGCCTTCCCTTTCGACCACCGATACTGCTGAGCTTTGAAATCTAAGAGATTAACAGGAACCTCTGCAGGTACCTCTAGTGAATCATCATAAATTACTTTCCAGTCTTTTAGCTGAGCTCTAAATACAAGATCCAAATCCTCTGAAATAGTATCATCCGACCAGCCCCCGGCATCTTCAATAGTCGCTTTTCTCCAAATCCCACCCGAACCATTAAAACGAAGATAATAACCAGCCAAAGATCTGGCTTGCTGTTCGATCATAAAGAACATATCCAGAAACAGGCTTTGTGCCTTCGTCAGAATCGAATACTCTCGATTTAAATGCCCCCATCTACCCTGAACAATCCCCACTTTCTCATCCTGGAAATATGGAATAGACTTCAGTAAAAAATCAGGGTTAGGTCGAAAATCAGCATCGAAAACTGCAAGAAACTCTCCTTTGGCAAAAGGTATCGCATCTTTAAGAGCTCCGGCTTTATACCCCTTTCTTTCTGTTCTTCGAAAGACTTCTATATCAATCCCCTGCTCTTTCCAGTATGCTACCCTATTATCAACAATCTCAATGGTTTCGTCGTTGGAATCATCAACGACCTGAATCTCAAATTTATCCCTTGGATAGTCTAACAGTGCACAAGAATCAATGACTGCCTCTGCAACATAGCGTTCATTATACATAGGGAGCTGCACTGTTACCTTTGGGAGCTCCTCTCTTTTGAAAGCGGGCAAGACTGGATGGAATCTCTTTTTATTCTTTTTAGTAACTGCGAAATACACCAGGTGAAATTCACCAAAAGTATAGAGGGTGATCAAAAGAACCGAAATCGCAAAAAAGACTAAAACTAATTCAGGAATGGGAGTTTGTAGCATTAAAATTTACTGACCTGTTCTGATATCAAATTACTATGACTAGTTATGCTGAGCTTGCTAAAAAGAATATCCGGTTCCTAAATAAATCCCCGTTCCATCTTCTGAAAAACCAATTTCAGCCTTCAAGACAAAATCGGGAGTGAAGATAGACATTACTCCCCCTAAACCCAATGTGTACTTGTGATCGCTGAATGCAGAATTCCAATTTTCATTTGAGAAAACTCTTCCCCCATCCAGAAACACATGCCCGCCTAAATCAATACTTTTGAAAGGTAAACTAAATAACCATGTTCTTAGCTCCATGGTGTAGGAAAGAGCATTATCGCTTGTGAAGCGCCGGAATATAAATCCTCTTAAGCTCTCGCTTCCGCCAAGAGCTGGCGTAAGCCAATAAGGCTTATCTCCAATTGAATTAAGAAACGATAAGCGGGTAGCAAGAGTAATAGCGGGGAACTTCTTTGTAATAGGAGCAAAACCTAATGCAGTAAAATAGTTCTGAGCTACATGGTGAGTACTTATTCCTGGCGGTGCGTATCTGATTCCTGCATCAATTAAATAACCATTTCCTGCGCGAAACTCTGAGTTTCTCTGATCGATGATTATTCCTAATTCCAACAAACTTAAAAAGGCTCCATCTCTACCTTCAATGTTGGCGGTGTTTATAAAATCAGAAGAAGAAGTGCCAAATGGGCTTTCATAAACAAGGCTCATTCCCGTTTTCAATTCTATTCTTTTATTCTCATCCCAGGATTCTATAGGGGTTCGAACAACTCCCCCAATATCCACTCTGATCATATCAAACTTATAGAAATCAGAAGTATCAAATAGTGCTTCATTATAATCCTGCTCATCAGTATCCCCAAAAAAGTAGTTGTTCAGTCCCCGATTCATGAATCCATAATAAAATACCCTTCGACCCGAATCGAATGCGTTTATAACATCTCGTGAAGCTAAAAGAGAAAATGCTCCAATAGTCTCATAAGACACACGATATCTTGAAAAACTTTCGAATGGGGTGACTGAATCGAAGCCATAGTCATATACGAGCAGGTCGCCAGCTATTTTTATTCCATTATCCGAATTAAATGAGAGCTCTGGTATCGGGGCATATTTTGTACCCACCCGGGATGAGTCTTGAGCCAGGGATGAGATTGAACAAAAGAGAAAAGGAACCAGAAGAAAAAATCTCATACTGTTTATGATCGCAAGTTAGCTGTGCTTTTCGATAAGTTTTCTTGCTTCTTCTTTTAAATAGTCATCGTTATGTTGAACATAGGGTAATGTTTGAATAATCCGAAACTGCTCAAGGGCCTCTTCTTTCTTACCTTGTTCAAGATAAGCCATACCCAACCAAAATCTGTGTGTTGAAATATTATCTAATTCAATGGCCTTATTAAAGTGATCTTCCGCCTTTTCAAAAGAGCCATCCTGGGACTCTTTGAATAAGACCTTTGAAAGGAATTTGGTAAGCCAACCGAGTTTTGAAACCTCATAGTGCCATCTTCCCAAGATATGATGTGCTCTATCATTTTGGGGATGGAGCCGAACTGCATTTTCAGCATATACTCTTACACTATCAGCCAACCTTGCCTTCGTTCTTAGTTTTGAAACAGATAGCAAAGCTGCAAATGCTGTAGAAGCAATTTCATGATTCTCATGATCAGTGGAATCTTGGCGAATGGAGGTTTTAGCCCAGCTCAGTCCTTCTCTGAAAAGGTCTTTCTTATCCCTGGTTTCGCTTGCTACATCATCATAAGTTGTATCTCCCCATTCCAGGTAACGAAGCGCTATTCTCCTGGATACAGGTCCCACTTCTTCACAATCGGAGCTATGTTCAAGTAAAAAATCAATCTCTGCTCCTTCGCCAAGACGAGCTTTCGTACTATCCGATTCTATAAAAAGGTTTTGTACACATTCTGAATGATCCCAATATTTTGGTAACTCATCGGTACTCAGAGTATCAACTTCTTGACCAATTATTGTACTACTTACCGCAAGCAGAATTATACATGTACTTAATAGCCGCAATATCTTTATTTCCTCACTAAATTTGCATCTGTTAGATGGACAAACACTCTGTTAAGAGCTTTATTATTCCGAAACTAAAATACGGGGCTAATTCTGCGATTACCACCTGATTAATTATTTAGTTTTCTTATCACGCATTGAGACCAATCAATAAAAGTATCCTGTTCTTTTATAGACTGTCCTTGATACCAGGTTTCTTTTTCTCTACATGATGAATGTTTAACAACTCACCCAAAAAACCTGTAGAGAAAAACTGTACTCCTAGCACCATCAATAAAATCCCTAAGAAAAGAAGTGGCCGATTTCCTATCCCCATATCAAAAAATAACCGAAGAACTGCCATATAGATGTTAATCGCACCACCGACCAATAAAAGAAGTATTCCGATACTCCCAAAGAAATGCATCGGTTTTTGTAAATATCTCTGAACAAAGAGAATGGTTGTCAAATCAAGGAAACCATTTATAAATCTTGATAACCCGAATTTTGTACTTCCATACTTTCTAGGATGGTGTTTAACCACTTTTTCAGTGATAGCTGTAAAGCCCTCTTTTTTAGCCAGCATGGGAACGTATCGATGTAGCTCACCATACAAGTAAATACTCTTCACTACCTCAGATTTATAGGCTTTGAGACCACAATTGAAATCATGAAGCTTTATTCCAGTCGCTCTTCGGGTAACAAAATTGAAAAACTTTGATGGGATGGTTTTACTGATCGGGTCAAATCGCTCTTTCTTCCAGCCACTTACTAAATCATGACCTTCTTCAAGCATTTGAATCATCTCTGGAACTTCATCAGGATCATCCTGAAGATCCGCATCCATGGTAACTACATATTTACCTGAAGCGGCTTCGAATCCTGCCTGCAGAGCAACACTTTTTCCCTGGTTATTCCGAAAAGATATACCCCTGATATAATTCCCTTTTTCGCCGAGGCTCTTGATTACTCTCCAGGACTCATCAGTAGAACCATCATCAACAAATATTATCTCATACGAGTATTTCTCTTTCAAAGAAGATTCAATAGCTTTCTCTAGTTCTGGCAATGATTCTTCTTCATTGAAAAGCGGAACTACTATACTGATATCAAATAGAAAATTGTTTTCTTCTACTGGCAAAATGGAGTCTTTTAAAAAAGTTTAGAAATGATTTTCTTGTTGATTAGAAAACTGTGCTAAAATACACTTTCTTAATACTATGAAAAAATTGTATTACTCAATGGGTGAAGTAACGAAGCTAACTGGCTTAGCTCCACATATTCTTCGGAATTGGGAAAAAACCTACTCTCAATTAAGCCCTAAAAAGAATAGTGCAGGAAACAGAACTTATCGAGAAGAAGACGTTAATCTGATTTTTAGAATCAAAGAGCTTTTGGAAGAAAAAAAATATACCAGCGAAGGGGTTAAGAAAGTACTAAATGGGAATGTTGAGGAAACGACCGAAGCAAGTTCCATCTCTCCAGATTTAAGAAAAGACCTTACTGAGATGAAGGTGTTCTTGAACAACCTTTTGGAGAAGCTCTAGTCAGAAGCTCTAAGACGAATCATAAGCAACATTAAGAACTGCGCACACACCATCAGTGCTATTCCTACAAGGTGAACTACCTGAAATACTGGAGGCATATCAAAGTACTCCAATACTATTCCCGCTAAAATTTGGGAAAGGATAAGAGCAAAATTCAGATAAATAATTTTCGAGATTATACCAGTGACCCTTTGCTGATAATTCAAGAATAAGAGCATAACACCAGCAATTAATACCAGCCAGGAAAAACTGCGGTGCGTTAAAAAAATCTCTCCTATCTGTGGGATCCATTCTGACCTGGGAGGTACCATGTTTTGAGATTCCTTGATTACATCTACAGCTTCTCTCACCTGTGTACCAAGAACGAGTTGTACCAAAGTCAGGCCTAATAACAAAGAGCCTACTAAGAATAGCTTCTTTTTTACCGTTTCTGATAATTCAACTTTAATAAATTCTGAAGTCGACTTAAAACTGGCATAAACGAGTACATTTACTATCACAAGGGCTAGCATCATATGGATAGTAATCATCCATTCACTTAAGCCTGTTTTAACTACCTGCCCACCTAGCCAACCCTGAACTAAAACAAGAATAAATGCGGTCCCAGAGCTATAAAAAACACTTGGGGTAGTTTTTCTATAGCGGAAAGATCGAAGGAAAGTAGCAATAATAAGTAATCCAATAACTACTCCAACCAACCTGTTCACATACTCAATCCATGTTTTCCAGACATTGAATTGAGAGGCATCAAAACCTGCTGGTAAATCAGCTACATTAGTAGGAGGAATCCATGTTCCAAAACATTTAGGCCAATCAGGACACCCTAATCCTGCTCCAGCTGCCCTAACCAGACCTCCTACCAGAATTAGAAATAATGTGGCGAATACAGTTGCGAAAGCCGTCTTTTGGTAGGCATTTAATTTCATGAACGATGATCTATCAAAATTGGGTTGAATTAGCTATCTTTTATGCCTTTGAAATTACGCTTCTAGACAACTAAATACATGCACTCAAACCAAGAAAAAGTCGCCGTTCAGCGTTCCTTTTCGGAGATTATTTCTGATTACTATCAACTAACCAAACCAGGGATTACTTTCGCTGTTTTAATAAGCATGTTGGTAGGCTTTGTAGTTGGAAGTGCGGGTTCCATCGATTTTATGACTATGGTTCATGCTTTGATTGGCACCTATTTAATTGCTGCTGGAACCGGGGCTCACAACCAGTTCATGGAGCGCAACCTGGATGGTTTAATGAAGCGTACTGAATCCAGGCCTTTACCTACACAACGAGTGCCTGCTCAAAAAGGAGCTATCTTTTCTCTTACTCTTCTATTTAGTGGGCTTACTTATTTGGTATTAATGGTGAACGCCGTCGCCGGGTTGGTTTCATTTGCGACAGCGTTTATTTATCTAGCTGCATATACCCCGTTAAAGCGTGTTTCTGCATTTAACATTATGATAGGAGCAATTCCCGGCGCATTACCCCCTGTTGGCGGCTGGGCAGCAGCTACGGGTACTATTTCTGATCCAGGTATGTGGCTATTCTTTGGAATTTTGTTCTTGTGGCAAATTCCTCATGTAATGGCTATCGCGTGGATGTACAAAGATGACTATTCTGGAGCAGGATTTAAGATGCTACCTAAGAATGATACAGAAGGAAAGAAAACCGCGTTTTATGCTATTCTTTGTACCCTTCTTCTATTCCCATTAAGCTACTTTGTGTACCAGCTAGATGTCTCCGGAATTATTTTCCTTGTTCTCAGTGCGCTATTGGCCATAATGTTCCTGATCTATAGCATTCGTTTTGCAAGAGAAAGAAATCGGTTAAATGCACGGAAGCTTATGTTCGCTTCCATTATTTATCTACCAATGGTTTGGGTAGCGGTATTTATCGATGCTCTAATTTTATGATCGATGAAGTTGGTTGTAATCATCAATCACTTTTTTTAGAAACTCGTCCGCATTCTCCTCTTGCTTTGTTATCCCCACCTTATTCTGAATAATATTTGCGGTACGTTGAACCATTACAAACCAGGTGGTGTAATCATAGCCCTTCTTTGCAGCTAAAACTTCTTTGATCGTCCGTATATCCTCATCCTTTAACTCTACTACTTCAGGATAACTTGCCTCGAATTCCTTTTCCAGCTCCGCATAAATAGTATCGGTAAGCTTTACTTTTTTAGTAGTCTTAATTACGCACGTTTTCGCCGCGATATCGCCTAAACGTTGTCCTTTTCCATTCATAAGAACAGTGATAAATGCAACCATTCCACTGGTAAGTGTGATCTCGAGAAGACGAAACATCCACCTGATCACGTAATTTCCCAGTGTAGGGTTAGTCCCATCTACGCGAACAACCCGTAAACCCATCAACCACTTGCCAAATGATTTACCGTTCCAAACCACCTCAAAAATCAGGTGATAGAAAAAAGAAGGAATCACATATACCATGAAAAAAATCCACTGGTTTTCTTCTGTAAATGTGTTGAAGCTTTCATTTAAATCGGCAATGGCACCAAATGCCGCAACTACTATCAAATAAAAACCAATGAGCGCAAATCCGTCCAACAGAAAGGCAATGAGCCGGTCTCCTATTGGCGCTGGATTGTAGTTTAATTTAACATGCTGAGTAGTCTCTACCCCAATTTGATTCGTAGCCAATCTGGTTTCTATTTATTATTAAAAACACTTACTATGAGCCAAAAGATACACCATTTATCCTGAGTGAAAAAAAGAACATCAAGAAAAGAATTGCATGCGTGAGGTCACCTTTCTTCGAAAAAATGCTGATAAGTGGAAATCTTTTGAAGCCCAGCTAAAAAACTATAAAAAAGAGACCGGTGATGAACTAGCTGAACTTTATATCGAACTGAATAATGATCTGGCTTATGCTCAAAGCTGTTTCGAAGGTTCAAAAACTACTCAGTATTTGAATGACCTTTCTATCCAGGCACACAATACTATTTACAAGAACCGGAAAGAAAGTGGGTCAAGGTTCATAACTTTTTGGAGAGATGAAATACCGGAAATCTTTTCATATCGCTTAAAGGAACTCTTTGCTTCCGTCTTTATTTTTGTCCTTTTTTGTTTAATCGGCGCCGTTTCCCAACAGAACGATAGTTCGTTTGCACGTATGATTCTAGGAGATGCATATGTGAATATGACACTCACTAATATTGAAATGGACGACCCTTTGGCTGTGTATAAGAAGCATACCCAGTTAAATATGTTCTTTGCCATAACCTTCAACAACATCAGGGTATCTTTTATCAATTTTATCTTAGGAGTATTTACTGCATTTGGAACGGGTTGGATTATGCTTAAGAATGGAATTATGGTGGGCGTCTTCCTCACTTTTTTTCAAAGCTACGATCTTTTTTCAGAAGCTATGCTGGTAGTTTTTATTCACGGAGCACTTGAGTTGAGTGCTATTACCATTTCAGGAGCAGCTGGATTTGCATTGGGAAACAGTTTTTTATTCCCAGGCACCTACAAACGCAGACAAGCATTCGCAAAGGGTGTAAAGGATGGAATCAAGATGTTGATCAGTCTAATTCCGGTTTTCATTGCTGCAGGCTTTCTTGAATCATTTGTAACCCGGTATACTGAAATGCCATTATTTTTGAGTCTATTTATCATTTTGGGGTCGTTTGCATTTATCATTGGATATTATTTTGTAGCTCCCATAAACATCTATCGAAAAAGAAACGCTCTCGCTCATGCTAACATTTGACCATAAGAGAACCAGGGATTTAGGAGACATACTAACCGACACCTTTCAATACATAAGGGTTTACTATAAGTCTCTTCTAAAAGGACTACTCTTTTTTGTTGCTCCGCTTTATTTAGTTCAGGCTTTTTTGATGGAGGGATATTCTTCCGAGTTTTTTGCGAATATCTTTAATCCTTCGGCCACACCTGATCTAAGTGAACTTTTTGGATGGCAATACTTTGCAAGTATCGGAATCACCCTTCTTGCTTATGCGGTATTATCTATCGTTGCTCTCAACCACTTGAATTTTACTGAAGATGATACAGAGCCAACAACTACCGATTTACTGGAAGACTCCGGCATCTTACTTGCCAGGTTTATTGGTCTCTATTTAGTAATGATGTTCATTCTATTCTTTTCGGCGCTATTCTTCCTTATCCCAGCTTTATTTTTTGGAATTCGATTAAGCCTTGCTTCAGCCGTAATTGTTCTTGAAAAGAAAGGAGTTTTTGAATCCCTTGGTCGATCATGGGAATTAACCCAAAATTACTGGTGGGCTACCTTTGCACTGTTTTTCATTATGTACATCATTGTGCTTTTTACAAGTTATGTACTCATTCTACCATCAACCATTTTATCTATCTTTTTTGTGGATACAGGCACATTAAACGATGCCCAGGGGTTGTCGACCGTCTTCACAATTATTACAGCGATTTCAACTGCTATCAGTTCTTTGTTTACTTGTCTGTTTCACATTTCATTCGCTCTTCAATACTATAATCTGGTTGAACGAAAAGAAGGCGGGAGTTTACGGGCTAAAATTGAGGGGTTGGTCGATTAGTAATGAATCGAATTGTACCCGGTTTTTTATTGGCTCTATTCCTGGTGCTTTTTGCAACAAGCTACTCTGCTCACGCCCAAGATTCCTTATCGGTAAAAGAAGATCTTGAATCGGAAATAGAAGTTCGTCTACCTGATCCAACTATTATCCAGGAATTCGCTGAAGACCCTGATTTTAGGTATGAAGGACTCCCTGAAAACCCGGATTCTTTAAGAGACCGGTTGGTCAACCTCCTATTCCGGTGGGCTAATTTCCTGTTTGGTAACCCGGTAGGAAATTTTTTACTACGGGTTGTACTCTATGGATTTGTAATCGGTCTCGTGCTTGCAATTATAAATCAGGCAATAGGTGGTAATCTGATAAACATCTTCAATAAAAAGAAAACGGGCAATGCTTTTGACCTGGCCATTCAGGAACAGCATATCGATGATATTGACCTCCAGGCTTTGCTGAACGAAGCTCTATCTAGTTCTAACTTTTCAGTTGCTACCCGATATATATATCTGATCGTGCTAAAACTGTTAAACGAGAAAGAACTTATTACATGGAGTATTGAGAAAACGAATTTCGATTATGAAAGGGAGTTGTCCGGACACAGATTATCCAATTCTTTTAACTCCCTCACCTATTATTATGAATATGTTGAATATGGTGATTTCAAAATAGACAAAGCTAAATTTACCCAGGTAAAAGCTTTGTATGATGATCTTCAAAATGAGTTAAGTACATGAAAAGAGATCAGAAATATATCATCGGGCTTATTTTGATTACCATAATACTCACTATAGTTAGGTTGGCGCAGCCTAAACCTATCGATTGGTCAGAGAATTATTCTTCTACCTCTAAGATTCCCTTTGGGGCATATATTCTGAATGATTTACTAAGCATTTCTTTTGAAGGAGAAGAAATCATAGTAAATAACCAGCCTATTTTTGAATCAGAATTGGACATTGATCGAAGCAATTGGATCTTCATCAATTCAGCCTTTGCAATCGATGAATTCGAAACTGAAATTCTTAATGAAAAAGTAGAGGCTGGGGATAATGTATTTATTTCAGCACGAGAAATGGCAGGGCCACTTGCAGATTCCCTAAACATAGTCATTAGCGCCTCTTTCCCTTTTATAAACCCCTCTTCAACCAGTTTGGATTCGCTTCTTTCTAATCCCGTTAATTTTACGAACCCAGCTATCAAGAAAGAATCGAACTGGGCATTCCCCCGAACTTTAACGGAATCTTACTTCATACGTCTTGATACTGCCCACACAACTATACTTGGCTATTCTGAAGATGATCAGGTGAATTTTATCCAGGTGAAACGTGGTGAAGGAAGTTATTTCATTCATTCCAATCCTTTTCTGTTTACCAACTACTTTACCCGTGATGTAGCAAATTACGATTATGCTTTCAAGGCTCTTTCTTATTTGCCCCAAAGAACTACTTATTGGGATGAATATTATAAAGCAGGACGTTTGAACCTGGCATCTCCCCTATCCTACATCACTTCTCAGAGAAATTTAAAGTGGGCCTGGTTCATCGCCCTTTTTGGAATGGTTGCATATTTGATCATCAATGCGAAACGAGCACAAAGAATTATTCCGGTAATTCGATCTCCAAAGAACACAAGTATTGAGTTCGCTACAACCATTGCAAACCTGTATCTGAATAATGGTACTCATAAAGATATTTTCGAGAAAAAAGTGCTGTTCCTTTTCGAATACATTCGATCCAGTTTAAGAGTTTCTACCACAGATATTGATGAGCAATCACTCAGTGATATTGCTAATAGATCTGGGATAGAACTGGAAGAAATTAGTGAGCTATTTGAAGAGATAGAGGCCTATCGCCAAAAAGAACAGCTATCCGATAAAGAATTAAAACTAATCACAGAAAGAATCGACGAATTCTATAAACACTCTCAGCGATGAATGAAGATTTAACCCAACCGTCACCAGAACAGAGCTCAGTTAATGAGCCTAATGCAGCATTCAAAAACAGACTTGATCTTTCAGGACTCCAGGAAATTGTATCAAAAATCCGGGAAGAAATCCGAAAAGTAATTGTCGGCCAAAATGAGATGGTCGATTTACTCATTTGTGGCCTCCTCGCTAATGGGCATTTATTGATTGAAGGGGTTCCAGGTGTTGCAAAAACCCTTTCCGTTCGCTTGCTGGCAAAGACAATCAATACTGGATTTTCCCGTATTCAATTCACTCCCGATCTCATGCCTGCTGATATTATTGGAACGAGTGTATTTAATGCCAAAACCACCGATTTCGAGTTCAGACAAGGACCTGTCTTTTCCAACATTGTACTCATTGATGAGATTAATCGGGCCCCTGCCAAAACTCAGTCTGCTTTGTTTGAGGTAATGCAGGAACGACAAATAACAGTAGATGGAACTACCTATCCAATGGATGCTCCTTTTACTGTGATCGCTACCCAAAACCCGATTGAGCATGAAGGGACTTATCGATTACCCGAAGCTCAATTGGATCGATTCCTTTTCAAAATAGAAGTAGGCTATCCTTCTCTTGAAGATGAGGTTGCCATCTTAAATGGAAGTTACGAACGCAAGACAGAATCAGATTTAGCCCAGGTCAATCCAGTTGTCGCTTCAGAAGAATTGATTAAGCAAAGAGAACTGGTTACTGAAGTTCATGTTGAGCCTCAGCTCATGGAGTACATTGCTAAAATCGTACAGGAAACCAGGAACTCCAGTTCCATTTCGATTGGAGCTTCACCTCGTGCATCGGTATATCTGATGCGAGCTGCTCAAGCCTGGGCAACCATGCAAAACCGGGATTTTATCACTCCTGAAGATGTGAAGTATGTGGTCGCTCCCGCTTTAAAACACCGAATCACCCTTACACCTGAAAAGGAAATGGAAGGAGTAGAACCCGAAACGGTACTAAAACAACTCGCAGATAAAATAGAAGTGCCCCGATAGTGAATTTCTTTAAGAGCTTTTTTGCTACATCTCGCTTCTTTTTAGCACTTGCTATCACCAGTGCGAGTTATGCTCTTGGATTTTTCTATACCACCTTCGAGGTACTCGGAGACCTTCTGTTTCTGATTGTAGGACTATCTTTCTTCACAGACCTGCTTCTCCTTTATTCCCGTTCTGGTTTTGAAGCAGAAAGAATTTCTCCTCAGCGCTTATCCAACGGAGATGAAAATACCATTCGCATTAAAGCGTCCTCTTCCTACCCGTTTTTTATTAGCTGTTCTATCGTCGATGAAATACCTCATCAGTTCCAGATTCGGAATTTTGAGATTAAATCCACTTTTGAAAAAAACTCCGGAAAGGAATTCACATACAATCTCAGGCCTACTGTTCGCGGAGAATTCGATTTTGGAAGCATAAATGCATTCATCACCTCCAAAATCGGCTTTATAAGAAGGAAGTATGTATTTCCTCAACCTGAGAAACTGCCCGTTTATCCTTCCTTTATTCAAATGAGAAAGTTTGAACTGTATGCCATTTCAAACCGACTTTCTGATATAGGAATTAAAAAAATTCGGCGACTTGGTCATACCATGGAGTTCGATCAGATTAAAGAATATGTACGTGGTGATGATGTCCGATCTATAAACTGGAAAGCAACTGCTCGCTCCCAAAATCTCATGGTAAACCAATACCAGGACGAGCGTTCTCAACAGGTAGTCAATGTCATTGATATGGGGAGAGTAATGAAACTGCCCTTTGACGGAATGACTTTGTTTGAATATGCGATTAATACCAGCCTGGTTATTTCAAATATCTCCCTCATCAAAGACGATAAAGCGGGGCTGATTACTTTCTCTAATAAAGACTCTGTGGTAGTTAGACCGGAGAAGAAGCGTACTCATGTCCGAAAAATTCAGGAGGCTCTATATAAGCTGGACACCAATTTCCTGGAATCAGATTATGAACGACTCGTGGTTACGCTTCGCTCTCATTTGAACCAGCGAAGCCTGGTTCTACTCTATACCAACTTCGAGACCTTTTCTTCCATGGAGCGTCAGCTCCCTTATTTACAGCGAATAGCCAGAGATCACTTACTCGTTACCATCTTCTTTGAGAATACCGAGCTTACTTCCTTACTGGAAAGAAACTCAGAGAATATTGGAGACATCTATACCAAGACAGTAGCTGAGAAATTCAGCTTTGAAAAGAAGCAGATCGTGAAGTCTCTCACCCAACATGGAATTCATTCTATTCTTACCCCGCCTAAAGAACTTTCTGTAAATGCGATCAATAAATACCTGGAGTTGAAGGCAAGAGGGTTGATCTAGGGTCGTAAACTGTACAAACACCCCAAAGGGTCATCCTGAGGCTACCGCCGAAGGATCTAATTGGATATTCGTTCAGATCCTTCGCAAGTATGCTCAGGATGACGTTCTGAAAGGATATCGGAGGGAATCCCTAATAAATCTCAGGGAACTTCTCAGGCTCGCATTCTCTCATCATATCATATACCTCATCGAAGATGTCTTCCGCATTAGGCTTGCTGAAGTAATCTCCATCCGAAGCATAAGCAGGCCTGTGTTCTTTTGCGGTTAAACAACGAGGCTCAGAATCTAAGCAGAAATAACCTCTTTGCTCCTGGAGTATATGATGTAGGATAAAGGCAGAAGCTCCACCAGGTACATCCTCATCAACAATAAGCAGGCGATTGGTTTTCTTTACCGACTCAACGATAGAATGGTTGATATCGAAAGGCATAAGCGTTCTTACATCAATCAGCTCTGCTGAAATACCTACTTCTTCCAGTTGAGGAAGCACAGAGGAAATTATATTCAACGTAGATCCATAAGAAACGATGGTAATATCGGTTCCTTCATTCAACACTTCAGGAATACCTAATGGAGTGGTAAAATCTCCCACATTCGTTGGCTGTGGTTCTTTGAGTCGGTAACCGTTTAATGGCTCAATAACTATGGCAGGATCATCTCCTTTCAATAAGGTATTATAGAAACCAGCAGCTTCGGTAAGGTTTCTTGGAACACATAAATGAATTCCACGAGCACCACCTAGAATAACTCCCATCGGAGAACCAGAATGCCAGATTCCTTCTAGTCTATGACCTCGAGTTCTTACAATAACTGGGGCTGTTTGCCCTCCTTTGGTTCTATATCTTAATGAAGCCAGGTCATCACTCAATACATAGAAACAGTAGAGCAAATAATCCAGGTACTGAATCTCAGCAATCGGTCTTAGACCACGAAGTGCCATCCCGATTCCCTGTCCAAGAATAGTTGCTTCACGAATTCCGGTATCAGAAACACGAAGCCGTCCAAATTTCTCCTGAAGACCTTCCAGACCTTTATTTACATCACCAAGAGCACCAACATCTTCTCCAAAAGTGAGAACCTGAGGGTGCTCTTCAAATATCTTATCAAAATTATCCCGAACGATAATTCTTCCATCTACCATATCTGGTTTTTCGGGATAGGCCGGAGCAACATGTTCAACATTAAGTGGTGATTTTGAAGTCTCACTTAATAAATGAGAGTTGTATCGGTCTTCATTGATTGGCTTAATTTCATTCAACCAATCCAATAGCTCTTTTCTCGATGTACTCTCAGAACCTACTGTAAACCTGACTGCTTTTTTAGCCACAGGTATGATATCCTTTCTAATCGCATTAGGAATGATCTTCATTTTCTTGATCAATCCTTCCAATCGAGTATCGCCAGTTTCTTCGAAAAGAGTAGAAACTCTTTCTAATACAAAAGCCTTCTCTTCCTTCATTGGTGAGATATAGGCCTCCCAGGCTTCTGCTCTGGCTTTCGTTACTTCTTGAAGAGCTTCTGTTTCAATTTGATCGAGATCTGCTTCGGTAGCAATCTTCTTCGCGAGAATCCACTTCCTCAATTGCTCTAAGCAGCAATATTCAACTTCCCACTCAAGACGTTCCTTTGACTTGTATCGCTCATGAGAACCTGATGTGGAATGACCCTGAGGCTGAGTTACTTCTTCAACATGAACAAGAACGGGAACGTGCTCCGTACGGGCAATCTCAGCTGCTTTTTCATAGGTTTTGATGAGATCCTGATAATCCCATGCTTTTACTTTTAGAATTTCATAGCCAGCTTCATCTTCTGTTCGCTGAAATCCAGCCAGGATTTTCGAAATACTTCCCTTTGTGGTTTGATATTCTTTAGGAACTGAGATTCCATATCCATCATCCCAAACCGACATTACAAAAGGAAGCTGCATAACACCAATTGCATTGATAGCTTCCCAGAATACCCCTTCTGATGTACTTGCATCTCCGATGGTACCAAACGCTACTTCATTTCCACCATTCGAAAATTTCTTCCACTCTCCTTTATGAAGGGCTTTATTCTCCCTGTACACTTTTGAAGCCTGAGCAAGACCAACCAGACGGGCCATTTGTCCAGCTGTGGGAGATATATCAGATGAAGTGTTTTTTGATTTGGTCTGATCAATCCAGTTGCCCTCTTCATCAATTAATCGCGTGGCAAAATGGGAGTTCATTTGTCGCCCTGCGGAGTATGGATCAGCCTTTTCGTCTGGATGAGCATATAGCTGAGCAAAGAATTGATTGATGCTCATCTCACCAATTGCCATCATAAACGTTTGGTCTCGATAATATCCGGATCTAAAATCACCGTTTCTAAATACCTTCGCCAAAGCTATTTGCGGAATCTCTTTCCCATCCCCAAAAATCCCAAACTTTGCTTTACCGGAAAGCACTTCCTTACGGCCAGCCAAAGACATATACCGACTTACCCAACCTAAACGGAAATCATTAAGCACTTCTTTTTTTTGTGCTTTTGTGAAGGTTTTTCGGGTATTTGGTGCCTTAACCTCAGCCATAGTTTAGTGTTTAGAATTTGGATTTTTTTGCCTCTCAGAAAGGGCTTCCAATATAATGGAATCAATGGTTTTTATAAAGTGATTAAACCGTTAAATCTGGTAATAACACCTCTTGAAAAACCTTATAAATATTGCATTTACCGATTACTCTTTATTCGGTAAATCCTCCCTTTGTCATCTTCATTGGGTCTAATGCCTGATCCAGTTCCTCATCAGACAAGTCGGTCATTTCTTTAGCTACATCTTTAAGCGGACGATTTTCAGCAAATGCTTTTTTAGCGATTTTTGCTGCAAGATCGTACCCAATAATAGGATTCAATGCGGTAACCAAAATTGGATTTCTCCCCACCATATCTGCAATTACATCCTCTTTAACCGTCAGCCTTGACACCGAGCGATCAGCCAAATTCCTTGCTGTATTGGCAAGTATGCGAATAGATTCTAACAGATTATGAGCTACTACCGGAAGCATTACATTTAATTCAAAATTACCGGATTGACCAGCAATGGTGATGGTAGCGTCATTTCCAATAACCTGTGCACAGACCATCGTGGTGGCTTCCTCAATTACCGGATTTACTTTGCCGGGCATAATAGAAGAACCTGGTTGTAATGCTGCTAGTTGGATTTCACCGATTCCGCTATTCGGTCCGGAGTTCATCCATCGTAAATCATTGGCGATTTTCAATAAGCTAACGGCAATGGTCTTTAGTTGCGCACTTAACTCTACCGGTGCATCTACTGTTGATTGCGCTTCAAAATGGTTTTCAGCTTCAACAAAGTCTTCTCCCGTTAATTCAGATACTTTCCGTGCAAACTGATTTCCAAATTCAGGATGTGTATTAATTCCCGTACCAACAGCAGTACCGCCTTGAGGTAACTCTTTTAGTCTTTCGAGTGCAGCTTCAACTCTGGCAATACCAAGTTCTACCTGACGGGCATAGCCTCCAAACTCCTGCTCTATGGTTACAGGCATTGCATCCATAAGGTGGGTTCTTCCTGTCTTAACTACATTGGCATATTCTTTTCCTTTGCTTAGAAAAGTATCTTTTAGGTGAGTTAGAGCTGGAATAAGATTTTCTTTCACTGATAAAAGAGAAGAAATACGAATCGCCGTTGGGATTACATCATTTGAACTCTGTCCAAAATTTACATGATCATTGGGGTGGATATGTACATCAGTATTCCCCTTTTTCTCATTGGCTAAATGACTGATCACCTCATTCGTATTCATATTACTGGAAGTTCCTGAACCCGTCTGGAAAATATCGATTACAAACTCCTTGTCGTGTTTACCATCGATAACTTCCTGGGCAGCCTTATCAATTGCTTCTACTACTCCTGGCTCAACCAATCCCAGGTTTCCATTTACCAGTGCCGCAGCTTTTTTGACATATCCTAAGGCCTGGATAAACTCCCTGCTGAATTTTATTCCGCTTATCGGAAAGTTATCATAAGCTCTTTGAGTTTGAGCTCCATATAAAGCGTTTGCAGGGACTTTAATTTCTCCCATAGAATCTTTTTCGATTCGAAAATCACTCATAGTAATATCTCTTTTTCGCAGTTCAACTAAAGGTAAGGAAGTGTGCCTTTAATTAGGCTAATTTCTTTGAATACATCCGATAGGTTTTATCTAACCTGGCCCCGATTTTTTCTGCTGTACGAATCATCTCCTGGTTGTTCCCAAGCACCCAGCTCAGTTCTGATTCTGTATAGCCTTTACCCAGTCCCTTCTCAATCGCTGCCTGGTGAAGCATGGCATCAATACCGCGACCTTGTACTTCAGGAAGTACTCCCATCAATGCCGTTCTAAATCTCTTGATTTTACGCTTACCAAAAAGCATTCTAAAAATCCCAAATGGAAACAGATTCCCATTCATTTTTTTGAATAAAATATTCAAATCGGGTATCCCTACTGAAAATGCTACTGGCTTTCCATCGATTTCAGCTATGTGTGCAAAATCAGGATCGAGAATCATTTTGAAATCCTGAGCGGTAGCAGCAAGCTCCTCTTTGGTAAGTGGAAGAAATCCCCAATTATGCTTCCATGTTTCATTATAGATAGCACGGATAATCTCTACTTCCTGATCCATTTTTTTGAGGACAACTGGTCGGATTACCAGTCCAGGATTTCTCCTCAGTACAATTTGTTTTGCCCGCTCAACTCTATCAAGAGCAACACTATCCTTATCTACAAGATAGGCGAGTAAATCCATTTCCTGTTCATACCCAGCCGCAGTTACTAGCTTTTCATAATAGGGCTTTGAATAGGGCATCAGTACATATGGATTTTTTTCAAAGCCATCGACAAGAAAGCCAATCATATCCATCATTCCCGGACTTGCAGGCCCTAAAACATCCTCAACGCCTTTCTCTTTCAACCAATCTTCAGCAACTCGAAGAAGTAAGTTTGCTGTGGGTTGATGATCTATACATTCGAAAAAACCGAAATGACCGGTTTTACGCCCATGATACTCATTGAAGCGATGGTCGACGACAGCAGAAATCCTGCCGGCTGTCTTACCATTATGCTCTGCTATGAATAGAGCAATCTCTGCGTTTTTAAAGAATGGATTCTTATCTGGATTGATAAGCTTTTTTTGATCCATCCTGAGTGGAGGAACAAAGTATTTATCATCTTTATAATGATCATACTGAAATTCCAGGAATTTCTTCTTTTCCTCATCGGTATTAACGAAGGTAACTCCGCTGGTGCTCATGCCAGAGTTTAAGATTTTGAGTGACCGTTATTGTCAATCAAACCGTGCTTGAGACCTACTTTTCGGAATGCCTCCAGAATTTGGTTCAAGTGATCATCAGTGTGGCTAGCCATATAACTTGTTCGAAGTAAAGACTGTCCTTTTGGTACAGCAGGAGGAATTACTGCATTTGCATATACTCCTTCTTCGAATAAATCTTTCCAAAATCTGAAGCAATCCCACATATCTCCAATTACAACCGGGATAATCGGCGACTGGCTTGTCCAAACATTGAAGCCAATATTTTCCAGCTCAGTACGCATGTACAATGATATCTCTTCAAGGCGCTTAATTCTCCATGGCTCTTCCTGAAGGATTTCAAGCGCTGTGAGCACTGTAGCAACATTCGCAGGAGGCATTGAAGCACTAAATATATGTGCAGGAGAGTGATGACGAATAAATTCAATAACGGTGCGATCTCCTACCAGGAAACCACCCAGAGATGCAAACGATTTAGAGAAAGTACCGCTGATCAAATCCACTTCATCTGTTAATCCATATACAGAAGCAGATCCTCTACCACCTTCTCCGACTACACCAACAGCATGTGCATCATCTAAATAAAGTCGAGCCCCAAACTCTTTTGCTAAAGAAACAAGCTCTGGAATTTTGGCTAGCGTTCCAGACATAGAGAAAACACCATCTGAGATAATGATTTTTCCAGCATCTGGATCGGCTTTTTCTAAAAACTTACGGAGTTGGTCAGTATCATTGTGCTGATAACGTACAGTTTTAGCATTGGAGCAAAGTGTTCCAACAACTATACAAGCATGATTATCACGGTCTGAAAAGATAATATCATTTCTACCAGCAATGGTTTGAATAGACCCCTCGTTAGTTTGATAACCTGTACTAAAAAGCACACAGGATTCTTTCCCCATAAACTCAGCTAGCTTGTCTTCTAGCTCGAGGTGGATATCAAGAGTACCGTTTAGATATCTTGAACCCGTACACCCTGTGCCATACTTGGTTAAGGCAGCCTGAGCGGCTTTAATGGTGCGCTGATCGTTTGTAAGCCCTAAATAATTATTGGAACCAGCCATGATAACTTCATGACCTTCAATTTCTACAATAGTTCCGTCTGTGGCCTCAAGGGGTTTGAAATACGGATATAGACCGGCGTCTTTTACCTCATCCGCTTTTGTGAACCCATATGCTTTTGCAAAAATATCCTGTGTAGCTGTTTTACTATCACCCATAAGGTTGATCTTTACCAAATTATCCTAAATAAACGACGCAATATAGCTAGTAATAAGCTCCTTTCAAATTGATAAGAAGGGAAGATGTGCTAGTGATGGCGTGCGTATTTTTTGATCACGTCTTGAAGATAAGAAATATATCGATCAGCGACGTGATCCCAGGCAAAGTTTTCCTCAACAAAACTCCGACTTCTCTGCCCTAAAACCTCACTTCCTTCTGTAACTATTTCGTCTATTTTTTGAGCAAAAAGCTCTTTATCTCTTACAGGGATTTTAAACCCATTTTCTCCATTCTCAATAACATCTTTAATCCCCTCCAGGTCTGCCGCAACGGCTGGAGTAGATGCAAGGTTTGCTTCGAGTAGCACGATCCCAAACCCTTCCATATCTCCTGGTACCGGGATATTGGGCATTACAAAAATATCGGCTGCTGAATATGCGTGCCTCAATATAGAGTCAGGCTGTTTACCAACTAATAAGATATTCTCTTTATAGGATAGCTCAGTCCATGTCTTTTTTAAGTTCTCGTGCTCAGGGCCTTCCCCAATAGCCAGGTACACTACATCCGAAGTAATTTTTGGAAATACTTCTTTAATGAACCATTCATGTCCTTTTCGTTTTACCTGACGACCAACAGTCAGAAGAAGATGTTTATTTGTAAGATCAACAGAGAAAGCTTTACTGATTGCTTCTCGAGATTCTTTCTTATCCGGTACTTCCTTAAAATCTGTCAGATCGAAGCCATTTGGTAATGCGATCCCTTTTTCCGGAGTCATACCCCTTTTTATACATTCTTCACGAGTCGCTCTTGATACCGATATAACACCGTCCAATGCACCAAATACTTTAGGAACAAACTTCTGATATATCCCTATTGGCATTTTTACATCCTGACCATGATTTATAGTTACCATGGGTACGTCTACTCTCGTCCGCGTAATCTTAGCTAAACTTGCTGTTACCATTGAAGAGAACAGAATAATGTCTGGCTTAAAATCATTTACTATTCCAGGAAGCTTTCTGGCAAGATTTGCTAAAAAGAACGAAGTCCTGACTTCAATTCCTTTCCATGGAGCGTGCTGAATAATAGTTTTGATGGTCACATCGTCTCTTTTGCTCAGCTCCTCAACAAGTTGCATACTTACTCTTTGCATACCACCTATACTTTTAAGTGGCGCATCTTTGGGAGGATGAAGGTGTGATATATATAGAATGCGCAAGAGTTACTCCTTACCCCAATGCTCTAATACTTCCCGATAGTTTTCTAGCAGTCCTGCATTAATTGACTCCCATTGGTATCCCATAGCTAATTCCCGGGAGGCCTTTCCCATTTCTATCCTCTTCTCAGGGTCAGAAACAATTTTTTCTAATTGTCTGGTAAAGTCTTCCACACTCTCTTTTTGAGCCAGGTAGCCATTTACTCCATCATTAACTAGCGACTTACTTCCAATAGCATCTGCAACAATACATGGAAGTCCACTTGCCATAGCTTCGAGAGTAACATTCCCAAAGGTTTCGGTATGGGATGGAAACATAAAAATATCACCACTAGCATAGGCCCTGGCTAAATCTTCACCTTTAGCAAACCCTGTAAAATGACCATTAGGCAATAGTTGTTCAGCCTCGTCTTGCGCCGGGCCATTTCCCACTACAAGAGCTCGCACTTTTGGATATTTTTTTTGAATCTCATTCACACTGTCAATGTAAGTGCGAAGTTCCTTTTCCCATACAAGCCTGGATACAAAAGAAACCACAATTTCATCATCCTCAAATCCTGCATTCCTTCTCCACTCCATATCTCTTTTTGAGGGATTGAACCGCTCCAGATCTATTCCTCTAGCCCAGATTTTCATATTTCCAGGTATGCCTTCATTATGCAACTCCTCAATCATAGACTCACTTGGCACATAGGTGTGTTCAAATTGTCTATAAAACCACTTCATCAGATTTTTAAACGGTTTTTTAACCGGATTTAAGTGAGAGGGATAATAGTCGGTATAGCTGAGAAAATGTGTATGATAAGAAGTCACTCTTGGTAAGTTCTTCCTCCTCGCCCACTTTAATGCTCCTACACCAAGTCCATCAGGAGTGGCTATATGTACTAGCGTTGGATTAAATTCTTCCACTTTTTTCTTAGCCCACCTGGGGAAATGAGTCGCAATTCTATACTCTTTTCTTCCGGGAACCAGCATAGGTATAGATGGAGTTACGATCAATTCTCCGCAATGGTCGATTGCAGGCTCTTTGTTGCTGGGTGCAATAATTAATACAGGGATATCCTTACTTTCTAGGTAACTCACTAACCGGTTTAATGTGAGGGAAACGCCGTCCCTTATATGATTATAATTGCCCGTGAAAAGAGCTACTCTCAGTTCTTTCATAAAAGTTTAAAAGCAAAAACCAGATTAGTATCTTCCAACACCTTATTTTAGGTATGCTGATTAAGTTCAAAAAATAATCGCCGAATATACACATTTATGATAGCCTTTGTTACTGGTGGAACCGGATTTGTGGGAAGCCATTTAGTAGAACATTTACTTGCGTCCCCTAATATTACTGAAGTCCGCTGCCTGGTTCGAAGTTCTGACAGATGGCTAACCGGGTTAGATTTCGTCAGAATTAAAGGAGACTTATTTGATTTACAAGCCATTAACAAAGCCCTTGATGGCGTTGATATCATTTATCATAATGCTGCTGTTCTTAGAGCGCCTAACAAAAGAGAGTTTACCAGAGCAAATGTTGAGGCCACTGAAAACCTAATCAGAATCGCTCAAAAAAAAGGAATTCATAATATTGTCATTACTTCTTCTCTTACTGCGGTAGGACCCAGTTCAGGAACTCCGGTCCCGGAAGATGTTCCTTTGCGTCCGTTGACCATGTATGGTACTTCAAAGAAAGAGATGGAACATGTAGTAAAACAAATAGCCGGAGAGAAAGATTCTATTAAAATGATTCGACCTTCCGCTGTGTACGGACCAAGAGAAGCTGATATCTATACCTTCTTCAAGACTTTTAAAATGGGTATCTGCCCTATTGTTGGAGATGGGAACAATCCCAAGATTTCAATGGTATATGTCACAGATTTAGTTAAAGGAATGATACAGTCTGCCAGCATAGAAACTCCGGGAGTACACATTTACAATATGGGTGGAGAAAAGGATGCCTATTCATGGAATCAAATTCGGTCCATTACTACTACTGTTACTGGCTTGAAACCGATCCCTATTAAGATCAATCCTAAGTGGGCAAAGAGAATTGCAGGCACTATTGAAAGTGGGGCATCATTAATTGGTAAATACCCCGTTGTAAATCGTGAAAAGGTAAACGAGCTTATTGAAGAATGGGTTTGTTCATCTGACAAAGCACGAAAGGAGTTGGGATATAACCCGGAGGTTAGCCTTGAAGAGGGTATTTCCAGAACCATTCGATGGTATAAAAAGCACAACTGGTTATAGCTTATGTCTAAAAAGACGAGTTTTATCACATTTATAGTACTATTTCTATTCCTTATTAATGGAAAAGCTTTCTCTCAATCGCAGCTATTTCAGGATTACACCAAAATTCTGTCTATTCCCGGGGTAAAAGCAATCGGAGCTTCTAATGCTCATCTTTATGTGCTTTCAAATACCGAGGGTATGGCAGTATTTCGAGCTTATCAGGATTCTCTCCAGTGGCTGTACACATCAGCTGGCATGCAACGCCGGGGAAGTATTATCGATGCAGATATCCGTTTTGCTTATTTATATGGAGATTCAAAACGCTTAACCGTATTAGAACCTACTTCTGTTCTTGGGGTCTACTCCTCTACCCTTCTACCAGAGCGCCCTCTCGGAGTAGCCCGCCTGGATAATAATCTTTACGTGGCACTGGGAAGCAACGGCCTTGGTCGACTTTCACTGGATACACCCGAAACCGTGGATAGCGAAGCTGAGATAGTTGCTAATGGAATAATAGGGAGAGCAAATGTCTTGGATGTAGAGTCTTCTATAATCAGTAATCAGCTTTTTGTACTAACTAATGACTCTAAAGTTCATTCTTTCTCAATTGAAGAAGGTGTTCTTACTCATCGATCTACGGTTAGCTTAAGAGTGCAGCTACATGAACTGTTTTTAGATAATGGATTGATTTGGGGAGCAACCCGAAGCGGAGATATTTTCGAAGTAAACTCAAATGGGATTGGTAGAAATTGTGGAAATGTAGAAGGGCGAGTTTTGTCTTTTATCGCATGGAATGATCTCCTTCTTGCCAAAAATCAACATGGTGAACTTTGGACTTCTACATGTAGCAGCAAATTTCAGCCCTGGAAAGGTCAAAGGGATGCGAATCATCATATTTCTAAAAGTGCTGAAACGGTATGGATTAGTGCTTTTGACCGCTTGAGTCCACTTGTTCAGGCGGATGGTGGTTCAGAAAGCCTGCCAACAAGAGTAACAAATAATGATGGGCTGAAGCTGAAACCCATAGAAAATGTCATACTCACTTATCCAAAACCGTTATTGGCTGCCATAGAACTTGAAGCTGGAACTCCTGAAGAAGTGGAATTCACATTTCGTTCAAGCGTTGCAAATGGTACTATCAAAAATCAGGGCTTTTACTGGCAACCCATGCCTAATCAAATTGGCCTGAACTGGTTTACGATTATAGCATCTGACTCTGAAGGTAGAATTGACAGCACAAGATTTACAGTTGATGTAAGAACCTTTAATTCTCCTCCTCGTTTTAGCCCAGTTCGTGGAACATCGATAGCAGTGAATGATGAATACACCACTACTTACAAAGCTATTGACCCGGAAAATCCATCCAGTTCTCTCATCCGATATTTGGCAGTCGATTTGCCAGAAGGAGCCAATCTGAATGAACAAACCGGGCAATTCACCTGGACTCCTACCGATCGACAAATAGGTAAACATGAGTTCAGAATTATCGCTACTGACGAGCAAGGCGCGGCGGCTTCGCAGGATATTTCCCTAACCGTTCTGAATATTTCAAGACAGGGAAGATAAGCTTCGTGTCTGATCTCCACTTTGCCCAGAATATCCTGGACTGGTATTCCCGGAATAAACGCGAAATGCCATGGCGCGAGACTAAAGATCCCTACAAGATCTGGATTTCAGAAATTATGCTACAACAGACCAGAGTGGACCAGGCCTGGCCATATTTTGAGCGTTTCATGACTGAATTCCCAACCGTTTTTGATTTAGCTAAAGCAAATCAACAGCAAGTGCTAAAAGCCTGGGAGGGTTTGGGATACTATTCAAGAGCCAGGAATTTACACGCCGCTTCTAAAGAAATTGTAGAAAAATATTACGGCGAACTCCCTTCAGAGTATGATGAGATCATAAAGCTCAAAGGAATCGGACCATACTCGGCAGCTGCAATCACCAGCATTGCCTTCGGAAAACCCAATGCTGTAGTAGATGGGAACGTGATTCGGGTGATCACTCGCTACTTTGGAATTGAAGAAGACATCAGGAGCTCAAGAACTACCAAACAGGTTCAGGCTCATGTTGATGAGTTAATCAGTAAGGAACACCCCGCAGCATTCAATCAGGGCTTAATGGAAATTGGCTCCATCGTCTGTAAGCCAACCAACCCTAATTGTATGGATTGCCCAATACAGGCCGGTTGTGTAGCAACCAAGATGGCAAAAACGGACACAATTCCCTATAAATCTCCGGCCAAGAAGAAGCCTCATAAGCATATCGGTGTTGGTATAATTCAAAAAGAAGACGGTAAAGTACTCATTGCCCTTCGCCCCGAAGATGTAATGTTGGGAGGACTTTGGGAATTTCCAGGAGGCAAGCAAGAAGAAGGAGAAAGCATTCAACAAACAGTAGAGCGAGAGCTGAAAGAGGAACTAGGAGTTGAGGTGCATGCTTACAAAGAATTTATGAAGCTAAAGCATGTGTATTCACACTTCTCAATAACCCTATATGCCTACCTTTGCCATTTGATTTCCGGAGAGCCAGCGCCTAAATCCAGCCAGGAAGTACGATGGGTAAATATCGAAGAACTGGAGCAATTCCCCTTCCCGAAAGCAAATAAGAAGCTTACAGAACGATTATTGGAGTCATCCTGAGGCTACTGCCGAAGGATCAACGAGAACACTCGTACCTCCGGGTAATGCTGATTCTTCGCTTTCGCTCAGAATGACTTTTCAATCTTGCAACTTTTGTATCCTAAACCCCAAGCTTTTTAAGCAGCTCATCAAAATCATCAAACCAGAGAGTAGGAATAGCAGCCTCTTCCTTTGTTGGGCCTTCCTTAAACCATGCGATCTTCCAGCCGGCTTTTAAGGCTCCTTGTACATCAGAAGTAAATGAATCTCCTACATAAAGAATATTTTCTCTTGCTGCACCCGCTAATTCAGTAGCATGATCAAAGATTTTTGGATGAGGCTTCATCACCCCTACTTCTTCAGAAATGACAATCTGGCGTGCTGAGTTTTCAAAACCAAATTGCTTAATCTTCATCCATTGCGTTTCAGCAAAACCATTGGTAATAATTCCAGTTGGAAATTTGGACGCTATTTTTTCATACGCATCTTTAGCTCCTTCTATCCATTCCCAGTGATTGCGATAATAATTCATGTAAACTTTACCAGCTTCCTCATATAGAGAAGGAGTAATCTCTAGTGCAATAAAGGTTTCTTCGAACCTTCTACGGTGCAGAATATATCTGTCAATTTCCCCTCTTCCATACTCCTCCCACAATCCTTTATTTATGTGATGATAGGTATCGATGAGTTTTGCTAATGGTATCCTGTTAATCTCTTCAAAATGTTGGTGAACATCGGCTAGACCGTTTTGTTCTGCCTTTTTGTGATCTAAGAGAGTATCATCTAAGTCAAAATAGATGAATTCTGGGCTAAGCTCTGACAATGGAACAGTTTTTGATTATTGTTTAATGAATTTGAACTAAAACGAATTTAGTCCGTATTAAGCGGGCAGAAATTAAATAACTAAATACACAATCATGAAGGGAAAATTTTTAATCGGAATCGTAATAGTTGTTATCATCGCAATTTATGGGATTGGCGTTAATAACGGCCTGGTAGACCGAGAAGAAAGCGTCGAAGGCGCATGGGCACAGGTAGAAAATCAATACCAACGCAGGGCAGATCTTATTCCTAACCTTGTAAATACAGTTAGAGGTGCAGCCGATTTCGAGCAAGAGACGTTAACCGCTGTTACTAACGCAAGAAGCAATGCTTCTTCTATCAATATTTCTGCAGATGATTTAAACGATCCTGCGAAGCTTCAGCAATTCCAGCAGGCACAAGCTCAACTAAGCGGGGCACTGTCTCGATTACTTGTTACTGTTGAGCGCTATCCTGAGCTAAGAGCTAACTCGAATTTTAGAGATCTTCAGGCTCAATTAGAAGGAACGGAGAATAGAATCTCAACCGAAAGAAAGAGATTCAATGATGCGGCGCAATCCTATAATGCTTCCATTCGAAAATTCCCTACAAGCATTTTTGCTTCAATAGGTGGTTTTGAAAGAAAAGCTTATTTCGAAGCTGAGCAGGGAGCTGAACAAGCACCTACTGTAGATTTTTCAAACTAAAAGATTTGCGAGCGTAGCGAAGCAATCTTGTTTTTAATATGAGATTGCTTCGTCATTCGCTCAGCTCATTTCTCGCAAAGACTATTTAATTATGGCAAGATTTTTAACGAAAGAAGAAGAGAAAACCATTGTGGCTGCCATTAAGGAAGCTGAAAATAATACCTCGGGTGAAGTTCGGGTACATATTGAGGATCGTTGTAAAGCGGATGATGCCATTACCAGGGCTAAGGAAGTTTTTGCTGACTTAAACATGCATGAAACCGAGCTCAAGAATGGAGTAATTATCTATATCGCTACGAAAGATCATAAAATGGCTATTTGGGGAGATGAAGGTATTCATGAAAAAGTTGGCCAAGATTTCTGGAATAGTGAAATCGAGCTTATGAAGAAATATTTCCAGGCTGATGATTATGAAAGTGGACTAAGAGACGCAATTTTATTAGTAGGGCAAAAACTAAGAGAGTTCTTCCCTTATCAGTCGGATGATGTAAATGAACTGGACGATGAAATTAGTTATGGAGAGAATGGAGATGCGTAGATTTTTAACAATCATTTTATTGCTTGGGGTACAAAGTTCATTATGGGCTCAAAATTTTGACTTCCTCCCAGACCAGCCTTCCGGGATGGTCAATGACTACGCTAATATGCTTACCAGCTCTGAAGAGCGCACTCTTGAACAAAAGCTAATCAACTATCGGGATACTACTACGAATGTAATTTCCATAGCTATCATTGAATCCCTACAAGGAAACTCAATTGAAGAAGTGGCAGGAGAATTAGCCAACAGTTGGAGAATGTGGGAAGGTGAGCGGTACAACGGTGTACTTATTTTAATTTCTGAAGGAGATCGCCAGATTCGTATAGAAGTTGGCTATGGCCTGGAAGGAGCTATTCCTGATGCGATGGCTAATCGGATCATAAATGAAATTATTACTCCAAGCTTTCGAAACCAGGATGTTTATGGAGGACTTGATCGCGCAACCAACGCCCTAATTCAATTAGCCTCTGGTGAGTTCGAGGGAACCCCGGAAGGTCTCCGAAGCTCTGAAGGAGGTGGAGGTATCCCAATTGATGTAATCATCATCATTATTGTGATTATCATTTTCCTGATCTCAAAAGGTGGCCGTGGAGGCAGAGGTCGAAGACGTACATTTGGTCCCGATGATGTAGTCGAAGCCATATTCTGGAGTACGCTTTTTAACGGCGGCGGAAGAAACCGTGGTGGTGGATCATTTGGTGGCGGAGGCAGCTTCGGAGGCGGAGGTGGTGGCTTCGGCGGATTTAGTGGAGGCGGCGGTTTCGGCTTTGGTGGTGGTGGAGCCAGCGGCGGCTGGTAGATATAAATTGAAAACCCGGGGAGTTTCACCTCACCCGGGCGTCGTCAAGTTTTTATCTTCGAACTACTATAAACACTATCTGTTTATACTGATTGAATTACCTCTGATGAAGTCAGCCCTTTTCCGCTTGTTGCGTTTGGAGTTTCGTTCATGTATTCCTCAAGAGTAAACTCATCCACCTGGATGGCATCGTTTCTGGCTTCTTCAGCCTTCTTAGCCAGTTTTGCTTCTTCCTGAGTAATAATCTCCTTTTTGAATGCCAGACTTATTAGTTCTGTCAACGGAGCTTTAGGAAGTTCTTTTTTCTTCATAGCCACATATAACTTCTTATATACCGGCTCTGCTTCAGTAATCAGGTTTAGAGCATTCTCATACCTTCCGATGGCCTGCTCAGGGTCTTTCGGAACGTAAATTCCATCTGTGATGCGATCTCTCTGGTCTCCAACAACTTGTATCGCAGAAGCAACCTTGTGACCAAGATCGTCAGAAGGATACGTTCCAATTGGATTTAACCTGGACCATACACCAGCCAATCTAAAGACCCAGCTTAACCCCGGAACTTTGATTTCTTTCAAAATACCCTCGAAGGCAACCTGGATTCTATAGAAGATGTACTCCATCGCCCATTTAAAGAACGCTTCATCTTCTTTTCTTCTTCCTTCAGCTTCGAATCGTTTGAGTGTTGCAGCAGCTAAGTACATATGGCTGAGTATGTCGGCATATCTACCAGCAATTTTCTCTTTCATCTTTAGTGCACCGCCGTATGATCCCAGAGCAATGTCAGCAAAGAAAGCGAACGATGCCGAAGCCCATGCCAACCTTCTGAAATACTTAGAAGCTGGTCCACTTACCGGTGAACTTGCCAAAGCTCCTCTCGTGATACTCAATACAAAAGCACGTGCTTTGTTTCGTCCAACATGACCAATATGTCTCCAGAAGTTATCGTCAAAGCCTTTCACATCACCTTCAGTAAGAGCTTTGATTTCGTTGAGTGCATAAGGGTGGCATCGTATCGCTCCCTGACCGAATATCATTAACGTTCGCGTCAGGATATTTGCACCTTCTACGGTTATTGCGATTGGTAATGAGATATATCCATTAGCAAATATATTTCTGGGGCCTCTTGAAATTCCGGCTCCACCTACAATATCCATTCCATCGTTTACAATTTCACGCATTAGCTCTGTGAAATTATATTTCATAATAGCAGTAACTACTGCAGGTTTTGCTCCCTGGTCGAGACCACCTGTAGTGTATCTTCGTGCCGCTTCCATGAAATAGGTATAGCCGCCAATGCGAGCCATTGGTTCTTCGATACCTTCAAACTTCCCAATATTGAGGCCGAATTGCTTTCTAATCATTGCATAAGCACCTACAACACGAGTTGCCATTTTTGCTCCACCTAGACTTTGCGCCGGTAGAGAAATTCCACGTCCAACGGCTAATGACTCCATCAGCATTCGCCAGCCATTTCCTGCACCTTCCTTACCACCAATGATGGCATCAATAGGAACAATTACATCATGGCCGTGAGTTGGGCAGTTGTAAAATGGCACTCCTAACGGATCGTGGCGCTTACCTAGCACAACACCTTTTGTATCAGACGGAACTAACGCACAGGTAATGCCTAAATCTTCTCCTTTGCCAAGCAGATTTTCCGGATCTTTAAGCTTGAAAGCCAAGCCCAATACTGTGGATATTGCAGCCAGCGTTATATATCGCTTGTTCCAGTTTAGCTTCAGGTAAAGCTGACCATCTTCTCCTTTAAATACCTCTCCTTCCGAGGTCATCCCCCCTGCATCTGAACCTGCATTTGGTTCAGTAAGCGCAAAACAAGGCATTTCAACACCTGCTGCAAGACGGGGCAGATAATATTCTTTTTGCTTTTCGGTTCCGTAATGCATCAATAGTTCAGCAGGACCAAGTGAGTTTGGTACCATTACCGTAGTTGCCAAAGGACCACATCGGGAGCCTAGTTTAGCTACAATAGCACTATGAGCGGTTGCTGAAAACTCATGCCCACCAAATTTCTTAGGAATAATCAGGCCAAAGAAGCCTTCCTTTCTCATGTATTCCCAGGCATCCTCATTAAAATCTTTCTTTACGAATACATCCCAGTCATTCACCATCCCGCAAAGCGCTTCCACCTGGTTATCTAAAAAATCCTGCTCGTCTTTTGTTAACTCAGGATAGGGTTCTTCCAATACTCTTTTGAAGTTGGGCTTCCCGGAAAAGAGTTCTCCTTCTACCCAAACGGTACCTGCATCAATAGCGGTTTGCTCGGTTTCCGAGATGGTAGGCAGAAAGTTGAGAACGTCCAGCAGTTTCATAATAGGACCACTCAGTAATGCCCTTCTTACAGGCTTCACATTAAATAGTACTACTAAAGCGGAATAAGTGATATACAGCCAGTTTGGGGCATCCAGCCCTGCTAAGCCCGCATAGCCTGCAATCGCCCATAACCAAAGAGGAGCACCGGTGTAAGCAAAAATAACAGCTATTAAAATGGCTGAGCTAACAGAAGCCCAAATAGGTACTTCATACAAAAATCCTAGAAAGTCAGTTAATGCTTCCATAACACATGGTTAAGTAGTTGTGGTTCGAACCAGGAACCCCTGTACAATGTGCTCGAGAGATTCCTCTAAGAATTTTTCACGATCAATACGACTGTCCAACCGCTGATTTAGAATAACTGCAATAACGCCATGCAGCTGCGCCCAGATAGAATATGCTGTGATAAGAGGCTCATCCAATTCCATGATGTCCTCGTCAATTCCTTTAAGAATTACAGACTCTAATAGGGCATATACCTTTCGAATCTTCCTGAATTTTTCCTTGGGATACTTGGCAATACTATTAGGCTGCACAGTGAAAATCATCTGATACTTTTCAGGATTAGATAACGCAAAGTCAGCATAGGTTCGGATGATAGTTTCAAACTTATCGATGGTTGAGGTGTGCTGATCAGCACTTTCCATAATAGCCTGAATCAATTCATCCGCTGATTCCTCGATAAGCGTATGAATAAGATCATCTTTATTCTCGAAGTGGAGATAAATGCTGGTAGCAGTAACTCCTACTTCTTTCGCAATTTTGCGCATTGATAATGAAGCATGACCCTCTGTGTAAACATAGTGCCTGCTTATTTCAAGAATTCGATCTCGTAAGGAAAGTGCTTTGTCGCTCATATCTTAGGTTAACAGTGTTAACTTGACCAAGTTAATCAGTTTCGGGAGAAAATCAATATTGGGTAATAAAGAATTTACTGAAGAGAAAAGGAAATAAAACGTGCTGTTTTTTCTTCTTTTCCTTGAATTTCTTTTCCCTCGTTTTTACTTCTTTTTGAAGCATTAGATGTGAGAGCTTTTAACTTATGCCTTCAACCCCGGACAAATGCGAATATTCAACCTTTTCAAAGCTTTCCTACTATTATTAGTAATAATGACCTTTTCCCAGAAAGCACATGCTCATCCCTGGGGCGGCCTGGTTATTGATGCTGAAGGTAACTTGTATTTCACCTTCATTTGCCCCTTTGTAGATGATGATCATTATGCCTGTGTTTGGAAAATTGATACGAACCAGGAACTTTCTGAGGTGTTGAAATCTCGTCGTTCGCCGAGTGATATAGTGTTGAGTCGAAATCCTGATAAAATTATTTATGCAGCCGAAAGAAATGGTTTCAATCCGAATTTCACTAACACCTTGTGGTTGATTGAAGATTCTGATACATCAGTGCTAATCCCTTCAAATACAAATCAGGAAGCATTTTTTATCCAAACCTATACCGTATCAAATGATGGAACCATTTTCTTTGCGAGGGAAAATTCTATTTACAAAAGAGACTCTACTAACACAGTTACCGAAGTAACACTGAGTAGAGATTTAGGTCGCATTAGCTTATTGAGAATCACACCAGATGGCTCGTTATATATCCTGGTTGGTGGTGATCTTTATATCAAAAAAGGAGAAGAGCTTACCGTTCTAGCAACCGGTCTCAGAGATGAGAACCCTGAAAACCTGCCCTTCCGGGGAGGAAATATCTTCTTTGATATGGCAGTAGATGACTCTAACAATGTGTACCTGGCTTATTACGGAAACAGAGAGATCATCCGAGTTTCTTCATCAGGAGAAGTTGAAGGCTTTTTGGAATCTCAAGCACCATGGTCTCCACATGGAATTGATATTTTTAATGGCGAAGTATATGTACTCGAATCTACTCTCGGTGATGGAAAGTGGTGGAAGTTTTGGAAATGGGGCGACACTGAGATTATCCCAAGAGTGAGGAAAGTGGGCGCAGATGGGAATGTGTCTGTTGTCTTTCAGTATGATGGAGATTAATCCAGACTGAAAGAAAGAAAGCGGATCGTTCTCCCTCTTTTGATATGCAAGCCCTCATAATAGGTTTGGATACTCAGCTCAGGGTCATCCGGGCATTCTTTATAAACATCAGCCACATCCCGATGAAGAATTAAATTCTCCTCCTCAATCACCTTTTTGGTAAACTCATAAAGTTCAGGGCTGTCTGTTTTTAGATTGATGGTAGCTCCTTTTGTAAGCAACGGCCGATAGAGCTCAAGGAATTTCGGAGAGGTTAATTTCTTGCGATCTTTTTTGAGCTGCGGATCAGGAAAGATGATCCAGATTTCAGAGACTTCTTTTTCTGTAAAAAACTGATCCAAATGATCAATAAAAGCTCTAAAGAACCGAACGTTATCTAACCCGAGATCAAGGGCTTTTTGAGCCCCCACCCACATCCGGTTACCCTTTATATCAAAACCGACGTAGTTTTTTTGTGGATGAAGCTGTCCCAGACCAATGGAATATTCCCCCTTTCCACATGCCAGTTCTAACACAATGGGATTGTCGTTCTTAAATATCTCAGAGTTCCAGCTTCCCTTTGGAAAAGGGTTCTTGCTGTTATAATCATGCCAGTCGAACGTATTATCGAACGTCCGGATTTCTTCCATCCTTTGTTCTTTGATCTTTGGCATAACTAACGAGTTAAGGAGACAACCGTTTGATTATCCAGTTTCCTTTTTCTTTGGTATAACTGATTCGATCATGCAAGCGGCTCTGTCTCCCCTGCCAGAACTCAAAATAGCATGGAGAGATAAGGTATCCTCCCCAATAGTCAGGCATTTGGATTTCCTTATCAGCATACTCCTTTTGAAGTTCTTCGAACTTTTGTTCCAGGGCATTTCGATCCGGTAATTCCATACTTTGGTGTGAAGCCAGAGCTCCCAACTGGCTCATCTTTGGCCTGGATCTGAAATAGGCCTCGCTCTCTTCTTTAGAGATTTTGGAAACCTCTCCCTCAATACGCACCTGGCGTTCCAGCTCTTTCCAGAAGAAACAGCAGGAAGCATAAGGGTTGCTTGCCAATTCCCCGCCTTTGCTGCTTTCATAGTTGGTGAAGAAGGTAAAGCCCTTCTCATCAAATCCTTTTAGGAGCACAATCCGGTTATGCGGCCTGGTTAGGAAATCCAAGGTAGCTAAGGACATCGCATTGGGCTCCAGGATATCGGCTTCCACCGCCTGGTCAAACCATAATCGAAATTGATTGAAAGGACTGGAATCTACTTCTTTTTCATCCAGCACATTTTGGGAGTATTCTCTTCGTAAATCCTGGATATTTGCCATTGTTATATTCCGAAATAATCAGGCGCGTTGCCTGCTTTCCATTTAATATTACATCCAATACTTGGAATTTGAGGTGATACTGGCTCCTCTCCTTCCATTAATGCTACAATCGCTCTTTCCAAGTCTTCACCGGTTACTTCCTGTCCGTTTCCAGGTCGACTTGAATCAAATTGTCCGCGATATACCAGCTTTTGATCTCCATCAAACAAATAGAAATCAGGAGTACATGCAGCTTCATAGAGTTTAGCTACTTCCTGGCTCTCATCATAGAGATAAGGAAATGGGTATCCTTCTTCCCGAACTACTTCCACCATTTTATCGGGAGCATCTGCTGGATAGTTTTCTACATCATTGGAGCTAATAGCCACAAAGCTAATTCCTTGCTGGATATATTTGTTTGCTATTGCCACCAATTGCTTGTTTAGATGCTTTACAAAAGGACAGTGATTGCAAATAAAGCAAACTACCGTTCCCTTCGCCTTTTGAGCATAATTGTTAAAATTTAACGTCCCACCTGTCACAATGGGAAGAGTGAAATCCGGAGCTTGGGTATTAAGCTCCAACATTGTTGATTCAACTGCTGCCATGCCTTCTTGTTTATTTTATTTAATCATATCCTCTGGTCACAGAGAATACATGTCCTTGATGAATTTTTTGTGAAATGAAAATACGGCGAATGTGGAAGAGGGGAAAGGAGACAAATAAAAAAGCTTACCGAGTAATGCTGATCACTTTCTCGAAATTAAAGTAGAATTACTTTTAGTTACAGATCACAATGTAACCGAAAATAAAAATGAATATACTCAAATGTATCAGATGTAGAATATTCGATTATGATAGCTGATTGTTCTTATGCAAAAATACAATCAAATATTATATACTTTAGATTATCTGCTATCATTATCTAATATTTCTTGTAATTTTATTCTGTAATATTCGGGCATCTTCCATGACAAATCTTGTAATATTGTAGTGTATACGGAAATCCACGAATCTGAATCCTCATCTATTAGTGAACCCCTGTATTCTCTCAGTAATCTGCTAATCTCAAATGCATTATGGAAACCTGAGTAACTACGATCACTATTGATAAATGCTTGAATTGCATTATCCACATCTTTATCAAGTAAATGTTGAAATCCTTCATCTTCAAATTTCAATGCTTCTTCAGTGCTATTGCTCGAGGAACCTAAACTGGAAGTAAATTGAGATAGTTGGAAAATAACTCCATTTAGTTCTGCACTAGCTGCTGTACTTACTGAATCATCTCCCTCGTTTTTTAATCGCGACAATTCAATCTGCTGGAGTTTTAAATTCTGATACTTTTGATAGTCATCAGAAATTGAATCTTTATACTCAGTCCATCTTTCACGAAGTTTCGATGAAGGGGTAACTAGAGAGAAATATTCAGCTAATTTCCAACGAACTTCGATATTATCCGCTTTTATAATTTCATCGACATACTCATCATAAGCTTGCATCTCCTGAATTGCTGCTGTGCGATCCTTGAACCCTGTATCTATAATGAGTGTTACAATAGCTATCCCTGCTGTACCTATAGCCCATTTTAAGAAATTGAGCACCTCCTTGAATCGTTCGTTAGAGAGTCTCTTATTCTCCATTTCAAATTCATTTACTTCTTCATCCATAATCAACTTTTTAAAAATTACTAGCTAATACCTTACTGATCTATATTTGTATGTATCGTCAGTTATTTAAATTTATATCCAACAGTTATACTAATTATTAGCTTATCGAGTACTTCAGTATTCTTTCCTGAAAAATCAAATACATCTTCCAATTCAATTATTATCCCACCTAACATATTTGATATTTCCTTGTCCCCTTTGTGAGCAAATAAACCTAAACCTAAATCAGATGACCAAGGGCGATGTTTATTTATATATTCAATTCTATTAAAAACATTAACCGCTAAATTAGTATGATCACCAAAAGGATAAGAAAACCTATCTAATTTAAACCTCATTAAAAACAAATTGTCTTCAAAGTTAGATTGATATAAATATGCTGTTTTTTCATCACTTTGTATTGCTTTAGAACTATCACTATTAAATTGGATCGAAGAGATGTTAGATTTAGTCAATTCATTCAAATTGTTAGTTGTACCTATTGTAAGTGATGCCCCAAATACTCTATTATCGCGGTACCTTTCTGAGTTAAATCCTATTTCTATACCAAAATTTGATGTACTTAATTTTTTTGAATTGAATAATGAGTCAGCTAAGTTTATGTTTGATAAGTCTACACTTCCGCGTAGAAACCAAGTATTAATGCTTTTAAGTCCTTTTGAAGAATCATTATCTATATACTTATTTACGTTTCTTCCCCAAAATAAAGCCCCTTCAAGTTCTGGTGTTAATTCGCCATTTTTTAATATCGAGGCAGTTCCGTCTTTAGCTTTAATCCCTATTTCGTAACCAGAAAGTTCGGTTATACCGCTTAAGAATCCAGTCAATGCTTTTTGCTGAGAAAAGGATATTTTGGCATTGGTAAAATTAGCTCCCAACCCAATATTTGTATCATTAAATATTGAGCCCTTTCCTTTTGAACTTTCAATAACAGTAACCTGTGAATTTCCAGATAGTGGTGCCATTAAAAGAAAAAATGTGAGTAATAATCTAATTAGGTAAGACATCGACTGGAATGTTAGCGACCCCGTTTTTAGTAGTTCCATCTTCACTGAATACAGCCTTTTTTTTCGTTCCATTTTCATAGTAATCAATATTAACTTCCCAATCGTTATCTGGAATTGTAGCGATATGAATCTTGCCTGTCAGGTTACCCTCGACATCCAATTCTACAATCGCACTATTCCACGTTTTTTTTCCATCTGTAGAACTCATCCGTATAGATTTCATTTCGAGTTCACATTCAACATAATCCAAGCTTCCCGATTCTGTCTTCACTTTAACCTTGTAGTTGTATTTAGGCATAAGAATTATTTTTGGTTATCTAAATCTTAGTACATTTTTGCTACTTATAAAAAACTATATCTTGCATATAAATGAAATAAAAATTTCATTTCACCGCATATCTATGCAGTTAACATATAATTAAATCTACCACACTGTTATAACATTGGGTAAAATTTAACAGTTGATTACGATATTCAATGTGTTAATCTAGGTAGGTATGAAAACAAAAAGCTTCTCAGAACTTAATCTAAGGAGCTTTTTTAGAAAGAAAAACGAGGCTTACCAAGTATTATGGGTAAACCCCCACCTTGCCAAGGTTGTGCTCTACGGTCTAGTACAGCTATTTCATCAAAAGCATTTTCTTAATACTCGAGAAATCATCCGCTTTCAATCTGTAAAAATAAACTCCGCTCGCTAAATCAGAAGCATCAAAATTAACAGAATATGTACCTGCTGGCTGCTGTTCATTGACCAATGATGCTACTTTCTGCCCCAAAGCATTCATTACCTCTAACTCAACTAAAGAAGCATTCGGTATTGAATAGTTGATTTGAGTGGTAGGATTGAATGGATTCGGGTAGTTTTGTGACAGGCTGAATTCGTTGGGCGAACCAAGATCTTCATTATTAACAGACCCTGATTTACTAACCACAACGTCCCTAAAGCTCATCAACCATCCTTTCTTATCCGTATCGGAATCAAACTCAAATCGCATGATATGCACACCAGCTTCCAGATAAACAGGGGCGATAGCAATGGATTCAAATGCTATAAAACTACCTGTCCCTGTCACTGATTTTTTACCGCTTACATCAACATTGTCAATGAAAAGTGTAAAATTCCCAAAGCCTGGTACTGTTGCAAAATAAGGCTCGAATACATATTCCCCATCCTCTTCAACTTCAAATGTATATTCGATCCATTCACTTGCCACGATCCAGTAAACATGAACCGAACCTCCGTCTCCACTTAAATCAACGCCTTCTTCTGGGCGATACACTAAACCTGCATTATTTGCATCTACATCATGATAGGCTATGCCTTCCCCTCCGTTATCATAATCTCTAGCTACAATAGTACCAGGAACTAATGCAGGCGTTCCTCCAAATGGTGTTCCATTCGGCAACACTTCTACCGTGATACTATCGATAGCAGAAAAATCGCCCTCATTTGTTACCGTTAAATACACTTTATGACTTCCAACTTCAGTAAACGTGAAACTTGTTTCTGCATCACTACTATTTCCAAGCCCGTCAAAGTCCCAGGTATATGTGATGGGGCTGTCATTTCTATCAAAGCTATTACTTGCATCGAAATTAATAGTTAGGGGAGATTTACCACTTGTTTTATCAGCTGTCAAAATTACGATTGGAAGATTCGGATTACTTTCGGCTGTAGATTCACTAATTAACTTTCTTGAAGGAACGGACATAGAATATCCATCCGAAAAGTTAACCATCCTTTCTGAAGAAGCTGCGTTATAGGCGATATAGGTCTTATCCATACCATCATTAAAAACAGCATAGGTAGGAACATCAGCCACTACAGAAGTATCAACCTGCCCCATTTTCTTCATATTGTAAAGCCAATGCATAGTATGTGCTCTTGATTCTCCGTCAAATGCTTCATAATCCGGATCAGCAAAATAATAGCTAAGTGCCTGATTCGGGTCAGCTAGTGAAAGGTATTGCCAGAAAATATCCTTCCACACTTCAGGCTGACCACTTCTTAGCTCTACAACTTCATTATAATTCTCAACTACATAATCAGGGTGTCGACCAAGGTAAAGGGACCCACTAGTTATCGGAAGTAAGTTTATGCCCCGAACAAATTCCGGATCACCTCCAAACCAGGTTGCGTGTACTCCTTTTGACCCCCAAACTATACCAATTGCATTGTGAGGATAGTCTTCTGGAAAAACTTCTTCATCTACATCAAACCAATATTGCTCAATAGCCGATGTTTCTGTGGCATACAGGAAAATACCCAAATCACGGATTTCAGTTTGCCCTGTAGCTTCACCCCAGAGTACAACTGCTGATGCAAAGTTCATGGACTCCGAACTGGATTCCTGATTATTTCCCTCGGCAAAGTCGCCATGCCCTGCTGCCCAGGAATGTCCTGCATAGATATCATAAGACCTTAAAAAAGGAAGTAATTCATCATCACGATCCCAGTTATTCGCATCACGAATTAGCAAATTCACCATTCCTCCCCATTGATCTTGAGCTGCCCATGCGGAATCGTATTGAGCAATTGTTGCTGCACTTACAATGGCATAACTCATGTGGAAGTGATGATCATTGATTTGATTGTCTGCCCCAAATCCAGAAGGATAACCTGTAAGTACGTCCCAATCACTATTGTAGGAATACTCCTGGTCACCACCTACAGTAAACCAGTCTTCTAAACGCGTTTTAAGAGATGAAAGGAAGTAATCCCGCTCTGTGGTCATTCCCAGCTGGTCGGCTATATGAACCAGGTTTGCAAATCGAGCCATGGCTTTCCCATTTTCGTATGAAGGCCCGGAATTGAGTGTTTCTGAAGCAACGTCAGAAACCAAGTCCATCAACACATCGGGATTATAATCTCCCTCATCTGGTAGTGCGGGTATAACACCCTGAAATTTTAGTGTGGTCGAAAATGAGTTCCCAAATTTAACTTTCATTGTTCCCCTTGGAGAAACATAGGTATGATCGGTTAAATCCTCATTTACATTAAGCCATTGATGTCGATATAATGCAGAAACGGTTTCGTTGATATTGCCTTCAGCAGAATCTTTCAGGGTTGTTTCATAGCTATACGTAGAGCTGAGAATTGCTGAAGACGCATCATAACTCCATTCTACCAAACTATTTGTTACGAATGCATACGCTCTTGATTTAAACTCATCTAACGTGGATTGAGAATCATCTGGCAGTAAGGCTACGGAAAGGTAGTCTTTTCCATTCAGGTCTGAAGTATAGGTGCTTCCCGTATTCCAACTCGATCCTGTTGGAGCAAAAATCCCGTAGTGCCGACCGTCTATAGTAGCACCAAGAACACCTCCCTCATTAAACCAAACATCAGGGGTTCCGTTAAAATCGATGGCAGCATCCCCTCCGGAAATTTCGAAATAAACAAAAGGTAATCCGTGCCCTAATGTTGCCAACATTGATTTATCTCCATCTATCCATTCGGCTGTTACCGTCCAGTCATCATACTTATAGGTTTTGGTATCAGATGCGTTTAACCCGGAAACACCAACTGTTAGCTGTCCATCTGGGTAATATGGAAATAAGTAATCCGTACCTGGTGCTGAAGCAGCAAATGTATGCTGAAATGTATAGTTAAGTTGTAACCCTGACGCCACCGCTTGCATAGATAAAGGATGGGCAATGAGTTTACCTGAATGAGGATTTCCAAAGAATGGAAATATCAAACTACTCCAGAAATCATTTGTCTGAACCTTTTGATCGAAAGAGGCAGAAACTTTTGGCAGGATATTTTGTCCACTAAAATTTTGCGGACCTATTTCACCAGGGGGCAACGAAGTACTATAGCTGCCATTACCTACTGTAACCTGACGAGCCTGAAGTGAAAGCGAAATAAAAAGGATGAATACGAAAAATGGAAGAGAACTCTTTTTCAGAGTTTTAACAGATAAAAGCATTGGAAAAGCCAAAATTATATAACGAACGCCAGTATAGGGAATTCAAGGCTTAGAAATTTAGCTATGTTCGTTTGGTAGATCAGTGCTTCATTTAGAACCTTTGCTCAATTCAATAAAAAAGGGTCTTCAACAACTGTCAAAGACCCTTTTAAAATGAGCGAGAAACGAGACTCGAACTCGCGACCCCAACCTTGGCAAGGTTGTGCTCTACCAACTGAGCTATTCTCGCATTTCAATAAAAACGCCCTGTTTCCAGAGCGGCATCAAATATACGGTCTTATGGCGATTTATATCAATAATTATTTTTGGAATTAGGAATATTTGAATTACGAATTAGGAATAAATTTTTGACCAAAATTATTCCTAATTCACCTATTCCTAATTTCTGATTCTCACAAAGAAATCTCTTTGACAGAGTTAAGCAGTTTACCCAAGAACTTTTTGCCATAAACCCTGTCCACATGGTTCATATCAGCAATAACTACTAATAGTTCTTTGCTTCTGGAAAAAGCTACGTTGAGCAAACGGGGAACACTTAGCCCGTTTTTGGTTTCGTCAAAAGGACGAACTGAGTAGTGACGTAGCTGACCATATTGAGCTTCTCCACTCATTACAGTATCAAAGAGAATGACCTTCTTTTCCCTTCCCTGGAAAGTATGAATAGTACCTACTTCGATCCCTCTAAATCCCTTTTCCCGGAGATGACTGCGCACCTGGTAGGTGCTGCTACGGAATGGAACGATAATCCCTATTTCTTCCGGTTTATACTTTGACTTCAGTTTTTTGAGACTCTCTTCAATCAGGCGTTCATGCACCTGGTTTACAGGCTTAAATCCACGTTCTGATTTTTCCTGTTCGATAGAAGAACCATATTTGGAGGAATCAACCAGAGCCACAGAAGATGTTCCATTCAACACCTTTTGCTGTTCCGTTCCTGTTTCCAGTCTTCCTTCATAAAAGACGGTACTGATTACCTGGGCTAAATCGGATTTCAATCGATACTGAGTATCAAAAAAGCAGGTGAAGTCCGGGTATTCATCATGCCACTGGAATAACTGCTCCGTGGTTTCTGCGCCGGAAACAAAGGAGAACACATCCTGCTCTAAAAACTCTCTGGCTTTTGCATCAGAAGTAATAGCTATAGGAGGAAGCTGCATGGGGTCTCCAGCAACCACCAAATGGTGTTTGCTCTTTGCTGCCATTAATAACAAGTATGGAATCCCTGCCATCGACGCTTCATCTACCACTACCGCATCATAGCTGATATTATAAAACAGCTCTGAAGTACACACCTTCGCCATCGTGGTGGCAACAAGTTTTCTTTTCTTGAGCTCATAGCGCTCGTTCAAATTTATGAGCCGGTCGATTTCATCTTCTACATGATCCACTCCTCCCAGACGATCGATCTTTTCTCCCTGCAGCTGGCATTGCATATCCAGGGCCTGAGGAACTTCCTCCCCATTAACCATCAGCTCATCCACTTGTTCTTGAAGCGCTTTGTATTGATCCAATAGTTGGGATAACTGAACGGCCTCTTCCTTTCTGGAATCTAGTTTCGCCTTCACCTGGTTGTCGAAAAGTACTTTTTCTAATCGCTCATCGTCCAGCCAGGCTTCTCCAAATCGACACGACTCATTTTCATTGAATTCCGGGTAAACCTCATTCAGAGCATCCAGGATACTTAATAGTCCCACATCTACCGCTCGATTGGTATTGGATACAAATAGAACTCGTTTTCCCTGATTCAACAAGTTTGCCACTGAGAATCCAAGAGTAGCCGTTTTCCCTGTTCCCGGAGGACCCCAAACATAAACGATATTATTTTGAAGTGATTTTGCTATAGCATCACGCTGGGAGGTATTCCTGAGATCATCATAGTTGATCTCTCCTTCAAAAGTTGCTGATTCGTAGTGCTCATTAGGTTCCAACAGAGCTTTTAACTGGGGAATTTGATCTACTTTTTCATCAAGGGTGTGTAAATGTCCCTCCATCTTCCTGAGCACAAAGTCGTTTTCCCACTCCAGATACACTTCATCGATGAAGGCTCCTTGATTTTTCTCGAATTCCAACCACACTTTCCCGTCCTTAAAGTCGATGACTTCTACATTCTTCCTGGGATCTAAACCAATTTGTGCGGTTACTTCTTCGGCAAATTTTAATCCCTGAGTGTTTGTTTCGAACACATATACATGATGCCCTGACTTTTTCTCTTTTTCACCTTTCGTGAGTACTTCATATGAGGGGGTTTCCCGCACTGCTTCAATCTCTTTTCCTATCGCATATAAAGCCTTTTGGATAATTTTATTTATAGACAAATGAACCGTCGTATTTTTTTGAATTATTTTGAGGAAGGTACTTAGATTTTCTATTCGTTTTTGGGTAATGGTTATTAGTTAATAGTTTATTGGGAAGACTGTTTACCAATCACTATTAACTAATAACAAAAAACACAAATTCAACCATCCTATGTCTCTCTTACTAATTTCTAAAGGCCGCGATATGAATCCCTGGAAAGAAGCCCTTCTGGAAGTGGATTCGAACCTGGACATTGATGTGTGGCCCCGGGTAGAGAATAAACAAAGAGTTACTTTCGCTTTGAGTTGGAGACACCCTGAAAAAGTGCTGGATGGGTACCCAAACCTCAAAGTTGTTTCTTCGCTTGGAGCCGGAGCGGATCATGTGTTAGGCGATGAAAGTATTCCGCAATCAGTTCAAATATCCCGGATAGTTATTCCTTCCCTAAAAACTCAAATGGCTGAATATGTATTGAATGCGGTTCAAAATTATCGACTGCATACCTCCAAATATGTAGACCAAAAAAGAGAGGGCTTTTGGAGTACTCATGAACCCGTTGCAAAGGATCAATGTAAAATTGGCATTATGGGATTGGGAGAAATAGGCATAGAAGTTGCTCGCAATCTTAGTGAAAGAGGGTTTTCGGTTAATGGGTGGTCTTCTTCACAAAAAGAAATTGATGGAACAAGCTGCTTTTCTGGTGATGAGTTGGATGACTTCCTTTCTGTCTCTAATGTCCTGGTTTGCCTACTTCCACTCACAGAACAAACTAGAGGCATTCTGGATTTGGAGGTGTTCAAAAAGCTGAAGTCTCCGTCTTTTATCATTAATGTGGCGAGGGGTGCGCATCTTATTGAAGAGGACTTAATCTATGCCCTAGATATAGGGGAACTTGAAGGAGCATGTTTGGATGTATTTGAGGAAGAGCCGTTGCCGGAAAACCATATTTTCTGGAATCGGCCTAAAATTATGATTACCCCTCATGTAGCATCGTTGACTGATCCCAAAGAAGCTGCAGAGTTAATCGTTGAGAATTATAAGAGATCATTATCGGGAATGCCTCTTTTGCATGAGGTGGATAGAACAAAGGGGTATTAAAACTAATTTCCGATAAGACACGCTTTATATTTCTATGAAGCGTCATTCCGCAGCCTGTTGAACGTACTTGCACTTCGGAAGGCAGGCGAAAGCCGGAATCTAGATTCCCGCCTACGCGGGAATGACTTTAAACCTTTTAGGATTTCCTCTAAAATCAAAATCTCGGACTTATATGGTTTAGCTATCTAGGAAAATAGCTTCGCCAGTAAGTACCCTAACCATACAAAGAGTAATCCAATCAGAACCTGCCCGGCTACATTAAGAAGTGCGAAGGAAAAAGCCCCCTCTTTCCCGAGTAGAAAAGAATCGTTTATAAAGGTCGAAAAGGTAGTAAAGCCTCCCAACAATCCGGTGAAAACAAATAGTCTGAGCTCCGTGTTTACCCAGTCTTTCGCTTCAAAAATTCCGGCTAGCAAACCAATAAGTAAACAACCTACAATATTGGTGAGGAAGATTCCGAGCGGAAAAGAAGAATTCTCAAAGTACTCATCCACAGAAATAGAAAGCAGAAATCGGGATACGGCCCCGATAAAGCCTCCTGCTCCTATCGCCAGAAAAGCCCAGAGAGAAAATTGCAATGGACTAAACTTTTACTGAATGAACCCAACCGTATCGGTCTGCAATATCCCCGTATTGGATTCCGGTGATCTCATCAAAGAGTCTTTTAGCTACTTCTCCGATCTGTCCATTTCCAATATTGATGGTTGTTCCATCGTGGTGAATCAAACCTACAGGTGAGATAACTGCAGCCGTACCGGAACCAAAAACTTCTTTTAAGCTTCCGTTTTGGGACGCCTCGAATACTTCATCAATAGAAATCCGACGCTCTTCAACCGTATAACCCCATTCTTTAGCAAGCTCAGTCACAGAATGACGAGTTACACCAGCTAATACAGAACCCGTAAGTTCAGGAGTAATTAGGGTATCGTTGATTAGGAAGTGAATATTCATCGTGCCCACTTCTTCGATATACTTATTTTCGATGGCGTCTAACCAAAGGACCTGGGTATATCCTTCTTCCTGAGCTTTTTTCGCAGGAAGGAAACTAGCTGCATAATTACCAGCAGTTTTTGCTTCACCCGTTCCTCCTTTAACCGCACGTACATAACCGTCAGGAGTGGTTAATGATACTGGGTTGAACCCCTCTGGATAGTATGCTCCAACTGGAGAAGTAACGATGTAGTAGTTATAAATATCAGAAACTCGTGCAGCCAGATAATTATCACTGGCAAAAATAACAGGACGAAGATACAGCGCCGTACCATGATCTTTAGGAACCCATGCTTTATCTAGTCTCAACAACTCTTCAAGAGCAGCAATGAAGGTCTCATAATCTGTTTCAGGAATGCACATTCTTCGACAGGAATTATTGAAACGAGCAAAATGGACATCCGGACGGAAAATATTGATGGTCTCCTCATCTACATAAAAGGCTTTCATCCCTTCAAATACAGCCTGACCATAATGCAGAGCATTTAATGCTGGCGTGGTTTCAATAGTCTGAAAAGGTTTAACAGAAGGTTCTCCCCATGCTCCGTTTTCAAAGACCATTTCAAACATATGGTCGCTGAATAGCCTTCCAAACTGAAGGTTATTAAAATCTACTTCTCCTATTCTGCTAGAGATAGCTCTTTCTACTTTCAATGCCGTTGATGTCATTAAATCTTCCATGGTTCTCTTTCTGTAATGTTTACTAGATGGGCGACGAAAGGTACTAAATTTTATGCTGCCTTTCACTACCCAGTGCTCTGCATAGCCGCGGCTATGCCGTTTATGTTGAGGAATATCAACTCTGTTAATTCCTCTTTTTCCTCTTCTGTAGAAACCTGATCCCATCTCTTCAGTAATTCACTCTGAATGATGTTTAATGGGTATGTAAAGGGGTTTCTGAATAAAATGGACCGCTGTATTACCGGATTATGCTCTAATACCTCTTTTGTTCCAGCAATAGTGGTTATCCCTTTTATTGCTTCATCTAAATCAATAGTGATTTTCTCATGAAAATTCAAATTTCCCGGATCATTATAGATCGTAGAAGTGGCAATATGCGTCCGTGCTATTTCACGTTGAGAGTTGTTCATTATTGTGAAAAAGAATCGCCATTCTTTCTGCCAGCGTGTAATAATTTCCTGGGCATCATCATATTTCTCAAAAATGGTCGAAAGAGCTTTTCCAATTCCATACCAGCCAGGAACATTGTATCGAACCTGTGTCCATGCAAATACCCAGGGGATGGCTCTCAATCCATCAAAAGTAAGTTTACCTCCCTTACCTCTGGAAACAGGACGCGAAGCAATAGGAAGCTTGCCAATATGCTCAATGGGAGTTATTCCATAGTACCAGTCCCAAAATTCCTCATCATCGATTAGCCCTCGATAAGCCTCCATCGAAGTTTGAGCCAGTTCCTGCATCATATCCCACTCATAGTCAGAATCACTAAGATATCCTGGTTTATCCTTCTGAGTCATGGTTACTCTCACCATTGCGTTTACAAGCTGCTCAAGATGTCTGTGAGCAATGGTATGAAGAGAGTATCTGAACGAGATTACCTCTCCCTGTTCTGTAAACCGGATACGTCCATTATTACTAACCGGAGGCATAGCTACAATCGCTTTGTTGGATTGCCCGCCTCCACGACCAACAGTACCACCAGTTCCGTGGAATAACCTGAAATCGATACCATATTTGCGGCAGGTCATCCCCAGATCATACTGAGCTTTATTTAATGCCCAGTTCGCCGTTAGATACCCTCCATCTTTATTACTATCAGAGTAACCCAGCATTATCTCCTGGAAATTACCTCGAGCTTCAATTTGCTTGCTGAATAATGGATGCTCAAACATTTGTGCCATTTGACCTGAACAGGCACCTAAATCTTCAACCGTTTCAAATAGAGGTACCACATCAAGGTGGGTTTCTACTTGCCCGTCGATATAACTCCATAATCCAAGTTCTTTGGCGATTAGTAATACCTCAAGCATATCGCTGACACCATGAGTCATACTGATGATGTAGCTACCAAAACTGTTCTTATCCAGCGCCAGCATATCCCGGATTTCCTCAAATACCGTCATTACCCTATTCGCTACTTCTGAGCGCTGAGTTTTGAAAGGACTAAGTGGTCTTGGATTTTGAAGCTCTTGCTCCAGGACGGCAATTTTTTCCTCTTCAGAAAGTGAGGAATACTTTTCCACTACCTTTCCTTTCTTCAATAATTCTTCCACCGTTTCCTCATGTAAACGGCTATGCTGACGAATGTCCAGCGAAGTTAAGTGAAAACCAAAGGTTTTGGCACAAATTACCAGGTCCTGAAGCCTGCCTTGCTCACTAAGTGCTGCCAAATCGTTTTCGATTAAACTGTCTCGGATCAGATCCAGGTCATTGATAAAGTCCTCAGCAGTATATTTTGCGGCTACTTTCAGTACTTCTTCCTTCTCTAGCTTGACAGCATCCCGTTGCTCCTGAATGTACTGCATCATATGAGTGATTTTCCGGCGATAAGGCTCTCTTTGATACCTTCGCTCATACAGTTCACTCAACGGATTCGCTGTTTCTTCATCTCGAAGGGAAGCTCGTAATGCATCCGAAATATCTGTCTCTTTGTAAGAAATACTTAAATACCTGCGGAGGTGATCCAGCTTTTTAAGATAAACCTCCAGAACCGTTTTTCGCTGTTCCATCACCGTTTTCCAGGTGACCGATGAGGTCACATTTGGATTACCATCTCTATCACTACCTATCCAGGACCGATATTTAAGAACGATCGGAATTTCTCCTGCTTCTCCATAATAGGTTTCCAGAGCATTACGAATATCCCTGTATAAACTTGGTACTACATCCCAAATGGTATGGGTGAAAAAGAACAGGCCATTTTCCACTTCATCTTCTACCGACATCCGTTCAGCTCGTACTTCATCAGTCATAAGTAAGAGCTTCATCTGGTTTAGGATTTCCTTCTTCAGGAACTTCTTTTCGTCTTCGGTATGCGACTTACTGTCGACCTCAGCTATCATCTTACTAATCTCATGTTGCTTGGAAAGCACACTTCGACGACGAGCCTCGGTAGGGTGAGCAGTAATTGTAGGCTGGATATCCATAGTTTCGAAGACATTGATAGCCTCTTCCAGTGAGTAGCCAGCCTCTTTCATATTATAGACTGCCTCTAAAATACTTTCATTTCTAGGCTTATCTACCGTTTCCTCAAATTCTCTTTTTCGGTTAATGCGGCTTATTTCGTGCTGTTCAAGAGAATTCACCAGATGAAAAAAGGTCGTATAGATGCGCAGGAATTCTTTGATCGTATCACCCGACATTCCTTTGATTTGATTTTGAAGCTCTGTTAGAACTTCTTCCTTATTCTCATCTAGCGCCGCTCTGCTTTTTAGTGGGAATTCGGCGAGCATTTCTACAAATGACTCTCCGGAACGTTCTTTGCTGAGTACTTCCAGAATTTCAGTTAGCGTAGAGATTTGAGTCGCAAGGTTTTCGCTGATCTTACTTTCCTGAGCGAGCTGATGTATGGTAGATTTCCAGGGCATGGGCTACTTCGAGGTCTTAATAGGTCTTTTTGTTGAGTGAGTGTAGGGAATGTAATTAATAATTCCCCCTTTTTTATTACCAGAATAAGAAGTTTCTCTTGATCGTAATTCCTGACTGTCAGCTGTACAATACTTTGGAAGGCGGGCTAAAGCAGGAATCTAGATTACTTAAAAATATAGCTTTTACTTTTCAATCTAGATTCCCACCTTCGTGGGAATGACCAACAAAATAAAAGCTGCAATGGATGATTTAGTAAGATGCGAATGGGCGGAAGGACAATTTGAAGAATATGTTCGCTACCATGATGAAGAATGGGGAGTACCCGTACATGATGACCATGTGCATTTTGAGTTTCTTATTCTTGAAGGAGCCCAGGCAGGTCTGAGCTGGGCTACGGTCCTGAAGAAAAGAGAAGGGTATCGAGAAGCATTCTCAAATTTTGATCCTGAAGTGGTAGCAACCTATGATGAGGAAAAAATCCAGGAACTACTCCAATTTGAAGGTATTATCAGAAATAAATTGAAAGTGAGAGGCGTAGTTACAAATGCTCAAAAATTCCTGGAAGTTCAAAAAGAATTCGGAAGCTTTGATGCTTACATCTGGGACTTTGTTGGGGGTAAGCCTATCAAAAATGCCTGGAAAACTATGGGAGAAGTTCCAGCAACCTCTCCTGAATCGGATGCACTGAGTAAAGACCTAAAGAAAAGGGGCTTTAAGTTTGTTGGAAGCACCATTATGTATGCTCATATGCAGGCATGCGGACTCGTGAATGATCATACTGTTGATTGTTTTAGGTATGATGAGGTTTGAGGGGCTGGATCATTTCAGGTTTCTAGCTGTTGATCTTATTGTAGTTAACATGACAGGCTTCTGTAATTTAGACTAAGAATAACATCCAAGACTCCCTGTCTGCTAAGCAATACTTTAGCTTGATAAAATGAATATAGCTACAGAAAAAAAAGTTATCATTGCTTGTAATAATGAGAAGGATTATTCCTTTCGTTTTAAAAACAAAGTTGCGTCCATTCAAGAAAGAGCAGAAGATTTTTTTAATACTGTAGTTGATGTAGATGATGACATGAATTATGGAGCATCTAACAAGCTTACCTTCTATTTCAATAAAAATTCCGAGCTACTATTAAATGCTGAAAATTATACCGAAGAAGAACGTTGGTTAAAAGCGGATTACTTTGTTGAAGTCTTAATTAGTTCACTTGGAGATTTCTACTGGTCTAGAACACTTGGAAAGAAAAAGGTATTAGGAATAACAATGAGAAAAAATGCTACAAGAACTAGCAGTTTTTCCAATGAACTTCTACAAAATAAATCTAAAATTGATGATTTCATTGAGAGTTTAGGTTTCCAAAGTATATCGGATTCACTACTTCGGAAAATCATACCTGAAAGAGAAACTGATCTCTATAATAGTCCAGCCACAGTATTCGATATAATCTTCTCTGAAATATAGTTATTGTAATACAACGAATATTTAAGTGATCTCCTTTGTCGTGCTATACTTGATTCAGTATCAGCTTTGAGTAATTCGTTGTTCAGCAGGTCAATTTTATCAAAGCTTTATCTCTACAGATCCCGGGTCAATCCTGGGATGACAGATACAAGATTGAAGCATTAAAATCGATGAGTATAGCTCAACTTCACAACCCCAGCCTGATTGAGGGTCTCGAATTGACCTAATAAATTCTCCTGCCAGTTGTGGTTGTAAACCAGAAACAGATTTGATCCTGGAGTAATAATCCATCGCAGCCTGTTATTAAGACCAATACTTTCACTCACATTATCGTACTGGAGATTGGTCGTAAAAAATAGCTCGGTCGTTAAATCCCAAATTCCTTCAAACAGCATAATATCCGCATTAAAATCGCCCTCAGGTAAACGGATCATTCTTCGGGTATAACTTGGAGATAATTCTATTCCGGGAATAGGCCGAAAGTTTAACTCAGCTTCCACTTCCGTCTCCGTACCTGTCCAAAATCCGTTGTATTCCACTTCAAGGCCTGCAGAAATTTTTCTGAACTGTGCGGTACTGATCCCCACTTCCGTATTCCAGTTTGTGTACTCACCCACAGGGATAATTATGCTTCCATCACGGCGAATATCAAAGTCGAAATCCAGTAGCTCGTAATTTCTTCCTACTCTCCAAACAATTCGATCACCGCTCGAAAACCTGACATCACCAAGTGTGAAAATTAAGTTCTGGGTTAAAAGCGTAAAGTCCAGATCGGTGAGGTGTTCAAATCTGATTCCCCACCTAACCTGATCTATGGTATTGCTATTCGAGAACTGTGGGGTAAAATCAATAGAGGGTTGTAATCGTCGAAATGCGACTCTACGTGCAAAACCAACAGCCGGATTGAAAGCTTCCCCAAACTCGCGATATGAAACATGTCCAGACCAAGGGCGGTTTGGAAAATTAAGCCGGAATCCTCGTGATGAACGATCAGAGATATTGGTAGAATTATCAGAGACTTCCGCTGGATTATGAAATACAAAAAACGCCTGGAACTGAAGGTTCTTATCTCCCAAAAAGGATGAAGTAGCTAATTCTAAATCTGCTCCAAGAGTATGCCGATCTTGTAAAGAATCGACATCAGCAGTCGAACGACGTGTGTAAATAAGCCCGATCGTACTTTCACTTCCAATATTTCGTTTTAGCCTGGCTACTGAAAAGTTCTCGGGATCTAAATCACCACTTTCGCCAGTTCGCACATGAAGTATTGCGAGATTATTTTCCCCTACATTTCCCAATAACCGGGCTCCATATGTGATGGGAATCGGGTTACCACCGTTTAGTCCAATTCTTCTACTGAAATAAGGATTGATCCCACTACTTGGTGCGAATGAATAAATATTAGCACCCTCCAAAAAGAAATCCCGTTGTTCCGGAAAAGCAATTGGAAAACGAGTAAGATTCACCTGCCTTTGATCCACTTCTGCTTCGGCGAAATCAGTATTAAATGTAACAGAGGCTTTTAAACTGGGAGTAATGTTATAATTGATATCAACACCGGCATCCGGACTTAGCTCCGTTTCTGTTTCGGCTCCGGTTTGATCGCTGGAAACAGTACTAATTCCAAATGGAACTATTTCGAGTCCCAATCCTTGTGAAATATCCCTTAATCCTGTTAATAGACCCGCATCCTGTGGGCGTGCAATCCCCTGATTTCTTCTATGCCCAGTCCATAATGCCGTTTCATTCTTTCTCCTAATGATTCTCATGAAGTTAACTCCCCAATGGTCATTTTCTTCATCAAAATTGAGTGTACTAAAAGGAATTTTTATCTCTGCAGACCATCCAAATTCACCGATATAGGTCCGGGCATCCCAAATACCATCCCAGTTTAGATTGATCCCTCCACCCTGACCAGAACTCACTAAACCATCAGTTCTCATTCCATTTGGGTTGATCTCCATGAAGTAGGCGTTGCGCTGATCGTTAAACGTGTCAAAGATCCAGACAAAACGTTCATCGGAGATAATACGCTGGTCTCTTCGTTTCTGAAATGCTTTGATTTGGGAAGGGTCACTATCATACAGGATCACACCGATGTACATATACTTATCATCGTAAGCTATTTTTACTTCAGTTTTTTCTGTAGCGGGGTTGCCTTCTACAGGTGATTGCTGGGTAAATCCAGAAGCAGAAGGAATAGATTCCCAAAAGGATTCTTTTAGGTTCCCATCGAAGCTAAATGCAGCTCTTTCTTCTATGGTCAATCGAATCGACTGGATAGTTTTTTGTACTTCATCGTCTACAGCCTGAAATGCGGCTAGACTTTGACTAAAAAGTAATGCCCCACAGAGTATTAGTAGTGATCGAGTTCTTTTCAAAATTGATAGTTAGTTCATTTGAACAAAGCGTTAATAAAAATAGGAGACCTAATAAATCCATGAGGTAAAATTATGTGATGCCTCAATCCTTTTTTTTGATGATCAAAATGATTCTTACTGTACTTTTGCCTTGATGCAAAAGTACCAAAAAATCAAGGCTATGAATTCTAGGCGAGTTCACCATTTCCTCGCTGAATAATTCCAATGGTCTTCGTTCTATTCGGATATATTTTCTAATCGAGCCTGTGTGGAATTATTCAACCTTTGGTCACGCTCAAAAATGAGCTCACTTGTTCCGCCTACAATTCAAAGGCCCTTTTTCTTTCCGGTCAAAAGGACATAAATCATTTCTAGTTTTATGAGTGTAATCAATTAACTTCTGTCCATGAATACATCCACCAAAGAAAAACTACCCCGAAAACTTGGAACCTGGGGAATTTGGCTTCTTGTAGTTAATGGGTTAATTGGAGCAGGAATTTTTGGACTTCCCAGTGGTGCTAATGCCCTGGCTGGATCTTACAGTGTATGGATTTATGCCTTCTGTGCTATTCTGATTTTACCTGTAATCCTGAGTTTCGCTGAACTGGGAAGCTATTTTAGAGGCACTGGTGGTCCGGTTAGATATGGTACTGAAGCCTTCGGGCCTTTTATCGGCTTCCAAAGTGGCTGGCTGTATTATATGGCTCGAATGATTTCTTTCGCTGCTAACTCCGTTCTTCTGGTTGAAAGTATCGGATACTTTTATGCACCTGCTGGTGAAGGCATTGGTCGAATTATCTCACTTGCTATTATCTGTGGTGCACTTACTTTTATTAACGTACTCGGCTCGGTTGAATCAATTCGTTCACTCGCTGCCTTTACCGTGTTGAAGTTTTCGGTGCTCATCATGCTGGTATTTGGAGGCCTTGTGATGCTTGGCGGTGAAATTCTACCTTCTTTTGAATCACAAGAATCTATTGCCGAAAACCTTGGCACAGCCACTCTTTTACTTATTTATGCTTTCGTAGGATTTGAAGGAGGAGTTGTTCCTGCCGGAGAAACCAAAAATCCTGAACGTGATATGCCCCGGGCATTGATTCTTGGTTTAGGTTCTATTGTAATTCTTTACATGCTTATCCAGCTGGTAGCAGAAGCAGCTGTGCCTGATTTAGCTTCTTCTACTTCCCCATTACTTGATGCTTCCTCAGCCTTATTTGGAGAAATTGGAGCAGTCATACTAATGATTGGAGTGGCTACCTCCGTTACTGGAAATCTGGTAAGCAACATGTTTTCTACGCCCAGACTTACTTATGCTCTTTCATTAGATAAATCACTTCCCTCCTGGTTCGGAAAAGTCCATTCCAAGTTCTTGACGCCTTCAAATTCAGTTATCTTTTTTGGGGTCTTTTCGTTCATAGGTGCTGCTTTGGGTTCTTTCACAGCGTTGGCGGCAATGACCGTCTTATCACGAGTCTTCTTTTATATCATTACTTGTGCTGCTGTTCCAAAACTCCGCCCAAAGTTTAAAGGCGAGAATACTTTCACTCTGAAAGGAGGATACACGATACCTATTCTTGGAATTTTGGCCTGCCTTTGGCTGATGTTTCAGGTGAGCCTCAGGAATATCTGGATGACCGCTCTTTTTATCGTTGTAGGATCAATACTATATTGGATTGCGAGAAGACAGGTTAAGGATTGATTATTTCCCATTTACAGGTCATCCCGGACCTGTCCGCCGTACAATACTTTGGAAGGCGGGCTTGATCCGGGATCTGTGAAGATAGTTCCCCTGATAAAGGTAGATTTAACAATAAAGCATCCTTTTACAGATGCCGAAACAAGTTCAGCATGACTTCAAAAAAACCGGGATGACCTTGGCATTAAACCATAAAGGTTTTGGAAAGGTTACTCCAGAGGATGAATGCGCCCATCCCAATCAGGAATACCCCAAATCCTTTTTTTAGTGATTTCTGCGGTACTTTCTTACTCAATCTTCCTCCAACCATACTGCCAATAATTCCTATCGCAGTAAAAATAGCTAACAACTCCCAATCTATATTCAGCTTCTCGGCCCGAAGTACATCCAGATATTTATAGAAGCCGATAAAGCTCTTTGCAGCGATTATGGTGAGGCTAGTTCCAACAGCAATTCGCATTTTTAGACCACCGAATAAAACCAGCGCCGGTATGATCAAAAATCCTCCCCCTACCCCAACTAGTCCTGTTACTATCCCAACAATAGCTCCCTCAAGGATGAGTATATATCTTGGTGCAGAATACCCTTTTTCCTTTTTCAGGCGTGGATTATCCTTCACCATCAAAAAAGCTGCCAGAAGCATCACTATTGCAAAGATAATTAACTGAGAATTCCCTGACAGGTATTGAGAAAGTGAAGCTCCATAGTAAGTTCCTGCCATTCCCGGAACTCCAAACCAAAGCACACTTTTCCAGTCTATTTCCTTTCTCCATGCATAAGGAATGCATCCAAATAAGCTGATGGATGCAACTATACCTAATGATTGAGCGATAGCAACCTTCTCAGGTTGATCAACCAGGTAGATAAGTACCGGGACTGTAAGAATTGACCCCCCTGAACCTAAAAGTCCAAGTGAAAGCCCAATTACTAATGCTCCCAGCCAGGCCCAAAACATATTAAGCCTCGATCATCAGGTTATTCTTTTCTAACCAGGGCTCCACATTGTCATCCACATATTTTACTTCATATCCTTTTGACTCTAATAAAGCAGAAGCAAATGAAGCCCTGTTTCCGGACTTACAATGAATGAGTATTGGTTTGTCTGTAGGAATCTCCTCGAATCGGTCTAGCAATCTCGTATGGGAAATATTGATTGCATCGGGATGATGACCTTCGTCAAATTCAGATTTCTTTCGGGCATCTAAGAGTGTTACCCCTCCTTGATTCATCAGGCTATCAACATCTTCGAAGTCGATGGTTTCAGTAGAAACCAGCTCTACTCCTGATTTAAGCAGGTCTTCGGGAGTTACATATCCCTTGATGTTATCTAAGCCAACGCGGATTAAATCGGTTACCGCTTCTTCAATTCTCGATTCATCAACAATTAAGTAGATGTCCTGATCCTCGGTGATATACGAACCTGCAATGGTGTTGAAGTCTTTTTTTAGTGTAGCCAGTAAAGAATTCTTTAGATGACCAGCCATGAAATCTGTACGATTTCTGGTATCTAGTATAACTGCTGAATCCGAAGCTGTGCTATTAACAATTTCTCCAACTGATAATTTCTTTGGATTAGGAAGCCCTCCTAATACTCTTGGACCTTTTTTGTTGTCCCTTTTCATTCTTGCGAAATAGAGCGGAGGTTCAGGTTGCCCATCCAGGATATAATCCACAAAATCCTTTTCTGTAATTGCAGACTGAATGGAAGTATTAAATCTCTGCTCATACCCGGTGGTTGATTTCGGAACAGAGCCTAGTGCTTTTCCACATGCACTTCCTGCACCATGGCCAGGCCATAATTGTAGATAATCAGGCATGGTTTTAAACTTTTCAATGGATTTATAAAGAGTCTTTGCAGAGCTTTCCATTGAACCTTCAAGACCCGCAGCAGTTTCTAATAAGTCCGGTCTCCCTACATCTCCTACAAAAATGAAATCTCCAGAGAGGATACCCATTGGTTCATCCGTTGCGGCTCCATCAGTAACCAAAAAGCTAATATGTTCAGGAGTATGACCTGGAGTGTAAAGCACATCAAAACGAATATTACCAATGCTGAACTGATCACCATCTTTGAGCAACTTGTGATTGTATTTGCTACCAATCAACCACTCATATTTCCAATCCTGATCTCCTTCGTCCGATGCAAATACTTTTACTCCGTTTTCTGCAAATTCCCGCAGCCCCGAAAGGTAATCGGCATGAATGTGAGTTTCAGCAGCCGCAACAATTTTGAGGTTGTGTTTTGATGCCAAGGCCTCATATCTCCCGATATCGCGCATGGGATCTATTACAATAGCTTCACCCGTCTTCTGACACCCAATTACATATGCATATTGTGCCAGCTTTTCTTCAAATACTTGTTCAAAAAACATATTTCTGTTCTTATATCATTCTTAATGTGGAAGTTTAGTATGGAATATTCCGTATATCCCTGCTCCCATAATTGCGGAGAACAGGGGTATGATGAATATTATATAACCGAATCCTATTAATGAGTACAAAGGACCCGGACAAGCACCAACTATTGCCCAACCCAATCCGAAAATTGAACCACCAATAATATACCGAGTTGTGAGAGAATTATCTTTAGTTTTGATGTTGATATCATTGCCAGTGAGATCTGTTAAATTGAAGCGTTTGATCAACCTTGTTGAGATAAATCCTACTAACACAGCGCTACCAATTACTCCGTACATATGGAAGGAATCAAAAAGAAACATCTCTTGAATTCTAAACCAGGATGCCACTTCAGACTTAATAAGTATAAAACCAAAGATTATTCCTGCTAGTATAAATCTCATAACAATTCAGTTTAAGATGATTGGAAGTAAAAAATAAGTTGACAACAGCCCCCCAATAAAAAAACCGATAACCGCTATTAAAGAGGCTCTTTGCAATGTTGCCAGTCCTGTAATAGCATGGCCTGAAGTACATCCGGATGCATACCTTGTTCCAAATCCAATTAGAAACCCTCCTACTACCAGGATTACCAATCCCCGAGGAGAGGAAAGAGTCTTCCAGCTAAATATTTCTTCTGGAACAAAGCCACTAAAACTGGTAATCCCTAGCTCTTGAAGATGGGAAATCGTATTCGGGGATAAATCAATAACATAATTCTCTGGCGATAAGAATGAGGCCAGGTAGCCACCTATTAAAATCCCTAAAACCAGTTGTAAATGCCACTTTCCAGTATTTTTCCAATCGTAATTGAAATAAGGAAAACGCTTAGGCAAAACAGCCGCGCACACATGCTGGAAACTAGAAGATATCCCAAAGGTCTTATTGCCTATTATCAAAATTAGAGGAATCATCAAGCCAATAAGAGGGCCTGCTATGAACCACGGAATTGGTTGTTTTAACAATTCTATCATTTCTTGTTTTTTACTTTCTTGATCAAGAATAAGAAGACTCCTATACTTGTATCAACATGTTATAACAAGTGTATGGATTTGAATAACCAAGGGGCTCCACGATATCTACAAATTGCTGCGCATTTAAGAGGAGAAATCCTCAAGGAGGAGTTTTTACCCGGAGATAAGCTCCCTTCTGAGAAAAGACTATGCGACTATTTCAATGTTAGTAGAATAACGGTGCGGCAAGCTCTGGAATCTTTACAAAAGGAAGGGCTGATATTTAAAAAACAAGGTTTGGGTGCTTTTGTAAGAGAAGAAGTTCCTTCTCCAAACCTTGTACAGCTTACCGATTTTTCTGAAGACATGCGGAAGGCCGGGCTCTTGAGCTCTTCAAAATTAATCTCCTTTACAAAAGTGCCCGGAGACGAAAGTGTAAACCCAATCCTTGAGATTCCTACCGAAAAACCTCTTATGAAATTAGAGCGCATCCGATATGCGAATGAAATCCCCGTGGCCTTTGATATTACCTGGATGTCGACTAGTTATGGTCATTTGTTACTAGATCAGGATTTACAAACCAGGACGATATACGAAATACTAGAAGATGTATATGATATCCCAATTAAAGCGGGTAGATATTCAATAAGTGCAATTGGAGCGAATAGTGGAATCGCAAAGCATCTTGATTTGAAAACCGGATCACCTCTTTTAGAAATAAAAAGATGCTCCCGGACGCTGGGAGGCAAAAAGGTCTATTTTCAAAAACGCTACAATAATCCAGAATACATTTCTTACGAAATTGAATTATTTAGGGAGGACCATGAAGATGGAAACTCCAGAGATGGTTTACCTTTAAAAGAATTTTGCCCAAAGTTTCAGTTTTGAAACGAGCTGCTGAATTCTATTTTATCCTTTGTCATTGAATTAATATTTGATCCATGGAAATTTGGGAAGATGAATATCCTGATTCTTTAGAATACGCTCATTTTTACTCTACATATGTAAGCCTGGTTAAGAAGGGAAATGTTATTCATACTCTAAATGAACAAATGCATAACGTATTTACCCTTGCCAATTCTATTCCTGGTGATAAAGCCTATTTCAAATATGCTCCGGATAAATGGACGATAAAGGAAGTTTTCGGGCATATGATAGAAGCAGAGCGATTATTCAGCTACCGTGCATTTGCAATAAGCCGGGGTGATCAGCAACCTTTACCTGGAATGGATCAGGATATATATATGGCAGAGAACAACTACAACAGCAGAACGCTAAGTAACCTTGCCAATGAATTCCTGGCCGTCAGGGTTTCTACCATTCACCTTTTTGACAGTATGACTAAAGAAATGATTGCGCGAGAAGGAAATGCAAGCGGAATGGATGTTACAGTAAGAGCATTGGCTTTCATAATAGCCGGGCATGTGGCTCATCATATTTCAATTGTAAAAAAGAACTACTTAGCTGACTAATTCAATGCTATTAATTACTTTCTAGCTTAATAACATCTTAGAAGCATGAAAAAAGTAGAAGATTTGACCACAGAGGAACTAAAAAAAGAGAGGGGCTTATATCGTAAGACTTTAGTTCCTATTTATCTTGTTATGATGGTTGTGACACTTTATGCTATATGGACTACGAATTTTAGTAATGAAGCAATCATTTTGTTTTGGATCTGGATTATTGCCTCGCTTCCAGTTACGCTTAGATCTTCGAGAGTACATCGAGCACTAAAGGTGGTGGAGTAAGAACCAAGCTAGCTTACTTCTTGCCCAATTCCGGCATTTAGTATTTTGTTCACAAGTACATCTTCATCGGATATTTCGGGAAGTTCCAGTCCCTTTCCGTTTATAATCCACTCATTTACTTTGTGCTTAAATGTATCGTCAATAGTATAAACAACTGTACCACCAAGCTTCTCAAGAGCAGCGGCATTACACAGCTGCTCGTATTGATTTCTAATAGGAATAGTCAGTAGTCTTTTACCCAAAAACATGGACTCTGAGGTAGTTTCAAATCCTGTAGACGAGACCACCCCCAAACAACTTTCAAAGCTTCTTAGGAAGGTATCTTTTCCAATTGGCCGGATAAATACATTCCCTTTTTCATAGGCCTTTTCACAAAAAGGAGAAAAGATATGCCACTGTACCTGCTTTACCTGATTAAATATTGAGCAAAGTGTTTCATGGTCGAATGCAGGTAAGTACACCGTAATATGATCCCCCTGTACAGGATTCAATTCTTTGATCTGTTTTCTAATAATCGGGGGTTCAATAAAATCATCGTATCGTAAATAGTGCGATCCCACAGGAGCAGAAAATGGTGCAAAGTGCTTCATAACACCCTCTGCCATTAAAGATCTTTTTTTAGGCCTTGGAACATTTGTAGACATAAATGCTGCCTGATGACTTATCCCTACACAGTTAACTCCAGCCGCCTGAGCTGCCCACGCTGTAACCGGCTCAAAATCATTAACCACAAAATCGTATTCCTCCAAAGGAACAGACTGGATATCCTGTATAAATTTTACTGGTTTTAAATTAAATGCGGTACCTAGAAAATCTACACTTCCCTTACTGTCATAGGTAAGACTAATTCCTCTGGCTTTATATGCAATCGCTCCATCCAAATCCATATGGAAATTATATCCACTTATGAGTACATCTACCTCAGCATACTCCCTCAGCTTTGGTAATACCACTCTGGCACGACTGATATGTCCGTGCCCGGTTCCCTGAACGCCATAAAGTACTTTCATCCGATCATTACTTTTGCGTCGTTCGTATGACGCTGAAGAAGTTGAGTAACTCTTGGGCTTTCCTTTAATACAGTGTCTTCCTCGTACTTGTATAAACTCCACTCTTCTCCATCATATTCGAGACAGGTTAGATTTTCAATCCAATCTCCCGAATTCATATAGATTACTGAACCCTTCTCGTTCTCGTAACCCCGAATTTTAGGTTGATGGATATGACCGCAAACCACGTAGTCGTACCCTTCATCAATGGCCAGTTCCATCGCAGTTACTTCGAAATCATCAATAAAGTTTACTGCTGTTTTTACGCCGTCTTTAATCTTTTTAGAAAGAGAAAGTTTTCCATACCCCATTTTTTGGGACAATTTGTTGACAGATCGATTCAAAAGTATGAGTAACTCGTAGCCTTTACCGCCCAATTTGGCAAGCCATTTTGAGTACTTCATGGTGACATCAAAAATATCTCCATGAAAAAACCAGACTTTCTCCCCGTTTAACTCGAGCACCAGCTTATCAAGAATGAATAATGGCCCTAATTGAAGGCTGGATACTTTGCGAAGGGTTTCATCATGATTTCCGGTGAGGTAATAGATATCTACCCCGTTAGTCATCATGGTTATTAAGGTTCGGATAACATGCATGTGAGCTTCTGGCCAGTAATACTTTTTGAACTGCCACATATCAATAAAATCCCCATTGAGGATAACGCGTTTTGGTTCGATTGAATTAAGATATTGGACTAGTTCAACAGCGTGACAACCCACAGTACCCAGATGAACATCCGAGATTACCACTGTATCAAGGGATCTTTTCATAGCCTGTAAAGATGATTTATCGGCTAAGTTCCTGGTTTCTTATTACCGTAGAATGGCTTGAGCGTTACCTTTAAGTAATGAAAAGGTTAAGGGAACGTAACCACATTGCTCTATTCATTTCTTTCTCTTTACAGATTTTAGAGTACTTTAGCGTATTAACTAATTTCTACACCATGGAAGATCAAGCTCCACAAAAAATTGTTCATGTACATTTACCAGAAAACGAGCCTTTTAAAACAACGCTTACTGCTGGGAAACATGAGCTTATCTCTGATGAACCTGTTGAAGTAGAGGGTGGACTAAACCTTGGACCCGACCCTTATGATCTCTTACTTATGTCCTTAGGAACATGTACTGTTATGACTGTAAAAATGTATGCCCGAAGAAAAGGTTGGGAACTGGGCGATATGTATGTAGAACTCCGCCATAATAAGAGTCATGTAGATGATTGCGAGAGCTGCGAGGATCCTTCTTCAAAAATAGATGTGATAGAAAAAGAGATAATCATTAAAGGTGAGCTTAGTGACGATCAACTGGATAAGTTGCTGGACATTTCAAAAAAATGCCCGGTACACCGTACCCTTTTAAACGATGTAAGAATAGAAAGCACCATTGATAGCAAATAATGCTCTAAACTGAGCGTTAGCTGCAAAAAAATCTTTTCTATGAAAACCTGGGTTTTCCCTCTCTTTCTTTTTTTACTTCTGACAAGCTGTTCTGATTTTGTAAATGAACAAGAACTGGAAGAAAGCATTTGGATTGGAATTGCCAGTGCCGAAAGGCAGTGCATCACCCCAGATTTTGCATCGCTTGAAGAAGCTGAGCTTCAATTGAAAAAGAATCAAATCCCTGTACTTGATTCCAAAGAAGTTGCGCATGCAGTATGTTTAGCATGTTCTTGTCCAACAGGGGTTGTTTATCAAGCGTTGATAAATGGACAATTCTTAGAGAAAGCCGAGAAACTGGGTTGGAGTACTGTAGATGAAGAAGACGATACTTCGAACTAGACTACTATTACTTAATAAGTGTCATAGTCTTGGTTTGAATCTCCTTACCTGCATATAGGCGATACAGATAGGTTCCACTAGACAGATTTGACGCATTAAATCTAACCCTGTGCTCCCCAGCTGAAACAGTCCCTTCGACCAGTGTTTGAACTACTCTTCCCTGAATGTCATATACCTCAAGTTTTACGGCTTGAGGATTTTGTAGACTGAAAGAGATAGTGGTTTCAGGATTAAAAGGGTTAGGGTAATTTTGCTGAAGCTGAAACCTGAATGGGCTTGTTCCAAGTTCATTATTTACAGATGTACCTGGCTTAAGAAATGGTACTCGTTCAAAACTACCACCCATCGTTTCTTCTGTTTGTGACTCATCTAACTGGAACCAGTCATTTAACAGCGTAGAATAGATTTCTCTGAAATCATATTCATGAACCATATTTCCATATTCATCCAAATCAGCATTATTCAATTTGGGATCAGACCCAATGATTCCTCCCTCAACACTATCCCCAAAAACCATCAGCGGAGCTGCTGTACCATGGTCGGTTCCAGCAGCGCCATTCTTATAAACCCGTCTTCCAAACTCTGAAAATGTTGCTATTAACACTTCCTCAGACCTTCCATCTGCATTCAGATCATCATAGAAATCACGCACTGCGTTACTTAGTATTGACAGCAAAGTTGAATGATCCTCCAACTGATTGGCATGAGTATCAAAGCCGCCAAGACTGACAAGGAAAATCTTACTTCCCAGATTACCTTTGATCAATCTTGAAACGATAGATAAACTTCTTCCTAATCCCTCACTATCAAATTCTACCTGATTTGCACTAGTGTCATATGATGTCTTGATCGCATCAGCATAACGAAATGAGTTGTTTGCGAGGATTCGCATATGCCTCATTTCATCCCCATAAATGGTATTGGGCATTCCTTCGGTGGGGTAAATCTCCCCATTTTCCAACAGGTATTCCAGCACTCCAACATCATTCAAAGTCATTCCCATATCCAGGGCTGAACCTTTGAATAATAAAGAAGAGGCTCCTCCAATCTGAACTGCTAATGGAAAGTCGGTTGGATTTTCCTGAAAGTCAGGCTTTTGTTGATCTAAATGCCTTCCTATCCAGCCTGTATCAAGATATTCGTCATGAGCGCTACCTGTAAGCCAGATATCTGTTGATCTAAAATGAGATAAATCACCACCAGGATACCCTACATTCTGGATCACTCCCATTTTACCATCATTCCATAATGTTTCAAGCGGAGACATGGATGGGTGCATACCTGCAGTATCAGTGAGTTTTACGGCACTGTTTTTAGAAATAGAGAGTTCTTCCCGGGCATTGTAATAGATATCATCTTCAATAGGAACAATAGTATTTAACCCGTCATTACCACCGTCTAGTTGAATGAGAACTAACACCCTGTTGGTTTCTAATCCTGCTAGTTTTCTAAATAGAGAAGAACTTTCAAGAGCCTGTACCGGTGTATTACCCAAAACAAAGGATCCTCCGGCTGTAATCAAACCCAATTTGCGGATAAAATCCTTTCTGCTGAATAAATCATGATGCTCATGGTGATGAGCTCCGTCAGATAAAACACTTCCTTTTATTCGTTTCATGAGCTGTCTCCTACTTTAGCTGGTATGCTGGAAGTTGACGGATATGAGCCATCAAATTTAAAATACGCCATCCGGCCCCACTGGCATTTACGTTCCACTCGTAATCTGGAATTCCTCCAAGAAGTACACCTGGTAAGGCATCTTTATCAGCCTGAGGTAACTCAACAGCTAGCATAAACTCAGCGATATCTTCTACCAGCTGATAAGGATCATTCGGGTCTGTCATTGCGTTAGCCATAGGTATCGGGTCAATACCTGCGCTGTATGCATGAATAACTGAGTATTGCCATCTAAAAGGTAATGTAGTGGTAGAAATCCAGGCTCGATGCCCTGGCCAACCGGCCACATTAATTGGATTGAAAAGAAACTGCCCCAAATCTCTAAGTTGCCAGGGTTGCCATTCAAGAAGGTTCTCCGGCAAGTCTTCTCCAATTTCCATCTGAAATCCAAGCATTAGCTCGACTGGACTTTTTATCATGGCACCTACAAGTTCTTCGTCAAAGAAGTGCTCGCTCTTGAGGAGTTTTCTTACAACCGGTTCTATTTCAAAATTTTCGTCAATAAAAAACTGAGCCAGCTCAGAAACGATGGCTTCATTTGGAGTTTCATACACAAAAAACTTGTAGATCTTTGTACACACGAACTCTGCAATCTCTTGCTCTTTTTCCTCAAAAATAATGTCTATTACATCTTCATAATCAAAATTCCCGGTTCTTTCGAAGAATGTCTTACTTCCAGAGTCATGAAGGCTGGGCGTATAGTTGACTTCGAAATTGAAATAGTTTACCCAGTATCCGGTAAGGGCCCGTGCAATTTCTTCAATATCTGTTTGAGTATAATTCCCAATACCCATTGTGAATAATTCAAGTAACTCACGAGCGTAATTCTCATTTGGACTTCCGGCTCTGTTCTCAACTCCATCTAAATAAATAAGCATAGCCTGGTCTAAGCCTATTTTTCTAACAAACTCTTTAAAATTACCTAAAGCGTACATCCGAAGAGTCTTGAAATGGCGATAAGCATAAGGTGCCAGTTCATATTTACCTATCTCGGTAACAAAATGGTTGTGCCAAAGCAGTACCATCTTTTCCCGAAATGGATACTCTTTCATCAATTCAGTCCACTCATTCTGATATTCGATATACAACTCGAAATTTTCGCTGAAGTATTGCTGAATTTCCTGGTCAGTAGCTCCCCAACCGGGTGGATATTTGTTTTCCCATGAAGGCGGTTCAGGCATATCTGCATTAATCGCAGCGTCAATTAAGGAATCGATGAAAGCTGCAGGTGTGGTTGCTAAAGCAATATCAAAATCCGTGTAATTGAGCCCAAATGAAAGTCTTCGAATTACATGCGCCGCTGCCTTTCTATCCCATGGCCTTTCCGCACTTGGCACGAATTCATTAAGAGTAGTAGAAAGACCTTTAGCCTTGGGGTTGCTTAGTTTTTCCCTTGTCTTTTCTCTAGGTTGATGAATAGCTTTGACCTTTTCATGGTCAAGTTTTTCTGTAAACATACTTCTACTCCATTAGAGTAATTCCGAAATATTCACTAAATAACAGCAGAACAGCTTAGAAATGCTACCATTTCTCAATAATTTTAATATTTAATCATCATACATAGTAATTCATGACTAACGAAGAAATATCTCAGATTATCGAACAGATCGAAGAACACAATAGCATAAAATTCGCTGTTGTAGATATTGATGGGGTTCTTCGTGGTAAGTTGATTAGCAAGGAAAAGTTTTTAAAGGCATTAGAGCATGGAGTTGGTTTCTGTAACGTGATTTTCGGATGGGATATGAATGATGCCGTTTATGAAAACTCTAAAGTAAGTGGCTGGCATACTGGGTATCCAGACTCCTTCGCTAGTTTTGACCCATCAACATTACGCAGTATTCCATGGGAAAATGGAAAGCCTTTTTTACTGGCTGATTTTTCAAAATCCGTAGAGTTACAAACTATCTGCCCCCGATCTCTACTAAAAAGAATTAACAATCAAGCTCAGGATCTTGGTTATCATCCAAAGTTTTCTGCAGAATTTGAATGGTTTAACTTTTTGGAAACTCCTCATTCTCTTCAAGAAAAAGAGTATGCCAATCCAACCCCGCTTACTCCTGGGATGTTCGGATACTCAATTCTCAGGGCTTCCCAAAATTCTGAATATGTAAATGATTTATTTGAATCATTTACTGAATTTGGAGTCCCTTTGGATGGTCTGCATACCGAAACTGGTGATGGAGTTTATGAAGCCGCTATTACCTATTCAGATGTACTTGAAGCTGCTGATCGTGCTGTGTTATTCAAAACTGCCACCAAGGAAATTGCTTCTCAATACGGATTAACTGCTTCCTTTATGGCCAAATGGACAGATAAACTACCAGGCTGTAGCGCTCACATCCATCAAAGTCTTTGGGATGAGAACGGGAAGAATCTCTTTCATATTGAGAACAACGCTGACAGTATAAGCGGTCTGTTCGAGCACTATATCGCTGGAATTTTACACTGCATGCCATTCATCATGCCTATGTATGCTCCAACCATAAACAGCTATAAACGATATGTAGAGGGATCCTGGGCACCTACCTCCTTAGGTTGGGGAATTGAAAACAGAACTACCGCTCTTCGAGTGATTCCTCACAGTAAAGATTCTATGCGATTGGAAAATAGAGTTCCTGGTGCAGATATAAATCCTTATTTAGCTATGGCAGCAAGTCTGGCTTCGGGTTTGTATGGGATTACGAATAAACTGGAACTTAAACTATCTGCTACAACGGGAAACCACTACGAAAAAGAACACCTCCAAATGCTCCCACAAGATCTTAAAACGGCTACAGAAGCAATGAAAAACTCTGAAATCCCAGCACTACTCTTCGGAGAAGAATTTGCAGATCATTTTATTCGAACCAGGGAATGGGAGTGGAATCAATATGATCCAAATGAATCGAATTGGGAGATGAAGAGATACTTTGAAATTATTTAATTTCCAGCATGTCATTTATAGATTTTAACGACATAGTTAGGGAAGCATGGCAATCCTATGATAGCTCCCGTGAAATTGCCAGAATTCAGGATATTAGTGCACGTGTATCTACGAATCATGTGTACCAGATCACATTGAGAGATCATAACCTGATTGTAGCTAAGCTCTCTTATTTTGGTAAGTATGAGCATTTTGTGGAAGATCATAGCATCATCAATTCTCTTTCTAACAACCTTCCCAGTCCTTTTGAGAACTTCCTTGCCAGATCCTTAATGAAGGGTAATGAGCTTTTTGTATATCGATATCAGGCAGAGATTATAGATATATGGGTAGTTTTTTATCGCCCCATTAGAATTCAAAAGAAACTACCTAAGCGACTGGATGAAAATCAGATTAAAGGCCTGGCAAGAGAAACCGCAACATTTCATAAGGCTTGTGATAGTGTAAAAGGCACGTTGCCTCCTTCATCCAAAACTATGAATGTGGATATTGATGGACTATTGGATGTGTTAGAATCCGATGAGGGACACTTCCAACATCATATGCATCTGGACTTGATCGAATCTCAATGCTTAAGATTTAAAGAAGAGTATGATGGACTTGATGCTGATAGCCTTGATACTATCCCTGTTTTCGTAGATTGGAATATCGGCAACTTCTCCGTTTCTCCTGATTTCAAGTTCTTTTCCCGTTGGGACTATGATTGGTTTAGGATGAGTACCAGGATGATGGACTTTTATTTCTTCAGCCGCGTAGTTTCTGACATTGGCGATCGAACCGTCTTTACCTACAATATTGACATCTTGATGGAAGAACGATTCCTCCTTTTTCTTACTGAGTATCACAAAGTTTTTCCACTTACCGAAAAAGAGATTTTATTCTTAAAAGAATGCTATCGCTTCTTTCTTCTTACCTATGTAGTTAAATACGGCAGGTATTTTTACCATGAAGTATTTGCCACCAAATTACAAAGAGAAGTATTTGATATTCACCTGCCTTCAATCGATAAAAAATTTGACCCGAAGCCATTATTAGAGGCTCTAAATAAATAGTTATGAGTTACCCTTCTTTTTTTGATGTAGCCAAAGATTTTAAAGTCATTATGCTAGACTCTTATGGTGTAGTAAAGAACTATAAAGGACTAATCAATGGCGTTGATGACACCATAAATTGGATTAAAGAGCAGGGTAAAACATTTCGTTTGCTCACTAATGATGCTTCAAGAAGTCAGAAACAGCAGCTGGAAAGCCTTGGCCGTTTAGGGTTAACTAATATCAAGCTTCATGAAATTATTACTTCTGGAATGATGGCAAAACAGTTCCTGGAACAAAAAATCCAATCTGGAAGAATTGCTTATTTAGGGACTAAAAACTCCGCCGAGTACATCCTTCAATCTGGGTTGGAACATGTTGCCGTAGCTGATATCGACTTTGATCATATTGACGACATTGCTGCTTTTGTTTTTTTGGATGATGAAGGCTTTGACTGGAATACTGATATTAATAAAACGGTGAATTTACTTCGGAAGAAAATCATGCCCGTCATTCTGGCCAACTCAGATAAGTTCTACCCTGTTGCCAACCATGATGTGGCGGTAGCAACTGGAGGCATAGCCAAGCTGGTTGAGACCATGCTCAAAAAGAAATTCATTCACTTTGGTAAACCTGATTCCCAAATGTTTATGTATGCATATGAAGCATTAGTTGAGGAGCTTGGTCCCATCGAAAAAAGTGAAATACTTATGGTTGGTGATACCCTGGAAACAGATATTCTTGGGGGGAATAAATTCGGTGTAAAAACGATGCTGGTTCTTTCTGGAAATACCCTAGAAGAACGAGTGCAATCAAATATCCGATCATCAGGGATAATTCCTGATTTTATTTGTCGTTCCGTGGTAGAATAAAAAAAGCCTTCCGAAGAAGGCTTTTAGTGTTAATCTACTTTTGGGCTAACCCTTTCCAATTCTCTGGGTTCAGCATCTCGAACATAGGTGTTCATCCATTCTGTTTGCTCATGTAGCATATGTAGCAAAGATTCACGAGCAACATAGCCATGGCTTTCATGTGGAAGCATCACCAATTTTACCGTGCCACCTAAACCGCTCACCGCTCCATACATTCGCTGGCTTTGAATTGGAAATGTTCCAGAGTTATTATCCACTTCACCATGAATCAAAAGAAGCGGTTCATTAATCTTCTCCGCGTTCATAAATGGAGACATCTCAAAGTAAATCTCAGGCGCTTCCCAGAAGGTTCGAGGCTCAGCCTGGAATCCAAATGGCGTAAGTGATCGATTGTATGCACCACTTCGCGCGATTCCTGCTCTGAAAATATCTGAATGAGCAAGAAGGTTAGCAGTCATAAATGCACCATAACTATGCCCTCCAACACCAACTCGCTGAGGATCACCAACTCCCATACGGTCAATTTCATCTACAATGGCCTGACCATTTGCTACTAGTTGTTCAACAAAAGTGTCATTAGGTTGCTCATCACCTTCGCCAATAATAGGCATAGCAGCACCTTGTACAACAGCATAGCCTTCGGTCAACATGAAATGAGGCCCCCAATAACCAATGCTTGTAAATCTGTATGGAGAAGTAGTTACTTGGCTTGCTGCATTCGCACTTTTGAACTCGCGAGGATAGGCCCAAACAAGCGTTGGTAATTTACCATCGCGTTCTTTGTCATACCCTGGAGGTAAAAATACAGTAGCTGAAAGACTTACACCATCTTCTCGTTCATAAGTAATAAACTCTTTTGTTACTCCTTTAAGTTCTGGCGTAGGATGTTCGAAGAACGTGACTTGTTTCATCTCATCCTTATTAACATCCCGCATATAGTAATTAGGTTGTTCAGTAACAGATTCCCTACGTGTAATAATTTCAGAACCATTTTTATCCAACACAGCAACCAAATACTCATAGTAAGGAGCTTCCGAACGCCATAGTTCTTCCGTTTCCCCTGATTTCAGATCGAAAGAATTAAGAAATGGTTGGTTTCCTTCTGGCGAGTATCCTTGTCCGCTCATTAATACCTTTGAGCCTCGATCTGTTGTATGAAGAACATAAGTACCATACTTAGATCGTTTGAATTGAGGAGAACCAGGATCGGTATACCTGTCTTCGGTATTCCTATCAAATACGAGTTCTACTTCTCCTTTGTAGGGATCAACCATCCAGGTTCTGCCCTGACGGGATGCTCTCCAGTATTCATTAGCTAAGGCGTAACCTTCTTCGCTCCATGAGATTCCAGCATACCTGAATTCCATGTCGACTAATTTAGTAGCCTCACCCTGGAAGGGTACTTCTTGCATCAACACCCGATCTCTTTTTTCCACTTCTCTTCGTTGGTCTCCACCGTCTAATGCCTCAACCCAAACTAAAGTAGCTGGCTGATCAGCTCTCCAGTTGATAGAACGAGGACCTTCATACGTAGAAGAAAAACCAATCGGGATTTGATCTCGAAGTGGGAGGTTTGCAACCATAGTAACTAACTCACCATCCCGATCCAGTACTTTCGTCTCATTTGGAAAGCGGAATGCCGGTACTCTGTACGAATATGGTTTTTTAACTTCTGTCATAAGGATATAGTCGTTGTCAGGGCTTATCCGAATAGTTGTATAAATACCTGGTTCGGTTAGCTCAGTAACTTTCCCATCTAATGATACTTCTGCTATTGTGGAAGTAAAGTAGTAGTCGAACAGATCTTCATCATATTTGTTCTGAAGTAAATCCTGGTAGGTTCTGGCTGGAGTAGCACTTCCGGTACTTTGTTCAATAGTCGGACCGGTTGGCACAAGATTCTCTTCCGGCGCTGAACCACGATCTTTTGATACCATTTGAACTAAAATGGATTTAGAATCCCGGCTCCATGTCATAGGAGTTCCGTAGGTATCGTTCACTTCAATATCAGAAACTCTTGAGGCTTTTCCGTTTTTTACTTCTGCCCTCCATAGCTCGATTCTATCACTTTGAATAACTAAAAAAGCGATGTGTTTGCTATCCGGAGACCAAGAGACATCAGTAATTTTAGGAGCCTCTGGCAGGCCGGAAATTTCAACATCCTTCCCGGATTCCATATTACGGATAGTAATTCCATTTAATGTGGTTGTACGCGAAGGCCCAGATACCCTCGGGTTGATTCTTATCCCGGCTAATCGGAGTTCTGGTTGTGACACCTCTTCAATAGATGGTCTTCCAGGTCGGTGAAGTAGTGCCATAGACTCGCCGTTAGGAGCGATTGAAACAAAAGGCGTAGCATCATTATCCACCAGATCGATCATAGCCTGAGAAGGCTCCATATACCCATATTGGCCAAATCCATGCAGGGTAAACACAAGAGCAATAGAGAAAGTTAGAAGCAAAGCTTTATTCTTCATGGTAGTGAATTGTAGTTAGGATTGGATGCCTAATTAATTCACTAAAAACCGAATGAGCAAGAAGTTTTTGGTAAAAGCTTGTTTCTACAACATGAAGACAGTTAGGAAAGGACGAGTGTTACCAAAAACCTCACCCTTCTACCTCTTCCACCTCGTACATCTCTATCGGAATACAAGAACAAATCAAGTTACGGTCGCCATAGGCATCGTCTACTCGGGAAACACTTGGCCAGAACTTATTATATCTAAGCTCTTCAACCGGAAACGCTCCCTTTTCTCTAGAGTAACTTCTTTCCCAGGTTTCCGCTGTAACAACTCTCATAGTGTGAGGGGCATGCTTCAGCACATTGCTTTCATGATCTGCTATGCCGTCTTCGATTTCCCTGATCTCATGCCTGATTCCAATCATCGCTTCACAAAAACGATCCAGCTCTTCCTTGCTTTCGCTTTCTGTTGGCTCGATCATGAGAGTTCCTGCAACAGGAAAACTCATTGTAGGAGCATGAAACCCATAATCCATAAGACGTTTAGCAACATCAACCGCTTCAATCCCTGCTGTTTGCTTGAAGGGACGCAGATCTACAATAAATTCATGCGCAGAACGACCAGATTTACCGGTATATAAAATTGGGTAATGATCTTTTAATCGATCTTTGATATAGTTCGCATTCAGGATGGCATATTTCGTTGCATCTGTTAATCCTTCTGCCCCCATCATCCTGATGTATGCATATGAAATAGTTAAAATACTGGCACTTCCAAAAGGCGCCGCTGAAATAGCCGTAATTCCTTTACCCCCTCCTGTTTCAATTACAGAATGACCTGAGAGAAAAGGAGTAAGATGTTTAGCAACACCTATTGGTCCCATCCCGGGGCCACCCCCACCATGAGGAATACAAAATGTTTTATGCAGGTTCAGATGGCATACATCGGCACCAATTTCGCCAGGACTTGTCAACCCAACCTGGGCATTCATATTGGCTCCATCCATATATACCTGTCCACCATGCTGGTGAATAATTTCACAAAACTCCTTCACTTTATGCTCAAATACTCCATGTGTAGAAGGATAAGTGATCATCAACGCAGCTAATCGATCACTATATTTCTCTGCTTTTTCGATAAGATCATCAGTTGAAATATTACCGTGATTATCGGTTGCTACTACAACTACATCCATTCCAGCCATCACTGCACTGGCTGGATTAGTGCCATGAGCAGAAGAAGGAATAAGCGCGATATTTCGGTGCCCTTCTCCCCTGTTCTGGTGATAAGCTCGAATTGTCATCAAACCTGCATACTCACCCTGGGCACCTGAGTTAGGCTGTAATGAAACCGAATCGAAACCAGTGATTTCACTCAACCAGTCAACCAATTCCTCAAATAACTGGTAATAACCTAGTGCTTGTTCTTTGGGAGCAAATGGATGCAACTGACCAAACTCAGGCCATGTAACAGGAATCATCTCTGCCGTTGCATTAAGCTTCATAGTACAAGACCCCAATGAAATCATGGAGTGCACTAATGACAAATCTTTATTCTCCAACCGCTTCATATACCTTAGCATCTCATGCTCAGTTTGATACAAACTGAATACCGGATGGGTCATGAAGTCTGAAGTACGGGTCAATGATGCAGGATAAGAAACAGAAACTCCTTCAGCGTGTGCCTTTACATCAAAGTTCTGTACTCTGCCTTCCGCTTCAGCAAAAATTGCCAGGACGGTCTCTACATCGTCAATCTCTTTAGCCTCATCAAAAGAAATACCAACTCGCCCATCACCGAAATAGCGGAAATTAACTTCTTTCGCTTCCGCTGCTTTCCGAATTCTCTTTTCATTGGCTTTTACCGTAATCGTATCAAAAAAGGTCTGTGTTTCTACTTCAATGTCGAGAGCTTGCAGACCAGACTTAGCTAACTTTGTAAGACCATGAACCTTGGACGCAATCCGTTTTAGTCCATCAGCTCCATGGTACACTCCGTACATTCCTGCCATCACAGCAAGTAATACCTGCGCAGTACAAATATTTGAAGTAGCCTTTTCCCTACGAATATGCTGTTCCCGGGTTTGGAGTGCCATTCTATAGGCGGGTTTACCTTCTGCATCCTGGGTTACCCCGATAATACGGCCAGGTATTTGCCTCTTGAACTCTTCTTTGGTAGCAAAGTAAGCAGCATGTGGGCCACCGAAGCCCATAGGTACTCCCAAACGTTGCGTAGTCCCTACCACTATGTCAGCACCCATTTCACCAGGAGGGGTAAGTAATGTTAAACTCAACAAATCTGCAGCAACCACGACCTTAACCTGGTTTTCATGAGCTGCGGTTATTAAATCGGAATAATCTTCAACACTACCATCAGAGGCTGGGTATTGAAGCAATACACCAAAAAGGGTTGAACTGGTAACATCAAGTTCTTTATAACTACCTACAATGATGTTTACTCCAATTGGTTCCGCTCGAGTTTGGAGTACTTCAATAGTTTGTGGATGACACTGCTCACTTACAAAAAAATCAAAGGCTTCTTTTCGCTTGCCCCCTTTTCTTACCCCAAGCAACATGCTCATTGCTTCTGCGGCTGCTGTACCTTCATCCAACAAGGATGAATTTGCGATCTCCATTCCAGTCAAATCGCTTACCATTGTTTGGAAATTGATTAAGGCTTCCAACCTTCCCTGCGCTATTTCAGCCTGGTAAGGGGTATAAGCAGTGTACCACGCAGGGTTTTCCAGAATATTCCTCTTAATCACATTTGGTACGTAAGTATCATAATACCCCATCCCAATAAAAGATTTATATACTTGATTCTTCGAAGCTAGTTTTTTGAATTCCGCAAGAAACTCAACCTCACTCAGTGCTTCGGGAAGATTCAATCCTTCTTGAAGGCGTATTTCTTTGGGAATGGTTTCATCAATTAGCTGGTCCAGATTTTCTGCTTTAACTGTGTTAAGCATCTCTTTAGTTGCAGCTGCATCAGATCCGTTATGGCGGGAAGCAAACGGCTCTTTCTCGAAGTGTATACTCATTAAATTTTTCCTGAAAATTAGATGACTAAAACAATAAGATTATGAATTAGTGTACTGAACAAATTATGTCGAATCACGTTCCTGAAAAGTCACTGAAATTACGTAAAAATCAGATTTAAATAAGCGTAAAAAAGTATTCTCTTAGATGTGATTTCTCCCATTTTTTTGATTTATTAAAGATTGCTTTTTCAAACAAGCACTCTTGGTATAAAAACAAGAATTTTCATACACATTTCGGGGCTTAACCCAATTTTAAACGCGAGTAATTTTCAATAAACACTTAGGAAATCATGAAAAATCTCAATCCAATTATTCCCATTATTGCGCTCTCTTTGGGAATCGTAATTGCTAATGTCTCAGTACTGGCTGCACAAGAAGAAAAGAAAATTGTAGTTAGTGTTGAATCACTTGAGCTTAGCTTAAACGAAGAAACTTCTATTTCGGCCCATATTGAAGATGCTGAAGGCAACGTCCTCCCCGATACAGTAGTATTTTTCTCTCGCAGCAGAAGATCTCTTCAGGTTTCCCGTGAAGGACAAGTAAAAGCCTTAAAGCCTGGCTCTTTTTCAATTCTTGCATTGGTGTTAGGCCAGAATAACCTTAGAAAGAATATTCCAGTTACCGTGGCGTATCCTCCGGTTACCTCTGTGGAGTTCATGGGAATGCCGGATAATATTTATGAAGGCACTTCCTTACCTCTAAACTATGTAGTAATGGACGCTTCAGGAACGGAACGAGACAATGTAGACGTCGAGCTTACAAGCTCTAATGAAGAAATCGCAATGGTTGACTCCTTCGATAATTTAAAACTGTTGAAAGATGGTCGGGTGACTATCACTGCTAAAGCGGAAGACAAAACTACACGCTGGGAAATCCGCGTAAGAGAAAACCCAACTACCTCAGTAAGTATGACCCATAATTATACTGATAAGGAAGTTCGTACAGGGGATGTAATTCGATTCGTTGGCTCTCCCCTCGACCGAAGAGGGAATGATGTAGCTGACGCGCCGGTATCCTATTCATTCATTGCTATGCCTGATGATAATCTTGGACAAGGTTCTTCCGCATTGATTGAGCAAGACGGAAGATTTGTGGCTAATCATCCTGGTCAATACACAGTAATGGCACGTTCAGGAAATCACTTTGCTGAAACAACTTTCCGCGTTTTTCAAAGAAATGTTCAACGACCTATCGAAGTAGTTGGAAAAGGAATAGTTCCTGATGTAAAAACCTCTGATCTATGGGTTTGGGAAGGTGTTGATGGCCGTGATTATGCAGTTACAGGAACCTGGGGAGCTCGTGGAGAGGCTTTCTTCTGGGATGTTACCGACCCTACAAATATCCATACTATCGATACAGTTCAGGTTGATGCTCGTATCGTGAATGATGTAAAAGTATCAGAAGATGGTACTATCGCTGTAATTACTCGAGAAGGTGCTTCTAATCGTCGTAATGGGATTATCATCCTTGATGTTACCAATCCTAGAGACGTAAAAATTCTATCAGAATATACAGAAGACTTAACAGGTGGTGTCCATAATACCTTCATCTACGAAGATCATGTATACGCAGTTAATAACGGTCGAAAGTATGATATCATTAATATTGAGGATCCAAGAAATCCTTACACCGTTACTCAATTTGAGCTAGATACCCCAGGTCATGCTATCCACGATGTATGGATTCAGGATGGCATCGCCTATTCGTCAAACTGGAGCGACGGTGTTGTTGCAGTAGATATTGGTAGCAATCAAAGTGCAGACCTTCCAGGAGCTGGAGGATCTCCATCCAACCCGGTTAAGTTAGGAAGTTACACCTATCCAAGCGGTTGGAATCATGCTGCATTTCCATTTAAGAGTGAGTCAACTGGAGACTTTTATATTGTGGCTGGTGACGAAGCTTTTCCTTACGGTCTTGATGTTCAGGGGCCTAATAGAGCAGCAGGTTGGATTCATTTTTTAAAATTGGATGGATGGGAAAACTCTGAAGAAGTTGCTCGTTACCAGGTTCCGGAGGCAGGTTCTCACAATTACTGGATTGACGGTGACATTCTATATGCAGCATTTTATAATGGTGGATTGAGAATAGTTGATATTTCTGGTGAGCTAATGGGTGACTTATACCAGCAGGGTCGCGAAATAGGCATGTTCTTACCTAGAGATAAAGATGCTGCCATTCCTAATGCTCCATTTACATGGGGCCCACAGCCATATAAAGGCCTTGTTTTCCTTTCAGACTGGAACTCAGGACTATGGGCTATACGAGTAGGTGAAAACCCAACTGCTTCATCAAACTAAATTAATGACAAGTTAATGAGAGCGAAACTAAGGTCATTTTCTTTGCCATTTCTGGTACTGTTATTCGTATCGGGCACTACACTTTCTCAGGATTATTACTTGTATGTAGCAGCAGAATCAGAGGATGAAGTACATCTCGTTCATTTCGATGGCGAAACTGAGAAGGCTTCCATCGCCAGAACTATCACTGTAGGTCGTTATCCTACTGAGATTGATGGACCCCATGGGATTTCTGTTTCTCCTGATGGAGAATACTGGTTTGTTTCCATAGCCCATGGTAACCCTTATGGCATGCTTGCGAAATACAAAACCGGAACAGATGAATTAGTTGGAACCACTGAGTTGGGAATGTTTCCTGCCACTATGGAAATCTCCCCCGAAACCGGATTATTATATGTGGTAAACTTCAATCTGCACGGTGAAATGAAACCCAGTACCGTTTCGGTAGTGGAGCCGGACATGATGATTCGTTTAACCGACATTGATACAGGTATTATGCCCCATGGTTCAAGAATAAGTCCCTCCGGTAAACACATGTATCATGTTTCTATGATGACTGATGAGTTAATTGAGGTTAGCACGAATTCAATGGAAGTGACCAGAAGACTCAAACTTTCTGAAAAGAAAGGCATGGGGGGTATGGATCACTCTACAATGGATCATTCATCTATGAATCATGGAGATATGAAGCATAAACCTGTTGAAAAACCAACCTGGGCTGATCCTCATCCCTCTAATTCAATGGTTTATGTCGCAGGAAATGGCTCCGATGAGGTACTCGAAATAGATACTGAAAGTTGGGAAGTAACTCGCAGATTCAAAACCGGAAAAGCACCCTATAACCTTGAAGTAAGTCCTGATGGGAAACTTCTGGTTGTAAGTTATAAAGGGGAAGGTTCAACTGGAATCTGGGACATTGAATCAGGAAAAGAATTAGCTAAAGTAGCTAATACACGCAAGGTTAGTCATGGTGTTACCATCTCACCTGATAATAAATATGCGTTTATTTCGGTAGAAGGTATTGGTGGCGAACCTGGATCAGTAGATGTAATTAACCTGGAAACCAACGCACTGGTTGATTACGTAGAGACTGGCAAGCAGGCTGGTGGCATTTACTTCTGGAAGCAGGAAAGTTAGTTTAGACTTTTCCTTTTATAAAAATCGAGTGGCTAACACGTTCGCCGCTCGATTCCATATCCATAATTACATTTTTCTCGAGAGGCTCAACATCATACCCAAGCTTCTCTGCAATACCTATAATCAGTGGTTCGAGCTTCCCTTTATCGGTATTAAACTTCACATAAGCTCCGCCAGTCCTAAGATCAATTTTGCGAATAGATCTGTTGAGCATGTCTGCACATTTTAGAACCTCTGTTGCTGAGAAAGATTCTTTACCAGAAAACTTAGGAATCTTGTACCGCTTCTTGGTAATGCTCATCGTTTTAATCTCACCAGTTTTGATGTCTGGTTGCAACCATTCAAACTGATGATCCAATTCCTTTATATAATAGGCCAGGTATCTTGGGTTATGACTTTCAATCGAAAAGTTTAAGTCAGCTACCCAAACATCTTTTACTTCTTCAATATTTATATCAAACCAGATATACTCCTGATCCAGACTGAAGAATATTTCCTGATTATTTGGTTTTAATTTCTCAAGATTCAGATCAAAACTATGAGCTAAAGTAGCGCTCGACACTTTTGCGTCTTCAGGAAAGTCGACCTTAAGAACTACTTTATCCTTCTCAGCACTGATAAAATCCGGGGCATTATTTTCGATTTCGCACTTAATGTGCTGCAACCTTACCAGAATTCGAGCACGTCCTTCCCCGATGGGTTGCCCGAAAGCGTCACATTTGTCTACCATAACCACCTAAAACTTTTATATGAAAATATATATTTCTGACTTAGATGCCCATGAGAAATCATTAATGAAAATCCTCTTCAAATTTAGCCATGGCTAAATTTTATTTTTGACTCAACAAATCTTACCTTCATCAAAAAAAATTACACAATGATTATTCCAGATTGGTTTCTCTCACTTAACCCCATAGTACAAGCTCTTTTAGGAGGTCTTTTTACCTGGGGATTAACAGCACTGGGTGCAGGCCTTGTCTTCTTTACAAAAAAAGTAAACTATACTCTCTTAGATAGTATGTTGGGCTTTGCGGCTGGGGTAATGATTGCTGCAAGTGTTTGGTCGCTTATCATTCCAGCTATTGATATGGCCGAAGCTCAGGGGAAAATTTCCTGGTTACCTGCAGTAATAGGATTTTTAAGTGGAGGGGTCTTTTTAAGAATTTGTGATCATTACCTACCTCATCTTCATTTAGGATTACCTAAATCAGAAGCCGAAGGTGTACCAACAAGCTGGAGACGCTCTACTCTTTTAGTATTAGCTATCACACTCCATAATATTCCTGAAGGGTTGGCAGTAGGAGTTTTATTTGGTGCAGCTGCTTCTGGAGTTGATCCTACTGGAACAGCTACTATCGCTGCTGCAATTGCACTTGCTTTAGGTATCGGAATCCAAAACTTCCCTGAAGGAATGGCTGTTTCTATGCCTTTAAGAAGAGATGGGGTGGGAGTAGGAAAGAGTTTTTGGTATGGTCAGCTTTCTGGAGTAGTAGAACCTGTTTCCGCGGTTATTGGCGCTGCCGCTGTGATCCTAATTCAACCAATTCTACCATACGCTCTTGCTTTCGCTGCTGGAGCAATGATTTACGTAGTAGTTGAAGAACTCATTCCAGAAAGCCAACAACATGGAAATACCGATATTGCCACTTTAGGTACCATGGTCGGCTTCGCTGTTATGATGGTATTGGATGTTGCCTTAGGTTAAGAACTAAATTCGTTAACCAGGTTTCTGGCATAGTCACGAATTTGATCTCTTACCAGCCTGAATTCCTTCAAAATCTCTTCTTCTGAACCTTCTGCTTTTGCAGGATCAGAAAAATTATGGTGTCTTTGTTCCGACTTAGAAGGGAAAACAGGACAACGTTCCTTTGCGCTATCGCATACGGTGATAATTAGATCAAAATCCTCTCCCATATACTCATCCACATGGTTAGAAGTATGACCAGAAATATCCACCGCTGATTCTCCCATTACTTTTATAGCCCTGGGGTTTACCCCATGAGTTTCAACCCCAGCGCTTTTTACCTCTATACTGTCGCCACCAAAATGTTGAATCCAGCCCTCCATCATTTGGCTACGACAGCTATTCCCTGTACACAAAACCAGTATTCTATCCATAATGCATTTGTATGATTAAGACATCAAAATACAAGATCAGTATTACCCGAATATGAAGAGCTTGGATTAACAACAAACAAGCTCTTTGTTTAATCGAGGCTTGCAAGCTGTTGCTTCAACGAACAAGTTGAATATGATCTTATTCGGATTTTCCTCCACAGTAAATGAGTGTTTTGAGACCGTTGTTACTGAATCTCCGAACTCAAAATAGACCTCAGAGTCGTCACGCCTATTATCCGTTCGTATTGTTTTCTTTAAGATTCCAAGCGCTTTGGCGGCACTCCATTTAGCTTCTATGTCCGATTCTTCATTTATCCAAAGCTGGATAATCGTTTCTTTGAACTGATGAGCATTTGAGCCACAATCTACAGATTCTATAATTGCATTTTTCACTTCCGTGATATGCAGATTTCCACCTAATTCCCTTCCATCATCCAGACGAAAGACTATTTCTCGGTTTGGGTTTTCTTCTAATGTTGTAAGAAAGTCTGTTAATTTCATTATCGTAATTTTGCGATTAATAGATTAAAAAAAAGATTAGCAGCAGTTTTTGCTATTTGGCTTTTGCATAAACTTATTGAGCTGTTGTGTGAATTCATTCCAGCCGTTCTCATCAATACAATAGCAAATACTTGTCCCTTCGACATCCCCTTTAATGAGCCCTGCTGCTTTTAACTCCTTTAAATGCTGAGATACCGTGGATTGGGAAAGCGGTAATTCATCAACAATATCTCCACAAAAACAACCTTGTCGCTGAGCTAGATACTCGAGGATAGCTATACGAGCCGGATGACCGAAAGCCTTTGCAGTTTTAGCCAGTCTGTTTTGAGCTGTAGTAAATTCTGATGATTTTGTTTTTCCCATATCGCAATATTACGATTAATATATCTTCAATCAAAACCCTAAATTTCTTTTCTCATACATACAGCGCTATCCGGGCAAAGCTCAGAGAATTCTGAACTGTTCTTTATAGAGCCCGGAGCCTCTTCTCTCAAGATCACGCTAAAGCCTTTCCGCTCAAAGTAATTAACAGCCGTAGTAGTAAGTAAATAAACTGACTTAACCTTATTTCTTTTCGCTTCAGTTAAAAGAAGCTCGACTATTTTAGCCCCTATTCCTCTGCTTTTAAAACCATCTTTTATGGCTACGGATCTAAGTAAAGCGACCTCATCAAAAATTTCTAAACCGCCACAAGCAATAAGCTCTCCTTCGCTTTTGATAACTGAAAATTGAATGTCAGAACTACCGATATCATCAAAGGGAAGGGCGTTTTCCTTCAACAGATTTACTATCTCTTCTAAATCTTGTAGGGATTTTACTTTAGTCATAAGCCATGTCTTCTGATCTAAAATGTCTCTTTGAAAGGTCTACTTAGAATCTACAAAAATTTTGTTCCTCATAGTTTTCTATACCATATCACTGGTTTAAAATTAGATACGTGGCTTTTAGAAAAACAGCATTTTTTATGATCCTGGCTGTTTCCTTGATTTTATATTCTTGTGATGGTCAAGAATCCGCATTAGAAGGAACCTGGGAGTTGACTGGATATTCATACTCAAAGTATGCTCTTGATGAATCCTTTTTTGAAGAAGGAAGCGGCTCGAACTTTAGTGTCACTATAACTTTCGAGAATAATATAATGACGAGTACAGGAAGCTTCGATTTATATATGGAGAAAACGATTTCAGGTGAGACAGAATCTATCGTATACAGGAATCAAACACTTTATCGAGGAAGCTCAGGCTGGAGTATGGATGGTGATTATATCTACATTGGAACTAATGAGAGAGGAATTTTAATGGACTATAAAGACTCAGATATGATACTAGTAGATGAATACCTCTCGGATGAAGCAAACATAAAAATAGAAATAAGACTACAGAGAAGCGGCCAATAGAAAACGGCGAATACCGATTGATAAGGGATACTTAGCGCCTACTAAACAAAAAAGCCTACCCATTTTATCTACCATTGCGATGGTAAAGATTCAAACAATTCTGGGTAAGCATGAAAAGAATTATACTTTTTTTATTCCTCTCTATTTCTCTGGTTTTCCTTTCTTGTAAAAAAGATGATCCTGGCCTTGAAGGCGCCTGGGAATTAACCGAATTTGGATTCACTATTGAAGATATGGAGGGTTCTGTTCTGTCTTCAGGCACCGGTTTTAATTTTGAACTTGTTCTTTTTTTTGAAGAAAATACTGTGAGTAGAACCGGAGTTTTTGACCTGCTTCGAGCCACTGGGTCGGATACTGTACTGTATAGAAACCTTACTATTTTTAATGAAGAAAATACCTGGAGCAGGGACGATGACTTCTTATATATCAATGAACAGGAGAATGGATTTGAGTTAGAATATTCTCGTTCTAAAATTACGCTTACCGATGAAAGCGTATCAGATGAACTTGTAAACAGACTTACAATGGTTCTGATAAGAGCAGATGATTAGAATATTACCTTTCTCCTAAAACAAAACCTTCTGATTCCTTTTGATCTAGGTCTGAAATATGAAATTCCCTCCCTCCTGCGCCGGAGGCAACAGTTACAATAAGCGATGAAAGCTTTTTTCTTCGCTGTAATGGATTAATAGAATATTCACTTACCTGAACTCTTTTTTTCTTTATGAATGCAGTTCGCTTTGCCAACACTCTATATTGCAGTTTGAGTTCTTCATCGTTATAGAGCAGCTTTGCATCTTTATATCTTAGCCAGCCCAGGAAAATTGCTGGCACCAAAAACCAAAAGAAAACCCAGCCAAAGTCCCAGAACCACCAAATAACGGGAGTAAGTAGAACTATCAAATAGGCTGGACGCCTCAAATAACGATAAAATGCTCGCTCGGGAGGGGTAATTTTTTGCTCGTGCTGCTGGACGGGTTCAATAAATTCAGCTAAAAAAGCCTCCAGCTTTTCTTTTTTGAAAAAAGGAAGGAGCACAATAGATTTTTCAGTTCCTTTCTGCTCAAAGCCAGCACTTTCTACGTAAAGCATACCATAACCAAACGGCTCTCTGAAAATACCTTCCATAAACCTAAGCGCCTGTATCCGGTTAAACGGAACCGTAGTTTGTTTACGCTCCAGCAACCCACTGGTAATAACTAATTCCGTTTCTTTCTTTTCTACTTCAAACCCGAAGTGCTGAAATATTACCCCTAAAAATGAAAATAGATAGGAAACAACTAGTATAATAATTGCTACTCCCAGGAAAAAAGAGACATTTCCCAAACCTGGTATAAGGCTGAACACATATTCGAGGTTTTCTTCATTTATAAATTGATCAAGCTGACCGGAGGTTGCTCCAAGTATAGATGCTATCAATCCAAAGTTACCTGAGGTAAGGGCTGCTAGAAATAAGTCTCTATTTGATAGTTTCCAATTAATTTTTTCTACTTCAACCTGAATTTCTTCAGTTACTTCTGGTTCTTCATTAACGGTGGCTCTATTTCTAAGTATTCTCCTTAGTTCTTCTGCCTCTTCTCTTGTAATTGCACTAATAGTTGCACTTTCGGTTCCGCTACCCGCTGACTTAACTTCAACCTTTACCAATCCAAATAGACGCTGTAGCAGTCCTTCTGTTATATCGATTACCTGAATTCGATCTTTGGTAAGAAATAACTCTTTTCTTACAAATATCCCTTTTTTGATTTGAAGCTCTTCACCATCAACCCGATAAGAGAACCGCAGCCAACCCACAATTCCAAGTACCAGGGTTGAAAGTATGGCCAGAGCAAAAAAGTAGAAGAAAAACTGGTCAGTATTTCTTGAACCAACCACTACAAAAATAATAATTGGAAAGAGGTTTTGCCGTAGCACAGCCAGGAACTGAGTAATAGCTGCTACAGGGTGTTGCCTTTTAAACTCAGACATCTTCTTTTACCTGGCGAACCAATTCAGAAATCAGTGTTCTTACTTGTGCTGCTGTTTCATCGTCAAGTGCGGGAATCTCATGTGTAGTTGCTGCGGTAGAAATACTTATGGAAGAAAGACTAAATCGCCTGTAAATCGGTCCTTGCTTGGTATCCACATGTTGAATGCGATTGATCGGAACTACGGTCCTTGTTCTCATTATTATTCCGCGAAAAAGGTCTACTGAATCCTCGGATACATCATAACGCCACCTATTCCATCGTACATTTGGTAACACAAAAATAAGTATCAAATGCACTAGCAAGGCAATGAGCAGAGCTGTAAGAGTAATCCAGATAGGAGCACCCTCTTTAAAGTAAAAAATAGAGGTAAACCCAGGAATTAGGTAAGCCAGCATGCCTGTTAAAAAACCGGTTATTTTCCATGCTTTGATAGCATTTTTGTCAATTCTGGTTTGCGGTAATACTAAGCCTTCCAATTATTACTCCTGTGCTTTTATTGCTTCTTCTTCATTTACACTTAGCATTATTAGAAAACCTATTAAAAGTAGTACTAACACTACCACCATCCCCGCTTGTTGGGTTCCGAAAATAAGTGTAAATGTCCCAAATAGAATAGTACCAGCCCAGGCCGTTGCTTTCCCTGATAATGCTAGCAAGCCAAACATTTGATTTGATAATTCAGGTGGCGCGATTCGTGCCATGAAAGATCTGGATGAAGATTGGTTGGGACCAAAGAACAATCCAAGAAACAAACCCCAGATAATAAACCACATTGAACTCTTCGTGAAAAGTACTGCTATTACTGGGACAGCAACACCTATTAATGAGATGAGAATGGTAAACTTACTCCCTGCCTTATCATCCAGCCACGCAAAGAGAGCCGCTCCAATACCAGCTGTAATATTTAACCCTACACCAAAAATCAGGATTTCTGACTGTTCCATACCGAAAGTGCCTGCAGCGTAGATTCCGCCCATCGCATAGATCGTCACTATAGCATCGTTATAGAACATCCTGGCAATTAGAAAACGAACGATATACTTATACTTCTTCACTTCCTTTAGGGTAGATTTAAGCTGCTTAAACCCATCTTTCACCGCAATTGGTATTCTTTTGTTTTTTGAGGGAGCATCTGGTGTTCTAAAAAAGAGCGGAAGACTAAATAATGTATACCAAACTGCAGTTAAAACGAAGGTTGCTCTTACCGGCTCTGATTGTTCCGGATCTAAGCCTAACCAAAAACCATCTGTTTCAATAAATGCATAGAGAGCAACTAACAGACAAGCTAAACCTCCTGCATATCCCATACCCCATCCCCAGCCACTCCATCTTCCTATCTTTGAAGGCGGAACAAGGTCTGGTAGCATGGCATTGTAAAAGATGTAGACCATTTCAGCGGCTACGGTCGATATAAAACCCAGAGAAAGAGCCAGCCACAAGGAGCTTGGGTCAGGTTCGGCAAACCAGAGTAAAGCACTTCCGATAACACAAACAAAAGTGAAAAAAGCGATCCAGGGTTTACGCTTGCCTGCCTGATCGGCTATAGCTCCAAAAAAGGGAGCAGTGAGTGCTATTACGATTCCCGCAAAGCCAATCATATTCCCCCACTGGGCTGTTCCAATTTCTACATTTTCGGCAATCGTTTCGCTGAAATAAGCAGCAAATACAAATGTTTGTATAATTACAAAATATGAACTATTTGCCCAGTCATATAACGCCCACGAAAAAAGACCTTTAGAAGAAGCTTCAGGTTTTGCCATTAAATTGGTTAGTGAAAAAGACCTGTGAATATCGGATAGCGAAAGGAGAGTTCAAAGAAATTATAGATTTATAGAAAATTAAAACTTAAGTCAAAATGCTTCATTTTGAGAATTGTCTTTATTCCTTTTTGCTGTATATTCGCGACCAATTTTAAATTCCTACTGCTATGAAATTCTCGACTAAAACACTTTCGCTTCTACTCGTTTTTATGTTTGCTTCACAAGCTTTTGCACAAGTCCCCTCACTTAAACCTCCTGTAAAGTTATTGCTAGGCGGTGCTGTGGAAATGGGTGGAGATGAAATAGCGGAGATTTTATTTGAAGATGGCGATACTCAATCCGTGAGGTCAGGACAAGGGATCTCAGGATATGTTGGAGGAGAATTTACTATCCCCACAATACAGCAGCTCGCCTTTAGAGCCACTCTTGGGTTCAAATATGTTACAACTGCTGCGGATAATGCTCATATCAGGTTGACCAGAATTCCTCTTCAATTCACTGCGAATTATTACATCATTGATGATATCCGAATTGGAGCTGGTTTTGTAAGCCATCAAAACATACGGTTTAAGGGTGATGGAGTAGGCCCGGATGTAGATTTTGATCCCGCACTTGGGCCAATCTTTGAAGTAGCTTACCGTGGCTTTGGAATCAGTACCGTTCTTATGGATTATACAGATGAGTTCGGAGACTCCTTTTCAGCAAATGCCTTCGGTTTAACGTTTTCAGGAACTGTTTCCCTATAACATTTAGCTCACAAATTTATATCCAAAACCATGTACCGTAAGTATATGCTTTGGATATCGGCTGTCCACTTCCAGCTTTTGGCGTAGCCAGGCTATATGAACATCTACGGTACGTGTGGAAGGAACTGAATCGTATCCCCATACTTCGTTAAGTAATTGATCCCTAGAAAGAATACTCTCTTCATTTTCTACTAAAAACCGAAGCAGTTGAAATTCTTTAGCCGATAGTGTTACCTCCTGCCCTGCCTTTTCTATTACCATTTTTTTGAAATCAATTTCCACATCAGCAAATGAATACTGGTTTTTGATCACCTGCCCGGCGGGCTTATTTCTTTTTCGGAGCTGAACCTCTACCCTTGCCAGTAGCTCCATCATGTCAAAAGGCTTTTGCATATAATCATCTGCGCCCAGCTTTAATCCCAATACTTTATCAATAACCTGACCTTTAGCAGTTAACATCAGTATAGGTGTCTCCACTCCCTTTTGTCTAAGATCGCGGCAAACATCCAAGCCTCCTTTTTTGGGAAGCATCAGATCCAGAATGATGAGTGATTGAGTTTTTGATAATGCTTTTTTATAACCCTCATCACCATCATTTGCTACTTCTACCTGATAACCTTCTTCCTCTAATCGATCACGGATGGTCATTACTAGCCCTTGCTCGTCTTCTACCAATAGAATTTTAGCTTTATCAGACATCCCCCACTCCTCTTATCGGTATTACTAACTGGAAAGTAGTTCCTTCATTTTCTTTTGTCTTTAGGATTATTTCTCCTTTATGAGCGTGCACTACTTTCTGGACAAGGCTAAGTCCTATCCCATTACCTTTAATTTGATTATCAACCGGAGCGGTCCCTCTAAAAAATGGTTGGAATATTTTGTCTTGTTCGTGAGTAGGAATTCCAATCCCAAAATCCTGAACCGATACCTGAAATGCTGGCTTAGCTTTCATATGAACATCATCAACTCTGAGGATTATTTTCTCGCCGCTTCCGCTGAACTTTATGGCATTACTGATAAGATTCATGACAGCCAAGAAGAGCGCATCTTTATCTGCGTGAATAAATTCATGCGTGGTATTTATAGAGTACTGTAACTGCAGCTCTTTTTCTTCAAGCAAATGCCGGCTTTCCTCCTGGATGGATGAAAACAAGGAATTCACTTCTACATCAGAAAAATGGTAAATCCTTTTCCCCCCCTGAATCCCTGAAAACTCCATGATTTGATCCACCATATCACTTAACCGGCGACTCTCACTTATCATAAGTTCAGCATATTCCTTTTTCCGCTCTTCGCTTTGAACAACTCCTTCACTTAGGTTTTCTGCTGCAGACCGAATAACAGAAATCGGAGTTCTAAGTTCATGCGATACCCCGGCAACGAACAACATTTGTTGGTCGGCTAAATCTCTTGAGCGCTGAGAAAAAACGACTATTAGAGCAACACTTATCCCTAATATTCCCAAAATGCCAAAACTGATACCAAGGTTTCTGAACCTGGTTTTGTTCACAAATGCATCCAGAGAACCTTCTCTAAAACTCAGCCAAAGTTCCCAGCCACTTAATCCAATACTACCTGCTAAAGAGGAAGAAATCACCGTATCCTTACGGACAGTTTTGGTGGAGTCGTAAGAAGAGTTGATGGTGACAGATGAAAAACTCTCCGAAAAAAAGCTTCCTCTCACCGCTATTTCTTCGTTGGAAATTTCATCAGTGGAGTCATCAGGGCTAATACTTAAGCCAAACCTTTCCAAATCAGAAAACTGTTCTAACCTTCTTATTCGATCGTGTGGTAATTGATTAGCTGCTGATTGAAACACCAGGATATTTGAAATATCAAGTGTATGAAGTGACGTCTTGAAATCTGGATTATCAACTGATAAGTCTTCATCTGAGGTATAATAAAGTTCCGTATCAGGGTTTTCCTTAACAATGCTCAATAAGTATTGGTCTTCAAAAGAATTCGAAAAATATCTTCGGGCTATATTCGGGATTATCTCTTCTCTTATTAGATCATTATCCAGCTGTAAAAGTAATACGTCATCTAATTGATCGACGCTAAGACTTACTGCTATATCCTGATTTAAACCTTCATTTCGAATCTGGATCATGTCCAAAAATTGAATCGGAACCGACATAAAAGTCTTGGTTCCAAACTCCGGCCTTCCACTAATCGAAACCCTTTTTGTGGACCCAGTTTTTCTGTAATCGTTACCCAGCCACTCCGAAAGATGTCTATCAGGTACAACCGGATCTAATGAGGCCGGGTCGGATGTAAATAAAAACACCCCTGCTTCACCCGATTCAACTGGCCTTACAATATAGATTGAATCAACCAGTCCAGGGTGGCTTGAATTTGCAATCCAGTCCAGATAAAGTGTGTTAACTAACGATTCCAGATCGGGAGAAGCGGTGGTAACCTGAATTCTAAAACTCTGAGCCGTTTGAGAGAATAACTGGTTAAAATCGGCTACGAAGTTTTCGGATGCTGCAGACAGGTTTTCTTCTAAGCGTTCCTTTTCCGCATCACTAACACTGCCTAACCACTGGTACTGTAAAACAGCCAACGCAACTAATGCCACGAGCATTATTCCTAAAAAACTATATGTAATCCAGGTCTTCTTCATGATGCAAAATTAGCCGGTTTTTGAGCTATTAAAAAAGTTTTAGCCTCGATTTAACATCCTTAACAAAGTTTTTGCGAGCTATTAACAACCCTTACAACCTGCTTTTAAATATTTGGCGCGAATCAATTAATCACAATATAACCATGATGAAACTTCAAAAACTTTCTATTCTTTTTGTCCCTGTTTTTGTGCTCCTGCCACATTTATTAGAAGCACGGCAGGCACAGACAATGACTTTTGACGCCAATTCCAGCCTTATTCTTCAAGAGTTTACTGCTCTTCTAACTGTTGAGGAAGATGAAATAAGGGTAAGACTTCAAATGTCAGGAAATTCAAACGAGAATGGAGAGGATCGACTGGAGGCAGGAGATGTAGTTCTTATGATGAATGGCAAGAGGGCTACCGATTTAGGAACACTTAGAACTTTATATGAATCTGTAGAAGACGGAGAAGAAGTAAAGATTGGTGTTCGGAGAGGAGAAGAACGATTTATCCTTAGAGCGACCAAAGGTGATGTCCCTGAGGGAAGTTCAAGTGGAGGAAGAAGAGTTATCTCACGTACGACCACAAATGCTCCTGGTGCCTCCTCGATTAATGCGCCGGCTAGTTCAGTAATGAGTTTTAATACGGATGTAGAAGGCGCTACCCCGGTAATGGTCACCGAATTAGGTAGTGTACTGCTAGATAGAGATGAAAAAGTAGTTGTGGAAAGAGCTATTCCAATGATTATGCCTGAAGCATTAAAGTCAGAAGAAATTGAGGGCTATACCATCCTTTCCGTGAATGGAAAAGAGTATAAAACTGCCCAGGAAGTAGCTGATGCTTTAAAAGAAATAGAGGTTGGGGAAGCAATTGAACTGGAACTAGAAAAAGATGGCGACCAGATAAGTATTGTCTTTAACAAAGAGGCGTCAAGAGGAAATGTTTCCTTCTCAACAGGTAATTAATATGAATTTTAAAGCAAAAACTTTTCTCGGAACACTCTTCCTGTCATTACTGATTTTTGGTTCAGGATTAGCTCAAAGCCCATTCCCTAATGCACGTGACGATAGTTACCCTCTCTTAGGGTTAAAAAGAGCCAAAAGCTCTTTTGATCGTGCTAAAAATGAGCTTGATCGAAAACGAGAACTATATAACAAAGAGCTAATCTCTTCAGAGGAATTTGAAAGTGCAGTCAACACCTATGAAGATGCCGAAGTCAACTACCAACAATCTCTGTTGGTGCTCCTTTTTGAGCAGCAATTTGTAAGTATAAAGCGAGCTGTAAAATCACAAGATGAGGATTCTAAAAAAAGAGTGCGGGTTACTCTTGAGAATACCTCTAGTGCTACTGCTGAATTTGCTCAAATTGTGAATATGGAAGACGAACTCTTCCGCTCTCTTCAACCAGACATCATTAATAACATCTATGTTTCTTTGAGTAATGATGATGGAGCCATTATTAGTTCTCCTTACGAGATTAAGCTGGACCAGCTTAGAAGCGGAGACCCTGAAACTGTTGAGTTCGAACTCCTCCAGGACCTCGATGAAGTAACAGTCAATATCATCTACGGAAATGGAGCTTCCCGAAGTCCAAAAGTATTTCTCGAAAAAGATGCTTCTGCTAATCGGGTACTGATTCAATCAGAACGATTCTCACAAGAAATCGAACTGGGTAACAACACCACATATGGGCTAGGCCTCGAATTATTTAGTGGTGTAGACGATACCTATAAGCTCGAGGTGCTAAATCTCCCCCCCTCTGTAACCAGATCGTTTTCTGAACAGGGAGCATCAGGAAGAATTAGCCAGATTAAATTCACAGAAAGCAAAAACAATATACTTGCTAACCTTGCTATTTCTCTGCCTGATCGACCTACGGATGATTTACCAATGGATACTCCCATTTCATTCTATGCTTTGGCTGTACCTATAAATCGATTAAATGAGGTGAACCCTCGATTAAATGATGAATGGACTGAGGAAGAGATCGAAGCATTGAATGTAGGATATGTTCGGTTAGAAATGATTCCAAAAGGAGTTGGGCAGTTAGTTATCAAAGCTCCTCAGTTATATAGTGAAGGAGATGGGGAAAATCCTGTTGAATTTACTTTCCAGGTTGTTAATGAAGGATCTCGCAGGCTGGATAATATCGAATTTGAACTGGACACTCCTTTTGAATGGGAGAAGCGCATTGAGCCTGCCATCATCTCAACCCTTGATATAAGGGAAGAAATGACCGTTAAAATGTACCTCACTCCTCCTTCTGATATCAGTGTGGGGCGCTATGAAACCAGGATGCGGTCAACTGCTTTAAGCGATAGCCAGCCTGTAAATGCCGATGATAAGACTTTTACGGTTCAAATAGCCGCCCAAGCAAATGTATTCGGAACAGCCATCATTCTTCTACTAATCATTGGATTGGTAGGTGGGCTGGTATTCTTCGGAATAAAACTTTCAAAAAAGTGACCAACTCCCAATCAAATTACCCCTCGAGTCATTCTGAGCGAAAGCGAAGAATCAGCTGATTCTTCGGCAGTAACCTCAGAATGACTTATTAAAAAAAGATTTCAAACTAAATAACAGAACCATGCAAAACGAAACCATATCACAAGCCCCTTTATTAGAGGCTCAAAACCTAACTAAAGTGTATGAAGATGGAGTAAAAGCTCTGGACAATCTTCAGCTGAAAGTACTACCAGGCGAGATTTATGCTATGCTAGGTGGAAATGGTGCTGGTAAAACTACCACCATCAATATCTTTCTGGACTTCATTCAACCCACGAGTGGCCATGCGTTCATCAATGGCATTGACGTTAATGAAGAGCCTCTGGAGGCAAAGAAGAATGTGGCTTTCGTTTCTGAGAACGTACAGTTATATCCCAATTTTACAGCCATCCAGAATGTAGATTTCTTTGTTCGCCTTGGAGGAAAAAGTCACTATAAACGAACGGACTATGAGGCTGCATTAATCCGAGTGGGCCTTCAGAAAAACGCCTTCGACAAAAAACTAAGAGACTTTTCAAAAGGAATGCGCCAGAAGTGTGGTATAGCCATTGCTATTTTAAAAGACGCCCCTGCTATACTTTTGGATGAGCCTACCTCCGGACTAGACCCGAAAGCTGGAAAGGAATTCACTCGGTTACTTGGAGAGCTCCGTGACGAAGGTAAAGCTATTCTAATGAGTACTCATGACATCTTCCGGGCAAAGGAAGTTTCAGATCATGTTGGCATTCTGAATAATGGAATCCTGGTAACGCAAAGAACCAATGCGGAGCTTCGTGGTGTGAACCTCGAAGAAATGTATGTAGAGTATATGGCTGGATATATGGATGAGATGGAATCCACCGGTACACTTGTCAATGATCTCAACTGAAATCGAAAATCATAGATATCATGTTCAAACTCATATTTATAAAAGAACTTAAAGAGATCATCCAAAGCAGCAGGTTTACTGTTAGCTTTGCGGTGTGTTCAGTGCTCATCATTCTCGCTTTCTTTATGGGAGCACAGAATTATCTGGCCAGCCAGGCTCAGTATGAAGCGGCCGTTCAGGAGAACAACAATCGAATCGCTGCTAATAACAACTGGATGATGATAGAGCATTCTATCATGTTGCCACCTCAGCCTCTAATGGCATTAGTAAATGGAATATCTAATGACATTGGACGAAATATCTCGATGCGTGGCTCTGGAGAATTGAGAGCACAAAATACCCGATATAACGACGAGCCTATTTTTGCCATTTTCAGATTTATGGATCTGGAATTCATCTTTGGGATTGTACTTTCGTTGTTTGCCATCATTTTCGCCTATGATGCAATCAACGGCGAAAAAGTAAGCGGCACATTAAAACTCTGTTTTGCTAATTCGATTTCAAGGGCTTCTTTTATAGGAGGTAAACTTGCAGGTTCGTTTGTTGGACTAAGTCTTGCACTAATGATCCCGCTATTAATTGGTTGTGCCGTGCTCCCCCTGCTCGGTATTCAATTGTCGGGAGACGAATGGATGAGACTGGGACTTATTTTGGTATCCGGTTTAGCCTACTTTGGATTGTTCCTTGCCCTGGCGATCGGAATCTCTGCTATCACTTCTAAACCATCCAACTCATTTCTTATAGGCCTGGTTGTTTGGATTTTTGCGGTACTCATTGTTCCACGGGCTTCGGTACTTATATCTGGTCGAATGGTAGAAATCCCCAATGTGGATGATATTACTTCTCAAAAGAATAATTACCGGACTCAGCTTTTTGAAGAAGACCGTCCTAAAATGGCCGACTTCTCTGTACCCGAAGGAACAGATCCCAGTAACGTAATGACTGAGTTCATGGCTTTTATGGGAGAGCTTTCAGAAGAACGCCAAAAAAAGGTTGACGCTTTTAATGAACGCCTCAATGAAGACTTTTCAAATAAGAGGAAGGAACAGGAACGGCTTGCTTTAAATCTTTCGAGAACCTCTCCTACTTCCGTATTCACTCTGGCAGCAACAGAACTAGCCGGAACTTCGATGGGACTTCAAAACCGCTTCATGGATTCTGCTAACGAATATCAAAACATTTATGGGGAATTCATGAATGAAAAGACCGGGCAAAATCAAAGTGGGTTCAGGATGATCATCGTTACTTCTGATGATGAACAACAAGAACCCGAGCCTCTCGATCCAAGTGAAATGCCTCAGTTTGAATTTGCTAAAGCTACAGTAGCTGAATCTGCAGGTAATAGCATCCTTGATTTTGGGCTGTTGATGCTCTTTAACCTCCTCTTTTTTGGAGGGGCTTTCGCAGCTTTTCTGAGATATGACCTGAGATAAAACTCAATCTGTCATTCTGAGCGACAGCGAAGAATCAACAACATCTGAACTGCTCACAGTTCTGTTGATCCTTCGGAAGTATCCTCAGGATGACTTAAAAATCAATCACATTTAACTAAAGAACAATGTTATCACTATTAATACAAAAAGAGCTTAAGCACATTTTACTAAGCCCCAAGTTCTTTGCCACTTTTTTGGTTTGTTCGATCCTGATTTTAATCAGCATATTTATTGGGATTAACGAGTATAAAAACTCCGTTAGGCAATATGAAACCAATCAGCAGATTGCTCAGCAGGATTTGGCCCAGGCAAGCAACTGGATGTCTTTGAGAAATATTGCTCATAGGGCGCCTACTCCTATGCAAATTTTTGTATCAGGGCTTCATTTTGATATTGGACGACTTTCGGGCATTTCAACTCGCAATGATGTAAAACTTACCCGAAGTCCTTATTCAGATGAGACCTTGTATGCCGTTTTCAGGTTTATCGACTTCGCTTTTATTGTACAGGTAATCCTTTCTTTATTTGCCATTCTTTTCACTTACGATGCCATAAATGGAGAAAGAGAAAACGGAACCCTAAAACTGGCTTTTGCTAATTCTGTATCCAGAGTCCAGTATCTGATAGCCAAGTTTACAGGAACATGGATAGGATTAGTCGTCCCACTTCTAATCCCTATTCTTTTAGGACTATTACTCATATTAGCACTTGGGGTTCCTGTTTCAGGTTCTGAGTGGCAGAGTATTATTGGACTAATCGGCTTATCCATATTGTATATAACCTTCTTTATCGGGATAGGGTTACTGGTTTCATCTATTACCAGAAAATCATCGCTCTCTTTTCTTCTGCTTCTGGTTATTTGGATCGGAGGTGTATTGATTCTGCCTAGAATTGGAGTAATGACAGCAGGACAACTCGCACCCATAGAATCGGTAGCTCAACTTGAAGCCAAACAAGACGCCTTTGAGAGAGCCCGTTGGGAGGATTATTCTACTCAGCTTTCTGAAATTTGGAGAGAGAGGTCTCAACAAATGGAAGGAATGGACGAAGATGAACGAAGAGCTTTCCGCGATGATATGGAGTGGGAATGGCTGGAAGTAGATGATGCTGCCAGAAAACAAGTTCAAACCGATATACTTGCTAACAACCGGAAGCTTTTAGAAGAAGTACAAAACAAAAAAGAGGCTCAGCAACAGCTAGCGTTTAATCTAGCCAGAGTTTCTCCCGTTTCTTCTTTCAGACTTGCGGCTATGAATCTTGCTTCTACCGATATCACACTAAAAAACCGATATGAAGATAGTATGCGATTATATAAAGATGATTTCACCGAATATGTACAGAAAAAGCAGGATGAAGGAGGTAATAGCGGTGGAATAAGCATCAACTTTGATACTGATGGAGGTCTTAAAGTTGATTTTGGAAGAAACGATCAGTCCCTGGATACCAGTGAGATGCCTCGTTATAGCTCTCCTGTATTAATAGCTGGTACTGGCTTCCAAAACAGTATCCTGGATTTCGGACTTCTAGTTCTTTTTATCATGATCACTTTTGGAGGAAGCTTCTTTGCTTTCCTAAGGTATGATATGAGATAATATACTGATTGATTCTCGATCCCGATCTCGAACGAATTCGGGATGGGATAGTGGATAGAGTTGAACAAAAAGCACATCCTGAACCGATGTGCTTTTTTTATTTAAAAAGACCGCCCATCCCTGAGCGGCCTCTTCTACAACCTTTTATAGGTCTGGTTAGTAAGACTAAGAGGTCACTCTCAGATATGAGGGATCTGAAAATAAGTGTACCCCGATAAGCCGGTAACAAATTCGGGGTATTTATCAGGGCTTTCTATCCCCCGAAATAGGTATTTGTTTCTTTTGCGCATTGTCATCCTGAGCATACCTGTGAAGGATCTATCTGATAGTATAACCCGTTTAGATTTTTCGACAGTAGTCCTCCTTCCGTAGCATTACTGCGGGGGACAGGCCTCAGAATGACTATTAATGAGAAACAAAAAAAGCGTATCTGGAATAATCAGATACGCTTTTCCTTACGAACTAAGAAGTAGGTCTATCTATCCATTCCAGGAAGTACAGAGGCATTTGGCACACGTTGCTCCCAAATCTTTGTACCAAATGGTTTTTGTCGGGGATAGATTTCATTTAGCGTATCTGCTTCATATAAACGACCATTCATCATTACATGACTAACTGTATTCGAATTTCTTAAATCATCTAATGGATTTCGATCTAGAATTACTAAATCAGCTAATTTACCTTCTTCAATAGAGCCTAAATCTTCATCAAGACCAATGGCTTCAGCACCCATAAGAGTAGCTACTTTCAACGACTGGTGGGGAGTAAGTCCATCGGCTCCTCCTGCTCCAACTGCCCAAAGCTCCCAGTGGTATCCAAGCCCTTGCAACTGACCATGACTTCCTACTCCAATGATACCGCCAGCATCTACGATTTGCCTTCCTTTAATTGCATGACGATCAAAGCTATACTCCTCATCCATTCCCCAGAATCCTCTTCGGCGAGTACTTCCTGAGAGCACATCATTAGGAACAAAGCTGGCAAGCTTTTGATCATTATAGGCATCTTCTGTAGCATAGAAATAGTTTTCTGCCCATGGACTACCATAATTCACCAATTGAGTTTGTGTAACCGCCATCTTAGCATCCGCTACTGATTTCACAAGATCTTTGTAAATCGGAAAGATTGGAATATTGTGTTCATGACCTGGGTATCCGTCAATTAACTGAGTATAGTTGAGACGAATATTCAAACTTCCTTCCGTAGTAGGCATCAACTTCTGCTCTTTTGAAGCCATGATAATCCACTGACGGTGTGTTCTATTACCTACACGGTACATTTTGATGGTTTTGGTATCGAAATACTCACTGTATTGGCGAAGTACTTCTTTTGTATGCTCTAAGCTCTTCAACTTATAGCCCCAGAAACCTACACCTGGACCTGTTGAGTAAATACGAGGTCCGATCATTAGGCCTGCATCTACCATATCACCATAACTTAGTACATCGGTGGTACCGGTTTGGGGGTCACGAGTAGTTGTTACACCATAAGCCAGATTTGCTGCATAACTCCATTCCTGAGTTTTGTGAACTCCTCTTGTTGAACGAAGGTGAGCATGAGTATCAACAAATCCTGGAACTACTGTTTTACCAGTAAGGTCTAGTGTTTCAGCGCCGGATGGTGCAGTAATGGTTCCTGATCTTCCAACAGCTTTGATCCGGTTATTCTCTACAAGAATATCACCCCGCTCGATTACTTCATCTCCGTTCATGGTTATGATGCGAGCATTTTGAAGAAGTATGGTTCCCTCCGGAATATCACGCTCGTAAGTAACCTCTATTCGGTGTTCTTTGGCCTGATACTCTTTAGGACCTTCGTCTTTTTCTTCAGCTTCTTCGCCTGTTTCCTCATCGCCTTCCTCGTCAGAGTCTTTATCGGATTCTTCTTTCTCCTTCTCGGCTTCTTCCTTGGCTTTCTTTGCAGCTTCCACACTATCTGCAAATGCTTCGGCGTCGCTTAAGCTATATACAAAGTGCCCTTTTCCGAGAGACCAGTGTATCTTATCAGAATCACCAGACCACCTTGGGAATTCTCCTCCTATAACAGTAAGCTTTTTGGCCGGGAACAAAGCCCCACTGGGATTAGCCAACGAAATCGTAACCGTTTTCCCGGTTTGTGGCACCGTAGCGGTATATATCTCATTATTTATTTGAGCGAGTACCTGATCCCCTTCTGGAGCCATGTATAATACGCTCGCCTCACTTGGAGAAACCGGATCAGTAGTCCCATAGGTCGAAATACCCGTGATACGAATATGCTCTTTTTGATCTGTTCCATCCCAACGAATGGAAACAAGCTGCCCATCATTATCGGTGAGGTAAATACGATCATTATTCTTAACAAAATGAGGATTTCCTCTTCCGCTCAGGTTATCTATAAAATTGACATCTCCACCATCTGCGGAGACCCAAACCAGTTCATCAGGAATAAAGAAAATCCCGAACGAGCTGCTGGTAGTTGCATAATCGTACTTGCTTCCTTTAGCAAAAACAATGCGATCACTATTGTACGACCATGCAGGATTGATATAGAAATCGGATTCATTAGTCAACTTTTGGGGTCTTGGACGCCGGGCATTAGGTTCTACTTTCCAAACATCTCCGCCATTATCCTGATCCCAGGTTACATACACCAGGTACTTTCCGTCTGGCGACCAACTTGGATGTGCTTCTGTCATTTCAGAATTGGTTACCCGTTGAGGAGTACCATCTGGCATATCCATTACATATAACTTTTGGAGTGCCGTAAACGCAAGCTGAGACCCATCTGGTGAAGGAACAGCGTCCCTGATTTGAGTCGCAAGAGCTTCCTTATCATCCGATATTGGATATTTGAATGCTAATAGTGGTCCTAGTTCGAGCTTAACATCTACATCAAAAGGAATTTCAGTTGTACTGCCATCTGCGATGTTCAGATTATGAAGTTTTCCCCCATAGAAAAGTATGAGGCTCTCACTATCCGGAGTAAAACTCATCGAGGGAAGAACACCAAGACTTGCTTGTGATTCCTGGTCATCCCTTTGTACAGGGTAAGCCAGCCAACGCTCTTCACCCGTTTCCATATCCCGGAGAATTAACCCCGTCTCAGTCTCAAATCTAGTTCCGTACACCATATATTTTCCATCTGGGGACATCGTAGGAGTAAATGCCGACCCTTGTCTGGATAGATATACTCCTGTCTCGCCAGTCTCGCGATCATACATACCAACAGTATACTGTGGGAACTGCGCATTATAGTTCCAGGAATTAAATCGTCGAGAGAAATAGATATAACGGCCATCTGCACTGAAAGCGGGATCAATGGCTTTTATGTTGTTAGGAGAATCAATGATCTTAACTCCACGACCGCCATCTTTATGGTGAAGGTGCAACTTGAAGTTCCTTCTACCCCTGGAAACTACGATATAATCTCCATCTGGTGACCATTCTCCATTTACCATTTCCTCATTACTGGCCTTTGTCACCTGGGTTTCTTCCATGGTCTCCAGGTTTAGATACCAGGCATTTTGTGAACCACTTCGATCAGAAATAAACAGCAGATGTTCACCATCAGGGCTGTATTTCGGATGAGAATCGAAGGCCATACCTTCCGTAATTTTTGTAGCCTTACCACCTGTAATTGGAATGGTGTAAATATCTCCCATCATATCAAACGCAATAGTTTGACCATCAGGGCTTACATCTAGCGACATCCATGTTCCTTCCGTGGTATTAAACTCCAGCAACCGCTCAGGATCCATGGGCAAATCCTTATTCTTTTTTTCAATTTTGGTGCTGTCTGACTTTTCTTTTTCCTGTGCAACTACTTCAGGAATCATACACAATACTCCACATACTGCCAGTATGGAGCAGATCGATTTTTTAACCATGTGTTCCCTTATTACTTAATTGTATTCCGATAATCATTTATCGTTGGGAATCTGATTAAAAAAAAGGAAGTATGTTGTAAAACTTTTGGGTCGAGAATAACCCAAGCTGTAATTAATCCCTCATCAACTTCTTATAGGCGATACGTTTAGGCTGGTCATCAGTGATTCCTAATCGTTCTTTTCTGTTTTCTTCGTACTCCTGGTAATTTCCTTCGAACCAATACACCTGGCTATCTCCCTCAAAAGCGAGAATATGTGTGGCAACGCGATCTAAAAACCACCGGTCGTGAGAAATAACTACGGCACAGCCCGCAAAAGTCAGTAATGCTTCTTCCAGTGCACGTAAGGTATTAACATCAAGATCATTCGTTGGCTCATCAAGCAGAAGTACATTTGCCCCTTCTTTGAGCATTTTAGCTAAATGGACCCTATTTCTTTCCCCTCCCGATAATTGATCGGTTTTCTTTTGTTGGTCACTTCCGGCAAAGTTGAACTTCCCAACATAAGCCCTGGAGTTTATTTCCCGATTCCCAAGTTGAATAATATCATGTCCGCCCGAAATTTCTTCCCAAATGGTTTTGGAAGGATCAAGAGGTCTTTTCTGGTCGATATATCCAAGCTTCACGGTTTCTCCAAGTTCCAATTGGCCTTTATCGGGAGTTTCTTCCCCAATAATCATCCTGAAGAGGGTAGTTTTACCAGCCCCGTTAGCGCCGATTACACCAACGATCCCTCCCGGAGGAAGCTGAAACTCCATATCCTCATAGAGTAATTTATCATCATACCCTTTTGAAACACCATGAGCCTCAATCACTTTATTTCCTAATCTAGGACCCGCAGGTATTGATATCTGCATATCATCGTTTCGCTTTTCTGTCTCTTGAGCTAACAATTCCTTATAGGCACTAATTCTTGCCTTACTTTTTGCGCGACGACCTTTAGGGTTTTGCCGAATCCATTCCAGCTCCTGCTGCAAAGTTTTCTGGCGATTGGATTCCTGCTTTTCTTCCTGCTTCAGTCGTTCTGATTTCTGCTCTAACCAGGAAGTATAATTTCCTTTAAATGGAATCCCTTCTCCTCGATCCAGTTCTAAAATCCAGCCAGCCACATTGTCTAAGAAGTAACGATCGTGAGTAACAGCGATAACTGTTCCTTCATATCTGGCAAGATGTTGTTCCAACCAACCTACCGATTCAGCATCCAAATGATTGGTCGGCTCATCAAGTAGAAGTACATCTGGTTTCTTCAGAAGTAATCGGCAGAGAGCCACGCGCCGGGCTTCACCACCAGAAAGTACAGTAACAGGAGTGTCTCCAGCAGGACATCGGAGAGCATCCATCGCTTGATTAAGTTTTGAATCTAAGTCCCATGCATCTAAATGATCAATCTTCTCCTGGAGCTTGGCCTGTTTTGCAATCAAGGCGTCAAAGTCGGCATCTGGATCAGCGAAGGCAGCATTTATATCTTCATACTCTTTGAGTAAATCAACCGTCTCCTGCACCCCTTCTTCAACAATTTCTTTTACTGTCTTCTCAGGATTAAGGTGTGGCTCCTGTGGCAAATAGCCAAAAGTAATCCCTTTCTGAACGCTAATATCTCCTAGGTAATCTTTGTCTTCCCCAGCAATAATTCGAAGCAAAGTGGATTTCCCAGCTCCGTTAAGACCCAGGACACCAATTTTAGCTCCATAAAAAAAGGATAGATAAATATTCTTAAGTACGGTTTTGTTGGGTTTGTGCACTTTGCTTACCCCAACCATGGAGAAGATTATTTTTTGATCACTCAAGAGACTAAAGTTTAGTTAGTTTTAATTGTCATTCTCATCCCAAAAGTACGGAGAGTTTTAGGTATTTCTATGAGCTAAGTGACTTGCAGAACTTTTACCGAATGTAATTTTACCGGTAGCTCTTTTCCTTTCAACATTACCTCCCCTATAAATGACGGAGTATAATTCGTTAGTGCCAAATCTGACACTAATTCTTCTGAAACAAGTAACTGCTCTCCGTAGGTATTACACTCAGCCTGAATTCTCGCCGTAGTATTAATTACATCTCCGTGATAGGCAATTTCTTTTTTCACGACCCCAACCTCTGTAACTACTAACTCTCCTCCATGTAAACCAGCCTTAAACTCAGGGAGCAATCCAAATTCTGACTCATAAAACTCTCTTCTCTTAAACAGCTTTCTTTGAAAAGCGAAATAGCAATCAATGCACTTATTCTCATTTACACCTCTCTCATAATCCCAGGCTATTACTGCTTCATCCCCCACATATTGGTAAATCTGCCCTTCAAATTGTTGGACTACTTCATTTAAATCATAAAAGCATTGCTGAATTAGTGTACTGTATCTAAGGTACCCCATCTTTTCAGCCAGGGCAGTCGACGATTTCAAATCCAAAAACATAAATACTTTCTTTTCAACTCTGGGATTCAAATACTTACCTCGCATCATATCCCATAATACTCCTGGACCGAATTTTTCATTTACCATTCGAAGGAAACTGTACAACACACTGCAAACAAAAAAATAAATTGTCAAAGACCATACCGCCCCATTTGTAACAAGCTCCTGATATGTGAAGTCAAGAGGGGTATCCAATAATCGATTAAGGTTGAAAATACCTACTGCCAGAATGATGTGCATCAGCACCAAATACACCCCGCTTTTTATTAAAAGCCTGACGCCTAATGATCTTCGTTTTATTAGCGGCCTGTCGAAAGCAAATTCGATGAAGCTAAAAAAGACCCCTGTTAAAAAACCTAGTTTACCATTGAGTTCAAGATTTTCCATCCTGGTAAGAGGTTCCTGTAGCAACTCAATTCCAGGTTCCTCACCTATCCCCATCCTACGAAATACATCATAGAACATATAAGCCAGAAACCAGAACACAATCGTGTTCAAAACAAAGATAATTCTGTCTCTTAACTTGGCATTCATACCGGGAAGATAAATGGAATAATGTACTTACTCCAAAATATCAGCCAGCGCTTCTTCCAGGTCTTCAAATCGAAACTCAAAGCCATTTACCTGAAGGGCTTTTGGCTGCATTCGAATGCTATCCATTATGGGCTTTGCTCCTTCTCCATAAACCAGTTCCAGAGCAAATTTTGGTACTCGGAATAAGTTAGGTCGATTAAGTACAGAAGCCAGTACTGATGCAAACTCATTCATTGTTGCCGGATCAGGCGCACATACGTTGTAGGGCCCCGATACATCTTCATTAGTTAAAGGAAATAGAAGTGCATTACAAAGATCTGTCCTATGAATCCAGCTCATATACTGCTTACCATCTCCTACAGGTCCGCCAATACCCATTTTAAAAGGAGTAAGCATTTTTTCGAGAGCACCTCCATTTTTTTCAAGTACGATTCCGATCCGCGGGTTTACTACCCGAACTCCGTACTCCGAAGCTTTTTGAGATTCTTCTTCCCAGTCTTTACAAACCTGGGCTAAGAAATCTTTCGATACCCCATAATGTTCATCTAAAATGGTATCTCCCTGGTTACCATAAAACCCAGAAGCAGATGCAGAAATAAAGAGTTCTGGCTTTGATTCAGCTTTGCCAATAGCATCTACTAACGCCCGGGTAGAATCGATACGACTATCGTAGATTCTCTTTTTTACTTCCTCATTCCAGCGTTGATTAAAAATCCCTTCTCCAGCCAAATGAATGATGGCCTCAGAGGTATTAATTGCCTCCACAAGATTGTCGTCCCAACTTATGAACTGTTGGTTCTTGGCTGCTTCATCAGCATATTTCTTGGGATTCCTGGTAATTACAGTAACATAATACCCCTCCATAAGAAGAAGGGTTCGCAGCTCTTGCCCAATAAATCCGGTTCCTCCAGTAAGTAGAATATGTTTCATTGATTCTCCTTTTTCGCTTTAGAAGAATAGCTTTTTAGAAGGAAACGTTTCCGATTTCAATTAATACCTTTATGTAGATCAATACCACAGGAGCGGCCAGTATTAATGCGTCAAAGCGATCAAAGAAGCCGCCATGTCCTGGTAATAATGTAGACGAGTCTTTTACTCCCGCTTTTCGCTTTAATTTACTCTCCAGTAAATCACCAATAGGGCCAAAAGTAGCAACCAGGATAGCCATTATAAGTAGATTCAATAAAGTAAGCCCCGAATCATACGGGAATAAAAACCATACTATTAGGGCTCCAACTGCACTACCTATATATCCAAAGAAAAAACCTTCCCATGTCTTATTCGGGCTTATAGACGGCGCCAATGCATTCTTTCCAATTGCTTTTCCACCAAAATAGGCGAATACATCACTTCCCCAAACCATAAACGCCAATAGTATCACCAGGGTAAAGCCTATTTCCGAGGAACCAAAAGAGGAGATCATTATTAAGGAGAGAATTCCCAAAGGAGCATATAAACCAGCAAATATGGTAGAGGTGAGTTGGGTGAGGCTATATTCCGTTTGATTGAACGTCTGAATGGCTACAAAAAGAACGAAAGTCCCTATCCCAATTTCGAAGCTAAAGGGTATTTCCTGAGAAAGCATCACCCATAACCCGATAGTATATGGAAACAGAGTATCTACCGGGTTTTTAGCTCCATCCAAGATCTTAATCATTTCACTCTGGATGAAAAACCCAATTCCGATCATCATCACTTTGAAGTACCAGCCTCCCAGCCAGGTTATCCAAATGAATAAGGCCGCGGCAGGAACTGCAAAGGCAATACGTTTTGCCAGTTCACTCACTATTCTTCCCCGTCTTGGGGATTAACACCAAAATCAGTTGATCCTTCTTCGAGCTCCTTCAATACTTTTCTTGCCTTCTTCTCGAATTCAACGGGAACATATAGATAAATAAGCGCCATTTCTCCCACAACAAGACTATATGCGGAGTCTCTCTTAGAAAGTATGTTGGAAGGTATCTTGAGATTTGAGAGGTAGTTACGAGCCAGTTCAATTTCATAATCGGTACTCCCCTCTAGTACACATACCCAATTGTCAATTTCATTGGGTTTTGGATGATCAAATAAACTCATGTTTGAGATTTGGGGTTCATTTTATGCATCAATAAAAACAAAGCTGGGCAAACAATCACGCTAAGAATTACCATTACCCATGGCATACCAATATCTGAAGAAGCTGTTTGCTCTAAAAATTCAGGGTTCAGCGCTCCATATACCACCTGACTTCCATTATTTATAAAATGAAGAAGCATCGCAGGAATTAAACTATCTGAAATATACGTCACATAGGCTAATACAAACCCTATGAAAGCAAGAGGTAAAATACTTCCTGCCTGAAGGTGATATGCTCCAAACATCAAACTCGAAACAATCATAGCGGCCCAAACACCCCAATTCTTTTCAAGAGCTCTTTGTATATAACCTCGAAACATAATTTCTTCGAAAATGGCTGGAACTAATGCTATGTATATCAACCCATAGAATAGTGCATTTTCTGATTTTATAAAGCCTGTGATTAGCTCAGCCATTTGTACTTGTAACTCTTTAATAAAGTCCAAGCCTGGGAAAATACCTATCAACCAGTCGACGAAATTCATATTTAGCCAACCTAGTAAAGCAACTACTCCCCATGAAGACACTAATAATAGAACGGAAAGACCTGTATTAAGAGTGAGATTTGGAGCCGTTTTAAGTCTCAAAAACTCATGGTGTTGCCCTTTTACAGCATGTGCTTTTGAAATAAGGTAGGAAGCCAATCCAATTACGAAGAACTGACCTATAGAATTAGCTACAAAAGTAGAATTTAAATTCTCTTGAATAGCTGCCATTAATGCGTCCGGATTAGTCGGGTCTGAAACGTGAGGGAGTATAAATATTAAGGCCAGTATATTTGCTACAAGCTGGAATGCTATTAATCCTACCAGCATCCATGCAAAGGCTACCGCCCAATGTGAAAACCCGTTTCTCTCTATCCAGGAAAGAAGAGGAGGTTCTTCCACTCGTTCGTATGAAATATCGTTATGTTGTTGAGTGGAGTACTTTTCCTCTTCCATATACTAACTACAGATTATTCTTCTTCGCTGGCGAAAACTTTTGCACCAATTAACCCTGAAATAGCATTCAGGATTCCAAGAATAACTATCCCAATTCCCATTTGTGTAAGCATGGACGTGGGATTGTTAGGATCAGGAATAAATCCTTTTTGCATATCCTTCTGATCCTCAGTTAGATTGCTCATAGCATCAACATTTGACATTGCCCAATCATAGGCCGCCTGGTTTAAGTCTGGATCAATTACCGTAGTCCATATCCAGCTAATCGCTCCGCTGATCAGAACTCCAACAACACCCACCAGGAAACCAATTAATGCCCCTTTACCAATTGGAAAAGTTACATCATTAGTTTTAGCATAGTGTCTGGTTCCTATAAAACCTCCAATTGCCCCAATTAAACAGGCAAGAATACCTATTAATTGTCCGCTTGTGAATGAAGCACCTGATGGCTCACTGGCAATTGTCATGTATTGGCTTGCTAACCCAATAACTGACATGATTAACCCTACAATAAATGCAGCGATAAATACCGATGACCAATAACTTGGATTTTCATTTTCCATAATCTTCCTCCGTTCTCAATGTTTGTTTAAAAAATTCGTTGGTTAACAACAGTGCTGTGGCAACTCCAAACCATGCCCCAAGCAAAAATCGTGAATGTAATGTATTCGTCCAAATCCCAATATGATTTCCGAATACATCCAAAAAGTTTACCACGATTGACGCTATGATTAGTTTCAAAAAAAAGGAGTTTATTACAGCAAAATGACGACTAATTATTGGCATTAATAACACTGCTGCCGCAAACCCACCATATATACCTGTGCACCTGGAACAAACCGCCAATGAGGCTCCATGTAATGAATAGGATCGGTCATGCATTTGATGGCATACCATATCAAAAACCCGATGCTGCCAGCTGTGGCCATAAAGATCATGCTGATGAAACAACCCAGGGCCTAGAGCAATTACGAACAAGGCAACACTTACCGCTGCAAGTAAGAAATAAAGCGGTTGTTGAGAAGATTTAATAGTCACGTTACTTCGAAAAATTTGGAATCGACTCAAGAAAAAAAGACGGTGCTCGCCGAGGCTTGCGCGTCTGTTCGTCCATAAAGCACAGTACTACTTTTCCGGTTGCACACAATTGATTCCTTTCAGTCGCAATTACTTTATAATAGGTGATTAATCTCGCGACAGGAATATCAAATAACAACAGTTTTATGATGATTTCTTCATCATAAAAAACGGGTGATTTATACTCTAACTCGGCATTTATCACCGGAAGCATTACCCCTTCTTCTTCCATTTTCCTATATGATAAACCATAGGCTCGAATCATCTCCGTTCGAGCTATCTCAAAATACTCGAGATACCTTCCATTGTATACATACCCCATTTTATCAGTTTCGCTGTAGCGAGGTCTAAGCGAATGATCGTATTCAATGATTGGGTCTATGCTGGGAAATTTCAAATTTATCCCTTTTGGTAAGCTCCCATTGAAGCATACTTTTCGATACGCTGTTCGATCAGTTTTTCGGGCTTCATTTTCTTTAAGCGTGTAAGACTCTCTTTTATTTGCTTTTTCACGGCTTCAGCAGAGGCTTTATGGTCCCGATGCGCTCCACCCATTGGCTCAGGAATTACCCCATCAATTACTTTTAATTCCTGGAGATCAGAGGCCGTCAGCTTAAGAACTTCGGCTGCCTGCTCCTTATAATCCCAGGTTTTCCATAGAATAGATGAACAGGATTCTGGAGAAATTACTGAATACCAGGTATTCTCCATCATATAGACTTCATTTCCCATTCCTATTCCAATTGCTCCTCCACTAGCTCCTTCACCAATTACTATAGTAACAAATGGAACTTTTAGCATCGCCATCATTTTCAGGTTTTTAGCAATAGCTTCGGCTTGTCCTCTTTCCTCAGCCTCAAGGCCTGGAAAAGCTCCTGGAGTATCAAGAAGAGTTACAATTGGCACGCCAAATTTCTCAGCAAGCTTCATCAATCGATACGCTTTGCGATACCCTTCAGGGTTAGCCATACCAAAATTTCGGTAAGTTCTTTTTGCAGTATCTCTTCCCTTCTGATGCCCTATAACCATTACTGTTTCACCATCTAGTGTAGCAAAGCCACCTACTATTGCTTTATCATCAGAATGATAACGATCGCCGTGAAGTTCTATGAAATCCTCGGTAATTAGTTCGATATAATCGAGAGTGTAAGGGCGATCAGGATGGCGTGCAAGTTGCACTCTTTGCCACCGGGTAAGATTTTTAAAAATGCTTTCTCTGAGACTATCGACTTTTTTTCTGAGACTGGTGATTTCTTTATTAAGAACACCATCACCCACCGATGATAATCCTTCCAATTCTTCAATCTTCTTTTCTAAATCGGCAATGGGTTGTTCAAAATCGAGGTATTGCATAGATGCTTTAGTTTTTAATTAAGCAAAAGAATATAAGGAACTAATTAGCTAAAGTGCGCCAAATATACTGCGTACTTTTATTGCCCAAACCCTCCACATAGCCTCTCTGACTATTCTTTTGGACATTTTTGAAACCCCTTCTTCTCTTTCCCTGAAAATGATAGAAACTTCTTTGAGGGTGAAACCTGCTTTCCAGGCTCTGAAATGAAGCTCTATTTGAAAGGCATATCCATTCGATCTTATTCTGTCCAACGAAATGTTTTCTATTACCCTTCTATGAATGCATTTGAAGCCAGCTGTAGTATCAAAAACGGGAAGGCCAGTGATGGTACGAGCATAAATATTTGCTCCATAAGACAATATGAGTCTGCTTAACGGCCAGTTTACAATACTGATACCGTTCGCGTACCTGGAACCTATTGCCAGGTCTGCATTTCCAACTCTTACTTCATGGATCAGACGCGGCACATCTTCCGGTGGATGTGAAAAGTCGGCATCCATTTCACAAACATATTCATACCCTTTTTCTAAAGCATAATTGAACCCAGCTACATAAGCTGTGCCTAACCCTAGCTTTCCTTCACGCTCAATAAGATGTACTCTTTCCGGTTGTTCTTGCTGAACCTTTCTTACAATCTCAGCTGTACCATCCGGAGAACCATCATCTACGATAAGTACATCAAGCTCTTCTTCCAGATTTAGAAGTTTTTCCAGCATCCTCTCGATGTTACCTGACTCATTATAAGTAGGGATTACAACCAAGGCTCTGTCTTCCATTTAGTACCCCTTCCCTTTAATCATTGTAAGTAAAGTGATGATGAGAATTTTCATGTCCATTTTTAGTGAAATATTCTCCACATAAAACAAATCATATTTAGTTTTCTCTTTTACGTCATCAAGCGATGAATCGTATTTCCATTTTACTTGTGCCCATCCGGTTATGCCTGGTCTCACTCTCAATCTTCTGGTGTAAAGGGGTATCTGGTGTTTAAATTGTTCTACAAAGTGTGGACGTTCAGGCCTGGGGCCTACCAAGCTCATTGTTCCTCTTAATACATTCCAAAGCTGAGGAACCTCATCAAGTCTCAGCCTTCTTAACCAATAACCAACCCTGGTAACCCTTGGATCATTTTCTTTTGCCCAGGTAGGGCCCGTTTTTGATTCTGCGTCCTGGTACATTGTCCTGAACTTAAAAATGGTGAACAACCGGTCTCTTCTACCTACTCTTTTTTGAGAGTAAATTACCGGACCAGGAGAATCCATTTTGATCAGAAGTGCAATTATTCCCCAAAAAGGAATAGCAAGCGTGAGAACTATAATAGAAACTGTTACATCTAATAGCCGCTTGATAGCTTTTTCCCAAAGCGGCATCGGCTCGGGAGAAATTTCGATTAACGGCATTCCAAAAATCTGATTGGTTTTATTTAAACCACTTACCAATTGATAAAAATCCGGGAGAAGCTTGAGCGTTACATCTGGGTGATCAACTTGTGATATTACCTGAACTAAATCTCTCTTTCTATCGGGTTCTACAGCTACCAGGATATCCTGAATTTGTCTTGATTCTATGATTTCAGAGATATTTTCAAGATGACCGATTACCTCTTCCTTCTGAATCCCTGACTCTGGATCAACCGACTTCCCATTAACCTGGATATATCCTAGAACCTCCATCCCAAGAGTCTTATTCCTCATAAGGTCGTCATAGGCTACTTTCGCATGACGTCCAGTACCAACGATAATGGTTCTGTGGAGGCCTTTTCCCTTTTGAGCGTATATTCTTTGAACCGTTCTTATTATGAATCTATTGATGGCGGTAAACCCAAATATGAAGACCCAGTAAAAGAAAACGAGGTTTCTGTCTACAGAAAAAGACGCGGAATCTCCGAAATCCCAGATGAAATAAAGAATCAAGGCGCCAACAGAACTGGATTTGAACACCTTAAAAAATTCATCCAGCCTGGAAACCAGATATAGCTTCTTGTAAAGTCCTGAAATCACAAACACAAAAATCCAGTATAAACAAATGAATATACCTGCTGTGACAAGATCGACATTAAAATGTCTCAGGTACATATCAATACTTTCCGTAAAGAAGGTGTGAAAAATAAACCAACTAGCCAGAACGATGAGAAAATCCATCAAGCTAGTGAATATTACCTCACGGTATCTTTTTAACTTACTCAAACGAAATTATTTCTAATGTTTGCTTACTTTACAAGTCGCCGAAAATAAGCATTTTTATACACGCGGCATAACTTTGTAATCACTTATAATCTACTTTTGTACACGCATTTAGCTTCTTGTTCTACTACAAAAGCCCGCCTTGGAAAGCTGCAAACAGATCATGGAGAAATCGAAACTCCTATATTCATGCCGGTTGGCACACTTGGTACCGTAAAAGCAGTTTCTCAACAACAACTCCTTGAGCAAATCAAAGCGCAGATCATACTGGGAAATACCTACCATCTGTATTTGAGACCGGGTACAGAAATTATTAGCAAAGCAGGTGGGTTGCACAAGTTTATAAATTGGGACCGGCCTATTCTTACCGATTCAGGAGGCTACCAGATTTTTTCATTATCAGATAACCGAAAGCTAGAGGAAGAAGGTGCTTTCTTTAAGAGCCACCTGGATGGATCAAAACACCTTTTTACTCCAGAAAATGTGGTAGATATCCAGCGAACTTTAGGATCTGACATAATGATGCTGCTTGATGAATGCCCACCATACCCGAGCAGTTATGAATACGCCAAAAATTCGATGGAGCTAACCCACAGATGGGCAAAAAGAGGTAGAAAGCAGTTTCTTGACACCGATCCATTATATGGTCATAGGCAGTTCCAATTTGGTATCATCCAGGGTAGTACATACAAAGATCTTCGTATTGAATCCTCAAAGTTTATGGTGGATCAGGATTTTGAAGGCATAGCTATTGGTGGACTAAGTGTAGGAGAGCCGATTCCATTAATGTATGAGATGACGGACCTCAATACCGATTACCTCCCTTCAGAAAAACCAAGATATTTAATGGGCGTTGGCACCCCTGCTAACTTGATTGAATCGGTGGCCAGAGGGATTGATATGTTCGATTGCGTAATGCCAACTCGTAATGCCAGAAATGGAATGATTTTTACCCGGTTCGGGAAGGTTAACCTAAGAAACTCGAAGTGGAAAGATCATCACCAATTGTTGGACCCCGATTTTCCATCTGATTTATGTAATACTTATACCATGGCTTATATCCATCACCTGCTTAAAGCAAATGAGATATTTGGACTGGTCTTGGCTTCGGTACATAATCTTACCTTCTACCTTTGGCTGATGGACCAAATCAGAACACATATTGCAAATGATACATTTGGAGAATGGTATCCAAAAATGGCTAAACAGGTTGATGAAAGAGTTTAATCTTTCTTCTTAAATGCTTTTTCTAAATCCTCTGCAAAAGAATACTTAGAAAAAAGCATCTTCACGAGTATGTCAATGTCTAGCCAGATGGAATAGTTCTGAAGGTAGTAAAGCTCGTAATTCTCTTCATCCTCACTACTTTGAATCCTGGACTTATTCATTTGTACATTTCCGGTAAATCCTGGCTTCAATCTCGAGCTTTTAGTTGAATAAAGAGGTCCTCCTACAAAGCTCATTCTTCCTATAAATATATACCAGAATAATAAAAATCGATTTTTCCATCTGTTCTTAAGCGGATTTTGAAAAAAGCTTGTTTCATTTAGTTTTTCTGTATTTTTACGGCTGAATAACAAAGCGGGGAGTGTTATTAATAGCAGAATGATCAGTAACGGCAGCGAAAATACGATATCAAAAACGCGCTTAAGAAATTGATTGATGGTCTTAGAAAATCCAAAATCTACCTGAACTAATGGGATCGATTCCAGGTACTCTACATTCGATTTACCTAATATGAAATCCATTGTATCTGGTACAAGCTTGAATACTACGTTCTCTTTTTGCAGATCAGATATCAGTAGCAGCATTTCTTTATAGGATATAGACTTTAAGGCAAAAAACACCTGATCAACCTGGTATGCCCTAATCAAGTCCTTTAGCTGTGATACCGTACCTAGCGCATCTGAATCCTCATCTTCAGTGGTTATAGTTCCAACCACCTGATAGTTCCAATCTGGGCGGGAATGGATTTTTGACTTTATTTCTGAAGTTTCAGCATCGTTTCCTACTATCAAAACTTTAAGGCGTTTTAGTCTTCCTGTAACCTTGGTATCTGATTTAGATTGATTGATCTGAATTACCTTAAAAATCAGCATCAGGATTAATGCGCTACCAAGCCCATAAATCAGAGCCAGCCTTGAAAAAGCATACTCTCTTACAAAAAAGGTAACTAAAGCCACACCAGCATAAGAAGCTCCAATAGCTTTTATCTGATTAGAAATAGAATCTTTATTTGATCGAAACAGATCTAAAAAGGCTCCAATAATTACATAAATGAAAGATGCTAATGCATTAATCCACAGGAATTGAAGATTTTGAAGGTTGGAAACCACTTCATAGCTAAACTCAAATCTAATTAGAAAGCCAAGCATTACGGAGACATTAAGCAAAACCAAATCAGAAGCTATATATCCTATACTCCTCAAGTTTGATGTAATCAAGGAAAAGATACCCCTCAACCAAATAGACGAATAAATGAATACTTTAAAGAATAAACTGTAATTAGAACTATGATGCTTTTCGAAAAACTGATAAAGCGCTTTGTTAAAAATCCACGTGTACTTTAAGTCCCCTTTTCTTGTACTCTCTCCTTTATAGTGAATGATAGAGGTAGCTGGAACATAATCGATATGATACTCTGTATCCTGAATGCGATAACACAGATCAATATCTTCGCCATACATAAAAAAGCGTTCGTCAAAACCTTCCAATTCTTTCAATAACTCTGCTCTCCAGAACATGAAAGAACCTGATAACACAGGCACATTGGCTTTTTCATTTTCATCCAACCAATCCAAATAATATTCACTAAAAAACCTGCTTTTAGGGAATAAAGAACTCAACCCGGTTACTTTTGTAAATGATGACCAAATAGTAGGTACCGATCGTTTGGATTCAGGAGCAAAACTACCATCTGGATTCAAAATCTTACACCCTGCCGCTCCACAATCGCGGTGTTCCTTCATATGCTGTACTAATACTGTGAAGGTATCTTCGCTAACTAAAGTATCCGGATTGATAATAAGTATGTATTCCCCTTCTGCAATTGAGATTGCCTGGTTATTTGCTTTCCCAAAACCAAGATTTTCATCGTTGGCTATATAAGATACTTCCGGGTAACGAGATGAAAGGAACTCTACTGATCCATCCTGGGAATTATTGTCTACTACAATTATCTGAAGATTAAAGTCTCCTCTTGCTTTATTTATTGAGCTTATCAGATTCGAGATATACTCTTTTACCTTGTAGTTAACAATTATTATGGTGATATCTGGAGACATTCTCTCCAAAATTAAAGACCAAGTTTGTTAAGCAAATAATCTAGCTTCCCTCTCCAGCCTAATCCATATCCAAATCTCTCAGCAGTTCCTCTCCATTTATGGTCGATATATTTCGAAATAGGAAAGCTTACCAGTTTATATTCTTTTTCTTCTGCATCTTTAAAATTGAATAAAGTTGGTTGACCATGGTGTTCGAATGACGAAAGCTGCTTGTAAATACTCGTTCTAAGAAGCATATATGGAGTCTGTAGAATCGTACTTCCTTTTTTTGCAGAAAATCCCCTTTTGTTTACCCAATCGTATTCCCCCACACCATAATTCTGGCTATCATTTCCGATAAGCGTCACCATTTTTTCTAAAAATCCCGGACTTATAGTTTCAGTATCACTATCAAGAAAGAAAACTAATTCTGTTTCTATATGTTTCCTAATGGCCAAATCCATAGCTGGGCCATGGTAAATATTTTTTTCTAAAAAAATGGTTTCTATCTCGCTATGCTTTTGAGCTAGCTGCTTTATGACTAACGGTGACTCATCTTTTGAACCATTGTCTATTATAAGTAGAGGGACTTTCGGATAATACTTCTTAAAGGATTCGATCGCTATTCGAACCAAATCCGGAGTTTGAAAATTGATAATAACTGCCGTTAAGTCCATTTCAGCGAATTATTACTACTTTTCCGATCCCTTTTTCGCTCCCATTATTATCTGTAGAAACGACAAAATAAACCCCTGTTCCTAATCTATTCCCTGAATAATCAAGCCCATCCCAGCTTACCCGACCACCGGAAGTATTAAAAGAAGCTACAACGGTACCATCTACCCCTAAAACCCTTAACAACGTATCGTCTACTAATCCATCAATGACAATCTGATTGTGCCTGTCATAGGAGAATGGGTTTGGGAATACTTTTAAATCCTTCATCTTGCTGGAAGCAGCTTTAGGAACCCCCTGGTAACTCACCAATCCAAGATCTGTAGCAATAAATACCTCGCCAGTAATGTCATTCACTGCTATCGAGATAATATTATTCGAGATTAAGGGACTATTTTCTGTAGTGAATCTTTGCTCGATTCTACTTCCTTCTTCATTTACGACCCATAAACCTTGATTTACACTTCCAATCCATTTCTCATTAGCTCCATTTACCGCAATTGATGAAACGTTGACATCCCGGAGCAAAAAGCGAGATACAGCGGAAGTATCTTCATTAATTAGCCATTGAGCACTTCTTTCTGACGAATTACTAGTGGTCGTAATAAATTGAGGAAAGATAAAGCGGGCTATTCCTCTGCTGGTTCCAATCCAAACTTCATCATTCATATCCTGAACAATGGCATTTACCTGCTCATCTGGAAGGTTTCCGTTATTTGCATTCGAAATAAGTTTAACTCCTACATCATCACTGACATCTTCAGCGTCTCCTGTATTCAGTACCAACAATCCTGAGCCATCTACTGTACTAGTCTGAAGAGTAATCCATTTTTGATCAAAGGAATCAATAAATAAACCTACATACTCATCCTGGCTACTTAGCACCGAGCTCTTAGGAAATGAAATCCAGTCATCCTCACCAGGTTGTTGGTAGTACAAAGGAGTTCCACCATACCTGCTAACCAACCATACGTCATCATTAGTATCGGTTCCTAATCCTGATACTACCGGAAATAGCGGATCGTCATCTTCCCACCCTCTTATGATCGAGTTAGTTTCATCGAATACCCTTACTTCTCCAGTCTCTTTTGTATGGCGAGCAACCCCTCTACCCCAGGCACCGAAGTAATAGTAATCGTTTGTAATAGTGGACGTAAAGGTCTGTTTAAAGCCAAGGCTACTCAATGTGCTATTATTCTGAGCGTTAACATTTAACCATTCGCCATTGTTAAGTATGTAGTACCCTTTACCATTATCAATCGCGGAATTTCTAGCACTTTCATTTGTTGATGCTGCAATTAGAGTCCCACTATCAAAATTTAAAGCAGAGAAAAAGTTCTGATAGGGCCCATCTGAGATAATGAATTGAATTTCATCGCTGGAGGTATCGAAAACTCCGGAGCCCTGATCAAATGTACCGAAGTATATATTCTCACTGCTCGTTTCATAAAATATAGAGCTTATAGTTGTCCCTGTACTCTCTTCATTTAAAGAACTAAGCTCACTACCGTAAAAGATTCTTTCTCCTGATGAGGCCACAAAAAAGCCTTCCTGAAATAGATAATTGGATATTATTCTGTTGCCAAATTGTGTATTTATAGCCCAGGAATCTGATTCGAAAATATAATTTTCTGATCCAGTTGACGCATAAATGCTATTTTCATTTACTGCTACAGCAGTTACTATATCCGAAACAAATCCATTGCTTTCATCATAGCTTGTCCAATTTGTAGATACAGTTAGTTCATCTTCTAATGAGCCCAGGGCAAGTCCTTCCAATGTGGCACAATAGATCGTGTCGTTTTTTATTTCAATATCTGTTACGGCTATCCCCCTTGTAAGACTCCCTAATGAATTAAAACTATTGGTAACAAACTCTCCTTCTATATCAAAAACAACCACCCCAAAATCTGTGGCAGCATAGAGCTCGTCTTCATAAACAACAAAATCATTGATCCCTTTTTCTGTGAAGTTTGGAAAACGTGCTATATCTCCAATGTTGGTGATCTCATAAGAATCGGTATTTATAGCATCAATTCTTCCATCTAGATATCCAACAAAGTACTTTGATGAATTAATGTCTAAAATCGCTGTTTGGCCGTCTAACCTTGACAGCCCATCAAGAGGAGTTAGTGTTCTAAGTTTCTCTCCTTCATTATAGTGTTCTACCCCTCCTGTTGAGGATACCCAAATGTTACCAGATTGGTCAGCTGAGGCATCAGTAACGGTTCTTGTAGAAGTGTAAATATTCCAACTTCCTATATCTTGTGCAGAGAGTATGGTAGGGAAAAACAGGAAGAGTAAAATCAGCTTTTTAAAAAAATACATAAGTGTTTAACTACACTGTCTTATTTAACGATTGTAGCACTTATACCATATAGCTTTTTGTAGTTAATAATTACCGCTGATTCTAAAACGATTTATAATAAAAAGATTGTGAGAATAATGGGAATAAAAAAACCCCTTCTGTTTTGGAAGGGGTTTAAAGGGGGAGAGGCGGCGACCTACTCTACCGCAAAGCAGTACCATCGGCGCTGCAGGGCTTAACGGCCGTGTTCGGGATGGGAACGGGTGGAACCCCTGCGCAATAGCCACCTCAATCAAGTTCTTGTGTTGGCTGATCAATATGTCAGTAAGTTTTTTGACATGGTCCCGGCGTTGAGGCCGGGATAAAGAAGAAGCAAGTATGTTATTTGTGTGCTAGTATGCCAGGCTTGCCCCGCAGTGTGCTGCAGTGCAAGCCATATAAACAAAGCCAATGGCCTGATTAGTACGGCTCGGCTAAACATGTTGCCATGCGTACACCTGCCGCCTATCTACCCGGTCGTCTTCCGGGAGGCTCATAGGGAACATTTATCTTGGAGCGTGCTTCGCGCTTAGATGCGTTCAGCGGCTTATCACTTCCGCACATAGCTACCCTGCGATGCATGCGACCACACAACAGGTGCACTAGCGGTGCGTCCACTCCGGTCCTCTCGTACTAGGAGCAGCCCTCCTCAATGTTCCTACGCCCACAGCAGATAGAGACCGAACTGTCTCACGACGTTCTGAACCCAGCTCGCGTACCGCTTTAATTGGCGAACAGCCAAACCCTTGGGACCTTCTCCAGCCCCAGGATGCGATGAGCCGACATCGAGGTGCCAAACCTCCCCGTCGATATGAACTCTTGGGGGAGATAAGCCTGTTATCCCCGGAGTACCTTTTATCCTTTGAGCGATGGCCCTTCCATGCGGTGCCACCGGATCACTAAACCCCACTTTCGTGCCTGCTCGGCCTGTATGCCTCGCAGTCAAGCACCCTTATGCTTTTACACTCTGCGCACGATTGCCGACCGTGCTGAGGGTACCTTTGGGAGCCTCCGTTACTCTTTAGGAGGCGACCGCCCCAGTCAAACTACCCACCATACACTGTTCCCCCGTAAGGGTTAGACTTCACCTGTAGCAAGGGCGGTATTTCAAGGGTGGCTCCAAAGCGCCTGGCGACGCCCCTTCAAAGCCTCCCGCCTATCCTACACATGCTACAGCTAAAGCCAATGTAAAGTTGTAGTAAAGGTTCACGGGGTCTTTTCGTCCCGCTGCGGGTAATCGGCGTCATCACCGATACCACAATTTCACCGAGCTCATGGCCGAGACAGTGCCCAAGTCGTTACACCATTCGTGCAGGTCGGAACTTACCCGACAAGGAATTTCGCTACCTTAGGACCGTTATAGTTACGGCCGCCGTTTACTGGGGCTTCAGTCAAGAGCTTCGACCAAAGGTCTAACCCCCTTCCTTAACCTTCCAGCACCGGGCAGGTGTCAGTCCCTATACATCGCCTTGCGGCTTAGCAGAGACATGTGTTTTTGGTAAACAGTCGCTTGGGCCTTTTCACTGCGCCCCTCACGCGGAGGGGGATCCTTCTCCCGAAGTTACGGATCCAATTTGCCTAGTTCCTTAGCCATGAATTACTCGAGCACCTGAGGATACTCTCCTCACCCACCTGTGTCGGTTTGGGGTACGAGCCAGTCTTACAAACCACGACGCTTTTCTTGGCAGCATGATTACCTCCACTATCCCTTCACCGTGAGGATCCAGGTACTGTCGGGGTTCAGCTTTAACTCGGAGCGGATTTGCCTACTCCGAAGCCTACGCCCTTTAACGTGCATTCGTCCGCACGCGAGAGTGTCACTTCTGCGTCACGCCTTGGCCTAACGTAAGCCTGGGTAGCGGAATATTTAACCGCTTTGCCATCGGCTTCCCCGGCCTTACCGGGTACACCTTAGGTCTCGACTAACCCTGATCCGATTAGCGTTGATCAGGAACCCTTGGGTTTACGGTGGACGGGTTTTTCACCCGTCTTATCGTTACTCATGCCTACAGTTTCGCTTCCAGACGCTCCAACATCCCTCACAGGACGCCTTCAGCGCAGACTGGAATGCTCCCCTACCGATTTTTCAATCCCACAGCTTCGGCACCGGACTTATGCCCGCTTATTATCGACGCCGAGTCGCTTGACTAGTGAGCTATTACGCACTCTTTAAAGGAATGGCTGCTTCTAAGCCAACCTCCTAGTTGTCTGAGCAACTCAACTTTCTTTGATCAACTTAGCCCGGATTTGGGGGCCTTAGCTGGTGGTCTGGGTTGTTCCCCTCTCGCCCCAGGACGTTATCACCCTGGGACTGACTGCCTGGTGGCTCTGGCCCGGCATTCGGAGTTTGTCTAGGGTTGGTAGGCGGTGAAGCCCCCTAGCCTAATCAGTGCTCTACCTCCGGGCAGACAAAACCAGACGCTATACCTAAATATATTTCGGGGAGTACGAGCTATCTCCAAGTTTGATTGGCCTTTCACCCCTATCCACAGCTCATCCCAAGACTTTTCAACGTCAACGGGTTCGGGCCTCCATGGCGTTTTACCGCCACTTCACCCTGGCCATGGATAGATCACTTGGTTTCGCGTCTGCCCCGCCGTACTGCGCGCCCTGTTCAGACTCGCTTTCGCTGCGGCTGCACCCCTAAAGGGCTTAACCTCGCACGACAGGAGCAACTCGTAGGCTCATTATACAAAAGGCACGCCGTCACCCTGATAAATCAAGGCTCCGACCGCTTGTAAGCACACGGTTTCAGGTACTATTTCACTCGCCGTCTCGGCGTTCTTTTCACCTTTCCCTCACGGTACTAGTTCACTATCGGTCATGCAGATGTATTTAGCCTTACCGGATGGTGCCGGCAGATTCACACAAGGTTTCACCGGCCTCGTGCTACTCAGGATACCCGCCTTGTCAACATTCGTACGCCTACAGGCCTGTCACCTGCTACGGGGCGCCTTTCCAGACGTCTTCGACTTAAAATGTTAACAATTACGCAGGTCCTACTACCCCGGAGCCCGTAAGCCCCGGTTTGGGCTGTTCCGCGTTCGCTCGCCACTACTTACGGAATCACTGTTGTTTTCTCTTCCTCCCCCTACTTAGATGTTTCAGTTCGGGGGGTATGCCTCCCACTCAAGGTGGGCTCTATCGGGTTGCCCCATTCGGAAATCCACGGATCACAGCTCTTATGCAGCTCCCCGTAGCTTATCGCAGCTTTACACGTCCTTCATCGCCTCTGCATGCCTAGGCATCCACCGTGTGCCCTTACTCGCTTTTTTCATATGGCTTGCACCACCCACCCTCGCGGGTTTTGTGTGCTCGCCTAGCTTGTTTGGTTCTATTGTGGTCCCGACAATTGCCATTGCCGGGATACCTTAGGCGCATCCCAACCGAAGTCGGGATACATTTTTTTGGTTTAATACTTTACAGTATCAAGCCTTTACATTGTTACTTCTTCACCATGTCAAAGAACTTGCCCGCCGGGCGGGCAGCCTGTGTATTGGTTAAGTTCACCGCTTCTAACGAAGCACATCCCTCAAACAACAAACATTCTTTCAAGTTGTAGCCAGCCCGGGAACACCGTTCCTCTCACTACTGTCTACGTCAATAATTTCAAATTCTTGTGGAGCTACGGGGATTCGAACCCCGGACCCCCTGCTTGCAAAGCAGGTGCTCTAGCCAGCTGAGCTATAGCCCCATGCAATACCTTAAAAGTGGGCTTGGGAGGACTTGAACCTCCGACCTCACGCTTATCAGGCGTGCGCTCTAACCACCTGAGCTACAAGCCCCCATTAGGGCTCATCCCAACACACGTTGGGAAGCCACCTTGCTGGAAGGCCAGCTCCGGCCTTGCGCAAAAGCAAAAAACAGATTGTTTGCCACGAGCTTCGCGTAAGTTCGTAGTCCTAAGTTATTAGAACAGCTCTCCGTGAAAGGAGGTGATCCAGCCGCACCTTCCGGTACGGCTACCTTGTTACGACTTAGCGCCAGTTACCAGGCTTACCCTAGGCAGCTGCCTCCCGAAGGTTGGCGCACCGACATTAGGTACTCCTGACTTCCATCGCTTGACGGGCGGTGTGTACAAGGCCCGGGAACGTATTCACCGCGTCGTTGCTGATACGCGATTACTAGCGATTCCAACTTCATGGAGTCGAGTTGCAGACTCCAATCCGAACTGAGATTGGTTTTATAGATTTGCGCCCCATCGCTGGGTGGCGACCCATTGTACCAACCATTGTAGCACGTGTGCAGCCCTGGACGTAAGGGCCATGATGACTTGACGTCGTCCCCACCTTCCTCACTACTTGCGTAGGCAGTCTGGCCAGAGTCCCCACCATTACGTGCTGGTAACTGACCACAGGGGTTGCGCTCGTTGCGGGACTTAACCCAACACCTCACGGCACGAGCTGACGACAGCCATGCAGCACCTTCCATAGCGTCCCGAAGGAACTCTCTGTTTCCAGAGATAGCGCTGTGGATTTAGCCCAGGTAAGGTTCCTCGCGTTGCATCGAATTAAGCCACATGCTCCACCGCTTGTGCGGGCCCCCGTCAATTCCTTTGAGTTTCATCGTTGCCGACGTACTCCCCAGGTGGCATACTTAATGCGTTAACTGCAGCACTGGCCCCGAAAGGCCAACACCTAGTATGCATCGTTTACGGCGTGGACTACCAGGGTATCTAATCCTGTTCGCTCCCCACGCTTTCGTGCCTCAGCGTCAGTTGCAGACCAGCAGGCCGCCTTCGCCACTGATGTTCTTCGTAATATCTATGCATTTCACCGCTACACTACGAATTCCACCTGCCTCTTCTGCACTCAAGACTACCAGTATCCAAGGCCATTCTACCGTTAAGCGGCAGGATTTCACCCCAGACTTAGTAGCCCGCCTACGCACCCTTTACACCCAATGATTCCGGACAACGCTTGCACCCTCCGTATTACCGCGGCTGCTGGCACGGAGTTAGCCGGTGCTTATTCACCAGGTACCGTCAATCCAGGGCGAACCCCGGGCTTTCTTCCCTGGCAAAAGCCGTTTACAACCCATAGGGCCGTCTTCCGGCACGCGGCGTGGCTGCGTCAGGCTTTCGCCCATTGCGCAAGATTCCTCACTGCTGCCTCCCGTAGGAGTCTGGGCCGTGTCTCAGTCCCAGTGTGGGGGATCATCCTCTCAGACCCCCTAGCTATCATCGCCTTGGTAAGCCGTTACCTTACCAACTAGCTAATAGCACGCAGACCCATCTTTAGCCGGCCTAAACCTTTAACAACTATGGCCATGCGGCCCCGCTGCATTATGCGGTATTAGCACCGGTTTCCCGGTGTTATCCCCCAGCTAAAGGCAGGTTATCTACGCGTTACTCACCCGTCCGCCAGTCTCCAGTAAAAGCAAGCTTCTACCTTCTCCTTCGACTTGCATGTGTTAAGCCCGCCGCCAGCGTTCGTCCTGAGCCAGGATCAAACTCTCCATTGTAATAAAAAATATATACTCTGTGAGCCGACCCTACGCTCTCCTCATTCAAAAGAATTTCAGAGCTAATTAAAGCTCGCACAAACAATCTGTTTTTTGCTTCCACTATTTCAGAGAACAATATCTTGGGCATCAAATAATTTCCAAGACAGATTCCAAAGATACGGGATAAATCAATCAGATGTCAATAACTATCTGAACTTTTTTTCTACTTTTTTTCCCAAACTTTGGAGCATAAAAAAAGAAGTATAACTCGGTAGCTACACTTCTTTTTTAAAAGGATTTGAGAGGATTACTTTTTTTCTTCTTCCTCTTCTTCAGTATCAGTTTCAGAAGCTTCTTCCTCAACTGCATCACTTTCTGCAGTTACTTCTTCTTCAGAACTTTCCTCAGTAGCAGTCACTTCTTCTTCTGTAGCAACAGCATCAGCTTCTTCAGCTACCGTTTCCTCTACCGCCTCAACAGTTGTTGCCTCAGTAGCTGCTGTAGATTTCTTGGTTCTTCGAGTACGCTTCTTCTTGGTAGTCTTGCCTTCAGGCTGAATATCATTGTAATCAACCAATTCAATCACAGCCATTTCGGCTCCATCACCTTGCCTGAAGCCAATTTTAATTACACGAGTATATCCACCAGGACGATCCTTTGATTTTGGACCAACTTCAGCAAAAAGAGCTTTTACAGTTTCTTTATCCTGAAGGCTGGAAAACACTTCTTTTCTATTGAGGTGATTATCCTCTTTAGCGCGAGTAATTATTGGCTCAATGAATCGGCGAAGCTCTTTCGCTTTGGCTACGGTAGTAACAATCCGGTGCTCTCTAACAAGAGCAGTAGCTAATGCACGCATTGTTGCTCTTCTGTGAGCAGCGGTACGACTTAGTTTTCTACCTTTTACTTTATGGCGCATGATTTAATTTCCTTTCTTAGTCTAAATACTTGGATACATCCATACCGAATTGAAGATTTTTTTCTTCAATTACTTCAATCAATTCAGTAAGAGATTTCTTTCCAAAGTTTCTGAATTTCAATAGGTCTTGCTCATCTCTTGCAACTAGTTCACCAATTGAATTGATGTTTGCAGATTTCAAGCAGTTGTAGGCACGAACACTCAAGTTCAAGTCTTCAATACTAGTTCGAAGAAGGTTTGCAATTCTCTGCTTCTCAGCATCAACTTCCTCTTCTTCCTGAGTAAATGGTTCTTCAATTTTTTCAGTGATGAACTTCTCAATGTGCTCTTTAAGAATTTTACCTGCTAGTGTTAACGCTTCTTTTGCATTAACAGAACCATCAGTTTCTACATCCATTACAAGTTTTTCATAGTCAGTTCTTTGTCCTACGCGAACGTTTTCAACATTGAACTTAACAGACTTGATTGGGGTGTAGATCGCATCGATAGCAATAAGGTTTACATCTTCTTCATCAAAAGAGATTTCTTCTGCAGGAACATAGCCTCTTCCACGTCCTACGCGAAGCTCGATTTCAAGCTCAGCATCATCAGCTAGATGAGCAATTACATGATCTGTATTTAATACTTCGTACTCAGCAGTAGCATTATCAATATCACCAGCAGTAAGCGTACCACTTCCTTTTTTGCTGATGTGAATTACTCCACCACTTTGCTCAACCTGCTTGAAACGTACCTGCTTGAAGTTTAAGATGATTTCATAAACATCCTCTTTTACTCCTTTAATGCTGGAATACTCATGATCAACACCATTAATCTTTACGGCATTGATTGCTATACCAGGAAGTGAAGAGAGAAGTACTCTTCGAAATGAATTTCCGATCGTAACGCCAAAACCTCTTTCTAGCGGTTGAAGGACAAACGTACCGAAGTTGTCATCATCTTTAACAACATCGAGGCTTTCTGGCATTTGAATACTATAGTTACTCATAGTGATACGGTAAACTTTTAAAATTACTTGGAATAAAGCTCAACAATAAGCTGAACATTGATGTTTTCTGGAATCTCTTCCATAGTGGGCTCATAAAGGAATTTTCCAGTAGTAGATTTTGCATCTACTTCAACCCACTTGTATTTATTGCGAGGAGCACTACTTAATGAATCCTGTACCAATTCAAGATTTCTTGATTTTGGTCGCAGCGAAATAATATCACCTGGCTTAACAGCATAAGATGGAATGTTAACGGTACTTCCATTTACTACAATGTGCTTATGAGAAACAAGCTGACGTGCCTGACGACGGGTTTTTGTGAATCCCATTCTAAACACAGTATTGTCAAGTCTTGACTCAAGAGATTGGAGTAATACTTCACCAGTTACACCATCTTTAGCACTAGCAGCTTCATACAGGTTACGGAATTGCTTTTCAAGCAAGCCATAAGTGTATTTTGCCTTCTGCTTCTCTTCAAGCTGAACAGCGTATTCTGATTTTCTTTGGAATCTTGATCGGCCGTGCTGACCTGGACCATAAGGCTTTCTTTCAAGAGCTTTACTTGCTCCGAAAATTGGCTCTTTAAACCTTCTCGCCTTTTTCTGTTTTGGACCTCTGTATCTTGCCATTTGCTATTACAATAAACTGATTAAACTCTTCTTCTTTTTGGTGGGCGACATCCGTTATGTGGGATTGGAGTCTTATCTACAATAGATGAGATTTCTAATCCAACATTTGCCATCGCTCTAACTGCAGCCTCCCGGCCAGAACCAGGACCTTTTACGAATACTTCTACTCTTCTTAATCCCATTTCGTGGGCAGCTCTAGCAGCAGTTTCTGCACTCAATTGAGCAGCATAAGGAGTATTTTTTCTGGATCCTTTGAATCCTTCTTTTCCAGCTGAAGACCAAGAGAGAACATTTCCATTAGCATCGGTAATAGTTACGATCACGTTATTAAAGGTAGCTTTTACAAAAGCCATACCATTAGGATCGCTTACCTGCTTTTTCTTTTTTCTCTTAGCTCCTGCGGCTGAACTTGATTGCTTCTTAGCCATGATTACTTTTCAATTAAAATTACTTAGTAGCTTTTTTCTTGTTGGCGACGGTTCGCTTTTTACCCTTTCGAGTACGGGCATTGGTCTGAGTTCTTTGACCTCTAACCGGAAGCCCCTTACGGTGTCTCACTCCTCTGTAACTTCCGATCTCGATAAGACGACGGATGTTACCATTCACTTCACTACGTAGAGCACCTTCTACTTTATATTCTTCATCAATCATGGTACGGATTGCACTCACTTGCTCATCAGACCAATCCTGCACTTTGATACTTTCATCAATATCTAAAGTAGAAAGGATGTGATGAGATTGAGAACGTCCAATCCCATGAATATAAGTAAGGCCTATTAGCCCTCTTTTTTGTTTTGGTAAATCAATTCCTGCGATTCGTGCCATATATACTTATGCAATTATCCCTGACGCTGCTTGTGGCGTGGGTTTTTCTTATTGATTACATACAAACGACCTTTGCGTCTTACAATCTTGTCGTCTGAGCTTCTTTTTTTAACCGAAGATCTTGTTTTCATGTCTACAGTAGTTATTTGTATCGATAGGTAATTCGTCCTTTAGTCAAATCATATGGAGACATCTCTACAGCAACTTTATCTCCTGGAAGAATTTTGATGTAGTACATCCTCATCTTTCCAGAAACATGAGCAAGTATTTCATGCCCATTCTCCAACTGCACTCTAAACTGTGCATTTGGAAGTGCTTCTAAGATTTCACCATCCTGTTTGATCGGCTCTTGTTTAGCCATACTGAATTACATTATCTTGATTTTTCGACAGCTCGGCAATATAGTCAAAAGTACTGAGAATTTCAGCACTTCCTTCCCTCACAACGATATCATGTTCGAAGTGAGCGGATATTTTTCCGTCGGCCGTAACTACCGTCCAACCATCTTTCAACGTTTTTACTTTCCACGAACCCATATTAATCATGGGTTCAATCGCAAGGGTCATACCTGATCGCAGGCGCTCCCCTTTTCCTTTTCTTCCATAGTTAGGTACTGAAGGATCTTCGTGTAACGATTTTCCTAATCCATGCCCAACTAAATCTCTTACTACGCCATAGCCTTCGTTTTCGCAATGAGCCTGAATGGAATTTCCAATATCTCCCATCCTATTGCCATGAATGGCATGCTCAATCCCAAGATAAAGTGACTCAAGAGTAGTACGTAATAAATTCAGCACCTCATCATCACAATCTCCAACTGCAAAAGTGAATGCATGATCACCGAAGTAACCATCTTTTTCTACTCCACAGTCAACTGAGACTATGTCTCCTTCATTAAGAACTCGATCTCCTGGGATTCCATGTACAACTTCTTCATTTACTGAAATACAAAGCGTACCAGGAAATGGATTATTACTCGGACCATAGCCTTTGAAAGCAGGTCTGGCATTATTTGCCTTTATATAATCCTCCGCAATCCGATCAAGTTTTCCAGTAGTAACTCCTGGCTCAATATATTTTCCAACTTGGCCAAGTGTTCTGGAAACAAGCTGCGCACTTTCGCGCATCTTGTCGACTTCGGATTCACTTTTAAGGTAGATCATTTTTTAAGCCCTGCGGCTTCGTCCTTTGATCTTTCCTGTTTTCATGAAACCATCATAATGACGCATCATCAAATGGCTCTCAATCTGTTGCAGTGTATCCAATGCCACCCCTACAATAATCAATAGACTTGTTCCACCATAGAAGAGGGCAAATCCTGGAGTAACTCCAAAGTTGATTACGATAGCAGGAAGAATTGCTACAAAAGAAAGAAATAGTGAACCCGGAAGGGTAATTTTTGTCAAAATATTATCAATGAACTCTACGGTAGATTTTCCTGGGCGAACTCCCGGGATAAAGCCACCTTGTCTTTTCATAGTATCTGCCATTTCCTTTGGATTGATGGCGATAGCTGTATAGAAAAATGTGAAAAACACACAGATAAAGAAGAATACTACTGAATAAAGGAATCCAGAGTAATCTACTGACCAAGCCGTTAACATCTGAATGGTTTCATTCTCCGGAAAGAAAGAACCAACCGTGCTTGGAATAAACATAATTGACTGTGCAAAAATGATTGGCATTACACCCGCTGCATTAACACGTAGTGGTAAGTATTGAGTTGTACCTCCATATACTTTTCTACCAACAACGCGCTTAGCATACTGTACAGGGATTTTTCTTGTCCCTTGAGTAAGTAATACCACCGCTGCAATTATGAGTACTAATACTGCAATCTCAATCAGTACGATGATCGCATTGCTTTTTGTAGTAACCTCATTAATCAGGTTGGCTGGTAGAACTGCAATAATTCCAATCATGATTATCAAGGAAATACCATTTCCAATTCCTCGATCTGTAATTCGTTCACCTAGCCACATCACAAATGCAGTACCTGCGGTTAGTACAATAACTGAAGTAATTGTAAAGGCCACAGGGCTTACTACAATGGCTCCAGGAGCAGTTGCAATTAGGTTTATTGAAAACGCTATAGCCTGAAGCGCGGTAATACCTACTGTACCATATCGGGTAAGACGTGTGATTTTCCTTCTTCCTTCTTCACCTTCTCGCTGAAGTTTCTGGAAATAAGGAACAACCGCCCCCATTAACTGAATGATGATAGATGCTGTAATGTATGGCATGATTCCCAAAGCAAATACCCCTGCCCTCGAGAATGCTCCACCTACAAACATATCAAACAATCCAAGCAGACTGTTTGCTCCACCAGCAGTGGAATCTAGTAGCGCGTTAGCATCAACCCCTGGTAAGGTGATATAACTTCCAATTCGATAAACCATTAAGATTCCTACGGTGTAGAAAATCCTGTTTTTCAGGTCTTCGATTTTAAAGATGTTGCGGAAATTTTCTATCAGACTCATTCGTCGTTAATTCCGGTTATTTAATAATGGTTACAGTTCCGCCTGCTTTTTCTACTTTTTCGATAGCAGATTTGCTGGCAGCGTGTACTTCAATTTCAATTTTGTCCTTGAACTCACCTGTTCCAAGAACTTTAACTAGATCTTTGTTGTGAGCTAGTCCAGCTCCAACCAAATCAGCTAATGTAATAGTCGCCTCAAGCTTACCAGCTTCGATATACTCGCTGATGGTTCTAAGATTGATTGGGCGATACTCCACACGGTTCGGGTTTTTAAAACCGAATTTTGGAATACGTCGTTGAAGAGGCATTTGACCACCTTCAAACCAGGCTCTTCTAGAGTAACCTGATCTGGACTTTTGTCCATTCATTCCACGACCTGATTCCTGTCCTTTTCCTGAACCCTCTCCACGACCAACGCGCTTTGAGTTTTTCTTATTTGGAGCAGGAGCTTTTAAATTACTTAAATCCATAGTTCAAATAGTTATCGGTATTAACCTTCAAATACTTTATTCAGAGAAACGCCTCTTCGCTGAGCCACTTCTACCGGATCTGTTAATTCTTTCAATGCCTGGAATGCAGCCTTCACCATGTTGTGTGGGTTAGAAGAACCCTGAGACTTTGAAAGAATATTGTGAACACCAGCCACATCAAGTAAGTTTTTAACGGCACCACCTGCAATTACACCGGTACCTTCAGATGCAGGGCGTAATAATACTTTCCCAGCTCCTGCCTTACCAACTACCGGATGGTAGATACTTTTACTTGCAGTAAGAGGTATTCTAATAAGATTCTTCTTAGCGTTGTCGAAGCCTTTTTGGATAGCATCAGATACTTCATTTGCTTTTCCAAGACCATGACCAACTACTCCATTGCCATCACCAACTACTACAATGGCGTTGAAGCTAAATCGGCGTCCACCTTTTACTACTTTAGCTACACGATTAACGTGAACCAGCTTCTCCTCAAGGTTGAGGTTTGCTGCTGGGATAGATTGTTTTCTTCTTACTTTAGGCATTACTTAGTCCGATTCTTTTAAAAGTCTAATCCACCTTCACGGGCACCTTCGGCAGCCGCTTTGATAATTCCATGGTACTGGTATCCACTTCTGTCGAATACCGCTGTGTTAATTCCTTTGTCCTGAGCAGCTTTTGCTAGTTCAGTTCCGGCTTGTTTTGCTTTATCAACACCAGCTTCAGTTTTGTTTGAAGCAAGCGTTACTCCAGCTGCATCATCAATCAGTTGCAGGTAAGTAAACTTGTTACTTTTATACACGCTTAATCTTGGCCTTTCTGCGGTACCTTTTACAGTAGCACGGATTCGGGTTCTGATTTTATTCCTGCGCTCAGTTTTTTTCTGATTCTTATTCATTTCTTATTCCTTATTTAGCCGCTGATTTACCTGCTTTACGCCTAATCTGCTCACCAACGTACCGGATACCTTTTCCTTTGTATGGTTCTGGCTTTCTGAATGAGCGAATCTTTGCAGAAACCTGACCAACCAACTCTTTATCAATACCAGAAATAATAAGAATTGGGTTTTTGCTGGATTTAGTATCTACTTCAATTTTGATTCCTTGAGGCGGCACAAAAAAGATTGGGTGAGAATATCCAAGGTTTAACTCAAGTACATCGCCACTCATTGCAGCTCTGAAACCCACACCAATGATTTCTAGTTTTTTAGTGTACCCTTCGGTAACTCCAACTACCATATTATTGATAAGAGACCTGTACAAACCATGAAGTGCACGATCTGTTTTTTGCTCAGAATTTCTCTTTACAACAATTGTGTTCTCACTTTTTTCAACAGTGATGTTTGGATGAACCTGAAGGCTGTTTTCGCCTTTGTCCCCTTTTACAGTGATAATGTTATCAGCACTAATGCTGAGTTCAACTTTATCAGGAAGGGCAACGGGTAATTTTCCTATACGAGACATAGTTTAAATACTCTTTTTAGTAAACAGTACACAGTACTTCGCCGCCAACATTCAGTTTGCGAGCTTCTTTATCAGTCATTACACCTTTTGAAGTAGATAAAATTACTACTCCTAGGCCGTTTTGAGAGCGTGGCACATCGGCTGCTCCGCTATACTTTCTTAATCCTGGCTTAGAAAATCTCTTAAGATCACGGATTACTGGTAATCCATAAGAATCGTATTTAAGAAACATTCTGATTACACCTTGCCTGCCATCTTCAATATCGATGAACTTTGAGATGTATCCTTTGTCTACAAGGATTTTAGCCATAGCGCGCTTTAATTTGGAAGCAGGAACATCCACTTTTCGATGACCTGCGGTTTGCGCGTTTCTAATTCGAGTTAAAAAATCTGCTATCGGATCGTTCATATCAGTTTACCAACTTGCTTTTCTTACGCCAGGAATTTTTCCTTCCGAAGCTAATTCACGGAACTTGATTCGAGAAATACCATATCTCCCAATATATCCTCTACTACGTCCAGTGATGCTACACCGGTTTCTTACTCGAGTAGGGCTCGCATTTCGAGGGAGCTTTTGAAGAGCTTCGTAATCACCAGCTTCTTTTAAAGCAGCTCGCTTTTCAGCGAATTTCTCTACTGTTCTTTTTCTTTTCTCGTTTCTTGCTATCCAGGATTTCTTAGCCATAATGGAATTTCGTATTAATTTCTTCTTTTAAATGGCATTCCGAAGTGCTTAAGCAATGCTAAAGCTTCTTCATCAGTTTCTGCACTGGTTACGAACGTGATGTCCATGCCATGCAGTTTTGTAACTTTATCAGTATCAATTTCAGGGAAAATGGTATGCTCTTTTACACCCATGGTGTAGTTACCACGCCCATCAAAGCTCTTATCAGGAATACCCTGAAAGTCACGAGTTCTTGGTAATGCCAGGTTGATAAATCTATCGAGGAATTCGAACATGATTCGTCCTCTTAGAGTAACCTTACATCCAATCGGCATACCTTCTCTAAGTTTGAAGTTAGAGATCGACTTTTTTGCCTTGGTTGTTACTGGTTGCTGACCCGTAATAAGAGCCATGTTAGCAACGATTGTATCAAGAGATTTTTTGTCTTGAATTGCCTCACCAGATCCAACATTAAGTACAATTTTCTGAAGCTTTGGAATAGCCATCACATTCTCATAGGCAAACTCTTCCTTAAGCTTAGGAGCAATCTCTTCTTTATAAAATGTATGTAGTCTTGCTTCTGCCATTCTTATCTACAATTATTTGTCTATGATTTCACCACTGGTCTTCGCATAGCGTACCCAACGGCCTTTACCGTTTTCTTCGAGTCGCTTTCGACCAATTCTTGATGGCTCTCCGGTTGAAGGGTCCACTACCATCACGTTAGAAACGTGAATAGGAGCTTCCTTTCGGATTCTTCCACCTTGTTGATTTTCTTGAGAAGGCTTCTCGTGGTGCGTTCTGATATTGATTCCTTCAACAAGTACTCTGTCCTTGTCTGGAAATACCATTAGTACGCGGCCTTGTGTGCCTTTATCGTTACCGGCGAGTACAACTACGTTGTCGCCTTTTTTAACGTGTAATTTTCGTTGTGTATTGAACCTTCGTGGCATTACTCTAATCCTTTTAAAGTACTTCCGGAGCTAGGGACACAATCTTCATGTAGCTCTTCTCACGAAGTTCGCGAGCTACAGGGCCAAAAATACGTGTACCTACCGGTTCCTGATCTTTGTTAATAACTACTGCGGCGTTTTCATCAAAGCGGATATAACTTCCGTCTTTTCGCCTGAATTCTTTTTTCGTTCTCACGATAACAGCCTTTATTACATCACCCTTCTTAACGTTACCGCCAGGGAGTGCTGTTTTAACTGAAGCAGAGATGATATCACCTACTCGAGCGTATCTTCTTCTTGAATCACCAAGAACTTTGATACACATGATCTTTTTCGCTCCGCTGTTATCTGCTGTGTTTAATACTGTTTGAGTCTGAATCATCGTTTCTTCCTAAACCTCTTATTTAGCTTTTTCAACGATTTCAACCAGTCTCCAGGTCTTTCTTTTAGAAAGCGGACGAGTTGACATGATTCGAACGGTATCACCGATACCAGCTTCGTTGTTTTCATCATGAGCCATGTACTTGGTAGTCTTGGTGATGAATTTCCCATAAATAGGGTGCTTCACCTGGCGATCTACAGCGATGGTGATGCTTTTCTCCATCTTGTCGCTAACTACCCGGCCGGTTCTTTCACGGCGTTGTGCTCTTTCAATATTCTGTGCGTTTTCTGCCATAGTCAAAATCCTGCTGATTACTCAGCACTTCTTTTTTCGTTCAAAATGGTTTTCAAACGTGCAATCTCACGTCTGTGACTTTTAATACGAGCAGGATTTTCGAGCTGCCCGGTAACAGATTTAGAAAAACGAAGGTTTTGAAGAGCAGACTGCTCGTCTTTTACTCTGGTTTCTAATTCTGTAGTAGATAAATCTCTTAATTCATGTGCTTTCATTTCTTCCTCCTTATCCGTTTAGGTCTCTACGAACCACGAATTTAGTTTTGATTGGAAGTTTGTGAGCAGCTCTTCTCATCGCTTCACGAGCTCTGTCTTCAGATACTCCAGCGATTTCAAACATGATACGTCCTGGTTTTACCACAGCTACCCAGTGATCCAAGGCACCTTTACCTTTACCCATACGAGTTTCAGCAGGCTTGCTTGTCATTGGTCGGTCCGGGAAAATTCGAATGAAGGTCTGACCATCACGTTGAAGAGAACGTGCGATTGCGATACGACATGCTTCAATTTGTCGAGAAGTGATGAACTTAGGCTCCAGTGCTTTCAAAGCGAAATCACCAAAGTTAATCAGATGACCTCTGTTGGAGTTGCCTTTAAGTTTATCGCGATGTACTCGACGTCGTTTTACTCTTTTTGGTTCTAACATCGTTACTTACCTATCCGTTGTTATTGTTCGCACGGTTTCTGTTTCTTCGGCGTCTGTTATTTCTACGATCGCCTTTATCGCCACCTCTTCTTCCTCTAGAAGAGTCAGCTTCTTGTTTATTTTGAGCTCCAGGAGTCAAATCAACATCTCCAATAATCTCACCTTTGTAGATCCAAACACTTACTCCAATTGCACCATAAATGGTGTTCGAAGTAGCTGTTGAATAATCAATATCAGCTCTTAGTGTATGTAGAGGAATCTGTCCTTCTTTGTATTGCTCTGTTCTTGCCATCTCAGCACCGCCAAGTCGACCAGCACATGCAACCTTAATTCCTTTTGCTCCCATTCTCATTGCAGAAGCAATAGCAGTTTTCATAGCTCTTCTGAAAGAAACACGAGCCTGAAGTTGTTGCGCGATGTTCTGAGCAACTAAACTTGCATCAAGTTCAGGACGCTTAATCTCGCTCACGTTAATCTGAACTTCTTTGCTTGTAATTTTCTTTAACTCTTCGCGGAGTAATTCGATCTGCTCTCCACCTTTCCCGATAATCACACCAGGACGGCTTGTTCTGAGAGTAAGAAGAATTCTTTTTGGAGTACGCTCGATCACTACTTTAGAAAGTCCACCGTTTCTTAAGCGGGTTCTTAAATATTCGCGAAGCTTTGTGTCTTCAAGCACTAGCGCAGGCTGGTTGTCTTCTGAGTACCAGTTAGAATCCCAACCGCGAATAATTCCTAGTCTAAAACCAATTGGATTTGTTTTTTGTCCCAAGGTATTGCTCGTTTAATCGTTTGCCATTTCTACTTCACGTTTTGCAACCACTACTGTGATATGGCAAGAACGCTTATTTATGCGGTGAGCCCTTCCCTGCGGTGCAGGTTGAATTCTCTTAAGGGTTACGCCTTCATTTACATAGATAGTTTTGATGTACAAATTTTCATCATCAAAACGCTCTTCCTGAAATTTATCTCTCAGGTTTGCTGCAGCCGACTTAATCACTTTTGCTACTTCAGCTGCTGAACCTTTTTTAGTGAATTCAAGCCTTTTCAAAGCTTTATCCACCTGAGCGCCACGTACTGCATCAGCAACTAGCCTCACTTTACGAGGAGCTCTTCTTAAATGTCGTTGTATGGCTCTTGCCTCAAATACTGGAGTATCCATTTACTCTACCTTATTTAGCTTTTTTCATTGGATGCCCACGGAAAGTTCGTGTTGGTGCAAATTCACCAAGTTTATGACCTACCATGTTTTCTGTTACAAATACCGGAATGAACTGCTTGCCGTTATGAACAGCTAGCGTTAGTCCGATAAAGTCCGGAGTTATCAGAGAACTTCTAGACCAGGTTTTGATCACTTTTTTGCTTCCGCTTTCTTGAGCTTCATCAATTTTTCGTTGAAGCTTGTAATGAACAAAAGGCCCTTTTTTTAATGAGCGTGGCATACTTTCTATTCTTATTTCTTAGCGTTTCTTCTTCTGATGATGTACTTATTCGACAGCTTCTTACGGTCTCTGGTCTTTTTACCTTTAGCCATTTGACCCCATGGAGAACGTGGATGTCCACCAGAAGCTTTACCTTCACCACCACCCATCGGGTGATCTACCGGGTTCATCGCAACACCACGAGTTTGTGGGCGACGACCTAACCAACGGCTTCTTCCTGCCTTACCAATGGTAGTGTTCATATGATCCGGGTTACTGGTAGTACCAACCGTTGCAAGGCAACGTCCCAAAATCAATCTCACTTCACCAGAAGGAAGCTTTACACTTACATACTTTTCCTGCTTACCTAACAGCTGAGCTACAGTCCCTGCACTTCGGCAAAGAATTGCTCCGCGGCCTGGCTCAAGCTCAATGTTATGAATGAATGTACCAGGAGGCATATGTCTCAATTCAAGAGCGTTTCCTAAATCTGGAGAAACTTTTGAACCAGACATTACTGAATCACCTACTTTTAATCCGTTAGGAGCGATGATGTATCTCTTTTCTCCATCCGCATAAGCTAAAAGAGCAATTCTTGCCGTACGATTTGGATCGTATTCAATAGTCTGAACTTTAGCCGGGATATCAAATTTGTTTCGTTTGAAATCGATTACCCTGTAACGACGCTTGTGTCCTCCTCCTCTATGACGAGAAGTTTTACGTCCATGATGGTTACGACCACCTGATTTACCAATACCAACAGTAAGGGATTTTACCGGCTTGTCAGCAGTAACATCATCAAACACAGGAGCTATTCTGTGTCGGGTACCGGGAGTAATAGGTTTTAATTTCCTTGTTGCCATGTATCTCTAATCTTAGATTTCGCTAAAGAAATCGATTTCACCTTCTTTAATTGTCACAATTGCCTTCTTCCAGGTAGCAGTTCTACCTGCCTGGAACCCACTTCTGGTGTATCGGCCTTTAGGCTTAGAAGGCATGATCAATGTGTTCACTTTAGCTACTTTTACACCAGGGTAATGAGACTCAATAGCCTCTTTAATTTCTGGCTTGGTAGCTTTTTTTGCTACTTCAAAAGTGAACTTATTCTCAGTCTCAGAAAGACGACTTAATTTTTCAGTAATAACAGGTCTGATTAAAATACTCATGCTGCTACCTCTTCAGTCTTAGGCTCGATTGAGTTCTCAAGAACAGCAATCGCACTTTCCTGGATCATAATTACATCAGCGTGCAGAATCTGGTACGTATTAGGCATATTAGCCTCTAATACAGTAACACCAGAAAGGTTTCTCGCTGATAAGTACACATTCTTATCATTCTCAGCAGTAAGAAGAAGAACCTTTTTACCTTCTGCTTCAAATGCTGCAAGCATAGTGTTTATCTGCTTGGTTTTTGGAGCTTCAAAAGTGAAGTCTTTCACAATAGTAATTGCTTCATTGGCAGCTTTCACTGAAAGCGCTGATTTTCTAGCTAAGCGAACTACTTTCTTATTCAATTTGAATCCGTAATCACGTGGCTTAGGACCGAAAACAGTGCCCCCTTTTCTAAGAAGAGGAGACTTAATGCTACCACGACGAGCGTTACCTGTACCTTTTTGGCGGTATAGTTTCTTTGTACTACCTGTAACTTCTGAACGCTCTTTTGTGCTGTGAGTACCCTGACGTTTGTTAGCCATATGGCGACGAACATCTTCATACATAACAACTTCATTAGGCTCAATAGCAAAGATAGCATCGTTAAGATCTGCTTTCTTGCTCGCCTTGGTTCCGTCTATTTTATATATATCTAATTTCATTCTTACGCCTCAGCTGATTTGTTGAGGATTTCAACGTAGCTGCCTTTAGGGCCAGGAATGCTTCCGGTAACTAGCAAAAGACTTGACTCAGGAAGGATTTTCGCAACACTAAGGTTTTTCACCTTAACTCGAGTATTGCCGTGCTGACCTGCCATACGCATTCCTTTGAATACACGTGCCGGATCAGAAGCTCCACCAATAGAACCAGGAGCTCTTAGTCGGTTGTGCTGACCATGAGTCTCATCACCCACTCCGCTAAAGTTGTGACGCTTAATTACCCCAGAAAATCCACGACCTTTTGAAGTACCAGCTACATCAACAATGTCCCCTACAGAAAACACGTCTTCAACCTTAAGCTCATCACCTTCTACAAGTCCTTCAGGAAGGTAATCGCGGAATTCTTTAACTACCGCTTTTCCTGCAGTTCCTGCCTTAGCAAGGTGGCCTTTTACAGCCTTTGAAATATTTTTTTCTTTTCGGTCAAAACTAGAAACCTGAACAGCGTTGTAACCATCCTTTTCTTCTGTTTTGATTTGGGTAATAACAGCGGCTGAAACTTCAACTACAGTTACAGGAATACTGCGACCGATTTCGTCGAAGACACTTGTCATCCCAACTTTTTTTCCAATCAAACCACGCATTGTGTTCTTGATCCTTTCGTTAAACTTTAATTTCTACATCAACGCCGGAAGGTAATTCCAGCTTCATTAGAGCATCTACGGTTTGCGAACCAGTAGACAGGATATCTATTAGTCTTTTGTGAGCTCGGTATTCGAATTGCTCACGAGACTTCTTATCAACAAACACTGATTTATTTACAGTGATGATGCTTTTTCTTGTTGGTAATGGAATTGGACCAGAAACCACAGCACCAGTTGATTTTACAGTCTGAATAATCTTTTCAGCTGATTTGTCGATCAAATTATGATCGTATGACTTTAGCTTGATTCTGATTTTTTGTTGTGTTGCCACGGATCAGAACTCCTTAATCTAAGATTTTAGTTACCACACCGGCACCTACGGTTCGCCCACCCTCTCGGATCGCAAAACGTAGCCCTTCTTCCATCGCCACCGGCTGAATCAACTCTACCGACAACTTCACATTGTCGCCAGGCATTACCATCTCCACCCCACTCGGTAGCTCACATGCTCCCGTTACATCCGTGGTACGGAAATAAAACTGTGGACGGTAGCCCTTGAAGAACGGCGTGTGACGGCCTCCTTCATCTTTGCTCAATACATACACCTCGCACTCAAACTTCTTGTGTGGGGTGATCGAACCTGGCTTACAAAGTACCATTCCACGCTGGATGTCTTCCTTGGCAATACCACGAAGCAGAATCCCTGCGTTGTCGCCCGCCTGACCCTGGTCAAGCAGTCTACGGAACATCTCGATACCCGTCACTACACTCTTCAACGGCTCTTCCACGATCCCTACGATCTCGATCTCGTCGTTAAGCTTTAGGATTCCACGCTCGATACGACCTGTTGCTACAGTTCCACGACCTGTAATAGAGAACACGTCTTCCACAGGCATCAGGAACGGCTTGTCTACATCACGCTCTGGAGTAGGAATGGTCTCATCCACTGCCTGGATAAGCTCCACAATCTTCTCTTCCCACTGCGCCTCGCCATTCAACGCGCCTAGCGCTGAGCCCTGGATCACAGGAATGTCATCGCCATCAAACTCATAGCTAGAGAGCAGCTCACGCACTTCCAGTTCTACCAACTCAAGTAGTTCCTCATCGTCCACCAAGTCAACCTTGTTCATGAACACTACGATTTGAGGTACCCCTACCTGACGAGCCAACAAGATGTGCTCGCGGGTCTGTGGCATCGGGCCATCGGTAGCCGCTACTACTAAAATCGCACCGTCCATCTGGGCTGCTCCCGTTACCATGTTCTTCACATAGTCGGCGTGGCCTGGGCAGTCTACGTGCGCATAGTGACGTACGTCTGACTCATATTCCACGTGCGCCGTCGCGATGGTAATCCCACGCTCTCTTTCCTCCGGAGCGTTGTCAATCTGATCGAAGGCCTGGGCTTCTCCCCCATAAGTCTTCGCCATTACCGTCGTGATCGCCGCAGTCAAGGTCGTCTTACCGTGATCTACGTGACCAATGGTGCCCACATTCACGTGGGGCTTGGTGCGTTGAAAGGTCTCTTTTGCCATGTCTTATTTAGTTTATCGTTTAAAAATTCTTATGCCTGACTTTCAATAATTTCCTGAGCAATCTTATCAGGTACCTGAGTGTACTCTTCGAATTCCATAGAGTATACTGCACGACCCTGAGTCAATGATCGAAGGTCGGTTGAGTATCCGAACATCTCAGAAAGAGGAACATTTGCTTTTACTACTGAGCCATTAGGATCAGAGTTCATACTCTGGATAATTCCACGACGACTGTTCAAGTCACCAATAACATCACCCATGTACTCTTCCGGAGTGGTTACTTCTACCTTCATTACAGGCTCAAGCATTACAGGCTTGGCTTTTTTCGCTGACTCACGGAAACCAGACTTCGCTGCTAATTCGAAACTTAGCTGGTCAGAGTCAACATCATGGTAAGAACCATCAAATAGTCTTACTCCAATATTTTGAACTCCATAGTTAGCCTGGATACCATTTTCCATAGCTGCTATGAACCCCTTTTCTACAGATGGGATGAATTCACGAGGAATATTACCACCTACAACCTCATTAATAAATACGAAGCCTTCGTGCTGGTTCACACGATCTTTCTTTCCTTCGTAATTATCAAAGAACTCCAAAGGAGCGATTTCAAACTGGATATCAGCAAACTTACCACGACCACCAGTCTGCTTCTTGTAAGTCTCACGATGAGTAACATTAGCAGAGATAGTTTCACGGTAAGATACCTGAGGAGCACCTACGTTAGCTTCTACTTTAAATTCTCTTTTCAATCGATCAACAATGATCTCAAGGTGAAGCTCACCCATACCAGCAATAGTAGTCTGACCAGTTTCTTCATCAGTAGAAACTTTGAAGGTCGGATCTTCTTCAGCTAGTTTTTGAAGACCAGTTGAAAGCTTGTCGCTATCAGCTTTTGTTTTAGGCTCAACAGCAAGCTTAATTACCGGCTCAGGGAAAGTGATTTGCTCCAGGATAACCGGGCTATCTAAATCACAGAAAGTATCACCAGTGTATACTTCTTTAACACCTACAACAGCTACGATATCACCAGCCTGAGCAACTTCAACATCTTTCTTGTCGTTAGCATGCATCTCAAGTAGACGGCCAACACGCTCTTTCTTACCAGTAGAAGAGTTTAAGATATAAGAACCTTTTTCAAGTCTACCAGAATACACACGAGCAAAAGTCAACTTACCTACATAAGGGTCTGTCATGATTTTGAAAGCAAGTGCAGAGAAAGGTCCACTTGGATCAGCTTCTCTAGTTACTTCTTCATCAGTCTTAGGATCAATTCCTTTTACAGCCTCTACATCAAGTGGAGAAGGCATGAAGTCAAGAACACGGTCAAGCATAGCCTGAACACCTTTGTTCTTAAGAGCAGTACCACACATTACCGGAGTAATGTCTTTTGCGATAGTAGCTTTTCTGATCGCGTCGATAATCTCTTCTTCAGAAATCTCCTCTTCCATGAGGTATTTTTCCATCAAAGTCTCGTCATGGTCAGCAATAGCTTCAAGCATTTGAACACGGTAGTCGTTCACACTCTCAACCATATCTTCAGGGATGTCAATTACATCATACTTGGCTCCAAGAGAAGCTTCGTCCCAAACAATACCTTGCATGGTGATCAAATCAACTACTCCCTTGAAATTCTCCTCTCTTCCGATTGGAATTTGGATAGGAATAGGATTTGCATTCAATTTTTCATCAAGCTGAGATACTACATTATAGAAGTCAGCACCGGTACGGTCCATCTTGTTTACGAAAGCCATACAAGGAACCATGTACTTGGTAGCTTGTCTCCATACAGTTTCAGACTGAGGCTGAACAGCACCTACAGAGCAAAGCACAAATACTGCACCATCTAATACACGAAGAGAACGTTCTACCTCTACAGTAAAGTCAACGTGACCAGGAGTATCAATAATGTTGATACGATGATCTTTCCAGATACAGTGAGTAGCTGCAGAAGTGATGGTAATACCACGCTCTTGCTCCTGCTCCATCCAGTCCATAGTAGCAGCACCATCATGCACCTCACCAATTCTATGACTTCTACCAGTATAGAAAAGGATACGCTCGGTAACAGTAGTTTTACCGGCATCAATGTGTGCCATAATCCCGATGTTACGCGTTTTACGCATAGTGTCGAGAACTTTAGGATCCATTGCAGTTTTAACTTCAGACATGTTTGTGATGAATAGTGTTTTTAAAATCTAAAATGTGCGAATGCTTTGTTTGCCTCAGCCATACGGTGAGTCTCGTCTTTCTTACGAACAGCTCCACCTTCATTCTTAGAAGCGTCAATAAGCTCTCTGGAAAGACGAAGCGACATTGATTTATCGTTTCTTGATCGTGCCGCTTTAATTAACCACCTCATTCCTAAGGCAGTACCGCGCTCTTGTCTTACTTCAACAGGCACCTGGTAAGTAGCTCCACCAACCCGGCGAGACTTTACTTCAACTACAGGAGTAGAATTCTGAAGTGCAGAACGGAAAACATCAATTCCTGTTTCTCCTGTTCTTTCTTCAATCAATTCGAATGCCTGGTATACAATTTTACGAGCAACATTTTTCTTCCCGTCTTTCATCAGGTTGTTCACAAAACGGGTAATCATTTTGTCCGAAAAAATCGGATCTGGTTGCACGTCTCTTTTTTCTGCTTTTCTTCTACGCATGCTCGACTAGTTTAAATTCTTAATGGTTACCCTTTAGGTCGTTTAGTACCGTATAAACTTCGGCTTTGTGTTCTGCCTTCAACACCAGCAGTATCAAGTGTACCACGAATGATGTGGTATCGAACACCAGGTAAATCCTTTACCCTTCCTCCACGAATAAGAACAATACTGTGCTCTTGTAGGTTGTGGCCCTCACCAGGGATATAGGCGGTAACTTCAATTCCATTGGTTAAACGAACACGAGCAACTTTACGAAGTGCTGAGTTCGGTTTCTTCGGAGTGGTAGTGTAAACCCGGGTACAAACTCCACGCTTCTGCGGACAGTTCTGCATTGCAGGAGCAGTTGTTTTCCGAACCTTACTTTTTCTACCTTTTCTAATAAGTTGTTGTATAGTTGGCACTGTTCAAAAATTTGGTTATTGCCATCAAATCGAGAGCTTGCAAATATCGGGATGTTTGAAATTTTGTGCAAAAAATTTATCACTAATAATTCCACTTATTCCTTAATCTTGCCTACTCTCTAGAAAACTAGTGCTAAGAGCAGCTAAATTGACTCAATAATTTTTTTATAGATATATATCATTATATCAATTGAATCTTTCAACTTTACCCGGTTTATCAACAAAAAGGCTCGAGGCTTTATCTAAGTCGGGTATCAGGTCTGCCTCTGATTTACTGTATTATTTCCCATATCGCTACTTAGACAGGACAAATGTCCAGCCAATCAAGCAACTAAGAGGTGCAAATGAAGAGGTTACTGTTACCGGGAAGATTACTTCTATTGATGAAGTTGGATTTGGCAGAAAGAAGAGACTCGAGATTTCTATCTATGACCGAACAGGAGTTGTTAAAGGAGTGTGGTTCAGAGGGGCTTCGTATTTCAAAAAGGCATTTAAGGAAGGAGAAGTTGTAGCCTTTTTTGGACAGGCAAAGAGATATGGGAAAAGCATCAGTATGGCCCATCCCGAAGTTGACAAACTTGCTGAAGAAGGAGATCTGGAAGCTTTCTCCAGGATTGTTCCCATTTATCCTGGAAATAAAGAATTCAGCAAAGCAAGAATTACCAGTGCCCTCATTCGGAAATGGATTCAGTCCATTTTAAGCAGAACTACTTTAAATGAGTTTTTGCCTGATAACATGCTCAAAGCATTGGATCATCCTATTCGCAGAGAAGCCTTTCAAATGATTCATTTCCCGAATAGCCATTCAGATCATAAAAAAGCTCTGGACCGGTTCAAATTTGAAGAGCTCTTTCTTTTTGAATTGAGTATGGAAAAAATCCATCACACTATAAAAGAAAGAGAACGAGGCCATGTATTCAGCAATCTTGGAAATTATACTTCTACCTATTTTAAAAAGCTCCTCCCTTTCGAATTAACGGATGGTCAAAAGTCTGCACTAGCTGACATCAAAAAAGATGTACGATTAGGAAGGCAGATGAACAGACTTATTCAGGGAGATGTTGGCGCCGGGAAAACTCTTGTAGCCATTGGGGCATTATTAATGGCATTGGATAATGGCTATCAGGCTGCGTTCATAGCTCCTACCGAAATTCTGGCCGAGCAGCATTCCCGGACTTTATCAACCCAGTTAAAAGACCTCGATATTAATATTCGATTATTGGTAGGAGGTCAAAAGACTGCATTGCGCCGAGATGTACTTACAGATATTGAAGGAGGAAGCTGCCAAATTGTTGTTGGCACCCATGCGGTCATTCAGAAAGAAGTAAAGTTTCATAAGCTTGGCCTGGCTGTGATTGATGAGCAACACCGATTTGGAGTAAAGCAACGTGCTGAACTATTAAACAAAGGAGAACACCCTCACATATTGGTTATGAGTGCAACTCCCATACCACGTTCTCTAGCGATGACGGTATATGCCGATTTGGACATCTCTATTATAAAAGGACTCCCATCGGGGAGGAAACCAGTTAAGACTGCTATTCGCGGAGAGAAGAAAAGAGAAGATGTCTATTCCTTTGTGAAATCAGAAGTTGATAATGGAGGGCAGGCATATGTCATCTATCCATTGATTGAAGAATCCGAAGCTTTGGATTTAAAGGATGCAACTGCCGGATATGAAAAGCTGAAGACCAGATTTCCTGAGTTCAAGGTAGGCCTTCTGCATGGGCGAATGAGCTCAGATGAGAAAGATGAAGTCATGAGATCATTCATAGCTAACCAACTTCAGATTTTGGTTTCGACCACTGTGATTGAAGTGGGCGTTGATGTACCAAATGCTTCCGTAATGATTATTGAACATGCTGAGCGATTTGGGCTTTCCCAGCTTCATCAGTTGAGAGGAAGAATTGGTCGTGGCGAGCGGCAAAGTTATTGTATACTCATGCCGGATGTGAAAGTAAGCAAAGCAGGTGCTTTTCGATTGAAGACCATGGAAGAAACCAATGATGGTTTTAAAATTGCTGAAGCGGACCTAAAGCTTAGAGGCCCAGGAGATTTTCTCGGGACCAAACAAAGTGGACTGCCTGATTTCAAAGTGGCCGATATCGTAGAAGATCAATCCATCCTGGCACAAGCAAAAGAAAAAGCGAGAGAGATTATCGAGAAAGATTCGGAACTGGTCCTTCCAGAGCATCAGTCGCTTAGAAAGGTCTTCGATCCTTATTTTATAGAGAGAGCTTCTTTTTATGGGATGGGGTAACTCTTAGCCATCCATAAATTTTCTAAGATATTCTTGTGGTGATAACCCATAAATCTTTTTAAAAGAATTCGAAAAGTAAGAGGAGTGCGAAAAACCTACAGTATAAGCTGCTTCTGATATCGTAATTGATTCTTCTCTGATTAATCTAAGAGCTTCTTCAAATCTCATTTTAGAAATGGTGTAATTAATTGTCTCAGTGCTATGCTTTTTCCACTTTCTATATAACGTAGGGCTGCTTATGGAAAGCTTACTGGCTATCATCTCTACATTAAGTCCAGGGTCACCTAGGTGCCTCTGAATAACCTCTTCTACTCTTTGAATAATATCTGGAGATTTTTCGGCGCTACCTCTTTTCTTAATGCTTTTTATTCTTCGTTCCCTTTTTAACAACGCCATAATTTGAAGTAATAATAATTTTACCTCAACAGGTTTAGATAGATAAATATCAGCCCCAAGACTAAGTCCTTTTTCTATATCTGCAACAGTATCTTTAGCGCTCAGAAAAATTACAGGCACCCGCTCCAACCCTTTTTTACTTCGAATAGCCTCTATCATTTCAAATCCATTCATTTCTGGCATCATTACATCCGAAATAATAATGTCCGGCTTTGAATTGATTAGCAGCTGTAAAGCCTCTTTACCGTTTCTGGCACTTAAAACCTCATAATGCCTTCCAATGGTATACTTCAGATACTTTTGAAAATCTTCATTGTCCTCTACAATTAATACTCTGGCTTCGGATCCAACTTGTTTTACATCTAAAGTAGATGGAGTATTACCTGATAAAGAAGCACGAACAATCGCCTTATCCTTGGAATGCTCAATTATTTTATCTTTTGCGAGAATATGATCACTTCCTTTTCTCAGGTAAATCGTAAATACCGTTCCTTCACTCTCAATAGAGCTCACTTCTATTTTACCTCCCATTCTTTCAACGAGCCCCTTAACCAACGTTAGCCCTATCCCTGCACCTTGCGCTTTTGATATGGTCGACTCACCCCTGTAATAGGAGTCAAATATATAGGGTAAATCATCGTGAGAAATTCCTATTCCGGTATCCTTAAAAACACAAGCCAGGTAATCAGCTTCGTCAAAGAATTGTATCGAAATCTCTCCACCTCGATTTGAAAATTTTAGAGCATTACCCATTAAATTTGTGCAAATATGATTCCACGCATTTACATCTATTAAGACTTTCTCCAGGTCTACCTTATCATTAATTGAAAAATTGATCCCTTCTTTCTCGAAACTATACTCAAATTGAGAACAGAATTGTGAAGTCGTCTTATATAAATCCGCGGCTTCAAAAGTCAATAACAGTTCTCCTGCATTTAACCGAGATACATCCAACAGCTGATCAACGAGTTGCTTTAATCGTGCTGCATTTCTCCACATGACATTTAATAGTTCTTTCTTTCCAGAGATTTCTTGCTTGTCATTTTCTAGCAAGTCCTCAATTGGATTTAAAATGAGAGAAAGAGGGGTTCTGAGTTCATGAGTAAAATTTGTGAAAAACTCTGACTTTGATTGGTGTAGCCTTTCGACCTGATCCAGGACCTTTTCGGTTTTCTCTTTTTCTTCCAGTAGTTCATTAGTACGCAAATTCACCAGATCATTGAGTTCCACCTCTCTTCTCTTGGCTCGCACTATTAACGCCCTGTTCCCTCCCCAAAAAACTACTCCGATCCCCAGTAACACCAAAAATAAAAACCACCTGGTTTCATAAAAAAATGGCTGAACTGCTAATTCCAGACTATTTTCAGTAAACCCTTCTTCCCCTTTTACTCTACCGCGAATCGTTAACGTGTTTATGCCAGCTGGCAGATTCGTAAATATGGCTACCCGATCTCGGCCTGCTTCCTGCCATGTTTCATTTACCCCCTCAATCTTATAAAAGAACTCAACATTCTCAGGATCCGAGAATACAGGCATTGTAAATTTTACCTGTACAGACCGATATTGACTTGAGAGGTTAACTCTAGATGCTCCCGAAATATGTACTACAGAATTGCTAAAACTGAGAGACTCGAAAACAGGTTTTATGGAATAGGGTTTGGGATTTATGTGCCATTCTGGCCTGGTGTACACGATTCCTGCCTGACTGGAAAAAAGCAACTTACCGTCCTTAGTCAAAATACCGGAATTTTGAACCCCTCCGTTTCCTTCTCTACTTATTAATCCATTTTGCTCATTGAAAACCTTAATGGGTAAATCATTCCTTTCCCCATCTAGATATTGATTTAACGCCACCTCACTGATCCTCATAATCCCCTTATTGGAGTTGATCCAAAAATACCCCTGGTCATCTTCAATTAGCCGATGTAGTGAGTTATCAATCAAACCATCATTTGTTGTCAAACTTGATACCTCAGATACTAATCTGTCGTTTTTTAGAATTACTCGATCAAGCCCCCTGTCCTCGGTTGCTACCCAAATCGTATCATGCGAAGTTGCGTACACATCCCTCACTATATTGCTGCTCAATCCTTCATCGAGGCCTATAAACTTAAATTCCCCATCATTAGTTAACCATGCTACTCCTTGTGAACTGGTACAGAACAAAACTCCCTTGTCAAAATAGTTATACACGCTTTTAACTCCTTCCAAGGTGCGCCCATTTCTATCCAGAAAACGTTCTTTTTCTGATTGTGAGTTTAGATAAAGTCCAGACGCAGTACTTATCCAAAACCTGCCCTTGTAATCAATAAAAAGTGCATTAATTAACTCTGTATTAATCGACCAGGTGTTATCCTTTACCCATGCTTTATTGTCAAAAGACCATAGGTCAAAATTCCCCGCGAATATGTTCTCATCCGTATATAACACCGCTCTGAAATAAGGATCTTTAAGTGAACTGTTTTTGGTATTCCAGTTTTCAATTTTTGTGTTGGATAGTTTGAATATCTCCTGTTCAAATCCAGCAGCCCATATGCCTTCCTCTGCTTCACTTAATCCATAAATATTAGTTAATCCCTCCATGAAATTATCTCCGATGGTTATCATTTTATTTGGAGTTATTTGATATAAACCATCGCCATTAGTCCCAACCCAGATAATTCCTTCTTCACCTTCTGCTATGATAGTAATTGGCTTTTCTGTCCCAAGTACTTCTTCTCCATCTGCATATACTGTATTCTGAAAATTAGTTATCAGGTAATTATTGATCGAATTCCATGTGCCATTCTTAAAATATCCCTCGGGTTGTCGAAACTGAGGAGTTGGCTTCAGTTCTTGATTGCTTTTGTTTAGAGCGAGCAGACCGTAAGATGTGCTGAAAAGAATTTCGCCATTCCCTGAATCCAGCATATCCCAAAATTCTATATCACTCACTTCAGGATAAGAAAACAGAGTTTGTCGATTTCCTGCTTCGATACGCAGCACCGTGCCATTTACACCTAGTATCCAGACAAACCCATCTCTATCCGTTTCCAAATGAAAGGTTTCGAATACCGATACAAGTAGCTCTGAAGCACCTATGATCTTGGAGAATCTGGTCTCGCTAAGAAGGAATAAACCCTCATCAATTAAAAAGTAAAGTTCTCCCTGCTTCGTAATAAAACTATTCCGAATATCTCTCTCCGTTTCCGGGTACCTAAGCCTCTTAAATATTAACTCCTCCTCATTAACAAATAATCCTTGATCTGTTGTTATTATCAAGGTGCTATCGTTGAGCATAGCCGTTTTTTTAACCAGTATTTCTTCAAAACCATTGATTCCCTGCAACCATGTAATCTTTCCATTTTTGAATCGGTATAGGTTTTCCTGGTGATCTAATACCCATAATTCTCCCGTAGTCGATGACTCCATCCATTTGATTCTATTTGTCTGGAGTTGAGGATGGGTAAATGTGTTTATAGTTCTGAATCTATCGCCATCGAATTGTACCAGCCCATCATTCGTAGCGATAAACAGAAACCCATCTGAGTGTGTTACCACATGATTTATTGAATTAATAGGCAGGCCATCTGAAGTCGAGTACTTCTTTATCGAAAAGCTATTTGATAAAGACTCCCAATCAAAAGGAACGCTACTAGGCTGATACCCAAAAGAAGCAACACTAAGCAAGGAAAAAATGATGAATACGAAAAACGATTTTAGCAAAGCGATTTAAATTTGATAGAATAATATAAGTGAAATTCTATACATCACTCATTACTCAAAATATTCAATTTAGTATCATTTATATGCTTTAGGAACACTAATCTACCGGTCTGTGATAGAAATTCTAACAAAATTGATAGAATTTCATAAGTAATTGTCCTCGTTCATTTCTTAAGATTACTCCGCGTTAATAACAAAAAAGGTACAGGTATTAGATAGTGGGTATATTAATTTATAGTTACAGGACGCTCTTATTTCTATTTATCATTACAACTGGTTTTTCAATAACTAGTTTTGCTCAACAGAGAATTTTTTTTCAGGATTTTGAAAATGCTGTAGTAGGAACTGACTTTCTTATGAGCGCAGTGGGAGTTTGTACGGATGAGACAGGAGATTACATTGGTGTTATTGACGCTGTAAATGGAATTCAAATGGACGCTAATGGAGGTCCTTTGGACGTTACTAATATTCAAGGAAATAAATTTTTTGGGGCCATGGATATCGGTGGAACAACGTGTGGTACTCCTGCAGCGGATGACATAGATGCTATGTATATCCGAAATATTGACATTACAGGATATACGGATTTACAACTGCGGATTATGATTGCAGAAGGTGATGACGGTAATTCTGAGGACTGGGATAGAGATGACTTCTTTCACATCAAGGGTAGGGTGGACTCGCAATCAGAACAGAATCTGATTTGGGTGGAAATGGATAGCGCTGACGCTTTTGATATTAATGGAAAACCCTTGATAGATACTAACTTCAACGGAGAAGGTGATGGCGCAGAAATAACAAATGCATTTACTACATATACTGCTGATATATCAGGGGTTGGGGACGAATTAGATTTAACTTTTTTCTTTCATTTAAATAGAGCTGATGAAGATATTGCTTTCGACAATATTGAAGTGTATGGGAATCCCCCTGCTATAATTGCTGGTGATGAAGGTTGGAGATTGCTATCACTTCCAAAATCTGGAGGAACGATTGAGGATATATCTGATGATGTTCCGGTTCAGGGAATTACAGGAGGGCTGGCCCCCAATTCTGATCCAAGTTTCTTTACCTACGATAATTCTGGTTCTTTTGAACAGCCTGCTAATACTACCACCAGTTGGGGAGACGGTTATGGATTCGGGTTATACTTTTTTGACAAAGACACTCTCCAAAGTAACGAGTTACCTGATACATTAAGTTACACGGGTGATAGCCCCACAGCTGATGTAACAGTTACTCTAAATAGCGGAGCCGCTAATTTATACACCTTAGTGGGAAACCCATTTGGCAGTAATTTCAATACAAAATCGATTACTTCAACTGGAGGAAGTATTTCAGATAATATTTCATTCTGGAATGATTTCTCTAGTTCATATTCTATAAAGGATCGTACCGCTACCAGTGCCACATCAGGTTATATCGTAACTGCCTGGCAAGGATTTTGGGTTGAAACAGCTGATGCGACTGTTACCTCACTTACGATGCCTTATTCTGGTTCAACACTGTCCAATGAAGACAGGAATTTCTTTAAAACCACAGAACAAAGAGGGGATATATCGTTTACGCTGTCTTCTGAAAATTCTTTTGACGAAGCAATCCGCCTTGCTTTCCGAGAGCATGCTTCTCTTGAATTCGATCGTGCAGATGCGACTAAATTAACCCCTCTTACATCCACTTTTGCTACGATGGCTTTCAACTCCAATGAACGCTTGAAATCGGTTGAGTCATTACCTATTAGCCTTGATCAGGAAATAACCCTTGCTCTCGAGCATCAACTCTTTGGTGTAGAAGGTGAGTTTACTTTCGAGTGGAATGGGTTGGAAACAATTCCCGCAAACTGGGGACTTACGCTTCATGATTACGAGCTTGGCACATCGTTAGATATGAGAGAGGTTTCGCATTATACTTTTGATGAACATCCGGATTCAAAATCCAAGAGAGAACCGCTCAGTATTTTAAATGGGCCGAATGCTGTAACAATGAAAAACAAGGGACAACCAGCTAGATTTGGTTTAACGATTAAACCAAATGCTACTTCGGTAGTTAACGAGACTAAAGAAACACTAACTACTTTTAGTTTAGAACAGAACTATCCCAACCCTTTTAATCCAAGTACTACCATAGCTTTTGAGCTTCCGGAATCAGGCTCTGTTACCCTGGAAGTATTTGATGTATTCGGGAAAAAAATAGCTACGCTTCTCAACAATCACTCTACATCTTCTGGACGACATACGGTCAATTTTAATGCTTCTGGTCTTGCTTCCGGTATGTATATCTATCGCTTACAAGCAGGAAGCTTCGTAAGCACCAAAACACTCACTTTAATTAAATAAAACGTTGGATTCGGGACATAAGCTGTCCTACATATTACTAATAGACCATTATGAAAATTCTATACCTCTTTCTACTTACGTTCATCATTCTTTTACTGGGATATAGCTTAGTTCTGGGCCAGCCCAATTTACCTTCTCCGCCGTCTCAGGCTCCCATTGATGGTGGGCTCGGCTTGCTGGCTGCTGCTGGTGGAGCTTATGCTTTCAAGAAATTGAAAGACAAAAAACAGTCTAGTGAATGATATACACTAACGATTTATTGCCGAGCATTTTGGCTGGTAACTAAAAGACTTACTACACAGAAGAAATGGGCGGGAGTGTCAAGAGAAGATCCTTACGACCTCAAATCTTGTCCATCTATATAATAACACAACTCAATCTATTCGCTCTTTACTGAGCGAATAGATTTTTTTGCCATCTTTACAATATCGTCGATATATATGATCAGGGATTAACTCGGGGATACATATATACAGTAAAAAAAGCACCTGCTTTCACACAAGTGCTTTTGATCTTTTGTCGGGTTAGAAATCACAGGCTTATGCTTATGCCTGTCTCTATATATGAGCTAAAGTATCCTCTGAATGAGCTGCTACTCATAGTGCCTCTGTTCGATATTCTTCTTATTAGGGATGCTTTTGCGATGTAGTTAATTCGGCTCAGGATTGGCACTGTAATAGTGGTAGAGCTGCGTATATATTTATAGTTCAGAAGCTCACTTTCTGATACTGTTAGAGTAGAAAAGTCCCTGAACGTACCGGAGAAATTCTGAATTACCCTGGCCTTTCCAAGATCAAATGAAAGCCTGGTTCCAGCTACAATTTGTGAATAGTTAAGCCGCTTGCTTGGTGAGTCATTGAATACTTTATAGGAAACAGGGAACTCGATTTTGAACGACTTACTTTTTGATTGAAAGCTCAGGTTACTTCCAAATGTGTAGGATTCAAATGACCTCTTTTTTATTTCCTCCGGGCTGGTTTGAGTAGCGAATTCCAACTCTGTCTGATTTCTGGAATTCCACTCTGCAAACAGTTCGACTTCACTAGTTACTTTCCCCTCCCATCTTTTTGAATACAAGGCCTGAGCTTCAAATCCGTGGTAATGAGTTTTATCATTATCAGTCGCATCGTATGATTTGTATCGATAGTTGGTTTCAAGTCTTAACCATCGTTGTTTTTTGAGATAGAAGTCAAAATGTAATGGAACTAAGACCTGTGAGTAGGAAAAACGACTCCTGAAAATGAGGTCGCTTTGATCTATTGGCGCCTGAGTTTTTCTAGAAAAACTGGGAGAAAACTCGAAAAACTTTCGCGAGGCATATTTGGTTCTGTATGACGCATAAATACGATAAAATTCTTTCTGAGCGCTATTCTGTTGATGGTACACATTCGCTCTTATATCGCCACTGAGTTTTAATTTGGTACTACCCCATCGTTTTAGAAAATCTGTATTAATAAATAACTCGTTGTAGTTCGAGTTGCTCCACAGATCACTTCTCCCAAGAGTATCTTCTGATTGGATGAGTGTTTCCGGATTTCTGAAAATATTCCACTCATAGCCCTGATAAGCTCCGGTCTTAACCCTGAACTGGGCAGAGGCATATTCCTGGAAGAGAAGTATGGCAAGTATGCAGGTGATTATTCGTTTCATTTTTGAGTGTTGGTGTTGTTTATCTATAAAACAGTCGACTGGAGAAATACCCTACCCCTGTTCAAAAAAAAAGAGGAGCACAACCAGCACTCCTCTTTCCTGCATACTACTTCTCACTAACTGTTAAGAAGTATGGTCCACCTGATTACAATTCTCCAAGGCTTAGCCGTTGGTAAGCATATAATGTCTTGGGAATATTAGATTGCCATGTCCCCAAATCCTGGACCTGGGGGCGTTGGTACGTTCCCTGCCAATCCAGCAACAGCACTCCTATTATATTTCGATGCTCCCCAAGGGCGAAATCTGTTTTGCCAGAAGGAGACGGAATCATCCGTTTCTCGCAGTTAATTTTGTCGCTTATGTGGCGGCGAATCACATCTATTTCAGGATAGTTATTCCCGGTAAGCAGTAAGGATATTCCGACCTCAATGACCACATCCTCCTTCGCTCTTTCTAAAATAGATAAGGTATTTCTTCTGAAGTATGAGGTAATTTCTGGAAAGTCTTCTTCGGCTACCTCTACCTGGTAATACCCTGAAGCCGCTATAACTATATGAGTAAGTGTGTAGAGCTTGTTTTCGAATTGCTGCTTGCTAAGCCTGCTATCCATTTCTTCTGGATATACTCTATTCACTGCTTCCTGAAAAATCTGAGTGTAATCGGCTATGCCGAGTTGCTTTAACCAATACACCTGGTTTGCAAGTTGAGCTCCCCATGCTTTTATCATTCGATAGTTGGTAAAGGCCCTCTTAAAATCATAGGACTTCAAGGCTTCTATGAATTCATCATGGTGCTCATGTCTTAATCCAACTTCATCCAATCTGGCTACATGGCGTAATAGTTTAGTGGCATAAAATCGATATTCGGGAAAATCACTTAGCGTTTTGCTCCGAAGTCTCTTCCTGGTTGTGGAGGTACTGTAATACTTTCTGTTACTCTCCTCGCTGTACTTTTTGATGCTTTCTGAATCCAGTCCCCGCTTATAAATGGTATTAAGACTTTGTTCCGCTAGTTCAATACCCTCTAAGAAAAGAGGAATATACTTTTCATCTCCATAGTGGCGGTAGAACCTTAGTCCCATATGCCCGGTTTTAAACCGGGATAATTTGTCGACATTTTCTTCATAATTCGCTCTGATAAGAGCTGCGTCTTCGGCAAAATTGTATTCAACAGAAACCGCTTCATGCTGGAAAGCAAAACTTTGCTGAACAAATAGCATTGGAGCGAAAATGAGAACCAATGCAAGGTATTTCGTTTTATTCATGGTAGTTAATTAAGGTGTTCATATGCTAAAACACCTTTGCTACCATTTACCCTACCCCATAAATTTTATTCCCATTTTGGATAAAATTAACTGATGTGTCCCAAAGCTTTCTTGGGACGCACATTGGTTTAGTCATAACACTTTTACCTCTACAGCTGGTAGCACCTCCTCAGTTCAAGAAGTACGACTCCTCCGGCCTTTCTTCTTCTAAAAAAGTGCCAGCTAAAGTTTTTTATTAATCAAATAGTTATAAATACTTGCCTTAGACAATGAATAGACGACTTCAGCCCCTTCTTTTTTCCTAAAGAAAAAAGTCTACAAAAGCACTACAAGGGCTAGAATTCTTTCTTTAATAACTTATTATCGCCTCGGGTATAAATGAGGAACACGAGTGGCTGAAGAAAAGAAGGACAGAACCGATATAAAGGAATTCGACTCTGACAGGAGCTGTGATTTCTGTAATTCGCAGGAAGGGAAAATGCGAAAAGTGGGACAGTATATCGTACAACTATCCGAAATTGACCACGATGGCAGACAAAAATTAGCCTGTCAGGGATGTAAAAGAAAACTTCGAAATATTAAAGCTCATCAGAAAGGTGGAATAGGAAAAAAGCTTTCGTTTCTAAAAAAAATCTTCTCACTAGGCTTTTAAGACCTTTCCTTTCAAATACTCATCTCCGTTTCTCTAGAAATTTTAGGTATGCTGGGTTATAATAATCCTGGTAACTATCTTCACGAAGTATTATTAAAAAATATCTGCTTTGTTAGTCTATTTACGAGTACTCATCTTCCTAGCTATCCTCTTCCTCCCGTGGCAAAACTCCTTTTCTCAAATTCAGCTTGGCGGGCACCCTCCTTCGGTTACATGGAATCAAATTAACACTCCCGTTGTAAGAGTGATTTATCCGAGTGGAGAGTATGATCAGGCTAACCGAATTGCAAATCTGATCAATTATATACATGCCAACCAACTTTATACTGTAGGCACAAATACCAAAAAGATTGATATAGTACTGCAAACCAATCAGGTAATTTCTAACGGCTATGTAGGACTATCACCTTATCGAAGTGAATTTTTTGCCACTCCCTTTCAAAGCAATCAAATTCTTGGATCTGTGGATTGGCTGGATGGATTAGCTATTCACGAATACCGGCATGCCCTTCAATTTTCAAATGCTAACAGGTGGGTAACCAAGTTTTTCCATATTACACAGGGACAGGGCGGATGGGCTGGTTCCATGTTCCTTGCGGTTCCAAACTGGTACTTAGAGGGGGACGCAGTTAGTTCAGAGACTGTTTTGAGCAGTGGAGGCAGGGGTCGAAATGCTTCTTTTTTTAAAGAACAACGAGCTCTTTTGCTAAACGATATCGACTACTCCTACATGAAGGCTAGAAATGGTTCCTATAAAGATTTAGTACCTAACCATTATCGGCTTGGCTACTCCATCATCAATTATGGACGAAATAAATATGGCCCTGAAATTTGGAAAAAGGTATTAGCGGATGCTGGGTCTTACAGAACTATTATTTATCCCTTTTCTGGAGCTATGAATATTCATACCGGAATGAGGGCTCCGGCTATGTACAAAGCCACCTATTCCGAGCTTAAAAGACAATGGGAAGAAGAACTTGCTGATCTTGAGTTAACGGAGCATCAGCCTCTCACTTTGAAACAGAAAACCTTCACTGATAACAGCTATCCTCAATACTTGAATGACGGAAGTCTTGTTTACCTTAGTTCCAGTTACCAAAAAACCAGAGCCATTTATCACCTGGACAGAAGTAACTCCAGAAGGGTTACGAATGTTGGTTCTTCTGTCTCACCTTACCTTTCTGTATCCAATAATATGCTTGCCTGGACCGAATACGAAAGAGATCCAAGATGGGCTAATAGAAATTACACAAAGCTGGTCACTTATAACTTTGAAACGGGTGATAAACGAGTAGTAGTTAATAAGACGAAGATTTTCTCACCTGAAGTCTCCCCAGATGCTTCAAAGATAGCTGCTTCCAGGTATACAGAGGAGTTGCTATCGAATATTGTAATACTCGATTCGAATAATGGGCATACAATCCAAGTCCTACAAAACCCGGATGACCATGTCATTTCATATCCTACATGGACAGTTGATGGCAGAGCAATTGTTTACCTGGGAAAGAAAAATAGCCGTTTAGCTATTTTTAAATACAACCTGGAAAATGACCGGATATCTCAATTATCTCCCTGGACCCAACACACGATCGGAAGGATATCAGTTGGAAATGATAGGATTGTTTACTCTGCCTCCTATTCCGGAATTGACAATATTTATTCCGTCGATACAGCCGGATCGAAGACAATAACTCAGCTCACTTCTGCAAAAATAGGAGCATATCAACCGGATATATCTCCTGATGGAAAACGAATTATATTTACGGAGTTCACAGAAATGGGATCGGTATTGAGCTCCCTACTAATTAGCGAGTCTCTCCAGGAAAAGACTATCCCGGAAGAACCTATAGATATGGAGAGGTATGATGTACATCTCTCAGATTATGAAGGAGATATACTTGATGAAATCCCCGATACTAAGCTTAAATCAACGCCATATAAAGGATTCTTAAAAGGAACCAAGCTACATGACTGGGGGATTTCAGGAGGTACCAGCGAAGCTTATGCAAGACTTGGGTTCACAAATATCCTTAATGATTTCAATGCAAATTTAATTGGTGGCTATAATCAAAATGAGGACGCATTCCGTTATGGTGTATCTGCTCAATATGCAAAGTACTTTCCTATAATTAATGTCTCTGGCTTTAATTCAGATCGAAACACTATTGTTCTAACTGATACGGACTCATTATTCATTGATCGATTTTCTCAAAATAAAATAAGCGCTGGAGCGTCCATTCCTTTGATTTGGCAAAGAGGGAATTACTCAACCGGCCTTACGCTTTCTGGAAACCTGGCTGCTTATCAACTTAACGATCGCTTCTCTATCAATAATGCGTCAGATAATCTTACCTCATTGGAGTTCACCGCTATATCTTACAATATTAGAAGACGAGCTTTACAAAATGTGCAGCCTCGTTTTGGGCAGTATCTTTTGATGTATTACTCTAAATCACTTTCCGATATTGAAGGAGAGCGCTTTAATACTCAAGCAGGCCTTTATCTCCCAGGATTTAGTTGGAATCACGGTATTTTGATTGAGGCAGAATACCAAAGAGAGCTTCTTCGAAATACATATCAGTATTCAGATGTATTTAATTATGCTCGCGGGTATGCTTACCCTCTCAATGACGAAGTGTATCGCCTTTCCTTTAATTATCAATTACCTCTCTCATACCCAGATTGGGGCTTTTTCAATTTTGCTTACTTCAAAAGGGTACGACTCAATCTGTTCTATGATATTGCAGAACGAAATGTCTTTTTTGCAGATTTTACCCAACGGCAAAAGTCTTATGGAGGAGAACTTATTCTTGATAATGTGATGCTTAATGTTCTTCCGATCAGTTTTGTTTTAAGGCAAAGCTTTTTGCCCGACGCCCGCGAAGGAGATCCTCAAACAAACTTCGATTTCTTTGTCAGGATAGCTCTATAGCTTAAACCAGCTCTTTTAAATAGGAAACTAAATCCTCTTCAGCGTTAAGATTGAGTTTTTTCTTAAGCCGATACCTTGCCTGAACAACACTCCGGGTATTAATCCCTATAATATTTCCTATTTCTTTATTCGAAAGCTCCATTTGAACAAGAGAAGCCAGACGTTTATCCCCTTTGGTCAAAGCGCTACCATTAATGTCCAATCTTCTGAAGAACCCACTATTAACCTGGTCTATTCTGTTGAGTAATTGCTCCTCTTCACCCGTAATTCTTGCGGTTCTTCGAAGCGAATCTACTACAGAATTGATTTCCTTTTTTGATTCAAAGTTCTTCAAATCCCTGGCTACTTCAGTAAGCTTATTCATCACACTAGTTATGAAGCTATCTTTTTCATTGATGAGCATTCCATAGTTTTCCAATTCTCTTTGAATACTCTGTACCTCTAACTGCCTTTCCCTTTCTTTTCTCTTCGAAGATTGCCAGTAACTTATAGATACCCCAATCAAAAGTACTAGACCTATGACAATGGAGAGTATCATTTTCAACCTTGCTTCCCTGTTCTCTGATTCTAAGAGTAGAATTTCCTGTTCCTTTTTTTGAGTTTCATACCTGGCTTGTGCTTCAACTAATCCTTCCCGCGTATCTATATTTGTTATGCTGTCACTATAGAGCTTGAATTGCTCATGATTTTCGAGAGCAAGGGAAGGCTTGCCGGTCTCTTTGAACACAACATACTGCAAGTAGTATGCATCACGTACGAGCGTTAGCGACCCTACATTCTTCGCACTTTCAAGTGATTCGAGGGCAAATTGTTCAGCTTGCCGGTAATTCCCCATTTTCAAATTAATAGAAGAAAGGTGTCTCAACGTTTCCGTTAGGCCTATTAGGTTATTATTCTTTTTATCTATTTCTCGAGACCAGGAGGCATATGTTAATGCAGAATCTAGCTTCCCTTCCCTCTCATAAAGCATGGCAAGATTTATAATATCCGTGCTCATTAGAAGGGTATCTTTCAATTCTTCCTTGATCTGCAATGCTTCTTTGAATTTTTGCTTTGCCTTATCAAACTCATTAGCCTGGAAATAAATACTTCCCAAAGTACTTGTCGAAATTGCTATTGGCCGACGGGCATTTACTTGCTCGAAATAGGTGAGGGCTTCTTCATAATAACCAGCTGCAGTTTCAAATTGGCCATCGGCATAGTACACATATCCAAGCATTCCTATGATTTGCCCAACATGACTTGGCCTACTTGATTCGGACTTCATGTTATAGGCCTCCATCAAGTTTTTGATGGCTTCATCATGAACACCCTTCACGGCATAATGTCTTCCAAGATGATAAAAGGCACTAACCTTCATTTCTAAATCCCCGCCCTCTTCAGAAAATGCAAGAAATTCCTTTGCATAAAATTCCATAGAGTCAATGTCAGTGCGCATGTACCGAGAAATTAATATCTCATATGCTGCCTGGAGGTTTTCATCCTCACCTTTCTTCTCAAGAACCTCTCTCAATTGAAAATTAGACATCCTTCTGTATTGCGCAGAGACATCGCATGCGATTAATACTAAAACCAAACCCAGAATCAATTTTCTAACACCCATAGCAAATTTGTAGATCAAAAATGTACCCCAATATATGGTATGCGCTCCCAAAAGACCTCTTCTATTCGATATTTAAAAGGTCTACAAATGATCTACAAATCGTTCTGGGCTTATTCTTTTGGGTATAATTGGGGAGCAAATTTGTCTACCCTTAACATAATTCTAATACCCGTGAATAATTGGTTGATAGCCAGTTATTCTCTTAAACATAAAGGAACTAATCCTCAGCTCGGTTTACCGGGTTGTATTAGTAAAACAATAATCTACCTGACCAAGACAAGCCAAAGCCTCGATTTTATCGGGGCTTTTTTTATATCTCAAGTAAAACTTCTACCAAATCCTCTTTGGGATCCAATTCCAGTTTCTTCCTCAACCTGTAGCGGCTTTGCTCTACGCTTTTGGGTTCTATGTTGAGTATACCCGCTATTTCTTTCGCGCTGAGTTTTAGTCGTATGAGGGCAGCAAGCCTTTTGTCTTTTTCTGTTAGTTCCGGAAATTGAGTTTTTAAATTTTCAAAAAAACCTGAGCATACCTGGTCAACTTTAGATTGCAGCTCCATTCTTTGTTCATTAATGGAAACGTTTTGAAGAATCTTCATTTCCATTCTTGTTAACTCTCTTCTCATTTCATCCCGATCGGACCCAAAGCGAATTCCATAAATCTGTTCTTTCAGCTGCTCCAGGAAGTCATTCTTTTCTACAATATGAAGTGCATAGTCTGTCAACTCCTTTTGTACTTGTTCGAACCGAAGTTTTTCGTTTTCAAGTTCTTCTTGCGCTAATCTCTTTTGTGAATCTGCAAGCAATCGATCTTTTTCTTTTAGTTCAATTTCTTTCTTTTTCACATGCCGGGTTCTTAAGGCAAATAGAACTGCAAAAAGAAAGCCTCCACCTAGAAGCAGAGAAATCAAAATAATTCTGGTCCTTTGTAATTCTGTTTTCGAAGCTAATAACTCAATTTCCTTCTCTCTTTTCTCTGATTCATATTTTTCCTGTGCCTCTATCAGCGCAGTTCTAGTTGTTTCATTAATAACACTGTCTCTGTAATCATGGAATGTGATATAGCTCTCTAGTGCTTCGCCTTTATTACCTAAAAAATTATGAGCTTCATAGAGAACCTCATATGCACGTTCAAGATCCTGATAGGAATTATATTCCTCCGCAAGTATTGCGGCATTTTTGGCATAGCCTAATGCCGTTTCTCCATTTCCAAGATCAATGTTCATCCTGGCAAGGTCTCTATAGGTCCCGATTAGTTTCCTCCTTGCACCCACTTTCTCATCAATTTCTAAGGCTCTTTCAAGAAAGATTCTTGCTGAATCAATCTGCCCCCACTCCTGATAAATCATCGCGATATTTTTTATATCTGATGTCATCAGTAAGGAATCTTTAAGTACCTCTTTCACTTTTAACGATTGCTCATAATACTTTTTGGCTGATTCCAAATCTTCCTTTTGGTAATAAATACTGCCAATTGTACTAATAGTAATTGCTAATGGCCGTTGAGCACCTAAAGGCTCAAAATAAGTTTGTGCTAGTTTGTAGTAATCGAGAGCAGTATCGAATTGATCATCTGTGTAATACACATATCCAATCATTCCTACAATTCTTCCCTGAAGTGCTAGCTCTGACTCGGTTTCACCAAATGTTGTTTCAGCTAACTCTTGGGCAATTTTGAATTCATTGATCGCATTAATAGTCTCCCCTTTGTAGCCGAAGTATCGACCCAAATTATAGTGGGCTCCAACAATTAATGTTGTGTCTCCAAACTCTTCTGCAAATTCAACAAAACCATTTGCATATATATAGGCAGAATCCAAATCATTGTTTAGATATCTATTGATTAGCGTGATATAGATTACTTCTATCTCACTTGGATCTTCCTCTACTTCGAGCCGGTTGATCAGTTCATTTGTCGATTGTGCCTTAACCTCTTGAACGACAAAACAAAGCACGGCGATGCTTAGTATCGCAAATTTATATGTCCTCATACCTCTAATATTGAATTTTTAGACCCTACAGAGTCCCTACAAAAATCCTAACCCACGCCAATGTACTATTTATTTTTTAAACAGTTTATAAAAAAATGCCCTAATTAACGCCGTTAAGGCACATTTTTCCCCCTACACACTCTCTACAATTCTAAAACTACCCATTCGAGCCTCTTAAATTAGTTTCAGCCAATTAAGGTTCAATAAATGAAGCGGGTTTTAGAATGTGTATACAAACATGTGAGTTAGATGTAGAAGTTAGAAGCTGCTCCTGTTGTGGAGCGGAAGAAGGAAAGCCTAGATTGGTAGGTGACTTCCTGGTAAAACTGCAAACTGTTGAAATAGACAATCAAGAAAAATTAGTGTGCCAAAGCTGCTCAAGAAAAGATCGAATAGTTAGGGAAGCTCTTGGGTTAGTTTCCTTTTGTCAGGGAGAGGCAAAGCCGAAACCTAAGTCAAAATTCAGATTAGGTTTTTTTAGCAGATGGGCAACATAAAAGAAACTAATTGCAGTACCCCGATTTCCGGTATTGCTTAGTAAACGGTAACATACCTGACCCAGACAAGAAAAAGCCCCGGTTTCGGGGCTTTTTTTATATCGTAGCTTTTTTCTTTTCTTCGCGTTTTCGATCGTTATGATCTAAAAACTTTTTCCTTACTCTAAGGCTTTTTGGAGTCACTTCAAGTAGCTCATCATTAGCAATAAACTCTATACACTCTTCAAGACTCATCTTTTTAGCCTGAGAGATTTTAATAGAATCTGCTGTCTGGGTAGCTCTATGGTTAGTGAGGTTTTTCTTCTTTGCTACATTAACAACCATATCATCTGTACGATTGTTTAACCCAACTACCATTCCCATATAGGTTGGATCACCAGGTTCCACGAAAAACTGTCCACGATCCTGGATTCCTTCCAGCGCGTAGCCTGTTACATCTCCTTTTTCCAAAGCAATGAGTGCCCCTCTGGTACGTCCCGGTATTTCACCTGCAAATGGTTCATAAGCATCAAATTGCTGGTGCATTATTCCGGTTCCACGAGTCTCGGTTAACATCTCGCCTCGAAAACCAATCAATCCTCTTGATGGAACCCGAAATTCGATCCGATTATTCTCGCCTTCCTGGCTCATCCCCTGCATGATACCCTTTCTCTTCTGCAGATTATCAATCACTCGATTACTGTAGTCAGTGTGGACATCAATTACTACCTCTTCTACAGGTTCATGGACAACTCCTTCCATTTCCTGCATCAAAACTTCTGGTCGGGACACTGCAAATTCAAATCCTTCGCGTCGCATCGTTTCGATAAGAATAGCCATTTGGAGTTCACCACGGCCGGAAACTTTAAATACATCCGGGCTTTCAGTTGCTTCAACTCTCATAGCTACATTGGTACGAACCTCTTTTTGAAGACGGTCTTTGATCTGGTTCGATGTAACATAGTCCCCTTCTAATCCTGCAAATGGAGAATTATTCACCCGAAAATACATTGCGATAGTTGGCTTATCCAGGTCAATATATTCCAACGGCGTTGGGTCAGATATAGCAGTTAAGGTATCACCGATATTTACTGAGTCATATCCGGCTAGTGCAACAATATCACCAGCACGAGCTTCTTCCACAGGCTCTCTCTGGAGTCCGTTAAAGGTAAATAGCTTAGTAGCACGACCCTTCATTTTTTGATCGCCTTTACCGTTTATTAACGCCACTTCCTGATTAAGCTTTATGGTACCTTGTTCTATTCTCCCAATTGCAATTCTCCCAACATAATCATTCCAGTCAATGCTGCTAACCAGCATTTTGAACTCTTCTTCTATAGGCTGAGAAGGAGCAGGAACATGATTGACAATGGTATCCATCAATGGTGCAAGACTTTCCCCTTCGTCTTCAAGTTCTAGTTTTGCAATACCATCTCTGGCTACAGCATATAAAACCGGGAAGTCGAGCTGATCATTGGTTGCATCAAGCATCACAAACAGATCAAAGATTTCATCTAATACTGCATCCGGCCGCGCGTCTTTTCTGTCGATCTTATTTATCACAACGATGGGCTTATACCCAAGACTGAGAGATTTACGAAGTACAAACTTAGTTTGTGGTAATGGTCCCTCTGCAGCGTCTACCAAAAGAATCACCCCATTTACCATTTTCAGAATTCGTTCTACTTCTCCACCGAAATCAGCGTGACCCGGAGTATCTACGATATTAATTTTAGTGCCACCCCAATGAACTGCAGTGTTTTTTGCACTTATGGTTATACCACGTTCTTTCTCAAGGTCACCAGAATCCATCACTCTCTCTTCTACTTCCTGGTTTTCCCTGAAAGTTCCACTCTGCTTTAGGATTTGGTCAACTAACGTAGTTTTCCCGTGATCTACGTGAGCAATAATGGCGATATTTCTTAAGTCTTGATGCATGTTTAATTGTGAATGAAAAATTCCAAGCCTTAAAGATACAGCTATTTCTATGAAATTATGATTATGAATTACTTAAATGTTTACCTCTGAATTAGAGTGACAAAAATAATTTCAAATGTCCCTTTAATTAATTACTCTGGTACAGCTTTTTCGCTTTAACCTTAACAAAATCATGAGAATAATGAAGCATATTAGAATTATATCTGCACTAGTCTTAGTAACTCTAATTTCGGGATGTTATAACGCTGTAGTAATGACTGACAAAACTCCGTCCGATGTTGTGATTGATCAACCATGGGCCATGGGCTTTGTATATGGATTGGTACCACCTACCCCAATTGATGCCAGTGAAACCTGTACTGACGGAGTTGCAAAAGTGGAAACCAAGCTCAGCTTCCTAAATCAATTAGTTTCAGCATTATCATTTGGTATAGTAACGCCTATGCATATTACCGTTACTTGCGCAGAACCGGGTAGCACGGCTGATGCTGGTTTTGAAGAAGACCAAACTATTACCGTACCCCACGACGCGACAGATGAAGAATTACAAGAAATCTATAAGTATGCCTCCGATCTGGCCGTAGAGCACGATAAACCTGTTTATGTTTCTCATAAATAAACATTCAAAAGGCCTCTTACACGGAGGCCTTTTTTATTTAGATCACTGAGTGATTCTATCCTTCAATTCATATTTATCTAAAAGCTCTCTCATCTTCTTTGAAAAAGCCGTTTGGTAATAGGACGGCATTCGATCTGAGTGATCAAAAAATCGATGATATTTTTCTTCCAGATGAGGATAATGCCTCTTGATAGCTCGCATCACTAACTGCTTACTATCTGCAGGCCCTAAACCAAATAAAGAAATAGTAGCAGGGAAAATGTAATCCACGCCCAATCCTTTAAAGGTTGAAAAGGCCAGCTCAAGTTGTTCGGTAGTATCTGATATATAGGGAATCAAAGGCATCAAACTAATCCCGGTTGTTAAGCCCGAGTTTTTGACTTTTTCTACTGCCTTTAACCTCTCTGAAGGTGGAGTTGCTCCCGGTTCGAATATTCTTGCTACTTCATCCTAAAGGGTTGAAAATGAAAATGAAACCATTGCACTTCCATTAAGTTTCCCCTGTAAATCATCGGGTAGAATAGAAACTTTATCTATCTCCTGAAGCAAATCTATATCCCGTACTATCAAATCTGACTTTGTAATCATATGAACCGGGAAGCGATATTCTAAGATCACTTCTAATAATTGTCTCGTTAATCTAAGCTCTTCTTCAATTTTCAAATATGGATCAGTTGCTGATGAAAGTACGATAATACCATACTGTTCTTTTTTGGCTCTTCTTGCTAATTCTTTCTTTAATAATTCAACGGCATTTACCTTTACGGCCAGCTTTTTCTCCATGTGTTCGCCATACTTGCTGCCCCTTATATAGCAATACAGACAATTGAAAGAGCAAGCACTGAATGGATTTAGAGTATAATCATCCAGAAACCAGGGATCTCTTCTCCTGGTTTTATTAAGTATGGTTTTACTTTCAATTTCGGAGACCATAACTATGCCGACTTAATCCAATCTTAATCTTGGTTCTGAACCAGGAACCAACTTCTGTACCCTGAATCCCTTCCTCAAATTTTTGAATGATATCAGGATGGAATTTAGCGGTAGTCTTGGCTGCCCAGCCAATTCCTCTTCTAATATGATGGTCCTTTGCTCCCGAAAGGCTAATTAGCACTCTAAAGGCTTCTTCAACTTCTGGTTTGGGAAGCCCCCATTTAATGGCATTATGACAACCAGATCCAATAGCGCGAACCACCCATTTACTTTCATGGCTTTTTAGCTTCTCGAAAGTATCAATCATTCTTCCTGGATAATTCAGAAAAGCATGTCCAAACACTCTTTCTCCGATGATGTCTGATACATACCAATCCCAGGATTCAGAGATATATTTGATTGCTTCATTGATAGATTCATCAAAATCCAGCTCAAGCCTTAACTTAAGAATGGTACCGATAAGTACATTTTCTCCAATTGTCTGAGACCCTGTGAGCTTTCCACAAATTGCCAGATGTTCCTCAGGTTGTGCCCTATTGATAATCTCTTGTCCACAATATTCAAGAAGAGGAAATTTTACCTTTGAACTTAATATCCTTTGATGAATAGCAGCTACAAAAGAATCCATACCCTCCCTTTCTAACGAAGAAAAGCATTGTTCAAGTTCTTCCTTGATCTCTGATTTCCTGGATATTTCTTTCAAGAGCTGTGATTAATTTACTATCGCCTTATCAGCCTGAAGGCAATATCTCTGCCTTCTTTTTGCAAGATAGCTAAATTAATCCATGCCATGGCAAACTCTTCGATGAGGCCAAATTTGTCATCTCCTCCAAAATCATAGGTCTTTCCAAAACCGATATCACTTGCAAGCTGTTCAACAACCTGCTTTCCTTTCGCGCTATCGCCAGCGGTAAACATATCTATTCCTTCTCCATTGTAGAAAGGGTCTCGCATATTTTCAAACCCGGTAGTATTAAAGCCTTTTACTACATGTTCTGCTCCTGTTATGGCTTTTAGTGCATGCGCTCCTGTCGGGTATTCTTTGTCCCTCATGAAAACGGAATTGGTAGCGTCGATGAATATTTTGTCTGAGGCATCGGTAAGAGAATGTGCAAGAGCTGGTACAGCACTTGCCGGAATACTAACTAAAACTATCTCAGATTGATCAACAGCTTCTGCTATTGGCAGCACTTCCAATCCAAGTTCGTTTGCTGTTTGATATTTTGTATCCATCGCGTTCCTTGCCCCAATGACGACTGAATGTCCCGCCTTCACCCAACCTTCAGTTAGTGCCTTTCCTACATTTCCGTATCCAATGATTGCGATCTTCATCTTTGTTCTTTTTGATGGTTCATATCTACCTTTATAGAATAAATCATCCTGAACTAGTTTCAGGATGACCTTTACTTAGTTAACACCTATTTCTTCCAACAAATCTACTACCATTAAAGCGGCAGCCCGACCCGAGTTTTGCTGCTGGCCAGTGATAAGGTTCCCATCTGTAATTGTATAGGATGAAAATGGAGCTGCCACTTTAAATGTAGTTCCTTCCAATTTCCTGGCCTCAGTTTCTATCCGATAAGGCTGGATTTGCATTCCTACTGCCTGATCTGCAAACTCTTCTTCAGCATCTGCGAATCCCGTCCAGGTTTTTCCTTTTACCAGTAGTTCGCCATTTGATGTTTTGGCTTCCAAAAGAAGTGTGGTGGAATGACAAACAGCAGAACTAGGCTTTCCTGCCTCATAAAATGTGGCAAATAACTTCTCTAGATCACTATTCCCGCGGAAGGTATACATTGGGCCCTGTCCACCCACTAAAAAGATTGCATCGTAATCGCCAGGATCTGCTTCAGTTAGTTTAGATGTGTTTTCCAACATTTGGTTGAACCAGTCTTGCTGCATATAGCCCAATGAAATTACATCATGGGCAGAGTACTGACTTTCATCTGTCGGATCTGAAAAAGAATCCATTTCAATTTTCCCTCCCTCTGTTGAAACGAGTTCAACTTCATATCCTGCTTCCTGGAACACATGGAGTGGATGGGTAAGTTCAGCAGCCCAAAATCCAATAGGCCACCCGGTTTGTTTCGAAATAGCCGGGCTACTGGCTACCATCAAAATTTTCCCCTTAATAGGCATTCCATGAGCATGTACGTAATGTTGTTCTTCTCTTAGTTGGTTGTTCATAATAGTATAGATCAAAATTTCTGGTTGACTAGAAGTAAATTTTGCACTTACATTACTTTTAGACAAGTACCTACTATTTAGTTATGTACATACTTTTAAGTAATAATTAGATCATTTAGTGCCTAATCATCAAAAAAGAAATATTAGAATTTATGCCTGAATTCGAATACAAAGGAAAAACCTTCAATAATCCGGTAGAATTTGCGCTTCACAAGATTGGTGGTAAATGGAAAATGCCCATACTTTGGAGACTGGATAAACGAACCTTTCGTACCGGAGAACTGATGCGGGATATTCCAAATATCACTCAGAAAATGTTAACCCAACAACTCAGGGAATTAGAAGAAGATGGCTTTGTCCATCGTGAAGTATATCCGGAAGTGCCTCCAAGGGTTGAGTATTCAATTACGGAAGAAGGAAAATCGGTGCTTCCTCTTATCCGAACACTAAGGAAATGGGGACTGGAACTAATGAAAAAAGAAGGCATTGAACATCCATGAAAACCGTACAAAAAGAATTCAGACTTGCAGCAAAACCACGAGGTTTTCACTTAATAACCCAGGAAGTATTGAGTCAGTTGCCGGAACTGCAAGACATACAAACTGGAATAGCCCACATTTTTATCCAGCATACCAGTGCCAGTTTAACGATCAATGAAAATGCTGACCCAACAGTGCGAGAAGATTTTGAAACGCATTTTAGACGAGCTATACCAGAAGACATGAGCCTTTATCAACATACTTATGAAGGGGCTGATGATATGACATCGCACATAAAAAGTTCTATCCTTGGTTCGTCGGTATCTATTCCAATTACTAATGGGCGTTTCAACCTGGGAACCTGGCAGGGAGTTTACTTATGTGAACATCGTATTCATGGTGGAAGCAGAAAATTGGTAGTAACATTAATGGGAATCTAAGGGAGATTATCGATGGCTTATAAACAACTGAAATTATGGTTCGATGGAGAACTGGCAGCTCTTTTAGGAAACAAGATCATTGAAGCAGGACATTCTTTTGATGTAGCAGCTTTTTCCACATCCATCGATGAACAAGTCCAGCCTTTAGAACTCAAAGACCGGGTGGAAGTGATAGCCGATGAACTGAATAATTTTCTTGGGAAGGGGTATCTGGGAAACCTGGAGATCCTGCTTTCTATTCTTGGTCCTGAGAATGAAGAAGAAACCGGGATGTTCGCTAATTTTTACTGGGTAATGCCTATTGCCAAATTTATTGAGAAGTATGGATTGGATCATTTTGAGGAATCCATGAATGCTATTAAAGAAATCACCAAAAGAAATACCGGTGAATACACGATTCGGCCATATATAGAGAAGTATCCTGAACAAACCATGGAGGTAATGGTTGAATGGTCCAAGGATTCCAACTTTCATGTTTGTCGGCTTGCAAGCGAAGGGGGAAGACCGCGCTTGCCATGGGCACCAAAGCTTGATCAATTCATAGATGATCCAACTCCATTGTTACCTATTCTTGAAAACCTGAAAGATGACAAGAAGAAATACATCCAGAAATCTGTAGCCAACTGCCTAAACGATATTTTGAAGGACAATCCTGAGATTGCAAAAGCGGTAATCGAAAGCTGGAAAACAGATGCGACCAAAGAACGAGCATGGATTATTAAACATGCCCTACGCAATCTCCTAAAAAAGGAAGATGCGTGGGCGTTATCGATAGTCAAGTAGTGTGAATTCAGGATAAGAAACTCCAAAGCTTCTTAGTCATTCCCGCGGAGGCGGGAATCTCGATTTAGCTTTTATAAGCAGAACTTGCTTTTGATCTGAATCCAGATTCCGGCTTTCGCTGCGGAATGACTCTTTTTGGTAATTATAGAGCCTCACATCCCGCACCTGCGTTGATTCAAAAAAAGTAGGAATCCCGTTCAAAGAAAACCTACATAGCTATAGGAAAGTTAACCCTAAAAAAATCATCCCTTCACTACTCTAAAGATTAGAGTATCGCTACTGAACGAAGTGAATATTCCCAACCCGTTCTCTATGTTCGAAGGAGGTTCTGATAAATTCCTGGAATCCTGATCTCCCGATTCGTACAGGTCCACGTATTCCTGGTTTACGTGATACAGAACCACCTGGTACCTACCGTAATGGGTTAATGTAAAAGGGATCACATTGAATACGTCCAGGTTCGTGGGCTCTATTTCGAAGCTCAGATTACGTTCGTTATCTCCAAAATCGATCGTGATTATCTCCTCAGGATCGTTTTCGATATTCTCTACCCTGGCGAAATAGTAGTCTCTTTCTGGGTTATCCCAATAAATCTCAATGTTCGAAATCTCCGTTCGCTCAAATAAATCCTGGAATTCGTTGATCTGTTCAATCTCTACTCTCGGGTCGGATACAGTTAAACCTTGAGGTTTCTCAGGCACGGTTGTACTTGAAACTATTCGCTCCCCAAAGTATTCGAAGGAAAGTACATAGGTATTCCCATCTATAATCTGAAGATCATTACCTTCATATAAATAGGTTCCGGCTTCATTTCCGTCTGGAGTGAGTAAATAGCTCGCATCATTCCACTCGATGAGAACATTTGCATCGTTGATAGAAAAATCCTCTTCCTCTTCTGAAATGAATGGAATAAGCCTGCTAATATGGATTGAGTTAACCGGGTTGCCTGAATAGATAAAGCCTTCTACCACTACTTCTTCCGTTACTGAAAGATTAACGGTTCCATCAGAACACGAAATAAGGGTAAAGATGAGGGTTACTAAGATTGCTCTTGATGTCATCGCGCTTAAAACTTGAGGTTGAAAAATATATTTGGGGTAAAACCAATGGTATTTACATCGGTTGTGATAAGGTCACCTTCGATGATCTCAAACTTCTTGTACCAGGTGTTGGTATTGTTGTAGGCATTGAAAATTGATAGCCCCACTTCAGCCCAAACTCCTGCACCCCAATCCCATCCGTAGGTTCCTGAAAGGTCTAGTCGATGATAGTCGGCCAGTCGATATTCATTTTTCTCTCCTACTGCCACATAGGTATTAGTTACTCCATCAAGAAGCGTAATCTCATACCCCCCGGTAGGGCTTGTATAAGGCTTTCCAGTAGCATATACCCATGTTCCCGAGAGATTGAAATTTCCCAGACGTAGGCTATTTACAAACTTGAGTTCATGTGTCTGATCATGAAGCGCCGGATAAGGGTCTTCGGATAAATCGGGAAATTCGTGAATGGTCTCACTCAAAGTGTAACCTAACCAACCGGTATACTTACCAAACTTTTTCTGAGCAAGAAATTCGATCCCTCTTGAATAGCCAGTTCCTTCATAAAAGAATTCATCCAATTGAGTAGTTCTGGAATTGAAGAATCCAGAGTTTGTAAACCTCAATGTGTATTCAGAAAGGCCTGTCATATCTTTATGATAGCCTTCAATATCAAATAAGAAGCCAGCCGTTTCAAAAGAAATCCCGGCAATATAGTGTGTTGCTGAACTGACTGGATTAAGTTCGTCATTGGCCAATAACCAAAAATCCCTGCTTCCCTGTGAAACGTCTTCACGTACTACCCTGGTAACAAACTGATTGAAGTAGCCCCACGCCCCTTTAAGTGTTAAGGAAGGGGAGACCTTAAAAGAAAAGGAAGCGCGAGGCTCAACATAGGTATCATTCGTTTCGCTGTACTGGTTGATTCTTAGTCCGTAGTTCAGCGTCAATCGGTCAAAAAGTTTCCAGCTATCCTGTACATATCCGGCTAGTACTGACCCTTTATCATTTCGATCGAGTACTACCGTAGTATCGTTTCTGATTTGGGTGTAATCTACATTGTTATAGGTGTACTGAAGCCCAAAGGATATGGTGTGGTTTTGATTGAGTTGAAAGTCATTATCGTTCTTGAAAGTAAAATCAATCACGTTATTGTCTTCGAGGGTACCATCCCGTACCTCAAAAGTAGAATCAGCTCTGGTTATTTCGTTAGTAGTAAATAAATCTCGATTTGTGAAATACTTGGAGTAAGACAACACTGAATTTGAATACAGCCTGTTGTTCCATTGCCTCCCCCATCGAAGGCTTGAACCTACATTCCCCCAATCATTGATGTCTTTGGTATCATTTGAAAAACCAAAGTTTGACTCGGTATTACCTCCAAGTCCACCAAAACCTCCGCCAAACTGATTGCTATTAAAATCGCTTGAGTTATCCAGCTTATCCTGACCATTATAAAAAGAGAAGGACAGGATATCATTCTTACTGGGTCTATAAGTAGCCTTAGCATTTAAATCATAAAAGTAAAAAGCAGGCTCCGTTTCGGTAGCTCCGAATCGAGCTTGGGGACCAACATTGCCCTCATCGCTTTCTGATTCCTCTTCAAACAATCCAAAAATATTATTGTAAATCCCGCTTTGCACGATATCGGTATAGGACCTGCGAGCTGAGAGAAACATAGACCCCCTTCCGTCTGCAAACGGTAATTCCAGGGAACCATTAGCGCTTAGGGCACTAATCCCAAAGTTACCTGATGCATTGTTTGTATTCCCATTTTTGCCAGTCAAAACGGCAACACTAGATAACCTCCCACCATACTTGGGTTCAAAGCCTCCCTTATAAAATTGTATATCCTTTACCGCATTTGCATTAAATGCACTAAAGAACCCATAAAAATGATCCACATGGTATACCGTAAAGCCATCAAACAAAATGAGATTCTGATCCGGAGTGCCACCCCGTACAAAAAGCCCGGAAGAAGTTTCGTTGGTGGCACTAATACCTGGTAACATTTGAAGGGACCGGAAAATATCCTTTTCACCGAGGCTTGGAAGCGAAGAAAGCTGTGCAGGTGATATTGATACGGAACTCACTCCATTCGAAGCCTTGATCATATGCTCTTTTTGATCGGTAACTACAATCTCTTCCAGTTCTTCCGAAAACTGTTCGAGCTCAATAGCTATAAAATTTCCATCAATACTCTCCGGCAGCAGCTGCAGCGTAAGCGTTTTATATCCAATGTATTGTACTACGATAATTGAGGTATCGCTGGGAGTATTGAAAAGGGTAAAAAACCCATCAATATTTGAGGTAGTTCCTTTTTCAATATCAGGTAAATACACTGCGGCATATGGAAGGGTCTCCCCGGAACTTTTGTCTACTATTTTGCCCTCGAGAGTGAAATTGAATCTGGTTGGGTCAGGAGTTTTCTTAAGCTTTACTCCCCGCCTTCGAATCTTTACCGTAGTTCCTTCCACCAGGAAGTCTACTTCAAATTCTTTTAAAAGGGTTTCGAATACCCTTTCAAGAGGACGGTTTGAAAATGAGATTCCAAGGACTTTCGCATTCGGAACAACATCTGATTCGTAATCAATAGTAATACCATAGCGCTCTTCAAGAGCTTCGAAAATGGAGTACAAGTCTTGATTCAGGAACGTACCGTTAACTAAAATCTCTGAACTTTCCTGAGCAATTAATGCTGTAGTTGAAACGATATAAATGAATAGTGAAAAAAGTGTTTTTCGGGGCATGACCTATTTTTAGTTACCCAAAACTCACCATATTCACTTTGTCTAGAAAAAATATTCAACCAATAGCGGTAAAAAATCTATCAGTATTCTTAATTGTCTGAATGATCTTATTGGTTGAGCTTTTTGCGTGATTGATTGAAAAAATAATCTCCTTTAAAAAACCCAATGTATTTTTGGAATGAATTGAACAAGGGAATATGGATTTTATAAGAAAAAACCTGCTGCATTTTTTGTTGTGGAGTATTTACTTCACATTATTCTTTTTCGTGGCCAATGAGCGAATTTCTCTATTAAATGCTGTACTGGTAGCAAGCATTATCACTTTTGTTCACGCTTCTATCTTTTATGTTAACTATGCCTACCTCATTCCTGCTTTTTATTTCAAGAATAAAAATCTGCTTTATCTTTTTTCGGTAGTTATTACCCTTTGTGTGTTCGCTTTTATTGGGGTTATTGCTCTTGGGGAGCTCATTCAGCCGCGACCTGTTCCCCCATTTATGATGAGTACCCCCAACGGTTCAGGTATTGTACGACCTCCAATTTTTCTCAGACTCCTCCCTATCTCTGTTCCAGCCATTATGTTATTGATGGTCTCCTTTATTCTTAAAAAAGCGGAACATTCCCAATTAATCGAGCAGGAATTGGAACAGCTTAAAGCGCAAAATTTTGAGACCGAACTTAAGTTCTTACGTTCACAGATTAACCCGCATTTTCTTTTTAATTCTCTGAATAATATTTACTCACTATCGGTTATAAAATCTGAGAGAACACCTGATATGTTGGTGAAACTAAGTAGCATGCTTAGATATCTCATTTATGAATGTAATGTAGATAAGGTCTCCCTCGAAAAAGAAATTGAATACATCAGCAATTATATAGAGCTACAAAAACTCAAAGACGATCAAATATCGAATATTCGTTTTACTCATCAGGGAAATAATGCTGAGATTAGCCCAATGTTATTGATGCCTTTTGTTGAGAACGCTTTTAAGCACAGTAAAATTGAGGACACCGAGAAAAGCTGGATTGATATTTCTCTTGATATAAAAGAATCGGGCAAACTTTGCTTTACAGTGGAAAATAGTATCCCACCCGTCCCAACAACAAAAGATGCAACTGGAGGAGTAGGAATAACTAATGTGAAAAAGCGGCTTGAGCTTTTATATCCTGATCGGCATCGCATCAATTTTTTTGAAGATATTTATCAATACAAGATCGAACTTAATATTGAGCTGAATGGAACCCATTAGATGTGCCATAGTAGATGATGAGCAACCGGCGAGAGAGCTCCTAAAAAACTTCTCTGAAAAAGTAGACGGGTTATCTGTAATAGGTTCATTCAAAAGCCCGCTTGCAGTATTTCCTTTAATAAACCGAAATGAAATAGACCTGCTGTTTCTTGATATTCAAATGCCGGATATAAAAGGAACTGACTTCCTTAAATCAATAAAAAATGGCCCTAAGGTTATTTTTACTACTGCATATCCAGATTATGCGTTAGAAGGCTTTGATCTAAACGTGACCGATTATTTACTAAAGCCCTTTAGTTTTGAACGTTTCTTACAGGCTATTGAAAAAGTTCATCAACTTATATCTCCCAAAGTTGAACCTACTGCAGATTCTAAAAACTATCTCTCCATTTCTTCTAATCATCGGACGTATCGACTAAAGCACTCGGATATACTTTTAATTGAAGGCCTGAAGGAATACGTTTCTTTCTATACTAAACAAGGGCAACGAATTATCTCTCTACAAAGCTTAAAAGGATTGGAAGAAGAATTACCTTCCCACGTATTTCTTCGCACTCACCGCTCTTACATTGTTCAGATTGATGCTATCCGATTTATAGAAGGGAATGTGATTCATCTGAAAGACAGAGAAATTCCAATCGGAGTAAGTTATAAACAACAAGTACTGGAGGCTTTGAAATAAGGGAAAAAGCCTCCAGTTTTATCTCATTAATTAACTAACTATTTAATGAGCGTCATCTTTCTTGTTTGGATAAAACCACCGGCTTCTAGTCTGTATAAATAAACACCAGAAGCTAAACTTGAAGCGTCGAACTGTACTTTTTGCAATCCGGAAGTGTAGCTTTCCTGATCAATGAGTACAGCTACTTCCCGTCCCAGAATATCATAGACCGTTAAACTTACATCTGTCGCCTTAGCCAGTTTAAACTCGATAGTGGTAGTTGGATTAAATGGATTCGGATAATTTTGAGATAAGCGATACTCCAATGGATTTTCCAGCTCTTCTTCCGTAGAAACTGAAATACCCGAATTTGGACTATAGATGAGTAACCTGCTTGATACCACTCCATCTCTACCGTCATATTGCTTCTCTACAACAATGTCATAGAAACCATCTCCATTAACATCACCGGCAGCTGGTTTTTTTCTTAGATACACTCCCGAGCCTGTTGGCGTAGGGCCAAATTCAGCGAGAGTAAATGCCGGAGTAGTAGCTGGTGAGTTTATCCCTTTCTGTTTTAGCTCCTGGTCAATCCCACCTTTAAAGATCACAGCATCTGGGTACCCCGAAAAAGCCCCTGGACTGTAGTACAGATCCTGATGGTCAGCTCCTACTTCTTCTGGCATAAACGAAATGACTGCATCAAATGAAGAATTCAATGTATCTCCATCAAAACCACCAACCTCTTCTTCAGTCACATATAAAAAGTAATCAGGAATAGCATCCATATTCTCGCCACCTTTGTACACACGAACCGTTGGAGAAGTGGGTGAAACTGAACCATTGTCAGCTAGTACGGCAATATCATTATATCCATCACCATCAAAATCACCGCCAGTGATTTGTGCACCAAATGATTGCAGTACGTAATCTGGCTCTGAGGTTGGGCGTAATACCAACATCGGCTCCTGAAAGCTGGTGGTATCTGTCACCTTTGCCGGATTTGATAAATCCTGACCAGCAAATACATATACTGCTCCGAATGAAACTCCATCAAAACGCTGATCATAGAATGGAAGACCAACAGCAAAATCATTAATTCCATCCCCGTTTACATCTCCAAGTCGCTCAGCTACGGCTCCTACCGACAAGAAACTTCCATCGGTAATAGTGCTATCGTTTATGAAATCGATCTCGAAATCAGGTGCGTCATGCGTGGTATTTTCGCCGCGGTAAATCCAGGCCTTATTTACGTTAGAAAAGCCAACTCTTTTTGTATTACTGCCTATGATAAACTCATCACCGGGAACTCCATCTATATTACCGATATTTTGAAAGGCGAATCTTCCGAAGCCTGAGTCAAATTCTCCAAGTGCATCCAGGTTAATTTGGGAAACTGGCAATACTGAATCACCTCTTGAAGAATTAAAAGTTTTTTCTTCGAATTCATCCTCTTCGTCCTCTAAGTCTTCATCATATCCTTCATACTCTTCATCATCATATTCATATACGTAGGCATAGTCTTCGCCATCGTCATCTGTTGTATAGTAATAGGTATAGTAGTTGCTATCGTAATAGTAGTAATCGTAATCCGAATATTGTTGACCATCGGGATAATTATCCCAGTAGTAAGTATAATCTTCGTATTGAGAACAGCTATAGTCTGATTCCTGAGAACAAGAATAACGGCTTTGAGATCCGGTAAAACCTGTTCTATAGTTCAATTCAATTACACTCGCTCCTTGATTTGCACTTAAAATGGAGAGCATCTGACTACAAACGATTTCCGCAATTCGTGATAGCTCAGCTATTAAACTAATCTGACCTAGGGCAAAACCTAATGGGTTACTATAGATGAACTGTGTTAATCCTCTCGTATTAGTTTCCGGGTTAGCATACCCATTGTAGTAAATATCATCATCGTAATAGTAGTAATCTCTGCATGAATCATACTCACATGGGTAGATGGTTTGGTTACTTACTACTTGTGTTGAATTAGAACATCCTTCATACAAATCAGAAGCAGAACATGAAGAGTAGTTACCTTCCTGCCATACCCCAATCGTTTGATCACCATTAGAAGATTGTGCCGTTTTTTCGGACACTTCCGGCTCAACGACCCGGTCGATTAGACAATTATTACTGATTATTTCTGGTGTTTGTATAACAGGCGTTTCTCCAGAAAAGTCAATGTCTCTTATATCACAGATTGGCGTGTTAAAATAGATACGAGTGAATCCCGAGAGCGCAAAAAATCTATCATCAGAAGAAAGTATTTCCAGTTCTCCATCTCCATCAAAATCACTAAAAAAGTATCTACGATCATACAAGCCTTCCCCGGAACTAGCTACCCACTCATATTCAAAAGTAATTTCTACTTCATTGCTCTCATTGAGACGAAGCTCATACATCATTCCCTGGAAAGTGCTACTCAGATCTCCAAATAAATAGATAGCCTGTCCATCCCCAGTAATAGACTCTTCAACGATAATCCGAGGTGCATTCCAAAAATCCAGCTCTAAATCGGGTAAGCTAAATTCTACAAATTCAAAGGCGGTATCATCTTCTGATGACTTCCCAAAGATGATTACACAATTTTCGAAGGATTGAAATTCACCCTCGCACAGTAGCAGATCAGGAAACTCATCATCATCAATGAAAGCAGGAATAGCTTCCGAAAAACCCGGATAACTGCCTTCCGGGTCTATTTCTGTTGTATTCTCCTGAAACTCAAAAGGATTGTTTTCGGACTCAGAAACGGGGACAAGCTCAAAATTTCCCGACCCATTTTTATAGACCAGATCTGTGATCCCATCTCCATCTAAATCACCTGCCGGAAAGTATATGCCATCTACAAAATGCGATTTAATCACTTCACCATTTTCGTCGTAAGTAAGGAAAGTAGTGACAACTTGTAACTGACCGACTGGGTCTCGAAGATCCTCCCAGGTACTTGTGTGTTGGATGAAATCATACATTCCATCATTATTTAAATCCCCCGCTGGAAACCCTTGAGATGAAGGATTAGCAAAACGATCATTTTCTTCAGAATCAATCGTTTTTATGGTGGCAATTGGATTAACTACTTGTGCTTGCCTTGCGTTAGCAATTCCTGCACATAAAAAAAGTACCAAGACTACATTTAAAACTACTTTACCCATGGATACATCGATTTTTTTGAGGTTTTTGGACAATACCTTCTATGAATCAAAAATTGTATCCCGAGTTTACGGGAGATTTGCTTAAAAACAGGTCTTTTTACATCAATAAAGCGGGTTATACTAATCGATCTTTGATCGCTTTGGATACAACTCCGGCCCTGTTATGGACATGGAGTTTTTTGTAGATATGCTTTATATGCGAATCAACAGTCCCCGACGATATACCAAGTTGTGAAGAGATCATATCCATCGTTAAGCCGTCGACAAGTAGCTTTAAAATTTCTGTCTCTCGAGGTGTCAGATTCGTTTCCCTTTTTGGTCCTCCCTCAGCCAACATATTCAGGACTTTCTTTGCAATACCAGGAGACATGGATGCCCCACCATCTAACACTTCTTTGATTCCTTCCAGCAACTTATCTCCGGGAGTTCTTTTTACCATATAACCATCCGCGCCGGCTTTTATCGCCTGGAAGACTCGTTCATCATCTTCAAAAATAGTAAGCATGATAATACCTACTTCAGGAAATGCTTCTTTGTAGTATGGAACAGCTTCAATTCCGGTTTTTCCAGGTAAACCGATGTCATGTAGGATTATATCGGGAGATGCATGGGTTTTAAATGAACCAATCGCATCCTCTACCGAGGTAACAGAAAGCCCGAGCTCTAAATCACTTTGAGATTTTATAAGCTCTTCCAGTGACTCCCTGTATAGGAAATCATCTTCGACTATCCATGCGATATGTTTAGTTTCTCCCATGTTTTTTAGATAGCTAAAGCTTGTCAAAGTCACCATACCGAAATTACGGTAGGCTCTTCTCCAGCTTTACTATTGTTCCTTCTCCTTCTTTTGAACGGATCTCCAGTAAAGCATCTATTTCAGATGCTCGCTGAAGCATACTGTCTAAGCCTTTTCCTTTAAGAATTTTTTGTTCATCAAAACCTCTTCCATCATCCTTAATAAGAAAACTAAGTTTACTGTCTTTCACTGATATAATGAGTTCTACCTTACCAGCTTCTGCGTGCTTATAGATGTTGTGCAATGATTCTTTAAAAACCATATAGAAACTTCTCCTGTACTCTGAAGGCAGTTCAACTGAATGGAAACGCTCAGGAATATCATCTTTTATACTAATTTGATGACCTGCCAATAGCTCATTAGCTGTACGCTTACACTTAATAATTAAATCCAGAAGTGTTTCTTTTTGAGGATCGATCAGCCAAACTATAGAATCCAATGAAGATGCCAGTGTTCGGGCACTGGTTGTAATTCGGTCAATCATTTCTGGTTTTGGAGTCCCCAGTTTCGATTGGCTTTGAAGTAAATCACCGGTTAACGCTATACCACTTAACCCACTCCCTATTTCATCATGAAGATCACTTGCAATCCCAAGTCGTACTCGTTCTACTTCTAACAGTTGTCTTACTCTGAATCTGTATAAGAGCCATCCGGTTAAAACTATGATCAGGATTATCAGAAGTCGAAAAACTATTGTTTTCCAAAAGGGTGGAGCAATATTGATCCTGATTGAATCCCCTACCTCGTTCCATACTCCGTCATTATTCGAGGCTATGACTGTGAAGGTATATTCACCAGGAGGAACCTGTACATAGCGGGCTTGCCTGTTTCCTTCTGGGTCTACCCAATCAGGATCAAAACCTTGCAGTTGGTATTTGTACTGATTTCTCGATGAATTTGTGTAATTCAATGACGTGAAATCAATCTCAAATGTATTTTGCTGCCAATTGAAAGCCAGCTCTTCGATGTCAAGTGGATGGTATTTTAGAGTTGAATCTGGAGTAATAACTCTAAACCCCGTAATCCAAACCTTTGGCTCATTAGAATTTAAGGTGATCAGATCGGGATTCAGATATACAACACCACCCATACTTCCAGCCACAATTCTCCCTGAGTTAGATTTGAATATCGATCTTCTATTGAACTCATTATTGTCCAGCCCAAACTCTTCGTCTTGTAACCTCACCTCATTTGTAATAGGATCATATTGCAGAAGTCCCTGGTCAGTACCTAACCAAAGTATCCCTGATTCATCTTCTGCTATACTAAAAACAATTCTGTTCTCTCCAATATCAATTCTTGTTGGCTTTAAATTGTCCGTGGACGATTTCAAACTATATAATCCATTATTTCCGCCAACCCAGGTGGTTCCATTTTTTGATAGATAAAGATCCCAAATTGATACCTGGTTGAATGATTCGTTTAGATCAATTCCTTCCCAAATTCTACTCACTCCTGATTCTTCCGAATATGAGAATAGTCCAAAAGATTCTGTAGCGAAAAGTAAATTATTCTCAGAGACGAGAATATCTTGTACTAAAACCCCACTATATGGACCCGAAAACCTGATCGTTTGTAGTATTTCATTTGATCGTGAATCTATTCGAAACAGAAGTCCATACCCACCTATCCAATAATCATGCTCTCCTGCCTTTTTTATAATGAACAAAACATCATTTTGATCGGTAGGTTCATGATCTACAATTTTGCGATGCGAAAATGTTGATGTGTTAAACTCGATTAGTCCCTGCTCTGTGGCGAGCCATAACTCGTCTTCTCCAACATCCTTTATGTCCCATATCATGCCTACTCCATTCGGCAACGGTATACTCTTCAGCAATTCCGGGTCTCCTTCCCTATTTAGCTGATACATTGACAATTCTTGTGCGAAGTAATTCACCCACCATACATCTTCAACTTCCTCAATAGCCATGATCATTTTATTGGGCAAATTGGTTTCCAATAGCTCAATCTTTTTACGTGTGGCGTCAAGATGATATAATCCATTTACAGAGCCTATCCATATTCCTCCAACTTCATCTTCAAAAATGGATTTTATATTGGAATGGATATTATCTGATCCGCCATTAAGAATATATTTTTGAGGGTCTATTCTAAGCTCTTCTTGTAAAAAAAGACCCGTTTCTGTGCCATACCATCTCCTCCCTTTCGAATCTTCATAAAATCGATAGATTAGCAAATTGTCTTCTATTTCAGGCAAATTTTCCCATTCCCCTATATCGGTCTGGGATTCATTTCCATCAAATAATAGGGTTGTACCATTTTTAGAGAGAAAAAAGGAAAATCGCTCGCCTTCCCTGGATTCTCTTATAGTATCTAGTTCACCCGTATTTATTGAATATCTATATATCCCTCCTTCATATCCCGATATCCAAAACGTATCATCTTTATCGATTGTGAAAGCGTAGACTAAAAAGGGAAGCTTGATCTCATCAAATTCTTTTGTAGCTGTATCAAAGCCGATCAATCTCGAACGTGCGATGTACCATATTCGACCTCTTGAATCAGGCCTCAAAATGTGCACATCATTATTGTCTATCCCAAATCTGTCAGGTAAAGGGAAATGAGTAAATGTCTCGTCCGCTTTATTGAAGTGATTTATACCTCTCCTTGTTCCAACCCAAAGCTCGCCTCTTTCATCTTCATAAATTGTACGAACTACGTTACTGGAAATACTTGATGAATCACCTGGGATATGGTAGAAGGTTTTGAATTCATAGGCATCAAATTTATTAAGCCCATTTTCTGTGGCTACCCAAATAAAACCTTCCTGATCCTGACGCACTTCATAAATGATGTTATTAGATAGACCATCATTAACTGTATAACGAGTAACGTTGAACTCTTGAACCTGGAGAAAGGCGAGAACTCCTAGTAGTAAACCAACCATCTACCCAATACCCACTTTAATGCCATAGAAGAATGTAAGGAATATTCTGACTTTAGGAATTTGAAAAAGAATGGCCCTGAGAAGAAAGAATCTACTAGTAATTTGTACTTGCTCTACAAAAAAAGCCCGACACTATTCGTATCGGGCTTTGCTTTACATTGGCTTGGCGGAGAGGGAGATCACTTTCGCTAAAGCTACAGTGATTACAGAATTCGTTTATTTCTAAAAGCTATACCTGAACCGGTTTTAAAATATTGTTCAAGCTCTCTAGCTTTTAATTTAGTTTTTACTGCAATATAACTTTCAAGCTCAAAAGGGGCGTACGACTTGGTTGACTGTACGCTCCCGGCATTATGCTCAGAAAATCTCCTTCTCAAATCATTGGTTGATCCGGTATAGTACCAATCCTCTCTGGTACTTTTTAAAAAGTAGACATACCACATGCTTATTTGGCTGTCCTGACCGAGCCTGCTCTACGAAGCCTTGGCGAAGTAGAGCGGAGAGGGAGGGATTCGAACCCTCGTTAAGTGTTTCCACCTAAACTCCCTTAGCAGGGGAGCGCTTTCAGCCACTCAGCCACCTCTCCTTTAAAAAGGGAGGTGAATATAAGCCTGTTTCAACTTTTGAACAACCTGTATAAAGCGATTTTGTTATAAAGAACATCCAGGTCCACCAGCAGACTCACCATAAACTGATGCGGCATTTGACGGATTGGATTCTGTTGTTCCACCTACTGCGGTTACTCGATACCAATAGACATCTTCATCGCCGGGTCCATAACCATCAGTAATATCAGAGCACTGATCTGTAAAACTTTCGGTGGTCACAGTTGCGATATGTATATATCCGAGATCAAAGCCGACTCTCTTTCTATAAACTTTAAACTCGGTAGCACCAGGACGTGCCGTCCAGGTCATCTCTGGGTTTTGGCCTACAGACGTTGCATTTGTGATTTGGAAGTTAGTAGGCGGGTTAATTGTTGTTACTTGATTACCTGTTTCAGATATAAATAGAACAGATATAATAGATAATGAGATTAGTTTAACTAACATAATTCTCTCCTTTTGATTTATAATGACATAATTGTCATCTACAGGATAAAATTAAGCTAAAACTGTTACAGTCTATTTTTACTCTCTTATGGCATAAATCTGAGCAAGATTTCTACCTTCCTGGGCATAATCAAGCCCATAGCCTAATACAAACTTAGTTGGTATCTCAAAACCTACATAATCAATGCTGACATCATGAACCGTTGCATCTTTTTTGTGCAACAAAGTGATGACTGAAACTGAAGCAGGGGCATTTTCCTTCATTTTTTGAATCATATACTTCATCGAGAGTCCTGTATCAATGATATCTTCTACTAAAATTATGTGACGTCCCTTAATCTTAGCATCTATTTCTTTTAGTTCCGTTACTTCTCCTGACGAAACTTTGGCATCACCATAGCTACTTAACTTCATAAAGTCGACTTCGCACTCGATGGTCACATTGCGCATTATATCAGCCAAAAAGATGAATGCCCCATTTAGAACACCAATAAATATCGGGCGTTTTCCTTCAAAATCTTTATCAAGCTGTTCACCCATCAGAGAAATCCTGGCATCAATCTGTTCCTTGGTTATAAATACATCAAAGATTTCGCCATTACATTCGACTGATTCTGGTAAATAAAAACTCATAACTAGTCTACCTGTTGAATAATTAAATAGCTGCAAGTATGCGAATTATATTTCACTTTTTCCGAAATAGTACCAATCTCTCCATTTTGTAGTGAGTTTGGGAAAATCACAGCATAAACATATTTATCAGCACCTTCAATAATCAATGCATTCTTCTTTTGAGATGATGAGATTTTTCGATTCGTCAAATGATCCGAAATTTTTTGCGAGCCAGCCATACCAAGTGGATTGAAAGCATCTCCATCTCGCCAATTTCTTACAACAATTGGCCAGTCTAGGCAATCAACATCAAGGCTAAGTGCCCCTGAATTTGGGCTAGAAGAGAAATAAAAACTCAGGCCATTTGTTTCCAATCCCCCCTCAACTTCTTCCTTTTGTAATACACTCTGTTCTTCTTCCTTTGGGCGTGAGGCTTTGAAAACAATTTGTTCTCTTTCCTTAAATAAGCGGCCATACTCACTAACCTGAATAGACGTACCAGTTTGAGCTCCTCCTATTTTTTTGAGTTCTAGTAACTGGCCTTTGGATAGTTGCACCTCTTCATCCATTGAGAGTAGGTATGTCTTTAAGACCTCAATCTTCAGTAGATCTTCCAGTTCAATATATAAATCAAGATCAATCCCGGAACCGTTGAAGACTTTCTCGAAAACTACGTTGAGAGCTGCCTGATAGGATTTGCTTCGCTCCTCTAGCTCAAGAATATTCTGCTTCCATCCCGGAAAGAAATCTTCAAACTCCTCAAATGTTTTATTTCGAAGCAGATTCCGGGCATACTTATTTTCCTCATTGCTTGCGTCTTCTCGAAAAGGAACCGCATTCTCTTCACAAAAAGCATAAATCTCTTCTTTGCTTACTTCTAAAAGAGGACGAAAAATATCCTGTTCTACCACCTGCATTCCATCCCAGGCACCGATACCACTTCCCCTTAACAGTTTTTGGAAGATAGTTTCAAGTTGGTCATCCTTATGGTGAGCTGTAACTATATAGTCTGCTTGCTGATCTTTTTTGATTTCCTCAAAAATTCGATATCGCTCATCTCTGGCCCATTTTTGAAAGTTTATACTTGCACTATCATAAGATTCAAGGCGGACAGAACAACACTCTATATTCCACTCGGTGCACATCCCTTCCACTAATTCCTGGTCCAGTTCCGATTCTGCTCCCCTTAATCCATAATTTATGTGTACTACAAAAATACTGGCATTGGTTTTAGAAAGAAGATAGAGTAAGCCCATCGAATCAGGACCACCACTCACACCAATAATTAAGCCGGGGTTTTCTTTGTTTAGTAAAGAAAAGTTGTGATCTACTACTTGTTCAATCGATTTGGACACGAATCTGCTCATATGAAAAAGTATCCACTTCAAGATCCTTATTCAATACAACAAGAGCTCCGTTTTCATTTACACCTAAAAACTTATAGGTGCCTTCTCTCAGGTCATTATTCACAAAAATCTTTGCCCATTGACCATATCCAATCATTCTTTTATTGATGGTCCTGACTAATTCGATTTCTCGGCTTTCCCACAACCTGTAATAGTATTCGATCTTTGTAAGAATGCGAGCCAGGATTTGTTCTCTTGATATCTCTTTCTCAGTTATTTGAGCCAACGAAATAGCGGAGTTGCTTAATTCCCCACTAAACTCACATTGATTAATATTTATCCCAATCCCGACGATCACACGATCCAGTACATTGCCATTAAATACAGCTTCAGTTAGCAATCCGGATAACTTCTTTCCATCAATTAATACATCATTAGGCCATTTTAAATCGAAGCCCATTTTAGTGTAGTCACTGCAGACATCAGCAACTGCTAATGCACATGAAAGTGTAAGAATAGTTAGCCTGTGTTGGTTAGAGGGTTCAAAAACCAGGCTAAACATGAGATTAAGATCAGACTCAGATTCCCAGCTTCTTTCATATTGACCTCGACCGCAAGTTTGCGAATCCGTGATAACGAGGGCACCGTGAAGAGTATCAACTCTACTCATTCTCTTGGCATAAGAATTTGTAGAATCCAGCTCAGGGAAATAAAAAATGCTACGTCCTAACCAGGACGTAGCTAAATGTTCTTCAAATTGTTCGGTTATAAACAAAAGGAATTATTTTCCGATGGAAACCAGAGAATCTTCAGTACCATATTCATTGGCTACATAAGCATCCGCTTTGTAGTCATTTTCCCATGTTTCACCATCAATTAGATACTTGAAACGATACTCTGATTCTGGTTTAAGACGAAGCTCAGTTTCATAATATTCGTTCTTCTTTTCAAGTTTAATCTCTGAAGAATCCCAGTCGTTAAAATCTCCAGCCAGGGTTACTTCTTTCTCAACAATCTCGGAAGGCACAGTAAACTTAACCTTACATACTGTTCTCTTTGGGGTAAATTTCTTTTCTAACATTTCAACAATCAGTTCGTTTTAGTTTAATTAGGAACAGCGACAAATTTACTTTTATTATTTAATTGATTCAATAAAAATTCCGTAAACAAATTATTTTATTAATTGTTTTAACTAAAAAAATTAATAATTGATTATGAATTACCTAATTGAATTAATATGGAACCGTTTTCTTACAAAAGCTGATTAAGCGTATCCATACTAACACTTAAATATTAGCTACATCAACATTTAATCCCATGCCTGGTATAGCTCTCTCACTTCTTCACTAGTGGCACAATTAAGTACGGCTTTTGAAAATCTCTCTAATTCTTCCTGTGAGTGGTTTATAAGTAGTTCTTTGATCTTAGGAATGGAGGATGGAGACATACTTATGTCATTAATTCCCATACCAACCATACAAGCAGCACCTATTTCATCCCCAGCCAGCTCTCCACAAACACTAATCTCGATACCATTATCAGAGGCAGCTTTATACGATTCATGTATGAGTTTCCAAACAGCAGGATGATAGTGCTGATACATATCGCAAATGCGTTCATTTCCCCGATCAACAGCTAAGGTATATTGAGTGAGGTCATTCGTACCAATACTTAAAAAGTCTACTTTTTTTGCAATGTGATTTGCCATAAGTGCGGCACTCGGCACCTCGATCATTACGCCAAGTTTTACATTATCATCTGAAGGGTGCTCCTGCTTTTTAAGCTCATTCTGAACTTCGTCTATTTCCGATCTGATTTTTTCGATTTCTTCAACCAAACTAACCATCGGAACCAGAATTTTTACTCTGCCCGGGTAATTTCCTGCTGTCTTAAGAATAGACCGTAGTTGACCCTTTAGCATTTCTGGTTCATCAAGCAGCATTCGAATGCCTCTCCAACCCAAAAAAGGATTGTCTTCATCCTGAGTTTGAGCAATTAACTTGTCTCCCCCAACATCAAACAACCTGATGGTGACCTCGCCCACACTTTTAGCCAGTATTTTATCGTAAAACTTTGCTTGTTCGGCTTCACTTTTATTTGCTAGACCACCAAACAATAATGCCTCAGTTCTGAGCAATCCTATTCCATCAGCATTGAACTTTTTGGCAAGTTTAAGCTCTTGAGCAAATTCAATATTCGCTCGAATGATAAATTCTTTCCCATCTTTTGTTTTAGAGGGCTTCTCCGTAATTGCTACTGCATTTCTTATTCTTCTCTCTTTCCTTTGAGCCCCTTTGAACTCAGCCGATGTCTTAGAAGTAGGATTAAGTATAAGCAAACCGTTTCCTGCATCCAGTGCAGCTTTTTTTGATAAGCTCGCTGTTGATACCGCACTTTTAGCACTTACCATGCATGGAATACCTAGAGATTGGGCAATTATTGCGGCGTGAGAGGTTACTCCTCCCTTATCCATAACTAATCCGCCTATCCCCTGTTCATAATAATGGATGAGATCGGTAGGGCTAATATCCTTTACGATCAGAATGGTTCCCTTTTCTATGCTTAGGGCACTATTATTTTCACACGACAAGCTAATTAACCGGTCTCTGATGTTCTCTATGTCTACTATTCTCTGTTGGAATAATTCTGAACCACTTTCTCTGAGCCGTTCAATAAATTCATTAAAGACCCAATAAATAGAATAGTCAACTGAATACTGCTCAATCTCTATCGAAGCGTTAATCCTTTTATCTATTTCAACATCCGAAACTATGTGCTTTTGAGTTTCTAAAATGCCTGCTGTTTTTTTATCCAGATTGGATGAAAGAGCATCTAGCTCTTCGAGAAACAGTTGCTTTGCCCTTGCAAAGTTCTTTAGGTGGCCGAGAATCGATTCGGATTTGATCTTCTTGGGTTGTACTTGTCTTTTTTTATTATCGATAACAAGTACCGATCCTACAGCAATGCCCTCACTCCCCGGAAGTCCCTTTATCGATATTTCTTGAGTTGAAAGCTTCTCCATTAGGGGCTTATTCATCATGCATTCCAAACTTGTTTTCAACAAGTTCTAAAATACTTTCCATTGCTTCCTTCTCATCCGGGCCATCTACCTCAAATTCAAGCTCTGCACCTTGTTCAGCAGCTAAGGTCATAACTCCAAGTATACTCTTGCCATTAATGCGATACCCGTACATATGAATGTAGAAATCGGATTTAAATTTACTGGCCAGCTTTACAAGAGCCGCAGAAGGTCGGGCATGGAGTCCAGAGCTATTTAAAATGGTCACTTTTTTCTTCGTCATAATGGCAATATAGTATTCTTCGCAGAGGAAAAATCCAAGCAATCCTAAAATTAAGCATTTAAACTAATCCGGTAATTTTATTAACCAATTGCATTACCCTTTAGGGCTTTCTTTCTTACCTTAAGCAATCTAAAAAAAGAGTATTTATGTCCGTTTCAGAAAAAGATGTACGATATGTAGCCAACCTGGCTCGACTTCAGCTATCGGAAGAAGAAGTAAAAAATCTCGCTGGAGATATGAATAAAATCCTGGGCTACATGGAGCTGCTTAATGAAATTGACACCTCCGGAGTAGAGCCACTCGAACATGTAATTGAATTAGAAAGCAGGCTTAGAAAGGATGAAGCTGAAACTCCACTTTCACATGAAGATGCTTTAAAAAATGCGCCTGATGCAGACTCTGATTATTTCCGTGTTCCAAAAGTAATTGAATAATTTATGACCACCTCTTCGAATAACTCCTCTTCCGACTTTTTTTATAAGCTCCCAAAGTCGCGACAACATGCAATCTCACTTTTAGTTCTCTTTGTTGTTCCCTTTATCCTCTTCTTTGCTACAACACTTGGAGGTAAGGAATTGCAGCGTCATGATATTACTCAGTGGAGGGGTGCTGCCCAGTCAATACTTGATTACCGTGCCGAATTCGATGAAGAACCTCTTTGGGCGGCAAATATGTTTGGAGGTATGCCATCGTTTGTAATTTCCACATTACCGCAGACTGTCCACCTGGATTATTTTGCACGTTTTTTTAGAAAGATATATCCCGCCTTTCAGTACTGGGTGCTTTTAGGAGGCATGTATTTTTTCCTCATTCTGATGGGTTTCCGGCCTTTAACCGCATTGTTTGGGAGCTTGATGTATGGTCTTAGCTCCTATTTTGCGGTAATAATAATAGCCGGACATACCTCCAAATTTTTTGCTCTGGCATTGATTCCCTGGTTATTTGCAGGATACTGGCTTATCGCAAAAACTAAAGCTAAGCTATGGGGCTTACTCTTGTTCACAGCTGCTATGGCTCTTGAAGTAAGAGCAGGACATATCCAGATCACTTATTACTTCATGTTCTTATTAGCGCCTCTATGGATTTATGATGGGTGGTTATTGTTTAAGGATAAATCATATAAACAGTTTGCTATCATTACTGCCTTTTTGGTCGCTGGTGGGCTGATGGGGGTATCAGGTAATGCCGAACGTACTCTTTCTCAGCAAGAATATGCTAAACACAGTACCCGTGGTGGTTCAGCGTTAGATGGAACTACCGGTTTAAATACTAATTATGCATTCCTGTGGTCTCAGGGTATTTCTGAAACACTCACAATCTTTATGCCTAATATTTATGGAGGTGCTTCTCCGGATTATTGGGGACCTAAATCTTCTACAAGTGGGCCACATTACTTTGGAGCATTATCTCTGCTGTTATTAATTCTTGCACTTTCCAGAGTACGAGAAAAACAGATGTATATATTTTTCGGAGCAGGAATCTTAGGGATCTTTTTTGCCTGGGGTGAGAACTTTGCTTTTTTCAATCAATTGGCATTCGATATCATCCCGCTCTTTAATAAGTTCAGAGCTCCAGAAACCTGGTTAGTGGTTCCGGCGTTTGCCTTCTCCATAGTTGCAACTTATGCGGTTGCATGGTTACTAGACCATACCGATGAAGCTAAGAAAAGCTTCAGTACTGTCAGAACTCCATTAATAGTAACCGCTGTTCTATTTGTAGGAATATTTTTGCATGTCAATTCTTTTGACTTCAAAAAAGATGGAGAAGTAGAGCGAATTGCCTCCCAAATTGCACAACAAAACCGGGTCAGTCCTCAAAACCCTCAAGTAATTCAGCAAGCCAATAATTTTGTAAATACGCGCCTGGTTCCTGGCAGAGAGGAAAAAGCAAAAAGCGACTTATTGAGATTTGGGATTATCTTAGTCATAGGAGGAGGGGTAGTTTATTTACTGTACACTTCTCGTCTTTCTGCTGGACTAGCAGGACTCATTCTTGTTACCACAATAAGTGGAGATATGATTTTGGTAGGTCAGAGATATATCCCTGAAACCAGTCTTGTAGATTCTAATGTAGGAGCGGAAACAACCATTTTATCGAAAAAACGAGATCTGGATCAATTTTTGGTTGATAATGTAGATTCTGGTAATGGGTACTCATATCGCGTACTACCACTTTTAGATAACGCTTTCAGTAATTCAGAACCTAGTTATTATTACCCATCTCTTGGGGGGTATAGTGCCGCAAAACTGAGCCTGATCCAGGATGTCTTCTTCAATAATGGGAACCCGTTCTTTAGCGGAGCTCAGGGCATTAACATTGACCTGCTGAGAGTACTTAACACCAAGTATCTCACCTATACACCAGGCTTAAATATATCTGGACTGACTCCTGCCTTTCAGAGTAACAGTGGAGTCGTTTATGAGGTTTCGAATGTGCTACCTAAAGCATTCTTTGTGGATTCTACTGTGGTCGTAAATTCCCCAACCGAAGCTTATGAATTACTTTATCCGGGTAGAACTAACTTTTCGGAGGTGGCTATTGTTGAAAACTTTGAGCCCACAACATCTATAGATAGCACTAGTTCTGTTGAAGTAGCTTCTTATAACTATGGAGCGGAAATGAGCTTTAATCTCAAACGATCTGAACCAGGCTTTTTGGTGATAAGTGAAATCTTTTATGATGATGGCTGGATAGCTTTGTTGGACGGTGAAGAAGTTCAAATACATAAAACGAATTACTTACTACGCGGTATCCAGGTACCTGAAGGTGAGCATACTCTTGAACTGGACTTCAGACCAAGATCCTTTTATGGTGGTGTAATTCTTGCACGAATTTCACTAGGCTTTCAGTTGGGACTACTCCTCTTACTCGGATTTTTAAAGTTCAGGAAGAAACCTGAGGAAGGTGAAGAATAATAAGGTACTTATAGTAACCTACTATTGGCCTCCTGCTGGAGGAGCAGCGGTATACCGAGTCACTAAATTTTGCAAGTACCTCAGCAGAAATGGATGGGAACCTGTTGTACTAACGGTAAATGAATCTGAAAGTAGCCAACAGGATGATTCATTACTGAAGGAGCTTCCCGAAAATATCAAAGTCTATAAAACCAGAAGCTTTGAGCCCAGCCAACTTATAAATAAGATTTCGGGAAGTAAGAATGGAGGAACACCAGTTGGCGCTGTGCTACAGACAAGCTCCAAATCCTTCAAGTCCAGAATCTTGTCATTCATTCGGCTTAATTTTTTCATCCCTGATGCCAAAATTGGGTGGATTCCTTTTGCGGTATCAAAAGGAGAAGAGGTTATCAGGAATGAGCAGCCTTCGTTAATCTTCTCAACTTCCCCTCCACCTACAGTGCATTTGATTGCAAAAAAACTAAAAGAGAAAACCGGATTACCCTGGGTTGCCGACTATAGAGATCCATGGACTAATATCTATTATCTCCAGAGTGACGAAAAGAAAACTAAAGCTAAGATAAAGAATAAAAAATTGGAGACCGAATGTCTCGAAGCTGCGGATGCTCTTACGGTAGTGAACCATGGTTTTTTTGAGGATGATTTTGAGAGAAAGGAAAGCCTCCGAATTACCAGGATTACAAACGGATTTGACCCTGAGGACTATCCAGCATCAAATTCTAAAAAAGAAAACGATCATTTTACAATCCGGTATCTGGGGCATTTTAAAAATAACCAGTTCCCGATCGCACTAAAGGAGTGGCTAATCCAGGTATCTGAAAACCAGATTCTGCGAGAGAAAGTCAGACTTGAGTTTATAGGCTACACGGATCCAAAAAATCGAGCTGAGCTTCAAGACCCAAATATCAGAATTCCTATAATATTTCGAGATTTTGTTGATAGAGAACAAGCAATGGACTTAATGGCAAGTTCAAGTGCTTTATTTATGAGTATAGGTGGTGATCAAAAGAATAAGTACGGTCTTTCATTAAAACTTTTCGATTATCTGCTTCATGGAAAACCTATACTCGCTTTCGGCCCAATAGATGGTGATGCCGCTTATATTCTTACCGAAACAAAAGCGGGGAAAATGTTTGCCTATAATGACTTTGAAGGAGTAAGTACATTCCTTTCGGAATTAGTTGATAGCCCGGGAGACAAAGCAGTTGATGTAAGCCTTCGCAAGCCTTATAGTGTCCCAGAGCTTACAAAAAGACTTATCGATGTCTTTGAAAAACTGAAGCAAGAATGAAGGATTCATTATCATCACTAAATAATCTCCGTAACAAGGACTGGAAAAAACCAGAAGCGGATGAACAATTTCTACTGCGGTTAAACGAATCTCTTGCTCAATTTGAAGTCGGACTTACCATTGAAAATACCGACACCTTTCCTTTATTATTTGTTGTTGGAGCTCCTAGATCAGGTACAACATTTTGCACCCAAATTCTTCAACAATCTTTCAATCTCGGTTATATTAATAATTTTATGGCCAGGTTTTGGAAAGCACCTGTAACAGGTATCCATTTCTCTAAGCAGGTACTCGGTAACCAAACATTTGATGAGTTGAGCTCAAATTACGCTTCCACAAATGGATTAACGGGAATCCATGAATTTGGATATTTCTGGAGGAATTGGTTAAGCAAAGAATCCGCAAAGGACTTTGTTCACTTTAAGGAGCGTGAAAAAAATATTGAATGGGCTTCACTTTCATCCACTATTTCGAATATTCTTCATTTCATTGGGAGACCAATGGTGATGAAAAATAATTTTGGAGGTTTTCATATTGATAAACTTCTTGAGGAGCTTCCAACAGCTATGTTTATATACATCAAAAGGAATCCTGTAGATAATGCAATTTCAATCTTAGATGCTCGCCATTCTTTTTTTGATGACCCTGCAACATGGTGGTCAACCATTTCTCCAAATTATTTCGAGATCAAAAACCTGCCTGTACATGAACAAATTGCTGAGCAGATTCTTTCTTTAGATGAGTTATACCTGTCTCAAATGGAGAATGGTACCTTTATGGAAAGAAAAATTACAATCAACTATGAAGAGCTGGTAGAGAACACTCCCGTTGTATTGAACAGTATTAAAAACCAGCTCGAGAAAACCTTCGGCCAATCTTTTCCATTAGATATTAAGCACGATTCATTGAAGAGAAGATCATATTCAGATCGGATTAATGATCGGGAAATATTCAACAAACTCATTGCTGAAAAACTATGATCGTAGCTATTCATCAACCTAACTTTCTTCCCTGGTTAGGCTTCTTTGATAAACTGGCTAAAGCGGATGTTTTCGTACTACTTGACAATGTGCAGTTTGTGAAAGGTCATATTTGCAATCGAAATAAGATTAAGAATAATAAGCAGGAAGCAGTTTGGATTACGGTTCCGGTCAGCCATAAAAAAGGAGTTGAGATAAACTTCAACGAACTCCCGGTTTCCTATGACCAAAAATGGGGAAACAAAATACTGAATGTATTGAGAGGCAGTTATAGTGGCGCTCCCCATTTCGATTATTACATCAACAAACTCCATCATATTCTTGTTGAAACTTCCTATGCCTCTCTGGCAGCATTAAATGCAGAATTAATAAAGTTCTGCTGTTCAGAATTAGGGATTACTACCCGAATAGAAACTGCTTCGGAACAAGGAATAGAATTTGGAGAACAAAATGCTCAGAATATTAATATCTGTAAGTACTTCGGCGCTGACACTTATTTTTCAGGTCAGGGCGCACGAAAGTATAATGATGAAGAAGCGTTTCGTAAAGCGGGTTTAGCACTCAGTTATCAGGAATTTGAACACCCCGTTTACAACCAGCTGTTTGGCGAGTTTATTCCAAACCTCTCTGTAATAGACCTATTGCTAAATGAAGGCAAAGAAGCTGAAAGGTTCTTTCAAAAGAACTAAACCTTGAGTCGCACTACTTCGAAAGCTTCTGCGTAAGGCTCCTTAATCTGGACTCCTCGTACACGCGCCAGACCTTCCATAAATTCTTTGGTGAAATAAGCTCTTTGCTTCTGAAACTGTGACTCATAGGTAGTCATCATTTCCCATTTTTTATCGATATGCTTTTGAGATAAGGTCACAAAAGCCTGAGTAGAAAAAGAAACATGATTCCATGGAAGCTCATAGCCCCATATACTTACTTCCTTAAAAGCTCGTAATGCCTCATTATACACTACCTGATGATCCTGATGTAAATCGCTACCGGAAGGCACCAATACTAAATCAGGTTTGATGAGCTGCTTTAGTCTAACAATTTCCTCAAGTACTTCCTGGCGGTGATAAGAGAGCATACGAACTTTGTAATCATAGATAAAAAGTTGCTCTTTCGGCACTCCCAGGATTTTCATAGATGCCAAAAATTCATTCTTTAACATATCTGGATCTGCACCTTCAGGAAGGGATGCCCTCGCTGTAGAAAAAGCCGCTACATATATCTCTTTTCCTTCTTCAAAGAATCTGGCCATGGTTCCTCCACACCCTAACTCGGCATCATCGGTATGTGGGGCTAAAATTAAAATTTTTTCCATGCTCGATTTCCTTCAATTTTCGACAAGGATACGGGATTTTTAAATATTGTTCATGATAATAGGTTTGTCTAGTTTCATTTCCACAAAATTCAACGTTGATACTATTGGGCACAAAAAGGAAAATTCTTTTTTTTCATATTGGTGCATCTTCATTTGTAAGACAGGACATCAATATTTTGGAACAGCAATTTGTTCTAGATATTTACCATTACATACCCGTAAAAAATGACAATAAGCTGATTGCAGCTTTACAATTACTTATTGCATTTACCCGTCAGTTTTTTTGGATTCTTAGCAAGATTAGAAAAGCTGAAGCATTGTATTGCTGGTTTTCAGATCAACATGCTGTACTGCCGGTACTAATTAGTAAGATTACAGGTAAACCCGTTTTTACAGTGTTAGGTGGTTTTGATTCAATTCACCTTCCAGATCTAAACTATGGGATATTTAATGACCCATTTCGTAGAGTATTAGGAAAATTTGTCCTTAACAATTCGACTATTCTTCTACCTGTAGACGAAACTTTAATCGAGACGAATCCTATTTCATCAGATTGGCCATTTGCTCACCCTAATGGAGTAAAGCACCATATACCCAACTTTAAAACTCCTTTTAAGGCATTAGCAACAGGTTACGATCCATCATTCTGGGAGTTAGGAAATTCGAATCGAGAAAAAAGAGTGATGACAGTAGCTGTAGCTAATAAAATGCAAACTGTTAAGAGGAAAGGACTCGATCTATTGATAGATATCTCACATTTACTTCCAGGTTTTAGCTTCGAAGTTGTAGGAGTAGGAGAGACAATGATTGAGCATCTTAAAGAAAAGTATGATATACCTAAGAATCTGCAGCTAAAATCGAAAATCCCGATTGAGGAGCTCGTGCCTTTGTATCAGGAGAGTTCTCTTTATCTACAGCTATCAAGAGCTGAGGGGCTCCCCAATGCGCTTTGTGAAGCCATGATGTGTGGATGTGTTCCTGTTGGCAGCCCAGTATTTGGTATCCCTCATGGAATAGGTGATACAGGATTTCTAGCTACGAAACCGGACCCTGAATTAATTAGTGAATTAATAAAGGAAGCACATGAAAAGGCACCAGAACTTCGAACTAAAGCTAGGCAAAGAGTGATAGATTTGTTTCTACTAGAAAAAAGAAAAGAAGTACTCTCTGAAATTATCAATTCTTATATCTAATCGATGTAATTCACTTTTATGTTGTGATCTATAAGAGCAGATAGAAATGATTAAAACACAACCCTGTTTTTAATTCCTCTCGGGTTTTAGATTAATTGTGGTAATCATTATTTCCACCTACTAATGTTTTAACCCATTTTCCAATAAAGCTAGTTGATATTGCTCTTTTTACAACTGACTTTCGATCATTGAACATAATTCTCTTTTTCTCTTTTTCGATTTCAGACTTATAGTTTGATTGCGTGTATTCATTAAAATCATCAAGAAGTGCTAGCACGCCCTGCACAATCTTTCTTCTTTTCTTGAATGTCATAGATGCGGTCCATGACGAAGTAGCTTCTATGAGATGAACGGAACCAATAAAATCTTGATATCCAAAGTTTCCTTTGGTACCCAGAAAAAGCGATAGTGGCATATCACCAATAGGGGAATTAAAAAACCATTCTGGTAATTGCTTTGCATATTCAGTTCTAAAGAAAATGGTTGGAGTGGGCATAAAATCGCCTGCCTTATGTATAGTTTCTCTTATAGTATAACTCCTGTTATTACTGAAATTTATGGGTCTTTTTATGAAGCTTTTGGAGTCGTCATTTTCATTTTTATAAAGAGCAGCAGTAAAGGATACGGAACAATCCTTGTTCGCTTCCATAAAATCGAACTGCTTTTGAAGCTTTTCACTGTCTTCCCAGTAATCATCTCCTTCACATAGTGCGATATAAACCCCATTAGCCTGGAGGAAGTTATAGACCATATTAAATCTTCCGGTGGGGGAACCAGCTATCTTGACATTATTTTCTCTGGAATGAAGAAATAATCGAACTTTGTCGGGATATCTTTTGGCATATTCAATGCATATCTCTCTCGTCTTATCAGTTGATGCATCTTCGCCTACCAGGACTTCAAAATCGAAAACTGTCTGCTGCTCAAGAATGCTATCTAAGCATTTTTTTATATAGTTCTCGTGTTGATATGTTTGAACACATACCGATACAATAGGTTTTTCGCTTACACTATTCGAATAATGCTGAACAGGTTTCTTCTCATTCTTTTTAATGAAATCCTGAATGTTCATAAACTAAATGTGCAAGCTTTTCAGAATAAATATAGGTCTGTTTCTGAATTCTCCTAAAGCATCATTTCTCTCAATATTTTCGTCATTCAGATCATTATACACGGTCTGATCACCATTGATCTCTGCTATTCCTATTTCTTCAATCTTCCAGTAACCAGCAATAGCCTCTTCAACAAATTTGATCATTTCACTTTTTGTACCGCCATCAAAAAGTAGTTTATGGCGATCACCTTTCCAGCAAAATCCCATTTGAAAGATCAGATAAGAAGTTTGCGCAGCAAAGAAATTGATACATTGTTTCATCTGCTCTTTTGCTTCCAAAACTCCCATTTCAGTATCTCCGAAATCGTCCCCGAAATGATGAACTACATTAAAAAAAAGAGCCGCATCACTTTTTTGTATTTCTGAGCCCTCAGTGAAATCTAAATACTGATTCTTTACATCTATATTGAAATTCAATGCTCTACTTGAATATTCGACAAACTGAGCATGTGCATTATTCCCTTCGTAGTAGGTTACTTTTTCCGCACCGGCATTTATGAACTCGAAAGAAAAGAATCCTGTATTCCCTCCAATATCTAACATATGCATTCCATCAATATCCATCTTTGATGTGATGAAATTCAGCCGTTCCTGTTCGAATCGAGAATTCACCTCGAGCTCATTCTGTTGAATTATATCATTAAGCGGATTGGGTAAAATCTGATAGTTCGAATGCTTACTCGAAGTCTCGTAAAGAGCGATTAATTTTTCTTTGTTCATTTTTTCTTGCATCAGCTTGCGCTCTCCAAAGTTTCCAATTTATAAATCTCTTCAGTGTCTTTTCTGTTGTAGATATCCATTAAAATCCAGCTATCTAATTCTTCAGAAAAGACATCTTCACTTCCTGAGTGGTAAAATGGTTCCTTCTTAAGTCTTTTATTCTGTAGAAGACCACCATACCAAAAATACCTGGCTTCCTTATACTCATTTTCAGGAGCTCGGATTTCAAATCCTGTTTCCAATATGAAGCGCTCAAAAATAGGAATTCCTGCATCAACAAATAATTGACTTGGCCCCCATAATCTTGGATTCGCTTCTATCATATAATGACCATCATCATTAGTTCTTAGCTCAATCATTATGAGTCCTTTGAACCCGATTTCTGTAAGCATACTTAGATATTCCTGGGCAATTTCATCCGTATGAATACTACTTGTCTCAGCCGCAATAATGGATTCGCCATCTGCTTGTTGAACAATATTCCTTTGCGAAAAACAAATATCATCACCAAGCTCGCTTTTATATATAAGAAGGTAATAGCTTTCTCCCTGTATATATTTCTGGAAAAAGCATTCGCTTAAATCCACTTCTTGAGAGGCTTTATTAAACCTTTCCTGGTCCTCTACGATAATTGGTCTTATCTGAACTTTGTTATTCGTACTAAAATATTGACGGGGCTTTATTACTAAAGGAAAATCGGTTGAATCGGGAGATGATATTTCCTTTGGGACTTTGAGATCATATTGTTCGCAGAGCTTTGTAAAACTATCCTTATCTGAGACTTTATTATACAATGACTCCTCTACCAAAGGAATTGAGATTTTTTCCACCTCCAGTTCCCGCCTGTTTTTTAAAAGAAACCGATTCAAATATTCCGAAGAAGGAAGCACATAAAAATGATCAATATTATGTTCGAGTCTCAGCGAATTACAACAATCAACCAGCTCATTGGCTTTAAGCTCCCTGCTTGTTCGAGTATAGAACACCCTTTTCTTATACTCAGATTTTAGGATAGAATCCTCGTCTCCTGATGCGATGATAAAGAAAGGTACCTCATTCCTCGTAGCCACTCTACAAAATGAAACAACAGCTCTTTGATTGTTACCGGAGTATATGATGAATGCTTTTTTTCTATTCATCTATAGAGCTATAATTCGCCTTTAATAATCGTAATAATCTTAGCCTGGGAGGCTGCTGCTAGTGTATGATACATAGGCAAACAAAGTACCCTTGATGATATCGCTTCTGCAATCGGCGCTACTCCGCTTACATAATCAAGAGTATGTAAGGAGGGATAGAAATAGCGTCTCGTTAAAATTTCTTCGTCTTCCAGAGCTTTCTCAACCTTCAGCAAAGATTTTTCACTTTCGAAAACGATGGGGAAATACGAATGATTAATTTCAACTTCTTCTTTTATTAGCTGTAGCTGAAGGTACGGAGCTAACGCTTCCTCATATCTTTGATATTGTTTTTTCCTTCTCTCCAAAATCTCATCGATATATTTGAGATTGAGTACTCCCATAGCTGCATGCAATTCGGAGTTTTTCCCATTAATACCAACACCATTGAATTTGTAAGGGCCATCATGACCAAAATTTCTCATATAAGCCATTTTGCTGGTGAGGGCCTCATCTGAAGATATTACTGCCCCTCCTTCTGTTGTATGATATATCTTGGTAGCATGAAAACTTGCTGTTGATATATCTCCCCACTTAAAGACAGACTCCCCTTTATATTTGGTTCCAAAACAATGTGCTGCATCATAGATCACCTTCAACCCATGCTTGTCTGCAATTTGTTTGATTTCTTCCACATCACAAGGATTCCCAAATACATGTGTAGCAAGAATACCAGTTGTTCTGTCCGTTATGAGTTCTTCAATTTTCCCTGGATCAAGATTAAAAGTTCCTGGATCTATGTCAGCAAAAACTGGTGTACATCCCTCCCAAACCACTGATGAAGATGTTGCCACATAGGAAAATGGAGTGGTAATGATCTCACCCTTTAGCTCTAATGCTTTTATGGCAATTTGTAGAGCAATGGTTCCATTTCCCGTGAACAAAAGATTATTTACTCCCAGATAGCTCTCCAGATCCTTCTCAAGTTGCTGAACTAATGGGCCATTATTCGTAATCCACTCCCGCTTCCAAACTTCCTCCAGAAGCCTGGTATACTCTTCGATAGGAGGAATAAATGGCTTTGTGACAAAAATCATAGTCTAAAATAGGTAGTGAGGAAACAGCTTAAAAATCAACTCTTCTTTTCTATAAACTAGCTCTATAGTTTCATCAGTATAGTATTCTCTGTAGGAGAAGTCAGCCCTACTTGTATTCACCTTCTCATGAGTCATAATAGATTCCAGCTTGTCTTCAGGCCAGCCGAATTTTTTTAGGTACTGAAATAACTCTTCTCTCATCTTTTCCTGCTTAAGAAAAGTTACCTCATAAAAATCATCCGAAGTAATTTCATCAATCGTCTCTGCATTGCTAAGAATCTGCATATAATTTTTGCAGTACAATTTGAGGTAATACAAGCTCGATAAGCCGACGTCAAGGCTAATATTATTCTTTTTCTTAGTTACTTCGATGTAGTGATTTAATGCAAGATCTAAATATTCTTCGAAACTGATATCCGGATAGGATGGGTAAAGAGAGGTGAGTTCTTCATTAGATAGAAGCGGATATCTTTTCCACCATGCGTATTTATACAAAGAAATATACCGATCGAATGGGTTTCTAATGGTACTAACTATTTCTTTATGGCTATGTGCTGGAGGTATATGATCACAACCTTGATGCTGTGTACGAATATTCTCACCAGTAAACTCCAGAGCCTCAGACATATACTTAAACGAGTAATTAGTGCTTTCCCGATTAGTGAATCTTTTCACATAATCCATTAGGGCTTTTTCCCTTTGCTTATCACTAGTTCCATCATAAAGGTTATAAATGCACTCTGTAACAAAAGAACCAGCATTTTTTGGAAAGTGAATGAAAACAAAATCGTTTGTAATAACCATAAAGTTTAAAGCTTTATCCTCTTAAATAGTGGAAACTTTGGACGGAGAAGATAAACTACCTGCTTAAAAGATTCCGGCTTTAGTAGAAGGCTTGTCAACCCATATGATACTGCTCCAGCAAACACCATCACTATAAGTTGAATAATGCTGTTTGAGTATTCAATCAGGTTTAGGCTCAGTACCACAATACACATCGGAGCTGATAATAGCAGTACTGGAAATACATCTTTCAACTGTTCTAATCCTGAGTAATTGAAGACTTTCTTGGAGTAATACATGTTTACTGCCAACCCGATATATGAGCTAATTACCATCCCATAAATTAACCCCCAAAAACCGAATTGTATACCAACTACTATCGCAATCACTACTGCTGTTTTTTTTATAATCTGTAATAGAAGAAACAGATCAGACCTGCCAAAGACCTTCAACATATTCAGATTAGCGGTATGCAAATGATGAATAAGCCCACTAATACAAACTATCTGTAAGATTGGAATAGCTCCTCTCCACTTCTCACCAACTAGTGTAATTATCATAGGTTCTGCTACCAGAATCATTCCAATCATTGCTGGGAAAATAAAGTAGGAAGTAGTGGTGATGACTTGCCTTAATGCTGAAACTGCTCTTTCTGTATCATCTTTTACTTTCGAAAGTGCGGGATAAGTAACTCTTGTTAACGTATTTACCAGATTCTGAGAAGCAGCATTCTTAAAATTCTCAGCTTGAGTAAAATATCCTAGTAGTACCTGAGGAAACAACTTCCCTAGTACAACCTTGTAGATATGTCTGAAAATAGTATCAATTACACCCGATATAAGAATATTAGATCCGAACTTGAACAGCTTATTAAACGATTCTTTTGAAATAAAAGACCTGGGTATCCATGGATTAAACATCCAGAACAAAAGTGATGTACTTGCCGCCATTATCACATACTGCCAGGCCAGTGCCCAAACACCATAACCTTTTATGGCAAGGGTGATCGATATTGAACCCGATACTATTGAAGCTGTCAGGTTAACCTTTGTCTGTTCTTTAAAATTTATAGCATGAGTAAGAGTTGCCCTCTGAATAATTGTAAAGGAGAAGAATATTGGGGTTAACGCCATGAGCCTTACTAGCTCGATCAACACCGGTTGTTCATAAAAATTTGATATAGCTGGCGCCCCAAACCATAAAACCACAAATAGCGCAATTGAGACAAAAAAATTAATAAAGAAAGTGGTGGACTTGTCTTCTTCTGTAATATCATCTTCCCTGATTAGAGCCTGACTAAATCCACTATCAACCAGGGTACTTGCAAGGGCAAAAAAAATGATGATCATTCCGATCAGGGCAAAATCTTCAGGAAATAATAACCTTGCTAGAACTATGGAAGTAATAAATTGTATACCTTGGCCACCAATTCGTTCAAAAATTGCCCAGAGAACTCCTCCTACCGCCTGTTGAGATAAAGATGACATTGACTTCTTATAGAATTCGATTTGGAATGTATAACTTTTTTGCTGGAAAAGATTTGTGAATCTAAATTCAGAATTTCAATACCATGAATCTTATCTTCTGAACTCAAAACGTTTAATCAGTTCATGGCAAAAACTACCTACTCTACCCATCACGGAATGTTTGACATTCTTCCTGATGAAACACCAACCTGGAGAGCTCTCGAGCAGATTATCCATGAAGCAGCGGCGGCATTTAACTTTGAGGAAATCAGAACTCCCATTCTGGAACAAACAGAGCTTATCAAAAGAGGAGTAGGTCAACTTACAGACATTGTAACCAAAGAGATTTTTGCTTTTACCAAAGGAGACAATAACTATGTACTCCGCCCCGAGCTTACTGCTCCAGTAGTACGCTCTTTTGTACAGCATCATTTGGAGCAACGAGGGGGAACACAAAAGCTCTACTATATTGGGCCGATGTTCAGGGCCGAACGACCTCAAAAAGGAAGACAGCGACAGTTCCACCAATTCGGCGTAGAAATAATCGGAACTGATAATCCGATAGCTGATGTAGAATGCATGGCATTTATGATGGAAATTTATCGGCGCATTGGTATCAAGAATTTCAATCTAAAGATTAACTCCGTAGGGGATCCCGAGAGTAGAGATGCTTATAAAACCGTACTCCGGAATTATCTGGAGCCACATTTTGATAAGCTAAGTGAGTTGTCTCAGAAAAGATTTGAGAAAAACCCGATGCGTATCCTGGACTCAAAGGAACCCGAGGATCAGGAATTTATTAAAAGCGCTCCAGTTATCAGTGACCATTTAAATGAAGAATCTAAACTTCACTTTGAAAAGGTTTGCGAATATTTAACTGACCTGGGGATTGAATTTACTATTGATCCGCTATTGGTACGTGGAATGGATTACTACACACGCACTGCTTTTGAACTCACCAGTCCTGATCTGGGTTCGCAGGATGCACTTGCGGGTGGAGGGCGCTATGATTTACTGGTTGAAGAAATTGGAGGTCAGCCTACCCCTGCTGTTGGCTTTGCCGCTGGTATGGAAAGACTACTCATTGCGTGCGAAGAGCTTGGAATTGCCCTTACAGAAGAAAAATCTGTTGACCTTTATATCATTACTCTTGGTGATGCTGCGAGAAACTGGGGAGTAAAAACTCTTTCCAGTTTTAGGGAAGCAGGTATTTCAGCTACGATGGATTACCTGGGGCGATCAATGCGGGCGCAGATGAAAGATGCTAACAGAGAAAATGCTACCCACGCATTAATTGTTGGGGATAATGAGTTGGAACAAGGAGTATTTACCTTGAGAAATATGAAGGAAAGCAGCGAAGAATCACTTTCCCTGGAACAAGTCTTTTCTAAACTATCCAGTTAAGCCTTTAGCTTATCATTTTTTGAAGTGACTTAATGTCTTCCTTATTTCCGATAATGGAAAGTTCATCTCCTTCCTGAAGCACCGTAATACCGTGCGGAATTTCGATATTTCCTTTCCGGTGAATAATAGTGATCAGGCTCTGTCCAGGCAGCTTAATATCCTTAATCATCTGCCCAATAAACTGACTGGTTTCGTTTTCAGGACTTAATGAGATACGGATAAAGCGTTCGTCCCTCAGGAGAATCTCTCGCAATTCAACTTCGCCTTCCGCGCTATTCCATCGCTCTATGAAATTTTTCACCCCAACTTTTTGAGCTATTTGTGCGAGCATTCTTAAATGTTGACCGGTGTTATTCTGAGGGCTAATTAAAAACAGAATTGCGTGAAGAGTTTCTGAACCTGATTGATCCGAAGCCAGATGCTTCATGTCTTCAGTCTTAAGTCCTTTTTTAATTCTGACTAAAACCATCTCAGGCTGAATATCACCTTCCAGTTTAGCATGGTTTAGAGCTACTCCTTCCGCTATAGGAATGATGTGCTCCTGATCAAAATCTTTAAAGAGCGTTTCCAGCTCTTTCATTGGAGTACTCAACTTTTGAGAGAAACGCTCTGAGACTTTATCTACAATAGTAGAGTATTTAGCGTTATTAGTAATATCGAGGACTTCGGAACGAGATATCATCTCTTCATACTGGTCCTCTTGTCTCAGTCCTTTCTCTTTTAGAATACCTCGCATTTCTCGTTCAAGACCGGAGTCTTTATTCTCTCCCAGCCGAGCATGAACATGAAAAATTGCACCCTGGCGATCTACTTTATCAGCTGCGAAATACTTAAACCATAGCACACCAAAAACACATACTATGATAGTAAACAGAATGGATAATCCTCCCATTTCAAAGATCAATACAATAGATAATATCATCCCGGCAACCTGCAGCCACGGATAAAAAGGAGAATGGAAGCCAGGATCATATTCTTCAATCCTGCTCTCTCTCATTACAATTACTGCCAGGTTAAGCAAGAGGAACAGAAGTAATTGGAAAGCACTGGCAAGTTTTGCTACTTCAGCAACATTGAGAGCTAGTAAGATAATCACCATCATTATTACAGTACCGAGTACTGACCAATGTGGTGTTCCCAATCTTCCAATCTTAGCAAATCGCTCATTAATCAGTTTATCCCGGGCCATGGCCATTGGGTACCTGGATGCTGACATAATCCCTGCATTACCGGTAGAGGCAAAAGCAGCAACTGCGGCCACAACCACAAGAATGAGTCCCGTGGGCTCTGGCAACCAATGAAGAAAAGCTTCTCCGGCTGTTGCTACCGGAGTAAGGTCTTCTCGAAACTCAGTCGGGTCAAGTACAGCAACCATGATGTAAACACCCACTACATATACAAATACTGCTGTTATTATAGCCAGGAACATCCCTAAAGGAATATTGCGGTCAGGATCTTTCACTTCTTCAGCTATACTTGCCACTTTTGTAAGTCCGGCATAGGAAACAAATACCATCCCTACAGTAGCAAAAAACCCATAATACCCATCCGTAAAAAGAGGAGTAAAACGGTCGGTAGTTTGTTCCAGCATTTCCGGAGAAAAGACTGCGAATAACCCCTGAAGCACATAAAAAATCATAATTGTGACAAGCGCTGCTACAAGCACCTTCTGTAAAAAAGTAGTCTCTTTAGCTCCAACCACATTCAAAACTCCAAAGATGACAGTCAGAATAACAGCGACAGGAATAATGGGTACATCGTAGAAAATGGCGATATATGCCCCCATACCAATCAACGCGAATGCACTTTTCAAGACTAGAGCAATCCAGGAACCAAAACCACCAATAGTACCGATCATTGGCCCTAAACTTCGATCAATGATGTAATAAGTCCCTCCTGCTTTGGGCATAGCCGTTGCTAATTCGGCAACACTAAACATAGTAGGAAGAACAATAAAGCCTGAAACGAGATAAGCCAAAAATACGGATGGACCTGTTTCAGCAGCTGCTAATCCCGGAAGTAGAAAAAAGCCTGAACTAAACATTGCCCCCGTAGCAATAGCGTAAACATCTGATAATCCAAGTTCTTTAGATAATTTGTCGTGGGCCATACAAAAAGTTAAGTCTGATGATATTGCTTATTGATCCGAGAGTATAAAGAAGTATTCGTAAACAACCATTATTTACTAACTCCTTTTCCGATAGTGCGAATTTGATCGGTATCAGTCAAATTTAACTTTCAAAAAAACAGAGACAGATCATATAAGTAATTATTAATCAAGATCTTCTTTCAGTGTTTTTATATCGTTTGGATAACCCAGAATAGATAACACATCCCCAGATTCTAACTTCGTCTTCCCTTTTGGAATAACTATTTCCCCATCCCTTTCAATAATAGCTATGAGGCATTCGCCTGGTAAAGCCACGTCCATAATCTCTTTTCCAATCCATTCTTCCGACTTTGTATGCTCCTGAAGACGGATATGAATAAAACGCTCATCAGTTAATAAGACATTTTTAAGCTCCTTTTCGTCCTCAGCTTGCTTCCATCGTTCTAGAAATTCTTCCGCTTCAATTAGTTCTGCCAGATGGCCAATAATTCTCATGTGTAAAAGAGGACGATCGGCAGGTGTTACTAAGAAAATCATGGCATGAGCCTTATGCTCTTCCTTTCCAATATTTAGTACCATTCCTTCTTTTGATTGTATAGCAATCATTTCTGGAATCTTTACCTCTTCTACCTGAACATATTTGAAGAATACACCTTCTCGAAGCTGAGTAAAATTCTGCTCAAAATTAGAGAGGCTATCTTTTAATACCGTTCGCTCCACACTTACTTTGCGATCAAGATTTATGGTAGCCTTCATCAATAACCGCTCAAAATTCGTTTGTTGGTCGGTAGCTCTTATAATCGTCGATCTGGCTATTACCTCTTCATAAGTCAGCGCTGTATTGAGGTTTTTCTCATTGATGATGGTCATCAGCTCATGTTCCAATGCTTCATACCTTAACTGACCTAGCCGGGCATGTATATGATAAATAGCCCCCTGACGTTTTACTTTGCCGTGCGAATAATAGAAATACCAGCCAATACAGATTATGATCAGTGTACCTGTTAGTCCTACTGCCAATAATCCCATCTCTGCAACCAACCACAACGAAATAATCATACCGGCAATTTGTACCCATGGATAGAAAGGCGATTTATATCCAGGTTTATATGCTTCTATTTTACTTTCCCTCATCACAATTACCGACAAATTAATCAGGAAGAAGAGTAACAATTGAAACGCACTGGCAAGTTTAGCTACGGCCTCCACATCAAACAGAATGAGAACTAACAGCATAACTCCAGTGGTTACCAATACTGAGATATGAGGTGTTTTAAACTTTCCAATTCTACCAAACTTTGAGCTTATAAGGTTATCCCTGCTCATAGCAAGAGGATACCTTGAGGCAGACATAATCCCTGCATTACCGGTAGAAGCGAACGCAGCTATAGCGGCAATTACTACAAGTAGAAGTCCCGAATTACCTGGCAAGAAATCCAAAATCACTCGACCAGCATCCGCAACCGGGGTAAGGCTTGAGAATAATTCATCAGCAGGTAACACATTCACCATGATATAAACCCCTACCACATAAACGATACTTGCTGTCAATAGAGAAAGTATCATCCCTAAAGGAATCACCTTGTCCGGGTTTTTTACTTCTTCAGCAATACTGGTTGCTTTGGTTAACCCAGCATAAGAAACGAATACCAAGCCGATGGTAGAGATAAAGCCGTTTACTCCGTTCGTAAAGAAGTCTTGCTGACGTAATTCCGGTAAAGGGTTCTGGGCTATGTACATGTAATTCAATCCCTGAATTACAAAAAAGGCCATAATTACTACTAAAGAAGCTACAAGGATGCGTTGAAGTAATGCGGTTTCCTTAGCTCCAAAAATGTTCAGCAATCCAAAGGCCACTGTTAATACTAATGCCAGTGGAAGGATTGGAAGATCAACAAACAAAGTGAGATACGCTCCCATCCCGATTAACGCAAACGAGCTTTTAAATACAAGAGCTATCCAGGAACCCAATCCCCCAATAGTCCCGATTAACGGGCCCAAACTCCGATCAAGAAAATAATAAGTACCGCCAGCTTTGGGCATCGCTGTAGAAAGCTCGGCCACGCTAAACATAGAAGGTAGTATCAAAAAAGCAGCTGCAAGGTAAGCCAGATATACTGCACTACCGGTTTCCATGGCAGCAATACCAGGTAAAAGGAAGAAACCCGAGCTAAACATAGCCCCGGTGCTTACTGCGTAGAGATCAAAAAGCGTAAGCTTTTTAGATAGTTTTTTTTTCGATTCGGCCATCTCGATATAAAAGAAACGTTTGTTTTGCTAAAAAGGCTTAGCTCTTTTGTAAAGAAATCAACTTTACATCGTTCTTAGTTCCATAAAAAAGAAGGTAATAGCTAAAAACAGTAAAAAATATACACTCTTTCCCTTATGGATTGCTAAATTTGTGCCCTATTTAACTCACTCAAACTGCCGAAGAAAACGGCTTAGCCGAATACAAAATGTTTCCAAACGAAATTGTAGACTCTTTTAGAGGGCTAAAAACCCCATTCTATTACTACGACCTGGATGTACTAAACGCCACCTTAGCAGAAGTAAAGAAATACGGCGTCGACCGTGGCTACCATATCCATTATGCCCTGAAAGCAAATCATCAGGTTAAAGTGCTTGAATACATAAAAGCAGCAGGACTAGGGGCAGATTGTGTGAGTGGCGGAGAAATCGATCGAGCATTAGAAGCTGGATTTACTCCTTCTGAAATTGCCTTTGCTGGTGTGGGAAAAAGTGATGATGAAATCCTTCTGGCGTTAGAGCATGATATCTTCTGCTTCAACTGCGAATCTCCACAAGAAATTGAGGTGATTAATGCTCTGGCTGGAAAATTAGAAACTAAGGCTCGAATTGCACTTCGCCTCAATCCCAATGTAAATGCGGATACACATCACTACATAACCACAGGGTTAAATGAAAACAAATTCGGGATTAATGAAGAAGATTTAGATGAGGTATTAAACCGATTACCTCAACTTAAGAACCTGGAGCTCATTGGCATTCATTTCCATATTGGTTCTCAAATTGAAAACCTTGGTCCTTTTGAAGAGCTATGCGCCAAAGCCAATAAGCTAAACCAATACATTGAGGAAAAGGGATTTAAGCTCACCGTTATTAATGTTGGCGGAGGATTTGGAATCAATTACTCTCATCCTAATGAATATGCCACTCCTGATTTTAAAGGCTTTTTTGATTTGTTCGAGAAGCATATCCAACTTAAAGATCATCAGAACTTACACTTTGAACTCGGCCGATCCATCATTGGGCAGTCCGGAAGCCTGATTACAAAGGTATTATTCACTAAAGAAGGAAGAACCAAAAACTTTGCAGTGGTTGATGCTGGTATGACGGAACTCATTCGCCCGGCTTTATACCAGGCTAAGCATAGAATTGATGTTCTCACTAATACCAACTCGCCAAAAAAATATGATGTGGTTGGGCCTATCTGTGAAAGCTCCGATACATTCCGAAAGGATATTGAAATCCCAGAAGTACAGCGCGGAGATATTATCGCAATCAGAAGTTGTGGTGCTTATGGCGAGGTAATGAAAAGCCAGTACAACCTTCGTCCTCAAATTGCTTCCGTATTCTCTGAGGATTTGGGTTAAGCCCGATGGGTTTTAACCCACCCCCTCAATCCCCTCCAAGGAGGGGAAGCTCGTTGTTATAGGTTTTATTTTGAGTAAAGAATTCCCCTCCCTGCTTGCCGCAGGCAGGTTGGAAAGGAACAGGGGTGGGTAAGAAGTCATACTCTTTTAAAGGAACTTTTATCTGGGCCACAAATAAGCAAAACAAATTGAATCGTCTTATTTTCTTCCCTTAATTTTTTTGAATGAACATACACGTACTCAAGTTTGGCGGCACCTCAATGAATGATCATCACACCTGGAAACAGGTACTGGAGATCATTCGGCGATATGAATACCCGGTAGTTATTGTATCTGCAACAGCAAGAACTACGCGGCAGCTTATCGAAGCTGCACAACTAGCAGCAAATGGCGACCTCGAGAAAGCATTAGTTACCGGGGAAGCAATAAAACTGAGGCATTTGGGTCTCCTCCATAATTTTCTAAAGGAAAACCCGCATCCAAAGAATCCGCTTATTGAAGAAAGCTGCGAGCACAAGCTTGATCAAAAAATTGGGCTCCTTTTTAAGCTGTTAACCTATACACATAAAACCGGTGAGCTTACTCCGGCGATGAGAGATTCTATTGCAAGTATCGGGGAGCAAATATCTTCTTTTTTACTTGCTCAATGCGGTTTAGCCGTTGACTTACTTACTCAGTTCATTGATGCAAAAAAAATCATCAAAACAGATAATGAATATGGTAGGGCTAACCCAAATATCGGGTTAATCAATCAAAAGTCAGGAGCACTCGAAACCGTTTTGAATGGAGGCTTTACACCTATTATTGGTGGCTTTTATGGAGAAGCTACCGATGGCACCACCACCACATTAGGTTTTGAAGGTTCCGATTATACCGCCAGTTTAATTGGAGGAGCTTTACATGCACAAGCTATCGAAATTTGGACGGATGTAAGCGGTATATACACCAGCGACCCTCGTTTTATTACTGACGCCAAACCCATTGCTGAACTCAGTTATTTTGACGCCACCGAAATGGCTTATTATGGTGCGAAAGTGTTGCATCCTTCTACCCTTAAACCGGCGCAGGAGAGAAATATCCCTGTTTTCGTGAAGAATATGTTCCAGCCTGATGATGAAGGAACGAGAATTATCAGGGATTCAGATCAGAAAAGAGAAGTATTAGCCATGTCTTTTAAAGAGAATATGGTCTTACTCACAGTAAGTGCCTATGAAACCGTAATGGGCTTCTCTTTTCTTACCAAAGTATTCCAGGCCTTAGAAAAACTTCGACTTCCTGTAGATGCGGTAAACACCACAGAAGCTTCTGTCACCATTTGCCTTTCTGATTCCACCAACCTCGAAACCCTTTCGAATGAGCTGGTTGAAGTAGGAACAGTAACAATAGAAAAGCATAAAGGCTTGGTCAGTTTAATTGGTTGTACTATTTCTAAAGTAGAAGAACTAAACAGCCAGGTATTTGCTGCGATTAATAGTGAAGAAGTGGATATGATCACCTTCACCAAAGAAAAACGAATATTTAGTTTTGTGGTAGCTGAGGACAGGATGATAGAATCAGCACAAAAAGTGCACTCAGTGTTATTCTAGTCCCCGCTTTTTTCTACATCCTCGATAGGTGGATCGGGCATGACAATCCCTAATCGTTTTGCGCGATTTCTCCATTTCTCTCTTGCCAGTTTCTGCATATCCTCAATGGCATCAATTTCATCTACTATTTCGATGCCCAGCAATGTTTCTACCACATCTTCCATGGTAACTACTCCCGCTAATCCTCCATATTCGTCTACAACAATCGCGATGTGTTCTTTGTTTTCAAGAAGGCGTTCGAGGAGCATTTTTACCGTTGTTCGCTCAGGCACAATGAGGACATCCCGCTTTATCTCTTTGAGCTTTTTGGATTCATCACCATTCGCCGAATTTGAATACAGATCAATCTTCAGGATATAGCCTGTAATATCTTCCTCCGTTTCCCCAAAAACAGGGATGCGTGAAACCTGTATTTCTTTCCCCTCAGCCAGAACTTCTTCAATAGTTGTATCCTGTTGATACTTCACCACTACAATTCGTGGAGTCATAATATCCTCCACTCTTAAAGAGCTGAACCGGATCAGGTTTTTGAAAATATTCGATTCTCCTTCTTCGAAAATACCTTCCTGAACACCCTGGTCGGCCATAGCAGAAAATTCTTCTCTACTAAGAGAAGGTTCTTTCTCTCCTCTGCTCAATAATACTGTTATTCCTTTCGAGAGCTTAACAAAGGGATAGGTAAACCATATTAGAACTCGAATAACTCTAGCTGCAAAAAGCGCCATCGATTTCCAGTAAATCGCTCCCAGAGTTTTCGGGATTATTTCTGAGAATACAAGAATTACCAGAGTAAGTACTGCTGAAGTAATACTCACATAAGCATTACCAAACACTACTTGTGCCTGTGCGCCTACTCCTGCAGCTCCAACGGTATGTGCAATGGTATTTAGTGTAAGAATCGCAGAAAGAGGTCGGTCAATATCTTCCTTTTGAGATCGAAGTAATGCCCCCTTTTTTGGCTCTTCCTGCTCTTTTAAGGCAATAAAAGATGGAGTCACTGACAGAATCACTGCTTCCAGGATCGAACAGAGAAAAGAAACAGCGATAGCCAGTACTAAATAAAAGATGAGTAATCCCATATCCCTAAAACTAGCACTAAAATTGATATCTATTTATAAAATTTTTGCTCAGTATCTTTTTCTCTTGGTTCGATTTTATAGGTATTTTCTGCGCTTACTTTTTTGAATGCTACAGCTAACTAACATAACTCTTTCACTTGGCGACCGTGATCTGCTCGATGGGATAAGTACGATTGTAAATCCCGGAGAACGGATTGGATTGGTTGGACCTAATGGCGCTGGCAAGTCTACGCTCCTGAAAGTGATTATGAGCCTCCAGGAAGTAGATAAAGGCCAGGTTTCGATGGCTGGAGAAGAAAGCCTGGGTTACCTGCCCCAGGATGGAGTTGAGCCCGACTTTTCCCTTACCATTATTGAAGAAGTAGAAACTGCCTTCAAGGAACTGTTTGACCTTGAAATGAAGGTGAAATCGGTTCAGCAAAAGCTTTCATCTACCGATTCTCAATCTCCGGAATATGAAAAACTGATGGAGCGTTATGGCTCCTTGCAAACTCAACTTGAAACTTCAGGGCTCTACAGTCTGCGCTCAAAAATTGAAAAAGTATTAATGGGTCTGGGCTTTTCGGAATCAGATTTTGATCGACCTACCACAGAATTTAGTGGTGGATGGCTGATGAGAATTGCCCTGGCTAAACTCCTGCTTCGAAACCCTACCTACCTTCTGCTGGATGAACCTACTAACCATCTCGATATTGAATCGCTTCAATGGATGGAGAATTTCCTTAAGACTTATGATGGTGCGGTTATTGTCGTATCTCATGACCGTGCCTTCCTGGATATGCTCACGAATAGAACGTTGGCTATCCGACAGGGAACCATGAGCGACTATGCCGGAAACTATTCTTTCTACGAGCGAAAGTGGGACGAAGAGCGTGAGCTATTAATCAATGCACAGAAGAACCAGGAAAAGCAGATCAAGGAGACGGAACGGTTTGTAGAACGGTTCCGGTACAAAGCTACTAAAGCACGTCAGGTTCAAAGCCGAGTTAAACAGCTTGAGAAAATCGATCGAATCGAAGTGGGAGACGAACTGGCCAGTGTATCTTTCCGCTTCCCCCCTCCCGAGCGAAGTGGACAGGTAGTGATGAACCTCAATAGTATCACCAAACGATATGGGGATTACACCGTTTTTGAGGGCCTGGATTTTGAGATAGAACGAGGAGATAAAATTGCGGTGGTTGGCCCAAACGGAGCAGGGAAGTCCACACTTATTCGAATCCTTTCGGGAAATGAGCCCATTCAGGCGGGAGAAAGAAAGGAAGGACATAAAGTTACCACCTCCTATTTTGCTCAGCATCAGGCAGATGAACTTGACCTTACCAAAGATCCTCTCGAAATCATGTTAGAAGAAGGAGCCGGGCAAAAGGAAAGTCATCTACGTTCCATCCTTGGGAGTTTCCTGTTTATCGGGGACGATGTATTTAAAAAAGTGAAGGTCCTTTCAGGGGGAGAGAAAAGCCGATTGGCTTTAGCGAAAATGCTGTTATCTCCTGCTAACTTTCTCATTTTTGATGAGCCCACCAATCACCTGGATATGAGCAGTAAAAATATCTTGCAGCAAGCCATCCAGCAGTATGAGGGAACGTGCATGATTGTTTCTCACGACCGGGCTTTCCTGGATACCATTGTAAATAAAGTATTGGAAGTACAGCCAGGAAGAATCCGGACCTATTTAGGAAATGTGTCTTATTTCCTGGATAAGAAGAAGGAAGAGGAAGAATCTTTAACTAGTCATCCTGGAGTCTCAGTCGCTTCAGATCCCGGCTTTCGACGAGATGACCAAATGGTTGGAGATGATAAGGTATCCCGAAAAGAACAACGCCGCCTGGAAGCCGAGCGCCGGAATGAGTTGAACCGACGGGTAAAGCCCATTAAGAAAAAGCTACAGAAAGTGGAGCAGGAAATTGAGTCCTCCGAACTTCGCAAAGCCGAAATTGAGGAGCTCATGGCTCAAACCGATTTCTATGAGGATAATGACAAGGTGAAAGAAGTCACCCTGGAATACGAAGAGCTTAAGAAATCCCTGGTTGAGCTTATGTACAAATGGGAGGAATATTCCATGCGTATTGAAGCAGTTGAAGAAGAGCTAAAAAGCGAAGCTCCATAAAATCTCCCTTGCTTTATGAGCTTTAATGCGTGTTTTCGAGTTCTCTGATCCTTGAGTTTACCTGCTTCTGGAGAAAACTGAATACGGAATCCCTGTTCATTTTTACGTCTCTCTCAGAGATTCGAATGACTTTAACCCCCAGCTTTTTGAGTATAAAGTCTCTAACTGCATCTTCCTCTTTGTTAATTGGGTGACTGTGTGAGTTTCCAAACAGTTCAATAGCCAATAGAAGCTCATGGCAGTAGAAATCGGCGATGTATTGATGAATAGGCACCTGATGATGAAACTGAACCCCGAGTCTCCGCTTTTTGATCTGCTGCCAAAGTATGACCTCCGCTAAGGTAGAATTCTTCCTCAGTGCTTTCGCATACTCTTTTAAATGCGGGTCATAAGGGATAATTACATTTTTTTCCATACCGGTTAGACCGGTGAGAAATGGAGTCCTTACAGAATTATTTTTTCAGTAAATAGATCAATTCACTCTTAAGAAGTGAGATATTGGTGTCTAGGTTCTTACTATTTACCAATTCATTCACCTTATCTAAAGCTTCAAAAACTTTTCTTTCTAGGTATTTTATTTTCTTGGGGCTTGATAAAGAAAAAAATTCACTTTCAATTATGATTGGTACCCCAACTGATCTTTCTTTTCTCCTATACTCAAAAATCTCTTTCATATTATCTCTTTCAATTTTTAATGGCTCGACGTAGAATTGTAACAATATTAACTCAATATCTACCCCGCAGTTTTGGGCTTCTAGCTTTTTAAAAATCTTATCTAGTCCTTGTTCTCCCCAAATAAAACTCCGAAAAGTTTTTCCTTTCTCTTCTTTCTTTAACCTAATTGATTCAAGTTCTCCAAAAATGTGATTTGGACCAGAAACGAAACAACCAATCATATCATTTTGCAAAAATCTGGCTCTTGTCTCCAAAGGCTTTGAACTCTAAGGCATTTCCGCTAGGGTCGAGGAAGAACATAGTGGCTTGCTCACCGGGCTCGCCTTTGAAACGCACATAGGGTTCGATAACGAACTCAATTCCCGCTGCCGTTACTTTTTCAGCCAGGGCTTCCCATTCATCCATTTCCAGGATGACTCCAAAATGGCGTACCGGAACTCCTTTTCCATCTACCGCATTCTTTGCGGCTTCACCTGCTTCTTCCGGACTTAAATGCGCTACTACCTGGTGCCCCCACATGTTGAAATCTATCCAGTGGTCAGAAGTGCGACCTGTGGAGCACCCTAAAATTTCAGTATAAAAGGTGTAGGTTTCATCAAGATTTTTAACAGGAAAAGCGAGGTGAAAAGGGTGAATGGTTTCGCTCATTTTTTTATTTACTATGTTGACTGTTTCACCGAATGATACTGTACCTATGCCATCAAAAAAAGTTGAATTTACCGGAGCCTTTGGAGATACCTTAGCAGCTAAACTAGATCTCCCGGAAGAAGACCAAATCAAAGCTTATGCACTTTTTGCTCACTGTTTTACCTGCTCTAAAGATCTTAGAGCGGTTGGCAATATTACCCGCCAATTGACTGATGTAGGAATTGCAACTCTCCGCTTTGATTTCACCGGGTTAGGCGAAAGCGCCGGAGATTTTGCTGATACCAATTTCTCTTCCAATATCGATGACTTGATTGCAGCCTGTCGTTTTATGGAACAGGAACACCAGGCACCAAGCATTCTGATTGGCCATTCTTTAGGTGGTGCGGCCGTTCTTCAGGCTGCAAATATGATGGATTCGGTGAAAGCAGTGGCTACGATTGGAGCTCCCGCAGAACCCGATCATGTAAAGCATAATTTTGCCCTCAACCTGGATGAAATTGAAGAAAAGGGAGAAGCCCAGGTAAGCCTGGCAGGAAGACCCTTCACCATCAAAAAGCAGTTTGTGGATGACCTGGAAGAAACAAAGATGAGAAGCTATATCAAGAATTTGAACCGGGCGCTTATCATCTTTCACTCCCCTATTGATAACACTGTTGGTATTGAAAATGCGACCAAGATTTTTGTGAATGCTAAACATCCAAAAAGCTTCATCTCGCTGGATAAGGCTGATCACCTGCTTCGTGAAAAGGAAGACAGCGAGTTTGTTGGAAGAGTGTTAGGTACTTGGGCTGAGAAGTATATTTAAAACACTTTTTTGTCATCCTGAGGGTACACCCGAAGGATCAACATGACTAGAGAATTGAAATAGGTTTGGCACTCCGTTGATTCTTCGGCAGTAGCCTCAGAATGACTGTTAGATTTCTCACTCCGTTCGAAATGACAAATACACATCATTAGTATAAAATCACCTCCTGTAACCATTCCTAAATTTCCTCGTGTTGACATACATTGAACTTCTATGTATAATGGAATACATAGAACCTCAAGGTATAAATTATGCTTTCAAAAGAACTCATGGCAGCGTCAACGCGCCCCCTCATATTATCCATTCTTAAACGTGGCGAGAGCTACGGCTATCAAATCATCCAGGATGCGAAACAACTTTCCGGAGGTACCCTGGAGTGGTCGGATGGAATGTTGTACCCGGTATTACACAAACTTCAAAAAGAAGGGTGCATCCAGTCTAGATGGGTGGTCTCGGAAGAAGGACGAAAGAGGAAATACTACTCCATTACGGAAATCGGAGTAGCGGAACTTCAGACTGCAAAAAATCAGTGGTCAAGCATCCATAGCGTATTGGAACAGATATGGGGGCCCGCTCCAAAATGGTCAACCAGTTAGAAAGAGGATATTATGTTTGAACTAGAGAGTGCAATTAAAGAGTGGAAACTTGGTCTTCGGAAAAACCGCGGTTTTGAAGACGGAGATATTGAGGAGCTGGAATCGCATCTGAGAGATTTGATGGAAGACTTACAAAAACAAGGTCACTACCCGGAGAACGCGTTTAACCTGGCTATTGAAGAAATCGGGGACATGGGTACCATTGAAGATGAGTTCTATAAAACCCGCTCTAAACGGAATAACCCCACCCCTCCCTGGAAACAAAAGAGCTGGGTTCCTGTGATGGCTTCAAACTACTTGAAAGTAGCTTTCAGAAACTTCAAAAGAAGCTTCACATTTTCGAGCATTAATGTTTTTGGCCTTGCTATCGGAATTGCATGCTGCATTGTAATCACGCTATTCATCAGACATGAATACTCTTACGATACCTTCCACTCAAAAGCCGATCGGATATTTCGTGTTAATAAAGTTGTAACGGAAAAAACACATAGTTCGGAAGAGCTCCATGCTCTTACTTCAGGCCCCATGGGCATTCAAATGAAAGAAGACTATCCGGATATTGAAGAGGTGGTCAGGATTAGAAACTGGTTTGATGAGGTACTGGTAACTGTAGATGACACCCATATAAAAATCCCGGATTTGGTTTTTGTTGATTCAACCTTTTTCGATGTATTTGATTTTGAGCTCCTTTCAGGAAATCCAAAAACGGTTCTTTCTCAACCTCTAACTGCTGTGTTATCAGAAAAAACAGCCGCTCTCTTTTTTAGAGATGAAAACCCAATCGGCAAAACCTTAACCGCGGTAAATGGATATGAATTTACCGTTACTGGTATTGTGGAGGATGCTCCTGAAAACTCTCATATCCAGTATGATATGCTGGTTTCCTGGTCCTCTGTAGGGCCTTCCGGCCTTAATTTTAGTTGGATGGATAGTCGATGGTTTCCTCAGGCCATTTATACCTACTTATTGCTAAATCCAACTACTGAGGCAGCTAATCTTGAGTCACAGCTACCTAAGTTTATGCAGCATTATTTTCCGGAAAGGGCAGAATCGTATGAACTTTATCTTCAGCCATTTAGTGAAATCTATCTTCAATCATCAGACATCTTATGGGTTGAGCCTTTTAAAGTAGGATCCTCTACCAGTCTAAGGATTTTTATGGTAGTGGCCGGGCTGATCTTATTAATAGCCTGCATCAACTTTATGAATCTATCAACGGCTCAAGCCACCAAAAGAGCTGAAGAAGTTGGGATTAGAAAAGTATATGGCGCATATCGGCACCAATTGGCTAGCCAGTTCTTAGGCGAAAGCATTCTCTACAGTGTTTCTGCATTTATACTTTCTATTCTTTTGGTCGTTCTTTCCAAACCACTTCTTAGTTATGTGCAGATAGACAGCAGTTTTTTATCAATAAATGATAACATCTCTTTGCTTGTCTTAATGTTCATAGGGAGTATCGTGGTTGGAGTATTAGCCGGGCTATACCCTTCGGCAATATTATCGGCTTTCAAACCTGTTTCCGTTCTGTATAACAGAAAAACGAGTTCGATTAAAGGTGCAGGATTCAGAAAGGCCCTGGTTGTTGTACAATTCTCTCTTTCGATTGGGTTGATCATAGGTACTCTAGTCATTTACAAGCAGCTTGATTATGCAGTAAACTCAGATTTGGGCTTTGAAAAAGAACAGGTGATTGTACTCCCCATCGGAGATACAGAAATCTCAGATTCCGGAGAAGCATTTAAGGATGAACTCCTTAAATACTCAAATATCTTATCTGCCTCCGGAAGTACCAGCTATCCTGGATCGACCTTCTCGAGCTACGGAATAGAACCGGATGGTGTGGATGGTTCCGACACCGACTGGATATCCAATGTTCTACTGATTAGTGATCACGCCCTTTTGGATACCTATGGATTTGAGCTTACATCCGGAAGGTATTTTGAACCGGGACTTTCCTCGGATTCGATTCAGTCTGTGGTGATAAATCAAACTCTTGCTGATGCCTTAGGATGGGAAAACCCGGTAGGTAAACGCTTGGATGTTCCTGGAAATATCCCTGAAGGATATGTGATCGGGGTAATCAAGGATTTTCATACCCGTTCTTTCCGCCAGGATATTGAACCTTTGGTCATTTTTATGACTCCCAGATGGGATAATATTTCTGTTAAAATATCCTCTCAGAATATAAGTGAGACCCTAGCCTTTATCGAAAGTACCTGGCAGGAATTCGATCCAGTTCACCCCTTTGAGTATGAATTCATTGACCAGGTTTTCGCACAGCTCTATGATTCAGAAAATAGAATGAGGAGTTTACTCACTTTGTTTTCGGGTTTTGCGATTCTGGTAGCATGTCTTGGCTTGTTCGGCCTCTCCATCTTCTCAACAAATAATCGAATTAAAGAAATTGGAATTCGAAAAGTGTTGGGTTCCTCAGTTTTCAACATCGTGGTTTTATTATCGAAGGACTTTGTTGTTCTCGTGATACTAGGCTTCCTGATTTCTGCGCCAGCCTCTTATTACATCATAAATCAATGGCTAAATGATTTTACCTACAGAACTTCGGTAGGAATACTTCCTTTCATAATAGCAGGATCAATAGTGCTCATACTGGCACTGGTAACCATTTCATCTCAGGCTATTCGTGCTGCTTATATGAATCCGGTAAAAAGTTTAAAGAATGAATAACAGGAGATACTATGTTTGATTTAGAAAAAGAGATTAAAACCTGGACCAGAAAGCTCAGAAAAAATCCCGGTTATGAAGACGGTGACATCGAGGAATTAGAATCTCACTTAAGAGATCGTATCGATGTTTTGATAGAAGCAGGAGAACCAAAAAAAATAGCCTTTGAAATGGCTCTGGCTGAAATAGGAGATGTTGATACCATTGGAAAAGAGCTATACAAAACTACCACTACAAAGCTTTACCTGGATGACTCTTCTGAAATGAACTGGGGGATTCTGAATAACTTTGTCAAAATTGCCTTCCGTACCATTTCGCGAAATAAGCTCTATGCTACCCTAAATATTTTTGGCCTGGTAATTGGGATTACAAGCGCGCTCTTTATCTACTTGTTTATCCAAAACGAAATGAATTATGATTCTTCACATGTAAATGGAGATCGAATTTATAAAGTGAATCGCGAAATTGAGCGCGACCTGGGCAGCGATATTGCCGGAGTGACTTCTGCTCCATTCAAAAATGGACTCGAAGCTGAATTCCCGGATATGATTGAAATGGCAACTCATCTGGGACCTGGAGATGGAGTAGTTACCGTTGATGATAAAAACTTTATGGAATCCAGGTTTTATATGGCGGATGAGAATTTCTTCCAGGTTTTTTCTTTCCCCTTTATGTATGGTGACCCCGTTACCGCCCTTGACGATCCAAATTCCCTGGTATTATCAAGTGAAACCGCTGAAAAGTATTTTGGTTCTGAAAACCCTGTGGGAAAATCAGTGATAGTAGATGGTGGAGACTCATTTGAAATCACAGGGGTTTTCGAAGTACCTGAAGGTACAAGCAACCACTTCAATTTTGATCTGGTTACCAGCATAAATACGTTTAAGGAAGCCAGGTTTTATAGTGAATGGGGTTGGAACCAGGTTCATACGTATATCATGCTTCCAGAGCAGGTGAGTGTAGAAAACCTAAATGCTCAGCTACCAGGGTTCATGAATAAGTACTTTGGCGACAATATGGTTGAAATGAATCGAAGGGTTGATATAGCCCTGGTGCCATTAAAAGATGTTTACTTCGCAAACAATGTAGCATTCGACTGGCAAATTGAGCATGGCTCGAAATCAACGTTATATGTATTTGGAATTATCGCCATTCTGATAATCCTGGTAGCCGGAGTAAATTTCATTAACCTGGCAACAGCGCGTTCGGTGAGCAGATCTAAAGAAGTAGGAATAAGAAAAACGCTGGGTGCACGCCAGTTGGTGTTATTCTCTCAGTTTATGGCAGAAGCGATCATTATGGCATTTCTGGCCGGGATTATCTCTTTTGCTATTGTATTCTTAACCAAGCCATACTTTGAACTGGTGATTGGATCAGACATTGCCATTTCTCTTATCTCACTTGATATAATAGGCTTCACTTTTATAGTGCTGTTGGTAACCGGATTTTTAGCTGGAATTTATCCTGCCTTCTTCCTCTCCTCTTTCCGACCAATAAAAGCATTAAAGGAGAAAATCAGTTTCGGCACCTCGCAAACTTTAACCAGGAAAGGGCTTATCGTTTTTCAGTTCGTTATTTCGAGCTTACTGATCATTGGTGTTCTCATTATCAATCAGCAGATGAACTACATCACTAATAAATCTCTTGGCTTTCAGCCTGATCAACTAGTAGATGTATCATTAAATAACCGAACGGCTAGAAGTAATCTACCTCAAATGCTTGAACAGTTTAAGACCATTCCTGGTGTTGAAGAAGTAAGTGTGATGTCGGGTTCTCCGGGTGGCTTTTTCGATAATTTTTCGTTCGGAGTCGAAAATCATGACCAGGTACTAACGATGAACACCCTGTTTATAGACGATATGTTTACCGAAGTATTTGATTTGGACATGATAGCTGGCAGGGATTTCGACAAGGCATATTCAACGGATTCAGCCTCAGCTATAATCATTAACCAAAGTGCTGCAGAATATCTTGGGTGGACGACCGAAGAAGCCATAGGCAAACAGATTCGAAATATGTACGTGGATGAAGTACCCCGAACAGTAATTGGTGTGGTAGAAGATTTTCATTTCGCATCCCTGCACACCCAAATTGAACCTTTGGTAGTATCGATGACACGGGATTATAGAAATGTGGTTTTAAAAGTGAGTACAGAAAATCTTTCCGGCTTGCTTCCTCAGATAACGGATGTATGGAATACCTTTTCTCCACTTTATGAAATTGAATATCAATTTGTTGATGAACAATTCGCTCAGTTATATGCAAGTGAGTCGCGCCAAAGCAAAGTACTATTTGCCTTCTCCATTATTGCTGTAGGAATTGCCTGCCTGGGGTTATTTGGCCTCGCCACATTCAATGCAGAAAAAAGAAGCAAAGAGATGGGTATCCGAAAGGTGCTGGGTGCCTCCACCAGTGATTTACTTTTTGTATTCAATCGGGAAGTATTGAGCATCATTGGGGTTTCTTTCTTACTCGCTATACCGCTCACCTATTTCCTGGCGGAGCAATGGCTACAGAATTATGCGTATCGAACTTCTTCCGGAATTGGGAGCTATTTAATAGCAGGGGGAATAGTCATGTTGCTCACTATTATTACCGTAAGCTATCAAACCCTTAAAGTAGCCTGGGCAAATCCTATCGAGAGCCTTAAAGATGAATAGCGAAGATGTTCAAAAATGAACAAAAGTGTATCAAATCGAACAGTTTTAACATCAAAATCATCGATTTTGGGTCTTATTCGCCCTATAACAGAGCTTGGTACAGTTCTTGATAATTATAGTTCAGCCACTAACTAATCGCACACCATGCATAATGTAAGAGTACAATTTACTATCCCAAATGTAGATAAAGTCGCTAATCTTGATGTTTATGTGAACGGAGAGAAACGAAATCTCCGTTTTCGCGTTGAAACCTTCGAATGGGACGATGAAAGCGGAAGTTCCGAAGATTTGGTCTCATTACTAAGATATCGCATATTGAATTATGACTCAGAGTGGGAATTGTATCATATCGGAGCACCACAAGATGGTAGCATTCCGGTTACTTTTAGGTTTAAAGGAGAACAGGAAGATTCAGAAGACTAGTTTATTAATTGCTCTGTTTCTACTGCTCTGTCAAATTCAGAGTATTGTAGCACAACAAACAGTTTCTGAAAGTGCTCAGCTTGAGAGTATTTATGAAGAAGCTAATTCCATTTCATCTGTTCGAAGCCTGATTATTCAGCAGCATGGAGAGTTAGTAGGCCAAACCTATTTCAATGGGCGTTCTGCTTCCAGGGATTACAACATCAAATCCGCATCCAAAAGCATCATCGGTCTGTTAGTTGGTATAGCCGTTGAAGAAGGCTATATCCCCTCCGTTGATGAACCCATCAGCACTTATTTCCCGGATTATTTTGATGAAAACCCCGATCCCAGAAAAGAAGCCATCACCGTAAAAAACCTGTTAAGCATGCAAGCCGGTTTAGCTTCCACCAGCTCTGGAAATTATGGAGCCTGGGTATTGAGCAATGATTGGGTTGGCTATGCACTGGATCAAAATTTTGTATCACGGATTGGTGGAAGAATGGTATATAGCACGGGTACTTCTCATCTGCTTTCTGTAATCATTACCAAGGCAACCGGGATGAGCACCAAATCCTTTGCTGAACGACATCTATTTGGGCCATTGGGCATTAATGTGGGCGGTTGGGACAGAGATCCACAAGGCTACTATATGGGGGGAAATAATATGGCTCTTTCTCCTGCTGATATGCTCAAACTGGGACAGATGATTCTTGACGAAGGGAAATTCGAAGGAGAACAAATAATTTCTAAAGAATGGATCACTGATTCATTCAAGACCTATACCCACAGTAATTACAACCCTTATGGCTATGGATACCAGTGGTGGAATACCCGAACCGGAGCCTATACTACTTTTTTTGCGTGGGGACACGGAGGCCAGTACATCATGATGATACCGGAGCTGGACGCCGTGGTTGTGATCACTTCATCAGTAACTAATGAAAGCCGGAGAAGAACCTATAAGCGTCCTGTTTTCCTATTGGTTGAAGATCATATCATCCCTTTTCTTGAAAGCAGAACTATTTCGAACTGATTGGAGCTGAAAGTCTTTCTACAGGCTTCCCCTTTCCTTACCTTTCCACAGAACTTCACTCAGATTATACAACTATGCGTCGGTTTTTTTCATTTGGGATAATACTAGGCATTCTGCTTTCCTCACCTGCATTCGCTTTCCAGGAGACAACTAATCCGGATTACCTGGATAATCCTCGAAGAGCAGTTCATACTTTTATGCACTGGCAGCAACAAGGTCACGAAAACCTTGACCGCATTATCCTGCCTTTTGAGTTATCAGATGGAGATAAAGAGGAGAAAACTGAGCTGGCTATTGAGTTGCGAAGAGTACTTGATGCCCGTGGTTTACTGGTTGTGTATGAGAACATTCCTAATAACCCTAATTATGCAGACAGCCTTTCCGGGCTAAACCAGTATATCCTATTCAATTCCCTTCCAGAAGTATACCTGGTTAAGCAAAATGGGAAATGGGTGTTTTCAGAAGCTACTATTGAACAAATACCGGATTTATATCAAGCTACCTTTTCAGGAGTAATTGAAGCCTTAATTGATGAGCTACCTGAATGGTCAAAAAATGAATGGTTTGGCGTTCAGATCTGGCAATACCTGGGCGTATTTCTATGGTTGCTCATTGGCTTCATACTGCGTCGGATTTTTGAATTCATACTGGATAATTACATCCGACGGGTAACTCAAAAAACTAAATTTACCTGGGATGATGACTTATTGGACGGAATCGAACGACCGATTGGCTTCATCTTCCTGATCGCCTTCTTTTATCTCACTTATACCAACCTGCAGCTCTCAGTACAGGTGAATCTTTATTTATCCAAGATTCTGGAAATAGCAGTTTCTGTGGGCTTTGTCTGGCTCTTCTACAACCTTGCTGATGTATTTGCCAAATACCTTACGGTTGTTACTTCCAAAACCGGGAATAAGCTAGATGATCAGCTTGTACCGCTCGTCCGGAAAACGCTGCGCTTTTTTATTGTAACTATGGGTGTGATTTTGATCCTTCAAAATAACGGATATAATGTGGCTTCTCTTATAGCCGGTTTGGGGATTGGTGGTCTTGCCGTTGCCTTAGCTGCCAAAGATACACTGGCTAATTTCTTCGGCTCAATCACTATTTTTGCCGACAGGCCCTTCCGAATTGGCGACTGGATAAAGGTAGGAAATGTGGAAGGCGTGGTTGAAGAAGTTGGTTTCAGAACAACAAGGGTACGTACCTTTTATAATTCATTAGTATCCGTTCCTAATTCAAACATTGCCACCACGGATATTGACAACTATGGCTTGAGACAATATCGTCGTTTAAAAATGGTACTCAACCTTACCTATTCCACTACTCCTCAACAAATGGAAGCGTTTGTAGAAGGCCTTAAGGCAACGGTAAAAGCGAATAAACATTTTCGACAAGACTTTTATGAAATCCACTTCAACTCGTTTGGTGCTCACTCTCTCGATGTACTGGTTTATGTATTTTTTGATGTACCGGATTGGAGTACAGAATTACAACAACGTCATAATTTCCTGTTAGAAATACTGAGACTAGCCCAGGAAATTGGGGTGGAATTTGCCTTCCCTACTCAAACCCTGCATGTAGATTCTTTCTATAAAGATGCTGAAAGACAGATCGGAACTTCCAGGACAGAAGAGGAACTCGCTACAGGCGTGTTTGAATTTGGCCCGGGAGGAAGCAAAGGAAAACCCGATGGCCTTAGAATTTTCAAGGATGGGAAAGAAGTAGATTTTGGAGCTAAAAAGTAGGGCTAGTTAATGGTTATTGGGAAAGTGATTCACCAATAACCATTAACGAATAACCAATCACAAAAAGGTCAAGTATAATGATAAAAGGGATACATGGTAAAAGAGGGACCTTACCTCGAACCCAGGTATCTATACCTCTACCATTTCATTTACCGCATCGGTTAGCTTCTTTTCGGAAATAGGCTTCACCAGGAATTTGGAGTTAGTAACCTTAGACGCCCGTTCCACATGTTCTTTTCCTGAGTTTCCAGTTATAAAAAGAATGGGGGCGTTAGAGAATTCCCGAATGTGATGTGCCGCTGTTATCCCGTCCATATCCCCTTCTAACATAATATCCATGATAACGACATCAGGAGAGTATTTTCTTACAAGATTTACAGCTGTTTCCCCGTCTCGAATCTCGCCAATGGTCTTAAAAACCATTTCCTTCATCAGGTTTTCGTAGAGTATCGAGAGGATAAGATTGTCTTCAACAATAATGGCCTTTTTTGATATCTGCTCCATAGTACTTCTTTTGTATTCATAAGCCACCTAATCCTGTCTCCCAATAAAAAAACCCGACACGTGAATGTATCGGGTTTTTAATACTCTCGCCAGCAAATTTTTATTTTTCTTCTTGCTTACCTGTAAAGGCTTCAAAAACCATCTTTAAATCCGCGGCTACATCGTTACTTGTTCGCCCTTCAATTCTGTGTCTTGGAATCATTGCTTTTATCTCTCCATCCACAAAATAGGCGAATGATGGAGAAGACGGAGGAAAATCGCTGAAATACGCTCTTGCATGAGCTGTTGCTTCTTTATCCTGACCAGCAAATACTGTTACCATGTGATCCGGTTTTGCTTCGGAATGCTCAAGAGCAATACCTAAACCTGGTCTTGCATTCCCTGCAGCACATCCACAAACAGAATTGATTACCATGAGCATGGTTCCTTTATACTCGGTCATCGCTCGATCTACATCTTCAACTGTAGTTAGCTCTTCTACGCCAAATTGGGTGAGTTCTTCTCTCATCCATGATGTGTCAGGGCCAACACCAAATCCAAATTGCATAATATTAATAGTTTAGTTTCTCGTTTGCGCCCAAAAGTCCCCTCCTGGGAGGGGATTTAGGGGTGGGTAAAATAATTATTTAGCTCTGTTGTAGAACTCAGATACTTTATCCCAGTTTACCACATTCCAGAAAGCTGTTACATAATCAGGCCTTCTGTTTTGATAGTTCAGGTAGTATGCATGTTCCCAAACATCCAATCCAAGGATGGGCTTCATGCCATCCATAATCGGGCTATCCTGATTAGCAGTAGAAATCACTTTAAGTGCTCCGCCATCTACAACAAGCCATGCCCAACCAGAACCAAAACGGGTTGCCGCTGCTGCGCTGAATTGCTCTTTGAAAGCGTCAAAACTTCCAAAAGTTGAATTGATAGCATCTCCAAGGTCACCAGTTGGAGTGCCTCCTCCGTTTGGAGAAAGGATTTCCCAGAATAGTGAGTGATTAGCGAAACCACCGCCATTGTTGATTACGGCTTGTTTCTTATCAGCTGGTAATGCATCAATGTTAGAAAGTACTTGTCCGATGTGCTTCCCTTCAAACTCAGTTCCTTCGAGGGCCGCATTAACTTTGGTAGTATATCCCTGGTGATGTTTCGTATGATGGATCTCCATAGTACGGGCATCAAAATGTGGTTCTAGCGCGTCATAAGCGTATGGGAGATCAGGTAATGTATAAGCCATAATAATCCTCTTTTAAAATTTCTGTTTTCAAGTTGCAGGCAACTACTACTCGGTTGGTCTTCAACTATTTAAGGCTTGAAAGGTAAGCATAACCGCCTCTAAAATCGTTCCAGATGCGATACAAAGAATCTATCTTTATGATTTGTTAACCCTATTGAACTTCGAACGTTGAACTTTAGAACATTGAACGTCGAAGTTCAGAGTTGCAAGTTCAACGTTTGATGTTCTACTGTTCTACTGTTCTACTGTTCTACACGTAGTGAACGGCTTTGGGTAATCCTTTGGAGTCTCTCTCTACTTCTTTTGGAATAGTTTTGATCCCTTTCTCAATTGATCTTTTTGCAAACAAGGCCAGGGCCATGGCGTCAACGATATCATCTTCTCCTACATCGCTTCGCCTCCACTCTTCCTTTATCTCCCTGAAAAAATCATCAGCAACTGGTTCTTCTTCGCGAATTAGTTCCAGTCTGTGACGAATTCCCTTTTTAAGATTCTTCTTTTGAAAAATCATTCCTCCATTCAGCTTTTGAAACAGAAGCTCCGGATGGCTTTCCATAATCTTCTCACTCCATCCTTCATTAGAAGTAAGCAACTCATCAATCAGCTTAATTTTTGGCGTGATATTCCAGGCCTGTAGGGAAAGTTTCTTTTCGGTGTAATCAAAGCTGATCATATTTGCTTCCACATAACTGGGAGCATCTAAGGCCGGACGAATTGGGGGACTAAATACACTGGAAGCATAATCGCTGCCTAGTTCTTTTCTAAGCAAAGCATCACATTCACGGGTATAGTCTTCATCTTCAAGCCCAATAGGCATATCGATGAATATTCGGTCGTACTCGGCGAAGGCAGCTTTCAAATCATCATTATTTTCAATGATCTGATACTTTTCACTTCCTTCGTCAAAGGTGACTAATACCCACCCGATTTTACATCCGTCAATGCCTGCTGTTCTCAAAATCGAATTCCTGAATTTATTAAAGTTTTGTCATATCGAACGTAAGTGAGATATCTATAAGACTTAAGCAAATACCTCAATCTTTAGATTTCTCGGCCGCAAAGCTCCCTCGAAATGACAAACACTAAATCCTCTTTCATTTCAAAGTTCTTTTCAGAGAAATGTGGAGCTCATTCAACTGGTCCGTTTCAACTTCTGACGGAGAGTTATCCATCATGCTCTGCGCCCGTTGATTTTTCGGAAATGCAATCACATCTCTCAAGCTCTTGGAGCCTGTTAGGATCATTAACAACCGATCTACTCCAAATGCAATTCCCCCATGTGGAGGTGCACCATATTTAAAAGCATCGAGAAGGAAGCCAAATTTGTCTTCTGCCTCTTCTTTACCAATTCCAAGGGCATTAAACATTGTCTCTTGCACCTTACGGCTATGAATTCTTATCGAACCACCGCCAAGCTCAAAGCCATTTAATACCAGGTCATAAGCCCGGGCTTTTACCGAAGCAGGATCGGTCTCCAGTTTTTCTAAATCTTCTTGTTTAGGAGAAGTAAACGGATGGTGCATAGCATGAAACCTCCTGCTTTCTTCATCCCATTCTAGCAGTGGAAAATCAGTTACCCAAAGCAGGTTAAATGCTTCTTCGTTAATCAACCCAAATTCTTCACCTACCATTAAACGTAGGTGACCAAGTTGCTGAAGTACGGAAGGTTTTGGGCCCGCAAGAATAAATACCAAATCCCCGGTATTTGCTCCTGAAGCTTCAACCATTTGAGCTACAATTTCATCAGTGAGGAATTTGGCCACACTGCATAAAGGGCCCTCTTCTAACATTTTGATGTAGATTAATCCACCGGCACCCGTTTCTTTCTTCACTCGTTCCGTCCACCGATCGATAGCTCCACGTCCCATTTCTCCTTGTCCCGGAATAGTAATACCAACCACGGCTCCACCATTTGCAACGGTTCCGGAAAAAACTTTGAACTCTGCATCTTTCACTATTTCAGAAAAATCAACAAACTCTAAACCAAAACGAGTATCTGGTTTATCGGATCCATAGGTATTCATTACCTGCTCATAGCTCATTCTTGGGAATGGGGTCTCAAGATCAACCCCAACGGTTTCCTTAAATACTTGCTTCATCAGGCCTTCGTGAAGTGAAAACACTGCTTCTTCGTCTACAAAACTCATCTCCACATCAATCTGAGTAAACTCAGGCTGGCGATCTGCCCTTAAGTCTTCATCCCGGAAACACTTGGTAATCTGGAAATATCGGTCGTAACCAGACACCATTAATAACTGCTTATAAGTCTGGGGACTTTGAGGCAATGCAAAAAACTTTCCGGGGTTTACCCTACTTGGCACGAGGTAATCACGAGCTCCTTCCGGGGTGCTCTTCATAAGTACGGGAGTTTCTACTTCTGCGAAATTATGACTGTGATAGTAGGACCTAATTGCCTGATAAGCTTTGGACCTCATCATCAGTTTATTCTGCATTTCAGGACGGCGCAAATCCAGGTATCGATACCGAAGCCTGGTTTCCTCATTGGTAGGGATACCATCCTTGATCTCAAACGGAGGGGTTTCCGCTTCCGAATAAATAATCATATCCGTAACCTCGATCTCCACTTCACCAGTTACCAGGTTCGGATTGATATTCTCTTCTCCCCGCTCAATTACTTTTCCCTTAATACCAATTACATATTCTGCACGCAAGCCTTCGCCACGCTCATGTAATGCTGCATCTGTTTCTGTGAATACAATTTGAGTGATTCCATATCGATCTCTCAAATCAATAAAAATCAACCCTCCCAAATCGCGCCGGGGACCTACCCAGCCGTTCAAGATTACTTGCTTACCGATATCTTTAGCGGTTAATTCTCCACAAGTATGTGTTCTTTGTAAAGTCATGCTTCGTTCGATGAATCGTAGAGTGAATTTTTTATGTTAGAAAGGCGCTGAAAATACGCATTATGAAAACGAATCGCTTGCTAGTATGAGTGGAAACCTCATATTTGTACTTAATTTTGGGACAACTCTTTTTTTAACCGGTCTTATATGGACTGTTCAATTAGTGCATTATCCTTCTTTCCATTTCGCTGATCGCGAAAAATTCAAAGAGTTCCACATCTTACACAGCAAAAGAATCAGCATCCTCGTTGTTCCACTAATGATCTTTGAATTAATAAGCTCCGGAGTTCTATGGTGGGAATCTTCCCCACTTAGTTTAAACAGCATCGGCTTTTACCTGGTAATTGCTATCTGGATTTCGACTGGACTCTTATCTGTTCCGGCTCATAATAAATTGATGTCCGGAATGGAAGAAAAAGCCATCCGATTTCTCATAACTACCAATTGGCTTAGAACCATTTTATGGACGGTAAAAGCTTCATTAGGTCTGTATTTTCTTAATCTTAGCTTGTAAGTCTAATATTGATTTAAAAAACATTTTTGCTAAAACACTTTTTTCAGGTACTTTAGCAGTCCTTTTAAAGAATTAGCGAACACTCATTAAGCCTGGGGAGGTCTTAAATGGGGGCAATCAAAACGATTGTTGCAGACGGTAACGAAATATTTAGGCATGGACTAAGTTCCATTCTCTCATCTGCAGACTTTGAAATTTGCAGCGAAGTAGATAATGGCGCTTTAGTACTTACCGCATTCGAAAATGTGATGCCCGATCTTTGCGTCATCTCATTCGCTATGCCTGAAATTAGTGGCATCCAGCTTGCCAATAAAATTATCCAGAAATACCCCGAGGCAAATATTCTAGTAATGGCCGATACTGATTCAGATGCTGTGTTGAATGAGTTTCTGGATTCCGGTGCTACAGGCCTCCTTCTTAAATCCTCTCATAGAATCGAATTAGTTGATGCAGCTCAGAAAGTGGCAAAAGGCGAGAACTTTTTAGGAAAGCGTTTCTCAAAAAGGATGACTCGGGAGTATTTACGACTTGCTCGAATTAAGAAGTCTAAAAAACATCTTACCAAAAGAGAGAAAGAGGTGTTGAATTTATTGGTAGATGGATTAACAAGTATCGAGATTGCACACCAACTATTTATAAGCCCCAGAACAGTAGACAAGCACCGTACTAACCTCTTGAAAAAACTCGGACAAAAGAATACTGCCGGATTAGTTCGTTACGCTTTGCAAAACCGGCACATGCTCCACTAAGAACTACGTAATTTTACGTACACAAATTACATAAAAGCCATTATTGAGCAAGCGCTTTCTTTCGGTTAGTTTGTCGATGCAAATGGGGTAATAGCCGTCTGTAGATGATATTAGCCGTCGACCATTGATTTGGGGACGGCTTTTTTATTGCTGATGAATCAGAAACTATCCTGTTCCTTATTCCCACCTTCTTTAAGCTGTTTTAACTTAACCTCACGTAGCTGATTCATATAATTCTGATCATCTACCATACCTGAAAGAGCGAACAGATCATACAAGGCTCCAAAACCAAACAATCCCCAGGAAAAAAGCCAACCCAGGCCCGTTCCTATTCTTCCCAAATAAAATCGATGCAACCCAAGTACCCCAAAGCCTCCAAAAAACCATAGCAGGTACGCAATTCCCTTTGATTTTTGTTCAGAGCTGTACTGGTTGGTGAGACTTTGCCTGATCTTCTTCTTTTTCCCACCAGTTTTAGTAATGAATTCCTCGATACTCTGAAGTAAGCGCTTGGCAAATCTTTTCAGTTGGACGTGACTATTCGTTTGAATCTCTAATTCACCAGTAAGCATTTCCTTTTCAAAGATGAATTCGTCCAGGAGCTTATTCAAATCAATATTCCCAAACTCAAAAGCGCTTATCTTTCGATTTAGATTTTTTAAAGAGTCTGAGATCGTGATCGCTAAACTTGATTCTCTGACCGATTCTCCTTTATCCAGTTCTGTCAGAAGTCCCTCGTATCTTTTTGATGCCTCCTGGAATATGCGGTGCACCTGGCTTATTAACTCGTACTGATCTGATGTCCTCATTAACTTTTTGAATTTGATAAAGCTTTTTGTCTCAAACGCTCTTATCGAGATTTTGGCTACTAAGTTTCTGATCAATATCGAAAGAAGTTGTCCAAAACAAAAAAGCCTGACTCATTTCCGAATCAGGCTTTGTTTTCGTAGCGTGGGGCGGAATTGAACCGCCGACCTCACGATTATGAGTCGTGCGCTCTAACCATCTGAGCTACCACGCCTTCAAAGAGCGCCAAATATACAGCTTTCCCAGCTTAAGAGTAACAGTTTTTTGGACATTTGTTCCCAATCTCAATCGGAAGTTTGTTACCTTCACTACCCGCAAAACACAGATTATAAAGGTTACATGGCGCAACGTATTACAAAAAGGGAACAAGACTATTCACAATGGTATCTGGATATAGTGAAGGAGGCAAAACTGGCTGAACACTCTCCGGTTCGTGGCTGTATGGTAATCCGTCCAAATGGTATGGCTTTATGGGAAAATATGCGCCAGGGCCTGGATACTATGTTTAAGGATACCGGGCATGAAAATGCCTATTTCCCTCTTTTTATCCCAAAATCTTTCCTTTCTAAAGAAGCCCAGCATGTAGAGGGTTTCGCAAAGGAATGTGCAGTTATTACCCATAGCCGTTTAAAAAGCGTAGATGGGGGCGTTGAGGTAGATCCGGAATCAAGATTAGAAGAAGAATTGATTGTTCGACCTACTTCGGAAACCATTATCTGGGACACCTACCGAAACTGGATTCAATCTTACCGGGATCTTCCGATTCTTATCAACCAGTGGGCTAATGTGGTTCGTTGGGAGATGCGTACGCGACTCTTTCTGAGAACTATGGAATTTCTCTGGCAGGAAGGTCACACTGCTCATGCCACTCAAGAAGAAGCCGAAGCTGAGACCCTACAAATGCTGGAAGTATACCGAAGTTTTGCTGAGGACTTTATGGCCATGCCGGTAATAACCGGAGTTAAAACTGAAAGCGAGCGTTTTGCTGGTGCAGAAGACACCTACTGTATTGAAGCACTTATGCAAGATGGTAAAGCTCTTCAGGCAGGGACTTCTCATTTCCTCGGTCAGAATTTCGCCAAAGCTTTTGATGTGAAATTCCAGGATAAAGACGGGGATCATAAACTCGTTTGGGCAACCAGTTGGGGAGTTTCAACTCGTTTGATTGGGGGGCTAATCATGACCCACTCTGATGATAACGGACTCGTAATTCCTCCACGATTAGCACCTACCCAGGTGATGATTGTTCCTATCTACAGGGATGAGGAGCAACGTACTTCTGTTGTAGAATATGGAAATGCTATCTATGACGAATTGAAAGCGTTGGGAATCAGGGTCAAACTGGATGATCGTGACAATTATAAGCCAGGTTTTAAATTTGCCGAGCATGAAGCAGCTGGTATTCCTTTGAGGATAGCAGTAGGCCCTCGCGATGTAGAAAAAGGAAATGTGGAATTGGCACGAAGAGATACCCTGCAGAAAAGTTTTGAATCAAGAGAAGGGATTGGAAATCTGGTTTCCGAACTCCTGGATACTATTCAAACAGACTTGTTTGAAACAGCAAAGAAGCGACGTGAAGAAATGACCTCAGAAGTTGAGACTTATGAGGAATTCAAATCGGTATTAGAAGAAAAAGGCGGATTCATTTACGCCCATTGGGATGGTACTCCAGAGACAGAAGAAAAAATCAAAAATGAGACTAAGGCTACTATCCGATGTATTCCTTTAACAGAAGGAACGCCCGGCGCATGTATGGTTACCGGAAAAGCTTCTACTAAAAAAGTTCTTTTCGCGAAGGCTTACTAATCAGTCTTATGAATATCCCTCATTCATACCAATTATTTACTGCCCAGGGCAGTCGTGAATTGGATGAACGAACTATATCTGAGTTCGGAATTGATGGGTTTACCTTAATGGAAATTGCCGGAACCAGGGCCGCTGATTTTATTCTAAACATAATCGAGCCTGAAAGCTCAGGGCTTTTTCTATGTGGGAAGGGAAATAATGCCGGAGATGCCCTGGTGGTAGCCCGTACCCTTAGCGAACACGGAATTGCTTGCACTCTTTATTTCGTACTAGGCTCGGATAGGCTCTCCCCTGATTGTTCAAAGAACCTGGAGCTACTTAAGAAACTGGGACACTCGATTACGTTCGTTGATTCTCTCGAAGAACTTAAAAATTCCTCTTTCGATTTTATTGTAGATGGGATATTTGGTACCGGGTTAAGCTCAAAAATAGAATCGCCTGTTAAAGAAGTTATCGAATGGACTAATGGGCAACATTCTACTACGTTCTCCATGGACATTCCCTCAGGGTTAAGTGCTGATACTGGTGAAATTTTAGGAGCTTCTATTTCCGCTGATTTCACTCTAGCATTTGGAACCTTAAAGCAAGGTTTTTATCTCGATCAGGGCTATGATGTATGCGGAGATATTATACTGTGCGACCTCCCTTTTCCTTCTACATATAAAGAGTCACCTACCTACCTGATTGATTCAGCCTGGGTAGGCATGAATCCCGATACTTCTAAAAGAAAACATAAATACGACGGAGGGGTTGTCTACATCATTGCAGGTTCAGAAGGTTTAACCGGAGCTGCGTCGCTAGCCAGTAATAGTGCATGGGCTACAGGAGTGGGAGGAGTGATATTAATCACTCCAAAAGGTTTATTGGATGTCTATGAAAAGAACCTGGTTCAAATCATAAAGAGACCTGTCGGAGGAGATTCAGATGTTTTTTTCAAGGATTCTCACCTCGACACTGTGCTAGAAATTCTCTCTGAAAAACCGGGAGTACTTTTAATTGGCCCAGGGCTTGGTCGGGCTCCCGAGACTGTATCATTCGTTCAGTCTCTGCTTTCTGCTTATGAAGGAAAAGTTGTAATTGACGCAGATGCACTGTTTGCACTTTCTGAAAACAATGAGGTCAAAAAGCACGAATCAGCAAATTGGATATTGACGCCTCACCCAGGAGAATTAGGGAAACTTACTCGAGGTTTTGGAATCGATCAAACAAGCCGTTTAGAAGCAGCTTCGTTACTTTCAAATGAATTGAACTCCGTTATTCTCTCTAAGGGGCTTCCTTCTGAAGTAGTAACAGGCAAACAAGTGTTTATGACCGGTTATGATACGAGAATATTCTCCAGGGCCGGGTTTGGGGATATATTGGCAGGGAAAGTAGCCGGATTCTGGCTTTCCAAAAAAAGCATGGAACTTGCGTGCTGTTTTGCGCTTTTAGACGGTAAGGAAAAAGCCGACGTCCATTCCAGTTCTTCGACTTCAGCCTTAGAACCTGTTCATCTTATTTAATTTCTCAATTATTAAAGCATTCATCCTCAAATACAGAAGGCTACCATTCATTCTTCTTCTTTTAGCAACAGGAGTGATATTCTATGGTACGTTATCTCCAGCGGATCGTATTGCCGAGATAAATATCTGGGACTATGACAAAATTGGTCATTTTCTAGCATTTGCTATATGGACGTTCCTATTTGGAATTGCATGGGCCCTCCAAAAAAAGTCACCCCCAAACCTGTTTTTAGTTTTCTTTTTTGGATTGTTCTTTGGGCTATTAATCGAATTCCTTCAATTTTTGCTTCCAACAAATCGCAGCCCTGAGCTTTATGATTTCATTGCTGATGGATTAGGCTCTGCTTTCGCCATTTTACTGCTGCCATTCTTTTTTCGAAGATTATTCAAAGATTAGTCATCCCGGCATGATCATGTGATACCCACCCTGGTTGAGTACAGTTTTATTGATACTGTACTAACTAATCTAAAAAGTCATGATCAACAAAAGCCCTAAGGCCAATTTACGTGCCTACTATACCATCTTCAGCCAAATAGGAATTATATGTGCTCTTCTTTTTCTGATTGCAGCTACCAATATCCGATTCGAAGCCAGAGACTCTGACAACAAGTACATCATTGTTGATCACGAGTTTGATCCTATTTTTGATATCCCAATCACAAAAGAACCCAGAAAACCAGCTCCGCATAAGCCATCAGTACTTACTGAGGTACCAAATGATGATCCCATAGAGCCAGACCCTATCACTTTTATTGACTTCGAACACGATGAAGCAATCCCACTTCCCGAACCTGTAATAAATACTACTGTTGATGAGGAAATACCTATTGTGGTGGAAATAATGCCAGAGATGAAAGGCGGTCTCAAGAAACTCTATAGTGAAATAAACTACCCAGAAATGGCTCGTAAAGCTGGGATTGAAGGAAGAGTTATCGTACAGTTCATTATAAATGAACAAGGAGAAGTAGAAAGTCCAACAATCCTTCGCGGCATTGGTGGTGGGTGTGACGAAGAAGTATTGAGAGTTATCAGGAAAATGTCATTTACCCCAGGTATTCAGAACGGTAAGTTCGTGAAAGTAAGGATGAGTCAACCTGTTAAGTTCGAACTACAAAATTAAGCTCATAAACGATATTCATATTAATTTCGTTACAAAACAGTATTATTTAAATAAATCACTTGCGGACTTAGGAAAAAAACGCGTTCTTTTTTAGTCCCTTAAAAAAATGATTGAGAATTAAGGATAGGTTATGATTACAGAAAGAAAAAAGGCAGGAGTAGACCTACGTAGATCGTACAATATTACGCTCCAGGTGGGTCTAATTGTCGCACTATTATTTATCATTGGCTTAGTCAAGATCAATTTGTACAGTGAGCCTCCAACTCCACCACCTATTGAAGAACAAGAAGAAGTGGTGATGGAAGAGGTTATTCAAACCAAGCAAATAGAAACTCCACCTCCACCACCTCGTCCACCAGTACCTGTTGAAGTACCAAACGATGAGATTATCGAGGATGAAATTCTTGACCTTGATGCCGAACTAGATTTGGATGGTCCTCTAGACCTTCCACCACCACCACCACCAGCTGATGAGGAAGAAGAAGATTTCTTCGTAGTTGTTGAAACTATGCCTCAGTTACAAGGTGGTCTTGCTGACTTACAACGAAAAGTAAAGTACCCTGAAATGGCTCGAAGAGCTGGTATTGAAGGTCGTGTTACTGTTCAATTCATTGTTAACGAGCAAGGAAGAGTTGAAAATCCACGAGTTATTCGCGGTATCGGCGGTGGTTGCGATGAGGCAGCACTTGAAGCAGTAAAACAAGCTAAATTCTCTCCAGGAATGCAGCGAGGTAGACCAGTACGCGTTCAGTACAGTTTACCTATTGTATTTAGGCTTCAGAACTGATACAGAGCTATCAGTTAGAACTTTCAAGGCGTGGTATGTATATCACGCCTTTTTTGTTTTCATGAAGTCTTCGAACCTAATTAAAACATCCAGTAGGTTCTGAAATCCCACTATCTCTTTCGCTTTTTCCAGTGAGGTCCATTCAATACGTTCAATTCCTTCCTCTAATTGGGGTACCAATGATTGAATTCTTGGAAATATCATACTGTACCAAAAAGTGGTTTTTCCTATTTCTTTTCCTTTTTCTATGTATTCGTGGTAGGTAGTCCCTAACTCATCTACTATCATTGGCAATTGAGTACCGGTTTCTTCAGCAACCTCTCTAACGGCACACATTTCTATCGTTTCCCCTTTTTCGAGTTTACCTTTTGGTAAATCCCAGATTTTATTTCTGTAGATCAGAAGTACTTCTGTTCCTAATTGTTTGGGAAGCATTCTAAAAACAACGCCCCCGGCCGCCTCTATTTGCTTAGGCATCCGAACTACTTTCCGTACCTGTTTGATCTTCTTTCTTTGCTTCATCAGCATAGTTCAAACGTAAGTTGGTCAATGTTTGATCAAGATAACCTTCCAGCTCTTTCGGTAGATTGCCTGCTGTGAACTTCTTTAAAGCATTTAAGGTGTCTATTGCATATTTAGCTGATGCCAGTTCTCTTTCGATTTGGTCGGTTGCTGGATTTTTGATTTTGCCAAGTCCCATCATCCCAATTTGCTGGTGCTGCTGTATCAACATCATAAATAATAGCTGATCTTGTTGGTCCGCGCTGATATTATCTCCAGTCATAATATTTCCTCTGATTAGTTCTTAAAATTTTAAGCTGATTTAAACTTAACAAAGTTCTTTTTTCTTTACCTTTAAAGCTTCTAAAAAATATTGAATAATTGATCTTATGGCCATAGTAAAGCCCTTCAAAGCCTGGCGCCCCAAACCGGAATTTACTTCTAAAATTGCTTCCGTTCCTTATGATGTGATCAATACTGAGGAAGCCCGTTCAATGGCCGAGGGGAATCCTCTGAGTTTCTTGCATGTAATACGCCCTGAGATTGATCTCTCTCCTGAAACAGATATTCATGCTGAAGAAGTTTACCTCAAAGGGAAAGAGAATTTAGATGCCCTGCTTGGATCTGATTCCATGATGCAGGATGAAAATGAAGCTCTTTATATTTACAAGCTTACCTGGGAAGGAAAGTCACAAACTGGAATTTTTGGTTGTGTAAGTGTAGATGAATATGATAATAATATCATCTTAAAACACGAGCTCACCCGCCCGGATAAAGAAGACGATAGAACCAAACATCTTCTAACTCTTCAGGCTCACCCTGAACCGGTCATGTTTGCCTTTAATGATGAAACAGGTATTTCTTCCATTATCGAAGAAGCATCAAAAGGAGCTCCTCTTTATGATTTTACAGCAGTTGATGGGGTCCAGCATACCATATGGAGGGTTGAGGATTCGGAAGGCCTTAGTGCTGCTTTTGAAAGTATTCCTGTGTTGTATGTTGCTGACGGGCATCACAGATGTGCCAGTGCATCAAGAGCAGCTCACGCAATGCGAGAAAAGACCTCCGATTCAAGAGGGAATCAAGAATATGATTTCTTTCCTGCTGTTCTATTTCCTAAAAAGGAAATGAGCATTCTTGCATACAACCGAATTGTCTACAGTATCCCAGACGATTTTAAAAACCGCCTGGAAGCAGCCTTTGAATTGAAAGAAGGTGTGCATCCCGTCCCAGATCGAAAAGGCGACCTGGCTTTATATTTTGATGGAAGCTGGTTTGGACTATCTCTTCCGGAAACTCAACGGGATACTGTAGCTGATCATCTAGATGTTGCCAGGTTACAAGAGTTCATTCTGGAGCCATTGTTAAACATCTCAGATCCCCGAAAGGATAAAAACATTCATTTTGTAGGCGGAATTAGAGGCACCGAAGAGTTAGAAAGGCTTGTTGACTCAGGTGAAGTCGAACTAGGAATAAGTATGTTTCCTACAAGTATTCAAGAGTTAATGACTGTTTCTGACGCTGGATTGCTGATGCCACCTAAATCAACATGGTTTGAACCTAAGCTTCGTTCAGGTCTGTTAATTCACTCATTTTAATCATCACTCACACTTAAACTTTAACATGAAAAGAGTACACAATTTCAGCGCAGGACCAGCTATCCTGCCTTTAGAAGTCTTAAAAAAGGCCCAGGAAGAACTTATTGATTACAAAGGAACAGGAACTTCCATCATGGAAAAAAGTCACCGGGGGCCTGAGTATACCGAAGTGGATGCACAGGCCAGGCAGCGACTTTCATCAATCTTGGGACTGGGAGATGATTTCGAGATCATGTTCTTGCAAGGTGGAGCAAGTACTCAGTTCTTTAGCGTTCCCTTTAACTTTTTGAGTGAAGGTGAAACCTCCGACTACATCAATACTGGAGCCTGGAGTAAAAAAGCCATCAAAGAGGCTCAGTTATTCGGAACTATCAACGAAGCATTTACCAGTGCAGATTCTAATTTTAACAGAGTTCCAAATAGTGGTGAACTAAGATTATCAGATGGCTCTAAATATGTTCACTTCACTTCAAATAACACCATCTTTGGCACACAGTTTGGCACTGAACCGGAAACCAATGGAGTTCCATTAGTGTGCGACACTTCTTCTGACTTTTTATCCCGACCTATTGATGTACAGAAGTATGGACTTATTTACTCAGGTGCTCAAAAGAACTTAGGACCAGCAGGTGTTACTGTAGCCATTGTACGAAAGGATTTTCTTGCAAGCGCTACAAAAACTGATATCCCAACTATGGTTAACTACCATACTCATGCAAATGGCGCAATGTTCAATACCCCGCCTACCTTCGCCATTTATATGGTAAACCTGGTTTTGGAATGGATAGAAAACAAAGGCGGGCTTGAGTTCTTCAAGAGTTTTAACGAAGAAAAGGCATCCCTTATCTACAACGAGATTGATGCTGACGGTTTTTACAGCGGTACTGCTGAACCAGCTTCTCGTTCAAATATGAATGTTTGTTTCAGATTAGGCTCAGAGGACTTAGAAGCCGAATTCCTTAAGGAGGCGACTTCGCATGACCTGGTTGCTCTGAAAGGGCATCGAAGTGTTGGAGGTATTAGAGCAAGTATCTACAATGCCTGTCCAAGAGAAAGTGTTGAGGCTCTTGTGAGCTTTATGAAAGATTTCCGCTCTAAAAAAGGATAATTGGCATTGATTTAATTGACCTTCTAACGCCTTTTTACCCACCCCTCGATCCCCTCCAACGGAGGGGACGCTCGTTGTTAAATTTCTTACTAAATCAAAGAGATTCCCCTCTTGGGAGGGGGAAGGGGTGGATCAGCTTAAAACGTAGTGAGGAAGTTTTTCTAATAAGCACCGATCATTGTCAGGAAGTGATCAATGGTATTTGGCACAAAGGCGAACATATAAATAATGCCCCACGCCGCCCCAGCTATATGAGCCTCGTGATTGATCTTTCCTTCTTTTTTACTCGCCCAAATACTGTATCCGATAAAAAGAAAGCCAAATAGAATAGCTGGTATCCCAATGGGAATCAGAAATAGATAGATCGACTCGAAAGGGTAAATAATAATAAAGGCGAAAAGCACACTCTCAACTGCGCCGGAAGCTCCGATAGTGGCATATTCCGGATTATCTTTGTGTTTAATCAGAGAAGGGACAGATGATGCCAATAATCCGGTAAAGTAAAGAATAACAAAATGCTCCTGGCCAATGGTTTGCTCTATAACAGGACCAAAGAAGAGAAGAGTGATCATATTAAAGAGTAAATGAGTCAATCCTCCATGGAGAAAGCCAGAGGTAATCAATTCGTACCAGGTATTATTTCTAATTGTTCGATAAGGCATGAACATACCCAGTTCCATGATCTTTGGAACTTGGTACATAGCCATATATACCAAAACGTTTATACCAATAATGAAAAAAGTGATGGGCATCTATTTTAAAATTTAGGCGCTAAGGTAGAAATATCTTCGTTCAGTTTTTAATACTTAACGTACTAGATACTTTTTTATCAAAGCATAGTTTCCATTCTCTTTTTTTGAAAATATATTTACAGGACGGCAAATCTATCATCTACATCAATGACTTCTTATAAACAAGTACTCAGTATTGCTTCTCTTTTACTGATCTTTTCCGCTTGTGGCGTGAGTAATCGAACAGCGATTAATAATCCTGGTAATCCTACGAGCAACACATCTCCAAGTGCTCCTTCTGGCGATGTGAAAGCTATCGAAACCGGTGAAGCCAGCTGGTATGGCCCGGATTTTCATGGAAGAAGTACCGCCAATGGGGAAAAATATGACATGAATGGACTTACTGCAGCCCATCGGACGCTTCCCTTTAATACAGAAGTATTAGTCGAGAATCTTGATAACGGAAAGACCGTTCAGGTTCGAATTAATGATCGGGGACCTTATGCCAAAGATCGCATTATTGACTTGTCAAAAGGAGCTGCGGAAAAAGTAGACATGATTGGACCTGGTACTGCAAGGGTTCGCATTTACTTGATGAATAGTGACGACCCAGTCCCTCAAAATCTTAAAACTGCAAAATATACGGTCCAGCTGGGCTCCTATAATGACCGTGCCTCGGCAGAAAAGAAAGCTGCTGAGATTAGAAGCAGCCGGGTGGAAGAAGTAGTGGTAGACGGAAAAACCTATTACCGGGTATACTTTGGAGACTTTTACAATCCTTCTATTGCATTAGAAGCCAAGGAAAGACTTGAAGGTTTGGGGCACAAAGGTTTCGTAAAGCAAGTCGATAATATTTAGTCTTCGGGATTGGTAAGTCCTGAATTTGGGTTATCTGCCTGAATCAAGACTATCATCCATGAAAAAAAACATCATTATTATCGGAAGTGGCTTTGGCGGCCTAGGCGCCGCTTCGCGACTGCTCTCATCCGGGCATAACGTTACCATTCTTGAAAAGAGAGATAAATTAGGGGGACGAGCTTATGTATATGAGCAAAATGGATTCAAGTTTGATGGAGGCCCTACAGTAATTACAGCTCCATTTATGTTTGATGATATTTGGGAAGCCGCAGGAAAGAAAAGAAGTGACTATGTAGAATTTGTGCCCTGTAATCCTTTCTATCGAATCTTCGATCATACCGGGAAAAGATTCGATTATAATAACGATCACGAATTCACGCTAAAGGAAATTGAAAAAAGAAGTCCGGATGACACCGAGGGATATGAAAAATTTCTGGGTACGACGAAAGCTATTTTCGATAAAGGATTTACAGAATTAGCCGATCAGCCATTTTTGAAGTTTACCGATATGCTGAAGGTAGCTCCAGACCTGATCAAACTTCAGAGTTATAAGAATGTATACTCTTATGTGAGTCAGTTTATAAAGGATGAGTTTCTAAGACAGTGCTTTTCCTTTCACCCATTACTGGTTGGAGGAAATCCTTTTGATACCACTTCCATCTATGCGATGATCCATTACCTGGAAAGAGAATGGGGAGTACATTATGCAATGGGAGGAACCGGAGCCATCGTAAACGCTTTTGAGAAGCTAATCAAAGAGCAGGGAGGAAAAGTTCACCTTGAGGCTGAAGTAGATGAGATTCTTGTGAAGAACGGAAAGGCCGTTGGTGTTCGTCTTAAAAACGGAGAAAAGCTGGACGCGGATATTGTAGTATCAAACGCGGATGTTGCTTTTACTTACAAAAACCTGATTAACCCTACTCATCGCAGAAAATATACGGATGGTAAGATTGAGCGAACTAAATACAGCATGTCTCTTTTTGTAATCTATTTTGGAACAAAAAAGAGGTATTTGGATTCAGGCCTAGCTCATCACAATATCATTCTTGGGAAAAGATATAAGGGACTGCTGGATGATATCTTCCATAAAAAGAATGTAGCCGACGACTTCTCCCTGTACCTTCACATGCCTACCATCACTGACTCAAGTATTGCGCCGGAAGGTCACGAAGGCTTTTATGTCCTCTCTCCCGTGCCTCACTTAGATAGCGGAACCGATTGGACGGAGTTTGCTCCTAAATACCGTGACGCCATAATGAATTTCCTTGAAGAGAACTACCTGCCCGGACTTCAGGAAAACCTTGTTGCCGAACACTATATAGATCCCCTTCACTTCCAGGATGTGCTTAATTCCTATAAAGGATCTGCGTTTTCAGTAGAACCGATATTAACCCAATCAGCCTGGTTTAGACCTCATAATAAATCGGAAGATGTGGATGGATTGTATTTTGTAGGTGCAGGTACGCATCCTGGAGCTGGACTTCCGGGAGTTCTTTCAAGCAGTATTATCGCACAAAATCTCATTGACGGAGCATAGTTAAAGAATGGTTTTCGCACTAATCTTATTTGTCAACATCTTTAATCTTCCAAACTACGACTTCGGTTATACTAAGGATGGAAATAACTGGGTAGTTATCAATGATGGAGTAATGGGAGGATTATCCAGGGGAGTAGCTACGTTGACCGAAAACTCTATCTCTTTTAATGGCACAATTTCCTTCGCTAACAATGGCGGTTTTGCCTCTCTAAGAAGCAATCGAGTGCGATTAGATGTATCAGAAGTAGAATATATCGAAATCAAATACCGCCTCTCGGGGCTTTCTTTCTCCATGATGTTAGAACAGAGCAATCGTTTTTGGCTCCCCTACTACTCCTACCCTCTGGAAAAAACCGAGGATAAATGGGTAACAAAACGTATTCCGATTGAAGACTTTTATGAGACTCGACTTGGCGACTACACCGGAAGAACACTCAATGCAAAAAGAGCTAACGATATAATCCGAATCGGATTTATTTCAAGGGATAAGAAAGCTGAGGCTTTCGAACTTGAGATCGATTATATCAAGCTTAACTAAAGCTGGCCTGTAAATCTTCCCAATCCTTTAGGAAGCGAGTCAAACCACTATCCGTTAACGGGTGCTTTAGTAAACTGAGAATTACACTAAGCGGCATAGTGGCTACATCAGCACCTACTTTTGCACATTCAACCACATGCATTGGATGACGAATACTGGCTGCAAGCACTTCCGTTGGGTACCCGTAATTGAGGTAAATCTGAACAATATCTTTAATAAGCTGCATGCCATCCGTAGAGATGTCATCGAGACGACCAAGGAATGGAGAGATATAGGTTGCTCCAGCTTTTGCAGCTATTAAGGCTTGTGTTGGGGAAAAGCATAAGGTGCAATTGGTTTTAATACCAAGACCTGAAAACGTTTTGATAGCTTTTATCCCATCTTTGATCAAAGGAACCTTTACAACAACATTATCAGCAATTTTAGCAATCTTTTTTCCTTCCTCTACCATTTCATTATAGGTAGTGGAAACAACTTCTGCCGAAACATCTCCCTCAACGATATCACAGATTTTCTTGATATGCCCCTCAAAATCTCTTACTCCTATCTTAGCGCATAAGCTTGGATTAGTGGTTACCCCGTCTAAAACCCCCAGGTCATTTGCCTCTTGTATTTCTTCCAGATTGGCTGTGTCGATAAAAAATTTCATTCGTTGCGTAATTATTGTTCAAGATTCGCGCAAAAATACGAAAACCCTCCGTTCAATTCATTTAGAAATGTAAACTTAACGTTTCGTTTTTTTACATCCTGGCTCCACCTCAAGCAAACTATTTCCGGAAATTTGTTGTCTAACCCGATGTATTAACAAATTATCTGAACAACGTGAAAAAACTATTCTTTTCGGTATCAATTATATCGCTTTTCTTATTAGGGTGTGGAGGCTCTGATGAATCTCAATCAAATAACTCAAGGGGAGGTTGGGCATCAGGTGGATGGGCTTCTGGAGGCTTCGGAGGACGGGTTACCAGTGTTGAAACGCAAGCAGTGACATTAAGTCCTATTGCTGACCAAGTTCGTTCATTTGGAACGGTAAAAGCCCAGGACGTAATCACCATTGCACCACAAGTCAGTAATCGTATTACTCGTTTTTATGTAGACCTTGGAGACACAGTAAGACAAGGTCAGCTTCTGGCAAAGATCAATGACGTAACTTTTAGAGATCAGCTGAACCAGGCCCAGGCACAATTGGAGCAGAGCAAAATAGCATTGCAACGAGATAGCTCTCAGTTTGAGCGTCAAAAACAGCTTGTTGAGAAGGACTTAATTAGTGATTCAGAATATGATATTGCTTTTGCTACCTACAGAAATTCAATGGCTCAATATCAATCAGCAAAAGCTTCTTTAACACAGGCACAAGAAAATTTCGACTTCACTGAAGTTCGATCTCCTGTAAGAGGGGTAATTGTATCAAGAACTGGTGAAGAAGGTGACCTGGCTTCCAATAACCAGGCACTTTTTGAAGTAGCAAATCTTGTTGGTTATGAGACTCAGATTTTCCTTCCTGTTCAGGATTGGAGATTCATCAAAATAGGACAACCTGTAGTGCTTAGAGTTTCTAATGAGTCAGAAGCAACGGCTACAGGAGTAGTTTCAAGAAAAAGCCCCCAGCTTGATGCAACTACCGGTTTAGGGGAAGTAGTTATCTCGCTTACATCTGTAGGAGAATCTATTTACCCGGGAGTACTTACTGAAAATGTGATCGATATTGTAAATAAGCCAAGAGCCGTAGTAGTTCCTAGAAGCGCATTGGTTGAAAAAGTTGAAACCGTAATTGAGCCTGAATCAAACACTATTCAGCTTGATCGAAAATATTCAGTATTTGTAGCTATTGGAGATAGCGTTGCCGAATTAAGGGAACTTGAATTAGGCATTGAGCAAGGAGATCGCATTGAAGTGGTAGCTGGTTTAAGACCAGGAGAAAGCTATATCGTTACTGGTCAGCAAACTTTACAGGACGGCGGGAAAATTCGCGTAGCTTCTGGTTCTAATTTCTCAAATCCTCAGCAAACAGTGGCTAGTTCTACTCCTGGAGGATCTGGAGGCTGGGCGCAAGGTGGTGAACGTCCTCAAGGACAGGCTGGAGCTCGACCAGGAGGTAATAGGCAAGGTGGAGGTGGAGCTGCATTTGCTAATATGAGTGAAGAAGACCGTCAGAAAATGCGTGAGAGAATGCAAAATATGAGCCGAGAAGAACGCCAGGCCTTTATGGATAGTCTTCGAACTGCAAACGCTAGCAATAATTAATAGCCATGGGTGGATTATCTAAACTGGCTGTAGACCGGCCAATTACCTTTTTAATGATGAGCCTTATCCTCATTGGATTTGGCATCTTTGGAGTTACTCAGCTAAGGCTGAATCTTTATCCTGATGTTTCTTTCCCTACTATTACTGTTTATACCAGTTATGAAGGAGTAGCACCAGAAGATATTGAAGCACTAGTTACCCGACCGATCGAAGAGCAAATTGGGAGCATCAGTGGAATACGCAGGGTACGTTCCCTTTCAAGCCAGGGAGCTTCTGTAGTTAAACTCAATTTTAACTGGGGAACTGATCTTTATGAGGCTGAAAACGATGTTCGAAAGCAACTTGGTTTCGTGCAGCGCTCCATACCTCGTGATGCAGAGACTCCATTAGTATTCAGCTACGATCCGAACCAAGAACCGATTGTAGTTCTGACGGTAACATCGGGTGCTCGAAGTTCAAGGGAACTCAGAACCTACTCAAAGCAAGTACTTGAACAACGCATTGAAAGAGTAAATGGGATCGCCTCCGCTGAGACTTCTGGGGGATTGGAACGCCAGATTAATGTTACTATCGATAATGAACAGATGCGATTCTACAACATTGATATCGCAACTATTGCTAACCGATTGAATGCAGAAAATATCCAGGTTCCAGCTGGTCAGCTCATTGAAGGAAATACGGTGTATTCCTTAAGAACCATTGGCGATTTCAAGAATGTAGATCAAATTGCTAATACCGTGGTTGCTGTACGAAACGGGCAAACATTATTCCTTAAGGATGTAGCCACCGTTGAGGATGGTATTGCCCAACCAATCGGTAATGTTCATGTTAACGGTGAAGATGGTGTAATTCTGAACATTTATCGCCAGAGTGATGCCAATGTTGTAACTGCAGCTGAATCAGTGATAGAAGGTCTTGAAGAGATAAAAAGAAGCTTGCCTGCTGATGTAGAAATAAATGTACTCACCAATAAAGCAGATTTCATTCGCCTCTCCATCAACAACCTGCTTTTGACCGGGTTACAGGCGGTGGTGCTGGTAGTACTAATTCTGCTGGTCTTTCTGAGAAGTGGACGCTCAGCATTAATTATCGCTATTTCTATACCAGTTTCGATTGTTACCACCTTTGCAGTAATGGATTTTGCGAATCTGAGCTTAAACATTATTTCTCTTTCCGGACTTACCCTGGCAGTAGGATTAGTGGTAGATGATGCCGTAGTAGTATTAGAGAATATTTTCCGTTTCCGGGAGCAGGGATCTGATAAAAAAGAAGCTGCCGTATTCGGAGCCAAAGAGGTAGCTGTACCTGTAGTAATATCAACACTTACTACATTGGTGGTATTCCTTCCTATCCTTTTTGTACCTGGAATCGCAGGATTCTTATTCCGTGATCTGGCATTAACTATTTCCTTCTCACTTACTGTTTCATCGCTGGTTGCTTTAACACTTATACCAATGATGACTTCTCAGTTCTTTAAAGAAGGCACCGTTTCTTTTGAGGCTGACAATGCTGTATTCCGTTTCTTTAAAACAAGACTGGAGAAACTCGAAAACTGGTATGCTGGGAAACTTAATCAGGTTATAGAAAGAAGCTGGGGAGTAATCCTGGCTGCTGTTTTTCTTTTCGTAGCAACATTACCTCTTTTCAACCAATTAGGTGGTGAGTTCTTTCCCAGAGTAGACGAAAGTGCTTTCAATTTACAAGTAGCACGTGAACCTGGCGTAAGTTTACTCGAACTTGAACGGTCAGTGAAGCAGGTAGAAAGCGTTATTCAGCAAACTGTTCCAGAAGCTCGCTTGATAGTTTCAGACTATGGAGATAAAGAAGGAATTGAAGGAGCAGACAGTCCTGGAGGATATCAGGGTATTGTTCGCGTTGAATTAGTATCTCAAGGAGAAAGGGATCGAACCCAATTCGACATTGTAAGCCAACTGCTTCAAGACCTCACCATTGTCCCTGGAGTTGATATCCAGGAAACGATACAAGACCCCCTTAGTCCTGATGGCGAAAACGGTCTTATCGTACAACTTTTTGGCTATGAAGGCGAGGATAGAAAAGCTCTTTCAGATGGCATTAAAGAACAACTGATTCAAATTGATGGAGTTGTAAGTGCTTATAGTACTGCCGATGAAGGCAGGCCTGAATTACGGCTCATTATGGACCGCGAGCGTATTTCTTTAGTAGGTTTAACTACTAATCAGGTTGCAAATGCATTAAGTAATGCTGTGAAAGGAAATGTTGCAACCAGTTTCGTTGACCAGGGCGTTGAATTTGAAGTGCTTGTTGAGCTTGATCCTAGAGATAAAGCCCAATCGAATGATTTAGAGAATATTCAAATCCAGACTTCATCCGGAGACTGGATGCCTTTAAAAAACCTGGCGAGAATAGAGCGATATAATGGCCCTACCAATGTTACCCGCATCAATCAGGAAAGAGTTACCGAAATCAGAACGGAATTAGATGGAATAGATTTGAAAACGGCATCTGCTCAAGCTAGAGAAGTACTCGATGCTATTGAATGGCCTGATGGTTATCGATATGAACTAGCAGGTTCAGCTGAAGAACAAGCCGAGTCATTCAATTTCCTTATGATCGCCTTCCTGATTGCAGGAATTCTAACCTACATGGTTATGGCCTCACAGTTTGAAAGTCTACTTGAGCCTTTCATCATTTTCTTTACCATCCCATTAGCTCTTTCAGGAGTACTGCTTGTCTTATGGGCAACTGGTACCAGTATCAGTGTCACATCTATGGTGGGTCTGATACTTCTTTCCGGTATAGTTGTAAATAATGGAATTGTGATGATTGACTATATCAAAATTCTACAAGCACGAGGAAAAGAGCGAAAAGAAGCGATCATTACCGGTGCTACTCGCAGGTTACGCCCAATATTGATGACTGCTTTTACAACCATTCTTTCTATGGTACCACTAGCTCTGGAATTAGGTGAAGGTTCAGAAACCTGGAGCCCGATGGCCAGAACTGTAATTGGAGGACTCACCATGTCCACCATTTTAATGCTATTTGTAGTGCCTTGTATCTACAATGTGATAAACAAAGGAGTATCGAGCTTAGGCTTTGATGCTGTTCATAAAGTTGATCCCCTAGCTGAAACGGAGCCCGCATGAAAAAATTCACTTTAACAGGAGGTATCCTAAAAAGACCTATTACCGTGATCATGATCACGATCATCACGGTTGGCTTTGGAATATTCTCTCTTACCAACCTAAGGGTAACTCTTAATCCTGAATTTAATATCCCCATCCTGGCGGTATCAACAGGATACACGAATGTTGCCCCTGAGGATATAAACCGAATTTTGGTAGAACCTATTGAAGGGGCTCTTTCCGGAATTGAGGGAATTGAATCACTAGAGGCTCGAATTAGCAGAGGAAGTGCCTTTATCATAATGAGGCTTTACGAAGGAACAAATATCCGTAAAACGGAGCTTAAAGTTCAGAAGGCTATCGATCAAATTAGGGATCAAATTCCCGAGCAGGCCAGAGAACCTGTGGTTTTTCAATTTGACCCGGATAACCGACCAATCATGCAGTTGAGTATCAATTCCGACATAAAGGGTCTTGATGAGTTAAGAAATCTTGCTGTTGAAGTGGTTGAGCCGAGACTAGAACGGATCGTTGGGCTGGCTTCAGCAGAAACACAGGGTGGGTTACAGCGAAACATTTATGTTGATGTTACCCCCATGCAATTGGCTCAACATAAATTAGTGCCTGATGATATTGAGAATGCGATCCGAAATAATAATGCTCAGCTTCCTGTAGGTAATGTTGTAGCTCAAAACATTAGCTATAGTGTTCGGGCTCAGTCTATGTATAACAGTGTTGAAGAGATTGCCAATACCATCGTTAAAGTTACTGAGGATGGGATTCCAGTTAGAGTAAAGGATGTAGCTACTGTTTCAGACGGATTTACTGAGGTAACAAACTTTGTTCGGGTTAATGGCAGAAATAGTGTTTCTGTGGAAGTACAGAAAAATTCTGATGCCAATACTCTGGATGTAGTTAATGCTGTAAAAGACGTCGTCCCTGAGATTAACGAAATACTTCCTCCCGGCGTAGAACTTCGGGTACTTTCTGACCAGGGGCGTGTAATTGATGAATCTATCAATAACTTATCTCAATCAGCTCTTATCGCGTTACTGGTAGTTGTGGTTGTAATCATAATATTCATGGGGGGATGGCGAATCTCTGCAATTGTTGCAGTAACTATTCCTGTATCCATAGCAGCTAGTTTTGCTGCCATGTATGCCATCGACCTAACCCTTAATACCCTCACCATTTCAGCTCTCGCTCTTGCAATTGGCCTGCTAGTAGACAATGCGATTGTAGTAACGGAAAGTATTGCTCGAAAACTTGAAGAAGGTTTCAGTCGCTACCAGGCTGCGCTCACTGGAACCAATGAGGTAATTGGAGCTTTGTTAGGTTCTACGTTAACTACGCTTGGTGTTTTTATTCCGATCATTATGATGACGGGATTTCAGGCCCAAATTCTTAAGGATTTTGCTCTTACGATTTGTTTTGCCATCGGTATGTCTTTTATCTCTTCTGTCGTAATCGTACCTGTCTTATCCGTGTTGCTATTAGATGGGAATCAGTTCAACCGAAGAAATTTTATGTTCAAAGCTATTTCTAAAATGGAGAAGGGATATTCGATTGTGTTGAATTGGTTTCTACATCACAAATGGATACCCACCATTCTATTGGTAGGAATTGTTGCTGGTACAGTTTACCTCTACAATACTATCGAAAAAGAAGGTTTTCCAGAAACTGACTCCGGAGAAATTGACATCAGCGTTCGGCTTCCTGAAGGAAGTAAGCTTCAAAATACCTATCAGGTGATGAATGCTTTCTATGATTCAATGAAAACGGATTCTGAAATTGAAACCATTGTCTCTTCTATTGGAAGAAGCCGATGGGTAGCTCAAAGTAATACAGGGCGATTCAACCTTTCTTTAGTATCGGTAGATGATCGAGAAACTTCTACTATTGATTATGCTGCTAAGCTTAGGCAACAGCTTACTTCTCCCGGAGTAAGAGTGAATGTTTCGGTTGAAGGTGGCAATAGTTTTGGAGGTCGTGGTTTCCGAGGGGGTAATAACTCTATTCGTTTAACTCTTGTTGGTCCTGATATTGCCGTTCTGGCTGATATATCTTCGAAGATCGAGAGCCGCTTACTTGAAGATCCTACTGTCGTTTCAGTAGATAACGGAAGAACGGATCCTACTCCTGAACTTCAGTTTACCTTAGATCGAGAGCGCATCAATAAATTGAATACCACTACCCTTCAAATTGCCAATGCGCTTCGTACACAAACTTTGGGTAACCAGGCTGGATTCTACAGAACAGGAGGCAGAGAAATACCTATCGAAGTAAGAACTTCCAAAGAGGCCTTAACTTCCAGAGAAGATCTTTTTGATCTTGAGCTGGCCCAGTTCGAAGATCAGCGTATTCCTGTAATGGCTGTAGGTAATTTTGAGCAGGTACAGGGAGTAGATGGCTTCAATAAAAGAAATCGAGAAATACTTCTTGATGTAAATATCCAGGTTACCGGAAATGCGAGCGAATATCGGCCTGCAATCATCGACTTCCTTGAAAATGAGGTGGTTTTACCTGATGGATATAGATATGATTTCACCGGAGCTACTAGCTTCTTTCAGGCGGATGCGACGGATTTCTTATTTGCTGGTTTAGCGGCTGTTGTGCTTATGTTTATGATCATGGCTTCTCTCTTTGAAAATTTCAGAGATCCCTTCGTAATCTGGTTATGCATTTTCATGGCCATTTTTGGAGCATTGGCTTTTCTCACTATAATTGGTGAAAGTTTAAGTCAAACAGGGCAAATTGGGCTCTTTATGCTGGTCGGAATCATCGTCAATAATGGAATTGTGCTGGTTGATTATATGCACCTCTATTCCAAAGGAAGGAGCTTTGATCTCACACCAGGCTCGGATTTCATGGAAGCTATCCTTGAAGCATGTACCCGAAGAATGAGACCTATCCTGTTAACGGCGATTACAACTATTTGCTCTATGATTCCGCTTTCTATGGAATTAGGTGCAGGTGCTGAGATTTGGTCGCCGCTAGCTAAGACTGTTATTGGTGGACTATCTTTTGGTGTAATCTTCACCTTATTCATTACCCCGGCAATTTCAGTTGGCTTCAAGCAGTTAATTAATTGGTTTGGTAAGCTATTTAGCAGGAAACAAAAAACCGTACAGGTAGCTACTACATAATATTTTCTAACCTTTGATAATGGTAATTGAGAAAGGTTTTAGCTATTGTTGGTTAAACAATTAATGGAAATACGTCATGAGTAAATCAGGAAATTTTTTAGCAGGATTATTAACAGGAGCATTAGCCGGAACAGTATTGGCATTATTATACGCTCCTGATACAGGGAAAAATACCCGGGATCGACTTTCTTACCGATTGAGCAACTATAGAGATGAGTTAGTAGATCTCATCTCTGAATTAAGAAAAGAGAAACAAAAGCTTATCTCCGAAGCAAAAGAAAAAGGAGAGAAAGTGGTTTCTGATGCCAAAGAAAAGGCCGAGGACCTGATTAAAGAAGCTGAGGACTTATTGGCATCTATCGATTCTTCTGCAGGGGAGTAATTACTACTCCCCCAATTTATTTCTATTCTTTTTTGTTCAGATCGTAGATATCATTAAACAATAAGGTATCAACAGTAATTTCTGCCCCTTCCCTTAATCCTACAATCTCTTCGTTCAGGGTGTTAAACACCTTGTAGCGTGTTTCGAGGAGTGAAGTATTGGTTTGATCATTGATCTCGGTAATTTCTCTTTTAAGCACATTTAGAACCATCCATCCATCTTCCTGCGAAAACGCCAAAACTGGAGTTTCTATTAAGCCATCTCTAATTAACGTGTAGTTTGGATCTGTTGGATCAATTGCCCTTTCCAAATCCTCCTGAAAGGTATCATAACTCATCGCGACTCCACCTCCCTCAATGTCTGCTTTTATTCGCTCTGCCTCCTGTAAGTCTCCAGCTCCAATAGTCCAGTAACTGGCTACCAGTTGTACAGTTCTATTTCTTACCAACCGCTCTTTAAAGCTATTTGGAACTTCAATTGAATTTGTATCCAATAGAGCCTGGGTTGTAAGGTCATATTGGTAAAGCTCCGATAAAATATCATAGCCGCGTTGACTAACCTGATTTTGAACCCTATCGTCGTTAGTATAATTGTCTTCTGATGCTAATGAGAACAGGACCTCGTTTCTCATCCCTCTACCAATAGAAGCCGCAGTTCGGTTTTTTGATTCATTAAAAGAAAGGTATGGGAGCCATTTTAAGTAATCGTCAAAAGTAAAATCTACACGTTCACCCGACATGACATAAGTGGCCAATACTTTATCTTTGTCAAATGAAGCTTCTAAAGCATCCAGTCTTTGGTCATTCCAATTATCGTTTTCTTGTTCTTGCTGTTGTGTTTGATTGAGGATTTCTTCCCCGGACAGATTTAATATTACTTCTCTGAGTTCAAGAACATTTTCCCGATCTACCTCCACTACTAAAGAACCCATTAGTTCTCTGATATAATCATTTGCAACTAATCGCTGATTTCGAAGCTTAACCTGGCTGGAAATACCTTGCCTTCTGTATTGATAATCATCTTCGGTGAGCATCGCCGGGAATTCAATGTACTCTACGTACACGATATGATATCCGAACATACTCCGTATCGGCGCACTGAACTCTCCCTCGTTAGTACCATAAGCAGCTTCTGCGAAGGCATCATCTACCCCAAAGTAACTAATCGGTCCAAGGTAGCCTGCGGTGGAATCATATTGCTGAGTTTCATAGAAATCATTGGCTACATCAACAAAGGATTCCCCGTTTTGTAATCGTTGAAATGGTTCAATCAACTCTGATTCCAATACGGAGAAAAGGTGCCTTACATATACTCTGCGCTGCTTTTTTGCATAAGCCAATCGTACTTCATCATCTGTTGGCTCTTCAATTATCTTATTCATTTCATCCACAAAGTAGTAATCAACCATGGATTTCCTTTGCTGGAAGTTAATCGCACTTTGATAGATGGAATTGTCAAGGTATCCTGTTTCAGAAGCCTTCTTGGCGAGGACCAAATTATCGATCATTTGGTTCATATAAGCATAGCGCTCATTTTTAGTGTCATTTCTTCCAGTCTCGATGAGATGCTTCACATACTTCGTTTCGAAATCAAATACTGTTATATCCACATCATTTACTGAAAAAAGGATTTCGTCACTCTGATCTATTTCAGCTTTTTTTGAACAGTTCGAGAAGAACAGGAAAAGTAAAACGACTAGAAAAAAGAATGGCTGCTTTTTGGAGAAGCAGCCATCAAAAAACAGATATGTATTAACCATTAAAAATACAGCTTCAAATCTATGATGGATGTCTGACCTAAGTATTCAAATGGAACTTGAGCAAAGTCGATTCCAATGGCCATCCCATTATTTGTCTTGAGAGTGAACCCTGCTCCATAAGTGAAGTGAGAATCTACATTGCTACCAAGCAACAAGTCTTTATACCCGGCTCGCACGTGAAACTTAACAGTATTAGATAAATAGCTCAATTGAGAACCAGAATCTATATTCAAATCATTGTCATTTGTTTGTTGTGCTTCAGAAAGGATTAATAACTCCAGATTTTCTTGCTTAATAGCAGGAAGCTCAAAGCCTACTTTAAATGAAAGAGGGAGGTCCCACTCATTCATATAAATGCGAGTTGGTACAGAGGTGTTATTACCCTCACTAGTTTGGTCAATATCCAAGAAAAACTCTGAGTTAATACCACCCATTTGCATCTTGCCACCAAAATTCGAAATAGAGGCCCCAAGTTTAAGACCATTGAAATATTCTGTTTTCAGAATAAAACCTACATCGACTGCAAATGTATTTGCAGACATATCATATATCTTTTGCTGGATATACTTTGCAGTTCCACCAAAATGAAAGGACTCGGTTAAATTTTGAGCATAAGTAACTCCAATGCTTAAATCGTGTGCTCCGAAAGTAGCACCAATACCCTCTGGTTGATCTACCGTTCGTACTTCCTGGCGTCCATAATCAACATAAGTAACTCCGAAACCAAAGCTTCTACCCGAATCTTTACCAATTGGAAGAACCAGACCAGAGGCATAGGCTGTCACATCAACGAATAAATCATTGATACTGAAGAACCCTGAACTATTGGATCCGACTTCATTTTCGATAGAAATACCGGCCGGGTTCCAATAGAGAGCTTCAGCTCCAGAAGTAGTTATAGAGTTGGCATGTCCAAGAGCAGCTCCTTTAGCACCAACACCCATGGTAAGGAATGTACCAGCTGTTGTGCCCACCCTGCTTTGTGCTTGCACGTTCGTAGCGGCAAGTAGCATCAGAATTAGTGAAAATAGGAATGTTCGTTTCATAATGTTCATGTCTGATCGATTTGTATTACTTGCCTACTTAATGATTGCGAATTTATCTTTGAATTCTCCAATACCTGGTGCTTCCACATGATAGAAGTAAACACCATATGCTACTTCTTCATTATTCTTAGTCTGCATATCCCATGATGCCGCTCCTTCATTAAAGGCACCGTCATGTTCAATAATATCTATCAATTCACCTCGAATATTGAAGATTCTAATCGTACATACTCTCGGGAGGTTGAAGAACATAATCTTTCGCTCTCCGCGACCAACCTGGTTCGAAGCTCTCTCCCAGGAAGCTGCTCCTACATAAGGATTAGGAACTACGTATATATCGTCAAGCTCAGAACTTGCCAAATCACTATCAATAGAGCCTTTTTGAACTCCGAAAACAAATTCATCATCAGCGCCGAATGCACGAGTGTGGTTTACAACTATCTTGTCACCAGGCGAAGGAGCAATATTGCTTGCACCAGCGTCGAATGTGATTGCAAACCTAAAATCGCGCTCCCTTCCATCTATATCTGTTACAAGTATCTGATCTCCAGAACTCAAATCACCTGAAGCATCGTTATCTATTACCAGAATCTCAGAAGCTTGATTGGTAGTAGCATTCCTTGCAAATAAAGGAATGTCGATTCTATCAAAGCCAACTTGTCTGGCAGGAGGGGTATATACACTATCAGCGGGATTAGAGAATACCAGTTCGTACCTGCTGTCCGTGCTAACGAAACCAGACCTGTTTCCATCAAAGTTATCTTCGATAATTACTGTCCAGTCAGTACTAAGTCCATCCAGTTCGGTAGGATCATTTCCGTATAACTCGTTCTCTTCACCCTCATTGGACACATAACCACTTCTATTAGGGATTATAACACCTGGCTCGGTCTCATTTACCATATTGACGGTGAAACCATTAACTGCACTGGTAGTGGAGTTGAACGGAGTGCTAGGAATAAGAATAGTATCCTGGGTAAGCTCCTCAAGCTGATAACTTGTGGTAAGTCTATAGTCACCGTCAGCAGCGGTAGAATCAGAGAAGCTGATCTTGTACATATATTCATCAATAAGGTCTGTTTCAACAACCACACTGACTGATGCTGAACCTGTTCCAGTACCAGTGGTCACATTGCTTAGATCAACGGTAGACCCACCAGCTACATACCCAGCAGGGTTAGGCAATGGAACAACTACCGCTGAGTTAATATCAGTCCCTGTTACGTCACCGGAAGTATTAACTGCAATACGGAATGTATTTTCTTGTGGATCGAAACCAAGAGCGTCTGAACCATCTTCAGGAACTACCCCTCTGTCGTATGCAACTATAGCATAGTAATAGGTTTTACCATTGGTAACGTCATTATCAACATAGAAAAATTGAAGACCAGAATTATCTCCCAGATCAAATACCGCATCACCATCTAATACTGTTCTCCTTCCAGATATGTCGTTGTCTAAGTCAAACTGTGCTATTGGCTCATAAAAGGTTGGTGTTCCGTTTACGTCAGTAATGGTTCTGGCATCACTAAAGATGTTATTAGTTCCTTTGTAGAGCTTATACCCCTCAAAGTCAAAATCCTGAAGGAACCTATCAAAACTTCTTACAGAAACAGTATCCCACGATAAAAGAACTTGCTCATCACCAGCAACAGCCTTGAGTGTTGGCTTAATTGGGGGCTGTGCAAAGTTGTAATCGGAATTATAAATGTTCTGTACGGTTCTTCGATTCTTAAAGAAATCCTCCTCATCACTTCCGAAAATCCACGCTGTAGAGAAAAAGTCAGTAGACTTACCAGTAACATCTCCTTCAGCGGTAAGTTGCACCTCACCGGAAACGAAAAGTAGAAACGGCTCATCATCTACAACTGGCTCAACATCCGGCCTAACTGTTGGATCAGGGAAAAGAGATAATTCGATCCTCGCAAATAACCAGGTATCATCTCTTAGGTTATCCCCACTTTCATAAAAAGGTCTGGTGTTTAGGTCGAAACCTGTTAAACCGATTTGATCGGATTCATCTACATCCAACTCATTATAATTAGGCTCCCCATTAGTTGGAAGGCCATCACCCTGCCCAGCATCTGGTCCAGGATAGCCAAGATCAAAGGGACCTAATCCATCACTACCAACATCATTATTTAGTAATTCTCCTTCGTCCCACTGTCCGTTTCCGTTACCATCTATATAACCAAGCCAGTCAAGGTTTTCATCAGTAGTAAACCATCTTCCTGCCTCAGCAGCTGGACGTTCTAGTACCGTTTCACCATGGAATTCTTCAAAATTAGTTTGGTCATATTCGGCATCCGCAAAAGCTTGTATTTCAGCTTCTGTAGTAAGAAGAATATAGTTTTCGTCAAATCTTGATTCGTCAGTGATACCATCAGCGTCATCATCAAAATCATTAGTTTCATTAGCTGGAGATTCAAGGAATGCAAAACCGGTATAACCCGTGTTATAAGTTGGTTGCCCAGCCTGAGTTGGTGTTCCGATACCGTTGGCATCCCACCCAAATACAACATCAAGAATAGGATCATAGTTGGCATTATCGTCATTCTCTTCATTACCCAAACCATAATCTACAATCTGAGCAAATAATAATCGGTCCTGCGAATAATCACCTTTATTGGTAATACGGTAAATAATGAACATCGTATCCTCAGCTAGGATGTTAGCCCATTGAAATAATCGGATTTGAGTTTGAAGACCAAAACCACCCATTGTTGGATCACTTAATGGACTTGGCATATATACCCCTAATCCACTATGAGCACCTGCGATTTCAACTCCATAGTTGTACTCTAAATCTGAGAAGTCATCCATTACGTAATAAGACTCAAGGTCGGCACTAGCGAATCTACCATCACGACCGTTCCAGGTTCCAGGCCAGCCTGGATCTGCTTCGCCAAGTCTATCCGGCCAAAAGCTTGGCCATGATTCAGAATCATTAGAAAGTGCTGGAACGGGAGCTGAAGCGCCTGTTACCGGATCTAGACGGAATGGGTTATTAAATCCAGGCAATGGTAACCAGCCCCATCTATCACCGCTATATGGGCTTAAACGCGCACCAGCGTCACGATAATTGATACTAACGGGATTCAATGTAGTATCAGCGGGGGAATTACTTGTTACCCAATCGATATAATCCTGTAGCGAATTAATTCTTGAATTATAGGCTGCACTAACATATCCAGCAACTACAACACCTACACCATCGATATGTCGTCCACCTTGAGGACCTCTAGGCCATACCCCCCATGGAATATCATTCCAACGAGATAATTCGCCATGATTTCGAAAGTTGGTCTCAATCAAGTTACCATCAATTACACCTCGGGCTATGGTTTCTGCATCGCCTCTGAAAACAACCCCCATTGCTGAATCGGGAATGGTCTGTTGTGCTGAAGCAGAATTGAATGGAAGTACCCAGATGAATGCTAGTACAATTATTATTCTTTTAATAGACATAGAAACTATTTTTAAATCGTTCAACATAATCCTAGAATTTTAGGCTGGCACCAATTTTGATTGATCTTGGTGGTCCAATTCTAGAAGGATCTAAGTAAAATTCAGTGTAACTGTTTAGTCCGCCAGGCATAGTACCTGAATCAATTCTTCTACTTAATTCTGTTGATTCAGTTGCCAAACCTGTATCGGTATAAATACCCCATTCTGGTTCATTATCGAATAGGTTGTCTACCTGAAGGAATAGCTCGAAATCCTGTGAGATAAAAGGAGGTCTGTAATAAGCTCTGATATCAGAGTTAAAGTACGCTGGAGCATCCTGGTTATTCGGAATTGAAGACTGAATAAAGTCTCTTACCGAAGTGTAGGGCGAACCAGATTGTAAACTGTTAATTGCTGATAGCGTTAGACCAAACTTGGTGTTCCAGGTGATTGTATTATTGAGAACATTTCTTTTATCCCAGTTCAATCTGTTAATGCTAATTATCGGAGGTCTGTTTTCAATAGCTCTTTGGAAATTTTGTTGAGGATCAGAAGAAGAACCACTAGCAAACTGTAGTGTGTAATCAAAGGTCCAGCTTATTGCTCCACTTGATCTTTGGTAAAGAGATAATGTTAACCCTTTAATTGTACCGTAATCTAGGTTTACTAATCTTGAAACAAAGGCACCATTTCTATCAAGACTTACTCTATCACCTGCTAAACCTCGGATATCTTTTGAGAATAGTGTGAAATCAAGACCTAAGGTCTCAGATAATCCCTGCTGAAGACCTACTTCAAATTGCAGTGTTCTTTCCGCTCCTAACTCAGCATTCCCGTATCGAGTGTTAGAACCTTCAACCCCTTCAAACTCATTATTTGTGTATAGAAGATTTAACTGAGGAGTTTGGAAGAACAGACCTGCAGAAAATCTCATAACTCCTCGTTCAGAAATAGGGAAAGCAATTCCTAATCTTGGACTTAGTTGAAATGATGGATCCGCAGCTCTTCGGTTTGAGACTGAATCGCCAGGAGCTCCATTCAAATCAGGAACACGAGCATCTCTAACCTGAGAAAAGTCGATCGGTACAATAAAGTCTGGCTCAAAATAATCGAATCTTAAACCCGCATTAACGATAAGATTTTCAAACTCTAGCTTAACCTGACTATATCCTGCCGCCTCGTAAGGGCTTACTTCGAGAGAGGAATTCGCATTTGGATTGTCTGGTCTAAATGGAATACCAGTAACAGGGTCAACAGAAATTCCAAACGACTCATTATCAAGATTATGAAATCTTGCTGAAAGCCCAGTTTTGAAAAGAACGATGTTATTTATCTGTGAAGTAAAATCTGTTACAAAAGTATGTGTTTTGGTGATGTTCTGAGCAGAGAATAAATAGTTACCCCCCATATTAAATGCAGCGTCACCCTGCTGAGTAGAAAACTCAGGACCTACATACCTTAAGTCTAAATCAGTATCAGTAGCATCATTGTATAACCTGCTTTCTCCTACATCACTTAAATAGCTGTACGAGAAGTTTGCAAAAGAATTATCACCCATAGTATATCTCAAACCTATGATATGATTTTGAGATACATTGTAATAGTTGTTAATACCAGAAGGATTGTATTTAAAAGAGGCGTCATAGTTACGACCGTCCCCATTCTGGTAGAATAAATTATAGTCAATCTTAAATCGGCTGTTCACTTCATACACTAATGATGTGTTTATTGAATAGCGTTCATTTCGATTTATCTCTTCAAAATCTCCAGATCCGGTAGCATTTAAAAGCCAGGTACTTGGATCTCCACCACCACTTACACCAAATTGTTGATCACTTGGTCTAAATAAATCTCTTCCTATTAGGTGACCTGGATTATTTATATAACGGATAGTCGCCTGGATACCAAGTTTATCCTTCATTAATGGACCACCAACCGAAAACTGAATATCTCTTTCCTGAAATGTCGAAGAAGCCTCGGTGTAAGTAAATCTTTCCTGTGAGAAATCACCAAAGCTTAAAAAACTTGTTTGATCTGTATTTCTTGTAACAAACTCTAGCTCTCTATTACTAACAATTGTTCCTGTGTAAGCTAATAAGCTTGCAGACCAGTCTGAAGAAACACCTTTAGTAACAATATTTACTACCCCACTAAGTGCCTGGCCATATTCTGCATTAAATACCCCACTAATTACCTCGAGGCTTGATACCATATTTTGCTCTACCTCAAAAGAAGCATTGTTATCAAAAGCATTATTAATCGGCACACCATTTACCAGGTAAGACACTTCACCTGTTCTACCTCCTCTAAAGTGGCCATCTACTACACCAGCCTGCTGATTAATTGCCTCATTAATACTTACAATTGGTAGTTCTTCTAGTTGTTCAGAGCTCACATAAGCTGTTGTTGTGGTTCGATCCTTTTCTACAATTGGACGTTCTGCCGTTACAACAATTTCTTGCCCCTCAATTACTTCTTCACTCAGCGTGACATCAACTTCGGTGGTCAAACCTAAAATTACTTCCACCTCTTGTACTTTTGTTGTTGCAAAACCAATGTAACTGAACACTACCGTATATTTACCGGGATCCATATTTACGATGGTATATTTACCATCAATATCTGTTAGCACCCCTCGAGTAGTATTTTCGATAAATACCTGAACACCAATAAGTGGTTCTCCTGATTCATCTACTACATTTCCAGCTATCTTACCTTTAGTTTGTGCCAGAAGGGTATCACTTATCATTAATAACGCGAATAGAAGCAGAGCGAAGCGTTTCATAGACGTAATAGTCTTAGTTTTTGTTTAAAAAAAGAGCGGGCACATAACACTGTGCCCGCATAAAATTGGATACTGCCTATTATTTAATAAGCATCATCTTACGAGATTGTACAAAGTTCGGTGTAGAAATTTTGTACAGGTACATACCAGATGAAAGCGAAGAAGCGTCAAAATTATGACTATGCTGTCCAGCTGTCATCTTCTCATTTTGTAGTAAAGTTGCCACTTTTTGACCCAACAGGTTATATACTTCTAGAGTAACGTCAGTTGCGTTAGCCAGAGTAAACCTAATGTTAGTAGTTGGGTTAAATGGATTCGGATAATTTTGCTCAAGTTCGAATGTTAACTCGGATTTTGAACCTTCATCCTCGTTGTTAGTAGCTACAACTTTATTAGCACCAACAAATGCAACTACCTGGAACCTGGTTGGGTTGTTCCACCAGTTATCACCACCAGCGTTTAATGACCAAGAAACCTGAGTATCTCTCGAAGTACCATTGTCATTATCATTTAGGGCGATGTTCATTGGGTATGTAGCTACTTCATCAGACTCTGGGAATACGAACTCGTCGTCCATGTCTTCAGTTTTTGTTAGCTCAAACGTATCGATAAAGGTTAATAGTCGATAACCAGTATCATTAGTTTCTCCAATAGTAGCTGAGAAAGGAACAAAATCATTCAGTCCTGATGCAAAGATAAATGGAGGATCTTCACCACTTCTCATACCAGCTCTGAACTGATAGTCAGGATCTTCTCCTCTGAAATAAGTTCCATGAGTAGAACCAATGATAAATGATTCTGGCGAGTAGTTACCCAGACCCATTTCCCAGTTGTCATATGGCCATTCAGCACCTGCAGCAGCAGCAATCGGAGAGAAATTTAATGCATCATCACTAATTTCTGCATAAATGATTAATTCATTTAATTCTCCACCATAACCAATCCAGAACTGACCAGAGATATCAGCATCATCGTCACCTCCGCCTCCATTCTCAATGATCTTTCTGTCTGCATCAATAGTAAATGGAACGTAAGTATCAGGGAAGAACGAAGCAAGCGTTTCTCCAGTAGGCATAGTCTCAGTATCAATTGCATCAAAGACTGCATCTACAGCTTCAGAACTAAGCTCAACTACATAATGAGTAGCCGTGTTTACATCTGCAGAAATCATTCCAGCAGATACAGCACTTTCACTACCAAAATTGGATACTGCAGTAACTGCATAGTAAGCCGTGAAATTAGAAGCTAAGTCTTGGTGTGGAGCTTCAATAGTATGGTCATAACTAGTAGTTGCATCAAAAGCTACAGGTCCTAGTAAAGCCACGCCATCAGCTGAAACATCTGTTATCTCAGATTCACTGAAATATACATTATATCCACCTGCACCAGCAGAAGCAGACCAGGCAACAGTATTTACACCTGCATCATTAGTAACCTCAAGACCAGTTACTGCAGCAGGAGCTTCATCAACTAAATCTTCTGGCGGTACACCAATAGACATGTAATCGATGTAGACAGATCCACCACCACTTGCGTGGTCAACGTGACGTCCAAAATACTTAACAGAGTTCCATTGGAATTCTTGCCAGCAGTCTAGCGCTGTATCAAAGCAACCAGCAGCATCCGATGCTGCCCAAGCACCACCATAGCCCCAATATTGCATAAGAGTATCTACTTCAACTGTTAAGCTATCACCATTGATGTCAACTCCAGCATTCATAGAATCAAAACCAGCAGTAGTAGCTGGAGGTAGAGGAATTGCAAAATCCCACCACTGTTCGTTTCTAGCATAGTTTGGGATATACCATCTTGCACGGAAAGGGAGGTCATCACCAAGTGAGCCACCATTTTCTGTATCAAAGAAAGCTATAAAATCGTTTTGACCAAAATTTGAAGAGTCAGACCAGATTCTAATATATAGCGTATCTGATTCTCCGTAGCTTTGCCCAACAGCACCACTGGCGTCTACACCAACAGTACCCTCTACACCATTAGATGGCCATCTAAAGCCTTGCTCAGACCAGTCAGCATAAGCTATCTCAAATACCTTATTACCTTCCACTCCAGCTGGGTCATTTGTAACAGTTCCGTCAATTGTTGGAACCTGCACATTTACCCCATTAATGAAGAACACAAATTTTCCATCATCAAAAGATGGATTTTGTGCATGGGTATGCCCTGAAAAAGCAGCAACTATCACTAGGCTCAGCGCCAGTCCAGTCACCTTTCTAATCGTAGCATTAATCATGTTTTATCCTGATTTCGTTAAGATTGATGTTCATAATTCTTTAACATTCTGAATATGTTAAATAAACATATCCAGGATGAGAATGCATATGAGAGATTATTTTATAGAAACCCTTCCAAAGAAACAACATAAAAAAGCGAAATTTTTCGGCTCTCGTGAGAAATTTTCTCACGGTCAATTGCCCCCCAGGGCTTTATAGCAAAGAAAAGCGCTACCATAATCTATTTAATAAAATGAATTGATTAAATAATTATGAAAGCGCTTCTTTTTTTGCGCAAATTTTTTATCATATGGAATATTTTTTTTCACCAAATTAAGTTTAATTCTATCCTCAAATTCTCCCAAAATGGAAAAGGCCACATTACACGACATTGCAGAAAAAACAGGACTCTCTGTATCTACTGTATCTCGTATTTTAAGAGGAGAGTCAAAAACCAGCTCTGAAAATGTAGAGCTTACTATAAGAACTGCTCAAGAAATTAATTACCCGATAAACTCAAGGGTGCTAAATGGTAAGTACAGTTATAAAAGGCGAATTCAGGTCGCTCTTATTACTTCTCTTTATCCCGATGAGTTCTATTCTACCTTCTTCTTCGGATTTAATGAAGCTTCTCGAGATAGTAATATCGGTTTATCACTCCATGTATATAATCCGGAAGTTTCTTCTTTGGGAGAATTTATCACAGAGTTGAGCTATAATTCGATAGACGCTGCTATACTTTTTTTGCCCACACTTCAGGAAAAAGACTATCGGGAGGTTCTTGAGAATATCCCTTCCGATTTTGTAATTCTTTCTGTAGCTCCGCTATTCAACCCGGTCCTTGATACCGTTACTTTTGATTCATATAGAGGAGGATTTATTGTAGCCAAGCATTTTCATAAGAAAGACTACCTTGATGTGGGTATTATCACTGGCCCGATAAATAAAAACGAATCACTACTTCGTAAAAATGGATTCCTTGACTATATAAATCAAGCCGACAGAATGAATCTGGTTTGGCAATTCGAAGGAGATTACAGTCTGGAATCTGGGAAATTAGCATGTAAAGAATTTGCCAAACTCACGAGAAAGCCACGAGCTATCTTTTTCAGTAACGACTATATGTGTTTAGGCTTTATGGAGCAGGCTAATGTATTAGGTATAGATATTCCTAATCAGGTAGCTATTTCAGGTTATGATGACCTTCCTATTTGCAGTTATGTACACCCGCCAATGACCTCAGTACATACCGACTATGAAATACTAGCCAAAAAAGCTTTCAATATTCTATTTGAAAAAATGGAAAGCTCTGCCTCACATAATGGAATTTTAAGTGTAATTCCTGTTTCTCTCTCTGAACGTAAAACCACCTAATCTTAATTAAATGACCTCCAAGACACTCACTCCGTTCTTACTTCTTTTTTTTGTAATAAGTCAGATTTCTTATGCTCAACAAACATCCATTGACGAAAGAGTAGAAAGCCTGATCGATCAAATGACGTTAGAGGAAAAAGCTGGACAAATGACCCAGCTTAATATCTCTGTAATCAATACAACGGGCCAACAGAAAGACGTTATTCTGGATCCAGAAAAGCTAATCCCACTAATTAGGGATCATCATGTTGGTTCATTTCTAAATGGCGAGGCGGTTCCTGGACAACAATGGTTCAAGTATATGGACGAATTAATGCGTCTTTCTATGGAACACTCGAGATTGGAAATTCCAGTTATTTATGGGATAGATCATATGCATGGAGCAAGTTATGTGTCAAATAGCACCATCTTTCCTCATAATATGAATCTTGCTGCTACCTTTAATATCGAGCACGCAGCAAATACTGCTACCATAACCGGTTTAGAATCTGCTGACCTTGGACATCACTGGGTGTTTGCACCTGTACTGGATCTAGGGAAAAATCCAATCTGGCCTCGTATTTATGAAACCTATGGAGAGTCTCCTTATGTAGCTGAAATTTTGGGAGCAGAATACGTAAGAGCTCTAGAAAATAACCCGGAAACGGCACCTTACAAGCAAGCCTCTACCGGAAAACATTTCCTTGGTTATTCTGACCCTATCGAAGGCTGGGACCGAACCCCAGCCCATATCCCTGAGCAACAGATTTATGAATTCTTTGGCCCTGGCTTTAAAGCTGCTATTGATGCGGGAATGAGTACAATCATGGTTAATAGTGCAGAGATAAATGGAATACCCGTTCATGCTTCTAAAGAATTACTCACCGATTTATTAAGGGATTACTATGGATTTGAAGGTGTGGTGGTAACTGATTGGGCAGATGTTGATCAGCTCGTTACGAAACATAGAGTCGCTGAAAATATCAAAGAAGCAACCTACTTATCAGTTATGGCCGGTATAGATATGAGTATGACTCCTTATGATTTATCATTTACTCAATCATTGATCGAGTTAGTACAGGAAGGAAGGATTCCTGAAGAGAGGTTGGACCTTTCAGTACGGAGAATACTTAAACTCAAGTTTGAGCTGGGACTATTCGAAAATCCATATCCTAGCAATGACAGGCTAAACAGAATAGGACACCCAGATCATAAAGAGCTTGCCTATGAAGCCGCAGTAGAATCCATTGTTTTACTGAAAAATGAAAACGAAGTATTACCAATTCAGCCTGCTGCCCAAAATATTTTGATTGTTGGACCTTCCGCTAATTCAAAGAGAAACTTAAACGGTGGATGGACTCTTGCCTGGCAAGGTGGCGCTGAAGAGGATTACCCTGAGGATGTAGAAACAATTTTTAGTGCTTTTGAAAATGCATATCCAAACGCTACCATCGATTATATCACCGAAGTTGGCTCTGATAACTTACCAGAGATTATTGAGAAGGCCCGGTTAAGTGATGTAATTGTTTATGCCCTGGGTGAGACTCCTTATACTGAGGGCGTAGGAAATATTAGCACGTTATTACTACCTGAAGAACAATATGAACTAGTTGAAACAACAAGTGCTTTCAATGCGACTAAGATCCTGGTTTATATTGGGGGCAGGCCTCGAGTTATTACCCAAATGGTTGATCATATGGACGCCGTGATATTTGCGGGTCTTCCAGGGAATGAAGGAGGTTCCGCTGTAGCAAATATTATAGCTGGATCAGAAGTGCCCAGCGGTAAACTTCCAATAACTTACCCAAGATACCCAGGAACGTTTTATCCTCATGATCATAAAGTAGCCGTTTTCACTCCAAGCAATCAGGCAAATGAGGAGTTTGTATCTACAACATTATATGAGTTTGGTGCAGGACTGAGTTATACAAGCTTCGAATACTCCGATCTTACACTCTCAGGCTCAGAGGTATCCAAAGATGGTACTATTACCGGAATGGTAACAATTACAAATACGGGAGATGTATCTGGGATGGAAACAGCACTTTGGTTCTTGTCAGATCATTTTGGCTCTATTACCAGACCAGTGAAAGAGCTACGGCATTTTGAAAAAATCACTTTATCTCCGGGTGAATCAAAAACTATTGAGTTCGAGATTAACCCTATGGAAGACCTTTCTTTTCCGGACAAAGAAGGAAACATTCTGTTGGAAAAAGGAGGCTTTACTCTTTCTGTAGGCGGATTAACTGCTGAGTTTACCTTAACTGATTAAAAGAAGATAACCGGGCAACTAGTTTTGCCCGGTTACCTGTATATATCGATCGTAATAGTTTCTGGCTTGTAAAGTATCTCCTGCTAATACATGATACCTTGCGTAATTATATAGAAGTTCGCTGGTATTAGGATTTAGCCGCTCGCTTTCTCGAAGCCAATACCCTGCTCTATCTAAATCCTGGTTGAGCAGATATATTGCAGACAATGAGTTAATGAAATAAGGGTCCTGCCTTCTTTCTTTATTTAAAATTATCTCGAGTAGTAGAGCGGTATTTGAATCCATCTCCCGAAACTGAACAGACCTGTCTACTCCTTTCTTTAATAGATCGTTATTAAAAATCTGCCAATTAGCTAGCGATAAATAATGATCAGATAACCCGACTATATCTCTCCTGTTAAATTGATGATTAATCACATCTACCAAAGCAAGGTATACTTGCCTTTGATGCCTCCAGGCATGGGCTGCAACAGAATCAACATATGAACGAGCATATAAACTGTCGAGTTTAGCCTGAAAATTAGCATACTCTTGTGCAGGACTAAGACCTTTTGTAAACGGATACCCTGAGGTAAGTCTAAAAACAGGAGTTTCGGAAAACACCTTCTCGAATTGATTAAGCGATGGCCGTTTCGATAGTTTGTTTGGAGTATAAAATTCGGAAAGCTGTGCATCTACAATCTGATCAAAAAAGAGCTCTCCAATTAATTGGTTCGCATCCCAATCCGGATGAAGGTGATCGGTGAAAAAACTGTTATCAGGTATGCCACTTTTTGAACTGTCGTAAGCTACCGCTTCCACATCAATTAACGTGGCATCATACTCATCACTTAATTCAGTGATTACCTGGTTAATCATTGAAGGTGCCCGAAAACGAGTGTCATCCAGTTCCTTAGCTTCTTCAAATAGCCGGGTAGCCTCCTCTATATTTCCTTGCCTTAATGCTACCTTCCCCTGTAGATAAGACTCATTGGCACTTTCATCCTCCCCTAGCGGAGCCTGATCTTTAAGATTGGAAGCCACGGTTCCTATATAAATAGGAATACCTTTCTTTGAAAATAGAGAGAGTACGTCTTCCATATTTCTCTCAAATTGATGCACTCCTGACTCATATACACTTCCATCTAACGGTATACTTGATTTATTTACTATACGAGCCATTAATGTCCGATTCTCGCTATTCTCGTCTTCAGGTTTCATAGAATTCTCTATGAATTGATAAAGCCTTAGGTTCTTGAACTTCAAGATTAAGCGCTTCAGCCAAACCTGACTTCCTATTCCAAACTGAGCACTTCCCACTCCAAAAGACCCGTAATACTCATTATGACCAGCATAAATAACAACAGCATCTGGCTCATAATCCAACACCCGCTTACTCAAATCCTGAATTACATAACTATTTACTGCTGTCATACCCAGATTGATGACTTCTATTTTCAATCCCAGTGTTTCCATAATCAGTTTTTGTTCCAGATGGCTCGAAAAACTCCCGTAAAAGTTATATGGAAATCCAGCGGTGGATGATCCCCCAAAAACAAATACTCTAAACGTACTATCCGGTTTTTCTTTTAGAAAAGGAGCTGGAACAACCTGAGGAAGAAAATTGGTAAAGTAACGCCCAACAAACGCCGGGTTTGTTGCCAGGTATTCTTCCTTGCCTGGCATTTCAATAAAAAGGTCTTGCTTATCTTTCTCGTACCCTGCTATTCGAAAACCTAATTCTATTAACGCTAATAGAAAAAAAGGAAACAGTATTGTAATTAGCCAAAAGGCGAGTTTTTTTTTTGAATTGAGGGCCATAAAGTTTTTTCTAATCGATTGTCTTCAACGGATAGCCTTTAAAATACTAGTGTACCTACCGAACCTGCAAACAAAGAAAGGGTGTATTCTTCACCATTTACAGAGATGTTAATTTCTTCATTTGAAGCTGTATCATTTAATACAATTAGTACCACCTTTCCTTCTGGATTCATAAAAGCAACGTTTGGGAACCCATCTACTTCGCTGGATGCAACCCTCACTGATTCTGGCCTTACAAATTTAGAGGCATGAGCTATAATGTAATACGCAACGTTTCTACTGATATCATTTCCAGATACTGTTAGTGCCCCAAGGCAATCATCGCACCCCCCTTCTGTATGAGGATTTTGATTTGGATCTGAAGCAAGGTTCCATTCCAATACCGTCCTGCTCCAGTTTCTGGTTGCCCCAACTATCAGATTACGAGTATGCCATGCCAAATCTCCAGAGAAACTCGCTCCAGCCTGAACCCATTGCTCCGTGAAATAAATATTTTTGTCAGGGTAGTTATTTCTCACAGTAGATAGCGCTGAAATATTCCCTGCATACAAATGAAATGCAGTTCCATCTATATATTGACGGGCAGATTGATCAGACAAAACTTGTAACGGGTAATCAGTCCTGTCAGGGTTGTGATCATATATGATGATCTTGGTATCTATTCCGGCATCATTAAATGCAGGGCCCATGTGATTTTTTATGAAATCAGCCTGTTGAGAGGCACTCATATCCAAGCTTGGGTTATTGAAAGGGTTAAGCGGCTCATTTTGAATAGTAATGGCATCAATCGTAATACCTTCTGACTCCATATCCTGAATATATCTTACAAAATAAGTCGCATAAGCAGAATAAAATTCCTCAAGAAGACTTCCCCCAATAGTAGAATTGTTGCTCTTCATCCAGATAGGCGGCGACCAGGGTGAGCCCATAATCTTTAAATCGGGGTAAATTTCCAGAATTTCTTTTAATACTGGAATTAAGTGGTCACGATCGGCTCCTAAATCGAATTCGCTCATATCAGGATCGGTCTGACCCAGGGGCAAATCATTATATGAAAAGGTACTGGCATCAAGATCAGAAGAGCCAATGCTTACTCTCAAATAACTCACACCTATTTCACCATCTCCCTGACCAAATAATTCCTGAAGAATTTGCCGCCTTTCGGAAGCATCCATGCTGTTTAAAAGAAAAGCACTCCCACCTGTTAAGGTATATCCAAATCCATCTATCTCCTGAAATGTTTGGGAGCTATTTATGACAATAGTTGGGTTGTCAGAACTACTGCTTGCGGGAGTAATTCTCCCATCCAACATTTGAAATAAGGCTTCCTGGTTACCAAATGTGACCCAAAGTTGAGGGTCAGTTCCTCCACCTGAGTCAGAGCCTTTACAATTAATGAGGAGAACAAATGAGAGAATGATGAATAGTCTTGACATCGGAATTGATTAGTTGACTTAAAATAAAAAACCCCACACAAATAGATGCGTGGGGTTTAATTCGTCTAGAGAATGTGGAATTTATTCTCCGTCAATAGCTTCGGCATCATCACCTCCAAGGGCTTCAAATACCTTTGCGATTTCTTCGTCACCTTCTTCAAGGTCTTTCTTAGTACCAACGATAATCTCGTTGTACTCACGGAGACCTGTACCAGCAGGCACTTTATGGCCAACTACTACATTCTCTTTCAGACCTCTTAGGAAATCTTTCTTAGCTTCAATTGAAGCCTGAGTAAGTACTTTCGTTGTTTCCTGGAAAGAGGCTGCTGACAACCAGCTTTCTGTAGAAAGTGCCGCACGGGTAATTCCAAGAAGAATTGGCTTGGAGATCGCAGGTTCTGCTTCTCTTATCTGCAATTCATCTTTTCCTTCCTTAATCAATCCATTGTTGATATCACGTACTTCACGACGATCAAGGATAGTACCTTTCTTAAGATCGCTACCTCCCTCATCGGTGATGATAAACTTACCGATCAATTCATCGTTTCTCAGGTTCACTTCAAAGCGATCTACTTTATCTCCTTCAAGGAACATAGTATCACCTGGATCCGTGATTTCAACTTTCTGCATCATGGTGCTTACAATCACCTCAATATGCTTATCGTTGATTTTCACACCCTGCAGACGATAAACTTCCTGGATTTCATTCACCAGGTAAGATTGTACTGCATATGGCCCAAGAATATTCAGGATATCCTGTGCTGGAATAGTTCCATCAGAAAGAGGCTGTCCTGCTTTCACGAAGTCATTAGACTGTACAAGAATGTGCTTGCTCAAAGAAATTAGATACTTCTTCTCGTCAGTACCATCTTTTGATTTGATGATTACTTCCTGAGAACCTCTTTTTCTTCCTCCCATTTCTACAATACCGTCAATCTCAGATACAGTAGCAGGATCGCTTGGAGAACGAGCCTCGAATAGCTCGGTCACACGCGGAAGACCTGCGGTGATATCCTTAGACTTGGAAGTAGCTCTAGGAATCTTTGCAATAACCTGACCAGAGAATACTTTTTCACCGTCGTCAACAACGATATGAGTATCAACTGGAAGCGTACTTTCACGAATAATATCTCCTTTTCCTTTAACCGCTAAGGTTGGAACAAGGCTTCGATCTTTAGAATCGATGATTACCTTTTCACGGTGACCTGTTTGTGCATCAGTGTCATCAGTAAAGGTTACACCTTCAAGGATATCTTTATAGTGAAGCGTACCATCAATTTCAGAGAAGATAAGTGCGTTGTATGGATCCCACTTACAGAGCTGAGCTCCTTTTGGAACCAGGTCACCTTCTTCTACGATCATTTCACAACCGTAAGGCACATTGTAGCTGATAAGAACTTTGCCCTCATCGTCAACAATTTTCAATTCACCTGCACGGCTAAGAACGATATTATGTTCTTCTTCGCCATCGTCGTATACCACAACACGTACATTTTCGAATTCAACTTTACCGTCGAATTTAGCTTTGTGCTGAGAGTCCGCTTCAAGACGAGATGCCGTACCACCAACGTGGAAGGTTCGAAGCGTAAGCTGAGTACCAGGCTCACCGATAGATTGTGCAGCAATAACACCTACTGCCTCACCTTTTTCTACCACTGTTCCTCTGGCTAGATCTCGGCCATAACATTTGGCACATACACCTCTACCTGTTTCACAGGTAAGTACGGATCGAATATCTACTTCTTCAATTGAAGTTTCAGCAATTCTCTTTGCTACATCCTCATCAATCATCTGGTTCGCTTCACAAATAAGCTCATCAGTGATCGGATCTACGATATCATATAGAGAGAATCGACCAATAATACGGTCTTCTAAACGCTCGATAATGTCTTCATTATCTTTCAATGCAGACATCTTGATACCACGAAGTGTACCACAATCTTCCTCAGTGATAATCACATCCTGAGACACGTCAACAAGACGACGAGTTAGATAACCAGCATCTGCCGTTTTAAGAGCCGTATCAGCAAGACCTTTACGAGCACCGTGCGTAGAGATGAAGTATTCAAGTACCGTCAATCCTTCCTTGAATGAAGAAAGAATTGGATTCTCAATTACCTCATTGCCTTGTTGCATCGAGCTTTTCTGAGGCTTCGCCATCAAACCACGCATACCACCAAGCTGACGAATCTGCTCCTTAGAACCACGAGCACCTGAATCAGCCATCATGAATACCGGGTTGAAACCTTCTCTGTCATCAGCAAGAGCCTGGAAGAGCGTTTCAGAAACTCGGTTAGTAGTACTGGTCCACTTATCGATAACCTGGTTATAACGTTCGTTATCAGTAATGAATCCCATTTCATAACGACCCTGAATATCAGTCACCTCATCTTTGGCACCGGTAATCAGGTTCGCCTTCATATCCGGGATAATAATATCCTCAAGAGAGAAGGAAAGACCACCAAGGGTAGCATTTTCATAACCAATCTTCTTCATGTCATCAAGGAATGTAGAAGTTTTGGCTGTACCACATTTCGCGTGAATATCACCAATTAACACTCGAAGTTCTTTCTTACCGAGAGTCTTGTTAATGAATCCCATTTCTTCAGGTACGATCTCATTGAAGAGCACTCGACCTGTAGAAGTTTTCACAACTTCATGTACTACTTCTCCTTCCTCATTAACAGAAGCAATTCGAACATTGATCTTTGTATGAATTGCTAATCTGTTCTGATCGAAAGCAACGATTACTTCAGCAGGAGAAGCAAAGGTTTTACCCTCACCTAACTGGCCGCTTCTTGGCTTTGTTAGATAGTAAAGTCCCAAGATCATATCCTGAGATGGAACCGCAATAGGACCTCCACTCGCAGGGCTCAAAATATTGTGCGATCCAAGCATCAATACAGATGCTTCAAGCACAGCATCATGGCTCAACGGTAGGTGAACCGCCATCTGGTCACCATCAAAGTCAGCGTTAAATGCCGTACATGCTAATGGGTGCAGACGAATTGCCTTTTCCTCGATAAGTACTGGCTGGAATGCCTGAATACCCAATCGGTGAAGGGTAGGAGCACGGTTAAGAAGTACTGGGTGTCCATCAATTACATTTTCAAGAACCTCCCAAACTACCGCATCTCTTCGATCTACAACTTTCTTCGCGCTTTTAACAGTCTTCACATAACCACGCTCGATAAGTCGGCGGATAATGAATGGCTTGTATAATTCAACCGCCATTTCTTTTGGAAGACCACACTCATGCATCTTAAGCTCTGGTCCTACTACAATTACAGAACGGCCAGAGTAATCAACACGCTTACCAAGAAGGTTTTGACGGAAACGACCACTCTTACCTTTAAGCATATCGCTCAAGGATTTTAGTGGGCGGTTATTATTCCGAACAGCGTTTGATTTACGTGAGTTGTCGTAAAGAGAATCAACAGCTTCCTGAAGCATGCGCTTCTCATTTCTAAGAATTACATCAGGAGCTTTGATATCAATCAATCTCTTAAGTCGATTATTTCGAATGATTACTCTTCGATATAAATCGTTAAGGTCAGAAGTAGCAAAACGACCACCTTCAAGAGGTACAAGAGGTCTTAATTCTGGTGGGATTACCGGAATTACACTTTGACACATCCACTCAGGTCGGTTTTCGGTGTGCATTGCTGCAGCACGGAAAGACTCGATAACCTGAAGTCTCTTTAGCTTCTTCTTCTTACGCATTTGAGAGGTCTCATTTTTTACCTCATAGCGTAGTTGGTAAGCAAGATCATCCAGTTCAAGATCAGCAAGCATTGCAGCAAGTGCATCTGCTCCTTCCTTAACGATGAACTTATCTTCCTCATCATCGTCCAGCTCAAAATTATCTTCAGGTAGCTGATCAAGGATATCATATTTCTCTTCTTCAGAGATGAGATCCCCTTTTGCGTAACCTAAGTCACGAGCCAAGCCTGGATTGATGATTACAAATGTTTCGTAGTAAACAATTCGATCAAGGTTCTTTGAAGAAAGACCTAATAGGTAGGCAATCTTGTTTGGTAGAGATTTGAAATACCAAATATGAACTACAGGAACAGTTAGGGTGATATGCCCCATACGCTCTCTTCGAACTGCTTTTCTGGTTACTTCAACACCACAACGATCACAAATAATCCCTTTATATCTGATCCGCTTGTACTTACCGCAATGGCATTCATAGTCCTTAACCGGTCCAAAGATCTTCTCACAGAAAAGACCGTCCATTTCCGGCTTAAAGGTTCTATAGTTGATCGTCTCAGGAGTAAGTACTTCTCCATGAGAACGTGATAGAATTGTTTCAGCAGAAGCAAGGGATATTCCGATGCTGTTAAAATCGTTCGTTACTGCTAATGTTTTTGTTATTGGCAAGGGTGTTCCTCCGATACTTTATTAACAGTGATTAGTCTAAATGGATTTCAAGTCCGAGACCCATAAGTTCTCGTAATAATACCTTGAATGATTCCGGAACGTCTCCATCAGGAAGGTTTTCACCTTTTACAATGGCTTCATAAACTTTGGAACGTCCTTTAACGTCGTCACTTTTTACAGTGAGCATTTCTTTTAGGATGCTTGATGCACCATATGCATATAGTGCCCATACTTCCATCTCACCAAGTCGCTGACCACCAAACTGAGCTTTACCACCAAGTGGCTGCTGAGTAATAAGCGAGTATGGTCCAATAGATCGAGAGTGCATCTTATCCTGAACCAGGTGATTCAATTTGATCATGTAGATGTAACCAACAGTAGTTTTCTGAGAGAATGCCTCTCCAGTTCTACCGTCATACAGATTTACTCTACCATCTTCCGGAAGACCAGCTTCATTAAGCTTTCCTTTCACATCATCCATGCTTGCACCATCAAAAATTGGAGAAGCGAATGTTGTTCCAAGCTTCTTAGCAGCCCAGCCTAGAATAGTCTCATAAATCTGACCAAGGTTCATACGAGAAGGTACACCCAGCGGGTTAAGACAGATGTCAACCGGGGTACCATCTTCCATGAATGGCATGTCTTCGACAGGTACAATCTTAGCAACAACACCTTTGTTACCGTGGCGACCTGCCATCTTATCACCTACCTGAAGCTTACGCTTTTTAGCGATATAAACTTTTGCTTTTTGAATAATTCCAGGAGGAAGCTCGTCTCCTACCTGAATAGCAAATGTTCTACGCTTAGCTTCACTATCAATATGACGACGAAGCTCACGATAGTTATGGAACAGAAGCTTAACATGCTTCACTAGTTCCTGATCTGTTGCCCAATCAATATTTTCATTGATGTTAACCGGATCAATTTCTTCGAATACTGATTTCTTGTACTTCTCGCCCTTTGGAATAAGCTCCACATTACTGTAGTTGAATACACCTGGTGAAGTCTTATCACGAAGCAGAGAGTACATTTTGTCTGCCCACTGCTGGTTTAGTTCAGTAAGCTTTTCAGTATGTCTTTCTTGTTCCTGCTCAACACGCTTTTTCTCTTCTTTTCTGGAAACTAACTCATCACGCTTACGGCTAAATAGCTTGGTGTTGATTACTGTTCCAGATACACCTGGAGGTGTTTTTAGAGAAGCATCTTTTACATCACCAGCTTTATCACCGAAGATTGCGCGAAGGAGTTTTTCTTCCGGAGTAGGATCCGTTTCACCTTTTGGAGTAATCTTACCAACAAGGATATCTCCTGGATTGATTTTCGCTCCAACGCGGATCATACCACGCTCATTAAGGTTTCGAGTAGCTTCTTCACTTACGTTAGGAATCTCACGAGTAAGTTCTTCTTCACCACGCTTGGTGTCTCGAACTTGCTGCTCGAATTCAGTTACGTGAATAGAAGTATAGATATCTTCCTGTACAATTCGCTCAGAAATTACAATCGCATCCTCAAAGTTGTATCCTCTCCAAGGCATGAAGGCAACCAGTAGGTTTCTACCAAGAGCAAGCTCTCCGCCATCAGTAGAACATCCGTCTACGATAGCCTGGTTTTTCTTAACCTTGTCACCAACTTTCACGATTGGACGCTGGTTGGTAGCAGTATCCTGGTTTGTTCTTGTGAACTTCTCCAGGTTGTAAACTTTTACTCCACCATCGAAGTAGCAGTTCTGCTCCATTTCAGTACGGTTGTACTTAACATGAACTTCCGTAGCACTTACATATACTACTTCACCATCCGCTTCTGCAGTAATAATAGCTCTTGAATCACGAGCTGCTCTGTGCTCAAGTCCTGTACCAACAACTGGTGCTTCAGGGCGAAGCAGAGGCACTGCCTGACGTTGCATGTTAGAACCCATGAGGGCACGGTTCGCATCATCATGCTCAATAAATGGAATTAATGCTGCCGCCAGAGAAGTGATCTGATTGGTAGCAACGTCCATATATTCGATCTCATCCTTACGGGCATTTGAATAGTTACCCTCTCTCATTCTTGAGAAAACGAGATCGTTTTTAAACATTCCTTTTTCATCCAGTTCAGCATTTGCCTGGGCAATTACTGTCTCATCTTCCTGTTCAGCAGCAAGATATTCAACAGATTTACCCACCTTACCATCTTTCACTTTTCGGTAAGGAGTTTCGATGAAACCGAAATCATTCACTTTTGCATGAATACAAAGTGAAGAGATCAAACCAATATTTGGACCTTCAGGGGTTTCAATCGGGCAAAGACGACCATAATGTGTGTAGTGAACGTCACGAACCTCGAAACCTGCACGCTCACGGGTAAGACCACCAGGCCCAAGTGCTGACATACGACGCTTGTGCGTCAATTCTGCCAATGGGTTGGTTTGATCCATGAACTGAGAAAGCTGATTGGTACCAAAGAAGGTGTTAATCACACTTGAAATAGTTCGTGCATTCACCAAATCCTGAGGAGTCAACTGCTCTGCATCTCGGGAGTTCATTCGCTCTCTAATGGTTCTGGCCATACGCGCCAAACCGATAGCAAACTGCTGTCCTAATTGCTCACCAACCGTACGAATACGTCGGTTACTCAAGTGATCAATATCATCAACCTGAGATTTTAGATTCTTAAGACGGATTACCTCTCTAATGATGGCAACAATGTCTTCTTTTGTTAGGAACTGTACATCCGTAAGATCTAATCTAAGGCGCTTGTTAAGTCGGTATCTACCAACTTCACCCAGATCATATTTCTTGTCGCTAAAGAATAATCTTTCAAGAATAGCGCGAGAAGTTTCAGGATCCGGCATTTCACCCGAACGGATTTGCTGGTACACTTCTCCAAGTGCTGAGTGCTCATCCCATGTTGGATCCTTACGAAGAGTGTTCATCATCACAGAACGCTCAGATTCTTCAGCAGTAATCTTTTGAACAAGAACAGTTTTAACATCGGCATCTTTAAGCATGCCGTAGTCATCTTCTGTTAGCTGATGATCACGTTCGAAAATGATTTTCCTGTTTAATGCTTCTGATACTTCACCAGTCTCATCGTCAACGACCTCTTCCATCTCTTCAACAATGATGTTCTGAGCAAGACGCTGACCTACTAACTTTTTGTTGTAATCGGCTTTTGTACCAAACTTGATATCGTCTGAAAGTTCAAACAGACTTAATAATTCCAAATCAGTAGAATAGCCAAGTGCACGTAATAACGTAGTAGCAGGGATCTTTTTCTTTCTATCGATATACGCCCAGAGTACGTCTCTGATATCGGTAGTGAATTCAATCCATGATCCTTTAAAAGGAATCACACGTGCGGAATAAAGTTGAGTACCATTTGGGTGCACAGACTGACCGAAGAATACCCCCGGCGATCGGTGTAACTGACTTACAATTACTCGTTCTGCACCATTGATAATGAAGGTACCACGGTTAGTCATCCATGGAAGATCTCCCAGGAAAACTTCCTGCTCAATGGTTTCACTAGCCTCATCGCTATCATCCACTGAGGATAATCGAAGCTTAGCTTTTAGTGGTACTGAGTATGTTAACCCACGATCCTGGCATTCCTTGATCGTGTATCGGGGCACATCCACATTGTAGTATAAAAATTCTAGAATGTGAGTCTCACGAGTATCCTGGATTGGAAAGTTCTCGTTAAATATTCGTTGTAGGCCTTGATTCTCTCGCTCGTTGGGAGCAATATCAAGTTGTACGAATTTTTCAAAAGACTCTAATTGGATATCCAGAAAATCCGGGTAATCCAAAACATGTTTAGTGCGCCCAAAAGATTGGCGTTCCGTATTTGGAATTGTTTGCATCTTATTGCTCAAAAGAACCTCTCCATTTTGTTGAAGGGTGATTGTACAGGAAAACCCCAGTACTAACCGAGGTTAATTATATATAGACGCCAATAGCCAATACCGTTTTCACGATATTGGCTACCAACGAAATGTTTACTAAGTGCTTACTTGAGCTCTACAGTAGCTCCAGCTTCTTCAAGCTTGCCTTTGATCTCTTCAGCTTCATCTTTAGCTACGCCTTCCTTAATTGTGTTAGGAGCGCCGTCTACTAATTCTTTAGCTTCTTTAAGACCTAAGCCAGTGATACCGCGTACTTCTTTAATTACAGCGATTTTCTTAGCACCAGCAGATTCAAGAACTACATCAAATTCAGTTTTTTCTTCTGCACCACCTGCACCGCCGTCTCCGCCAGCAGCTGGTCCTGCTACTGCAACAGCAGCCGCAGCAGGTTTGATGTCGTATTCTTCTTCTAGAACTTTAGCTAGTTCGTTTGCTTCTTTGATAGTTAGGTTGACAAGCTCTTCAGCTAGTTTGTTAACGTCAGCCATTGTTATCTCCAGTTGATTTAATAAAAATTCTTAGTTGTAAATAAGGGTTAGTTTTCGCCTTTCTCGGCGATGGTTTTCACAGCTCCAACAAGGTTCGACCCAGACGCGTTGAGCGCTCCAAGTACATTTGCCATAGGGGCGGATAGTAAACCAAGGATATCTCCAATGATCTCATTTTTAGATTTCATTGACGCTAGAGCTTCTAGCTTGTCCTCACCAAAAAACTCACCATCTACGATGGCTGCTTTAAAGTGCGGCTTGTTATTATCCTTGATAAAATCTTTTAAAACCTTAGCTGGGGCAGATAATTCTTCTTCAACAAAAGCGAATGCATTTTGCTCATTTAGAGAAGGAATAATGGAATCATATCCACCAACCTCTTCCATAGCAAGCTTCATTAGCTTGTTCTTGTAAACTTTGAAGAAGACATTTCCCTTACGAAATGCACCTCGCAGTTGATTAGCTTCATCTACAGACATGCCAGAATAATTGGTGATATACACCGCATTGGCATTTTTTAAATTTTCTGAGATTTCGTCTAATACTGCTCTTTTTTCTGCTGTAGGCATAATTTAATTCCTCCTAATTAAGAGCTGTAACTGCGGTTCTGCTTATCGGGATGCTTGGCCCCATGGTGGAACTCATATACACGCTTTTAACATACGTGCCTTTAGCTGAAGCAGGCTTCAATTTCATTACTGTTTGTAAGAATGCTTCTGCATTCTCTTTCAAATCAGCAGTTCCGAAGCTTACTTTACCTACAGATGTGTGCAAGATTCCGGTTTTGTCAACGCGGAAATCAATTTGGCCAGCTTTAACCTGCTTAACAGCAGCAGCTACATCCATAGTTACTGTTCCACTTTTTGGGTTTGGCATCAATCCGCGAGGACCTAAAAAGCGTCCAAGCTTACCGAGTTTGCCCATTACATCCGGCGTGGCGATAATAACATCTATTTCCGCCCAGCCTCCTTCAATTTGTGCGATATAATCATCCAAGCCCACATGATCAGCTCCAGCTTCTGTAGCTTCGGCTTGCTTTGCCTCGTTAACAAGGGCTAATACCCTTACTTCTTTACCAGTACCATGAGGTAAACTCACTGTACCACGAACCATCTGATCAGCATGCCGTGGATCAACACCTAAACGGATGTCGATGTCTACGGAAGCGTCAAAGCTGGTAGTAGAAGTTTTCTTAACGAGATCACAAGCTTCTTCCAAAGAGTACTCTAACTCTGGATTGACCAATTCGGCGACTTGTTGATATTTTTTTCCTCTTTTTGCCATGAGTATATGTTACCTGTCGCGGTTTACTCTAAGACCCATACTCCGAGCCGTACCTGCAATCATTTCGGCAGCTGCTTCAACGTCGAACGCATTTAAGTCCTCCATTTTCTGCTCCGCAATTTCCTTGCATTGGCTCCAGGTTACCGTTCCCACTTTCGCGCGGTTTGGTTCACCCGAGCCGGACTTGATTTTCGCTGCTTGCTTAAGAAGTACTGGTGCTGGCGGAGTTTTAGTCTTAAAGGTAAAAGACTTATCTGCGAACACAGTAATCTCAACAGGGATAACCGTACCGGCTTTGTCCTGAGTCTTTGCGTTAAAGGCTTTGCAAAACTCCATAATATTGATCCCTGCCTGACCGAGGGCCGGTCCTACAGGAGGGGCTGGGTTTGCCTGCCCGCCAACAATTTGGAGCTTCAGGATTCTTTCAACTTTTTTAGCCATGGATTCTCAGGATCCTTTCTAATTATATAACTTCAGTTTATCGCGTAATAGCTAGTGTGCATCAACTAGGTTCTTTTAAGTAGTGGATTCGACCTGGTTCACATCTACTTCAACAGGAGTTCTTCTTCCAAAAATACTTACCAACACCCTGAGCTTCAGTTTTTCAGGGTTTACCTCCTGTACAGTACCATCGAAATCTTTGAATGGTCCTGATATCACTTTTACCAAGTCGCCTTCACTGTACGGAATCTCAACATTCCGCAGTTCATCTCCAGCTTCCTGCACTCGCCCAATGATGCGTTGAACTTCGTGCTTTTTCAGCGGAGAGGGCACCAAATCAGCTTTTCCTTTCAAAAAGCCAAGGCATGATGGTGCACTTTGGATGAGGTTATTTACCTCTTCATCATAATGAGTGTTCAATAAAATATACCCAGGGAAAAAGTTCTTCTCCCGGGTGCGCTTCTTACCTCCACGAATCTCTACTACTGTTTCAGTAGGTACCAGGATGTCTATGATCTTATCTCCCAGATCCTGGTCTTCGATCTCACGCTCAAGAAACTCTTTTACTTTTTTCTCATGGCTGGAAAAGCAGCGAACCACATACCAACCATGCTCCAATTCATTACTCATTATCTGTTATAAATAGCTTCTAGTACTGTGCTATATACCTGATCAATTCCGAAAATAAATGCTGATACTATGATCGAGAATACAACTACAATAATTGTGTTATCTACTAATTCTTTTTGGGTAGGCCAAGACACTTTTTTGAACTCGTTACCTACGCTCTCAAAGAAATTTATAAGTTTTTCCATGTTACAGTACTATATAATGTTGCACGGGTGGAGAGACTCGAACTCCCGACACCTGGTTTTGGAGACCAGTGCTCTACCAACTGAGCTACACCCGTAGATACACACAAGAGTAGACAGTAAAACTGCCTACTCTACGTGCGCTACGAATATGTTCTTAGAATTAATCTAAGATTTTAGTTACCACACCGGCACCTACAGTTCGCCCACCCTCTCGGATCGCAAAACGTAGCCCTTCTTCCATCGCCACCGGCTGAATCAACTCTACCGACAACTTCACATTGTCGCCAGGCATTACCATCTCCACCCCACTCGGTAGCTCACACGCTCCCGTTACATCCGTGGTACGGAAATAGAACTGTGGACGGTAGCCCTTGAAGAACGGCGTGTGACGGCCTCCTTCATCTTTGCTCAATACATACACCTCGCACTCAAACTTCTTGTGTGGGGTGATCGAACCTGGCTTACAAAGTACCATTCCACGCTGGATGTCTTCCTTGGCAATACCACGAAGCAGAATCCCTGCGTTGTCGCCCGCCTGACCCTGGTCAAGCAGTCTACGGAACATCTCGATACCCGTCACTACACTCTTCAACGGCTCTTCCACGATCCCTACGATCTCGATCTCGTCGTTAAGCTTTAGGATTCCACGCTCGATACGACCTGTTGCTACAGTTCCACGACCTGTAATAGAGAACACGTCTTCCACAGGCATCAGGAACGGCTTGTCTACATCACGCTCTGGAGTAGGAATGGTCTCATCCACAGCCTGGATAAGCTCCACAATCTTCTCTTCCCACTGCGCCTCGCCATTCAACGCGCCTAGCGCTGAGCCCTGGATCACAGGAATGTCGTCGCCATCAAACTCATAGCTAGAGAGTAGCTCACGCACTTCCAGTTCTACCAACTCAAGTAGTTCCTCATCGTCCACCAAGTCAACCTTGTTCATGAACACTACGATTTGAGGTACCCCTACCTGACGAGCCAACAAGATGTGCTCGCGGGTCTGTGGCATCGGGCCATCGGTAGCCGCTACTACTAAAATCGCACCGTCCATCTGGGCTGCTCCCGTTACCATGTTCTTCACATAGTCGGCGTGGCCTGGGCAGTCTACGTGCGCATAGTGACGTACGTCTGACTCATATTCCACGTGCGCCGTCGCGATGGTAATCCCACGCTCTCTTTCCTCCGGAGCGTTGTCAATCTGATCGAAGGCCTGGGCTTCTCCCCCATAAGTCTTCGCCATTACCGTCGTGATCGCCGCAGTCAAGGTCGTCTTGCCGTGATCTACGTGACCAATGGTGCCCACATTCACGTGGGGCTTGGTGCGTTGAAAGGTCTCTTTTGCCATGTCTTATTTAGTTTATGTGTTTTGTTAAAAAAATTTTTTCCGAAACATATCAACTTGAGAGCCGATAGTCGGACTTGAACCGACGACCCCTTCCTTACCATGGAAGTGCTCTACCACTGAGCTATATCGGCTTAGTTGCTTGAGCGAGCGACCGGGATCGAACCGGCAACATTCAGCTTGGAAGGCTGACACTCTACCAATTGAGTTACGCTCGCTAATCAATATGTCAAGTGGGGAGAGCAGGATTCGAACCTACGAAGTCGTAAGACAACAGATTTACAGTCTGCCCCAGTTGGCCGCTTTGGTATCTCCCCAATTCACAAAATGAGCCAGTGACCGGATTTGAACCGATGACCGACGGTTTACAAAACCGTTGCTCTACCAACTGAGCTACACTGGCTTTTTGCGAAAGACTTAAAAAATACCCATGTATTCAAAAATTGTCAACATTTGAATGTCAAAAAATTTCACTCTTGAACATCATTTTCAGAAGGCACTTTTTTTCTGAATTTAACCCATAGAAATCGAGCTATAATTGTTATACCGATACAAATCAGTATTACTTGCCCATAGGTAGAAAGATACCCTCCGATGACCTTCCAATTATCCCGCACAAACCAGCCTGCTATAAGCAATAACGCATTCCATAGAGCAGAACTCAACAAGGAATTGATTAGGGTAAAACGAATATTTAGATGAGACATTCCAGCAGTAAGAGAAATCACTGAACGAGTACCAGCAAGAAATCTATTCCCAAAAATCACCCATTGACCATACTTCCCCATCCACTTTTTTCCTTTCTCAAAATATTTGTAGTTGATAAACCTGAGCAGGAAATGGTTTTCCTTGTTCTCCTCTACATGACTTCCCAGCTTATGCCCAATCCAATACATATTCATGAATCCAACAACAGAGGCAAATACTGTGATTACCCAAAGTAGAAAAAGAGATAAGCTTCCATCAGCAGCAAGATATCCTCCAAAAGCAAGAAGCACATCTCCAGGTAAAGGAGGCAATACATTTTCCACATAAGCGATAAATGTAAAAATGAGGTAGATACCTAATGGTGGAATAAGGTAAATCCAATCGACTATGGATTGAACAATTTGTTCAGCCATCTCACATTTTTTCGATTAATACGACGGCCGTTGCAGATATGCCTTCTTCTCTTCCTACAAAACCCATCTTTTCTGAAGTAGTAGCCTTTATTGAAATACTATCAAGATCAGCGCTCAAATCTCCAGCTATTGTTTCTCTTATTCTGGGAAGATGTGGCATAAGCTTAGGACGCTCAGCTACAACAGTAGCGTCTAAATTAACCAACTTATATCCCTTCTCCTGGATCAGCTTGTAGCAATGCTTTAAAAGAACACGGCTATCAGAATCTTTGTAAGCCGGGTCATTATCTGGAAAGTGCTGACCTATATCACCAAGAGCAAGCGCACCTAATAAAGCATCAGTAATAGCATGAAGAAGCACATCTGCATCCGAGTGACCTAACAAACCTTTTTCAAAAGGAATATGCTCACCTCCAAGAATCAGCTTCCTTCCAGGAACAAGTTTATGAATATCAAAACCGTAACCTATTCTCATAATGAAATGTCCTCTTTAAGAATCAGCTCAGCAATTTTTAAATCTATCGGATAGGTAATTTTTAAATTTCTTCGATCACCTTCCACTACTCCGACCTCATACCCAAGTTGCTCTACTAAAGATGCATCATCCGTACCAACAAATCCTGACTCCAGAGCAGCTTTATATGCCTCTGTAAGAATCTCCTTTTTGAAAACTTGAGGAGTTTGAGCCTGCCAAAGAAATTTCCGATCCGGAGTTCCCTGGATCAACCCTGTCTCGTCTACCCTTTTAATAGTGTCTTTTGCTGGAACCGCAATAATTGAAGCTCCAAAACTCTGTGCTTTTTCACAACAAGCTTCGATTAGTTCAGAAGAAATAAAAGGGCGAACTGCATCGTGTACAGCTACAAGTTCTATATCCTTACTTACACTTTTCAATGCATTGTAAATTGAAAACTGACGTTCGGACCCTCCTTCAACTACTTTTGCTCTCAGGCCATCTTTTCTAAATAAAGAAAGTATTTCCTCAACTTTCTCCATCCACTCGCCAGATGTAGCTACAACAATTTCTGACAAACGAGACAACCTGGCAAAATTTCGGAGGGTATGCTCCAATATAGTTGCACCCTCTAACTCAATAAATGGCTTTGGAGTCCGGGTACCCATACGAGTACCGGAACCGGCAGCCGGAAGTATGACTGCCAGGTTAGACATATTAAATGATCAGCATTGCGTCGCCGAAAGAGAAAAGGCGATAATTTTTTTGCTTGGCTTCTTCATAAGCTTTCATCAAAAAATCATACTCAGCAAAAGCTGCTCCTAACATAAGGAGTGTCGATTCAGGACGATGAAAGTTTGTAACAAGAGCTTCGGTAATTTTAAACTGGTAAGGAGGGTAGATAAATTTATCAGTCCAGCCTGTCCCCATTTTTGACATCCCACTAGCCATCACACTAGTTTCAATTGCCCGAACCACACTTGTACCTATGGCTACTACTTTATTCTTCTTTTTCTTTAGCGCCACATTGATTTTGTCAGAAGTGTCTTGCGAGATAAAATAATTCTCGGAATCCATTCTATGCTTGGTAAGATCTTCCACTTCAACATTCCGGAATGTACCCCATCCAATATGAAGAGTAATAGGGAGGAACTCTACTCCCTTAGCTTTAATCTTCTCAATCAATTCTTCAGTAAGATGCATACCCGCAGTTGGTGCAGCTACTGCTCCTCGTTCGGTTGCATACACTGTTTGGTACTGCTCTTTATCATCATCTACAGGCTCTCTTTCTATGTATGGAGGAAGAGGCATTTTTCCTAGCTCATCAAGCTTTTCGTACAATTCAGTATTAGCCCCATCGAACAGGAAGCGAATGGTACGACCTCTGGAAGTAGTATTATCTACAACCTCAGCCATTAATTCGTCTTCGCCCTCTCCGAAATAAAGCTTGTTCCCGATACGAATTTTTCGCGCCGGCTCAACAAGCACATCCCATAACATATTCTCAGGCTGGAGCTCTCTTAATAAAAAGACTTCGATATCAGCTTCTGTCTTTTCTTTCTTTCCATTTAACCTGGCAGGGAAAACTTTGGTGTTGTTGTACACCACCACATCACCTTCGTTCAGATACTCATGAATGTCAGAGAATTTGCGATGCTCAATAGTTTGCTCGGCCTTGTTAAGAACCATAAGCTTTGCATCGTCTCGTTTTTTTAATGGCTTGTCAGGAACGTTAAGTCCTTCAATCTCGTATCTAAAATCGGTGAGTTTCATCTCTCCTCAGCTATTTGTACAATTTGGTTAAACTTTTTGAAAAGAGGGCAAAAATAGTGTTTTTTAAACTCTATATCAAAGAAGAATCATTATTCACGCTGTTTCTTATTAATAGCCAAATATGTATAATTATAATGTTTGATTAGCGTTGCATCTGCAAAGTATTAAGCCCATGAAAAAATTATTCGTCCCTGTATTATTTATCGCACTCATCTCTTCAACTGCATTTGCTCAGCTAAGATCTGATCTGGCAACGCCCTATGATTATTCCGGACCGATTATTAATCGATCGGTGCCCACTGTTGAAAACGGATTAAATCGTTTTTTCAACAGTCTTGAGATGAGCCATTCTTACAGCATGAACTTCTCTTCGTTTGGTGGGAGTTACCAAAACGTGAATGCTTACACAAATACGGTTAGTTTCGACATCAGCCCAAGAATGAATGGCCGCGTAGATGTCTCTTTCCTGCATTCTCCATTCGGAGGTAGCTCGGCTTATGGACAAAACAATTTTCAAAACAGGGTGGTAATTGAAAACGCGGAACTGAATTATAAAATAAGTGACAAAGCGTTTATAAGATTTCAATATCGACAACTACCTGCTGGATTTTATGGATACAATCCTTACGGATTTAATCGCTTTGACCGACGTTACAACGACTTTTGGTATTAAAAGTATTTGAATGACTGAAAACCAACCGGAAAAATCCGGTATTAATACAGAGGGCCTGTTATTAAATGCTGCAATCGGCTTCCTCAGCATTCTCCTGGTTATGCTTCTTGTTGCTCTCACTACGCGCATTATCTACCCAAGAATTTTCAATGAAAGAGCCGAGGAAAACTCTCAACTCATCAGTGAGATTATTCAGATAGAAGTACTGAACGGATGCGGGATAGCAGGCATTGCTAACTCTTATACAGGATTACTTCGGGCTAATGGTTTCGATGTGGTAGAAACAGGGAATTTCGATCACTTTGACCTTGAGGAGACTATTGTAATTTCCAGGAGCGGAGTAATGGATAATGCAAGAAGGGTGGCCGAAGCTCTTGGAATTGATGAAGTAAATGTATTGAGGGAAGAATCTCCTGATTTTTTTCTTGATGTAACTGTGGTAATAGGCCACGATTACGAAACACTTAACACGGAGTAAATGACAGATATTAAACAACCAGGTAACGATCAATTTATTGACGCTAACCCAGATTCAAAAAACCTGGTAAAGATAATTATAGAGGGGCTTCAAAAAAGGAAAGCACAGGATATTGTAGTACTGGATATCTCTGAACTTACTACTCTTACCGACTATTTTGTGATTTGTAGTGGAACCTCAGATACACAAATCAAAGCTATTGCGGATTCTGTGGAAGAAGAACTTCTTGAAACGACTAAAGAAAAAGCCTGGAAAAAAGAAGGGCTTCAAGCTCGTTCCTGGATAATCTTAGATTATATAAATACAGTAGTCCACATTATGAGCAAGGAAAAACGAGAGTTCTATAACCTCGAAAGAATGTGGAATGATGCTAAGGTAACGTATATACCAAATGAAGATTAGTTAATAGCATGCCTGATTTTCGCATTCTTGTAACTGAACCGATCCCCAAAAAAAATATCCAGTTTTTAGAGTCCATAGGTGAAGTTACTGTGGGGAAAAAGGGAGAGTTTTCAAGCAGTGAAAAACTGATCAAGGAGCTTCCCAGTTTTGATGCACTTTTATGCATGCTTTCGACACCGGTTACCAAACAAGTACTTGAATCAGCTCCTAATCTTAAGATCGTAGCAAATTTTGCTGTCGGGTATAATAACATCGATGTTGAAGCAGCTACCCAACTCAATATAAAAGTTGCCAATACACCCGATGTACTAACTGAAGCTTGTGGTGATTTCGCTATAGGTTTATTGATGGCAACTACCCGAAGGTTTAGCCAGGCAGAGACCTATTTAAGAAATAACGAATTTAAGGGATGGGAGCCTTTAGGCTTTTTAGGAATGGAGCTCCGGGACAAAACCCTTGGTATTATTGGGATGGGTAGAATTGGACAGTCTTTTGCAAGACGGGCAAAAGCTTTTGGGATGAAAATCCTATACCATAACCGATCTAAACTTCCTGAATCGATTGAAAAAGAATTAGAATGTACCCGGGTAAGCTCGGTCAGGGAACTTGCTTCGATAAGTGACGTTTTAAGTGTGAATTGTCCACTCACTGACGAAACACATCACTTAATAAATAGAGAAATCCTAGCAGCCATGCCTTCCCATTCTGTATTACTTAATATTTCCAGGGGCCCAGTTGTTGATGAAGAGGCATTGGCACACGCCCTTCATGAGCAAACTATTTGGGGAGCGGGATTGGACGTATTCGAAAAAGAACCGGAAGTACACCCCCTTCTTTTAACTGCTCCTAATTGCACTATGCTTCCTCATATTGCAAGTGCTACTTTTGAAACCCGCGAAGCCATCGGAATGCTGGCGGCAGAAGCAATTTCAAAAGTATTAAATGGAGTTCCGGATCGTAATATTAGTAATCTTGTAAACCCCGTTTAGGTTAAAGCTCTATGTAATGAGTTCTTCCACTATTAATACCACTACCTGGCTATTCGCTTTACTTAGCATAATTGCTATTGGGTATGGGTTTTTTGAGTGGATCAATGTTCAATCTGAGCCCAATAAAACAGAGATTCAAAAACTGGCAAATCAAGCTGTAGATCAGGCAGCTGAAAATTTTAGACAATATGTATTTGAATACACTTCTGAAGCCACTTCCTTTGCAGAACAAGTTCAAACTCAAATTGAAGCTGGAGTAACAAAAGAATCAATCATACAGAGTATTGTTCCTGAATATTCTTTCTGGGGAATATTAATTACCAGGGATAGTACCGAATGGTTATGGAGTGATTTTGCTCCCATGAATCCTGGCATTGACACTCTGATCAATCCAAATTCTATTTATGTATCTATTGCCAGAGAGAACAATGTACATTTCCTGTATAGCATCACCCCTTTCTTCGTCGAGGAAACTCAGGGTGTTATCCGATATGATGTGCATACAAGGGTTAAGCTCTCCCAGGAAAATATTCTCAACTTAGGTAATAACCTTGAACTTGAGCCTGCTTCATTATTTGGTGAGCCGACTAATTATCCCATAGCATTTAATCTAAATGGGGTTACTGACAAAGATGTATTAGCCCGATCCATTTTATCTACAGCAAGTAGTGTTTCACTGGGAGAGATTATAGCTGAAGAGTCTGGCTTTGAGGAATACATACAGCAAGAGAAAGAAAGTACCAGTATTTGGAGAGCTTTCTTTTTGGTATCAATATTCTTCCTGATTGGAGTCCTGTTGTTTGACCTTTCAAATAAGATTTCTCAGAAATGGTCAGTACTGTTTGAGCTTATATCCACAGCAGCTCTTTGGCTATTAATACGAACGCTTAGTTCGTTGGCAGAGATTGAGCATTCGTCTTTTCTTTTCCTTTCGGAAGGAGTTCTTTTTAACTACATCCTCAATGCTATATTCTTCTGTCTTATTAGTTTCTCTTTATCCAGGGCACTTCTTAATGCTACCAAAAGGAAACTTACCTTTTCACGAGGGTTAATTTTCACACTCTCTTTTTTTACAAGCTTTCTTTGTGCAATACTCATCTCATTTTATCTGGAGAACACTTCGTTAGCTATCACTAATTCTGAAATTAGTGTTATGGATTTAGCGCTGTTTCCTTCTTCAGCTACATTCTTATTCTATATCTCTTCGTGCCTATTCTTTGTCTCAATAGCAGCTTTTTTTGTGATCGCTTTTAGATTTTTTCTTTCAGGATATAAAAGTGAGTTAGAGGCGGCTTTGTCTTTTTTAGGAGGACTGGCTTTATACCTGGTACTGGCTTATTCCTTACTCTATTCCTCCCCAGGTCAAAACTGGATAATTATAATAAGTGCCTTATTTCTGGCTATTGTATTTATTCTCTCTTTATTCTGGACCAGGAAAAAATTAGCGCTTCAGACGAGCTCTAAACTCAGGCTAGTCATTTTCATTTCTTATTTGACTACTTGCTTCGTTTATATCGCTTTTTCGAGCGGAAATACCTTCCGTCAGAATGCAAGAATGGAACAGGCGGCACAACCTTTTTTAACTGATGAGGCCAACGAAATTGAAGCTATAACCATACAGCTTCTCGGAAATCTTAATGCGTCGCTATCATCAAACTTATTAACCCAAAATGATGTCTCGCTAGAACAGTTAGCAGAGGACTTTATTCAAACAGATTGGCTTAGGTATACCATTTCAGTGCAGTTGATAAACGATGAGGGAACGCTAATATCTGACTATACCACCAGCCTTTCTCCACCTCAGTGGAGCACTGATTTTAGAATTCAGGATCTCCAAATTCCCTTTGAAGATGAACAAATAAGAAGGTCAAACCTGAGACCTGTACTTAGATATAGACCAATTAATACCATTAATGCCAGTTACTCCGATTTCATCCGGGGGTGGATACCTATTTTTGAAAATGCAGAATCAGAAGTCATTACTGGCTGGATTCTCTGCTCTGTGTATGAAGAAATCCCACAACTTGAAAAACCCCTCCGGGCAGTAATCTCATCAAAACAGGAAGACTCCTGGCGCGAGACTTTTTCTGTCACAGAATATGAAAGAGGAAGCCTTCTACGAAAATCTATTACTGGCATTCCTCTTGATATCCCGGGGCCAAGCTCTCTTTCGGAAGAGGTACTAGCCCGTGTCAATGTTGATTCTGTTTATACCACCTCTTTCATCTCTGGTTCAGATGAGATAAAAGAGCTTTATATCAAAAAGAGTTCTGACAATATAATCCGTGTCGCCACAACCAAAATGGATATCAACAGACATATATTTTCCGTTTTGCGCCTCTTTATAATTGTTGTTCTAAGTGCAGTATTTCTACTCTTTATATTCTCACTATCAAACGGTTGGCATGTACTTGGGAATCTAAGACGATTTAAAGACCGACTGATCGATAGGTTAATAGTAGCGAGCTCTATCTGTCTTATTGCACTGGTAGGAGCTTCCTATTATGTATTAACTATTCAAAACGAACAAGAAGTTCGTACTCAATTATTTGATCGCTTAGAAAACCTCACTTCCAGTTTAGATGAGGATTTTTCTGACGCTGATATAAGCCCGGAAGAACTACAAAGAATAGCTTCTGTATTAGATATAGATGCTTCTCTTTTTATTGAAGGAACCTTAGCAAATTCAACTACTCCTCAAATCTTTAGCCAGCACCTGCAATCGAATTCTATACCCTGGGAAATATATAATAGCATTATAACTGCAAGAAGTAGCCGGGAACTTCGAATGGTTTCGTTTGATGATCAACAGATGATGATTGGTTATATGCCCTGGTTTGATGAGAATGATACTATAGCTGGAATTGCCGCGGTTCCAACTTTCCTAAAAGCGCCTCGTTTTTATGACCGATTGCTTTCAACAGTGAGTTATCTTATCGGTTTTTACGTACTAATTTTTGGGTTATTGATGATTGTAGTGGGATACATTACAGCCCAATTAACTTCTCCGCTCGAAGAAATAAGAGAAGCTCTTAAAGATCTTTCAGAGGGAGATTTTGATACCCGTTTACCGGTAAAAAGTAAAGACGAGATCGGTACACTAACCCGTGCTTATAATGAAATGACTCGTCGTTTAAAAACAGCTCTTGATGAATTAGCACAAACCGAGCGTGAAGCAGCGTGGAAAGAAATGGCACAACAAATAGCCCATGAGATAAAAAACCCACTCACCCCAATGAAGCTTAATCTTCAGCACCTGGAACGACAGATTGAATTGGCAAAAGATGGCGGCCCAGATCAGGATCAAAGAGTAGCAAGAATTGCTTCAAGCATGATTGAACAGATTGATGCGCTAAATAAAATTGCCTCTGACTTCTCTACATTTGCCAAGCCTATTCAACAAGAGTTTAAGAAGTTCGATATAAACACACTGATTCTTTCTGTTGGTGAGATGTATGAATTGGACAAAAACTTTTCTCTAGAAGTGCATACTGCTAAACAACCTCTTTTTGTTGATGGTGCAAAAGAAGAATTACGAAGAGTTTTTGTAAACCTCATAAAAAATGCCTCGGAGGCCATTTCAAGTGGTGGTAAGATCACTATCAAAACCGAATTGAATTCCAGGAAAAGAGCGATACTAATAGAAGTCTCTGATAACGGGCAGGGTATTTCACCAGAAGATCAGAAAAACATCTTCATGCCGAATTTTTCTACTAAAACCAGCGGAACAGGTTTAGGACTCGCCATCAGCAAGAAGATAATTGAAGAGCATAAAGGAGACATTGATTTCAAATCCTCAGAAGGAAAAGGAACAGTGTTTAGCATTAGCCTTCCCCTGGCTAAATAAAAGCTATTATCATTGCAAGCGCAGCGAAGCAATCTCTAGATGAGATTACAATTTTTATACTCCTGGTAATGACTCAATTACCTAAGCAAAGTTAGTTTAACTAACTAATGTTTTGTACCATTGGCGCTCAGTAATTCAGCCATGAGCAACATCCCAGAAATAAAAAAGGAAACTTCCCAGCTATTTAAAATTGGGTTACCTATTGTCGGCACCCAGCTTCTTGGGATGGGTCTAAACGTTACTGATACTATTATGGCTGGTCGACTTAGTGCTGCCGACCTTGCCGGTGTTGCTGTTGGAAATGCTCTCTATCTTCCGGTAGCACTATTTTGTATGGCTACACTTGTTGCTATAAACCCAATTGTGTCTCAGTTTTTGGGGGCTCGCAAATTCCACGAAATTGGCAAGAGTGCTCGCCAGATGCTTTGGCTGGTTGGTTTTTTAACTATTCCAGCTTTCTTCATTATTCGAGACCTCGACATCCTTATGCATTGGGTAGGAGTGGATCCCGAAATTATTCCTCTAGCCGATGGATACCTTAAAGCCGTTTCGTGGGGGATACCAGGATTATTGATATTTATGGGGCTGAGATATTTCAGCGAAGGATTGGCCATCACCAAGCCAGCAATGTACATGGCTTTAGGAATGCTCATCCTTAATATCCCAGCTGATTATATACTCATGTACGGAAAACTTGGGTTCCCTGAAATGGGAGCAATAGGCACCGGGTATGCCACTACTTTGGTACAGCTGATCTTTGGGGTAATCATGATTGGATTCACTGCTTCTTTCAAACCTTTTCGACGATTCAGTATTTATGCCAAAACCAGGGGGCCTGAATGGAAATATATCAAGGAGTTGCTAAATGTCGGTATTCCAAATGGAATAAGTTCAACAATGGAGGTTCTGCTCTTTGCAAGCGTAAGTGTATTGATGGGAACATTAAGTGTGACTGCATCTGCCGGGCATCAAATCGCAATTAATATTGCTGCTACGGTATTCATGATTCCATTCGGGCTTTCTATGGCTATTTCTCAGCGCGTTGGAGTAGCTGTCGGCCAGGGTTCGATAGAAAAAGCTCGATTCCGGGGGTTCCTGGGAACAGCAGCTTGTACAGGTATTATGATTTTTACAGCTATTCTGATTTTTTCGATCCCCGAGCTAATCGTTGGTATTTACACGGATGTACCAGAAGTAAAAGCGATGGCTGTTTCGCTGGTATTTATGGCGGGGCTGTTCCAAATCTCAGATGGTCTTCAGGTTGGTGGATTTGGAGCCTTAAGAGGCCTAAAAGACACCAAACTTCCCATGGTCTTTAATTTTATAAGCTACTGGGTAATTGGATTCTCGGTTGGATACTATCTTGGAATTCATGGAGGATTTGGACCAAAAGGACTTTGGATTGGATTGATTTCAGGGCTTAGCGTTGCTGCTGTATTGCATAATACACGGTTTCATCTGCTCACAAAAAAGTGAACGCCAAAAGAACCTTCCTGCTAAAAGAGCGGTTCTAACTTTCATTACAAACCTGTATCCTCATTCATGCCTGTGTTTATCCATGATATTGTTTCGGCTAACCCCGAGATGTCTTTCGAGCAAAAAGTAGCCAGAGATATTTTAAAGGATAAACTAGGAAAGATTAGAAAAGTACGATCTATCCTCCATGCTATTTATACCGGCTCCGGGATTGAGAAAAGGCATACCGTACTAGATGACGCCCTGGATGAATCTGCGGACTCTTTCTTTATCAGGGCGTTCAGTGATGAAGTAGAAGGGCCTACTACCGAAGAACGAAATGCTATCTATACTGAAGGAGCAACAAAGTTATTTGTTGATGTAGGACAAAGGCTTTTAAAAAGAAATCCATCTGTTTCCACCTCTGATATCACCCATGTGATTACGGTTTCCTGTACTGGATTTTATGCGCCTGGACCTGATTTTGAACTTGTAAAAAGGCTGGGGCTTAGCCCATCCACTCAACGCTTCCATCTTGGCTTTATGGGATGCTATGCAGCTTTCCCTGCTTTAAAGATGGCCAAGGCTTTTTGTGAAGCAGATCCAAATGCAACGGTGATAGTTATTTGCACCGAGCTATGTACCCTTCACTTTCAAAATAAAACGGATCTGGATAACCTTGTTGCTGCTTCTGTGTTTGCTGACGGAAGTGCCGGGGTATTGGTGTCCTCGAAGGAGCCCGAAACGTCAGGATTTAGCATGGATGGTTTTGCTTCTTCATTGGCTTATGAAGGAGAAAAAGATATGGCCTGGACGATTGGAGATACCGGATTCGATATGATCCTGTCTTCTTATGTACCAGATATCATCGAATCCAATATTGCGGATATTATTTCACCCCTCCTTCAACAGTTTGAAATTACCCAAAAAGAAATAGGGATTTGGGCTGTTCATCCTGGCGGCAGAGCGATCATCGACAAAATTGTGAAAGCCTTGAGTCTTAATGAAGAACAGGTTCAATCTTCGAGAAGGGTTTTGGCCAACTTTGGCAATATGAGTAGCGCCACAGTGCTCTTTGTATTAGAAGATATTTTAAAGCAATCACCGAAACAGGGCACTAAAGTACTACCCATTGCTTTTGGACCCGGTTTAACCATTGAATCTGGTTTGTTCACTTCGATCGCTTAACCATGCCTGTATATCTTCGCCATAGGCAACCAGATATTGTTGAAGAAATGGATAAGCCAGATTGTGACCATGATAAGCTTTTCCAAACCTATCAACATTTCGCTTCTATCAATAGCTTTTTATCAGGCTGGAAAAAGATCTATTCAGTGCAACTAAAACCACTTATGCTAGACAATCAGCGGACATACTCTCTATTAGATATTGGTTTTGGTGGCGGAGATATACCTTTAGCGATCTCAAGATGGGCTAAGAGTGACGGAATAGATCTTAGCATTACGGCCATCGAAACGGATCAGCGTGCTCTCGACTATGTAGAACGTCTTCCGAGTGATGAAAAAGTCGTTTTTCTGAACTGCAGTTCATCTGAATTGCTCGAAACTGGCGAACAATTCGATTTTACGATCTCGAATAATCTTCTTCATCACCTGTCTGATGATGAAATAAAAAGCTTAATGTCGGACTCTGAACAGCTTACCAAAAAACTCATTCTCTTTAATGATATTAGCCGAAGCGATATAGGCCTCATGCTCTATCACATTTACTCTAGAGTTTTTTTTAAAGATTCTTTTGTTACTGTTGATGGACTTGCTTCAATAAAGCGTAGCTTTACCCAAACCGAATTAGCTGAATACACTTTTGGCAGCTGGAAGGTAGAATCTCAATTCCCATTTCGACTGCTATTAATCCATAAGAAAGAATATGAAGGTTGAAGATGTTGTAATCGTGGGTGGAGGACCGGTTGGTCTTTTCATGGGATTGTGCCTTCATCATTTGGGTATTCCATGTACCATTTTCGAAAAACGAAACGAAGAAATCACGGATACAAGATCATTGGGTATCCACCCTGTTTCCTTAGAGCTTTTTGAGAAGCTTGGAATAGTTGAGAACTTCATCAAAGCAGGAATTAAAGTAAAAAGAGGAATTGCTCACGATGGGAAAAAAGAGATTGGAGCAATTAGTTTCGAACAATGCCCTCTTCCCTATAATTATGTACTGATTAACCCGCAATTCGATACCGAACGAATACTCAGAGATCATTTTCGAGCCAGATGCCCCGGGGCTTTAATTGAGGGAGCAGAAGTTTCAGCTATGAACCAGGAATTTGATCACGTTTCTATTGGTGTTGATATAGATGGGGAAACAAAAACTTTTGAAGTAGGCTATGTAGTTGGCTGTGATGGCAAAGATAGCTTCGTTCGTGAAAGCTCAGAAATTCCCTTTCATGGTAAACGATATCCGGATACCTACATAATGGGTGATTTTAACGATTCCACAACATTTGGTAGTGATGGTGTGATCTATCTCACTAAACAGGGATTAGTGGAATCATTTCCTATTCCTGGGAAGAAAAGAAGATGGGTAGTAAAAACTGACCAGTACATCTCTGACCCAACTCCTGAGTTAATCACTCAAATTATTGAAGATCGAACTGAAACCAACATAGACCTTAACTCCAATTCAATGATGAGTGCTTTTGGAGTACAGCACTACCTCGCTGAACGTTTTGTAAAAGACCGGGTGCTTCTTGTCGGTGATGCTGCTCATATTATAAGCCCAATTGGAGGACAGGGTATGAATCTTGGTTGGCTGGATGCCTGGCACCTCGCTAATGTAATGTCCTTCTGTAGAGGAATATCAAAAGACTTACCTATTGCTGATTTATTTGTATATGAAAGCAAGCAGAAACCCATTGCCAAAAAGGTAGCCCGTCGCGCAGAATTAAACATGATTATGGGAAGAAAGGGTAGAGTACCAGGATTTAAAAAAGCAGTGGCGAAAGTGATGTCTGGTTCTGCATTCCGGAATAGAACAGCTCAGCTTTTTACCATGCGTGGTCTGGAGAGCTGGTGGATTTAAAAATCAGTTTAAAAGCAGTTCATTGCTTATCACAGTACCGGTGTGACTATAGCCGGCCAGTTTTGCAATAGTGCCTACCGCAACTTGTACAATTTGGGCAGCAAATTTAGTGTCTAATGTTTCGAAAGTATCGCTTCCTTTGTGGTAGTGCGGATTTCTAAAATTCGCCCCGTCGGTCACAAATAACGCATCTACCCCTATATCCCAAAAGGGAGCATGGTCACTCCTTCGGTAATTTGGATCTCCATCATCGGTAGCGGTTTCTATTCCTAAACCTGGCACATAGTTTTCACCAATAGACAAAAACTCGTTCATCATTTCCCTCGAGAAACTGTTTTGGATTACATAAATAGAGGAGTCTGCAAGTCTAAAACCTTCACATTCTGGATCGGACTTACACGTATATCCGATCATCTCAAAGTTTATCATTCCTTTTATCTGTTCATGATCTTCTTTGTTTCCGGCATAATACCTGCTTCCCCGAAGCCCAACCTCCTCAAGATCAAAACCAATGAATTTGATCCCTCTTTCGAAATTGAACTGAGACAAAACTCTCATTGCTTCTAGCATACCTGCCGTTCCACTAGCGTTGTCGTCAGCTCCGGGTGAAGATATTATGGTATCGTAATGCCCATCAATTATATAGTATTCATTAGGATATTTCGTGCCGTGTATGGTTCCTATAATGTTAATCCCTTCAGTGCCCAAGTGATTAAAGTGCTGATCAGTTTGTTCTAAACCATACTCAACAAAATGATCCCGAATATATTCCCTGGTAAATACGAGCTTTGAAGTATTTGTACTCGTGTGCCTAATGCCCTCCATCAATCTCAGGTCATTTTTTATCCTATCTCTTTCTACCAACCCAATAACATCCTCAAGTCCTTGCACAAACCTATCATCCGCTTTTACTTGTAGCTGAATGGAGGTCCCTTTTAAATTGGCGTATTGTGTGTCGTTGGCATAATTCCAAAAGCCCGATTTTCCATTCCCTGGCATAACTGGATAACCTACATCTCCCTCAAGATGGACCAAAGGTATTTCGTAGACAACTTGCCCATCGGTTATTAGCTGAATGCTTATTTCAATGGAATCTTCTTCTTTATCATTAAGGTCATATTCGAATATGAGTCTACCATTCCCTACATCCTGGGTAACCGACAAATTAATAACTGAGGGAGGGCTGTTTACTTGAGCGATAATGGTTACAGGATCCTCTTCATCCTGAATATTAGAGGGAATTCCTCTTTGGTTCTCACTATCAACGGCACAACTCAAAAGGGCCAGAGCAATTAAATAGAATACGGGCTTTGTTAGCATCAACTGTTTTTACCAACAGTACACCATTTCTATTTATAGAAAGTGCAATTGCTGTAAGCGAGTCACTTTTTGCAGTAATGCTGTATTTATCCTTAGTGAATCAGTCAGGCGGCAGGTACTAGAAAAAATACCCTGCAAAGAAATAGCTGTACATGGCAATAATCAGGATACAGAGGATATTCAGGATGATCCCAACCCTGGCCATTTCTCCCATTTTTATATGACCGCTTGAAAATACAATTGCATTTGGAGGCGTCGAGATAGGAAACATGAACGCACAACTTGCCCCAATGGTAAGTGGGATGGCCAGTTGTAATTCACTGAGCCCAAAACTTTCTGCAATCACAAATGAAACCGGGATAAACACGGCTACCAAAGCCACATTACTCATTATTTCCGTCAGAAAAACAGCGAACGCACAAACAACCAAAATAATTAACAGGGGATTGGGAGCAATGCTTGAACTAATCCAATCACCTAGTAAACCAACGATATTGGTTACCTCCATTCCTTTGGCTAAAGAAATTCCTCCTCCAAAAAGTAAGAGAATATCCCAGGGTAGCTTCTTGGTGTCTTCCCAAACCAATAAAGGTTCTGTCTTTTTTCCGGATGGCCAGATAAATAGCATCACGGATGCAAAAATGGCTATGATGGTATCATTTAAAGCTTCTAATGCGGGTATCTTGGTCAATTGAGAGCGGGTAATCCATAATATCGCAGTGAACACAGTAACAATTAGCACATTCCGCTCACTTTTGGTCATTGACCCAATCAGCTTAAGCTCATCTTTAATTAAGCTTCTGATCCCTTTCAGCTCTTTGATTTTTACAGGGTACACTACTTTTGTATTCACCAAATACACAGACCCAAATAGAACCACTACTAGTGGCGCAGCAAAAAAGAACCAGCTTGCAAAATCTAGAGGAGCTAAACCTGCTTCATCAACTAAACTGGCTAGTACCAGGTTTGGAGGGGTACCAATTAATGTAGTTATACCACCTATGTTAGCGGCAAAGGCTATTCCAAGCATCAGAGTCAGCGCAAAATTATGAGCTTCTTTGTCCTCGTTTAATTTGTCTTTCAAGAGCGCTACCACTGAAAGACCTATGGGAAGCATCATCACCGTAGTTGCGGTATTGCTAATCCACATTGAAAGTAAGGAAGTGGCAAGCATACACCCGAGAATTACCCTTGAGGGTTTTTCTCCCGCTGCATTCATAATGTTGAGGGCAATCCTTTTATGAAGATTCCATTTCTCTATGGCAAGCCCGATCACAAAGCCCCCAAAGAACAAATAGATCACAGGATTGGCATAGTTGATGGTGGTTTCTCTTAGCACCATAATCCCGGTCAATGGAAACAGAATAATGGGAAGCAGAGCAGTCACACCGATCGGGACCACGTTAGTAATCCACCAACTTAGCATCCAAACAACGATTCCAATCATTACTACCTGCTGATTGTGGAAACCAGCAATACTGCTAATGATTAAGAATAATACAGGACCAGACAGAAGTTTTAGAATTCTGTTCCCTTCCATTACTGAGGCTACTAGATATAAAAAATAATGCTGAAGGTGGTTCCGCCTTCGTCATTTCTTCGCTGGGTAAGATTAGCATCCAGCTTACTTGCCAATGTTTTGATAATCACAGAGGCTAACGAATCTTCCTCACTTCCATCCAGAATGGAATTGAGACCAGTGCCATCATCGGATATACTGATAGCTACACAGTTCTGCTCATCCTTTTTTACAACCAGAGCTATTTTACCGTGACTACTATTTTCAAATGCATCATTATACATATGAATAAGAACCTCGTTCACAATAAGACCAACAGTAAGGGCTACACTCGCCTTTAAAGCAATCTTATCCATATCCAGCAAGAGACTGATATCCTTCTCTTCGTTTTCAAAAATCTCAGTGGTCATGGAAGTCAGCCGACCTAAATATAGGCCCAGATCGATGTACTCAAATTCTTCCTGGTTATACAATATGTGATGAGCATTCGCAATTGCTTCGATCCTTGTGCCCGTTGCCTTCATTACAAATTGGGCATGATCATTTTCTACATTTGGAATCTCCAATTGCACGAGGGCATTAATCGCTCCCAAATTGCTTTTCAATCCCTGGTGTACTTCCTTGAGACGATCTTCTTTGTCTTTGATTTTCTTTTTGAGTTCATCCACCTCTTTTACCTTCTCAATAGAAAGGGCTACATGACCAGCTAAGGTTTCGAATAAAGGAATTTGCTCTTCCTTGAAATCTTTTCCCTCTTCTCTGTTTAGCACCTGAATTACTCCAATTGCTTCTTCCCTGGAGTTCATCAGTGGGAGACAAACTATGTTTCGCGTGTTGAATTCACTGCTAAGATCCTTCCAAAAGATGTCAGAATCTCCTAACGAATTTGAGATATATGGCTGTTTGTTCTGAAGCACCCAACCGGCTACCCCTTTGTTCTTAGGGATGGTCATTCCGGTAATTTTATCCTTAATAGGTCCCGTTGGAATACTTACCTGGAGATCTCCGGTAACTTCGTCAATAAGAATGAGTGAGCTGGCTTCTGCTTCCATTAACTGGCAGGCGGAATTCATACACTTCAACAAAAGAGCCTTTAGCTCCATCGTTCGATTTATGCCTTCAATGGCATGAAGTAATAACTGCATATGCTTAAAATTTTCTGCCATGAACCAAGCCTACTTTTTTCTGATCAAAAGTTTAGGAAGATGCTTTATCCCATTCAGAAAAACAAAAAATCTCCGACTATTATTTAACCAGAGATTAGCTGTAACTCTTTATTTTAAGACTTATTCTTTTTTAAGTAATCGAGAAGAACCGTGTGGAGAATACCTCCATTACGGTAGTAGTCAACTTCAACCGGAGTATCGATTCTACTTCTGGTTGCAAAGTTGATGCTCTCTCCGTTTTCTTTGACGGCAGTTACCTCTACTTCACCTCTTGCTTTTATATCGTCAGAAAGGTGGATTGTAAATGTTTCTGAACCATCAAGCCCTAAGGTTCCTGGGTTATCTCCTTCTTTAAATTGAAGAGGAAGTACTCCCATTTGAACCAAATTTGAACGGTGAATACGCTCATAAGACTCTGCAATCACCGCCTTCACACCAAGCAGATTGGTGCCTTTTGCCGCCCAGTCTCGAGATGAGCCAGTTCCATATTGATTACCTGCAATGGCGATTAATGGCGTATTCGTTTCTTTGTACTTCAAAGAAGCTTCAAAAATTGTGGTGACTTCTCCTGTTGGATGGTATTTGGTGAAACCACCCTCAGTACCCGGTGCCAATTGATTCTTGAAACGAACATTGGCAAAAGTTCCACGAGTCATAATTCGGTCATTCCCTCTTCTGGAGCCATAAGAGTTGAAGTCTTCCCTGTTCACACCATTTTCCTTTAGAAAAACTCCTGCTGGAGCGTCTTCTTTTATATTACCCGCTGGTGAGATGTGATCAGTAGTGATTGAATCACCTACTTTCACCAATACTTTTGCTCCCTCAATCGAAGAAATTGGCTTGGCTTCTTCACTCATGTTCATGAAGAAGGGAGGCTCCTGGATATAGGTAGACTTTTCATCCCAATTAAAGAGATCTCCTCCAGCTACTGGAATTTCTTCCCAAGCCGGAGACTCGAAAATATCAGAATACAATTCTTCGAACAGATCTGGTCGGATTGCATTATCCAGATGCTCAGCAATTTCCTCAGTAGTTGGCCAGATATCTTTTAAATATACATCATTGCCATCTTTGTCCTGGCCAAGAGGATCATTATTCAAATCGATGTGAACTGTACCAGCCAACGCATAAGCAACTACTAATGGTGGCGAAGCAAGGAAGTTTGCTTTCACCCATGGATGAATTCGCCCTTCGAAGTTTCTATTCCCTGAAAGAACACCCGCAGCAATTAAATCACCTTCACGAATTGCTGTTTCAACTGGTACAGGAAGCGGTCCTGAGTTTCCTATACAAGTAGTACATCCATAACCCACGAGGTTAAAGCCTAATTTATCCATGTACTCAGTAAGACCTGCTTCATTTAGGTACTCCGTTACAACTCGTGAACCAGGTGCTAGAGAAGTTTTCACATAGGCGGGAACTTTTAATCCCTTTTCCACTGCCTTTTTAGCAACAATTCCAGCACCTAACATCACACTTGGATTGGAAGTGTTGGTACAGCTTGTAATCGCGGCGATAACTACATCACCATGAGTCATCTCAATTTCCTGGCCGTTCTTGTACAGCCCTTTATTCTCTAATCGATCTTCAGAAAGATTGAATCCCATGGTTGGATTGTCACTTACCAGGGCATTCTCAAAGGCTGGCTTCATATTGTGAAGTGCAATTCGATCATGAGGAAGCTTTGGCCCAGCTAGTGAAGTCTCTACAGTGCTGAGGTCAAGTTCCAGGGTAGAAGTAAATTCAGGATCCGGAGTAGCATCTGTTCTGAATAAGCCCTGAGCTTTGGTATAGTTTTCCACGAGTTGAACTAATTCTTCCGAACGTCCAGTTCTTCTCATATAGCGTAGCGACTCATCGTCGATTGGGAAGAAGCCCATGGTAGCTCCATATTCAGGAGCCATATTTGCTATCGTTGCACGATCAGGCAGACTCATATTGCTGATACCATCACCATAGAACTCCACAAATTTACCTACCACTTTATGCTTTCTGAGCATTTGAGTAACGGTAAGAGTAAGGTCGGTAGCAGTAACACCTTCTCTAAGTTTTCCTGTGAGTTTCATTCCTACCACTTCAGGTACTAACATAGAAATAGGCTGGCCAAGCATAGCTGCCTCCGCTTCAATACCGCCAACACCCCATCCTAAAATTCCTAAACCATTAATCATGGTTGTGTGAGAATCGGTACCTACCAAAGTATCCGGGTAAGCCGTTTTGGTTCCGTCAGCTTCTTCTCTTGTAAATACTCCTCGTCCCAGGTATTCAAGGTTTACCTGGTGAACAATTCCCCGACCTGGAGGAACCACTCGGAAATTATCAAAAGCTTCTTTCCCCCACTTCAAAAACTCATAGCGCTCCTTATTGCGCTCCATTTCCTTTTCCACATTGAACATAAACGCATATTCCTGGCCAAAGGCATCAACCTGAACTGAGTGATCAATAACAAGGTCTACAGGAACTTGCGGGTTGATGGCATTGGGATTTCCACCCATTCTTTCCATTGCAGAGCGAAGAGCTGCTAAATCTACTACCGCAGGTACCCCGGTAAAATCCTGGAGTACTACCCTCGAAGGTTTAAAAGGAATTTCACCTTCCGGCTTTGCCGCATTATAAGTAGCAAGGGTTTCGATGTCTTCATCTGTAATGGCATATCCATCATTTTCTCGCAGTACTGCTTCCAATAAAATCTTAATAGAAAAAGGCAGTGCATCAATGTTCGAATACCCTAAGTTTTTTAATTCCGGTACGCTGTAAAAAACAGCTTCTCCATTCCCTGTATCAAATGTCTTTTTAGTGCTCTTAAATTTATCGCTCATCTCAGTGGTTTAAGGATTTCAAAAAAGGGTCGGAAGATACGAATCTTTTCTTCCTTTATCTTTTGAAGCAACTATTTTATAAGCGATATGATTCAGGATTATTTAATAAGACAGCTAAAACAATTTCTCCAAGTACTAGAGATGGTGCTAATGAAAAGAAAGGAAGGCAAGGAGCATGAGGCCTTGTCCATTATTAACGAGTCAATGAGCACTCTCGAAATGGTTGACAAAAAGGACTTCGATGATCTCACTTTAAAAGAGCTGCATACTTTTTTTGCAAATAAATACCCTGGTAACCCGGAGTTCATTTTTTTGATCGCTGATTTAATGTTTGAAAAAGCGAGTATCATAAATAATGCAGATGCGGACCTTTATTTCCAGAAATCATTGTTGCTATACGAATTGGGATCAAGAATTGGGGCACCTATCATTCCTTTGGAATCTTTTCATAAGATCGACTTTATAAAAAAACAGTTAAGCGACGAGAATTTGAATGAGGTATATAAAACTATAGTCGCTCCCTTGCCATAAATCAGAGAGAATACTAAGCCTCCCGGGTGATCTATTTTTTTTACTTTAAATATTGATAACTAAGATATTTCACCGTATTTTTTGAGTCTTTCCCAAAAAGCAAATTAACGAGATTAATCGTGGATACTTTAAGTTTTAAGACATACTCAGCGAAGCCGAGCGACATCCAGAAGAATTGGGTGTTGGTTGATGCGGAAGATGTACCTCTCGGTCGTTTGAGTACTGTTGTAGCATCTATCTTGAGAGGCAAAAATAAGCCCACTTTCACTCCACACATGGATACCGGTGATAATGTAATTGTTATTAATGCGGAGAAAGTAAAATTGACTGGAAAAAAAATGACGGACAAAATGTACTTCCGTCACACTTTTTATCCAGGTGGTGAGCGCTTTACAAGCGCCGAAGATATGTTGGCAAAAGACCCAACATCATTAGTTATGAAAGCTGTTAAAGGAATGCTTCCTAAAAATCGTCTCGGACGCAAACTTCTTACTAACCTAAGAGTTTATGCTGGTCCTGTTCACGATCAAACAGCTCAGAATCCTGTAACCATCGAGATTTAATCGATTTTATAATGGCACAAGCTAATTACATCGGAAGAAGAAAGACCTCAACAGCTCGCTTGTACATCAAGCCTGGTAAAGGTGAGTTCCTTGTAAACAAAACTCCTATTGAAGAATATCTTCCTGTTAAATCCATCCGAAACATTGCATTGTTACCAATGCATGTAACTGAAACCGAAGGTACTTACGATATTAAAGTAACTGTACGTGGTGGTGGGAAAGCAGGACAAGCCGGAGCGATTTCTCACGCTCTCGCTCGTGCTTTGGATGGAGAGAACAACGAACTTCATTCTATTTTGAAAGAGCATGGTCTTCTTACTCGTGATTCCCGAATGGTAGAACGTAAAAAATACGGTCAACCTAAAGCACGAAAGAGATTCCAGTTCTCTAAGCGTTAATATTACATACGCACAACGATTTTTTAACACACATGTGTGGCGACTCATAACCTGGTGTCCCGATATTTATCGGGATTGGTTTTTGAGGCTGACCCGCGCAGAGGATTAACCTAAACATAAATACTACAATGCCTAAAGCAGCATCTATTGAAGACCTGTTAAAATCAGGTGCACATTTCGGTCACTTAACCCGTCGATGGAACCCAAAAATGAAGGATTTCATCTTCATGCAACGCAACGGGATTCACATCATTGACCTGAAGAAAACTCAAAACTATTTACAAGAAGCTCTCGACGAAGTTCAAAAACTTTCAAGAGCAGGTAAAACTATCCTTTTTGTTGGTACTAAAAAGCAGTCTACCGACATCATCAAGACAGAAGCTATCCGCGCAGGTATGCCTTATGTTACTCACCGATGGTTAGGTGGTATGCTTACCAACTTCTCAACTGTTCGCAAGAGTATCTCTCGTATGGAAGAGATTGAGCGTATGAAAACAGACGGTACTATCAACGAGCTTACTAAAAAAGAAGGCTTGATGCTTTCTCGTGAGCAGCAAAAACTGGAAGATACTCTTGGCGGTATTGCTAATATGAGCCGACTTCCTGGTGCCATCTTTGTGGTAGATATCATTAAGGAGCACCTTGCAGTAAGCGAAGCAATCAAACTTCACATCCCAATCATTGCTATGGTTGATACTAACAGTGATCCTGATGTACCAGATTTCATTATTCCTTGTAATGACGATTCTGCACGAACTATCCAATTGATCAGTTCTCAGGTTGCTGACGCTATTATTGAAGGAGCTGCAGAACGTGAAGCTCACAACGAAGAAGAGCTACTTGAGCAGGCTGCTATGGAAGCCAAAGAAGCTCAAGAAGATGACGTGGAAGTAAAAACCAAGCTTCGTTCAAGAAGAAAAAGAAAAACAGCGGAACCTACTCTAGAAGCACAAGATGACGTGGCTACTGAAGAGGAAGAAGCTGCTGACGAAGAAGAATAACAATTAATCCCAAATACTTATTAAGACAATGAGCATTTCTGCTGCTGACGTAAAAAAATTAAGAGATATGACCGGCGCCGGTATGATGGACTGTAAAAAAGCCCTCGCCGAAGCTGAAGGTGATTTCGATAAAGCTGTTGAAATCCTTAGAAAGAAGGGACAGAAAGTTGCTGACAAGCGTGCTGATAGAGAAGCAAAAGAAGGCTTGATCATCACCCGTATCAGTGATGATGCCAAGAAAGCTGCAGCTATCGAAATTAATTGCGAAACTGACTTCGTAGCTCGAAACGAAGACTTCCAGGCTCAGGCTAATACTTTCTTAAATGCAGCTTATGACAACGACATCGACAATGTTGATGACTTGTATGCATTTGAAGTGGATGGCGCTACTATTGGTGATCACCTACAAAACATGACTGGAAAGATTGGCGAGAAGATTCAAATCAGTACTGTTGTATTAGCTAAAACTGATGGTTCTCTTGTTTCTTACATCCACCCAGGCAACCAGCTTGGCGTACTTGTTGAGTTCGATGGTGAAATGAATAACGACGAAATCGGAAAAGATGTAGCTATGCAAGTAGCTGCAATGAAGCCAATTGCAGTTACTCAGGATCAGGTTGACGCTTCTGTAGTAGAAAAAGAACTCGAAATTGCTAAAGAGCAATTAATCAACGAAGGTAAACCTGCTGAAATCGCTGAAAAAGCGGCTCAAGGAAAGCTTAGAAGATTCTACGAAGAGCGCGTTCTACTGAACCAAAAATTCGTTAAGGATAACGGAGTTTCTGTTAAGCAGTATTTAGAGCAAAACGGCGCTCCTTTGGCAAAAGCCTTCCACCGTATCCAATTAGGGGAAGACGCTTAACCCAATTTTTTATACCTTTGGCTGTTTCGATTTTCGGGACAGCCTTTTTTTTGGTCTTTACTTTTTGAATTTCAACTAAAACACACGTACATCCAGTGGCAAATAAGTACAAACGCATCCTTCTAAAACTAAGCGGTGAAGCGCTCCTTGGAGAACAGGGACATGGAATTGATGGTGACATTCTCACCCAATATGCTTCTGAAATCAAAGCAGTTCAGGAAGAAGGCGTTGAAGTATCTATTGTGATTGGAGGAGGAAATATCTTCCGTGGAGTAAAAGGCGCCACAGAAGGAATGGATCGTGTGCAGGGCGATTATATGGGCATGCTTGCTACCATGATAAATAGCATGGCTCTTCAGGACGCACTTGAAAGACAGGACGTAAAGACCAGATTATTAAGTGCTATTCGAATGGAAGCTATCGCTGAGCCTTTCATACGGCGTCGCGCAGTACGCCACCTGGAAAAAGGACGAGTAGTTATCTTCGGTGCCGGAACCGGAAACCCCTACTTCACTACCGATACTGCCGGTGCACTTCGAGCCATTGAGGTGGAAGCGGATGTAATCCTGAAAGGAACCCGTGTGGATGGTATCTTTGATGCTGATCCTGAGAAAAATCCTGACGCCCAAAAATTCGATGTCATTACAGGTGATGAAGTATTGAAAAGACGTCTCTCAGTAATGGACCTTACAGCCTTCACCCTTTGCCGTGAAAATTCTACCCCTATCATCGTGTTCAATATGAACAAACCCGGCAATTTCAAGAAGATAGTTTGTGACGGCGAAGATGTGGGAACTACGGTAGTTTGGGAGTGATTCTCACACTCCCAATTCTTTATCAGTGCCAATGGCTATGATCTTGTGCCCGAACTTTACCGGGTTCTCTTCTGAATGATTCATCAATCGTGCCGGAAAAACATTTAATAATCCACGGGTAAGAGTCGGTAATGTAGTAGCCATACTGACCATTTACGGTCATCCCATTACACTCATCCAGATCACCATTCCCGGTGAACTCATAGTCATTATTGTACATGCCATCATATTCTCCTCCGGGATCATTATCGTCGGGACCAGGACGCGAACCTTCTTTCAATTCATATCCTGAAATTACTTTTCGAACAGTATTGGTTTCCGGGTCAAGAAAATAGCTGCCAAAAATGGGAAAACCATCAGCTGCAAATCCAATTACAGGGGAGCCATTCTCCCCCGGCTCATCATCAAACATGGCATTAGGACTCCCATGGTAATGATAAGTACCGTCTGGTGAGGGATGAGCATTATGAGAATCAGCTCCAAATTTAGTTTCAGCACCTAAAGGGTCCATCAACCAGTCAACATCATCCGAACAACCCGCTAATACATTCCCATCTTCATTTGCGTTACCAGCATTAGGATCATAACACCCCGCAGAAAGAATAGAAACTACCACACCGTTTAACATAATTGCATGAAAAACTCCCTGGGTAACGGGGGTAGGTTCACCTGCTATTTCAGGAGAAGCAGGAATACTGAAACTTCGGGTTATTTCACGTACATCTTCGAAAAACAGAGCTGATTCATCATTAAAATTATGGTTTGGAATTCCATTCACGGTAATATTACAACCAGTAGAAGATTCCACAATCTTAACATCTCCTTCGAAGTTCACCTCTCTTTGGATGTCCTGCACATTCGAAAAATATTCTTCAATATAATCGGTACAGTTCCCGCTGGTTTTTGTAAATATGGTATCGGTAATATCTATCGAATCAAGATCAGGAGTATTATCGGTTCCTGAGTCTGATTTGCATGCTAAACTTCCTATAAAAACAAGAATACTGAATAGTGTAAGTATCGTCTTCATTTTTGATATAGTTTTCACTGACCAAGCAAGAACTATATGTCTCTCATATATTTAAGACGATAGCATTGTAAGGATTACTCGGAAGAAAAGCATTAAAGAGAAATGCTTTATAATTAAAAACCCTACCCTCCCGGGTAAGGTTTTCCTCATCCTATAGCATAATGACCAAGCATATGCTATGTCTCATTGCCTGATTAGACACTAGTGTGATTAATAATGTTTGTGCAAGGTTTGAATTAATTTTAAACCTCACTTTTATTAACTTCTCGGAGTTGAAATCCAGGGTAGAAAAAGACTTAATTTAATTCAGCACATATGATTCCTGAAGAACTACAAGAAATCGTTGATGAAGCGGACATCAAAATGGATGACGCCATCCAGTATCTAAAGGGTGAGTTTTCGCATATTAGAACCGGGAAAGCCAGCCCCGCCTTAATTTCGGGAGTTAAAGTTGAATACTATGGTGCACAGACTCCGCTACAGCAATTGGGGAATATCAGTGTTCCTGAACCAAGAATGCTTATTGTAACACCTTACGATAAATCCACACTACCTGATATCGAAAAAGCAATCATGGCTGCGGGTCTCGGATTAAACCCAATGAATGACGGAGATTTCATTCGTATTCCACTTCCTATTCTTACTGAAGAGCGTCGTAAGGAGCTGGTAAAAGTAGCTCGAGATAAAGCGGAGCAGGCCCGTATCAGCATTCGAAATTCGAGGCGTGAAGCGAATGATGCTATCAAAAAGAAAGTGGATTCAGACTCTCTTCCGGAAGATTCCAGATTTGAAGCCGAAGATAATGTGCAGGATGTGACCAACAACCACACAAAAACCGTGGATGAACTGTTGAGTCATAAAGAATCAGAAATCATGACGGTTTAATTTTGCGAGCAAAGCGAAGTAATCTCAATGATCTAGCTGAGATTACTTCGGTACTAGCTCCGCTTGGTGCCTCGCAAATTTTTTAAAGTAATACGTGTATATATCCGAACTAAACTTACAGGGATTTAAAAGCTTTGCTCACAAAACAAAAGTGAGCTTCGATAGCGGGATTACCTCTATTGTTGGACCGAATGGTTGCGGAAAATCAAACATTGTAGATGCACTGCGCTGGGTTCTTGGTGAACAGCGTCCTTCTTTGCTCCGCTCCTCTGCTATGAGTAACGTCATCTTTAATGGTACCGCCAAAAAGAAAGCCCTTGGGATGGCTGAGGTATCCCTCACCTTTGTGAATGATAAAGGCATTCTTCCTATTGAGTACAGTGAAGTAACCATTACCCGTCGGTTATTCCGTTCAGGTGACTCAGAGTATCTGATTAATGGCACCTCCTGCCGACTTAAAGACATCATGGAACTCTTCATGGACACGGGTATGGGCTCAGACGCCTACTCGGTGATCGAGCTCAAGATGGTAGAAGAGATTCTGAACGATAAGAACAACGACCGCCGCCGATTATTCGAGGAAGCGGCTGGAGTAACTCGATATAAAGACCAGCGAAAGAAGACACTCAGAAAGCTGGATGAAACCCGAAAGGATCTCCAACGGGTTGATGATTTGCTGATTGAGCTTCGGAAGAAAGCTCGTTCCCTGGAAATACAAGCCGAAAAAGCAGAAAAGGCGAAAAAATACAGAGACGAGCTGGAAGTGCTTGATAAGGCGCTCACTCTCCATGACTTCAATAAAATCCAGGAAGAACTGGTTCCACTCCAGGAGCGTATTTCAAACGCGGAGAAAGAGAAGAAAGAAATTTCAAAAACTGCTGAAGATTTAGAAAGTGCTGATGAAAAAGCAAGAGCGCAGCTTATTGACAAAGAGCGCCAGCAGGCAGATGCTCAACGTCAGGTAAGCCAGCTTTATAACGCCATCAGGGATGCCGATACCAACATCCGAATTACCCGGGAAAAGATTGAGAACGAAAAGAAGGTAATTACTGAGTATGGCAAGGATATCGAGCAGGGGGAAATTGACTTAAAAGAGTTGATGGACTTATTGACGAATAGCCGAACCAAACTCGAGTCTTTTGATGAAGACCTGGACAAATCTGAGAAGATTCTTCAGGAATCAAAAAGCCAGTATTCTTCCATCCAGCAACAGTATAATCGGGAACGCCACGAATTATATGAGCTTGAAGTTCAGTTGAGTGCTACAAATAATGAGCTCAATCAACTTCAAACCAAGCAGATTAAGATCGAATCCCGTCTGGAAAATACCGAAGGCGATCTAGAACGAATTAATGATGAAATCGTTGATCTTAATGATGAGATCGACAATCTGAATACTGAACAATCCCAGACTGAATCAAAGCTCGAAAAACTGGTAGAAGAACGGGATGAAATGGAAAAGGAGCTGGAAACAGCCCGGGATAAGCGAGAAAGCTTCGCTACCAAGCAAAATGAAATTAAAGACGAACTCCGCTCTTTGCACAGTGAGCATTCTTCGTTGCTCAATGAGGTGAGACTTCTAAACGACCTTGCTAATTCCAATGACGCCTTCCCGAATAGTGTTCGTTATCTACTAGATAATCACCGGTTCGACTTCAAAGACATGCAAACCGTAGCTGATGTGTTTGATACCGATGAGAAGCATGCGGTTGCGTTGGAATCTGTGCTGGGAGGAAGCCTAAATTTCGTAATCCTGCCTACCTTAGAGGAAGCAAAAAGAGCTGCTAACATCCTTAAGGAAGCTAAAAAAGGAAAAGCCACCTTTATCCCTTTGGATAAGCTCTCAGCTAAGTATGAAGTAAAGGATGGATCACTTTTTGATCATGTAAAGGCCAAGCCTCAATATTCAGCACTGAAACAATTACTGTTAGGTAATGTGCTTGTTTTCGATACCGTAGAAGATGCTTACAAAGGATTGAGAGGATCAGGAGCTATCGGGGTTACTTATGATGGTGAGGTAATTACTAAAACCCGTTTCTTCAAAAGTGGAAGCAAGAATAAGAATACCGGTGTTCGTGTCGGACTAAAAGACAAAATTGAACGCCTGGAAAAGGAGAAAGCCACTTCTCTCAAGGAAATTGACAAGCTTAGCGAATATCTCAACCAAATCGTTGAGAAGTATAACAAGCTGGATATTGGTTCACTTAGCGCTGGATTAAAAGAGAAAGAGCAGGAAGTACGAAGGCTTGAGCAGCAACAGCATAGTTTGAGCTCTAAAGTACAGGTGTATCAAAAAAATATTACCGAACTAGTTAACCGAAAGGATTACCTGAAGAGTAGTGAGGGTACGGCTCAAGAAGAGCTGGATTCCATTCTTCCAAAACAGAGAGAGCTTCAGAAAAAGATGGAAGAACTGGAAGGAATCCAGTCACAAAAGAAGGAGCTTCTTTCTTCTTTAGAAGAAAATCGCTCCATTGCTCAGAGCCGATATAACGATGCTCAGCTTAAGCACCAGGATCTCAAGAATAAAGTGGATAACCATGAGCGAGACGTAAAACGTGCAGAAACGGGAATCCAAAGTGTGCAATCCAGGATTGAAAATCGAACCAAGCTTACTGAGCAGTCTAAGAAGAATATTGAAGAGTTCTCCATCTATGTAACCGAGCTTGAAAAGCAGCTTAACTCAAATAAAGCCTTAAAAGTTGATGCTGACGAAGCTCTTGAAAAAGCAGAAGAATCTGCTGCCAGTCAGCGTGGATCAATCAACGAGATTGACAAAAATCTTCGTGAGGTCCGTCGGCAGAAGGAAGTAAACATGGAATTGGTGCACCACCTTTCTATGGCCAAGGAAAAAATGGAGATGCAGATTCAGGGTCTCTCTGATCATATTTGGGAAACTTATGGCATCCTGATGAAGCAAATTGAGGGCGCTGAAATGCCCGAGGATAAAACCCCAGATGAGGTAAAACAACGCATTGGCTGGCTCCGACAAAAACTGAACAGCATTGGAGATGTTAATCCTCTCGCTATCGAAGAGTACAAGGAAGAAAAAGAACGACTCGATTTCTACGAAGAGCAAATTGAAGATCTGGATAAAGCAGAAAAACAGCTTCTTGAAACCATCGAGGAGATCAATACTACTGCCACTGAACGCTTCAATGAAACCTTTGAGGAAATCAGAACCAACTTCCAGAAAGTATTCAAAACTTTATTCTTCGAGGATGATTACTGTGACCTGTTGATCGAAGAAGGAGTGGACGATCCGCTGGAAGCTCGAATCGAAATCAAGGCACAACCAAGAGGAAAACGGCCTTCAGGAATTTCACAGTTATCGGGTGGAGAAAAAACATTGACGGCTATCGCTCTTCTCTTTGCCATTTATCTGGTAAAGCCTTCTCCTTTCTGTGTGCTGGATGAGGTTGACGCGCCTTTGGATGACGCCAACATTGAGCGGTTTGCTAAAATGATTAAGAACTTTAGCGAAGAAACTCAGTTCATCATTATTACTCATAACAAAAAGACGATGAGTAAAGCAGAGATGATGTATGGTGTTACTATGCCGGAAACGGGGGTAAGCCGGTTAGTTGGTGTAAGAATGGACGATATCGGAGATGCTGCGTAGTTGCTTCGCTTCAACTAAGAATATTCAGTAAAGAATAAAGAAGTAGGAATTCAGCAGGTCAAAGAAAGGTTTTAAAAATATGCCACGTAAGGAATTCCAAATACCAGAAATGTACAAGTCGCCGATTATCCGAAAGGTGAAGGAGGCGACCAAGATTACCGATCCAATGAAAAAGGATCTGACCCCAACCGTTTTGGACTTTGGGCCTGTTCAGTTTTTTATCCCTCGTTTTTTTGGATTCTGTTATGGCGTAGAAAATGCCATTGATATCGCATACCGGACTATTGAGGATCATCCGGATAAGAATATTTACCTGCTCAGTGAAATGATTCACAACCCCACGGTGAATGAAGACCTACTTCGAAAAGGAGTAAAGTTTCTTCACAATACTGATGGCTCAGAGATTATTCCTATTTCTTCTCTTTCTTCAGAAGATGTGGTGATTGTACCTGCGTTTGGTACTACCCGGGAAATTGAGGAAGAGCTCAAGACAAAAGGGATTAACCCGTATGAGTACAATACCACCTGTCCTTTTGTAGAGAAGGTTTGGAAGCGCGGCAAACAGCTCGGAAAAAAAGAATACAGCCTGGTAGTACATGGGAAGCATCAGCATGAGGAAACCCGGGCCACCTTTTCCCACAGTGCCGAACATTCGGCGGTTGTAGTGGTACTCAATCCTGAAGAAGCATCTATTCTGGCTGAAATCATGACTGGTGACCGACCTTCTTCAGATTTTGAGAAGTACTTCGGCCATAAGTCTACTCCTGGCTTTGATCCTCATAAAGATCTTCAACGATTTGGTGTCATCAACCAGACTACCATGCTGGCCACTGAGACCCAGGAAGTCATGGATATTCTTAAAGAAGCGGCCGTTAGCATTCATGGCGAAACAGATATCCTCAATCACTTTGCGGACACTTCTGATACACTTTGCTATGCTACCAACGAGAACCAGTCAGCAACGCTGGCACTGGCCAAAATGGAAGCAGATATCGCCTTAGTAGTTGGAGGATATAACTCCTCGAATACCATGCACCTCGTTGAAATCCTGGAGCATTCTTTTCCAACCTACCATGTGAGAGATGCCAATGAAATCCATTCTGATTCCAGCATCCAGCATTTCGATCAGTGGAAGAAGGAAATACTTCAAACTAAAGACTGGCTTTCAACAAATGCTTCCCCTTTAAAAGTAGCTCTTACTTCAGGCGCCTCCTGCCCGGATATTTTAGTGGACGAAGTCTTATTAAAAATTCTGGAGTTTTTCGACGGGGTAAAAGAAGTGGATGAGGTGATCGCTCCTTTTGAGACTATTGATCCAGAACACTAAAATAAGCTACCGCTTTAGGCTGGAAGCTTCTTAGCCGGATTTGATACTGGGTGGTAATCAGTTCAATATCAGGAGTAACAAAACCCGTTGAATCTTCTAAGATCTCTGAATATGGTACATATACTTCATAGGGTCTGATATTCTGCACTTCTGCAAACTGTTCAAGTGGCACATCAAACCGGATTCTTACAGCAGAAGGATTATAGTTGATAATCTGGCCTCTGGGTAAATCCCTTGTTCGAATATATACACTGGTTTCTCCCTCAGTAAACTCTGAAACATTCGCGGTAAATGTAATTTCTTCAAGTGATGGAACAACCAGGAGGTTTTCCGGAAGAATTGGAATAACGGAAGAAATATCATCTCGAACGTCCCTAAGTACTAATGTATCAGTAACTACCCATTCTGAAATATCTGCTACCTGCGATACCGCCCCTGTAATCGTAAGTGAATCAGGAATTAATTGTGGCTCTCCGATTAGCCCGTACCTGTTCATAAATTCGATATCAGTATTTAACCGAATAGGGATTTTCTTTGAGATTTTAGGCTCGAGGGCAATGTTCACAGCAAATGGCTGAACTTTAAGCACGGATACATCTTGCTCAACCGTAAAACGTTGCCTTACCTGTTCAAAAAGATTCACCTCTCCTTCTGTAATATCGACTAACACATTTGGAGGATTATTGAATAGATTAACAAGTTTCCACCCGTCTCCAGTAACTTCAACCTGGACAAATTCAGGAAGATCCTCAATCAATGCCATGTCATCTGGAATGCTTCCAGTTTCAATGGGCACATTAATATTGATGTTATAATCCCCGTTCAGGTTTACGATAAACCAAAGGCTCATTGCCATAATGTAGGCCACAACAAATACAGCTACTCTTTCTCTTCGGGCAACGCGTGCATCATCCTCATTCCCTCCAGGAGGTACACCAAACATAAGCGCCCGCTTGATCTGGAGTTGAAATTTTTCTAAAAATGAAGCCGCCATAAAACAAATATAGAGTCAGCAGGGGGTTTTAACAACTAAGCCCGTACGATAATATCGCTTATCACCTGTCCTTTAACCTTAGCATTTAGCTTCTTGGCTATGCTAAACCGGTTTGCATGAATTTCATGCCTCCAGACAGGGTTTTTTACTTTGCATACCAGTTTATCACCTTCAAAATGCAAGTCTTCAGTTTGAAAAGCGATCCGGTTGCCTACCACTTCTTCCCAAATAGAAAGCACCATTCCTTGTCTCAATTTTTTCTTTTGAGGGAATTTATCCAGGAAATCCTGAAGTGCTGTTCCAATAGCTTTGGGTTTATCTAATCTCATTCAGTGTGTATTGTTCCGTCCTTAACTTGATAAAATCGATTTCTTTCCCCATCAAAATGTACATAATTCTCGAATGGAATTGGGTTAGCTGAAGTAATAAAAGTTTGTCCCTGATGTTGCTGCAATGCTTGTAACAGGATTTCCGTCTTTTCCAGATCAAGATCACCAAAAACATCATCAAGCATAAAGATTGGTAAATCATCCAGTTCATCGGAATAAAAATGGAGCTGTGCCAGCTTTAAAGAAAGTGCGAATAATCGGTGCTGACCTTGGGAACCAAACCTCCTCAATTCAAAATCATCCAGGTAAAACACGATTTCATCTCTATGGGGACCAATTAGCGTTTGCTCCCGCTCAAGCTCTCTGTCATGATTCTCGTTCAATAGCTTATAGTACTGCTCTTCAATTTCCTTAGGGTCTTCCGAAGCTGTACAAAAAGTTTGGTACTCAAGACCAGTACTTAAATTCATTCCGGAAATCATTGCGTAATCTTTCGCCAAATAGTCTTTGAACCGATTGAGCACTTCTTCTCTTTTCGCAACGATCCTCGAACCCACTTCTACAAGCTGTTTATTCCATGGCTCAAGATGCATAGCGATAAGGTGACCACCCCCACTAAACTGTTGAAGCAACGTATTTCGCTGTTTTCTAATCCTTCGGTAATCCAATAAATCCCGGAGATATGATGATGAAATCTGGCTGATAAAGGAGTCAATAAATGCTCTGCGTTCTGCCGGACCTTCACGGGTAAGCTTCTTATCATCGGGCGAAAGTACTACCACAGGAACCATCCCAATTAAATCAGATAATCGATCCAGGGGTCCTTCATTTACAAAAATCTTCTTTCCCTCTCCTCTTGAATAGGAACAACTCACTTCGAACTGAGCCCTGATTTCTCCTTCAAACTCACCTTTGATCATAAAATAAGACACATCTTTATGAGCTACATATAAGTCAGAATTACTCACAAAGCTCCTGGACATGCACAGGTAATGGATGGCATCAATAATGCTCGTTTTTCCTGCTCCATTGGGTCCTGTTATCACGTTTAAATGAGGAGCCCAGTCCACCTTGGTATCAAGATGGTTCCTAAAATTTAATAACTCCAGATGGGTACTGATCATGCCACAATAGTAGCAATAAATACATCCGATTTAAATCAATAAAAAAGCCCGTCGGTTAGTTATCCTGCTGTCTCTATTGTCGGGTCTTGACTCACTTACATGGATAGTTCCCGACGGGTCTTTATCATCATGATCAATGTTTGGGCTTAGGCGTTAAGCTGATTTCAAAAAAAGACGAAGCATGTTGATCTTCATGTATACTTTCGAGCAACCGCATATACTCTCTTCTCGTGTTCTTCTCTAACTGCCTAATACTGATTACACTTTGTTCATCTACTTTAACCGACTCCCCGAATCGATTGTCCAAAAAATATATCTCCCACTTGGGTAGAATCTTATCCAAACCTTTAAAGCGAATACTCCCGTCAAGAAGAGCTTTACACCTTTCTAGTTGTAGAGGAATTTTTATTTCAGCCTGCTCGTCATCAGACAATGAGTTGATAGAAATTTGGCTTTCCAATAATGGGGAGGTAATACCAATTAATAAATATTTATTGCTTAGGGAATATCCCAGAAAACCCTGGTGAACTCCCAGATCGGTGAGTTCAATGGTCCAGTGTTTAACTGCGGCAGGAAGTTGCTCTTTGGCCAACATGTCTACGTTTTTCATTTGTCTAACCCTCTAGATTTAACTGGAGGAAAATCTAAATAGCCTGAATTAGACTTTTAAGAGCACGTAGTGATTTTGTAGAGAAGAAAAACCCTAAAAAAGGGGCTTTTTAGTTCTTTATGGGGGTGAGTTGAAGTTCGAAGTAGGATTTTCCGGAAAAGTCCTGACCTTCCACGAATCCCATTTTCATAAGCTTGTTAAGCTCTATGGCAGGTTCAACTTTATGACTGGAGGCAGTCAAGACTTCTACTTCGTTAGCCTTCCTGTTATCCTTTAGTACAACTTTCCAATGCTTGAAGAAGTTGTCCGGAGCACTTAGCTCAATACTTGAAACCTTGGTTTGATCAACTTCTTTAAAGTCTAAATATATAATTACGAGCTCGTCTCTTTGCTTCGAAATAGTGTTATAAAAGGTAGATCGTTGGTTTAATGGAGAGATAATTTCTGTAGAGATGTAATCATTGGAAAGAGTAGGGCCCAATTGAAATTTATTGAGGCTTGGATCATTAAGATAGATCTGCCAGTTTCCTTTTTTTGTAGACTGCGCAATACCCGTACGCGCTACTTGTACATCTTGCATTATCACCCTATAACATTATTGATTGCTAACCTAAAAAGATTTTAAAGTATAGCTAATTTATAGGTGACAATCTATTCCTTTTTGGATAGCTATTTGAGCAAAATCATGGTGGAAGAAAGCGTTTCAGCCCCAACCTTCAACTGATAAATGTATACACCGGATGATAATCCTCTTGCATCAAATCGAGCAGAATGAACGCCACTTGAAATAGAACCTTCTACTAAATTTGCTACTTCCCTGCCCATTACATCATAAACTTTCAAGCTTACAAAGCCTGGGCTAGAAAGCTCATAGCTTATATTGGTACTTGGATTAAAAGGATTTGGGTAGTTTTGAAAGAGCTTAATTGACGAAGGATTTGAAAGTTCATTCTCAGAAGAAGTTCCCATGCTAAACTGGTAAGTACCCACAGGGAAAGGATTGGAAGCAGAATTATTAGTTGTTTCTCCATCTAAGGCTCCTGGTCCTGAAAACGTCCAATTGTCCGGATTAAAATTTGTGCTATCAGGTCCGGTAAAACTTTCTCTATATGCCCATCCATTTGTGTATTCCCAGGCTTGACCGCTTCCGTCTACGTTTATATCCCCAAACACATCCACCACTCGTTCATTTCCTGAAAATGCTTTGGTAGTATCATAAAAGAGTTCAACAGCATCATCTCCATTTACAGCGGTAGCGAAGTCGTCAGTGATATCAGGAGAGAACCCGAACCAGGAAACAAAGTTTGGAGACTCCGTCGCTACATAATAAAAGTCTCCTTTTGCAAGAGAACCATTTAGTTGCAGTTCAACTCCGTCACTTCCGCCTCCGTTATTCGCAGCACCTATTGCAAATACACCCATATCAGGGATGTCTTCAATAGCATAAAGCTCTACCGCTTTGGGCGTTCCTCCGGAAAGATCAGCATCTATTACACCTGAAATTACCAACGCTCTTACCGATGCTGCTGGCCCTGTAATGATTGTATCTTTCTTTTCAGTAAAGAACTCCAGTACAAATAAAGAATCTGCTATTCGTTCCTCTTCTGAGCCTCCCTGAGTCCAGCTAATTCTTGCGGATTTGATGCTATCATAATCAGTCAGTGAAAAGGGATTACCAGCTGTATCAGAAGTAAAAATCTCATTCTGAAAACTAAAAAGAGCATTTCCCTGGGTATCATTTTCAGTAAAAACAAGCTGAAAAGAATTTGCCTGAATGTTTCTTACTTCTCCGGTAACAGGATTTGGTACTTCAACAGGTTCAATGACTCCTCCATCGAAGAAAGCACGCCGTACCAGTGTAGTATCGTGCACAAATGGATTTCTATTCCCCTGTGCTGATTCGGCTCCAAGGCTTCGTTGAACTTCAGCGGCATCCACAGGGTCTAAATCGTGCCACTCAAGAAGCACATCCTTCATCCCTTCAAAAAAAGAGGCATCATCACTTACATCGGGTGTATTCTGATAAATCGCCCAGAAATAAAAAATAGCTCTGGCCACATTTCCTTTATGGTCTTCGCGGGGTTCGAAACGCCCGGATACTTCCTCACTATACAGGTCTATGTTAGAATCTGGTATAGAGGTTTGAGAACCTTTGTTGTCCAGGTACCACCATGATGTTGTCTCATTATCTGGAATTTCATCAAAAGGATCATTACTCCTTTCGCTATTTACTTCAATAAGTGTTGGGAACAAGTGATGAATATCTCCACGCATAGGTTCGTCACTATCGAACATCCCCTGAGGCCAGGTATGCTCTGTATTGATGCCTTTAGCAAAAGCATCTCCTCTCGTGTTCGCCTGAATGGTAAAACCAGTATAGACACAAACAATATCCCCGTTTTTATTGTCGATGCTACCATACATGGCGTCGCGGGCACTATTATACCCTAAAGGATTGGTTACAGAATAATTATCCTGTAAATAATCTATGAGCTCAGCTTTAGTAAGTGTTGGAGCAATTTGATCGGTTTGAGCCTGAACCGAAAAGGAGAATATCAGAATGGAAAAAAAGAGAAAGTACTTCTTCATCAAAAATCGAACATTTTATTTCCTAGAAGATAGCCATTCTATATTACAAGGGTATTGTGTAAATGAAAGAACTCGATACTCGAAATTACTTGATCAACATCATTCTTCGGGTAAATAGCTTCCCATCTACTTCTAGTGCATACATGTACACGCCGCTTGCAAAATTTTGAGCTTCCCAGGTCTGAAAATAAGTTCCAGCCGCTCTTTCTCCATCAATCAGGGTTGATACTTTTCTCCCCAACATATCGAACACAACCAAACGTACATACGAAGTTTGCGGAATCTCAAAAGAGATGGTAGTACTTGGATTAAATGGGTTGGGGTAGTTCTGATTGAGAAGAATCTTTTCCGGAATAGAAACCTCTGTTTCTTCTGAAACCAGGAATACACTGTTTTCTGCTCCTGGAGTCCCTTTATTTACAGAAGATGCCTGCCAACTCTCTGGCTGAGAATTATCCAAATCCGGATTGGTCAGTTCCAGGGTAAATCCGGTACCATCGGCTCCAGAATCCCATGGGTCTTCATCTAAATAAGAAACGGAATCAACGAGTACACCATCAACATCAAAAAGCCGAACTTCATCAGAGCCTCCAGCAAGACCGTAACCCAATTCTCCAAATAAAGGTGATATACCTGAGTATTGAGCATTGAATTCATCCAGATCTGCCGCTACTACCACATAGGTGTCTGATCCCATCATAGTTCCGTTTGGAAATTCATATACATGTGAATCGTCTTCGTCTTTCAACTGCCAGCCACTTATATCGATTTCAAAACCAGCAGAGTTATATAACTCAATCCAATCTCCGGTTTCTTCATCATCGTTGGCATTGTACATAAATTCATTGATCACAATATCTGATGTCGCTTCCTGATCAAGTACAAAGTTCGCGGTATACGTAGTGGTACCTGGTAACACTGCTCTGGTGTTAGTTGTAATTTCAGGGTCGTCACTCCAGCCAGTGAATCTATATCCTCGTTTTGGGATGGCGGTGATTTCGACCTCCAAATCTCTAAAATATTGCCCAGACCAAGGATAAGACTTAGGTAAAACCCTGTTCACTCTTACCTCGCCATGTGCTGGATTTGAGGAGTTCACCCATAGCGTAGACCTTGCTGCCAGATCAAATCTATTTCTAAAAAAAGTTTCCATAAACTCAGGACGGTCGGTCGCAAATTCTTTCATATCCGAAACTTCGTTTTCCCAACCCCCAACGGAATTACCCCATTTCTCGGTTTGTCGAGGAATTTCAGATTCAATAATTCCAGCTAGCGAATCGATAACTGCATGAACATACTCCGGCTTAAAGGAGGTGTTCATCAGGTCCGACATTCTGTTCGCAAACTTTTGTACGAAGATAGGACTCTGTACCATTCTTCGTAGCAAATAGGTTGACCATGATGGGTTTGGCCAACCACAGTTACAGTTTGGATCGAGAGCGAACTCCAGCATGTTATCGCTTGCAGCACTACCCGTCCAGTCATAAAGGTCGAAGCCAAAATCGGTGTCGTACATAATCCACCGCCAGGAGCCATTGGTACGTCGGTCTCTCCAAAAACGCATGTTGTTGCCCGGCCAATCTGTATTTCCATAATAGATTTGAGCAGACACATAGTCGATGTAATTATTGATATCCAGATAATCCTCAACCTGCGCATATTCCTCTGCATCATTCATATTGGCTGATCCGAGCAAGTTCATAAACTCGCTAAAATTCTCGGAACTGCCATGTACCGCCCATTGATTGTTTTCCAGCAGATCGATTTCATCAGAATCAGCCTCACTATTGGATTCAATAAAATGCTCGTTAATCTTCTCCCTAATATTTTGAATACCCCAATATTCACCGTTTAAGTACACCACTACTGGTCGGAAAGCCTGGTAATCAATTTCGGTGTCTTCAACCAGGGTTTTCATCATTCCATCGCGGAACATTGTGAATCCAGCGCCTATGAAATCATTTCCTGAATTTCGAAGTACAAAGCCCTGAAACTTATCGATATCCTTTTCCTCAAAAAGCTTGTAATTAAGTTCTGCATTACCATACTCACCCCTAAAAAAGATGGAGAGTGATTTTACAGGATTACTTCGACTACATCCTCCAAAAATTTTAGCCCCAGCCTGAGAGCTAAATCCCAGTTCGCCAGTTTTTTCATACAATTCAATATGGATCGGAATCTCCCAGTCCTGATTCCAGTTTGACGGGCCTACACAGTTTCCGGCAATGCCGTTTGTTCCTTCCACATATATTCCCGTTTCATCATCCCAAAGATTATCTGGATGTGTACTTACAGCAACGATAGGAAGGTCGTGTTCGGTACCAATTACGTAAGTATGCGTAGTCACAGTACTTGAAAGCTTACCTGCTTCCATAGTTTTTAATCGAAGTACGGTATGGGAATCAATTTCCATCGTACCGGTCCCAAAAATAGGAGATCCAAAGATCGGTTCTCTCCCATCAGTGGTATAATGAATTCTATCAGCGAACTCAGTATCAACAAGTGAAACAGAAACTGTGTTTGGGTGATATCCACCAGAAACAGTTAACTCCGGAGCAGGAAGTCTTTCCAGAAAACCACTATTAGGATTTTGTCCTAATGGCGTTGGGGAAGTAAAAATGAATATTTGCTCCAAATCAGTAGGGGTTCTACCGAAAGACTCCCCTTGTCTCAACTCTGGAACTGTAAGTTCATCAACAATCGATGAATCATCTAATGCAAAAAGAAAAAGGGATTCTCCTGAGCTGCTTATTTTAAAATTCAGATGCGGATACGCCACTTGAGAGGCGTCTAAATTTGTTTCAGGAGCGATAGTTCCCGATACATCGTCCGGGCTTGAATACCCGAGACTTAAAAATGGAATCAGCGTAATATCGGATGATCCGGCACCACTGTTGTGTACTTGAATGGCGAGAACGTTTTCTCCTTCAACCAATAAGCCTTCTACATCAGTAATCAGAATTCCATCCAGCACTTGCCCATTTATCAATCGAGGCTCTAAATAAGTAGTAGTAGCCTGATTATATGAAGCCGGGCTGTCTCCACTCATATTCGCTCTTGAGATTTCAACTCCGTTTAGAAAAGCGATATACCCATCATCATAATCTACATGAAGCATCAAATTATTGACCGATGCAGGATTTTCGATAGTAAACTCAGCACGAGTAAAAATGGAAAGTGTACCATTTGGAACCACCGTAACATCATCATTATCTCCATAGCCAATTCCATACTGCCCGGTAGTCCAGCCTGAATCGTCAAAACCTGGCTCAATCCAGGAAGCTGAAGTCTGTGCGTTGGGGATGGTATATCTGATTTGACTTTCCTCTTCTACCCTCGTTTCCCAAAATGTTGTGAAGCCCTCCCGGTTTTTATCTGAAGCATATAAAAGAAAATATGCTCCTGCTTCAAGGCCCACATTTGGGAGCGAATATTTTCCGGGATCCAGTGAATCATCTGAAATTGAAAATCCGGAAAGATTTACGGTGCTACCTGTAGGGTTATACAATTCAATCCAATCGGGAAAATCACCTTCTTCATCGGTAACTCCGCTCCCATTTGATGAAACCACTTCGTTAATTACAATTTGCCCTCTTGTACTAAGTGGCATAAGCGCAGTAACGCACAAAAAAAGCGCTGTCAGATATCTTGTCATCATGCTGATCTTTTATTCAAAAAAGCGCCGATCTAGTGTCGGCGCTACTTAAAATAACCTATTGAGGCTGGAATATCGAATATGGGAATTTTTATCTGATAATTCACAGGCCATTAATTTTATTTGACCTAATCGTTCCCTAGTCACAAGAAAGTTAGATGCACCCCCAATGTACCCACAACTAAAAAGGCGCGTCTGCCCTTAAAAGGTGGCTAAATTCCTTTTTGAACTTCTTCACCTTGGGCGCAATTACATACGAGCAATATCCTGCATTTGGATTATTCTCATAGTAGTTCTGATGGTAGTTTTCAGCTACGTAATAATTCTCTAACGGCTCAATGGTAGTAACGATAGGATCATCCCATAGACCTGAAGCATCAGTATCTTTAAGAGACTTTTCAGCGATGGCTTTTTGCTCTTCGTTATGGAAGAAAATCACTGATCGATACATTGGCCCAACATCATTTCCCTGGCGGTTTAATGTAGTCGGATTATGAGTATGCCAAAGAACTGTTAATAACTGCTCATAAGTGATTACTTCGGGATCAAAATGAATACGAGCTACCTCAACATGCCCTGTTCTACCTGTAGTTACTTCTCTGTATGAAGGATTATCAACATGCCCTCCGGAATACCCGGACTCAACATGCTCTATACCTTCAACAAGCTCATAAATGGCTTCCACACACCAAAAGCAACCAGCTCCGAAGGTCGCTTGCTCTAATTTCTTTTCCATATTCTGTGCATAACTTAATGTGGAGATACTTAAAAAAAGCGCTCCAAATATTATCCTTTTAAACATAGTATTTCCTTTTTTGTATTAATTAACGGAATACCGTGCAGTTGTGTATCACGAAAAGGTAACATCTTTAGGTGAAGATACATTCACCTATATGGAAGTCATCTTGGTAGGAAATATTAGGCGCATCAGGACTCTGCTACAATTCTTCCATCACTCAACTCTATGATTCGATCACAATTGGCAGCAAAGTCTTCATCATGAGTAACAGTAATAATAGTTTGCCCACTTTCGATGGTTAGCTGCTTAAAAATATCAAACACGATATCTGTGTTTTTTGAATCGAGATTACCAGTGGGTTCATCCCCCATAATTATTTTAGGATCGTTTATTAGAGCACGTGCAATGGCAACTCGTTGCTGCTGACCTCCGGATAATTTATTGGATGCTTTATTTATCTCTGCCTGAAGTCCTAACAACTCCAGGTGTTCTACTGCTTTTGCCTCAATTTCTTCTTTCGATAATCTCCCCAGCTTAAGGGCAGGAAGCATCACATTTTCGAGGGAAGTAAACTCAGGAAGCAGATAATGGAACTGGAAAACAAAACCGATGTTCGCATTTCGAAAAGCCGCCAACTCGTTTTGGGTTTTCCCCTCCAGATGGAAATCATCTATGGATACCTCTCCCGTATAATCGCTGTCCATCGTTGAAAGAACGTACAGAAGAGTAGATTTTCCGGAGCCGGATTTGCCAATTAAGGAAAGAAATTCTCCTCTATTTACTTCAAAATCGATTCCCTTTAGCACTTGAAATGTCTGTGGTTCGTGGAAGTATTTGGAAATGTTTTTAACAGAAAGAATACTAGAAGTCATAATTAGCCTCTTATAATTTCTACAGGGTCAACGTTAGATGCTTTTTTAGCGGGTAAATAGCCTGCTAGGGCGGTGGTAATCACTCCAAATAGAAATGAGAGTACAAAGTGCTTTGGGTAGTAGGTCATTGGCAAAGTGTCCATTCCTGGCATAGCAAATGGAACAGTACCTACTGCTATGGAGACTAAAAGACCGAGAATTATTCCAAACGAACCTCCTAATAATCCAATAATTACTGATTGGGTAAGAAAAATTTCTACAATGTCTTGTTCGTCGTATCCCACAGCTTTGAGAATGGCAATTTCGCGGATTTTCTCATTCACTGTCATCGTCATGATATTATAAATCCCGAAACCTGCTACCAGCAAAATGGTTAGAGATACAGCCATCGCTATAATATTCCGAAGTTCATTTCCTGCAACTAACTGGCCATTAGATTCAACCCATGATTCAACTTTAAGAGGGATCGTCCTGTCCAAATAATTCGCTATAGCTTCTGCCTTGGAATAGTCCTTTATGTTGATTTGAATATCACTCGCATAGCTGGAGTTTTCCGAAGCCAATTGCTGGGCTGCATCAATGCTTATGTACCCTTTGGCGTTATCGGTTGAGGTTAAAGAGGTCTCAAATAAGCCAACAATTCTGAAGTTCTTAGACACCTCATTTGAGTTTTTTACCAACAAATAGTCTCCAACATTAAGACTAAATTTTTCTGCTACCCCGACTCCTATTAGAATGGTATTAGCATCTTTCTTAAATGATTCCCAGGAGCCTTTAACGATGTAAGAGGATATGTTGAATAGTTGATCCTCCTTCTCGGGATCGATTCCTGAAATAGAACCATTTCGTTCTATCGCTCCTTTTTGGAAGAATACGCTAAGATTAACCTGAGGCGCTACAGCTTCTACCTGTGGAATTTTCTCCACAAATTCTAAGATTTCACCAGAGTTCTTGATCCCGTCAGTGTATTTAATCACTTGTGGATTCCTTACATGGTGTATTGCTTCCGGGTAGGCTAAAGTAAGTAAATTGGTATTATCCTCAGGTACGTCATTATAAATTCGAATATGTGCCAATTGACTAAAAGCCATATCATCTTGCGCTTCATTTACTCCGGTCATAAAACCATTCATGAAGATGTACATCGAGGTACCAAAAACCACGCTAAGCATTGCAACAACCGTTTGCTTTATTCGCGAGGTAAGGTGCTTCCTTGAAATTCTAAGATTGGTTGAATTCAACATGGTGTTCACCGCTCAGCAAGAATTAATTGATCGGTAGTTTCTAGTCCAGAGAGAATTTCAATCCATTCCAGTGTTTTAATTCCGGTTTGAACGGAAACCATTTCTCCGGACCTAAGTTGAACCTGATCGTTACCAACAAGATGTGTAGAAGGGATTACCAGAGCATTCTCAACCTCCTGAATGATGATGTTAGCCTGAAGTTGAGTTCCCGGATAGATATAATCTGGCTGGTTAACAAATGTGGCTTCAACAATGAAAGATTGTTCCTCTTGTGAAAAAGCAGGCAGAATCTTAGTAATAACCGCAGTATGAGTTTGTTCCGAATCGGTATTTAACGCTACTAATACCCTCTGATCTTCCTGTATAAATTTTATGTCCTCTTCAGCTACATAAAGCTCAATTATATAGTTGCTGCCGCCAATTTTAGAGATAGGCTGACCAAGATTTACAAAATCTCCAATCTCGTTATACACATCCAGTACCTGCCCAGAACTAGATGCATTCATCACGAAATCACTACTTGTTTCCTCTTGCAACTTTAATTGCTGCTTTGTGTTTTCGAGATTTAATTGCAGAATAGCATTGGTCTCATTATAAGATTGCTCCTGAATTTTCAGGTTATTCAGAGAGAGTTCGTACTGAAGCTTCCTCTGTTCCAGTTCGGAAGTAGAAACCGCTTTTGCCTCATATAAAGAGGAGTACCTCTCATAGTTCTTTTTATCCAACTCGAGCTGTTGCTCAGCCTGTGCTATTTGCAATTTAAGCTGACTTAGCTGTGGCGAGTTTGGCTGTGCCTGGCGATAAGCATCCTCATAATTGGCAATTGCTGTTTCCAATTGTGGGGTTTGCTTGTCGTTCGAGATATGAAAAAGAGGTGTTCCTTCGGACACAACATCTCCTTCCTCAACATAGCTTTTAATCAAATATCCCTGTGCGTTTGAGGTAACCAGATATTCATTTTCAGTTGTGATTTGACCACTTGCGAAAACCGCATCGATAATATCGGTTCGAGTGGGCTGAGCTATATCTTGCCGGGAGCAATTACTCATCAACAGCGCGATACAAGTAATGGCGATATGTTTGATAGATAATTTCATTGTAATTCGGTTCTGGAGATTATGGTTGAGTAATGGGAATACAATATGGAGAGGTCATTCAGGTAAGCATTCTCTGATTGAAGGCGGTCTTCAACAGCATTTAGATATTGATCCAGTGTGATTAGCCCCTCTTCGTATCGCACAAAAGCGATGTCCTGATTTTCTTTAGCAAGTTCATAGGTTGTTTGAGATTGCTCCAGGGTCTCTATTCCCTGATTATAATCACTTAGCAATAGCATGTCGTTCAACTCTGTATTTCTGAGTTCGGTTTCGTAGTCAAGCTTAGCTAGAGAACGTTGTCTGTTTGCAATTTTTACATTATTGCTTCGATTGAAGCCCGTGAATATTGGGAAGGAAATAGTTAATAAGGTGTAGTTGTAATCTGCCCAGGTTCCTTTTCCAATATCTAATCCAAAATCGTCCCTGTTTAACTGTTTCCCAGTATAATTTGTCATCGTAATCGATGGAATATATGCCGCTCTTTGAACTCTGAAATTAAGCTCATAGCCCTCAACTTGTCGACTAAGCGTAACCAACCTTCTATTAGTTGAAGGATCAATTGACGAAACTGAATGTGACCATTCGTAGTCAAGATTTTCATTCAGGCTTAGTTCGGTAGAGTATGATAATCCAAACAGGCTTTTGAGCTGAGTAATACATTCCTGGTACAGAGCTTCATTGGATAGCTTCGTTTTTTTGCTATTGCTGACATTCATTTTCGATTGATTAACACCGAATTGATCTTCAAGTCCATCTTGTAAACGAAGTTCTGTTAGATCAACAATCTTATTTGAAACCGAGATATTTTCTTCATTGATCTCTATGGCCTTCTTAGCAATCAAAGCTGTGTAGTAATACAAGGAGACTTGTTGCACCAGCTGCTGTCTGAACTCATTCACTTCCGCTTCGAGAATGGAAATTTCATTCTTCGCCAGCTTGGTTTTTAAATTGTTCTGCCAGTCCAACCTGTCTGATTGAATAGTAATCCCGGAGTTGAAGGTATATGGCTGACCAAACTCTGTTTCTATAGTTTCACCGGGTTGTCCAAACAATTCTCCTGGAACAGGAGTAACTGCAAGACTGGTCGTGTTTTGCCCGCTAAAATTATAAGAGATCGTTGGGAAGCGTGTGTTCTTTTGAAGTTTATAGTTGAGATCCGTTAGCTGCGTTTGAAGTTTGTATGCTTCAAGCGAAGGATTGTATTCCATAGCATACCCTATCGCATCATCAATACTTCCTACTTCAAGCATTTGATTTTCTACTTTGGGCACCTCACTCTCTTCTTCAAACACTTGTGCATTTAAGGTAGAAGAAGAAAGAGTAAATAAGAGGGCTAGAGTGAAGCTTTTGACAAATTTCATAATCGCGTCCAGGTAATAGTTCTTCTGAGCAATCCCTTCTTCACCTTGATGTTCAGCTCATCATCAGAAGTAATTACTAAAGTTGGAGAAAGGCTTTTTCCTCTTTGGGGGCTATAAAGTGTTCCGTTTTTCCATTCTCCCTTTTTGTATTCGAAACCCTCTAAAATATCCATGCCTAATAGCTCACGATCTCGAAGTTCCTCATCGGGGTTATTTCGATCCGTTATTGGGTTTCCATCCTGATCTTCGGCAATGGGTATCCAGACTATCTTGCCATAGTACTGCCCATCTTTTTTATAAATTTCGATATGGGTTGTTTGTTCTTCATTTACCCAGGTTCCTAAGATTTGATCACCATCTTCTGGTGCAGAAAAAGTACTTATGCTAAAAAATGCAGCGAATAAGAATAAAAATTGAGTCATCGTTTTGCCTCTTTGTATTTGGTTCGAGACAAACTTCGGGTTAAACCCAATTACACTGAGTCACTTTTATGCTGAAATGAACAATTTGGAGGGTGAATTGAACACTATGGGTTGGGATGTTCCAGCCATTCCATAAAAGCGGAGACTTTTAAGCGACTGACAATCGCCTTTTTTGGAGTAGAAAACTCAAAGTTCACGATCACCTTTCTATTGAAATAGGGTTCGATGTCTTTGATCGCCTGTCTGTTGACAATCATTTGGCGATTAATCCTGTAGAATTGATTCCTATTCAATTTAGATGCCATTTCTTCCATCGTTTTGAACAGAGTAAATTTCTCGCCAGCCAGGCTATACAAATTCAGTGTTTCATTATATAAATGAAGAAAACCAATCCTTGAAATATCGATGGGTATCATTTTCTCCATCTTTCTGACCAGTATTGTTTGCGGTAATACCTGAGGAGCAACAGGATCAGGTTCTTTCGAAAAGGATTGCTTCAAACTCTCCATTTTCTGCAGAGCGCTCTGTACATCTGCTTCTTTAAATGGCTTAAGTATATAATCAATGCCATTATTCTTAAAAGCTTTCAGGATGTATTCGTCATAGGCAGTACAGAAAACTACTGGAATCTGGAATTCTATCTCCTCAAAGATTTCAAAGCTCTCTCCATCAGCCAGTTGTACATCCATGAAGATTAGATCAATATTCGAAGCAAAATTCTTTAGATAGTTTACCGAAGAAGAAACGCTGTCACAGATATTAACCACCTGATAATCCGGTGCACTCTCAATAAACTCTTTGAGTAAACCAGCTGTATGAAACTCATCTTCGATTACAAGAATGTTCATTTAGAATAGCTTCAAGGTTACAGAATAGAAATTATCATCTTGATGAATACTAACACCATTATTCATACCGATCAGTTCATATCTTTTTTCCAGGTTAGTAAGTCCGGTACCCAGAGATTCTGTAGATGAACGCTTTGGATTGAAGGTATTAGATACTATCACTGATTCTTCTGAATCCTGATATATGCGAATCTTTAGAGGCTCTTCAACGGAGGCTACGTTATGTTTAATACAATTCTCCACCAAAAGCTGCAATGCAAAAGCTGGGAGAGAAAATTCTTTTGAGCTTTCTTTAATATCGATGTCAATGGAAATGGCTTCTCCAAAACGAATCTCCAGGAGATAGATATAAGAAATAAGAAACTCCAATTCCTCTTCTAACGTGATGCTATCCGATTCGCGAGTTTGCAATATTTGACGATATACATCGGCCAGACTCAAAACAAACTGTTCCGCTTTCTCTGAATTCTTTTGATCTCTTATCATAGTTCGCAACGTGCTAAGGCTATTAAAGAGAAAATGAGGGTCTACTTGTTTACGGAGTTGTTCCAGTTCAGCTTTATAATACTCTGCCTGCAGGGCAAGGTTCTCATTCTTTAACCGGGCATTCTCCTTTGAGGCTTGTAACGAGTATTGAAAAATCAATATTAAACCCGCGGCAATTCCTGGTCTTATTAACGCAAACACCGAAAGGTTAGTAAACGTACTTTCACCAGTTACTAATGGCTCAAGTTGTAGCACAATCAATGAAAATCCTAGAATAAGGATCGCATTCCATAAGATGACTTTTAGATAGAATCTCGACTTGGATAGCTTTCTTCGGATATACAGATTTGAAAACCAAATGGCTAATAAAAGGGAGGACATCACTACCCAGCGAGTCACTTGTTCCGTTCTGGAAAGTTGTTGCCACTCTTCTGCATTGCTTACCAAAGCCAATAAAGGAAACAAGCCCGTTAAAATGATGGGAAGAATGATTTCCTTTGGTTTTAGTTCTTTGAACAAAGCTTTGACTTAAAAATGAGTTTTCCGAGTATAAAACAAAAAAGCCCATTTCAAAACTGAAATGGGCTTTTTAAAAATGTGCTCACGAATGGAGTCGAACCTGCCTGCGGCAGGCAGGCCATCATGATCGATAGGTTACATCTTAGAAGCCATATGTATGGCTGCCATAGCATACCCTCCATTATCGCCGTCAACAAAATGAAAATGTAATCCGGAATATTCCTTGATCATGCATGTAACAATTGCCGCTTCAGAAATATGGATTCCATAGGTAAAATTTCCCTCCTGTTCCAAATCATCTAAATATTTAATCAATGCTTCTGTCTCTTCTTCAGTACAAGAAATAATAACACGAAGCATGTCATCGAATTTTTTGTAATCCGAATTCACAATTAATTCTTGTTTATAGTCACCCCAATTATACTCTCCAGTTTTGATACTGAAGCGCATCAAGAATTTTCCAATAATTATTCGATAGTATAAATCGAATATATACTTCAATCTTTGAAAGTAATTTTTTATTAGAGTTCGAGGTCGATATTCATTTTTTAACCATCTTGGATTAAACGAAAACTTTAAAGCCTTTTCAGTAATTGGATGATCAGAGTGGACTAATTGTTCAATCTGCTTAATGATACGTTCGTATTCAGATACCGAACCTTGATCCTCTTTTTTTGATTTAACCAGCAGTGAAATAACCTGTTTTCCATCTTGAGCGACCCTATCCCATCTACACTCTAGCCCGGTAAAATCTGCCGCTATTTTTTGATCTTTCGAACTTATTAGATAAGGAGAGTCCTGTGCTTTTAGCAGGCGATCTGCTATTGCGATTCCCCCTCCAGAAAAAACTGCCTGATTATAGTGTTTGGATAATTTCATCTTCGCTACGTCAACTCTTCCACCTTCATCAAGGATTGCCTTTATAGGTATTGAACCAATTCGCAACTCTAATGAAAATGCTACTATTGCCATATTCTTTGCACCTAATAGAGCGTTAATAGATTTTTCCAGGTACTGAGGAGGTATACAGATGCTTGCCCCATCTCCACCAAAAACATATGGAAGATCTAGAGTATCCAGTGCATTTAAAACGGCTACAATACAGGAAGCACCGATGGTATTTACCTCCTTATACTTGCCCTCATTTATAGCTTTTCTCGACCCAACAACATCAGCAACTAATACATACCAATCTTCAGGAATAGGGGTATATATATCAGGGTTTGTGATCTCTTCGAATGATCGAATGACAGGAAGCTGTTTGTAAAAATCGATACTCATACAGTGTTACAACGAATTTTTCCTCTTAAAATAAAACAGCAACCCAATAGCGGTATAAGCACCGGATTTGCCCATTCAAGCACTAACTCAAGCATATTAAGTGTACCAGGAACTAAGCCTGATTTTTTGTACATCTTTTTTTCCGAGTATAAGAAACTCTCTCAGCTTTACGAAAAAGTAGAGGAGATAAGTATTCTTCGTGTTAGCTTACTTTTTTTATTTCACCTGCATTCTAATAACTTGAATAGTAAATCGAGTAAAAAATGGAAGAATTCATTACCACCTATATATCAGATGATTGGCTAATTGTATTGGTAGTATTACTCATACTAGTCGGAACTATATTCGTGGCCACATTTACAAACTTCTTGTTCAATCGAGCTATTAAGAAAACAGAGGTTGATAGCGACTCTGATCTAACGAATCTCAAATTCTTAAAAAGAGCGATAGGTGTACTTATTTATTTAACAGGTTTCGGAATGGCTGTGTATGCAATACCTCAGCTTAGAGTGTTAGCAACAACTATGTTCGCGGGAGCTGGAGTACTGGCAATAGTAATCGGTTTTGCTTCTCAACAAGCACTTTCGAATATCATTGGTGGGATTTTCATTGTCATATTTAAGCCGTACAGGATTAATGATCGCATTAAGCTCAAAACGGACCTTAGCGGAATTGTTGAGGATATCAATCTAAGGCATACCGTAATCAGAGATTTTCAGAATCAACGAATAATTGTCCCTAATTCTGTAATCAGTAATGAAATCCTCATTAATTCAAACTATGAAGATGATAAGATCACAAGGTGGATCGAAATTGGCATTAGCTATGACTCAGATATTGATTTGGCCAAGTCAATCATGGCTGATGAGGTACAAAAGCATCCCCTATTGATAGATTCTAGAACCGATGAACAAATTAAAAATGGGGACCCATTGGTTCCAGTACGAGTTATTTCTTTAGGAGAGTCATCGGTAAATCTTCGTGCTTGGGCAACAACTAAAGATCCTGCGGACTCCTTTATTCTGGGCTGTGATTTGAATGAGTCTATTAAAAAACGATTTGACCGGGAAGGAGTTGAAATACCATTTCCTCACAGGACCATTGTTGAGAAGAAAAGGGCATAAGCCATATCCACTACCCAGATCCTTTTCTATAAGACTATATATGCTAGCTTAATAGTCCTATGGGTTTAAGAAATCATTTCAAGTAAATACATATAAACTCTTGATTATTCATTACGGATTGTGTTCTTTAAAAACGTTTAAAGGTCACAATAGACGGCACCTTTTAAGCATTTTAGGTTTTTAGCTAAGGGAGTACTTGCTTAATTATAATTAGTGCGTTGTAGTGGTATGAATAAATCGGGGAAAGGGTTTACAATAAAAAGTGCGTATTTAATCGCGCTTACAACAGTATTCTTGCTCACAGTTTTCAATCAAATGCTCATTCAAAGAGTTTTGAATGAACAAAAAGATGATGCTTCAGTCATCAATCTTGCTGGCCGTCAGCGTATGTTAAGCCAGAAAATCACCAAAGAAGTACTTTTATCTTTACGAGAGGAGATTTCTATTCAGAATGTTAAGAATGACGCTAGCATCTGGGAAATTGTTCACATCGGCTTACAAAATGGTAATGATCTGCTTCGACTACCCAAACTTAAGAATGAAGACATCCAAGAATTATTTGAGGATTTAACCCCGCACCTAGAAGCAGTAATTACCCCCATTTATCTGGCAAAAACACCCGAAGAACTTCTTCCATCACTTGATGCAATTCTAAAAAATGAGAAGGAATTCTTAGCCAAAATGGATTTAATCGTTTCAAAACTTGAACAAAATTCTAGTTCAAAAATCAGGAGGCTAATCTTATTAGAGATACTCTTAGCCTTTACTTCCTTGATGATCTTGCTAATAGAATTTCGGTTCATTTTTAAACCTCTCTTTGACAAATTACAAACCGAGAAAACTAAGCTCGAAGCAGCGGTACAAAGTCTTACGGAGTCAAAGGGAGAGTTATTCGAGGCTAGTCAACGTTTCAACCTGTCGATACAAGCCATTAATACCGGAGTATGGGATTGGAATATCCTTGATGGTAGTGAATGGTGGTCGGATCGGTTTTATGAATTACTCGGCTATAAAAAAGGAGACATCGTAGCATCTTATGATACGTTCCTACTCAAACTTGTTCATCCTGAAGACCGGAAGAAAGTAGAACAAGCTGTAAAAAAGCATTTAGAAGAGAAGGAGAATTATAGCGTAGAAATTCGAATGCTTACAAAGAGCGGGGATTACCGCTGGTTTGAAAGTGTTGGCCAAGCAACCTGGGGAGTGAAAGGCAGACCTTTAAGAATGGTAGGTTCTATTATTGATATCGACCAAAAAAAACAGCTTGAAATTCAATTGAGTAAAGATGAAAGAGAATTACGTATTCAGAAAGCTGAATTACAACGGGCTCTTGATCAACTATCGGAAACGCAAACTGTAGCAGGTATTGGAACGTGGGAAGTTGATCTCAAATCGATGAATGTGTATTGGTCAGACAGGGTATACCAAATTCATGAAGTCCCGATTGGTACCGAGTTAAAAGTTGAAGAAGGGATAAACTTTTATCGCGAAGATTATAGGCCTGTTATTCAACAAGCTATCGATCAGGCTATAGCAGAGAATAAAACCTGGAACAAAGAATGCGTGTTAGTTACCACTTCGGGAAAAGAGATTTGGGTACGGGCTATTGGATACCCGGTATACGAGCATGAAAAATTAATCGCACTCCGTGGACTTTTCATGGATATTGATGAAGAAAAAACTAACGAGCTAGAACGAATTGAAAATGCTACAAAACTAGCACTAGCACTAGACGCCTCGGAAATTGGAATTTGGGAGTGGGATCTGGGTACCAATGAGCTTCATTGGGATCAACATATGCTGAATATTTTTGGGCTCAAAAGAGAAGAGTTTTCGAATTCCTATGAAAGCTTTGCTTCGATTGTTTTAAAGGAGGATTTGGTAAAAGTAGAGGAGCAGCTTGAAGAAGTGATAAAAAATAAAACTCGATTTGATGCCGAATTCAGAATTAATAAACCTAATGGTACCATTGGGTATATCGTAGCCAAGGCAAATTTGATTTTGGATGAAGCGGGAAATCCAGATAAAATGATAGGTATCAACTATGATATTTCTGATTTAAAACAGGCCGAGCAGACACTCACTGAAGCTCAAGAAATAGGGAAAATTGGGAATTGGGTGTGGGATATTCCGGCTGACCAGATTACGTGGTCCGAACAAAACTACAAGGTATTTGGACAGTCAAGAGATTTTGAACTCACCTTTGAGAACTTAAACAATATCACCCATCCGGATGACCGGGAACCTTTTCAAAAAGATGTTCAAAACGCCTTAGAAAATAATGTAGAGCATAATTTCATCCATCGAATCTATACGAAAAAAGGAAAAGACATTAGATACATACACGAGAGGGGTCGTGTTTTTTACGATAAAGAAGGCAAGCCTATTCGAATGTCGGGTACTTCGCAAGATGTAACGGAGCTAGAAAAAGTAAAGCAAGCTATCGAGTTAAGGGAAAGACAATTAAGACGATTCGTTGAACAGGCTCCTGTCTCTGTAGCCATGCTAGATAATAATATGAATTATATCACAGCTAGTAATTTATGGTTTGATGTATATAATGTCCCAAAAAAGAACATTCAAGGAAAGAATCACTATGACATATTTCCTGATTCCAGTACTGATACGAAATGGAGGAGTATTCACGAGAAAGTATTGAAAGGCAAATCACTTTCGAATGATAGAGACAAGCTCGTACATGAAGATGGATCAATTCAGTATATCCAATGGAAGTATTTACCCTGGTACACTACTTCAAGAAAAGTTGGAGGCATTATTATGTATGTAGCTGATGTTACCAACCAGGTGGAATACCAGGATAAGTTGGAGAACTTGAATGAAGTATTAGAGCATCAGGTACAAAAGCGTACAAAAGAGCTAGAAAGAGCTAATAAAGAACTGGAGTCCTTTAGCTACTCTGTATCTCATGATTTGCGCTCACCACTCAGGTCAATCAATGGCTTTGCTGATATATTGGAAGACGACTATCGGGATAAGCTAGATGATGAAGGTATACGCCTCTTGAATATTATAAAGTCCAGTGGTATAAAAATGGGGCAACTAATTGATGACATTCTGTCTTTTTCCAGGCTGGGTAGGAAAGCGTTGGTTACTAGTGAGGTAGATATGAATCTACTGGTTAAAGAAGTGCTTCGGGAAGTTAAAATGGGATACGAGCACTTAGAAATGGACGTCTCTTTGAAAAAGCTACCAAAGGTATCTGCGGATCTAGCTTTATTAAAACAGGTCATCTCAAACTTGATTTCTAATGCAATCAAATACTCCTCAAAGGAAAAAAAAATAGTTCTTAACATCGCTAGTGTAAAAAAGGATGACTATATCGTAATAAGCATTCAGGATAATGGCGCCGGCTTTGATATGAAGTATCACGATAAGTTATTTGGAGTATTTCAAAGATTACATTCCGACAATGAATTTGAAGGAACGGGGGTAGGACTTGCGATAGTTAAACGTATTATAAACAAGCATGGAGGTGATGTATGGGCGGAAAGTGAGCTAGGAGCTGGTTCTACCTTTTACATTTCTCTACCACTAAAAGGGGAATAAAATGAAAGACGAGAAAGCAGTCGAAATCTTAATGGTTGAAGACAATGATAACGATGCTGAAATGGCTATAAGGGCCTTAAAAAAGAATAAGATTGCAAATAATATTGTTCGACTAAGAAACGGAGAAGAAGCATTGAACTTTATTTTTGCCAAAGGAGAATATAGCAGCCGCGATATTCTCAATCAGCCAAAAATTATCTTACTAGATTTAAAGATGCCTAAGGTGGATGGACTCCAGGTTTTAGAAGAGATTCGTAATAATGATCAGACTAAAACCATACCTGTAGTCATGTTAACTTCGTCAAGAGAAGAACAAGATTTGGTAAATAGCTACCGGTTAGGAGTGAACAGCTATATTGTGAAACCTGTTAATTTTGAACGATTTGTCGAAGCAATTCGTGATATAGGAATGTATTGGGTGTTACTTAACCAGAAACCCTAATCCTCAAATATTGAGCAAAAGTTTTTCATATGAGTAGTAGAAAAATAAAATTATTGCTGCTAGAAGATTCAGAATTGGATGCTGAATTAACCATGAGGGAAATAAACGATATGGACCTCTCTTTCGAGACAAAACTAGTTTCAGAAAAGGAGGAGTATGAGAACAGTGTTCTGAATTGGGAGCCTGACTTAATTATTTCAGATTTTAACCTGGTTACATTCAAGGGTGATGAGGCTCTAAGTTTTGCGAAGAAAGTAGCTCCCGAAGTTCCTTTCATCACGCTTTCAGCTACCATTGATAAAGCAATGGAGGTTACGCTGCTAAAGGAACGTGCCAACGATGTTCTTAATAAAAGTAGTATAAAGCGACTCCCATTTGCAATCCATCGCGTACTAAATGAGAGACAGGATAAAGAAAGACTAAACAATGCATTTGAAGAGCTAAAAAAGAGTAATACTAAACTCACTAAACTACTCGCAGAAAAAGAAGTATTGGTCGGCGAAGTACATCATAGAGTGAAAAATAATCTTGCGTTAATATCAAGCTTCCTACAGTTAGAGCAACTAGGCGTCATTGAATCAGCTAACTCTGAGCAACTTCTTTCTGCAAATATACTCCGCATTAGATCGATTGGAGCAGTACATGAAATTGCATACCGGCAAGGGTCATTTTCAGAAATTGATATACTTGATTTACTTGAATCGATACTAATAGAAGCTTTTTCTGAAGTAAAAGGTGGTTCTAAGGAGATGAAAAAGACAATTCCAGAACGCCCAATCAAAGTTAATATTAATGTAGCAGTTCCATTTGCTCTTTTGATAAGTGAACTATTCTTTCAAGTTACTCATATGGAGGGAAAGCTAAGCTATTCACCTACCAGAGAATTAGAAGTTACTGCTGATCAGTCAGGCGAAAACATACGTGTATCATTCCGACAAAAGGAATTGACCCGCATTCTTTCTTATTTGAAAAAAGAGCTAGAGGTAAAATTTACAGAAATAATTGAGGTACTCGCTAAACAGCTAAATGCAGAGCTAACCGTTAATGATGAAGAAGGAGTTACTTACTTAACTTTTGAAAATAAAAAAGTGAAAGGCTCGAGTAGCTCTATTTAGTCACCTCAATCATATAGATTAAGACTCGGCTTGTGTAGCCTGAGGGGCCAATAGATTCCTACGATTCAATTCGCCAATGATTAGATCGGTTATATCACTTTTGAGTAAAAACTCATATCTGATATCTAATACGTAGGCTTTAATCTTTAATTCAATCACAGGATTGCGATCTACAACTCGGTTCTCAGAAACAACAACGACGGGCTTGTTGAGATAAAGATATCGAGAAGAGATAGCTGCTTTATAAGCAATTTCTTTAACAGCATCTAGATTAGCAGAAGTTGGTAAAAATATAGAAGCCACTACCTGACAATATAGTGCGCCGGAATTAGAGTTAGATACAGCATTACTCACAAGGTTGGCATTGGGAAGAGATACAAGGGAATCATCCGGGGTAATGATCCGTGTTGACCTTAACCCTATGGATGTTACTTCTCCATAATAGTTATCAACTTGGATTTTATCTCCAACCTGGAACGGTCTATCAAGAATGATAATGAAGCCCCCAAAAATATTCTTCAGAATGTCTTGAGAAGCAAAACCAACTGCTAAACCTACAGAAGCACCCACAGTTAGCACTGTTTCAATAGGAGGATTAATGATACCAGCGATAATAAAGAAGATGGCAAAACTCCATATCGATACATTTATAAATGGAATTAATCTTTTTATAAAGAGCCGATAAGAGATTTGGTTTTCAGCTAGTTTTTCAAGCAGGAACGTTATCAAACGCACTCCCAAGAAAGTTATGATCAGTACAAAAACAATGGATATAACCTTACCGGCAGAGAATAGCTCTTCAAACTCTACCAAAGTAGGCTGTATTACTAAAGGAAGACCAGATAGACTATCAGATGGAACGACCTCAACCGAATCCTGACCAAATACAAGATTTGCAGAGTAAAGAGGAAATAAAAAGGTTATCAATAGTAGCAGGCGCTTCATTGCAGGATTTAATGAATGATATTTCTTCGTTTAAGTAAGCTAAGAATTTGGCGGTAAATCAAATGGTTCAACTGATAAACCCCTTCTTTCTCTGTTATAATACCCCGAGTTTTTAACTTAGTTAATAGAACCCTACTTGTAGACAAGCTCATATTCAAAATCCGGGAGAGTTCCGCCACTTTTAACGTGTCATGGAGTATAAATGTAGCAAGTAGAAAAAGTGTCTCTGGATTTAATATATCCAGTAGTTCAACAGAATGAGGCTTGAATGGGTATACATACATTCTTTTCTCGTCTATTTGTCTTATTGATCTAAGCCAAAGAGTGATAGCTACTGATGCATTTCCTTGTGATTGTTCTGAGAGTTGTTCAAAAAAATCTTTCTTCAAATAATCTTGCAGCTCTTCTTCTGAATGAACCCTCTTCTTATAACTCCTGGATTTTTTAGTTTGCTCATCTGGCTCAAAGACAAGTCCGAAATCTGTCTTTCCATGGCGACTTAGAATTAACTCTCCAATTTGTTCTTCGGTAAAGTTGTCTGTGCTAAGGGTTAAGTTGAAGTGGGTTTCAATCCCTTCAGCCTTGTTTAAAAATTCCCATGCATACCTAGATCCTGAAACCACCCAAAAAATATGTTCCTTTGTTTCTGAAAGAATGAGCCATAGAGCATCTAAGGCCTCAAATCCATTTATATTCCTTATATAAAGATTATGCAGACCCTCTAGGTATATGATCTGCCGTTTCTTTTTTTCCTGAATGGCACGTACAAGAGTTTCTGGACGATTTATATTTGTCACATCAAAGCTTCGTGCGAGATTACTAAGGAGTTGCTCTATCTTCCATGTGGATTGATTGATATCAATACTCATAGATGGCTCATCTTTAAAAAGATCACTTTTGAGCATATTCAAAAAAGTAGTTCGTCCACTTCCCTTTTCTCCTACCACTGCCAAATTACCGGCATACCCATTTTTCCAGGCTTCATATACATTTTTGATTTGTGTTAGCCGGCCAGCATTATTTTTTATGTAGGTATCCTCATCAAGCTCAAACTGAGTAGAAAAATAATGACGATATGAATCTGGTAGTTCTGAAAGCTTTTGATCTGTTTCGCTTAAGTATGTACTTATGTCAATACTACGAAGCTTATTTGGGTCTTTGATAATAGAAAACCCAAACACCTGTTGAATTGGTAGTAAAAGGGCTTTCGCTTTACGAATCGAAAAACGAAAGAAAATAGCTATTTGATCCTGAGTTTTTGCCCAATAAGCAATGATATAGTTCTTTAGCTTTGTTCTTTTCTTATTCAAACTTCTTCGCGTTTACTGGAAAGGAGTTGAGCTGGTAATTTAATTCTTCTCATCACTTTTTAACTCATTTCTAAAGTTAATATCCCTCTGCGGAAAAGGAATTTCGATGTCATAATCTCTAAACTTTTTGACAATACCCTGATTGAGCTCGTTCAAAATACTATACTTTTTTTTCACGTCATCTATCCAAACAAGAAGCTTCATATTCCATGCCGAATCTCCAAAGCTTCTTAAATGGACATCATATCCAGGATTTTTTAGTATGTTTTCATTTTCTTCTGCTACTTCATTTAGTGCACTGATTACTAACTCCAAATCTGACCCATACGCAACACCCACATCAACTGATAGCCTAAAACTTGGATCCCCATGAGAATAGTTGACTACATCTTTTGAGACAAATTCCGAGTTGGGTACTATAATGGAAATATTATCCAATGACCTTACCTTGGTGGATCTAATATTTATCTCCTCAATATCCCCTTCTATATTATTGACAATTACTCTATCACCTACACTAATAGGTCGTTCGAATAGTACGATGAGACCAGAGATAAAATTTGAGGTAATATTTTGAAGTCCAAAACCAATCCCTACAGATAGGAAACCAAATATTACAGCCAGTCCTGTTAGATCAATACCCAGAAACTGAAATGAAACGAAAACCCCAATAACTATTATTGAATATTGAGACATCCTGGATAATGTATATCTAAGACCACTATCCTTTATAAAACGAGGCAAGATCTTGGTGTTTAGTAGTCTCTTAATAAAAGAGGCAAGAACAGAAAACCCTATTAAAAAGAGTATGAAAATGATTAAAGAGAGAAATGTAACAGGAGTATCCTGAATCTTGAATAAAGTAATCTGAAGAAAATCACTTATATACTCAAACACTTCACTTAATGAGTAGTCCGCGGGATTAGGTATTTCCTTAGCTAGAGAGTCTGGAGAAGCTAACGTGGAATCTGATTGTTGTTGATAAAACCTCATCGATAACGATTAATTAGTACAAGACATTAAAAGCGCTTGGATACCCATTATTTACCGGCTCACAATATGAAAACAGGCTTTCAAATTTCATTGAAATCTAGCGTGCAGGGCTCTTATGAAGTCGAAAACAGATTTTTTATTAAATTTAAGTTAATAAAAACAATGGTTTAATATATTTATTAGAAAAAATTAATATTAGAGTTTTTTAATATTAGAAAATTTTAATATTTTGTCGCGGGTATTAATAAGGGTATTAAAACGCGACGTGAAAACTATATTTATAACATTCATATTTTCGGTCTTCTTAAATCAAGTGGGGATTAGTCAAGGGAGAACAAGTGCTTCAATGCGAGTCTCTGCAACTATAATCAGTGGGTCTACTCTTGAAACAGTTGAGCTGGTTACTGTTGGCCTTAATTCTAAAACGGATGCCGTAGGAAGAATTAAGTTTGTAACCACTAAGCATGTGGAAGCCCATGTAGAAACCTCGAGCTCGGCACAGATGATAAATCAATATGGAGACATGATTGAGCTTTCTACTGATAGTCTACATGAAGCAGAGAATGGAAGGCACTCAGTAGATATAAAAGCTACTATTGAAACTAAACTACCTTCCGGATTAAAAGGAACATATAAAGGAACAATTACCTCGACAATTAACTATTTGTAGTCAAAAATTTGCATAAAAGCCTAAAGTGTAATTGTAGGGCATAAAACTCAAATTCATGAGCATAAAAAAACCTGATTCCAAAAAAGAAATCAGGTTTTAAAAATGTGCTCACGAATGGAGTCGAACCATCACGACCGTTAGGTCACACGCCCCTCAAGCGTGCGCGTCTACCAATTCCGCCACGTGAGCATTTCGTTTACTCGTGACTACCAACCTGCCTGTCGGCAGACAGGTTCCGCCACGTGAGCAGAAAGGGCGACAAAGATAGCCTTTTTTAGTTTCAAAATTCAATCCCGCACAATAAATATGTGCGGGATTAAAAGGTATTACCTTCTCTTGAAGGTAATTTCAGGTATCGGCGAATACACGCTTAAGACGAGCCTTCGCCTTTCATAGTTTTAATGCGGATTCGGAATAATAAACTCCAAAGTATACCCTAAAGCCTGTTTTCAGTCATTCCCGCGAAGGCGGGAATCTAGATTTAACTTTTATGAACAGAATAATGCTTTTAACCTAAATTTGGATTCCGGCTTTCGCCGCGGAATGACCTCTTTAATTTTTTGAGGCCTTTTTATCCAAAACTCCAACTAAAGTTCTAGATTAGATATCCTCTAACTGTCGCCTAGCATAATCGTTATCAGGATCGATGGTCAGCGCCTGTTCATAATAGGTTCTGGCTTTATCAGCCTGACCACCTCTTTTGATCATATCTCCCATTAAAATCCAGTTCTCAGCATCCTGAGGATTTGCCTTAATCCTACCGATCAAATAAGGAATAGCTTCCTGCCCTCTGTCGGTCATAAGCATGACCATTACTTTATTTCGATGAGCAGAGGAAGAATCAGTTAGCTCAATCGATTTATCAAAATCTGATTCAGCTTTTTTGAGTTCTTCTTTTTGGAGAAAAAGGTTTCCTCTCAAATTAAAATAGGCAGCATTATCATCACCTAACTCCATTGCCTTTTCAATAGCAGTAAGACTCAATTCAAACTGGTTGAGTTGCTGCATAATTAATGCTTCCAGGTAATAAGCTTCATGGGCATCAGGGTTTTCCTGTTGCAGTTCCCTGGCAATATCTAAACTGTGATCAATGTCTTTATCTTGTAAGAGCTCGAAACCACGGTTTAGTTTCTCTTCAAAATTCATGGATTATTTTTTTTTATCAGATAGGTCTTCGTATTCGGCTTCTTCAATTTGATCGAAGCGGTTTCCCTTTCTTCTATTGTTTTGCTCGAAGGGATTAAACCTTTGCCTTTGCGCGGAGGAAGGTAAGAACATTCGCCCTATATATCTCATCAGGACGAAAAAAAGCGCCATAAAAAAAAGAAATTTAAAAAGCATAATCAGGGTGCAATATGAATGTGCATGTTTGAACGTATAGGCCGTTCGAAAATTTGCTCTTCGATGTACGCCAAATGCTCCTCATTGTTTACAAAATCTATCTCGGTTGTATTAATAAAGATAACCGGAGTCTTATTGAAATGATAAAAAAAGTGATTATAAGCATTATTTAAATCTCGCAAATAGTCCGGGGTAATATGCTGTTCATACTCACGACCTCTTTTTTTGATGTTCTCCATCAGCCGATCTACCGAGGATTGAATGAATACAATCAGGTTAGGCTGAGCGGCTATCCCAGTCATGATATTGAAGATAGAATCATAGAGTGCCAGCTCATCTTCCTGAAGATTCAGGCGGGCAAAAATTCTGTCTTTCTCAAAAATATAGTCCGATATGGTAATCTGGTGGAATAAGTCCTGAGCCATCATGTTCTGCTGCTGCTTAAACCGACTCGCCAAAAAAGCTAACTGAGTTTGGAATGCATACCGTTCTCTGTCTTCATAGAATTTTGGAAGGAATGGATTGTCCTCAAACTCTTCCAACACCAGTCGTGCCTGTCTGCGCTCAGCAAGAAGTCTTGCCAATGATGTTTTCCCGGCACCAATAACCCCTTCAACGGTAATAAAATCTAACGAGTTCGACATCTTACCAGCTTAGCTCAGTTTTAGTGATTCTCATTTTTGGGGCTTCTTTAATCAAATCTGCGATTGCTTCTTGGGTTATTGGGTCAGTCCAGTCTGGATGCACTTCCTGTAAAGGAAGAAGAACAAATAAACGCTGACCATACTCCTTATGTGGGATGATAAGAGTATCTGTTTGAAGCACCAAGTTGTCATACGCAATAATGTCAAGATCTATGGTTCGTGCTGTCCATTTAGGATATCGGGATGGCCTGCCTTGTTCTTTTTCTTGTTGCTTCAAATGCTGAAAAAGCTCTTCTGGAGGTAGCTCCGTTTGAATAGTAATCACAGCATTTAAAAAATCCGCCTCAGATGGACCAATGGGTTCAGACTTATAAATCGAAGAATAGTTAATCGGAGCATCAGATATTGAGTTCAAGAACTCTTTAGCCTGAGTCAATTGTCTTAGTGGTTCATCAAGATTTGAGCCGAGAGCAATGGTTACCTTGGCCATGACATTGTCACTTCAGAATATTCACAAGTACCGGGCATGGGTGGATTTAATTTTCGAACAATTACATCAAAGGCATCCGCTTTTTCTACTTCCTTAGCAAGACGTTCTCCAATTTGATAGACGAGATACTCAATAAGCTTTTTCGATTCTCCCTCCATTACTTCAGCAACGATTTTTTGAGCTATGGAATAATCAATGGTTTTTTCCAGGTCATCCGCTCTACCAGCTTCTTCCAGTGAAAGATGAAATATCAGATCAACTTCAAAATCATTACCATCAATGCGTTCTTGCTCATAAAACCCGTGATAGCCTCGAAATTTGAGGCTTTTTAAAACGAGTTTATCCATGGCTAAAGACTAGCTACTTCGATACGCTGATGAAGTTCTTCCAGGATTCTTTTGTGCTTGGGGCTGGTGCTCATTCTTTCCTCTACCGTAGAGATAGCATGTATAACGGTAGAATGATCTCTTCCCCCAAAATGAAGACCGATTGTTTTTAAACTGGATTTAGTAAAGCGCTTAGACAAGTACATTGCGATTTGACGGGCCTCTACTATTTCCTGTTTCCTTGTCTTTTCTCTCACTTTATTGGTATCGATACCAAAATAATCGCACACATAGTTTTGGATAGATTCGATAGAAATCTGAGTGTGAGATTCTTTCACCATATCCTTTAACACACGCTTAGCCATTGCCAAATCAATGTCATCGATATTTTGAAGAGAAGCATGAGCTAATAATTTGATAATCGCACCTTCAAGATCACGCACATTGGATTTGAAGTTATGTGCAATGAATTCTACAATCTCAGGATCTATCTCAATGCCATTGTCATTAGCCTTTCTTTCCAGAATCGCATAGCGAGTTTCGTATTCCGGCATCTGTAAATCGGCACTTAATCCCCAGCTGAATCTTGAGATTAAACGCTCCTGGATATCAGGAACATCTTTTGGCGCTCTATCACTACTCAGTACAATTTGCTTTCCATCCTGATGAAGCGCGTTGAAGATATGGAAGAACTCTTCCTGTGTTTTTTCCTTACCGCTAAAAAATTGAATGTCATCCACAATAAGAACATCAATATTGCGATAGAACATGGAGAACTCACTGGCCCGATTATTTCGTATCGCGTGTACAAACTCATTCGTAAATGCTTCGGACGATATATATAGTACTGACTTATCATCTGAGTACTTTTGCTTTATCCGGTTGCCAATACTTTGAACAAGATGAGTTTTCCCTAGCCCGGTAGGACCATAGATAAAAAATGGATTGAATGAATTGTTGCCTGGGTTATCGGCAATAGCCATCGCTGCTGATCTGGCTAAACGATTACAATCTCCTTCTATATAGCGCTCAAATACGTAAGAGCTATTTAGGTTGGAGTCGATTTTGGTCTTTCTAATACCCGGAATAACAAAAGGGTTCTCGATTCTTTCCGGATAATTTTCCGGGTAGCCCTGTATTTGCTGAGCCTGAACTGGTGGCATAGGGCGTTGAGGAAGACGAACAGAACGATTGTTCTCAAATTGTTCCGACTTCTCCATTAAAATGGAATACTCAAGCTTTCCTTCAGGCCCAAGTACTTTTGCCAGAGTAGAACGCAGCATATTGTAGTAGTGCTCTTCAAGCCATTCGTACCAAAATTGGCTAGGAACTTGAATGGTCAGAGTATTCTCAACAAGATTTACCGGCTTGATCGGTTCAAACCAAGATTTATACTTTTGATAGCTAATATTGTCCTTAATTATCTCGAGGCATTTACCCCAGGCTGCCTCAGCTACGTTTTCTTGCAACTACTCCTATCCTCCTGTACGGTTGAGGTTCTACACTATTCAGTTATCCACACGCCATAAAGTATTCTCTATAGCTACGCTGGTTTGAAAATGAAAAAATTAACACGTCTTGTCAAACGAGAGTTAGCCTGTTCTAAAAAAGTTATCCACAATTAAGAAAGGGCCTTAATCCATTGAATTGCATACGATTAAAAAAAAAGTCCCTGTATATAAATTTTTAACTTGACTACAGGTAACATTGCCTTAATATGTAAACAAGGGAGTATCCAAAGCGCGAGTAGATATATGAAGTTTTTTTCCACAAGTTTTCCACATTCACACCCGTAGAATTTTTGACATTTCAAAATTAGAATCCGCTTCTTTTCAATTTTTTTTGGCTATCAAAAATCTCGGCTTATTTCCATAGTCATAATGGATTGCAGAAGCCCAGCGTTCTGAGGTAAAAATACGCTCCACTTCGTCTGCCTTATACTCATTCAATTCCAGGTAAATGGTGCCTTCTTTTTTTAAATGCCGTTCTGCAAACTCAAATAGTGCTCCATATATATGTTCCGTAGAATTACAAAAAAGAGCGAGATCAGGTTCAAACTCCTTTACTTCAATTTCAATCCCTTGTGCTTCCTCTCTTAGTATATAAGGTGGATTTGAAATAATAATATCAAACTGCTTTTCAGAGTAGAATGCATTGCTGTTTAAAAGGTCATCTTCTAAAAAGGTTACCTCGACCTGATTTAGGCGCGCATTATCTTCTGCCACTTTTAAAGCTTCTCTCGAAATATCGGTGCCAGAAACTTCCCACCTTTTCGATTTCATTTTAATAGCAACCGGAATACAGCCCGATCCTGTGCCAATATCTAAAACTTGTAGCGGCTTATCTCTGTCGTGGTTATTGAGAATCTTATCAACCAGTTCTTCCGTTTCTGGTCGCGGGATCAATACATCCGGGGTCACTTTAATCCTGGCACTTAAAAAGTCTGTTTCGCCTGTAATGTATTGTAAGGGCTCATGAGCAGCCCTTCTTTTTATCATAGGCTTTACGAGCTGTAATTCTTCCTCGCTTACGGGGCGGTCAAAGAGGAGGTATAAATTTAATCTCTTCGTATTAAGAACATCAGCAAGGAGCCACTCGATACTCAGGCGTGGGTTTTTGATTCCTTTTTTTTCGAAATAATCAGTTCCCCACTCTAGAAGAGAAAGTACTGTCCACTCAGTAGGAGTGCGATTCATTTTGTGATTTTAATCTTCTTCCTTTTGATCAGAAACTTGTTCTTCCTGTACGGTGAGTCCAAAACGTTTAGCGAAATCAAAGATAAAATCAATTACGTTTGACTCAACATTTCTTTCTTCACTTAAAGAACTCCCTCTAAATCCCATTCTCCCACCTGTTTTCTTAAGTACAATCTTATTCACTTTTGGGGAGTGCTCGAAAATGCACGTTAAGGTCACACTAGAATTAATCTGCTTTTCATACTCTTCATACACTGCTACGTGAAAATCACTTTGAACCGCTTCAAATCTACGATCATAGAGAAATTTAGGCTCGTACTCCGCAAACATTTTTCCCGCCATTCTTTTAAGTGTTGCAGATGGCCCAAATACCAAATAAGTTGTGTGTGAATTCATTCTTTAGAAAAAATTATTAGACTATTTTTCAAAATCGATGGGAAAATAACAGGATATCGATTTAAGACAATAAGAAATTCAGGTTTTTTTCGTTGATTATTTTGTCATTGTAATATTATTCCAAGAAGCTGGTACCATGAAGAAGCTTAATTTTCTACTTACAACTGTTTTTTTGGCAATTTTAATAGCCAGCACAAATCTGTATGCACAATACGGAGAACCTGAAATTCGGGGTATAGAAGCACCCAGAAATTTATTTGATGAGGGCTATAAATCAGGATTTGGCTTCAGTTTGAATCTAAATGATTTTGGATTTGGAGCTGGCGCTCAATTCCGAAAAGGTTTAGGGCCATATACCGAAGGGCTAATCAATTTTAAAATTGCAGGGTTAAGAGACCCAAGTGAACAAACTTATATTGATTACTATTTTGGAAACCGAACCATACCCAGTAAATATAAACGTGTAACTACTTTCCCTTTAACGGTTGGTATCAAACGCCGTGTTTTCCCTGAGAAAATTTCAGATAATTTCAGGGTCCATACATCTATTAATTTTGGACCAACATTAGCTGTTAGTTCGCCCTACTTCGAAGACAGAAACAATAACGGGTTCCGGGAAACCAACATAAACGATTTTGGTGTCTATGAGCCAATCAGGGATATCTTTTCAGGATTTAGTGACACCGAAACTGATTGGGGCTGGAATGGAGAGCTACTACTAGGAATAGATTTTGGCAACAACTTTGCCAGACTTCAAACCTTACAATTTGGATATAGCTTCTATTATTTTAGTCAAGGCTTGCAAATCTTAGAACCTTTCGATGCTCAAAGAGATGCTAATGCCCGACCTATATTTATTCCAGATCCAGATTCAGGACTACCCGTACTTCAAACCGAGCCTGCCAATTCCTCAACGAAATACTTTGGCTCCGCTCAAATTACTTTTGTATTTGGCTGGATGTGGTAATCACACCTCTCCATTTACCAGTTTAGGAAACCATTCTTCTGGTTTGGAAAGATCTGAAAGTATCAAATCAGGATTATATTCCTGAAGCTGGCCTTCTGTGAACTTACCAGTTGTAACTGAGACGCATAGCATATTAGAGTTCTTCGCGCACAATATGTCCCTCGGAGTATCTCCAATTATTACAAATCGTGAAGGATCAGGACTTTCTATTTCCAGGTTCTTTTTAACCCATTCGAGTGCAAGTTTTGGGAGCATGTTTCTATCCTTATGATACTCCCCAAATGCGCCAAATTCGAATTGCTGGTTAATCCCTGCTGTTTGCAATTTTACTAATGCAGCGTCAGGGTAGTTTCCTGTTAATAAACCTCTCACAAAGTTATTCCCTGAAAAATAATCTATGGCTTCATCGATAAAGTCATGCCTTAGTATATGCTCCTCTTTTATTTCGCTCTCTAATCTTGATAAATAAGTTTCCTTGAATTCTTGATAAAGCCCTTCATCAAATTCGTGATTTACTAAGAATGAAGTAATTATATCATAATCTGTTCTACCTGAAAAAGGATCCTTTTCCATATCGGGATAATCTATCCCAAGTTCATTGATTATACTTCTCAGTAATGGGCGATTAAAGTTTCTATCTACCGTAAGTAAGGTGCCATCTATATCGAATAGAATGATCCAGGGGTGCTGATTGCGCAAAATTAAATCCTATTTTTTTTGATCGATCAAGTTTACAAAAACTTAGTGGCTATTCTCTTTAAGTAGATGTTAAATCGTAGTACCTTGTCCTTTCATTCACTTAATGATATAAAACGGAGTTTAAATGAGCTTTATAGAAGATATTAATGCACGTCAGATTATTGATTCACGAGGAAATCCAACCATTGAGGTGGATGTGATTTTGGATTCAGGAGCAATGGGACGGGCAGCTGTTCCTTCCGGTGCTTCAACCGGCGAGCATGAAGCTGTGGAACTTAGAGATGGGGATAAAGAAGTTTATTTGGGAAAAGGGGTTACTAAAGCTGTTGAAAATGTTAATACAACAATTGCCAGCGAACTCGAAGGATTGCCAGTATTTAATCAAACAGAACTGGATGCCCTGCTTCTAGAAATTGACGGAACACCTAATAAAGGTAAGCTTGGAGCAAATGCTATTCTTGGCGTATCACTAGCTTGTGCGAAGGCAGCTGCAAGCGATCTTGGAATGCCACTTTGGAGATATGTAGGAGGCGTTAATTCGAAGGTTATGCCTCTCCCAATGATGAACATCATAAATGGAGGCTCTCATGCGGACAATAGTGTTGATCTTCAAGAATTCATGATCATGCCAGCAGGCGCGGAGTCCTTTTCTGAAGCACTACAAATAGGTGCAGAAATTTTTCATACGCTTAAAAAAGTGTTGGGAGAAAAAGGATATAGCACCGCTGTCGGTGACGAAGGTGGATTTGCACCTAATCTAAAATCTAACGAAGAAGCTTTAGAAGTAATCATGTCTGCTATTGAAAAAGCGGGCTATACTCCAAAAGATGATGTACTTATTGCATTAGATCCGGCTTCCTCTGAATTCTACAATAAAGAATCAGGGCTTTACGAATTTAAATGGAGCGATGGGTCGAGAAAGGATACTGACGCTATGGTTGAATTCTGGGCAAACTGGGCAGAAAAGTACCCGATCATTTCCATTGAAGATGGAATGGCAGAAGACGATTGGGATGCATGGAAAAAGCTTACTGAAGCGATCGGCGATAAAGTACAACTAGTTGGTGATGATTTATTCGTTACTAATACAAATCGATTGGCAACAGGAATAGAAAGGGGTATTGCTAACTCAATCCTTATAAAAGTAAACCAAATAGGAACCCTTACTGAAACATTAGATGCTATAGAAATGGCTCATAAGAACAGCTATACCGCTGTAATATCTCATCGTTCTGGCGAAACTGAAGATGTTACTATTGCTGATCTATCTGTAGCAACCAATGCGGGTCAAATTAAGACGGGTTCTATGAGTCGTACCGACCGAATTGCCAAGTACAATCAACTTCTTAGAATTGAGGAAGAACTAGCTGACTCAGCAATCTTCCTTGGCCATGACGCCTTTGGTTTATAACTTGCATTCTTAGTTCAATTAGCCCAAATTTCATTTTGGGCTTTTTTATTTGGGTATTAAAAACATATTTGCTGTTTTGGATAGACATTATTCTTGCTTCAGGAAGATAGTATATACCTATGCCTTGGTATTAGGAATATTAATCTCTCCTACCTCTGTTTTTGGACAAGTGTCATTAGTACCAGCCCATCACCAAGTATATGATTGGCTGCATTTACAACGCGTTAAAGGAAACATTAGCAATTATAGCTATGAAAGCCTGCCTTTAAGCAGAGGCCAGATCCTAACCTTCCTAAACAGACTTAGTGAAATAGAAGGTTCATTGAACGGTACTGACAAAAAGCTTCTGCGATGGTATCAACAAGAATTCTCACCGGAATATATTTCTACAGAAAATCCAATTTCTTATTTACAAGGCTGGCAAAAGAACCTAAAAGAATCCGCTAAAAGTAAGGTTGATTTATTGCTTTCTAACGAAGAGCCTCATCTATACGCTTTGCGAAATGATTACCTATATACTGTTTTTGATTACTCCTTTTCGGGCGGAGGTATATTCGTTAATGACCAGGCCAATGATATAAATGAATACTCCAAGCTTAATAACTTTATCATTAGAGGATACGGCACTGTATATAACACATTTGGATGGCATGGTGAAATTTCCAATCCATTAGTGGATAAAGCAGGGCTTCTCCGATACCATCCTGAATGGGGACAAACTTTTGATGGTCGTAATGCTGCTAAGAACTCTACTTTTTTTGCTGAAGCATTCTTTTCAGTTCAGTACAAACAACTTGGCTTACATGTTGGTAATGGAGACCTGAAATATGGATTCAGGGGTCATGAAGCCCAAATACTTAGGCAAGATGCTGGCAACTTCGACTGGGTTCGTCTCAATTTTGACACCAAATATCTACAATATACCCTTATTCATGGTGCTCTTAGGTCCGAAACTAGTATTCTTGAAGTAGATGGTTACCCTGGTATCGTGAGCAGAGTTTCTCCAGAACGCTGGTTTGCATTACGGAGGATACAGTTAACCCCTGCAAGTTGGATTTCTATGGCATTTACCGAGTCTCTGATTTACTCTAATCGGCCAGTAGAACTTTCTTATGTCAATCCATTACTTCCGTTGCGATTTGGTGAATATGAAACTCTGGATAAGGATAATCCCATTTGGTTTTTTGATGGCTCCATACGGCCTGTAAATAACCTCGAACTTTACGGCACTCTTGGTATAGATGATATACTTTCCCTTGGTGATGTCTTTAAAGGAAGCTCTAAAAGAATTTCAAATAGTGGCACTGTTAGTTATCAAGCTGGATTCAACCTTGGTTTACCATCCTCAACATTGATTAACGCGGAAGTACTACAGATTGATCCTTATTTTTATTCCCATTGGCAGTTTTTTAATACCTATGATGAGTTAGGTTCTCCACTCGGGGCTTCCATAGGCCCAAATTCACGACAATTCCATATTTCTGTAAGGCAATGGCTACCCTGGAGAAGTTTTATAGATGTTTCTTTTCAGACGGTTAAAAAAGGTTTTAATGAAGTCGATGAAAACGGAGACCTTCTACTTGATGTAGGAGGAGATATGTTCCAGGGAATAGTAAGTGTAAATGGGGATGAGGTTGATTTATTTGCCGGGGAAATTCACACATGGAATAACCTGAATTTTGAATTAGAATTTGAGCCCATTCGGGGTATTCGGTTATTTGGCAGATACACACATCGAACTGTTAATCGAGGGAGTCAAATTGACGATTTAAATTTGTTCTATGGAGGAATTGAGTTTAACTTTTATCCCGCTATTCCAAATATATTAGGTGTAATACCTGGGCCTAATCTAATCTTCTAATCAGATACGATTATGAAATATTTTTTGGTACTTATTCTACTTCTCATTCCATTTACAAATGTATTGGGTCAGAGTGAAGAGCTTAACATGGATTTTGAGAAGTATGAGCCTACCTCAACCCTCATTGTTCCTGAAAACCCGATAACTGCTGCTAAGTTTCCATTTATTGATGTGCATAGTCATCTTCGAAGAATGGCAACTATGGATTTGGTGCAAATCACCAGAGAAATGGACAGTTTAAATATGAGAGTCATAGTTAATCTAAGCGGTCGATCGGGAGACGCACTCAAAGATATGGTAGATGCTGCCGAAGAACAGGCGCCCGGTCGATTTATCGTATTCGCCAATATAGACTTTAACAATATTGATGATCCGGATTGGACGGAACGTACCGTTGCTCAACTTGAAGAGGATGTAAGAAATGGGGCGAAGGGTCTAAAGATTTTTAAAAACCTGGGGCTAACCGTTCTGGATTCTAATGGTAACAGAGTAAGAACAGATGATCCTCGGATTGATCCAATTTGGGCCAAGTGCGGAGAACTTGGTATTCCTGTACTAATACATACCGGAGAACCCGCTGTGTTTTGGGATCCCATTGATGAAAAGAATGAACGCTGGCTTGAAATGAAGCAATTTCCAAGTAGGCACCGTGGTGATACTACCAGATACCCAAGTTGGGAAGTAGTAATGCAGGAGCAATGGAATATGTTCGAAAAGCATCCTAATACCACCTTTATAAATGCTCATTTTGGGTGGATGGCAAATGATTTAGAGAGCCTTGGAAAACACCTCGATAAATTCCCTAATGTACACACAGAGATTGCTGCGATTATAGCCGAATTAGGTCGGCAGCCTCGTTTCGCACGTGAATTTTTTATCAAGTACCAGGACCGTTTACTCTTTGGGAAAGACACCTATCGTCCAGAAGAATTCCATACTTATTTCAGAGTATTAGAGTCGGATGATGAGTATTTCGATTATTTCAGAAAGAGACATGCTTTTTGGAAAATGTATGGTCTTGACTTGCCTGATGAAGTATTGGAAAAACTATACTACAAAAACGCTCTAAAAATTATCCCTGGAATTGACCCATCTTTATTTCAGGACAATTAATCGTCTATTTCTAGTATACAGCCCTTCCTTCTTATTAGTTTTTTAGTTCTATTCCCAGCGGTTATAGGGTAGTTTAATTAATAAGGATCAGAATTATGATACGCGCTTTGTTTTGGGTAGCCATTTTAGTGGTGTGCCAAGCTCCTCTTTTTGCACAGTCTCCACTATTTATCCCAGACACACTTTCGGGAACTCAATTTGAACTAAATCTTGATGAAGCCTCCTATGAGTTCAACAACGGAATAACATCTAATAACACTATGGGTGTTAATGGCCCGATTTTGGCACCAACACTTATTTTTCAAAAGCATGATTCTGTTTTCATAACGCTGAATAATGACCTGGGAGAAGCTACTACCATGCACTGGCATGGGATGCATGTGTCTCCAGAAAATGACGGAGGCCCTCATTCCATCATTCCTGCTGGAACTACCTGGCGACCTGCTTTTGAAGTACTGGATAACGCAACTACTTTTTGGTACCACCCTCACCTTCACGAAAGCACCCAGGAGCATGTAACCAGAGGTGTTGCAGGAGCGATTATTATCCGCGATGGAATTGAAGCCGCTCTTGAGTTACCGCGAACTTATGGAGTTGATGATTTCCCATTAATTGTTCAGGATCGTTCATTCCGGCCTAACGGGAATATTGATATTGCTCCTTTCGGCGATGAAGTAATGGTTAATGCCACGTTCGATGCTTATGTAGAAGTACCTGCTCAAGTCGTTCGCTTTAGAATTATCAATGGATCTTCAGAACGAGTATACAATTTTGGATTAAGTGATAACCGAATGTTTTATCAAATTGGATCTGACGGAGGACTATTAGAATCTCCGGTTGAGCTTACAAGATTACGGCTTGCTACCGGTGAGCGAGCTGAAATACTTGTCAATTTTAATGCTGATGAAGGAGAGACTCTTTCTTTCATGAGTTATGCTTCGGAGTTACCGAATGATATTCCAGGCTCAGGTGGGGGCGGCGGTGGTGCCACTCCTTTGCATGGTGTTGATTTTGAGGTGCTGGAATTTAGGATTCAGGAGACCAATGATGATCCAGTAACTACCATTCCTAATGAGCTGGTAGAAATTACTCCCTATGAAGAAGCGGATGTGGACAGAACCAGGATTAAGACTTTTGAAGGGGGTGGGCCAGGCAACCCTTTCACCATCAATGATGAAATCTTCAATATGTCATTCGTAAACGATACCGTATATCTTGACGATACTGAAATCTGGGAGCTCACCAATAACACCAACATAGCCCACCCTTTTCATATTCATGATGTTCAATTCTATATACTAGACAGAAATGGAAATCCTCCACCAGAAAATGAACGTGGTCTGAAAGATGTGGTATTAGTCCGGGCAGATGAAACCGTACGGTTTATTACTAAATTTGAAGATTTCTACGATAATGAAATACCCTATATGTATCATTGCCATATTCTTCCTCACGAAGATGGTGGCATGATGGGGCAGTTTCTTGTACTGCAAAATCCAAATATGGTGTCTAATGAGCCTGAGGATGAAATCAATGTACCGACTACAACAAAAATTATAGGCTCATATCCCAACCCATTTAACCCGGTTACAAATATTCGATATCATATTGAAGAAACAGCTGAAGTTGAGCTAATTGTATACAATATGAGGGGGCAAGTAATAGAAACCTTATTCAGTGGTTCGCAATCCAGAGGTAATTATGTTGTTTCCTGGGATGCATCTCGTTTCGCAAGTGGGGTGTATTTCGTCAGGCTAAACTCCAATACCACTATGAGTACAATCAGAGTATTACTCGTTAAGTAAACGGAGCATTAATTTTTCCGCTTTGAACTCCCTTCCAAATTTGTTGGAATGGGAGTTTTTTTTTCTTGGTTACAAGTGTGCTTAAATCAATGTAGCTTATGCTATTAGAATTCTAATTCAATTAAACCTAGTATTATGAAATCATTTTTGAAATTTGGGGCGCTAGTTGTTTTTACACTGTTGCTAACCAATGAACTAACTATTGCACAAGAAAGAGGTAGCGGTGTACGCCCAAGCCCAAATGCAGCTATCAGCCAAAATATTGGTGCTACTGTAGTAAGTATTACCTATGGAAGACCTATGCTAAAAGGCAGAACTTATTTTGGAGAGGGTTCTCAGCTTGCTCCTCTTGGAAGAGTTTGGAGAACCGGAGCTAATGAATCCACAGTTATCACATTCAGCACCGATGTAATGGTTGGTGATCAGGAAGTAGCTGCTGGAACTTATTCTCTGTATACAATTCCTGGAGCAGAAGAATGGACAATTATCATCAATGACTTTTTATCATGGGGAACTCGTTATGATGAAAGCAAAGATGTAGCCAGAACAATGGCTGCTGTTGGTGAAGGGTCAAATATTGAAGCTTTTGAAATCTATTTTGATACACTTTCAGAAGAGAAAGCTCACTTAAATCTACACTGGGGAACTACAAAAGTAGCTGTTCCTATTATGGTGAAGTAATTCATTTCTATGTAGAAATAAAAAAGGCGATCAAACGATCGCCTTTTCCTTTTGTGAAATAAGCTGATACCGAGGGTAAAAACCCTGATATAATATAGTGGTCATCTATGTTGATATAAAAGGGGTTAGGTATCTTGCTTGGCAAAAGATACTCCTGCCCGATTGCCTTATAAAAAGAAAGTGATAAGCCGCTCTATTATGGTATCAATTACTCAACAATGGTGATTGACACCTTTCTTTCTATTTTCTTTCCCCTATATGAAAGCGTAAATAGTATCTCATGTTCTCCGGGAGTATATACATCCTCATCTAGCTCCAGTTTAAACCAAACCTTTGTAGAAGAAGAATCTGATACAAAGCTTACATTCACTTTATTCGATTTATCTTCCTTTCCGTATTCGAGAGCAAAATATTCACCTTTCGGAATACCATAACCTTCAAAGTAAACAATCATTTCTCCTCCAACATCGAATGCTCTATCAATGGATGGGAAAAAGGGAATTCGATGATCTGATGATTCTTCCTGGTCTCTAGCTACTATCAAATCACTAAAACTAAACCCCAGTTGTTCAAACTCCTGTTTTACGTAGCTTGTGTTCGGAATTTTGACAGCCCTGGAAACCGATATTATCGAAGAAGATGTATTACTACCAGCAGCGTCATCAGAGTAGATGAAGCCAGATTGGAATAATTTTTCCTCTTCAGAGATATCAATTAAATAGGAATTCATCGGGTTATAATTGGGTGAGCTTAGTGCTACAGTATACCCTTGCTCATCTGATTTAATCCAGCTTTGATCAAAAACGTAAAAATTATCTGCCTTCGAAATCTCGGATAATTTAACCGTAGTATCTGCTGCTAAAAACAACTGGACCTTTGAATAATCGGTCGACTCAGTAATCATCAGCTTATAAGGGGTACCATTTTCATATAGAAAATCATAAAAGTGAGTTCCTGTGATATGATATTGAGCTTCAGGAAAAGCATCAGACTGGTAGGATGGAGTAGCCATTCTTTTTCTTTCATACCAATTTTTCTCCAGAGCCCGATACTTAAGATTCTGAGTTAATGCTGTTCTATTGAATGTATTAGCACTTCCATTAATGGCATTTTGAATGAGATCGCTACTCATCCGATTGTAAAGATCTAAATAGAAGGGATCGAATGTAGCAATATGCTCAAGCACAGAATATTGTAATAGTAAGGAAGCTGCCTTTCTAGACAGTAGCGTCGATCCAGGTGAAGCCAGGGAAGTATTCTGTGTAGAGGTTGCCCCTCCCTCAAAAGCACCAGATTGATTATTGGTAAGCTCCACCAAGCTAGCTGTTGGATCAAAATAAAAACCTGGTCGGTTCCCGGATTCAGGAATTAAATCCAGAATCCCCGATTGTAACCCAAAAGGTCCCCCATTCCCAGGTACCCCAAAAATATATTGTACTTCGTCATAGTACCAGATCTCAAAACGAAAATAGATATTGTTCTCGATTGGGATTTGACTTCCTGTCATAGGATCGGAGTAATTCGATAATGAAACGCTCGACTCTTTTACCTGATGTGGCTTTCCTAATTTCACATATAATGAACCACGATCGTCCGTTCCAAAACCCGATTTATTATTAATAGTGTACTCTCTCTTTGCCAAATACACCCTTCTCCAGTGTTCAATCAGTCGTTCATTATAACTGGTGGCTAATACCGGATCTGCTAGTTCCCAATACCGTCTTATCTCTGGTATTAGCCGCTCGTCCTTTTTCTTGAGCAACCTGCCCCAGTTTTTATAAACTGAATTATCTACGATTGGTTTTAATCGGTTTAATTCCTCTTTGAGCAGCTTGGGTTGATTGCTCATTACATTCTCAGAAAGGATAGAAAAGTATAATTCATTCGCTAATGGATATAGGCTATCCACTTCTAAGCCTGCAATCAATTCAATTAAATTGAAGGCATTAGGGATGTCTGGTTCGCCTCCTTCATCCAGAACAGGTTGGATTTCATTCTTAAGGCGATATAGTTCTGCTTCTTCTTTTTGTTGCCCTTCCTGGGCATGGACTGATAAGCACACCATCAAGCCGAGCAAAACCGGAGATAAAAGCTTGATATATGGGTATACTCTCATCGTATTCGTCCATGAACGTCAATATTTGATAGTTTAAAAAATAAAAGGAAGGCTGTCACCTTCCTTTTATAACTTCTATCTGCTAAGAGAACTTTTAGTCGTTTCCGGTTTCTGGTGATCCATCTCCGGGAATAGCATTGAAATCTGTTTCCGCATCAGGTACATCCCAGAACTCCACAAAGTCGTAATAGATAGTGGAACTGTCTTCCAGCACGAGCGTTTGTGTATCAGGATCTAATCGATAAACCCATACACCAGACACTCCTCCGCCATCAGCTCTCGATTTGAGTTCGCCGAATCTGCGAGCATCATAAAAGGCTGTACCTCTCATGAACAATGCTGCCCGGCGTTCATCTCGTAAATCCTCAACAGTGGCTGCTACTAAATCCGGCAATCCAGCTTGTTGTAGCGGCATATTTCTTACGGTATTAATATGGGTTGCCGCTGCTGCTGCATCTCCTAATCCAAGTTCAGCTTCTGCCAACATAAGAATGGTTTCTTCAGCAGAAATGAAATACATAGGGGCGTCACCAGGATTAGTACCTGCATATGGAGGAAGTGAGAACCACGGAGTATTTACATTCGGTTGAGTAACCCGGTTCTGGAAAGTAGCAAAACCGTTGGCTGTGAAGCGGGCTCCGCGAGCATCTCCATTCTTATTCATTACCTGAACAAGTCTTGCAGATGGAGCGGACCAAAGGTTAGCCATTCTCCATGGATAGGTAACCGTATTATTGAAGGTGGCATTATCCGTATCAATCAAAAATGCGCCATCGTTGCTGGTTAGCCCATCTTCAGCAAGTGCCTTGATTTCATCGAAATCGGCCGCTGTTAACTCATCCCGGAATTTACTCAACAGGATATTACGTGCTTTTAGGGAGTTTATATTCTGCTCCATAGAAGCTGCTGTTAAGTTAGTCGGGAAAATAGCTGGCACAACATCTGCAGCAATCGCATCGAAGCTTGAAATACTCTGTAAAGCTAAATCAAATTGTCGTTGAGACTCAGCGATAACTGCTTCTCTGGTAACATAATCATCGTTTGTACTACTAAGTGTACCATTTACAATAAGACCCTGACTATGAAGCAACCCAATCCTGGAATAAGCATATCCCTTCCAGAAATGTGCCCACGCCCGGTAAGCATTTTCCTTCTGGGTAGCTACTGCTTCACTTCCTAAGAAGGTTACACCTTCGTCAAGAGCATTCAGCATGATATTGGCTTCGTTTTGGATCTGATAGGCCCAGGCCCATTCTTGTTCAAAGCCACCAGCACTGTTGTTCCGATCGTTGATGAAATCAAGCCATTCTGCTTGCGTTCGACCTGTAGTAGATTGATTAACAGGGCTCCACTCAGTTCCATCATTATAGACAACTAACTCTACACTGCCATGGTAACGGTTAAAGTTAAAATTAACCCATGGAGCTACCGAGTTATCTCCCATATGCTCATGGTACTGCCAGAATACCCATTCCAGCCAGCCATCACCGGCATCGTACATCCCTATTGCCTGTCTTTTAATACCTTCTTCAGAAAGTACAATGTCAGGAGTAGGTTCATTAGGATTATTCACATCAAGTGCATTATCACAAGCGAATGTGGCTAACAGCACTAATAGAATTCCTGAACTTAATTTTTTTGAAAATTTCATTTTTATCCTATTAATCGGTTGATAATTAGAGACCTAAAGACACATTGAATGTGAATGTTCTATAGTTTGGATAGGTGAATAAGTCTACACCTCTAAACCGGCTATCTTCATTGGCTTGAGATACTTCAGGATCAAATCCTTCGTATCCGGTTAGGGTAAGTAAGTTTCGACCAGTTACTCCTAATCGAAGGTTTCTTATTCCACTACCTGCTACCGCGCTTGTTAAATCATAACTGATAGACACTTCTCGCAGTTTTACAAATGATCCGTCTTCTATGAAGTAGGAAGTAAGACCATTTCTCTTTGAAGCATGATAGTTTCTCCAAGCCTGTGGCTCACTACCATCAACCCTGGCAACTTGAGCAAGTGGATCTCCATTTAAATCGAAGATTGGTTGTCCAACTACCTCGTCACCATCAATAAGTACTGTTTCTTCAAATTCTTCATGAGTTCCGGCATTGAACATCCACCATTTTGTTCCATTCAGGATGTCAAATCCGTGCACCCAATCGACCTGGAAGACCACTTCAAGGTTTCTTCGGATAGTAAAATCGTTTCTAAAGCTTAGCGAGAAATCAGGAGTAGGATCACCAATCACTTCACGCTCACTTCTCATCTGGATTCGTTTTGAGAAGCGGTTTACTACTGCTCCGTCAACAATTACGAAGTTGCCTTCATCTGCTTCTGCGATGTATCTCGCATTAGTAGTTGGGTCGATTTCATCAAACGACTCTAAAGGATGGAAGCCGAAGAATACTCCATATCTTTCACCTTCTCGGAAGATGAAATCAAAGTTGTTGGATACAGAAAGAATCAAATCTTCACCGTTTGAGATATTGGCTACTTTTGATTCACTGGTACCAAAATTCAGGTTAGCTAACCAGTTGAAGTTCTGACTGTTGTAAACCAATGAGTTCAAACTCAAATCGAAACCGGTTGCTTCCAGATCAATAGTATTATCCAATACTGCCTGGCTACCTGTAGATGGTGCCACGGCTAAAGACTGAATAACTCCCTGGTTTTCACGGTTCCAATATGTAGCCGATACACCAATTGCCTGGAACCATGTGTCTCCAAGATCAAAGGATAGATCAGCACCAAATTCAAGCTCAGCCGACTCTTCTTCTACAATGGCTGGGTTACTGGAAGTAGCAGGAGTATTGAAGGTTCCGCTAACACCGATATTACCCTGATTCAATGTGATGAATCGATCGAATGCTCCCGGCTGAGTTCCTGCCTCACCATATGCTACTCTCAACTTGAATTCAGGAATAACTGTGGACATATCATCCCAGAAATCGAAGCCTGATAATCTCAGGTAACCATCAGCACGTGGGAAGTACCTTAGCTCGGCAGCTTCACCAAAAGCGGAGGATTTATCTGCTCTAAAACCAGCTGAGAATCCAGCATAGTCATCGATATCAAAACGTTGGTTAATCAAATAACCATAAGTAATGAATGTAGACTGGAATTCATCGGAGATATCAGTTGAACCTGCACGAATAGTTGTCAAAGGAAGTCCAGCTGGTAATCCATCCGATTGAGAAGTGGTACTTGTAAAGTCATTTCTTCTCCAGTCAAACTTGAGTAAAGTGGTACTTTGAACAGGAATGCCTAATGAAAAATCTTTATCCAAATCTGACTTAAGCAGCACATCTACGATAGAATTATAGAAGTAATTGGTTCGTCCAATTCTTTGGCTAAAGCCATCAGGATTAAGCAATACTACTTCATTATCCCCTGTAGTTGGGTCTTCGAACAGGGTTACGTTATCCTGTATACGGTTGAACTCGTTGTAATAGCCGTCTAGCCCAAACTTATAATCCACCTCAAGGAATTTAGTCGGGTTGTATTTCAGGTTCAGGTTTCCAAGGAATCGTTTTGAGCCGGTATCAAGGTGCTGTACCTGCTTAAAGAACAATCCATTTGTGCTTACACTACCTGAAGTAAACTTAGTGGCAAAAAACCCATTTTCATCCTGCCATAAAGGATTGATGAAAGCCTGAGTACCAAGCAAAGTATTAAGACCAGACTCAATGTTGTCTCCACTTTCGGTAATTCCTGAACGATCAGAATTAACGATGTTGGTTCTTAGCGACATGGTAAGATCGTCTCTAAGTCTTGTAGTGGTATTCAACCGGAAAGACATCCTTTCAAAATTGATGTCTCTTTCTATCCCTTCCTGTCCTAGAAAAGAACCCGAGACCAAATAGGTGGTTACTTCATTTCCGCCAGAAATTGAAATCTGATGGTTTTGTGAAATACCAGTCTGGTAGAATTCATCCAGGTAATCATCATAGATGGTCAATGGAACAATGTTTCCAGTTCCATCATCGAAACCAGTGAATGGCTGATCGGTCGTTGAATTCGCTTCAGTTGGGGGCACCGTCCATATTCCGGTATTTTCATTGAATGAAAGACCGACAATGTTTCCGTTAGCATCAGTTGGATAGGCATGGAAATTGGTAGCCTTTGAAACTGTTCTGCTTTGATCAAGCTGATCAAACGACCAACTTGTTGATGCATCAATTCTTGTTTGGCCGTTGGTTCCTGATTTGGTAAAAATCTGGATTACACCATTTGCTCCTTGAGCACCATACAGAGTCGCAGCTGCCGCTCCTTTTACTACTTCTACTCTTTCCACATTGCTGAAGTCGATATCAGATAATCGGCTGTAGCGGTCATTTCCTGAGCCTGCAGCCGTTGAACTTGCATCTATTTCCACTCCATCAATTAGAATCATGGGTCTGGAAGTGCCCATCGTATTGATTCCTCTCAGAATAATTGCTGAGGGAGCTCCCGGGGCACCATTTGGAGTAACCGTACTTCCTGCAATCTTCCCGGATAAAGAAGAACTCAGTGTATAAGCAGGAACCTTTTGGAGGCTTTGCTCATCCACTGAAGAAACATCCATCGCCAGCTTCTTTTTACTTACAGCTGAGCCCGTTCCGGTTACTATTATATCATCAAACCCAACTACATCTAATTCCAGGGTGATGTCTAATAAATTTAAACCGGAGGTGACAGTTAAAGTTTGCGTGTTCTCTTTAAAGCCGAGAAACCTAGTTACTATTGTATAGGTACCTGTCGGTACATTATTTAGTGAATATTGTCCTTCGCTATTTGATGTTGTGCCTCGTTCGAGCTCAACAATAAAGACACTTGCGCCAGCCAACGGTTCTTGTTCAGAGTCGTCTATTACACCTGAGATAGAGCCTGTTTGTGCAAATGCAGTACTGCATAGCATTGTAATGGCCAAAATTGCTATTGTATGTAGCGTTTTCGTCATAATTTCCTCTACTATTGTTAAAAAGTTACCGCCTTTTTAAGGCGTACCATTTTGAATATTAGAGGTGCTTAAAAGCACTTAAAAAGAAATGTGACAAGCGGAGATATGGAGGGATAAGGCGCTATTTGATGGGTGTGAACCCCGCTAAATATTCTGGATAAGTTCTTTATAATTACGACTCATTTTCAGTTCCTGTCCGTTTTTCATTACAACTTTGTAATCACCGTACGACCACTCCTCGATATGGTCTACGAAATCCAGATTTACAATGGTAGAACGATGTATCTGAAAGAACTTGGTCCTGTTCAGTCTTTTCATCATTCCGCTCATTGTTGTGCGATGTAAATGCTTCTTCTTTTCTGTGATTATGTTCACATAATTACCGGAAGCTTCTACCCAAAGAATATCTTTAGATTGTACTATGTAAATACTCCCTCCGCTTTTTAGTACAAACCTGCCCAAATCTGTTTCTCCCTGAGTTCTCTCCAAAAGAAACTCTTCCAGCCTTTGGGTAACTTTTTCCCCTGAATTATTTCTTATCCTTTCTTTTACTTTTGCTAATGCTAGTGAAAGGCGATCCTTGTCAAATGGCTTGTGGATGTAGTCTAGTGCATTAACCTCAAAAGCTTTTACCGCATATTCGCTAAATGCAGTAACAAAAATGACCATTGGAATTGACGCAGCGCTGAGGTTATTCAAAACATCAAATCCATTTAGTTCCGGCATTTCGATATCGAGAAAAAGTAAGTCAGGGCGTTCTTTTTCTATCGACTCGATGGCCTCTATTCCATTCTTACATACCTTAATAACACTCAGGTTTTGCTCTTGACTGAGCATGTATTTTAATCGGTTGCGTGCATGATCTTCATCATCTACTATTATCGTTTTTATCATCCTTCGTGAGCTTATTCCTGGGAATTTTAATGAGTGAGACACATCCCCCTGTTTCAGGAAATGTGATTCTGAGTCCGCCTGACTCTCCATAATAGATTGTGAGGCGTTCTTGAATATTCTTCAGCCCTACTCCCCATTTTGTTTTTTCTAATTCGCTCTCTTGTGATTGTTCGATTCCATCATCTTTTACTTCGACATACAGATACTCGTTATCCAGATAGGTCGAAATAATAATGGTGCATTTTTTTATTGATTTGCCAACTCCATGCTTGATAGAATTCTCCACCAATGGCTGAATTAAATAGCATGGTATTTTGGACGATTTTGTTTCTTCGTCAATATGAAGTTTCAAGGAAAGCCGCTCCTGAAACCTTGATTTCTCAATGTTTAGATACTTTTCCAGAAAATCAATTTCAGCCTCGATAGTACAGGAATTGGGCCTGTTTTGATCAAAGGTACTTTTGATCAGCTCTTCCAGCCTGTCTAGAGTATTTATTGCTTTATCCGGATTTGAGTGGATTAAAAAATCCACCATATTCAGCGTATTAAACAAAAAGTGCGGTTTCAACTGAGCTTTTAAAGCAGATAGCGTAGCATTATTAAGCTGTGCTTCTAATTTGTTGGTTCGCTCTGTTGCCTCAGTTAAATCTTCGTAGTAATCCTGCATACCAGAAAGGGTGGCAATCCCCCAGTAAAGCAAAAAAGCCATTGATCCCGAGACTATAAACTGCCTCCTTAGCACACTCACTACTACTTCCAACCCTCCTGAGAAAAAATTGTATCCGTCGATGGCGGATCTTAAAAACTGTACCAGAAAAGTGAATACCGCTACATACACCAGGCTTAGGATGAAGTGAATAGCGATGTATCGGAAGCTCTTAAAAAGAGAAAATTTTGAAGAAATAAATACAATGACAGGAAAAAAGATAAACGGAATGAGGACATACAGCATCGTGTACATCATTACTCGTTGAAAAGAAGAGTTCTGAAACTGGTCGATGAAATATAAATTCACAATAAAAACCAGAAGTAGAAAAATTACTGCAAGAAGTATTAGTCCTCTTCTTATCTCTTTTATATAAGTCAGTTCCCTGAATAGGATCATTCTTTCTCCTCCCTTTTTGAGCTTATTGCCAATACAAGGGCCTGATCCTCTATATAAGAATGGAATTTGCTATCCCTGTTTAACTGGATCAGATTTGCTTCTATTACTTTGGTGAATGGCTCTTTTTCTAAAAACTCGAGCAAGCCTTCAGTGGTGGATATGGGTTCAACTCTAAGCTCAACAGTTAACCTTCTTTTATCAATTTTAGTAGCCTGGTAAGCAAGAGTATCAAAGCCATTTAGATATGCGGTATACTTCCCAAAAATCAATTCTTCTACCAAAGGTATGAGAAGAATAATCGGAGGTACTTTCTCATCAATCTGCAATTTGCTCACATTCGTTTTGATATTAAGAAGAGCCTCTTTTCTCAACTTTAGAATCTCCGAATAAAGCTCAAATAGCTTCGTCTCCTCCATCAATGGATTGTATCCCCTCTCCATATTATCTACCAATTTCCTCAACAACCCCGCCATCGAAATCACCATCTGTGAAGCTAGCGCCGGATTTTCTTTTGTCTTTTCTTTGATATAAAGCAGGTTGGGGTAGATAATTTCCGGGTTTAGTTTCAGCTCCAATTCACTCATCTTTGCTCGCTGCAGCTCCAGCTTTAGTTCAGACTCTTTCACTGTTTCATTGCTATGTTGCCTTGCTTTAATCAAGCCTCCGGCCAATCCAATCATAGTTATGTAGCATAAATACCGCATTTCCAGGAAGGCCATAAAATCTCTTTCAACCCTTATATAATTGAACTCTGTACCGAAGAAAATCGAGTTTATAAACACCTGCCAAATCGCGTGGATTACAAACAGGAATCCAGAAAAAAGCATATGCAGAAGAAAAGTCTTGGCATTTAGAATGGAGAAAAACTCTGGCCTCCTTCTGCTGAGCCAAAGAATAAGAAGAAGAGATATTCCTAATGGGAGGAATGCTAACCCTTCAACCAGAAATACCCCTACGTATCCAAATTCGACATTATCGAAGCTGGCTACCACCAAGCTGGTTAATACTGCATTGTATATGGTAAATACAGCAGCGGCTAGGGCTACAACTATATAATCTTTTCGGCTCGTTAACATATTAAAAAAAAGAAATATGCCGCTTTGCTATTCTTTCAGCGCATTTTTTGTGACGAGTAGCTGTTAAATATTGATAAAGGACTTCCCAAGCCCGATACGCTCCTGATCACAAGCACATCTATCTAAAAGTTTTTATTGCGCTTCTTATATAACCGCAATATCCAACTATTAGTATTATTCTTAATGTGACGAGGGATAAGCCGAAAAGACTCGTTAATTTTTGTTAGAAAATGTTTCACTATTTAAATGCTTAATAGTGATCAAATTTGAGAAGGGAGAGAGAAATGATGTGAAATAAAAAAGGCGATCAATAGATCGCCTTTTTGCTTTATTAGAATTCCCACTTTACCTGAAACAAGAAGTTCCTGCCTGCTTGTGGGTAAAAATAATTGAACCGCTGTTCTCCTCCTGCAAAAAATCCGAAGGTATACCCATTAGTTTCATACTCGGTATCGAGAATATTATTTACCAGTAACGTCCCTGTGATTGATTCAGTAAACTCGAAACGATCAAGTGTATAGCTAAGCCTAAGGTCATTCACAAAGTACGGATCTATCGATCGGTCAGTATCCTGAGTATTGTCTAAGTACTGCCGGGAAACATATTTGGAAGATAGTTCTGCTACAAATCCTGAATTGGTATAGCTTAGAATAGAATTCGAAATTACATTCGGAGAGAAAGAAATATCTGTATTAGTAAAGGTTCTTTCTACCTGTCCTCCGTTGTCAAAATCATCAATAAATTCAGAAACCTCATCGATTTTATTTTGGCTGAACGTGGCGTTTAATGCCCATTGAAGTTGATCATTAATCTGAATAGCTCCTTCAAGCTCAACACCCATTCGATAACTTCTGTCTACATTATCTCGGATATAAGCCCCAACATCGTTCACTTGTCCGGTAAGCACCAATTGGTCTTTGTAAAACATACCATAAGTACTCAAGCCCAGAACCAGTTTATCCAACTCTTTGGTGTATCCAGCTTCTACATTATATAATGTCTCATGCTCAGGCCGACTATTCGGTGTAGAATCTACATATTCGTTTCTTGTGGGCTCTTTATTTGCTACACCAAAAGAAATAAATGCACGATCACCTTCATAATTCCGGTATACAATACCTGCCTTAGGATTGAAAAAAGTGAGCTTATCACTTTGGTCTATGAGTAGTTGACCGGTCCCGTCATTTCCGAAGAAATCATAATTGATTGTTCGAATTTGAGCATCCAGATAAGCATTGAAATTAGTACCAAGGAGATAGTTAAGCTTGGCATACAGGTTCATGTCTAGTTTATCAGCATCATTATCATAGTAACGATCTTCTGTCTCGCTGTCTCCTGCAAAACGAGCCCATATTACTTCTCCAAAATGCCCCCCGTCATACTGATGAATTCCGCCACCAACGGTCAAATCCCAATCGGTACTCCTATACTTCGAAGAAAATATTCCTCCGTAGTAATCATTATCCAGCCATCTGCGACGTACTAAGTCAGAAGTAGCGGGTCCTGGGCCACTTAGTGTTATTCCATAATCACTTAGAGTTTCATCGGCTTTGTACTCTTCAAAATAACCTTGTCCTTTTGTGTAATGTAAGGATGCATTTGCCACCCAATCGCTGCTAATTTCATAGGAGTAATGCAGCTGGTAATAATCCTGACGATAATTATCTACCTGATTCTCATAAGGATCGCCGCTTTTCTCCGTTCCAGCCTCATTAAATGTTCGGTTACCGCTTTCAAGTACGCTTTGTTCAACACCGTACCAGGCCTGGTAGGTGATCTCCTTTCCTGAAAATACATCCGCTCTGAGAATACTCCTTTCCCCACGTTTTGAGCCGGACAGATAAAAAGAATTCAAGTCCGCACTCGCACGATCTATAAATCCATCCGAAAGAATTTTCGACAACCTTCCTTCAAACATCCATCCATTTTCCATTAGCCCTGAACCAAGCTGTATGTTTGCCTTTCTGGTGTTGAATGAACCTACACCAGTATTTACTTCCGCAAAAGCATCTGTTCGGGATGTATTGGTTTGGAGATTAATTGATCCTCCAAAAGCTGCTGCTCCATTCGTAGAAGTCCCGACTCCGCGCTGGATTTGAATATTTTCGATAGAGGAAGCGATATCAGGTAAATCCACCCAAAATACTCCATGAGACTCCGCGTCATTAACAGGGATTCCATTAATAGTGACATTAATTCGAGCCGGATCCACCCCCCGAATTCTGATACCAGTATAGCCAATACCAGCGCCTGCATCAGAAGTTGTAACCACTGATGGGGCCAGATTCAAAAGGAACGGAACATCCTGGCCAAGATTCCTATTCTCGAGCTCCTCCTTACTTATGTTTGTAAACGTGAATGGTGTACTTTCATCCACTCGGGTAGCCTGAACGATTAATCCTGAGAAATGAGAAGCAACTCCATATTCCAGGTAAATTTCTAAGGGAGTTTCTTTGTCGCTCAGTTCAATAACTTGTGTTTTGAAGCCTAAAAATGAAATCTGAATTGTGTTAGGTTTCGAATCGATTAGTCTGAACTCAAAATAACCCTCGGTATCTGAAGAAGTACCATTTTGGGTGTCTATCTGAAGGATATTAGCCCCTGCAAGGGCTTCGCGTGTTTCAGCATCATATACATAACCGGTAATGGTTTGAGAAGATGCAAAAGAATAAATGAGTAATGAAAATATAGCCGCTAAAAACGGCTTAGAAATGAATGTTTTTGAGAACATTAATTCCTCCAATTAAGTGTTTAGGTTAATGGAGGAGGTAAACAAAGTAGCGATAAGCTCTGGTTTCCCTCCGCCGGTATTATCCGGATCAGGTTGTAGGGTGTAATCTCAGCCAATCCCGTTTGGAAAGGCACCCCTAACCGCAATACAAAGGTAGTAAGAAATTCATTAATTATTACTTTCTTCCTTACCTTCCTTTTTACTGAACTTTTACTAATCAATCCATGAAGACATTTACCTGTTCTCTTGTTTTCCTTTTCGCTTTTCTAGCATGCACTAATCCGCAGGATTCGAAAAACCAGAATCTTTCTGTAAATATTACTCCCGAAGATGTCGAAGCTCATATCACTTTTTTAGCTTCTGACGAATTAAAAGGGCGTGAGGCGGGTACTGCCGGTGAAGCTACTGCTGCCAATTACATTGCAGATCATTTTAGAGATTTTGGCCTGGAACCAGCAGGTGACGACCGAACTTTTTTTCAGGAATTCACGATCAATACCTCGCTCCTCCGCAATCCCCATTCAACAGATACCACCGGCGAAAAAAGGTTATCCAAAAATGTAGCTGGGATTCTTAAAGGAAATGGAGAGAGTGATGAAATTATCATTATTGGAGCCCACTATGACCATCTTGGATATGGAGAGTTTGGTTCATTATATCGTGGGGATGTACAGAGAATACATAATGGAGCCGATGATAATGCTTCCGGTACTACTGGACTTCTTGAACTTGCTCAGTATTTCTCAGAGCATCGCCCGCAAAAGGATATTCTGTTTCTCGCTTTTTCGGGTGAGGAAATGGGTTTACTCGGATCCGCGCACTATGTAGAGGAACCTACTGTAGATCTTGAGAATGCAATTGCCATGATTAACATGGATATGATTGGTCGAATGACAGACAAGAAGCTTATGATTTTTGGAGTTGGGACTGCTGAAAAATGGGAAGCTATCCTTGATTCTGCTAATACAGGTGATCTTAATTTGGACAAAGTAAAAGACGGAACCGGGGCAAGTGATCATACCAGCTTTTACTACAAGAATATTCCTGTTCTGCACTACTTCACGGACACACATTCTGATTACCACCGCCCTTCTGATGACACAGAATACATCAATTTTAATGGCACAGCACTGGCACTGCATCATCTAGTCCGAGTGATGGTTCAACTTGATGAAATGGATAAAACTGAGCTCGAATTTGTTGAAGCACCAGGAGAACAGCGGCCAAGTATGAGATTGGAGGGACCGACACTTGGCGTACTTCCTGATTATGGCTATGAGGGTGAAGGCATGAGGATTACTGGTACAAACCCTGGTCAGCCAGCAGCTAATGCTGGTTTACAAAACGGAGATGTTATTATTGGGCTGGGAGGCGAAAAACTTGCTGATATCTACGGATATATGGGCGCCTTAAATAAATTGAAGAAAGGTCAGTTAACGACCATTACTGTGCTAAGGGATGGAGAGGAAATGACCATGGATCTTCAACTATAATCTTTGTCATTGCGAGGAGTAAAGAAGCTATGAAAAGCTAGGTTGATTACGACGAAGCAATCTCTGGTTTGAAGCTGTTTCGGAAAGATTGCTTCGTCGATACTAAATGGAGACAGGACAAATCACCAAAGCCCTCTCGCAATGACTACCAAAGAATGAATTATCAGACTATGAAGCTAACTTATATCATTGGATTATTTGGACTCCTAATCTCTTGCCAACAGCTTCCTGAGCCTGCCTATCTATCCATCCCACAAAGCAGTTCGGTACAAGCAGTCTCATTACTAGGAGATTCATTAAGAGCTCCATCTCTAAGTGACAGCCTTAGAGGAGCCTTCATCCAAAATCTTGTTGAAGCTGGAGAAGACTATAAAGCAGACTCTGTAAATGTTGAGAATATAATCTGGTATGGAAGAAGGCTCGCTTATCTGGCTGAGTATCAGCAGGCTATTGAGATATACTCTAAAGGGATTGAGCTACATCCGGAAGAGCCTCAGCTTCTTCGGCACCGCGGGCACAGGTATATCACATTACGGGCACTCGATCATGCCATCCAGGATTTCGAAAAAGCGGGAGAGCTTATAAAAGGCACTGAAGACATTGTAGAACACGATGGTTTGCCCAATGCATTAAATATGCCGCGAAGCTCTTTACACACTAATACCTGGTATCACCTTGGATTGTCTTACTACCTGAAAGGGGATTTTGAAAAAGCTCAAAAAGCGTACGAGAAGTGTATCATAGCCAGTACCAATGACGATATGCTGGTGGCAGCTGTGTACTGGTATTATATGTCGCTTAAAAGAGGTGGAAAGGATGAGCTAGCCGGGCAAATTATCGAACCTATCCATGCAGATATGGATATTATTGAGAATGACAGTTACTTAAAGCTTTTACTGGTTTTCAAGTCTGAATTTGAATCTGAACTCCTTCTTGATGAAGGATCTGATGCTCTTAGCAATGCTACTATTGGTTATGGAATTGGCAACTGGCATTTCATGAACGGAAGAACCGACCGTGCCTATGAAATTTGGGCCCAGGTTGTTGAAGGACACAGCTGGGCTTCATTCGGGTTTATTGCCAGTGAAACTGAATTAGCCGCTAAATAATCTGCGCTCACTCTACCCGTATACTTTCTATCACTCTTTTCCAGGATGCTTTAAGACTTTGGGTTCCTACCGTAACAGCCGCAAGCAGTATACAAATGCTAATTCCAGCTAAATAAATGAATGGATTCGGTCCAATTGAATTAGCAATTTCACTAAGGATCATTCCATTCAACAAACTTGCCAAAGGGGCGCCAATAAGAACTGCTACCCCAACCATCCATATATACTCTTTAGAAAGCAGCACCAAAATATCCCTGCTTTGAGCGCCAAGTACTTTACGGATTCCAATTTCCTTAGTCCTGCTTTCTGCATTAAACATTGCCATTCCAAACAGTCCTAAGCATGAGATAATCACAGAGAAAACGGCGAATAGCTGAATTAGCTTAATCATGTCCCTAAACATGAGCAACGAATATGCCTCTTTAAGCTCTTCGGAAAAGACACTTATTTCGGGGTTAGCCTCTCCTCCAAGTTCTTGCCATTCTTTCTCAATAGTTGCTATAGCCGAGTTGACGTCTTCCCCATTAATTCTAAAGATAGCAACATCCGCTTGTTCAGGTTGAAGCTGAATAATCACCGCTTCCCGTTCGATAGTCACATCACTAGAAACAAAATCTTCTATGACACCAATAATCGGAAAAGTACTATCGGCATAGGCTACGAATTCTCCTATTGCTTCTTGCGGTGTACCAAGCCCAAGCCGTCTCACCGTTTGTTCCGTAATAAGCATCGGCCCGTTTAAATCAGAGGTGAACTCTGCATCAAAATTCCTACCCGCTATAAGTTCGAGCTCCATGGTTTCCAGGTAGTCTTCATCCACCGAAAAGTGATTCGCTCTGGTATCAAAATCTATATAGCTGGATGAAATCCTACGATCTGATCGGCTGTTAAGTCCCGGAATTACACTTGTTCCTGAAACGGATTGAAATTGAGGGTTAGCTAAAAACCGATTCTTTATTCTTTCAATAGGAATATCTCCCAGCTCCAAATGAATAAGTGACTCCTGGTTATAGCCATAATCCGATTGTATAAGAGTAGAAAATTGCTGGTTTAATGTTAGTGCCGTAACGATAAACATCACGGAAAAAGCAAACTGAAGAACAACCAACCCCTTTCTCAGAAAACTTCGAGAGAAGCCTCTCACATTTTCTAGTCCTTTTAATACCTCAGCAGCACGTAATGTTGAAAGATGAAGGGCTGGAAAAAGCCCTGCTGCCAAGCCTATAAAAATGGTAAACAGAACAAACATTCCGATAACAGGTAAATCACGTCCAAATTCAAGAGCTAAGCTTCTTGTGATTCCATACCTAATCATCTGAAGATTGTTGAACTCTGGCAGGAAGAATTTGAGTAGCGCTATTGCAAACACCATAGAAAGTAGCGCAACAATTACCGCTTCAAGGATAAACTGAGTTCTTACGCTGGAGTTGAATGCGCCTAAAGCTTTACGTACGCCTACTTCTTTTCCCCTCGAAAGCCCTCTCGCAATCGTTAGACCAACATAGTTAAAACAGGCGATGAAAATGATGATAACTGCAAACCCTAGTAGGTAATAAACGGGTTCGCGAGACATGACCGACCCCAACTGATTATCCATCGTATCTCCCAATGATATCGTCGTAAGTCCTTGTGGAATGAATTCCGCCATAAAGCTTTCTGGTGTTGACTCATAATGCGTTTCTACGATCTGAGGGAATGTTTCTTCAACCGTAGAAATATCCTGCCCTTCTCTCAGCTTTATATAGGTATAGGATCTATAGAAGCTATTGCGCCAGTTATCTAAAAAGACGGCTGCATATTCCTCATCAGCTTGTTGAGTGGAAAAAGAAACTAAAATATCAAAGTTGATGTGAGACCGAACATCCATATTTACCACTCCGGTTACGGTATAATCAGTCCGGCCATTTAGATTAAAGTTCTGACCTATTGGGTTGGAGTTCCCGAAAAACTTTTGGCTCGTTTCTTTGCTCAGAACAATACTGTTGGGACTTTCTAAGGCTGTCTCCGGGTTGCCATGCGAAAACTCGAATGAAAACACTTCAGGGAAATGCTTGTCTGCATATAGGCCAAAAACCCTGAACTGATTATCGTCAACCCTTCCCTCTCCACCAACACTCCTTCGAATTAGTGTTGCAGCTTCTACAGCTGGAACATCATTTCTTAAAATTTCAGCAAGACTCGAAGGTGAAGTAGCATACCTATGACTGCTTAGGTTTCCTGATGATTTAAAATCAGAAGTAATCCTGTAGATACTTTCTGCATCCTGGTGCCATCGATCGTAGCTTTTTTGATCATAGATAAAGAGTATGATCAGTAGACAAATAGCAATACTTGAAGCCAGACCTACAACATTGATAAGTGAAAATGCTTTGTATTTCTTGATGTTGCGCAAGGCAACTTTCAGATAGTTCCAGATCATGATGAAATTCCAGGTGAAAGATTTGAATATGAAATAAGGAGTTGATTTAACTATTCGATAAATGAATAGAGCACGGGCTCTAGCACGAGAATACTTCTCAAGGTCTTCTTGATATTCCTCTTCTAAATCTCCGATTAAATGGCGTAGGTCGGCGGGAATGATGTCATCTAAAAAGGCGATAAGCCTGTTTGAACTTTTATAGATAGACATGATTATCCCGGGTTTGTGTTAGGAAGTAATTGGGTTAATCCACTCCAGGCTTTTTCATGTTGTTGCTTAACCCTGCTAAGCGCGGCAATACCCTCCGCGCTGAGTTTGTAAAATCTCTTTTTCCGTCCTCCTCTTTTTTCAGTTGGCTCACTCTCCCAGCTTTCAAGTAAACCTTGATTTTTAAGGCGCTCCAAAGGCACATATACACTGCCTACTGACATGTCTTTGCCCATCAATTCTGAAAAGTTCTTACGGATACTCAATCCATAAGCATTGTCTTGTAAGCGCCAGACCGATAGAAGAAGGAGTTCTTCCGTTCTTGAAATTACTTCCATATTCTAGTATTTGTTTTATTAGATAGAACAAATACGTGTAGATATATAAAAGTTGCAATAGGGATAAAAATAAATTCTAACTCTGGCTATAAGAGTTTAGAGCTAGGCTTTTTTGGCAGATTACCAGCGAAGTGTGGAATTGTACAATGATTCAATTGAGAATTAACAATGGCTCGTTGATCATTGAGCCATTGTTAATTGAATTTCATTAATTGCCTACAAAGAAAACAGCGTTTCCAATAAGCAATTTCCCGTTGTGCCAAAAACCTCTGAAGAAAGGATCATCTACCATATAGACCACAGCCCCGGCTCCCATATTCTGAACTCCAAATGACAAAGATTCACCCATTAGTTCCTGTGCTCTATGACCAACAAATCCACTTCTTGGAGATCCATCTTTAGCTACCCCAACATTCCATCCATTTTCCAGGTACTCATAGGAGGTGGAACCTAGTTTTAAAGACATATAGGTTTCGTCATAACCGAAAGCTAAAGGATGAGAGTTATCCATTGTGAGTTCATAAACAGCACCAACACTCAGGTTTGGAATAAAAGAGCGCTCAGAATCTGAATATTTTCTAAGCCTGTCTTCCATACTTTCTTCTTCGTTATCAGAAGATTTACGGGTTAAATTAAATCCATCCTGACGAGCCAAAAATCCATTTGCCCCACCTACTGCAATTAAGGTCCCTCCATCTCGAATCCAATCCTGGAGATCACCAACTCCCGACTCTCCAAAGGTACCGCCATAGGAACCTGATGGCAGAATCATTACATCGTAATCACTCCATTCGATATAACCAACGTCATCTCGATTAATAAGCGTAACCGGATACTCGATCACCTGGTCAAAGTAGTGCCAGATGTGCCCAACCATATTACTGCTGGTTCCTTCTCCTGCTATCAACCCAATGCGTGGAGCAGTAACCAAATTGATAGATGATGAACCAAAGTCTTTTCCGGTATTTACAAAACCTGTAGAGACAGGGGTTAATTCACGATTCAGTAATACAGCAGCATCTTTAACGATATCATCGAATCCCTTGAGTCGCTCGTTCCCATTTCGGGTTATCACTAAAGTACCAGCAGGATATTGCGTTCCATCCATAGAAAAAGGCACTTCTGAATATCGAGCTTTCACTCCTTTCTTAAGGATATGGGCAAGAAACTTCACATCATCCAAAGAATTCCATTTCGCTAAATAAGCATAGGGTTTATCTATAGATGGAGACAAAGAGGGCTCTGTTTCCATTGAAACGCCAGTTTCAGCAACTCGCCCTTTTAATGCATATCCATCCACACCAAAAGCATAATGTGCTTCCCATGCAGTGATATCATAAGTAAGAGAATCAGCCAATTCCGGCCTTGGTTCAAACAATACCCGAACTAAGGTTCCTTGTGGCTGATAGGTACTGATTACATAATCACCTGCCTCAACACTAACCCGCTCAGTTCTTCCATTAGCAAAATTATAACCACTTGTGGTGCTTGCCTGTTCAGCCGCTCGGACGGAGATTTTCTGATCCAGTAAATAGCGCATCATTCTTGCTACGTTATCTGGATTACTGCTTTTCTTAACGATGAATGTCTTGTATTCCCCTGAGCCATTTTCGCGGGTATTGCTGAAATAATCCCCAAATTCCTGAACTACTCTTGAGGCATTTTGAGAAGTAATTTCTACGGTTGAAAGCCCAGTAGTACTATGGTGAATTAACCGATCTCTTAGTGTCAGTGTATCTCCCTGGTTGGTAATAATGGCTAAACCGGCACGACTGTGACCAGCCTGCTCGTAGGTCATACCAATAGCTCCGTTGAAGGTTGGCCAGGTGTCGCCATAACTTGGATAGAAGAGGTCAAAGATCTCACGAGTAAAGTATAACCACCCATTCTCATCAAAGTACTTGGCATTGTTTTCGCCAATTGTAGTTTGATATTCCCTTTGCCAATCGGTGATAGCTTTGTGGAAAGGTTCGGCAGCAGGAGCAAAATAATAGGGGCTGTTATAGCCCTGCTCATGGAAATCTACATGTACATGAGGCATCCACTCCAGGTATACTTTGATTCTCTGCTGACTTTCTACCTGAGTTTGCCACGCCCAATCCCTGTTCAAATCAAAATAGTAATGATTGGTTCTGCCTCCCGGCCAGGGTTCATTATGTTCTCTTGCTTCTGGGTTGGGATCGATAAAAGCTCCGGTAATTGTCTTATTCCAATTCACATATTTGTCACGACCATCAGGATTCACCATTGGATCCATGACTACAACCACATCATCCAACCAGGCTGTTTTATTAGTTATCAATTCATAAATAGAATACATAGCTGCTTCGCTCGAAGAAGTCTCGTTACCATGTACATTATAACTCAGCCAAACAATGGCTTTAGTGTTCTCTGTAACCTCTCCTAATTCAAATCCAACTAATCTTAAATTATTGCGCCGAATTTCCTCAAGATTGGACTGATTCTGTCTTGATGTAACCACGGCATAAGTCAATTCCCTTCCTTCATAGGTTACACCATAATCCTCTATGGCTACCATATCAGAGTTCTCTGCCACATGGTGAAAATAGTTGTACACTTTATAGTGGGGAGTCCACTGCTCTCCCAATTCATAACCCAAAAACTCGGCCGGAGACTGTAGCTGAGCAAAGGCGAAAGTAATCGCGAAAAAACTCATTAAAAAAGTGGTAGAAATTCTTTTCATCATGTTGGTTAATGTGATTTTATGGAATCGTCAATTGTACAGCATCCTTTGCGAAGGGACAACCATTTTGTTGAAGTTTTTGAAAAAAGAGATTAATGCTTGAGGGCTTTCGGTGAGCTCTGTACTTTCATCTCGAATATAACGCCAGAATTATGCCTACCAATCAGGATGTAGCCGAACAACTTAGTCTTGTTTTTCAACTCATGCAGCTAGCCGGTGAAAATCGGTTCAAAGCCATCGCTTTTGACAAAGCCTCCCAAACCATAAAGGGATTAAGTGATGACATCAATGAATACATAGAAAACCGTAACCTGACCGATATTAAAGGTATTGGTAAATCTATTGCAGAAGATATCTATGTATATGCTGAAACTGGAAGCATGCCTGTACTAGAAGCTTTTAAAGAAAAGGTTCCATTGGGCTTGATTAAATGGCTGGATATCTCCGGGCTTGGACCTAAGAATATTCTAAAAATTCACCAGGAATTTGGGATTACTGAAATTGAAGAACTCAAAGGCTTAATCGAAAATGGTGAATTAGCCAAGCTTCCAGGATTAGGCGGTAAATCAGCAGAAAAGATTTCGAAATCCATCGAGTGGATGGAGAAGTTTGACGAGCGTTGCCGACTGGATCAGGCTGCTTCTATTGCTGATGCTATTATGGAAAGCCTGAAAGATTTGGAAGGTGTTCAACAGATTGAAATAGCTGGTTCCTTACGCCGATCAAAGGAAACTATTGGTGATATTGATATCCTGATTGCTGCTGATGAAGAACATATTCCGAACTTATTCGAAGTATTCACCAATCACGAACGAGTAACCGAAATACTCGGCAAAGGGGATACCAAGAGTTCTGTTCGAACTAAAGAAGGTCGTCAGGTTGATTTACGAATCGTTAAGCCTGAAAACTTTGCCGCGGCTTTGATGTACTTCACAGGGAGTAAGGAGCATAATGTAGTGATGCGTTCCAGAGCAAGAGAACGCAAAATGAGTTTGAACGAATATGGCTTGTACGATTTGTTTGAAAACGGAGAAACCAATTGGGAAGCCCCCAATCCTTTTAAAACGGAAGCGGATATATACAAAATGCTTGGCCTCAACTGGGTACCACCTGAACTGAGGGAAGACCGGGGTGAGTTCGATATTTTTGAAGATCAGGAAGAACTAGCATTAGTTACAGATGCAGATATTCGAGGTGTAATCCATGCTCATAGTACCTGGAGTGATGGAAAATTTTCCATTAGAGAAATGGCGGAAGCCTGCATGGAGCGTGGGTACGAATACCTTGGAATGACCGATCACTCTAAAACCGCAGCTTACGCTGGCGGACTTTCTGAAGATGAGGTTAAACAACAATGGGAAGAAATTGATCAACTAAACGAAGAGTTTAAAAGCGCCGGAAAAGATTTCATCATCTTTAAAGGGATTGAATCGGATATCCTGGCGGATGGTAGCCTGGATTACTCGGACGATATTCTGGAAGGCTTTGATTTTATCATAGCTAGTGTACACCAAACGCTGGATATGCCTCGAGAAAAAATGATGGAGCGTTTCCGAAATGCCATTAAAAATCCATTTACAACCATGATTGGGCATCCTACCGGAAGGTTGCTCCTCAAGCGTAATGGGAGTGATATCGATTTAAATGAGCTGGTAGCTCTAGCTGCGGAGCATAATACCTCCATCGAAATAAACGCTAACCCTCTCCGTCTCGATTTGGACTGGAGTTTTGGAAATAAAGCAAGAGAAGTGGGTCTTATGACATCTATCAATCCGGACGCTCATAATATCGACAACATCGACTTGATGAAGTATGGAGTGCGTATCGCCCGAAAAGGGAAATACGAAAAAGAGCGAGTGCTAAATACCAAAAGCGCTGAAGAAGTAATGGCTTATTTTAAAGCCAGATAGATTTCTTACAGATGAACAAACTTGAAGATTTAGGTTGGCCAGAAACGACTTTATTTAATATGTCATTTCAAGGTAATTCCTTGTCTTTTAGTATGCATGATCTCGTTTCCTATGAAAATCCTGTAAAGTTTGAAATTGTGAATGTTATAGTATCAGATTTTGAAGCATTGCGAATCGAACTAAGGCCCTTCATCGATGGAAAGTACGAAGCTATGTTTGCAGCTGCTGAAATTGGCACTATTTCAGAAGAAGACGATGTATTTGAAGGTATTATCTATGAAAACCCATTTAGCACTATAGAAGCAGAGTACTTCTGGGTATCTGGCGATTTAAGAGCAAAGTCTATCCTGATAAATCGTACTGGAGAATTTGTATTTACACCGCGAAAGGATTAAAAAGGTCAATATTCGATTCTATTGCCCAGTAAATACCCATAGGGCTTAAGCTCTTCGATTTCTTCAAATATCACACGTAATATTCCAATCAGGGGGACAAAGAGTATCATTCCGGAAATGCCCCATACTTCCCCTCCAATAATTAAAGCCAGCATGGCTACAAATGGATTGATAGAAACTTTAGATCCTACAATTCTGGGAGTGATGAAATTTCCTTCCAGAAATTGAACTACCCCGAAGACTGCTATTACCAGAACTGGCTGGAGCAAAGAATCTCCCAACAAAAATGAAAATAGTAGGGGTGGAAGAGCACCGATTATGATTCCGATATAAGGAATGACGGCCATTAGCGAAGCAAAAACAGCAAAAAATATCGCGTGCTCCATCCCAATGATGAATAGACCTGCTGTATTTAACACTGCAAGAATTCCAATCACCGTAAGCATTCCAACCAGGTAGTTTTGGGTTACATCCTGGACATCAGTCAATACCGTATCTATCCTTGAACTACCATCTTTCTGCTCGAAAAGCTTCCTGAAAAAAGTCTGGTACATCTCCCGATAGTATAGCATAAAGAAGATGAAAATGGGTATGAGTAGAATCAGCGTAAATGCGCTCGTTGTCGCTCCAACAAAAGAACTTACATACTGCCCGCTTCGGTCTATTAAATTGGTTAACCCCTGTCGCAAATAATTAGTACGCTCTTCTTGGGACAAACCTGCGGTTTCCTCAAGGAATTGTATTCCATCATCAGTAACCTTTTTTAATCGTTCGGTTACTTCCGGTACCCGCTCTGAAAATTGAACAAACTGAGCCGAAATAAGAGATATGATTCCGGCAAATACAACGATAACTAATAAAAGTGTGAGAACAATGCTGAATGCCCGACCTAGCTTCCAGCTCTCGAGTTTCCTGGTTACCGGGCTTAACAGCATGGAAAGGAATGCAGCAAAAGCCAGCGGCATCAGGATAAATTTCCCATAACTTAGAATTACAAAGAGCAAAGAAAGCCCGGCTAAAGTTATAGAGGCTTTCATCCAAAATGGATATTCTCGTTTTGTTTTAAGAGGGTGGTGACTCATGGAATTAAGCTTAAATAAGTCCTCCAATATACAAGCTTATGAAGCCAGCTTCATAGTTAGCTTAAATTGAGTTCCATTTTTTTGAGAATTCATTTCTACTTCGCCCTGTAATTGTCGGGCCAGGGTTTTGATAATGGTCATCCCCAGGGTTCTGTTTATTTTTTTATTCTCATTGAATTCAAACCCAACCCCGTCGTCTTTTACCCTCAGCTCAAGCTTATCTCCATTTTTTTCTAGAAGTACATTTATGCTTCCTTCACTTCTATTCCTAAAAGCATGTTTATAAGAATTCACCAAAAGTTCATTCAAAAGAAGTCCAAGAGGTATGGCTTTGCTCATTTCCAGGCTATGTCCACTTGTATCAAGGGTAATGGAAATGTTTTTTCCGGTTGGATTGAAGGTTGTATTTATGGATTTGCATAGCCGGTCCAGATATTCCTGTAGGTCCACCTTTGAAAAATTCTCCGTTTGATAGAGAGTTTCGTGAATATAGGCCATCGACTTTACCCTGGATTTAGAATCACTTAGCACATGCTTCACTTTTTCTTCGGTCGAATTCATGTATTGTAAGTCCAAGAGTGCAGTAACAACAGCAAGATTGTTTTTCACCCTATGATGGATTTCTTTTAGTAATACCTCCTTTTCTGAGAGCGACTGGGTAAGTTCTTCTTCTACTTCTTTAAGTGAGAATGTCTTCTCTTCTACTTTGGCTTTTAATTCTCTATTCCAACTTCCGATTAAAAATACAGCTCCAAATCCAACGCAGAGTATAATCCAGATAGAAATCCATGTAATAATTTCAAATGACTCGAGAGATCCAATAATCAAATCTACCGACTTTGATTCCATGGCCATGACTTCCTCGGCCACCCGTTGCTGGCCTAAGTATTTCCCCGAATAAATAAATACCGAGATCACAATCGTAACTACAGCAATGGCACTGTATATCCAGTTCAGAGAAACTTCTTTACGATCAGGAATTTGGTACCACTTAGTCTTTAGTTTTTCAACTTTGGGAGAAAACACGAATAAAATCGGACCAACGATTACCACTGACTGAAGAAATGAACCTGTCCACCAACCATTCCAAAGTGTTTCTGTTTGTGTAATAGAAAGGTCGTGTGACATGCTCCAGATAAACGCCCCCAATGAACTTGCCGTAGCAGAAATGAATGACGTTGTAATAAATACTACGACACTCATAATACCACGCAGGTTATAATTAACGGATAAACTATGGTACACAACTGCATAAATAGATAAGCCAAAAACGAAAGAAAGCGCGAATAGAATTGACCAATAAAATGGTAGATGACTAAAAATCCCGATAATGAACATTGACAAAAAGATGGGAATAAACGCCCACTCAAAGCCCATCCAGAATAATAAGAGTAAGCAAATTAGCAGTGGTGGATTGAGGATAAAAAAAGTGAGCAACTGGCTTTTATCAGAACTGTAGTTAATCCAGTCTTCAGGAAGGTTTAATAGCGTAACTGCTATAGTACCAGATATAGTGAGAATCCACCCTACTAATGGAACAATCACCTTAATACTTAGAGGTTCATACTTACCAAGTATATAGTCCAGGTTTAATGGCTTCCACATGATAACCCCCATATGGAGTTGGATTACATAATGAACTTATCTCTTTTCAAGCTAAAAGAGACTATTACATAACGTAACTGTTACTAATTGTAATCAACCTGACCTAACACATTACCCAGCGAGTCATACTCGATCCAGGTTCCCGTCTCTTCTCCATCTTTATATCTACCAATAGCTTGCACCTGCCCGTTTGGATGCCATCGCTTTACCAAGCCATTGACAGTACCATTATTTCCAATTGGAAAAATATACCGGGGTGAACCATCAGCATAGAACTGCAAAAAAGCGGAATCTGTGCGCGTGGAATAATGCGATAAATTTCCTTCGTAATCAAAAAAATAACTTACCGTATCATTATGAAGGCTTTTTATTTTCCCGGTAGATGTATTTCTAAATTGTGTTTCTCCTTCCTCCCAAGTAATTGAGAGTTTCCCTTCAGTTGTCCAGACATTCCCATTTCCGGTCAAGTAGTCTTTATCCATTGCTAATTGACGGTTAGGGTGCCAATAGCGAAGCCGTTCTAAGCTACCATTCTTAAAGACTGCCTCAATATTATAAACGCCCCAATGATAGGTTCGAATGAAGCCCGAATAAGGATCTTTTGATTTTCGATATACCAGATTGAGGGTAATGTCCTGAATTTCATACACCGACATCCCATTTTGATTTTCATGTCGGACAAAAAATTCTGTAGGCACCGGATTTCCTCTTAAATCAAGGAATTGGAGTTCGGGATAGCCATCAAGGAAAAAATGCACCTCTTCCGGTTCATCTGTACAGGCCATCACTGAAACAGATAAAAAGAGAACTAATAAAAGGTGCTTATTCCTCATGATTAATTATCGTAAGAATATCCGTACTCAGAGGTAATCTCGTCTCGACTCATTTCTTCCACTCTAACCGTCATCACTATATCGTCAAGAGGGCGGTCTGCTGTGTTAGTATTTTGAACTGCAATAGAATCCACTACAGAAAGACCTCTTATTACTTCACCATACACTGTGTAATTTCCGTCGAGGAAAGGTGCGCCACCTATGGTACTATACGCCGATCGTTGTTCTTCAGTATATATCTTTGGAATAAAACCAGCTGTTGCTATAGGCTTAACACGTGCAAGTATGGTTTGTACACTATCCAACTGGCCCGCCATTTGATATTGCTGCAAAGATTGAAGGAGTTCGATATTCTCAGGTGCCTGAACATATTTAGCAAGCATTTGCTGCATAGTCTGATTATTCATGTTTTGAAGCATTTGATTCAATTCCAGACTAGAAACAGGTCTACCGTGAACTATATAAAATTGAGACCCACTTGATTTTTTCTCAGGATTTTGCTGATCTCCCAAACGCGCTGCTGCAAGTGCGCCTTTTTTATGGTAAAACTTGTTGTTGAATTCAGCATTTACAGTATACCCAGGACCGCCCTGACCATCATTAAAAGGGATATCGTCTTTTGAGTTGGGGTCTCCTCCCTGGATCATAAACTCATTCATTACCCTGTGAAAGGTGGTGCTGTCGTAGAAGCCTTCTTTAGCTAATTTTAGAAAATTTTCCTTGTGAAGCGGGGTTTCATCATACAGTACAACATGTATGTCTCCAAAATTTGTGCTGATAATTGCAATTTCATCTGTTACAATTGCCCTACTAACTCCCTCTTTATCATTACACGTTAGGCTTAGAAAAACAAAAACTAATAGAACGGAAATTCTTTTCATTTGATTTTTTTGATTTGATGTATTTTCATTTTGCGTTGATGGTACAAAATAAGAGGGTTTTTATCCCCTAAAAAAATTTAAAACTATGCATATAGACCACATTGGAATCGCTGTAGATGACCTTGAAGAAGCTATCAAGGTGTACGAAAGGATTTTAAATCGTCCTTGTGATAAAAGGGAAGTCGTTGAAAGTGAAAAGGTCGAAACAGCTTTTTTTCAAACCGGAGAGTCTAAGGTTGAGTTGCTGGGAGCTACATCGGAAGATTCTGTTATAGCAAAATATGTACAAAAGAAAGGTCAAGGACTGCATCATGTAGCTTTTGAAGTAGATGACATATACGGCGAACTTGAGCGATTATCGAAAGAAGGCTTCGTTGTACTTAATGAAAAACCCAAGGATGGTGCAGATAATAAACTAGTGGCATTTCTTCATCCTAAAGGAAATAATGGGGTTCTAGTAGAGCTTTGCCAATCGAAAGGATGAATGTTGTTTTAACGCATATTATCAGTAAGCTAAAAACAGTAGGTATTGTAGTCCTTTTGGTTTGGCTAGGAGTATATCTCTATATGCTTTCAAACCCTCACTATTCAGTACTTTTCACTCTTTTGATAGCACTATGCTTTGGATTGATTTCAGGTGGAGTCGTGCTATTCTATGAAGTATTACTTTTTGTATTAAAAGAACGGACTAACCGGTCGATCAATAACTCTATCGTAACCACCCTTATCGTTTTTACCATTGCTGTAGCAAATTACTTCTTCTATGTCACCCTAAGTAACTCTGGTATTGATCTACAGGCATTTTTAACCTTAGGAGTGCTAACTCTTGTCATCGCCATTTTACCAACTTTTGGAGTCTATCTTTTTGAGAAAAACCAGGCACTATCTTCTCGATTAAACGAGGTCACTCCTATTGTTGACCAGTTAGATGGAGAATTACCTAAATCTGTTACTCGCTGGACGATCAAGCTAAACAAATCGGATTCGCGGAATATCAATATAGAGGGTTTACTTTATGTCGAATCAAAAAAGAATTATCTGATTTTTCATTGTGAAAGTGATCGTTCTTTTCAAATACGATTGACACTTAAACAGCTAGAAGCCAGCTTCTCTAAATTCGATTATCTCATCCGATGTCATCGAAGTTTTTTAGTGAACGCCAGAAAAATAGAAGAGGTCCAACCTTCTGGTAATGGATATACACTTAAACTGGATTCAGGAAACTCAAGGATACCTGTTTCAAAAACCTATGTTAAAAACCTCAAGTCCTGGGTATCAATCTAGCCTGTTAATCATCCCCTTTTCGTCCCAGGTTATCACCTCTCGTCCCTAAGCACCACTTTTCCGTCCCAGTAAAAGAGTTTAAGTCCCTTCAAAGCATCACTGAAAATCCGCGAACGTAATTTGTGCAAACTCAATCAAAGTTATCTGTTATGCACGATATTTTACGCTACACACATGTATTCCTGGGGGCTCTTTGTTTGATCTCAGGACTTATCCCCATGTTTTCTAAAAAAGGAGGGAAAACCCATCGTTTAAGTGGTCAACTTTTCTTCTGGAGCATGTTTGGTATATTTGCCACAGCTCTCTTAATGATCTTCTTTTATCGCTTCAATTACTTTCTCCTGGTAATCGCTGTATTCAGTTTTTATATGTGTTTTACTGGTTACCGGGTGCTGTATCGGAAAAAACCAGGGGAACAGAACTGGATAGACTGGACGGGCGCAATCATCACCCTGCTTGCTGGTCTTTCTTTTTTATACCTGGCAGGGTCAAGATATCTGGACTCGGGTAACTTCAGTCCGCTCACTATTCTGCTCATCGTTTTTGGATTCCTTACCAGCTGGAGCGCCATTGAGGACATGCTCATTTTCCGTAAGAAAGAAATCGATAATAAACTTTGGTGGTTTTATCACCACATGTCCGCCTTTTGTGGCGCTTATATAGCAGCTGTAACTGCTTTTGCAGTTCAAATGTCTGGCACTCATCTCGCCCATCTCGAGTATGCCTGGCTTTCATGGATTTTACCTGCTGCATTAGGCACACCCCTCATATCCATTGCTAAACGAAGATATATGAAGAAACATCAATCCAACAAAGCTCCCTTACAAGCAAAAGTGATAAGCTAATTTGGTTGAGTTTTCGGGAGAAGGATATGTATCTTTGAATATTCGAGGCGTGGCGTAGTCCGGTAGCGCACTCGGCTGGGGGCCGAGGGGTCGCAGGTTCAAATCCTGTCGCCTCGACTATTTTATCTAAATATTGCTTATAGCAACGGGAGAGTCTTTGTAGATCTCCGAACCAATCCGTTGATTGACTTCTATGAAATTATTTAAACCTCTCTTCTTCCTTTTTCTTTTAACAATCATTCTGAACAGCGCGACTAGTGCTCAGGTTTCCCTGGTCCCTGCTAACCATCCAGTCTATGAATGGCTGCATCACCAGCGTGTGTTAGGAAACGCTCCAGCATATAACTATGAAGTTTTGCCTATTTCCAGAGGGGAAATTTCGGAAATACTAGCGATGATAAATAATGACCGGCTTGGGTATTTTGATAAAAAGACTTTAGTCGCCTATCAGAAGGAGTTTAATCTAAAGCTTCAAGTTGATAACTCTTCCAACGATTTTCTTAGAATAGATGAATGGGATATTTACCCTCTTGCTTTAAAAAAAGCGAAGCACTTTTTTAGTGATGAAGAATTTCATCTCTACAGCCATAGTGATTCTATATCTAATGTTGTCTTCGATATATGGTGGGGCTATGCAAACATTATCAATAAGGAGAATGGAAATACGGCCCAAGGGCTAGTGGATTTTAAAGGGTTTAGAACATATGGAAGTCTATATAACCTGATGGGTTTTCACCTAGAAGTCCAAAACTTTTCTGAGCAAGGAAACGATAGAGCAGTACAATACCATCCCATATTTGGAGATACCTGGTATGTATTAAACTCCGGACGATCTTCGGGTTTTTATGCACAAGGTTTTGCTTCCTTAGGCTATGGCAAATTTAGGTTTGATATAGGCAGGGGGGCTATTAAATATGGACTTGGAGTAGACCAATCTTTAATTCTTTCGAGACAGGCACCTGACTTTGACTGGATGCGGCTAAGTTGGAATTCTAAGCACTTCAGATACTCTTATATGCATGGATCTATTCAAAGCCTGGGTACCCAAACACAAATTATTTCTCAGGATGGTGAAGATTTTGAATCAAGGGTTACCACTCCAAGATGGATCGTTTTAAGAAGAGCCCAGATTATGCCTTTTAAATGGTTGGATATGATCTATACCCAGAAAGTAATCTACAGTAACAGGAGTTTAGATTTAGGGCATTTAAATCCTATATACCCAGTTGAAGCAGCTGAACGGAATAACCAAGACCGTGATAATCCGAGCTGGAATTTTGAAGGGATAATACGACCTGCTAACTCTTTCGAATTATATGCTGGACTTGGAATAGATGATTTAAACAAGTTATCAGATGTTTTTAAGAAAACAGGAAGTCGTTCTTCTGAGGATGCTGTATTAACCTATCAAGCTGGGATTAGTACTTCTTACAGAACAGGTACCAGCATTAATTTAGAATATATCAGAATCGAGCCTTATTACTATACTCATCATTTAAGGTTTAATACTTACGAGAATTTCAACCAATCGTTAGGACACGACCTTGGTCCTAATAGTGATCAGGCTCTATTAAAAATCCGACAATGGCTACCTAAACGTGCCTGGATAGAACTTGGCCTAAAGCGAATTCGAAAAGGATTGAATGAGGTTGATGGAAATGGTGCATTAGTTGAAGATGTAGGGGGTGATCTCTTCGAGCCTCAACTCAGTAGAGATGGAGATATCGTTCGTTTTTTAGCCGGAGATGTACATCATATAAACGAAATAGAAATTAATGGGCAATTCGAACCTGTTCGAGCGTTTACTATCCATTTTGAGTTTAATAAGTCTGATGTCACACAAGGACTACAACTCAGCGATCGAGATTATTTTTTGGTCGGAATTCAAATTGGCTATTAATCTTAGCCCTCAAAAAGTGCTTTAGAACTACTTCTTAGTGTTCTCTTCTTTCACCCGAAATAATAGAGCATTTACCAGCAGATTTATGCTCAAAAAATCCACTATTGAGCATATAAAAAGAGCAATTACTATAATTTACATACCTCAAGTACATTAATAACAGGTTTATGAGAGATTTGTAAAAACGATATTAATATTAAAATTTTCTAATATTAGATTTTTTTAATATAATGCTTGCGGTCAGGAAAAACCGCAGTATGAGAGCGTTTATCCTAATATTCTTTTTTCTCTTAGTCTTGAGTCAGGATGGGGTTGGTCAAGGGAGTACCAGTGTGACTATGCGTGTTTCTGCAACAATTATCAGTGGCGCTACTCTTGAAACTGTTGAATCAATTACAATCAAACTAGATACTAACACAGAAACTACTGGAAGATTTGAATTTGTAACGAATAAACATGCCGTTACTCATGTAGAAACTTCAAATACAACAGAATTAACAAACCAGTACGGAGATAAAATTAACCTGAATACCGATAGCCTGCACAAATCAAGTAATGGAAGACACTCGGTAGATATTGAAGCAAAAATTGACCAGACCAATCAAGCGGATTTAAAAGGAACATATACAGGTTCCATTACTACAACCATAAACTATTTATAGCTTTTATTCTGTACCCCAAGCCTCAATAGGATGACACCATTGAGGCTTTTTTATTTCCCCCCTCTCTTTTTATTACCTTCAGGAAAAACGGATTATGATTAAAGGACTACGAACAGTTATCTATCCGGCTCCAAATTTACAGGAAGCAAAAAGGTGGTACACAAAAATCACAGGGCAAAACCCTTATTTTGACGAAGACTATTACGTCGGCTTTGATATTGGTGGATATGAACTTGGTTTAATTCCGGATAGAAAGCCAGGAACTCAGGGCAGTATTGTGTATTGGGGAGTGGGCAGTATAAAGGAGACCTGGGAACTGTTAATTTCAGAAGGCGCTACAGCCGATGAGGAAATTATGCATGTAGGTGGAGATGTTTATGTAGCAACAGTAATTGACCCTTTTGGTAACTTATTTGGAATCATACAAAACCCTAATTTCAAAGCTACTAACTAATACACTGTATGTATAAAATTATTGGTCTGGCTAAAGAAATAGAATCGCCAGAAAATCCCGGAGCTCTAGAGAAAAGAGTCGCGCTTATCCCAAACGACGTACAACAGCTTGTTGAATTCGGTTGTGAAGTTTCTGTTGAATATGGAGCTGGCGAGGGAGTTGGTTTTTCTGACCAGGAATATGTTGACGCTGGTGCAACCCTTCAAAACAATACTGAGCTTTATAAAAACAAGGATCTTGTTATCAAGTTCAAAGGCCCTGCCATGGAAAGCATTCCGTTAATGAAGCAAGGCTGTACCTTGTTTTGCATGGCTCATTTCAGCTCTTTTCCTGAACGAGCACAACTATTGGAGAAGCATCAGATTAATGTAGTGGCTATGGAATATGTGGTTCAGTCGCCTGAAAAACTCCCGAAGGAATTGGTGCTTGGACTTATGGCAGCAGACAACTGCGTTGAAATGGATCTGCGAAGAGCCGGGGTAGATATGGACGAATTTCATGTAATCGGTTATTCAGAACGAATGAGTGGAGTTATCCGACGATTAATGAATCACTCCCCTTCCAGATTAACACTGCACCCAATGGACGTTGCTTTCGATGAACTTGGCGATTTACATAAACATTCTGTTGTAGTTTTTGATTCAGAAATCTTTGATAAAGCAAACTCTCTTATCGGCAAACTAGAAGAACTAGATATACGCTATTACGATGTACATCCTTTTGTAGAAAACTATGGAAGAGAGGCTTTAAAGTATTATCGAAAAGTAAATCCAGCTCCTGAATTTGGGAAACGTAAGATCGAGGCCTTACATGAAACGGGAAGAGCTGGCGCTCGATACGGATTGGAATTACTCCTTAAGGCCAGCCAAAAAAAGATGGACGCTTCAGCAGCAACCGCTGTTATTCTAGGATATGGAAATGTAGGCATGGGAGCCATCCACGAATGTTATGAAGCAGGAGTGCGAACCATCAAAGTACTTGGCAAGGCTCATACTAAATCTGGCGAAATTGAGTCCTATATCGAATCTGCTGATTTAATAATCAATGGTGCTGAACAACCTGCTCACCTTAGAGGAATAAATTACCTGGTAACCAGAGATCATGCTAAAAGTTTGCTTGAAAAAGGTACGGTTGTCATCGACTTAATTGGTGGAAGCGCCTCAAACAGAAGTGCTGTCGAAAATGTAATCGAGTGTACTTACCTCACTGACCCATATTTTGAAGAAGATGGTATTCTTTTTTCTGCGTTATGGGGATGGCCAATGATGGGTTTCATGAGAGAAACAGCCATCAAGTACAGTGGACAAATTGCTGAGATTCTACTTGGAGAAGATCAGTTTATTCAAGGTCTTGACCAGCTAGCCCCAGGGGTTGAAAAAGCATTAGTCTGTGGAAGATTTTGAGTATTTCTTTCAACTTAATTTCACAGAAAAACGAAACTACAACGATGTAATAAATCGTGCGACTTTGTGACTAATGATGTATTGTTGCACCTGACCATTCAAAACAAGAACCTATTCTATGAAGCTGACTTTATCCAACATTTCGAAAACCTATAAAAATGGGGTTAAAGCCCTCGATAATGTTTCTGTAGAAATCGAAGCTGGTATGTTTGGATTACTTGGTCCAAATGGTGCGGGCAAGTCTACTTTAATGAGAACCATTGCTACTCTTCAGGAACCAGATTCAGGTTCGGCTTTTTTGGATGACCTGGATATCCTCACCAAACAAATTGAACTCCGCAAAGTATTGGGTTACTTACCTCAATCATTTGGGGTATATCCGAAAATGAGCGCCGAAGATTTACTGGACTATTTTGCCAAGTTGAAGGGGATATCCAGCAAAGCTGAGCGCAACAAGATTGTTAATGCAGCACTTGAAGTAACCAACCTTTTTGAGGTAAGAAGAAAAAATGTAGCGGGTTATTCAGGTGGGATGAAACAGCGTTTTGGTATTGCTCAGCTCTTATTGAATAATCCGAAACTTATCATTGTGGATGAGCCTACGGCTGGTCTTGATCCTGCGGAGCGGAATCGTTTCTTGAACGTCCTTCGTGAGATTGGAACCAACAACATCGTGATTTTCTCTACACACATTGTAGATGACGTTAAAGAGCTCTGCACCGATATGGCCATTATGAATGGAGGTAAAATTCTGGCTCATCAAACACCTGAAGAATCTACCAAACAACTGGAAGGTCAAATCTGGACAAAGAATATCCAGCGTGATGAACTAGAAGCTCACGAAGCCTCCTTTAATGTAATTTCCTCCAACTTTAACCAGGATAACAGTCTCAATATTCGTGTACACAGCTTAACCAAGCCTGACGAAAGCTTCTCGGCAAAAACCCCTGAGTTGGAAGATGTCTACTTTGTGACTCTTCATCAGGATCAACAAACTGTTGAAGCAGGAGCCTAATCATGTTCTTCAATATTTTTTGGTTTGAAATAAAGGCCTGGTTCAAAAAGCCGCTCTTCTATATTTACTCAGGAGTGATGTTCCTGCTTTCTGTATTTATAATGGCAGCCGCAGCGGGAATTTTTGAGGGTATTACAGCAAGTATTAACTCGGTGACTATCGTCAATTCTCCTATTGCGATAAATGGCATCCTCAACGAAATGACCTTATTCATTTATTTCCTGCTACCCTCAATAATTGGCGGGACTATCTATAAGGACTTCCAGCATGAGATGTATTCCATCACCTTCTCTTACCCATTTAGGAAATGGGAATATCTATTCGCGAAGTTTTTAAGCGGTATGGTCATCGCGCTTATCATTGTTGTGGTAACAGCTATTGGTATTATGCTTGGCTCGGTTATGCCAGGTACCAACCCCGATCTCCTCGGGCCGTTCCGATTGATGAGTTATCTGCAGTCTTTCATCATGTTCATTATCCCGAACATCCTCTTTTACGGAGCCATCGTTTTTGCTGTAGTAACTTTTATGAGAAGTGTAAGTGTAGGCTTCCTGGTTATTCTTGGGTTAATCATAGCTCAGAGCTTTGCAAATATTCTAACCTTAGACCTGGACAACAAAGTGCTTTCTGCTATGCTAGATCCTTTCGGGTTCCAGGCACTTAACTACTACACAGAATACTGGACGATTTACGAGCAAAATGAAAACCCACTTCCCTGGGAAAGTATTATTATGTACAACCGATTGCTTTGGTCTGGAATTGGTGTACTTACCTTTGGGCTGGTCTATTATAGCTTCAGCTTTAGTCAGCAAGCATTCACTTTCAATTTTTTCAAAAAACCAGGAGAAGCTGTTACCAAGAAAAACTTCGGCAGCATACTTGCAGTTCAACTTCCAAAAGTTTCTTACGATCATTCCTTTGCGCAGCATCTCAAACTGGCGTGGAGCACTTCTAATACCGACTTAAAGTATATCATAAAAGGCTGGCCTTTTATCATCATCACCATTATCGGGATTTTGATTTCGCTGGTTACCATTACCATTGGTGGTGAAATCTATGGCACGGATACTCTTCCGGTTACCTGGCAAATGCTCGAACTTCCCGGCACCTTTTTTGGTCTGTTCATCAACCTGCTCACCTTTTTATATGCTGGAATCTTACTTCATAGAAGCAGGACGTACAAAGTAGATCAACTGGTTCATTCTACTCCAATTCCCAATTGGTCTCTATTACTATCCAAGTTTTTTGCCCTGGTAAAAATGCAGGCGCTACTCCTTGGAACCATAATGCTTGTTGGCATTGGAGTACAGATGTTTAACGGGTACTATAAATTTGAGATCGGACAATACCTTTTTAATCTATATGGAATAGAACTTATCCATGTTGTCATTTGGGGTTTGCTTGCTATTTTTGTTCACACCTGGTTTAAAAATTACTACATCGGTTTTTTCCTCCTGTTGCTGTTGTCTATTGGCCTCACCTTTATTGATGGCATCGGCATTGAACAGGACATTTTTAAATACAATAGCGGCCCTAATGCCAACTATTCTGATATGAATGGTTACGGCAGCTCGTTAGGGATTTATTTCGTGTATAAAATCTACTGGTTACTGCTTGGAATCAGCATGTATATCTTGTCCATTCTTTTCCTCAATAGAGGATTAGCCGATCGATTTAAGGGACGCTGGGCAAAGGCCAAAAAAGAATTCTCTCCGGTATTGTCTTCTCTTCTTGTGTTTTCATTTGGAGCCTTCATGTTCATAGGTGGGTACATCTATTATGTAAACAATATTGAGAACGAATACTTCTCTTCTAAAGAATGGGAAGCCAGAAGAGCTCAATGGGAGATAAATTATGGAAAGTATGAACACGTTCCACAACCTAGAATTGTGAGTGCGAATATAGACCTGGATATCTATCCGAAAACGAGAGATTTCAAAGCAACAGGAACCTATATCCTAAAGAATAAAACGCCTTTTGCTATCGACTCTATCCATATAGATCACAGCGGTGATGAAGCTACCTTTGATTTCGAGGCAGACTATGAATTAGTTATGGAAGATGATTCCATGAATTACGACATCTTCCAATTGGCGGAACCTTTACAGCCGGGAGATTCTGTAGTGTTCAACTTTGAGGTATGGAATGCTCCAAATACCATCCTTCGAAATAACTCTCCAATCTTGTACAACGGAACCTTCATCAACAATGGGCTCTTCCCGAGAATTGGATATAACCCTCAAGGTGAGTTGATCGGTGAAGATTCCAGGGAAAAATTCGGACTTCCACCCAAAGAACGTATGGCTCCGCAAACTGATAGTGCTTCTCTTCAGAATAACTACATCTCTTATGATGCAGACTGGATCGATTTTGAAACCACAATTAGCACTTCTCCTGATCAGATAGCGATAGCTCCCGGGTATTTACAAAGAGAATGGGAAGAAAATGGTCGCCGCTATTTCCATTACAAAATGGATAGCAAGATGCTCAATTTCTATTCCTTTATGTCGGCCCGATTTGAAGTCGCACGTGATTCCTGGAATGGATTGCCTATTGAAATCTACTACCATAAAGATCATGATTATAATATTGACCGGATGATCAAAGGAGTGAAACGAGGATTAGATTATTTCACAGAGGAATTCAGCCCATACCAGCATAAGCAGGTTCGAATTCTGGAATTCCCTCGAACCAGCGGAGGTTTTGCTCAGTCCTTTGCCAACACCATTCCCTATTCAGAAGCCATCGGCTTCATCGCTAAGGTGGACGACGAAAACGAAGATGGAGTAGATTACCCATTCAGTATCACTGCCCATGAAGTAGCTCACCAATGGTGGGCGCACCAAGTAATTGGTGCCAATGTTCAGGGGGCTACCGTGATGTCAGAAAGTCTTTCTGAATACAGCTCCTTAAAAGTGCTGGAAAAGGAATACGGAGAAGGACAGATGCGCACTTTCCTAAAAGATGCTTTGGATAGCTACCTCACCGGCCGTGCCCTGGAAGGAACCAGAGAGCGACCACTCATTTACAATGAGAATCAGCAGTACATCCATTACAACAAAGGATCTCTAGTGCTGTATGCGTTAAGCGATTACATCGGAGAATCTGTGATGAATGACGCTCTTAGCCAGTATATAGATGCCGTCGCTTTCCAGGACGCTCCTTATACCACAGCTACCGAGTTTACTAGCTTCCTGGAAGAAGTCACCCCGGATTCGTTAAAGTACCTGATTCATGATATGTTCAGAACCATCACTTTGTATGATAACCAGGTAAAAGAAACGAACTTCACAGAAACTGAAGATGGGAAATACGAAGTAGAGCTGACGGTACAAACAGTGAAATATGCCAACAGCGAACGTGGCAAGCGTATTTATACAAATGCGGAAGGGGACAGCCTGAGCCTGGAAGTAGAAGGAAGATCACGACCCGTGCTTTCTCTTCCTCTCCAAGACTGGATTGATGTAGGCGTTTTTACAACAGATGAAGATGGAAAGGAAAAAGTGCTTTACCTGAAAAAGCATAAGTTCGATTCTATCGAAACTACAATAACAATTACGGTGGATGAAGAGCCCACTACCGCAGGTATTGATCCTTATAACAAACTCATTGATACCGTTTCGGACGACAACCGAAGACCAGTGAGAAAATTGGACTAATTATTAGAGGTTAATTCGAAGGGGAACAATTGTTGTTCCCCAATGAAATCTCAATACTGTAGAATCTTCAGTCACTTCTGGAAAGTAAAAGGCTAGCACTTCCATATGGGCTCCTTCTTCGGGAATAGCGGTAATTCTTAATTCGTCTTCTCCTTCCGGGTATCGACTATGCCAGGCATCCCACTGGTTGCTAAAAATAAACGTCCATTCGGTTTCTCCCGGAATGGTCCAGACACTGTACTTTCCTTTCTTCAACTCACTCCCATTGATCGTAACATCTTCAGAAAGTTCAATGGTAGTGGCCTCATTTGCACCGGGCATCCAGACAGCATCCTGCTTCACAATCCCTCCATCACCAAATAACACTCTTCCTCGAGCTACCGGACGATGGTATTCAATACTGATCGTAGTTTGAGCAACCTGCTGCGATACAGTTCCTTTTTGGCTTTTTCGTACCGATTGAGCTTGTGTCGGCTCAATAAATACCAGACTAAAGAATAGAACAATGGCTAGAAGTGATTTCAGCATTAATCGATTCCCAGAATCTTTCTGTTTTTAGCTTCATCCACATCACCACCGGCAAAATCATCAAATGCCTTTTCAGTCACTTCGATAATATGTGCCTGGATAAATGGAGCTCCTTCTTCCGCTCCCTGTTCAGGAGATTTAATGCAGCACTCCCATTCCATTACCGCCCAGCCATCATATCCATACTGGCTCAGCTTTGAGAAAATAGCTGCGAAATCAATTTGTCCATCTCCAAGAGAACGGAATCGACCAGGACGGTCCGCCCATCCCTGGTACCCACCATACACACCAGACTTTCCAGTTGGATTGAACTCAGCATCCTTAACGTGGAACATGCGAATGTACTCATGATAAAAATCGATGTGCTGCAGATAATCTAATTGTTGAAGTACATAATGACTCGGATCATACAGCATCTTAACCGAACTATGATTTCCGGTAGCTTCCAGGAATCGCTCAAAGGTTACGCCATCATGTAAATCTTCTCCGGGATGAATTTCATAGCACACCTCTACGCCTTCGTCTTTACAATGATCCAGGATAGGCATCCATCGCTTAGCTAGCTCCTCAAATGCATTTTCAACCAGACCTGCCGGACGTTGTGGCCATGGATACATAAAAGGCCAGGCCAGTGCACCGGAAAAGCTCGCCATTACATTGATTCCAAGATGCTTACTTGCTGTTGCAGCATATTTCACCTGCTGCTTGGCCCATTCGGTTCGCTCTTTAGGCTTTCCCTGCAGATTATCCGGAGCAAAAGCATCAAACATAGTATCAAAAGCGGGATGTACGGCTACTAACTGCCCTTGTAAATGAGTAGACAATTCGGATATCTCCAGCCCGGCTTCATTTACAATCCCTTTGATCTCATCGCAATAATCTTTGCTTGTACCTGCTTTCTTCAAATCTATCACCCGTCCATCCCAACTTGGAATTTGAACAGCTTTGTACCCTAATCCTGCGGCCCATTCGCATATACTCTTCAGGTTGTTGAAGGGCTCAACGTCATCCATAAATTGGGCCAGGAAAATGGCAGGTCCTTTAATAGTTTTCATCTCAATTATCTCCTAAAATTTATTTTCTTCCTTTGATTCTACTTCGTCTATTGAATTTTTAATTCATTAGTGTTCAACATTGATCCAGACATTGCCTTTTTCAGTGGACTCTACTACTGCATCAACCATACTCATCCCATGAACTCCATCATCAATCTGGGGATAGTCATACACTTCCAGGTCATGGTCTTCACCTGAATAATGAGCTCTCACATGCATCGCAAAATTTCTGTAGATATTCGCAAAAGCCTCTAAGTATCCTTCCGGGTGACCCGCCGGTGTTCTTGAATTAGCCTGAGCTGCTTCCGTTACATAGCCCGTTCCTGCACGATACACTTCGGCAGCTTTATCCGTCCAACCAATCAATAATGTATTTGGGTCTCGTTGTGTCCAGGTTACTCCACCTTTCTCACCATATACCCGAACTTTAATTGCATTTTCTTCACCAGCAGAAATTTGAGAAACGGATAATACTCCTGGCACACCACCTTCAAACTCCAACAGCGCATTCGCATCATCATCCAACAACCTTCCAGGAACTACTTTTGAGAGTTGGGACAGTACCTTTGTAATATTTAAACCGGACACGTACTCCGCCATGTTAGCTGCGTGAGTTCCAATATCACCATAGGCTCCACTTTTCCCGGAACGAGATGGGTCCGTTCTCCACGCAGCCTGCTTTTGGTCGGAATCTTCCAGTTTTTCAGACAGCCAGCCTTGTGGATATTCCACAGAAATTTTTCTTACCGCACCAAACTTCCCTGACTTCACCAACTGGCGAGCTTCCTTCACCATCGGGTAACCTGTATACGTGTGAGTTAATGCGAAAGGTAATCCAGTTTCCTTCACCTTATCACGAATGGCGAAGGCCTCTTCCATATTGAAGCAAAGAGGTTTATCAATAATCACCGGGAAGCCATGGTCCAGGGCCATAATAGCAGGATCAGCATGTACATGGTTAGGCGTTACAATTGAAACGATATCCATCCGTACATCTTCCGGCAGGGCTGCTTCTTGTTCAATCATCTCTTTGTAAGAACCATATACTCTTGATGGATCAAGAAACAATTCCTCTCCGGTCTTTTTTGATTTCTCAGGACTACTGCTGAAGGCTCCACATACTAGCTCAATTTGTCCATCTAGATTTGCGGCAAGGCGGTGAACTGCTCCAATAAAGGCTCCAACACCGCCGCCTATCATCCCCATTCTCAACTTACGATTATTCATTCCAGTCTAATTCGGGTTTTGGTTTATTTATTAGGGCGAGCAAGTAATGAAGAAAGACACAATTTTAAAAGCAGAGAATTTTTTTCTTGGATGAGATTCATACACTAAGATTAGCCCTGGTAAATAATTAACCCACCCCTCACCCCCCCTCCTAGGAGGGGAGGATCTGGTAAAAAAATTCGGTTTTTAAGTAGAAGAGAGTACCTTCCTTTTATGTCCAATCCCCTGTTCAAAAAATTGCAGCTTAAAGACGATTTTTCGGTCCTCTTGATGAACTCTAACCCGAACGTTCATCCGCTTTTTGAAGGAATCCGCATTGAGTTTTCGTCTTTGAAAGATGAACATTTTGACTCGGTAATTCTCTTCACTAAAAACGAATCTGAGCTTCAGGAATGGATTCCAAAGGCTACCGATAAGCAAAAGAAGGAAGGCCAGCTATGGCTTTCTTATCCTAAGAAATCCGGCAGTATTGATACAGACTTAACTCGTGACAATACCTGGGGAGCAGTAAAAGCGTTTGGGCTTGAGCCGGTAAGACTCATCTCTCTGAATGAGGATTGGTCAAGCATGAGACTGGTTAACAAAGCTGATCGAAAAACTCCGTCCAGGTTTGGGCAGGATCCCCCGGGAGTCGACCGAAAAACAAAAACGGTTAATCCTCCTGAAGATCTTGCAGAAGCACTTAAGGATAATCCGAAGGCAAATTCCTTTTTTGAGTCACTCGCTTTTAGTCACAAAAGGGAGTATGTGGCCTGGATTTATGAAGCAAAAAAAGAAGACACCCGACAGCGCCGGGTTACTAAAATCATCGAACTATTAATTGAAGGGAGAAAGACCCGGTAATCCCAAAACAAGCCTACCCATACCTATGATTTTAGGCTTTCACGCACATTTTACATCTTAGAGAAAAAAGCATGGAACGCATACAGCCAGGTACTTATCAATTTTTATCCGACTTGAACAAAAATAATAACCGTGAATGGTTTACTGAAAACAAACCGGTATATCAGCATGCCCATGCCAATATTGCCAACTTCCTTGAAGGGCTTATCGATGAGGTGAAAAAGATAGATAACATTGAGAATGAGTCCGGTAAAAAATCGATGTTCCGCATTTACAGAGATGTTCGATTTTCAAAGGATAAGTCACCTTATAAAACTCATCTTGCTGGTTTTTTAAAACGCGCTACCAAATGGTTACGAGGAGGGTATTACATCCATTTCGCTCCTGGCAGTACGTTTGTTGGGTGTGGATTCTGGCAACCTAACAAAGATGATTTAAAACTCATTAGGGAAGAACTGGCCCATGACGCCGAACCACTCCGGTCTATTATGGCAGAGCCAACCTTCAAAAAAACATTTGGAGAGCTTAGAGGAGATACTGTAGCCACGGCTCCAAGAGGGTATGATAAAGATCATCCTAACATCGACTTAATAAGGCATAAGTCGTTGTACTTCGAGCATCAATTCACCGACGAAGAAGTATTTTCTGATGACTTTGTGTATGAAGTTGTTAAAACTTACCTGACTGTCCGTCCCTTCTTCGACTATATGAGCGAGGTGCTAACCAGGCATTTTGAGGAATAGATCGATCAATCGATTACCGATTCGCTATACTCCCAAAGCTGTTCTGCGTACTCTTTATTTCGAGCTATTTTTGAAGGGGTTGTAACCTTGCTGTTCTTGAAATAGGCACCGTTCACTTCTTCTACTTCATCTGATGTTGCGAGGTAAATAGTTGTCTCTGCTCCCTGTCGGTTCGACTTCATAAAAGGGCCTCCAATCTTCCAGAAAAGTTTAAACGCGCCAGAGCCATTATTACCAAAATTGGAGCGAATTACACCAGGGTGTAGACAGTTAACCGTCACATTTGTTTCCTTAAGTCTGTCTGCGAGCTCCACAGTAAATAAAATGTTATACAGTTTCGAATTCCCATATGCTGTCCAATTACTGTATCCATTTTTAAGTTGAATGTTGTCTGGGTCAAAACGCCCACCTTTATGTGCATCTGAGGCAACATTAATGATTCGTGCTTTTTCTGAAGCTTTAAGATGGTCTAGCAGAAGATTAGTAAACAGAAAGTATCCAATGTGATTTACCGCAAAGGTGTATTCCAAACCATCTACTGTTTCCTCGTACTTCGCTGCTACAAGCCCATGATTATTTATGAGCATGTCAATAGTTTGATAAGTCGATTTGATCTTTTCAGCAGCCCTTCGAATCTCCGATTGAATGGAGAAATCACAAAGCACGACCTCTATTCCTCCACCATGTACCTCTTCCTGAATTCTTCTTTTCGCTGCCTCTGCCTTGTCTTCATTTCGGCAGACCATCACTACAAATGCTCCTCTTTTAACCAGTTCTTTTGTGGTTTCAAAGCCAATTCCCGAATTAGCTCCGGTTACTACGCATAGTTTATTATTTAAATCCATAATCAAAACCTTAGATCGTTGCTTTGGTTAACATACATTGGAACACAAAAGATTCACAATGTGTATCTTTGACGAAAAATATTCGGAATGATTCAGGAATATCTTAATTCTATCGACAAATTTGTTGTAGTTGGTGATCGGGTACTCATCAAACCCCGGGATATGGAAACACATACACGAAGCGGCTTGGTATTACCTGCTTCGGTAAAGGAGAAAGAGGAAATTCAAAGCGGATATATTTTAAAAACCGGTCCTGGCTATCCCATTCCGAATCATGATGTGGAAGAGGCCTGGAAAGCTACGGAGGACACTCGTTATATCGGGATGCAGGCTTCGGAAGGTGATCTGGCTATTTTCCTAAAAAGTAGATCATTTGAGATAGAGTTTGAAAATGAGAAGTACCTGATAGTTCCACATTCGGCCATCCTGCTACTTATCAGAGATGAACATGAAAGGTAGGGCTACTTAATCAACACTGCCTTCCTCGTTTTTTCAAACTCTCCAGCCTGAATCCTATATATATAAACTCCGCTACTCAACCCTTGAGCGTTAAATGTCACCGAATAGCTTCCTGCTAATTGCTCCTTATTAACAAGCTTCGCTACTTCCCTTCCCAGAAGATTGTAGACCGTAATGTTGACTTTAGAATTTTCTGGAATCGAATAGTTAATGACCGTGGTTGGGTTAAATGGATTAGGGTAATTCTGTTCCAAACTAAACTCGTTAGGAACTCCCGTTGTTTCTTCTTGCTCATTACTTACATCAATAATCTCGACAAGTTCTAACCCATACATATCTAGTATATCAAGGATAACATCTTCGATTTGTTGGTAGTAGCTTTCATCATAATCCTCTAATAGCGGGAGATAGTTTTCTGCTTTAAGAATATTTATATCTGTCTCAGTTTTTTCCTCATAAAAGGATACGAGCTCCGCGTTATTCTTTGGAGCAGCATTGAGATAGCGACTTATTCGTTCCTCAATGCCTTCAGAGTGAGGATAATCTGAAAGCTCTTCAATTAATTCTTCGGAAGGATGAATCCCCCAGAAATGAAATAATGGAGCCATATTTACGCCCAACGCCTCAGAGGCATTTCTGATAAAATGATCTCGGGCAATATTCGGTGGTTGAGTTATATCATAAGGAATGCCGCTTTCTACTTGTTCATCATAAAAGGTTTTATAAATAGCACCCAGTGCTTCCCAACCTCCAAAAAGAGCGGCTATATCTACATATTTCGCATAGCCTCTGGCCTGATAGGATAACTGATCAGGCAGAACATCATTTACCAAATCCCAGCCAATTTCTGCTCCTGTTCTGAAGTTTTCGGTTAACATCCAGTCAATAGCCGCATCCTCCCTGGTAAATGGTTGATAAGACGCCCACTTCATTGCTTCATCAATATCTAATCCCAAAATCTCATTAAGCACAGGAATAGCAGGCACATTAACAATGGTTTCAATCTCCATTTCCATAGTTGGGACAAGGTGGGTATGTCCCATTTCATGATATAATGCAGACCAGTCATGGTGATACCACGACTCTTCATTAAATAAACTGAATGGTGAAAAAGCTCCCTTTAAAATGCCTTCAGATTCGTCTCTACTATATATCCCGGGAGTTTGAGGATATCCGGCAGGATAAGAACCTCTCGCTGCATTCTTAGTATCAAAAAGAAAGGCCTCCGCTCTTACTCTTTCTAAAGGACGACCAAAGATAGTCGCATATAGGTCCATCACCCTATCCCATACTTTCATTACCGTATCGGGTTGGTCTAACGTTCGTATGTCATCAGTCCAAACACTGAACATATACTTATCAGATTCAAAATCCGCAAAGGGAGCAGGATACTCTCTCATTTCTTCCCATTCTTCGGGGCTTGTTTCCCTTCCTGTACGCAAGGAGAAATAAGGAGATCGCACAGCCCCACCAATTTCAATATCTATCCATTCTAACTCCGTGTATTGAGGAACCAGTATATATATTCCACCTCCAAAAGGATTAGCAACCTGGAAAGAGGTTTGCTCAATCCTGTAGTCTACACTAATTAAGGGTGCTCGGTTTATTGTCGGCCAGGATGAAAAATCCATCCCATGAACACCAAGTCGAACATGGAGACCCGTATTCACAAGAGAGGTATCGACGGTAATGGTGATCAACTCACCTGGTGCAGCATAAAAGCCAGTCGGCCGATATATAAAGGAAGATAACTCATCATTTTCGTTTACCTCCATTGCCATCATAGAGTACGCCGGGTCTTTTAAGTAGGTAGCATTTATCGAAACTGTCTCAGAGGAAACTCTTTCTGCTGGTTCCTTTATCGGTCCTGGAAACCATTCATGAATATCAAAAACAAAACCTTCGAGTAGGTTCATATTTTCGGTTGTATAGGCCTCCCTCATCATCCAGACTCCCAGTTCTAAATAAGTAAGAGTGACGAAATCAAAATCCTCTTCTAATGATTTCTCTACTACATAATCAAAATACCCTTCAAACACTGGGTCATGATGGGTATCAAAAGCTTCAACGAACCGGTTGATCGAATTAATGGTTAACTCCAGATCACTACCATAGAGGTTACTCCGTAGATCGTTGATTAAATTCTCCTCGGTTTCTATATCATTGAAGGAAGTTATCCCCTCCAGTTCATCCGAAAAATAATCCAGTGCTAAATTTACGATGCTCGAATTGCCACCTAGCTTAGGAGAGTATATGCGCACATTATCGATTTGCATGTCACTCGTTTGCTGGCAATAATCCCCTGAAAAACACTGAAAACTTGGCTCGGTATCACGTCCTGCTAAAGCAAACGCCCCAATAAATATTTCTTCTGTATTGATAGATTCCAGGAAACGAGTAGGGTCAAAACTTGCCCCATCTATACTTGTGTATATCGATTGGTTAAATGATTGTCCATTAACTCGAAAAGTGAATTCCCCGGCTTCAAAATCGAAGGTTAAATACAAACTGTGCCAGACATTCATTTTTAAGTCGTGCACGGTCTCTGAAATCTCAATTAATCCTGAACCGATATTAAAAACCGCTTCAAACTCTCCTGGCCTGAAAGGGTCGTTTACATCCGTGAGACGAACGTGGAATCCCGGAGTATCATAAGACCTGTCTTTATTACCCACAAGATTTCGCTCACTACCCACATCAGTAGTACCAGTAAGCATGAAATCCATTTCTATTTGAAATGATTTATCTAACTGAATAGCCTCGCTCAACTCAATAGGCAGTTTCAAATAGTTTTCACCCGTTAGAAATAGGGCTTTGCCAGAGTCGGCATCAACAAAAAGAATGCTATCGGTTGCGAACGGAGTGAAATTTCCATTTTCATCGAGGACATTCTCCTCGAAATTATAAATGGCTGTCATATCCTCCTGACCAAATGCATAGTCAGAATTAAATAACAGCAAAATTGCAGGGAGCAGATAAAGGTAGATGGATACGTTCTTCATAAACAGACTTATTTCACTCCTCGGATTCTAAGCTGCCAGATTAATGACCAAGTTAATCTGGCAATAATGAATCATTAAGAGGTGCAATGAATAGTTTTATTACACTATTATCTACCTGAACGGCTTAATATAATCAGTCTTGAGACTACTACCAATAAGCTATAATAGGAACCGAATTGTGACATTTTTATGATTGCTGTCGCACAAACAAAACGTTCTTGCTTTTCTTTTAGTTGTTTGGTTGTTTCAGATACCTATTAACTAATATTATTTATGAAACGACGTGATTTTCTCTTCAACTCTGCCTTAGTCGGGGCTGGTGCTTTTTTACCATTAAATATTTTATCGAGCACTATTTTTAGGAATAATTTCTCTCTCATTCGAAGAAACGTGGGGATTTATACCGAGCGCGGAGGTACTATTGGCTGGCTTTTAAATGATGACGCGCTAGTAGCTGTTGATTCCCAATTCCCTGATTCTGCAGCTAATTGTATTACTGGGTTAAAAGAGCGAACCAGCAGAAAAATGGATTATTTAATCAATACCCATCATCATGGCGATCATACTGCTGGTAATTCCGCGTTCAAGGATTTCACTACACATATTGTGGCTCACGAAAATGTACCTGGTTATCAAATAGCTGCGGCAGAACAGAGGGGACAGGAAGCTGTCGATGCCCAGGTAGTTGCTGATTTAACTTATTCAGATAAATGGAGCCAGGAAGTAGGCGATGAAACTGTACACGCTACTTATTATGGTCGTGCCCATACCGGAGGTGATTCTGTTGTTTATTTCGAGAATGCCAATGTTGCCCATATGGGAGATTTAGTGTTCAATCGAGCCTATCCATATATCGATCCGGGTGCAGGTGCATTAATAAAGAATTGGGTAGAAGTATTACGAACTACCGCTAACGAATTACCAGCAGATGCTATTTATATTTGTGGACACGCAACTGCCAAATATGGTATTCAGGCTTCAAAAGGAGATATTTTGCGAAAAAGTGATTTTCTAGAAGAGCTTTTGATGTTCACTCAAAAAGGAATTGATGAGGGCAAATCTAAAGAAGAGATTGCCACCAGTGTCGAAGTTCTTCCTGGATTCGATGACTTTGAACCATTAGGAGCTCGATTAAACCTGGCCTTCTGCATCAATACCGCTTATGACGAACTCACCTCAAGCTAGTACTACATCGGAAGCGGGGAAAGATCAGGCTCAGCTGCCCAGAAGGTGTATCTATTGCGGGCAGTATGCCGAACTTGTATGGGTTCACGGGCATGGACAGTGTACAGCTTGTGGAGTTAACACCGATGAGTGTTGCCGAGGTGAGCAATGCGGGTTTAATTAGTAGTCGAACTGATACCTGAGATCTATTCCGTTTCGGGTATCCGCACTTTGGGTAACTATCAGGTCCACGTATCTGGAAAGAATATATTCCAGCTGGAAAAGTGTTCTAGGTGTTGACCCCGAAATCTCATTTATAATAGCAAAAAAGGTACGTTCATTCAGGTACCATCCCGTTTTTATAGATGTGCTTCCGGTTGTACTTGTGTTATCAATTTGAACTACATCTACCCCTAGCTCTCTGGTGGCCAGGGCTTCCACTTCATCTAGTAGCACATCCGTTAAGATATTTCTTGTTGATGTGTTACTGTTAACAGCCAGTATTTGCTGCCATGATTCTACACAAGGATTAGCGAATAATGTATAGCAGATAACTTCCTGCTCTTCCATTTCGGGATTGCTCTCAAAACGGAATTGAGGTTCTTTTTGAGTTCCCTCGATAATGTAGAATAACTCGATAGACTCTCCTTTTTGACGAGTTGGGGGGATGTACTTCCCCCTTACGAATAATTCAGGATCATCAACAGGACCACTGAATATGAAGCTCGATTCTTCCATGGTAAATATTTTGCCCAGGGGTCTCATATACCCTTCCCTTCCTTCGAGAGAACCAAACAAAGAAAGCTCTTCATTAGTAGGCTTTTGAACATCCAGATTGCCTGTTAATTCGATCTCCATATCAGGATAGTTTGCATTCCGAACATAGAAGTCCCTTTGTATTTCAATTTCCATATCTATGCTTAAAGAATCATAGGGACTAAAGGACGAAGCCTCTTCTCCTTCTAGCAAGACCTCCTCTACTGAGTTCTCACCAAAGTCTTGTAATCTATAAAACCCGCTTCTTACGGTTATCTCTCCACTAGCCTCGGGAGTCACTGCCTTCCCTTTAAGTCCACTTCTTAAATCGATGACCATGTTGTAGTCGTTGGTATTCGCTAGTCTAAACTGATTGGCCCATATGTTTAAATCTAGGGTCTCCGGGTAAATACCTTCCAGTAAAATGGCTCCTTCAGCATTGAGGCTTCCACTCCCGCTTTTCATATGAAATTCATTAACGGCCAATCCTTCCTGTGTGAACTCCAAATTGGAGCGGATATCAGTTAATGTAATACCTGCATTTGGAACCGTTACTTCCGAATCTGTAAGTCTTAGATACCCCGTGGGAACCAAATTGTCTTTATTGCCTTGTAAGATGATTTCAGCATCTAAACTTCCAGTCAACCCTCTCATGTATTCCTCATCAAGAAAGTCATTAAGTACTGCTAGATTGAACGCATCTGTTTTTGCATAAATCAGGATGTCATCCTCTTCATCAGGAAGTACTACTTCAAAACTCCTGAAGTCATATTCTAACGGGTAAACTACGTCGATGTCCGCTGCGCGTTGATTTCCAGTCATTACTGATGCCTCTAATCGTAGTCCTCCTTGCTGGATATCATAATTAAAACTTGCTATGGCTGAATCAACAGTAATACCAGATAGGGTAGGATCATCTAATTCAAATTCTCCCTGGAAATCAGGATCACCTGCTGTACCACTCATTGTTCCGTCGAAACTTAATATCCCGTCGGTATCAGTAATACCAAATTCGGTGAGAAAAGTCTTAAACCGAGCTAGCTCCGAAGGTTTAACACTCAATGAACCTTCCACGGGTTGGGCAAAAAAATCGTCGTCCATTTCTTCTGGCCTGCCAAGTACAAAAGGGACATCCAGGTTTCCAACCACGCGGTCTTCTCCATCCCAATTTATAACTCCAGTAGCCTCAAGTCGTTCTCTCAGGATTTCGAATTGAAGGGTTAGCAAATCCGCTTCTAACTCGCCGTACTTTAATCGTTCAAGGCTTAGGGCTCCATTTCCTGTCGTCTCTTCTGATGATTTGTTCACAACGAAATCACCTGAAAGCACTCCATCAATGAATCGCTCTCCGAAAATTACTTCCAGCAATAAACCTACGTCAAAATTCTGTCCCTGAACCCATCCATATTGTTCCAGGCTATCTGCATAAGGAATAGCCAAGGCCAGGAAAGCACCTCCAGTCGAAATCAGATCCAAGGTATCGGTACTAATGGATTCTTCCAGAACCTGAACGTTGAATGGTCGTGTTATTGAAAGTTCTGAGTCATTCGTGATAAAGTCGAATTTATCGAAGCGAGTTTTGATTAGCTCCTCGGAAACATCAGCTATTATTACCCCTTCCTGAACTAAACGCCCCCGATCACTGCCGACGATTTCAAGACTAAAATCCGCGTCCAGTGTATCCTCACTTGCAATCCCTTCTGAAATAAGATTGATATCCTGAAAAGTAATTCCTTTAATTAATGGTTGCTGGATATCAAGATTTAAATCAAAGTGTTCGAAGTCCTTCATTTGTACAACTACATCACCAACTATTTGGGAAGAGGTAAATACACTATCAAAACGGATGTCTTCCAGATCGAGGTTCATAGTCCCGGCTAAGACACCTGTTGTATCCTGAGTTACTCTCCCTCTGAATACCCCCTCTGCACTCAATCTATCCGCACCAACTAATGGCGCTAAAGGTTGAATATTTTTCACTAGTAGATCGGCATTCAACCAGTTTTCAGGGTCGGTTTCGTCAGTTACATTTTTTCTTCCTGTAAAAAACCCATCTGCTATATCACTACGCAGCCTTCCTTCACTAATATCCAACACGCCCTTTGAGAAATGAAGCGAAGCCATTACTTCTTCCAAAGCAGCGCCATTTACGATACTTGAAGTGATATGCATTTCAGCCGAAATGGAACATTCTTCAAAATCTAATCCCTCGCCTTCTCCATTAATATCAATATTGATGTGGGTTGGGAGTTCACTTAGTTCTTCAAATGAACTTGCATCAAAGCCTTCCGAAGATATACTGTAAGTGTATGTGGGTTGATCGGTTAAGAAGTCCAATAATGTTACGTTCAGATCGATTCCGCTCTCTTCAATTTCGATCTGCCCCTCAGTTGAAAACTGCGTTTCTGTAATGCTTCCACGTAAACCAAACGCTGAAAATTCCTGCCCGTTTATACGATTAATTTTATGATCGTAATCTGGAACATCAAAAATAGGAGTGTTTCCAAAACTGAACTTTATGGGGTTTTCAGACAAATTATACCCTCTTCCCTCAATAGCACCCGTAAGATATAATTGAGTTTGGATTTCATCATTAGCTAACCAATAGCCTGCATTAAGACCCTCAATGTCAAAACCAACCTCCCAGCTTGCTGTATCTGTTGAAGCATTATAAATATTGGGGCTTATATTGAGTTGCTCATTTTGATGTGAATTGATCCCAAAGTGTGCTATCAAATCATCATTCTTGTAGGTTCCGTTAGCAATTAGACTATCAAAATAATAGTCCTCCATACGAACCTGGGTGAAGCTAAATCCCCATATCACATCTGATTGAATAAGATCAGGCAGTAGCTCTCCTGAAAAACTCGCTCTAAAATCTCCCATCTTCACCTTAATGGAATCCTTAGTTAGCATAGCTATGTCAATTCCATCACCTGCTATTCCAAAGTTGGTGATTGCAAATTCATCGGAAGTATCCAGGTTCGTCATCAATTCGAAATTAGGAACGTATTGATGATCAAGCCGCAACACTATCTCCAGGTTATCTAATGCTCCGGAAACTTCGACACTCATAGATAAATCTTCATCAATTAGCTCAGTATCAAGTATGTTCCCCACATCAGCTAAGGACAAGGGACTGCTTAACGCACTTCCTGTCATGGTACAATCTTTGGTATCAATTCCTGCTTTCGCACTTAGAACCGATTTACTGGTTTCTAGCATCAGGCTTTCCAGGGAGATTCGCTCTTCTTCGGCCGACGCGGAGGCTTTCACTCGAATAGGTTCTGGAAGCCTGCCTTCTTCTACATAGAAATCCAGAGAAGATAACGTAGCACTGAAAGTATCTGTGCTCTTATAAGAAGCATTGAGGTTTAGATCCCTGATGGACAATAGAGTATCAGGTAAATAAGTGGCTGAACTTATTTGAACATTAAAAGCGGATAGTTCTATATCGTGAATTTCGAATTTAACACCTGAACCTTCTGTTCCTTCTTCCTCTTGCTCCTCATTTACCAGTTTTTGAACATTGAACAAAGAATCCGCTTGTTCATCCAGGTTTAAAAAAGAGCCTTCGCTTTTAATCGCATTAATCTCATAGGTATCTCCCAAAAAGCTCCAAACATTATAACTCGCATAAATCTTATCTGAGCTAAAAATAGTATCAGTGTCCATTACGACAATGCCAGAAAGTTCAATCTCTTTCCATAAGTCACCATCAATACCTTCAATGATAAGAGAAGCTTGTAGTTGATCTTTGGCTATTGATTGAATCTTATTCTCAACAAATTGATGAGCCAAATTGGTGGTAAGCAAAAAACGACCAATAAGAATCCCTACGAAAAGCACACCGATTACAATCGATATAACTTTCAAAGATTTTCGGGCACTATGTTTTTTTTCAACACTCAAAAAGCCTGTCCTATACTAAAATGAAGGGCCCATCTGTCTGTCCATTTTCCTTGATCAATACCCCCATCAAAACGATTTAAATCCGCTCGACTAGGATTGATCTTATATCCCACATCTACCCTGATCGGTCCAATAGGAGATTGATACCTGAGCCCTCCTCCAACTCCGAATTGAAGAGAAGAAAGATCGATGTTTCCTAAACCTGTCCATACCTGACCACCATCTAGAAATGCCGCTACTCCAAAGCCTTTCAATACAGTATTTAGGTCCTGGCGTAATTCCACATTAAAATTAAACATAGCCTTACCACCTTCTGGTACATACGAAAGACTGGTGACTGGACTTGCAGCTGAGGTATCAGTAGTAGAAATCACCCTTTTTGGTCCAAGTTGCTGTGTTCCCCATCCCCTTACCGAGTTGGTTCCTCCCGCATAAAACCTAACATCACTTGGCAAAGAGTCTTGCCTGGAATAATAAATCGCACCACCTCTTGCCCGGGCAGCAAGCACCAGCGTCGGGTTTAGCTCAGTATATTTTCTTACGTCTATGGAAGCCTTTTGAAAACTAAAAGTGGATTCGCCGAATAAACCTGATAACTCCAAGAAAGGTTGTACTACCACACCTTCTCGATCTCTTCTGACATGATTCGTGTAGAATAAGCTTCCCGTTATAGATGAAACATTATAGGAAAGAAGACTGTCGGTTTGCACTTCAAGAGTAGTGAATTCACTCGAGCTCCTAACGTTTGACTCGTCGTTGATCGCATACTCATAGGAAAAGGTACCTGTTAGGTTCTTACTGTATTCGTATCCAAAAGTGTTTACAATCCCTGCGGTTAAGATGTCATAACTACGCTCATCTCTGAACTGATAAAAGGGGCTTACAATCACACTGCTTTTTGTATTATAGATATAGGGGAATACATACTCCGCACTCAGCCTTCTATTGTAATGGGAATATCTCCCAGAAACCGTAAATTTTTCCCCCTTGCCTCGCATATTTCTATAGGTCCAACTAGCCTGGGTACGGAAGAGCTTATAGAAATTATCAAAAGCCAAGCGCTCATCCAGGCGGTCAAAATCTCCAGCGCCAAACCTAAATTGCAGTGACCGCAATGGAAGCTCTTTTACTCTTAGTAACAAATTAATCGTCGTATCCATGGGCTGCTCAGGTATGGAAACTAAGGCTAGCCGGAAGAGATGGTGTTTAAACACTTCTCTTTGAGCATCCCTCATACTGCTTTCGCTAAAGTAACTTCCTGACTCCAAGCCACTCTCACGGATAATATATTTTTCTGCGAGTGTAGTTTCTCCTTCCACATGAATGGTGTCAATTCTGGCTCTGGGCCCGGTTTGAGCTGCAACAATCACGTCTGTTGCTTTTGCTGTTGTATCAATATAAGCCTGAACTCTTGCCTCTGAGTATGGATACCCCAACTCGCGTAAACGTTGTTCCATACTGGCAATTACGGCAGGTTCTCTAATCGGTTCATAGATTCTTCCCTTGCGGTATGGAAGCCTTCTAACCGCACTGGCAAAACGTCCATCTTCGGAAATAAGCACACTGTCCTTTTCACTCGCTGATAGCTGTATTTCTACCGAATCGATCCGGATTGGTAAATTCTCAACTACATTAAAAATGAGATGCTTTTTCCAGCTCCTGTTGAGCGTTTCGATTTGATAGGTCACCTCAACATCATTAAAGCCCCTTCTTTGGTAGAATCTTTGAATGCGAATAGCATCTCGCCGGACTTCTGTTTCGGAGAGCTCAAAACCTCTTTGGCGAAAAAAAGTGAGCTTCTTCCATGCAGATGGTTGCTTGTTAGCGATATAGCGTTTTAGAACAATGTCCTCGAATCTTTTATTTCCATCTATGCTGACTCTCCAAACTCGGTCAGGTTTTTCTTCAGATTCCTGAGCTAAAAGATAGGCTTCCGCTCCAGGGAATGACCAAATAATCAATCCCAGAAAAATGATATGTATCGCCTTGTAAATGATAGAACTTCCGATTTTTTGATGGACAAAGTATAACCCGAAGTTTTATTATTTAAAATTGATGAAAAAGTTTATGGCTATTCATTACTATTTGTATTATTTCGACGGGGCACATGAATATGAATAAATTACTACTACTAACTATTGTTCCGATTATTGCTCTTTCCTGCAAGTCATCGGAGAATTTTACCGGCTTTTCTTACGACCCTCCAGGGGTTACCAACACAACGGGAGTTACAATTAAGCCCCAGGCTAAACGAGTGATTGGAGTAGGATCACCCAAGGTGTGGATTAGCAATGAGTTTGAAGGAGCCCGGGCTAATGACTTTTCTCAGATTGATGAAAATACATATCAGGTAACTATATACCCTGAAAATGCTCCTATTAATAATAGTCCATGGTTTGCTTTTTCGATATGGAGCGATTCCTCCATGGCTATCAATCTCAAGCTGTTTTATAAATCCGGAAGGCATCGATATCTGCCTAAGGTTTCGGGAGAAATTCAAGGAGTTCAATTCTCACATATTATTGAGCAGGCAACATTCGACACCACCGATGGAAGCGTAACATTTGGGCTGCATGTAAATGAAATCCCGAGAACCCTTTCGGCTCATTTCATGGATGGTATTCTTTTCTCTGACCTGAAAAATTATCATCGGAGTTTTCCGGATTTTGTAGATATAGATACCGTTGGTTTTTCCAATCTCAATTATCCTATTCTAGAATATACTTCGGAGGCCCAAAAACCGGGGTCAACTAAAACCCCGGTTTTATTACTACTAAGCCGACAACACCCACCTGAAGTTTCCAGTTATAGAACATTCTGGTGGTTTTGGAAGGAAGTGATTTCTGATTCTCAATTGGCGCAACGTTTTAGGGATGAGTTTACAATAAAAGCCTTGCCTATGGTAAACCCTGACGGAGTAGTTAATGGACACTGGCGGCATAATTTTATGGGCGTTGACTTGAATCGAGATTGGAAGAATTTCAATCAGCCAGAAACAAGAGCTGTTCGTGATGCTCTATTACCGCTAAAAGATAACCCAGATTACCAGGTATTTTATGGGATAGATTTCCACTCAACTAATGAAAACATACTCTATCCAATTCTGGAAGAAGTTATAACCACCCCGGATAATATCACTCAGCGCTGGGCTTCGATTATACAGGAAGAACAACCGAATCTATATTTCAGAACCGAGGAGTTTGATACCAGCTCTCCTATTTCTAAGAACTGGATCTATCATACTTTCGGAAGTGATGCGGTTACCTTCGAAGTCGATGATGAATTAGATGATGCGCAAATTCAACAATTAGGTCAGAAAGCAGCACGATCATTAATGACCTTGCTTTTAGAAGAGCTGGAAAAATAACCTGAAATCTTTAACTGCGAACGCATTAAAAACTGTAAATCCTTCTCTTTTTATAAAGATGCAGGAAGAATTTATTTATCAGGTGATGTACTTTTGAACCGTGAAGAGAGCAGGATCCATATTACTTCTTTCCCTGTATATGTTTTCAATGGTACATACTCTAGTACCTGTGATAAGTTTTTATGTAAATCATGAGTACATCAAAACACATTTGTGCCGATCTCTTACACAACCAGAGTTTAGCGATTGCGATGGCTTCTGCTTCTTAAAAAAGCAGATTGAAGAACATCACCATCATCATGATATGGATGATCATGGTACCGCAATTTATGTTCCTAAAGTACCATTCGTTTACCTTCCGGAGATAAACCCGGTCTACTCAAAAAGCATGGTAGCTTCGGAAAAAGATCTTAAATCACATCATGACGATCGCTTACCGGATCAAATCTACCTCGATGTAATCTCTCCTCCTCCCCAGGGTTAACTGTGTCTCAGATTTATTACTAAGTCATTCTAGTACCTGTGGGTATACAATCCGCATGTACATAAATAGCTATAGATGACTTCCGAAGAGCTATTCTGGTTAGCCAGGAGTACCTCTTCATTTACTCAATCCAAAGAAATTTTAATTCAAAGTTAACCCAATGAAAAAATTAACTCTATTGGTGGTATTCGTACTTTCATTTACCACCCTTGTAAGTGCTCAGTGGAGCTCAGGAAGACCCGATGGTCATGCACCCATTAATGTGATGGGAGATCACACTCACAAAAAAGGTGAGATTATGTTTTCGTACCGATTCATGTGGATGAATATGGATGGAAATGGCGATGGAACTGACGAAGTTTCGAATTCAAGTCTGCTTCGCCCAAATGGTGGAGCTTATATGGTAGCTCCGGTTACTATGCCTATGCAAATGCACATGCTTGGTGCCATGTATGCGGTTTCTAATGACCTGACTTTAATGATGATGATTCCATACCAAAGTATGGAAATGGATCACATTACTGCTATGGGTGGAGAATTCACCACAGAATCTTCAGGTTTAGGAGATATTAAGCTATCAGGGATGTACAACATCTATGCAGGTGCAAGATCAAAATCACATGTGCAGTTAGGTGTTAGTATTCCAACAGGGTCTATCGATAATAAAGATGTAAACCCAATGAGCGCAGGTGAAGACGTAACGCTACCATATCCAATGCAAATTGGCTCAGGCACCTTTGACCTACTTCCTGCTGTTACATTCCTGGCTCAAACCGATCAGCTTTCTTTTGGTTCTCAACTAAAAGGGGTGATAAGACTCGGTGAAAATGATCAGGATTACACTTTTGGTAACAGACTGGGTTTTGTGAACTGGGTAGGATATAAACTATCCGATGTATTTAGTCCACAGTTGAGCCTTAATCTATCTACCTGGGGGGATATCAGCGGACAAAGTCCTGACCTGACTATGGCTAATACAAATGCCGTAGTACATACTGTTGACCCAGACCTTAAGGCCGGAACCCGTTTAGACCTGGGTATTGGCTTAAACATCCAGGGGCCTGGTGATTTACATGATCTTAGGTTTGGAGCTATGTATGAAATCCCTGTTTACCAAAATTTAGATGGACCACAGATGTGGAATGCAGGAATTCTTACCTTAGGACTGCAATACGCCTTAGATTAAAATTAAAGCAGTCATCCTGAGCATACCTGCGAAGGATCTTACCGAATAACCGGTCAGATTCTTCGCTTTCGCTCAGAAAGACTTTTTCACTATGAAACCACTAATCTATTCTACAATTATTTTGATCCTGGTTGCAGCATGCAACTCTGGGCCTGATGTAATTGATGATTTAGGAGATAAATCATTCCAGCTACTAAACCAGGACAGTGTATTGGTTACTTTCCCTGATGACTATCAGGGTCGTTTCGTGGTAATGGGATTTGTATATACCAATTGCCCGGATATATGCCCTTTGATTACTCAGAACCTTATCAAAATCCAGAAGGATTTAGGTTATCCTGATGATGTGCAATTTTTAGGAGTCACTTTCGACCCGGAAAGAGATACACCCTCAGTTTTATCCAAGTACAAAGAAGTGTTCAAGCTGGATAAAAATTTCGACTTCCTCACTGGAAGCCCGGAAATAATCTCAGAACTAATGGATAGTGTTCGGGTTCGTACTCAGGTTTCAATGTCAACCACTACGGAAGACGGCCGTGAACTCTACTTCTTAAACCACTCGGATAAAATCATGGTACTCGATAAGAAATCGAGACTTATCATTGAGTATGGAGGAAGTATGCCAGCTGTTCCAAATTTAATTGTGGAGGATTTCAAAGCACTTCGATGAAACACTTATTGATTTCTTTTGCTCTTCTCTTTCTCATTTTCTGCACCGAAAAGACGCCCGAACCTCAAACCAAGACAGGTGTTATTACAGTTGAACAAGGATGGGCACGACCAACGGCGCAAGGACTAATGAGTGCCGCTTATTTCGACCTGGTAAATGCAACCAGTTCAAATGACACTCTGATTTCTGCTCAAAGTCCTGCTTCTGATAATGTGCAAATTCATGAGACGTATGAAACAGAAGACGGACTAATGGGAATGAGAGAACAGCCCAGTGTGAATCTCGCCAGGGAATCCACTACCTCTTTTAAACAAGGTGGATTACATATTATGATCATCCAACCAAAAGTAGATTTGGTAGAAGGAGACAGTCTGTCTTTAACACTAACCTTTTCTTCCGGCTTAGAACTGGAAACCAAGGTTCCGATTCGGAACCAGTCTAACTAATAAAAAAGCCCTCAAGATTATACCTGGAGGGCTTTTTTATTTTAAAATCTATTCTACTAGTGAGAGGCGTAAACGGTAGTTGTCCCGTCTTTAGCAATCAAAAGTACGTCGTAATTATCTGGTTCACGGCCTGGTACTTCCATACCCGGAGATCCAATAGGCATAGCTGGAACTGTTAACCCAATTGCATCGGGGCGCTCTTTCAACAAGCGTTGAACATCTTCTACAGGTACATGACCTTCTACAATATAGCCATCCACAAAAGCAGTATGACAAGAAGCCAGCTCTGTGGTAATTCCATTTTCTTCTTTAATCTCATAAAGATTAGGAACTGGCTTTTCGATTACGGCAAATTCCTCCTTGTTCATATGGTCTGCCCATTTAGTACAACACATGCAGCCTTCATTTTTGTACATCACTACTTCAAGCTTTTCAGGTTCTATACTAACCTCAGTAGCTTCATTTTTTGGCATAAAAAGTACCACTGCGAATACAATAGTGAACAATGTGCCTACGAGTAAAATCTTTGAATTTGACATGGGATTTGGATTCTCTTTGGTTTAAGACTTGGAAGATAACAATCAAAACTCATCAAACCTTCCAAATTTTTGACCTTAGTTTATTGTTGATTTAGAAGACTCATTTATTTGTAGTATATACTTCCGAAACTTTGTAACCATTTGGATTCGAAAATCAATCATATAAATCATGAAAAAACACTTTTTATTTCTATTCATCATTCTTTTTAGTGTTTCTGTAGCAGAAGCCCGCCAGGTAAATGGGTATAATCTTAATGCGGGAGATATCTATACTTTGACAACAGATACCGATGTTTCCATCGATCAAATGATGATGGGCCAGGCCTTAAGTACTACACAAAATGCATCCACCTCAGAAAAGCTGGAAGTAATGGAGGTCATGAACGAGATATTTACAATCCAGGTAACATTGATGAGTTCTAAGCTCAGTATGTCGAGTCCAATGGGCGCTCAATCCATGAGTTCTGAAGGAGAGACTGCAAATGACCTACTTATGAAAGTACAGGTTGGTACCAGTTATTCCTTCAAAATGGACAAAAAAGGAAAAATTCTAGAGATCAATGGACTTGATGAAGTACGAACGGCAATTAAAGAAGGTCTTGCCGGAACAGCCATGGCTATGGCAGCTGACCAGGTGGCTAGTGCTTATGAGACACAAAACATTAAGTCTCAATGGCAAACCAGGTTTTCGATTTATCCTGAAGAAGAGACCAATGAATGGACTTCCACAGGAAATTACATTCTGAATAATATGCCTGTTGACCTAACCTCCAAATTTGCAATGGCTGGAGACACCGAAATTGAAGTTAACAGTGATCTGGTAATTAAAGGACAGGGAAGTTTTAATGGAATGACTGTCGATAACGATCTTTCTGGTACCCAGGGAGGCACTTTTACTTTGGATAAATCCTCAGGAATGCCTGTCTCTACTGAATTGACCAGCAAGCTTGAAGGAACTGTTTCAGCACAAGGGATGTCTATTCCTATGACGCTTAACTCTACGAATAAAATCACCATCCAAAAAAACTAATCGAGCTTAGCCATGGAATCGAGCATTTACCCTTATGAGAACGAGGAAATCAAAGTAACCTGGGATAAAAAACGATGCATTCACGCCAAAGAATGTGTGCATGGCTTACCAGAAGTATTTGATATTGAGCAACGTCCATGGATACAACCGGATAAATCGAGCGCTGATTCTGTAGCTGAAGTTATTATGCGGTGCCCCACAGGAGCACTTCAATTTGAACGCAAAGATGGCGGAAGCTCCGAAGCTCCTCCTTCTAAGAACTCAATGCGTATTGAAGAAGACGGTCCTTTATATCTGCATGGTAATCTCAAGGTTGAGGGGGTAGATGGTAACACCTTCTCAGAAACAAGAGCCGCCTTTTGCCGATGTGGACAATCCCAAAACAAGCCTTTTTGTGACGGAGCTCACGCAAAAGCAGAATTCAAAGCTGGTACTGAATTCAACGATGAACGATTGAAATTAGAAGAGACTGAAGAAATGGGTGGAGAACTATCTGTAAAAGTAATCCCGAATGCTCCTTTTGTAATCGAAGGTACGTATTCGCTTGAGGGAGATACTCAGAATATTAACACCAAAAAGAAAATGAGCTTTTGCCGATGCGGGGCTTCCCGAAATAAGCCATTTTGTGATGGTGCACATAAAGTAATTGGATTCGAAGGGTAATGTCCGCATCAAAAACAGTTGCCATTGCTGGTTTCTTGATGATGCTAGCTATAGCTCTTGGGGCATTTGGTGCACATGCGCTAGAAGGGCGATTGACTCCTGAGAGATTGGAAACCTGGGAGATAGCTGTTCGTTACCAGGTCTGGAATTCCCTGGGTATTATTGCCATGGTGTTGGTAGGCAAACATTTTATGGTTGATACTAAAGCTATGGGGCTTTCACTAATCTTCGGGATTATCATCTTCTCAGGAAGCCTATACACCCTCTGCCTTACTAATATTGGAATCTTTGGAGCCATTACCCCTATTGGTGGACTCCTAATGATTATTGCTTGGGGACTTTTTGGATGGAAATTATTTATTAATAAATCAGAATCATGAAAGCTATTTGGAATGGCCAGGTACTGGCCGAAAGTGACGACACTATTATTATTGAGAACAATCATTACTTCCCACCAGAATCTATAAACAAGGAGTTCTTTACGAATAGTGAAATGCACACTACATGTCCCTGGAAAGGAGTAGCCAGTTATTACACGATTCAGGTTGATGGGAAGACCAATCCTGATGCCGCCTGGTATTATCCTGAAGCATCAAGTGCTGCTAAGGGAATTGAAGGACGTATAGCCTTTTGGAGGGGCGTAGAGGTAGTTAAATAGCCTATGTGAAGAGTATCTTCACATAATCTTCACATTTCTCCGGTTTATTTGGATCAATTCTACATAAGTACTGATTCGAATCGTGAATTTTTTGAAGAGCTTCCTCACCGGAGGCCTTTTTTTTCTTCTTACAATCCCGTTATCTGCTCAAAGTTCCTCCATACAAGGAGTAGTGCTTTCAGAGGATGATCGTACTCCTATCCCCAATGCCAATATCACTATTTCTACCAATCAGGGGACTGTATCAGATGAAGAAGGAAAGTTTTCGATTTCCAGTTTAAAGCCCGGTACTTACACGTACAGCGTTTCCAGCATTGGTTATAAAGAATTCACCAGCCAAATTGAGTTAAACGAAGGGGAATCAGAGGAACTGCAGATTCTTCTTGAGTCTACTGTTTATGGAGGAGATATAGCAGTAGTGACTGCTACAAGAACTGAGAAATCTCTAGCAGAAGTAAGCGTACCAGTTACCGTAATTGGAGAGGAAGAAATCAGGCAGTCTGGAAGTCAACGACTTGGCGATATACTTTCGGAGCAAATAGGAATGAACATTGTTTCTGATCACGGTACGGGAATCCAGATTCAGGGATTTGATCCGGACTACACACTTATCCTTATTGATAACCAACCTGTGATTGGAAGAACGGCCGGTACACTTGACCTTGATCGACTGTCTGTTGGAAATATTCAGCAAATTGAAATTGTAAAGGGTCCTTCTTCAGCTCTTTGGGGAAGCGATGCCCTGGCAGGTGTTATCAATATCATAACTGATAAAGGCAGTAAGGATTTCACGCTTGATGCTTCAGGTCAGTATGGAAGTAATGATTCCTATAGCGGATCTACCAATATCAGCTTTAAGCAAAATCGAATTAAAGGGAACTTCTTCTCTGATTACTTGTCTTCCGATGGATTTGACCTGGACAACTCTAGTGTAGCACCAACCATACCTGCTTATGATAATCTTACTCTTTCTGGTGGGATTGATTACAAACTGACAAAACAGTTTGAGATAGGAATTCAGGGACGTTATTTCTCAGAAGACCAAAACTATCAAAGTGAAATAGTCACTCAGGCTGAATCCTTTTTAGCGAATGGAAATGATTTCCAAAAAGATTATTCGATTGCTCCTGAGTTCTCGCTAAACCTGGGTACCAAACAATTGATTGAAGGCTCCGCTTTTTTTAGCAATTTCGAAAGCAGCAGTGAATTGCTTTATGACGCTACCGGAGATTCGTATTCGCTCACTACCTTTGATCAAACTCTCAATAAATATGAGATAAAATCCTCTTCGTTCTGGTCAAATGAACACACAACGGTTTTTGGTACTGGAATGAACCGCGAGGATTTAACTTCTGAAATCTATGCGGATGTTTCTCCTTTCGAAAGCTACTTCGTATTTGGTCAGCATGAGTGGGAGCTTACAGATAAGCTTTACGTAGCTGGTGGTTTCCGATTTGATGCTCATAGCGAGTATAGATCACAGCTTTCTCCAAAACTCTCCGGTAGATATAAAGCGAGCGATTCATTTTTTATCAAAGCTTCGTTTGGTGGGGGTTATAAAGCTCCTGATTTCCGCCAATTGTTCCTGGATTTCACCAACCCAATTGCAGGATACTCCGTTTTTGGATCTTCAACCTTAGAAGAAGGCTTACAAAATCTGCAAGATAATGGAGAGATTGATGAGCTATTCTTTGATCCTGCTTCTATTACTGAAATTGAAGCTGAACAGTCTTACTCGTTTAATGCTGGAATAGAACTCTATCCTAGAAAAAATCTCCGCTTCTCGATTAATGGGTTCTATAATAATGTTAATGATCTAATTGAAACGGAGAGAATTGCACTCAAAACAAATGGGCAGTCCGTTTTCTCTTACTTTAATCTGAATAAGATTTTTACTCGGGGCTTCGAGACCAGTTTCTCCTATTCTCCTACTTTCATTAAAGGATTAAGGCTGTCTGGGGGATATCAGTATCTGGATGCACAAAGAGAAATAACCAGGACCTTCGATGATGTAATTGATGGGGAAGTTGTAAGCTTAACTGTCACCAAGTTTGTCCCCATGTTCAACCGTTCAAAGCATACCTGGAATGCAAAAGCATTCTACGTGTACGAGCCCTGGGATTTAGAAGCCAGTGCCAGAATCCAATATCGAGGTGAGTACGGCTTTGCTGACTTTAACAGCAACCAGTTATTAGATGATAGTGAATATGCTGAATCTCACTCCATCATTAACACTTCAATCGGTAAAACCTTTTTTGAAAAGTTCACCTTAATGGTTGGCGTAAACAACCTGGCCAATTATCAAAGTGAGCTATACCTCCCTTCAAATCCGGGAAGAACTTTTTATACACAAATAAACATCAACCTTTACTAAGAACTCTAAATCCATGAACAACTATTCACTTAGAGGAATCTCTTTTCTTTCACTACTTAGCCTAATTGTACTATCGGCATGTAGCTCATCCAGCAGCAGTGGCCCGGATGAAGTAACTGCAATTATGGTTTCTGACCTTCCAGCTAACGCCGTTACTATTTTCTCTCCTTCAGCTCCAGATACGGATGTAGTAGGAGATACCGCTGATACTCAAGCTTATACCTATTATGATCTGGATACAGGCTCTATCGTTACTGATGCAGCTTCTGCTTCATGGGATATCGCTTTTGGCTCAACCAGCGTCATAGCAAATAGCGATAATGGAGGCGGAATTGCTCTAGTTGATACAGACTATGCATCTACTCAAACAGCTCCCGAAAGCGGATACGAAGCAAGTAATTCATCCTGGTACCTATACACAGCTGAAATACCGAATCTTCCTCCTCATGCAATTTTACCTTTAGATGATAAAACGCTAGTTGTACGCACTGCTGACAATCGCTACGCGAAAATCCAAATACTCAGCTACTATCAGGGAAATCCAGATACAAACTCCGAAGAGTTTGCGAGCTTTTTTACTCGTCCTGCTGAGCGCTATTTCACTTTCAACTATACCATTCAAAATGATGGAAGTACTCAGCTTTATCACGAAGAGAGCACTACATACTATGATTTAGATGAAAATGAAATCGTAGAGGATCCAAGCTCTTCTCAATGGGATATTGCCTTTAATCAAACAACAATTACTGCAAATGAGCAACAGGGTGGTGGAATACAACTCCTTAACATTGCTTTTGCTGATGTTGATGAGGCCCCTATTGCTGGCTATACAGATACCAACACCAGCTGGTATACTTATACTGCTGAGATACCAAATTTCCCGCCTCATGCAATTTTGCCAAATGATGGGCAAACACTGGTAGTTCTAACTCCAGAAGGAAAGTATGCTAAAGTGCGTATTATGAGTTATTACGAAGGTAATCCGGATGTAACTTCAGAATCATTCATCAATATTTTTACCCGTCCTGAAGATCGATACTACACGTTTGAGTTTGGTATTCAAGCGGATGGATCGCGGTTTTTTGAATAATTATTTTCAGATAACAGTAAAAAGCCGAGCATGAAAACTCGGCTTTTTTTATGCCTAAAAGTTCTTAATTTAGAAACAGTCTAAATTAAAATAATCCTGTTTCTCCTTCCATGACTAAAGAAGAACTTCGAACAAAAGCTGCAGAACTTAAACAAGAGCAACCAAAACTTAGAGCGGTAAATCTTGCCGAGCAATTAGGTGTAAGTGAAGCAGAACTCCTTTCTACAAATGAAAAAGCAACCCGCCTTACTGAAGACTGGGAAGGTATTTTTAAAGCGGTAGAGACTCTAGGCTATGTGATGGCACTCACCCGTAATAAATCGGTAGTTCATGAACGAAAAGGGGAATACCACAACATCAGTTTTGAAGGTCATGTTGGACTGGTGCTCGATCCAAACATTGATTTACGAATTTTCCAGAACCGTTTTGGATTTGTATTTGCTGTACCTGTTGAAAGCCCCAGAGGCACATTACGCAGCATCCAGTTCTTTGATAAAAAAGGCGTTGCTGCCCATAAGATTTATCTTATGAACGAGGAACATATTTCAGATTATGATGCTTTAGTTCAAAGCTTTGCTCATCCTGACCAGGAATCTGAATTGGAATTTTCCAGCTCTGCGGGTCGCCCTCCTCATGCTAATGGAAACGTAGAACATGAATTTGACGCAGAAGCTTTTCTATCCGACTGGTCTGAATTAAAGGACACTCACGACTTTTACCCATTGCTCATGAAGCATAAGGTGGAACGTACAAAAGCGCTTGAAGTAGCCGAAGGTAGGTTCACACTCAAAGTAGATAATTCAGCTACCGAAATGATGCTGAATAAAGCATCTGAAGAGCAGGTTTCTATTATGGTGTTTGTAAGCAGTGGTCCTGTTATTCAAATCCACACAGGTGAAGTAGAAAAGATCAAGAAGATGGATAACTGGCTGAATGTACTCGACTCCGAGTTCAACCTGCATCTTCGCGAAGATCATATCGCACATTCCTGGGTAGTTGAAAAACCAACAGAAGACGGAATCGTTACTTCACTGGAAATCTTTGACGAAGACCGAAATAACATCGCCACTTTCTTCGGTGCTCGTAAACCGGGTAAACCTGAGTTGGAAACATGGAGAAGCCTCATCGCTGAAATTAGAGAAGAAGGAGTACTGGCGTGAAAAGACTGATTGTAAGTTTACTGCTTCTTTTTGGAGTATCATTCACAGCCCAAACTCAAACTACTCGTATTATCACGGTTGGTGGATCAATTGCAGAAACCGTTTGGGCACTTGGTGGTGGGTCACAGGTTATCGCAACGGATGAATCTACTACTTTCCCTCCTGAGGTATTTCGTATGCCTCGTGTTCCTTATGTAAGAAACCTGACCTCTGAGGGTATTCTTTCGCTTGGCCCAACTTTGATATTAGCAAGTGATGACGCAGGCCCTCAGGCTGCCTTAGATCAGATTAAAGCGGCAGGTACGGATTTGCTGCTCATCAAGGAAGAAGAATCACTGGAAGGCGTAATCAGTAAGATCCGAATTATTGGAGAAGTACTGGGAGCTGAAGACCTGGCTGAAGAGCTTATCAGCGATAATGAGAAACAATACGCTACCGCAGAAGGTCAACGAAAAGTACTGTCATCCCAACCAACAGTTATGTTTGTGCTATCAGTCAGAAATGGAAGCTCATTTATGGTTGCAGGAACTAATACTGGAGCTGAAAAAATGATCCAGCTTGCGGGCGGTAAAAATGCTATGGATTCTTTTCAGGGGTATAAACCCGTATCGAATGAAGCCATCCTGGCAGCCAACCCGGATTTTGTTCTTGTCATGCAATCACGACTTGATGAAGTTTCTAGTGCGTTAAAAAATACTCAAGGTATCAATCTTATTTCTGCATCTCAGAAAGACCAAATTGTGGGAATGGATGGCAATAAGCTGCTGGGATTTGGTCCACGCTTTGGATCGGCTATACTTGAACTTATGTCTCTTCTTCATCCTGAAGAGTTTGACCTTTAACAGTGGCTTCCATTTCACATCACTGGATCAGCACTTATAAAAAGCAGGTCTTTTCTGTTTTTATACTTTTTCTAGCGCTAATCTTTGTAGCTCTATTATCGATTGGTATAGGACCTGTATCGATTGGGGTAAAGGATGTAGTGTTTATCTTGTTAGATGGAATTGGAATCCTGGACCTCGAAGAATCACAGCTTCAGTTTTCAGCCATCATTCTGGGTATAAGAGTGCCAAGAATAATTATGGCCATTGTAATAGGAGCTACCTTAGCTGTTTCAGGGGCAGCTTTACAGGGCCTTTTTCGAAATCCCCTAGCCGACCCAACGCTTATTGGAGTTTCCAGTGGTTCGGCATTTGCCGCGGCGGCAGTAATTATTTTAGGAGGAGGACTAGTTTCAGTCCTTCCCCCATTCATTTATTCAGCTTTGCTTCCTATTGCCGCTTTTTTGGGTGGGCTTGGAGCTACCTGGCTGGTGTATCTAATTTCCACCAAAGCGGGAAAGACTAGCGTAGCTACTATGCTACTCGCGGGAATAGCCATTAATGCTTTGGCTGCTGCTGGAATAGGCTTCCTAATTTTTACAGCCGATGATTTACAAATCCGGGATTTAACCTTTTGGACATTAGGTAGTCTTGGAAGCTCGGTATGGAATAATGTGTATAGAGCTGTCCCTTTTATGATGATTGCAATTATTGGATTGCCACTCCTTTCCAAAGCTATGAATATTTTATTACTGGGAGAAAGTGAAGCCCGACACCTTGGAGTAAGAACTGAAAGAATTAAGAAGGTGGTTATTACCCTTTCTGCTCTGGGAATTGGTTCGGCAGTGGCGGTTAGCGGAATCATTGGCTTTGTTGGCCTGGTTGTACCTCATCTCCTTCGTCTTATTATCGGGCCTGACCATCGTTTCTTAATGCCTGCTTCTATTTTGCTGGGAGCTTTATTACTCCTCGCTTCTGACCTTTTTGCACGCATGGTGGTAATTCCAGCAGAGTTGCCTATTGGAATCGTTACCTCAGCAATTGGAGCTCCTTTCTTTTTATGGCTCTTAATGCGTAACCGTACATTGAGTTCTTATTTATGATTGTTGCTGAGCATATCGATGTTGAGGTAGCTGGCAACAAGAAGCTGGTAGAGCAGTTTTCTGTTAAAATCCAGCCAGGTGTACTTACGGCAGTAGTAGGAAAAAATGGAGCAGGAAAGTCTACTTCTTTAAAAGCTATAACCGGGGATATTCCTTATCAATCAGGATCCATTTCTTTTGAAGATAGACCGATTAAAAAAACACCTATTCAAGAATTAGCTCGGAAACGTGCTGTCGTCCATCAAAAATCCTCCCTGCAATTTTCGTTTTCTGTCCAGGATGTAGTGGGACTTGGAAGGTCTCCCTATGGAGGTGCCTTCTTATCCTCCAGGGACTTTGAAATCGTAGAAGAGTGCCTTCAAAAAGTGGATGCTATCCATTTGATGGAAAGGAATTACACCACACTTTCTGGAGGAGAACAGCAACGGGTACAATTTGCACGTGCCTTGACCCAGATATGGGATGCTATTGAATCTAATGCTCCTTCTTACCTGTTACTTGACGAACCTCTTGCCAGCCTGGATGTGGCGCATCAGCATGAGATGATGCATGTATTGAAGCAACTATGTGCCTCCAATGTGGGAGTTTTTATTATCATTCACGATCTAAACCTGGCAGCGCAGTACGCTGATTATATCATCATACTGAAAGATGGAAAAACGGTAGCTGAGGGAACTGCTAAAGAAGTTTTTAATGAAGAGATTATCGGTGCTGCTTTCGACTTCCCCGTAAGTATAATTCCCCACCCAAAAATTGACTGCCCTTTAATTGTGGCAAGTGGATTGATCGACTAATTCTTATTGAAGTAGAGCTCAGATTACGCGTTATTAGAGTGAACGAACTCTATTATTATGAAACGCTTCTCAATTATTATTCTCCTTTCCGTTTTTTCACTTCAACTTGTTCAGGCCCAAAATGAAATCGCTCGAGAGCAAAGCTCATTAACGGGTATAAAAGAAATGGGTATTGTCGTAAATATTGAAAAACCCATTGGTCTTACTGACCCATCTCTAGATGTAACTTGGATTCGTGAGCAAATAGTAGATAGCTTCGGAGATCTACCCGTAAGGCTCTTGGATGATAAAACGCTCAGGCAATCCGATGAATTTCCAATTCTTCACGTGCATGTGAATATTATGAGAGCTTCTAATTTAACGCTACCCTTCTCCATTGAATTAAACTTCTATCAACCCGTAAAACTTGTGTTAAATCGGGATTTGAAAACGATGGCGATTACCTGGAATAAGGGACAGGTAGGTATTGTATCTGAGAATATGATTCCAATTATTGTGGAAGAAGCTGTAGCATTGTCATCTTTATTTAAAGATGCCTTTGAAGAGGTTAATCTATGAACGTAGAGCAGTATCGAGAGTTCTGTCTTTCTTTTGACGGAGTGACAGAGGGCTTTCCATTCGATGAAAAAGTGTTGGTTTTTAAAGTAATGGGAAAGATGTTCGCCCTTACGGATATTGAAGAATTTGAGGGTATCAATCTTAAATGCGATCCAGAACGCGCAGTTATGTTAAGAGAAGAATTTGAAGAAATTAAACCGGGGTATCACATGAATAAAGTCCACTGGAATACGGTAAGTGTAGTTGGCAGCCTGGATGATAGCTTTATTGAAGAGTTAATTACCGATTCGTACAATCTAATTGTTGCTAAACTGCCTAAGAAGGAGAAAGAGAAGCTCGAAGCTATGAAATAGCTTTTTTCTTGGCTTTTGGAACAAAACGACTCACTGTCTTTTTCAGAAACCACCAGAAAAATTTTCGCTGACCGAACAGAGTTCCGTAAGAGATTAACAGCAGATTATAAATTGGTAAAATTGTTACTAGCCAGACAAAAGCTCTGAACCAAAAAGGCATATCACTCGTAACTCCCAGCACTTCGAAAACAAATTCTTTAGCATACACAACAGTAATACCGGTACAGGAGAAAACAATAAGAATTACAACGACTTGCCAGTTGCTTTCAATATTCCAACGAAGCTTAAGTCTCTCGAGTAGTTGCATCATATAAATTTAAAACTTTGAAAATAGCAGAATAATAGCTTTAATGAAGTCAAATAGTTATAAAGTTTCTTCTTCAAAACAGAGACTAGCACTTAAAAATTTGTTGCAATTCCTGCGCAGTGGGGGTAGCTTCACTCCAATTTTGGAGGACATTTTAAATATAGAACTAGCGGGTTAGGAATGCGCAAGTACTTAGTTGAAGCAGTCGGTACATTCTTTCTGGCCTTGTCAATGGGGCTCACTACCAATCCTTTAGCCATAGGCCTGATATTAGCGGCCCTTATTTATGGCTGTATGCATGTTTCTGGTGCACACTTTAATCCTGCCGTTTCATTTGCCTACTTATTAAGAAAGAAAATCTCTTTCAGCACTTTTACCAGTTACTTCATTAGCCAGGTTCTAGGGGTTTTTGCTGCAGGCGGACTTATCCTCTTTTTTTCTAATGAGGTGTTCTATGTTGAGCCGCCAGTTTCTACTGATCTATATCAGCAGGCAGGAATGGAACTTCTCTTAACATTCATTTTGGTTCTTACCTACTTAAGTGTTGCTACCGAAAAAGTCCTCGCTTCAAATAAAGCTTATGGTTTAGCTATTGGTCTAACCTTATCAGGTCTAATAATGCTTGGAGATTCAATCTCCGGAGCGGTACTAAACCCAGCATTATCTGTCGGACTTTCGGCCATTGACTTCCTTGCCATTCGAGGAGCTTCTTTTGAGTTTATACCTCTTTATATATTGGGACCACTTGCCGGAGCTACGTTAGCGGCTCTATTTCATCAATTTATAAACGACTATCCGCTCGATACTTCGAGATAAAAGAAAAACGTAGAACCTTCTCCTGGCGAACTGTCTACAAAAATGTCTTTTTGATGGGCATTAAGAATTCCTTTTACAACAGCCAACCCTAACCCTGTTCCTCCTTTGTCTCTTGAGCGAGCTTTGTCTGTTCGATAGAACCGATCAAAAAGTCGATCTAGATGTTCTTGATTGATCCCAATCCCTGAATCCTTTACTGAGATTTTAACAAGGCCATTATCCGAAAATTCAGAACTGACTACTATCTGCCCCTCATTTGTATACTTAACCGCATTGGAGATTAGATTATCGAGCACCTGTTCAATTTTGTCTCGATCAGCATGTACCGACACCTTTCCTTTAGTACCTGCTAACATCGAAATCTCTTTCTCTTTAGCAATTGGAGAATAGGTTTTCGTGACTTCCTGGATTAGTTGATTCAAATCAAATACAGATTTCTGGATATAGCTTTCGTCATAATCATACCTCTGTAATGACTTGATATCCTCGAATAACCGAACCACTCGCTCTACCTGCTTTTGGGCAGTTTCCAGGTACTGGGTTTTCTTGGGTGTTTCAAGGGAAGGGATTTGAAGCATTTCTAATGCGCCGGAGATGGTATGTAACGGGTTCCTAACCTCATGAGTGATGTCCGCAAAAAACTGATTTTGTTTTTCATTGAGAAGCTTAAGCTTCTCATTGTCAGCTTTTAATGTCCCTGCCATTTGGTTTAATGAATCGGCCAGCATTCCAAACTCATCTTCTCGCTCGAGATGTAATTCCCTGTCCAAATCGCCTGCTGCTATTCCAAGTGCTGCATCGTTTAACTGTTTAATAGGCTTGGCCAGATACCTTGCAAAGAAAAAGCTCACGATAATCACTACTAAAATGGAGCCAATCATCGCTCCGTAAATCAAATGCCTGATACTGGCCTCCGCGGCATACAGGTCATCTTTATTTTGGCTTATTCTCAGATACCTGGCTTCGAAGCTATTTTCACCGAAGCGATGAAAAGAGATAAGGTTTTCGAGTTCCTCTTCATTGATGATTACCTGGGCACTGGTTTCATCCAATTCTTTTTTAAGACTATCCGTCAGAAATTCCCTGGAATCTGAAAATTCTGATGGGCTTGTTGATGCGCTTACTAACACAGTTCCGGAAGAGTCAAAGAGAGCTATCTCGTACCCGGTCAATTCCGACATAAAGTTAACCTGAATCACGACCTCCTCTATGCTCGGCTTCATTTCTAAAGAATGCGCAAGGGTGTTCGCATCATTTTCAAATTTCTGGATGGTCTCTTCAAGTAAAAAAGAACGAATGCTGAGAATAGCATAGGAACTTATAACAACCACTCCGATGGAGAGTAGTGTTATATAAACAGCAGCAAGTTTTGTTTGTATGTTCATAAAGTTAAAAACTCGCGATTGAACCCGTACCCAACTCCCCGGTAGGTTTTGATGAGTTTCCCTTCGTCTTTCATCTTTAGCCTCAGATTCTTGATATGCACATCTACCGTCCTGTCGAAAATATATTTCTCCTCATCGCTGATGTGCTCCAGTATTTCCTGACGACTATACACTCTTTTAGGATGCTGAAAGAATAGTTCAGCGATGATATATTCTGTATGTGTTAGATCAATTTTCTCTTCACTGATGTACATCTCATTTGCTTCGGTATCGAGGTATACATGATCATATTTAAGCCAGCTACTCTTTTCTGGGTTTTGTCTCCTTAGCTGACTTTCGATGTGAGCTTTGATCAAATTCAATCCAGCCGGTTTCTTGATATAATCGTCTGCCCCAAGTTCCAGGCCTTCAATTTCATCCTTTTCTTCATCCCGGGCAGTCAAGAATAATACCGGGATATCATTGATTACCGGGTGCTTTCTGATATGACTACATATCTCTTTACCATCGTAATGTGGAACCATTATATCCAGTACAGCTAACTCTATCTCGTTGGCATGGTTCTCAATGATATTAAGTGCCTCTTTTCCATCTTTCGCCCAAAAAACATGGTAATCATTGAGCTGCAAAAAATTCTGGAGCATCTCTCCTGATTCTATCTCATCCTCTACTAATAATAAACTATGCTTGTAATTCATGGTTTCTTTGAAAATTGGGAATTGCTTAAGTTCGACGCAAAGTTCGCATTATGACCTACAAAAATAAAGTTGTCTGGATCACAGGCGCATCATCGGGAATTGGGGAATCATTTGCTAAAGCATTTTATAAAGAAGGAGCTAAACTAATCCTCTCTTCCAGAAGGGAGGAGGCCTTGTTAGAAGTGCGAAATTCTTTGGGTGCTGATGAATCTGACTGTAAAATTCTTCCTTTAGACCTTTCCGATTCAACCTCCTTACCTGGCAAGGCCAAAGAGGCACTTGCTCTATTTGGTCAAATAGATGTGTTGTTAAATAATGGAGGGGTTAGCCAGCGATCTTTATTTGCCGAATCGGAAATGGGTACCATCCGCCGACTCATGGAGGTGAATTTTTTTGGATCCACCGAGCTTACAAGAGCTGTACTTCCATCTATGATGGAGCAAAAAAGTGGACATATCATTGTAATAAGTAGCCTCGCGGGGAAATTTGGCACTAAATACAGATCGGGATATGCAGCAAGTAAGCATGCTCTTCATGGCATGTTTGACTGTATCCGGCAAGAAATGTATGAGCATAATGTAGCAGTGACTATGGTTTGTCCCGGCCCGATAAAAACAAATATCACCATCAACTCACTTACTGCTGATGGAAGTAATTTCGGAGAAATGGGAAACCTCCATGAAAAGGCCATGGATGCAGATGAAATGGTTGCCAAAATTTGGAAGCGAATAAAAAAGCGAAAAGAAGAGATTTATGTTTCCGGACCTCTGGAAATGTTGGCCCTGACATTAAAGCGCATTTCGCCGAGACTACTCAATATTGTATTGAAGAATAGTAAGGTGACTTAGGTCCCCTCAGTTAGCTAACCCAACCCACCCCTCAATCCCCTCCGGTGGAGGGGACGCCCACCTTCCGAAGTTTTCGTACGGAGGATAGGCTCGCTGTTAAGGCTATTCTCAAAATCAAAGAGTTCCCCTCTTGGGAGGGGATACAGGGGTGGGTAAGAAATATCGGAGGTAGTATTCGAGTTGAGAACAAATTCTCATCTGAATTATACTAACCCAATCTCCGTCTCTTGTTCAGGTAAGCCATCAACGCTTTATCGAACTGGCCTTCTGTATCTATCTCTTCAAAATCGATTTCGAACTCGCTACAAGCCAGCATGAAAGCGTGCGTATATTCTGATACTTTATTGATGTAGTCTTTACGGACCTGAGATGGAAGCACCTCTATTTCTGAACCTGTTTCAAGATCTTCGAATACAAAACGGCCATCTGAGAACCCCAACTCTCTTTCACTTCGACTCTCCATCACATTAAACAATAACACTTCATGCTTTCTGTGCCGAAGATGTTTAAGCGCAGAAATTAATGCCTCATGACCTTCGAGATTTTCAAATAGATCGGTTATGATTACTACCAGGCTTCTCTGGTTAAGTCGCTCTGCGATTTCATGAAGCGCAGCAGCTGAAGCTGTCGTCTTTCTTTCTTCTGATTTTTTTTCCTCCAACAATAATTGCTTCTCAAGCTCCACATAAATTTGCCTTAAATGAGCATAGGTGCTTTTTGCAGGAATGAAGCTCTCTACCTGTGAATTGAAAGGAATCAAACCACAAGCATCTCTTTGCCTGTGCATCAAATACATTAAGGAAGCTGCAAAGTGGATTCCATATCTCAACTTCGACCACTCACCGAAATGTTTGAACTGCATAGAGGTACTGGTATCCAATACTACATGGCAACGAAGATTGGTTTCCTCCTCATACTGCTTTACATAAAAGCGCTCCTTTTTAGCATATGCCTTCCAGTCAATATGTTTAAAATCATCCCCTGGGTTATAAGGGCGGTGTTCAGCAAACTCCACACTAAAGCCATGATAGGGGCTTCGGTGTAGCCCGGATATAAATCCTTCTACAATTCTCTTGGCCCTCAGCTCAATAGAAGAAAATTTTGATAGTATTTCGGGAGTAAGTAACAATGTTGATTCTTTTAGTGGCGAGAATTTATATAAACTTCTTATTCATCACTTATTATTGAAGAAAACTTTTAAATGAAATTACCTAATAAAGAGGTACTTGGGGTTTTAATCGGATTTGCGGAGCTAATCGCTTCCTTTTTCCTCCAAATCGAGGGTCTTTCATATGCAGGTCATGTAGCCCTGGGCATTTTCTTTCTCGCTGCTATTTTTTGGCTGTTTGAACCAGTTCCTATTTATGCAACTTCGGTATTTGTCATCCTGTTGCAGGTTCTATTACTAAGTAAAGAGGGATTTATTTTTACAGAATCGAATTTAGAGTATATCCCAGACAGCTATACCACATTCATAGGCACGCTTGGCAGTCCAATTATCATTTTATTCCTGGGTGGTTTCGTGCTTGCTGATGCTGCGGTTAAATATGATCTGGATCGAAATCTTACTCGTATTTTACTTGCTCCTTTTGGGCAGAAACCTGGCTCTATACTTCTTGGGTTGATGGTGATTACTGCTCTGCTTTCCGCGTTCATGAGCAATACGGCAACTACTGCCATGATGATGACTGTGATCCTTCCAATCATAGCTCGAATTGCAAAAACAGATCCCCTTCGAATTGGCTTGGCACTCAGCATCCCATTTGCTGCCAATATTGGTGGAATTGCTACTCCAATAGGAACTCCTCCTAATGCTGTAGTGATTGGAGCCCTTTCGCAACAAGGAATTAATATTCCCTTTGGCGAGTGGATGATCCTTGCCTCCCCATTAGTTGTAATAGCATTGCTGTTTACCTGGTTTTTACTGCTGAGGATGTTTAAGCCAGATACCTCTTTCATTCAAATAGACATGACGGGCACTTTCAATACTTCAAAAAAAGCATTCATCTTATATATTGCTTTTGCTTGCACAGTGATCTTCTGGGTAACAGAAAGTTTTCATGGTATTAAGAGTGCTATCGTTGCTTTGGTTCCGGTAGTTCTTCTTTCCCTAACCGGAGTGGTAACTAAAGAAGACATCCGAAAACTGCCCTGGGAAGTACTTTGGCTGGTAGCAGGAGGGCTTTCACTAGGCATTTCAATGAAATCGACAGGACTGGCAGAATGGATTGTAGGAATGATAGAGTGGAGTACGCTAGGAAGGATCACTCTTCTTTTGGTCTTCAGTATTGTTGCCGTATTAATGTCCAATTTCCTATCAAACACTGTGACTGCGACTTTATTGATCCCTTTAGCAGTGAGCCTGGCTACTTCAGGCATAGCTGGAGAAGGTTTTAACCTGATCATCGTGAGTTTAGTAATTGGAGTAAGCTGTAGTATGGCCATGATGCTTCCGATCTCTACTCCTCCTAATGCTATTGCAATGAGTACTGGAGTTATTGAAACAAAAAGCATGACCAAAACCGGTATTATAATCGGAGTTTTTGGAGTGATCCTGGTTTTACTTTACTCCTTGTTCTACTGGCCATTAATTCTAAATTGAGAGGAAATCATGAGCCATAAAATCTACATACTGGTTGTTGAAGACGAATTGGAAGTAATGGATGCACTGCTTTTAGACCTGGAGGATTTTGAAACGATTTTTCCTTTAGAAACTGCCAATACGACCGAAGAAGCACGAACGGTAATCTCCGAAATTTATGCCGCTGGCAATGAAATTGGACTGATCTTATGCGATCACATCCTCCCCGGAGAAAATGGTGTGGATTTACTTATTGAGCTTCAGGCTCATGAATCTTATCGAGCTTCCAAAAAAGTACTGGTTACAGGTCAGGCAGGACTGGAAGACACTATTCAGGCAATCAACAAGGCAAACCTGAATCACTACATTGCCAAGCCCTGGAGCAAGCAGGACCTAAGTGAAACAGTGATTAAACAACTCACCGATTTCGTTATTGAGCAAGGGTATAATCCTTTAGAATATATGATCGTTTTGGATGCTAAACGATTATCTGAATACCTGAGAGGTAACAAACCTACTGATCATTGACATGCAAAAGGGTTTTCTAAATAATCGCGAGATCATTCTAAAGTTCATCAAAAGAGCTATTCTCGATTCTGAGAGACTCAATGATCAGGTTGTCACTTTTAAAGAAGGAGATATCCTTTTCAAACAAGGGGATAAGCTCGACTTCCTTTATTTACTTCTTGAGGGAACTGTTACACTAAAAAGAACCAATGATTCTGGTATATCTCATGATCTAATTACCTTAGAGCCAGGTCACTTCATTGGCATCATGGCTTTTACTACCGGTAAGCACTCTCTTACTACTGGAAAAAGCAATTCGATATGTAAAGCACTTAAGATTAGCCAATCTGAGTTTGAGCAATACATGAGCGACAATCCCCGTCTTGCTCACCCGCTGCAGCAATTAATGCTTGGTAATCTAGCTGATCGATTTACCAAAAACCTTGTCCTTGAATCAGAATTGAGAGCCCTGAACAAAAAACTTGGGGAAGAAAGCGAGCAATTGAAAGTTGCCTATCAGAAACTCATTCACCAGGAAAAGATGGCTACACTTGGTGAGCTGGTAGCAGGCTTTGCTCACGAGGTAAATAATCCTGCCTCCGCCTTACTGCGTTCCTCTGAGTATCTAATTAAGACGTTTAGTGACCAGTCAAAAGGAGATTCAAGTGCTCAAATGTTTTTGCTCGGGCTGAATCACAGCCCAATGAGCAGCCCGGAAATCAGAGAACACCTCAAGGAAATCGTGCAGCGCTTCACGAGCATTACAGATCGTACTGCACAAAGGAAACTGTCCCAAATGCCTGAAGAAGCATTATTAATCATCGAATCCATAGAAGGTGCTTCACAGATTCAGGAGCTGATACAACAATTTGAAGCCGGAAAATTCATTCACAATATTGAAGTGGCAAGCAAGCGCATCGCTAATCTGGTCAAAAGCTTAAAGAGCTATAGTCGACAGGAAGGAAATGAGTTTGAGTATATAGACATCCGGGAAGGAATAAATGATACCATACTGCTTTTAACCAACCGACTGAAATATCTTGAGCTTCAACTGGATTTAAAACCTCTTCCAAAAGTGTATGCAAAGCCAGGTACTCTGAATCAGGTATGGACAAACATAATTGTTAATGCCTGTGATGTGCTTGAGCATGGAGAGCGATTGACGATTAAAGCTCAAAGTATTGGTGATACCCAGGTAGAAGTCATCATTTCGGATTCAGGCCCCGGAATTCCCGTAGATTCTATTCAAAGAATTTTTGAACCTAACTATACTACTAAGAACCAGGGGGCTCACTTTGGGCTGGGTTTGGGTTTAGCCATTTCAAAAGAAATAGTACAGGAGCATGGAGGCACTATCGCTGCCAGAAACGGAAGTGAAGGCGGCGCTGAATTCAGGGTACTTTTGCCAGTAACAAGTCGTTGATTACCAGAATCCTTACTTTTCAATATGAAAAAGCTTTTTCTCCTCCTCTTTCTGGCACTGCCTCTTCATCTATCGGCTCAACTTTCAACAGGCTTTGAGTTTCAGGCTTATCCAGCGGGAGTTATTCCTGGTGTTTATTTGGATGTTCATCTACCAGCTAACCTGACTCTTACCTCAAGAATAGGATATAATTTTACCGACCGAAGGGATTGGGGAGAGCATGAAAATGAAGAAGGAGGTGGCCCGGGTTTTTCTCTGGGGATAGAAAAAGAATCCTTCCTGACGAATAACCTATCCATACACCTGCGTGCTGACCTTTGGTTCATGGATATTGACTGGACGGATCCTGCTTCAGGTCCAGCTCTATGCGGAGCTTTACCGTGCCCGGATGAAACAGGCACAACTGAAATCACGGTTTTCCAGCCTACGATTGGATTGGGGTATCAACTTCCAATTCCAGGAAAGTTGGCTATTAAGCCCACTCTTTCATTTGGATATGAAATCAATGTAGAAACTAAGGGAGAGGATGTAGGAGAAGGAGCAATTTTGCTTTTTGGCTTTAAACTTGGATATAAACTATAGGTTCATTTTCTTATTTCTGTCTGGTAACTAAACTGGCCCGTCATGAGAAAACTCCTGCTCATCCTTCTGCTTTGTTTCTTTGCTTTAAATATCTCGGAAGCCCAACATCGTATTGGATTTGGTTCAGGCTTACACAACTCAGACTATATCTCTAGCCTACAGTATGAATTTCAATTCAGCAAAAAATGGAACATATCGACGAGAGGGAGCTACTACCTTAATGATTTGCAATGGTATAGTGTAAATAAATTCTCCTATTTAGAATCTGAAAATATAGAACGAGGTAACGGCCTTGGAGTAGGAATAGGATTCGTTAGATCAGATTTTATTTTTAAAAACCTAACTTTCTCCGCCAGTATTGATTTATGGAATAGAAATATGAGATTTATAGAGGACGATTGTAGCTCATACTTTCTATCAGACCCTCCCCCTAGGGGCTCTTGTATTCAGGGTATTTCTACAGTTTTTAATATTCGATCTGTATTGACCAAAATTGACCTGGGATATTCTATTCCACTCTCTAATCAACTTTTCATTAGACCTTCAATTGGACTTGGAAAAGACCATATCCGTACAAAAACAGATCAATTTGATGTAGAAAGCGAACGAATACGAGCTTTCAATATATTAATCGGCACCTCATTTTGAGGAATTAGCCAAATAATACAACTGCATAATTCTAAGCTGATCATAACCGATCTGCTTATTTAGCTCTTCATAAACAGGGCGAAGCATAAGTGGCCCTTTCTTATCCATGGCTTTAATAATCTGATCTCGTTGCCGGTCGGATAAATTACACGCCTCAAGAAGCCCATCCAGGCGAAGATTATTTCCTTCGTCTAAATACTTCTTCATGTGAGTAAGAATGGTTACTTCTTTTACTCCATGCTCTTCTGCTAACAGCTTTATGGATTGTCCTTCATTAAAGGCTTGCCCAACCTGTTCGTGCTTTTGAGTACTAACGGTGCTCCTCACTTTTCTGAGCAAGGTCTTCTGCCTTTCCATAATGTCATGTTCAGCAGTAAAAGTCTTAATTACCCCAACAAAGGCATCTCCGAATTTTTCTTTTTTAACCGACCCTACCCCATAAAGTGCTTCGAGAGCATCTTTATTTTGAGGAAAGTAATAGGCCATTTCAATGAGGGTGGTATCCGGGAAAATGGCATACGGAGGCACATCGTCAGTATCAGCCAGTTCTTTCCTTTTCTGGCGAAGGAGCTCGAATAACTCTTCATTGTAGTTGTTTTCTACATCACTGGAGGTACGAATAACCGTTTCGCCATCAATGGCGGTACTCGTTCGGTCCAGAATTCCGAATACGTTTTCATCCCCTTTTAGTACTGAATGACCTCTTTCCTCAACCTGTAAAGTTCCGAACTCTCCTTTTGCAATATAGTTCTGCCGGATAAGCATTCGGGATAGCTGAGTCCACTGATCTTTCGACCATTCATTTCCGATTCCATAAGTCGGCAATTGATCATGCTCATGTTCCAGTACTTTTTGAGCTTTGGACCCTCTAAGAATATCGATCACATGTCCTGCTCCGAATTGTTCTCCACTTCGAATCATACACGACATAAATTTCTGAGCCTGTATGGTCATGTCTTCTACATCATCATCTACTGAAAGACAATTATCACACATTCCGCACTCTTCCTTCTCAAACTCTTCACCAAAATAACTCAGTAATGGCTGACGACGACAAGTAGTAGCTTCCAGGTATTTGATCAAATCATTGAGATGACCTTCCGCAACTTCTTTCTCATTGCCCTGCTTTTGGTTGATGAAATATTTGATCTTCTGAGTATCGGCATACCCAAAAAGAAGAATACAATCTGAGCGTAAGCCGTCCCTGCCCGCACGACCTATTTGCTGGTAATAGGACTCTATATTCTGGGGCATATCAAAATGAACCACATAGCGAACATTGGGCTTGTTGATCCCCATCCCAAATGCAATTGTAGCAACAATAATGCGGGCATCATCCCTGATAAAAGCTCGTTGGTTGATAGAACGATCTCTTGCGCTTAAACCAGCGTGATAGGGCTTAACGTCATATCCCTCTTGTTCTAGCAGATAGGTTAAATCATCTACCTGTCGTCTTGAGAAACAGTAGATAATTCCGGACTGATTTTTCCGGGTATATAAAAAATCCAGCAGTTGATTCTCTGGGTCCTTCTTATCGGCAATTTTCAAGAACAGGTTTTGCCGATCGAAACTGGAGATGAAGGCCTCAGAATCGGTCAGATCCAAACTCCTTTTAATATCCTCCTGCACTCTTGGGGTGGCGGTGGCAGTAAGAGCAATACACACTGCTTCCGGGAAATCCTTTCGAATACGAGCTAGCTGACGGTATTCGGGCCTGAAATCGTGTCCCCATTCCGATATACAGTGCGCCTCATCAATCGTAAAACAGTCGATTCTTAAACCATTGAGCATCTCCCTGGTTTTATCCATCATAAGTGTTTCGGGAGCTAAATAGAGTAATTTGATGTCTCCACTAAGCACTCGTTTCACATTATACTCATACTCTTCGGGACGCAATGAGCTGTTCAGGTAAACCGCAGGAATATCATATTCTCTAAGCTGCTCAACCTGATCCTTCATCAATGAAATAAGCGGAGAGACCACAATGGTCATCCCCTCAAAAATCATGGCGGGAATTTGATAGCACAGTGATTTCCCACCGCCGGTGGGCATTATAACCAATGCGTCTTTTTTATTTAAAACCTGTGCAATTGCTGCCTCTTGTTGCAGCCTAAACTCGTCGTACCCAAACGTAGTTTTGAGAATACTCTTTGCCTGATGAATCATGTACTATCTTTTGCGAATTAGCCTTTAAAATACGACTAGATTTAATAAAGTATGGAACATAGTGCAGAATAAATTTCTGTTCTAATTTTGATGTATTCGTCTTGTTCGATATACTCTTGCCGTCTAAGAGAATAGTACCACCTGGGGATGTGGTGACGGTTGTTGGCTCAATGCTTTTACTTAGTAATAACTTAATCAGGGTATCATGTTTAACATAGAAGCATTTGATGTAGTCATAGGGCTCATATTTATTTATCTCCTATTTAGCTTATTCGTGAGCATCATCAATGAAATGCTCAGTAGCTTGTTTCAAACACGTGGAAAAGAATTAAAGTTTTCCATCGAGCGAATGGTTGGACAAACCATTAAGGATATCCTTTATGGAAATTCTGAGGAGCATAAAAACCTTTATAAAAACTCAAAGCTCGATAAAACTAAATACCGCTCCAGTTTATTTTATGGAACTCCTTTATGGAGGATTTACAAAGCAATAAGAACTTTATTCTCTTCGGAAATAGACACTAAGTCTAATACCATGGAGAAAAAAATTACGAATCAGGCACTCCCATCTAACATTTCAAGAGAAACATTTGCCGATGCACTTATTGACATAGTGCAGGATGAAGAATTAAGAAAAGAACTCTTCGAGCAAGCTCCTTTCCTCGAAAAAGCGTACAAAAAAGCCGGAGAAAATATTAATCAGTTTAAAGAAGAAATTGAGTCCTGGTTTGACGAGATCATGACTTATACCAGCGAATGGTACAAGCAAAAGCTGCGATATATTTTAGTTTTACTCGGCTTCCTGATTGCAGTGATTTTCAACGTAGATACTTTTTCTATTGTAAAAACCCTTTCTGACAATCCTCAGGCAAGAGCGACACTGGTTCAACAGGCAGAGGACTTTATCAATTCTTATGAGAATGAAAACGGAAAAATAGTCCTCACTAACCTTGAAGCGGATACACTGGTTGCCAATGATATGGTAGTTACAAAAGAGATTGAAAAAATAAGAACTCATTACATCAATACTTTTTCAGATACTGTCAAAAACTATATCAAAACAAATGAGTTCAAGGGTATTGATGATGAGCCCGACTCTGCAAAAAAGGTGCTTCTTATTGCTCAACTTGATTCAACTGTAAGTGATTCACTACATGCTTTAGCGAATGATTCTCTTGCAGCTAATTATCCTAATTTAGTAGCGATTGACGCCGCCTATCAGGATTTAAATAGACTGTATAAACAGCAAGTTCAATTAGCAAACTCAACACTTGGTTTGGGCTGGAATGTAAATGACTACGACACTTTCTGGAAAGCAGTCAAAGATCAGTTTAAATGGTATTCGATTTTTGGATGGCTCACTACAGCCTTAGCGTTAAGCCTTGGGGCTCCATTCTGGTTCGATCTGCTGAAGAAAGTGATGAATATTAAAGATGAACTGAAAAAGTCTAACTCTGGCAGTAAAACAACTCAAAACTAAACGAGTCAAGAGCCTGATTACTTACTCAAGTATAGGCTCTTAAATTCATATGGCTTTTTGAAATGTTCATCCTCGAAGCTATCGGCAAAGTAAATGCTTTCGCCGGTGGACTTCATCTCTGGTCCCAATTCTTTCTTCACTCCCGGGAATTTATCGAATGGAAATACTGGCTCTTTAATTGCCCAGTTGGTCAGCTTTGATTCCAAATCGAATTCCTTGAGCTTGGCGCCCAGCATCACTTTCACTCCAATCGCTGCTTCCGGAACCTGGTTAGCTTTGGCCAGGAATGGAATCGTCCGGGTAGTTCTTGGATTTGCTTCCAGCACATATACCTTTTCATCCTTAACTGCATACTGAACATTTAGGAAACCTTGTATTTCCATTGCTTTTGCTATGCGTTCCTGGTATTCCCTAATAGTATCCTGCACTTCCTGACTCAACGAGTAGGGCGGGATAACAGCAGTAGAATCTCCCGAGTGTACCCCCGCAGGTTCGATATGCTGCATCATTCCTGATATATGGAGTTGATCTCCATCGTACACTGAATCCACATCTACCTCGATAGCATGCTCAAGGTATTTATCAATGAGGAAGGCGTTCTCTGGATGGGTTTTTAGAATTCGAGCTACATATCGCTCCAGTTCTTCGGCTTTTACTGCAATTCGCATTCCCTGACCACCCAGTACATAACTTGGACGAATGAGTACGGGGTATCCAATTCGGTCAGCAATAGTCAATGCATCTTCCACATTCATGGCTGTACCATATTCCGGGAAAGGAATTTCAAGGCGAGTAAGTAGATCAGAGAACTCACCACGGTCTTCAGCAAAATCGATACGCTCGAAGTCCGTACCAAAAATCTTGATTCCTGCTTCCACAAATCTCTTACCAAGTTTAAGCGCGGTTTGACCACCAACCTGGATAATGACCCCTTCCGCTTTTTCGTGTTCATAAATATCCAGCACACGCTCCCAATACACGGGTTCGAAATACAGTTTATCTGCGATATCGAAATCTGTAGAAACCGTTTCCGGGTTACAGTTGATCATGATGGCCTCATAACCCATTTCCTTGGTGGCTAGTACCGCATGTACACAGGAGTAATCGAACTCGATACCTTGTCCAATTCGGTTTGGCCCACTTCCCAGGATAATTACTTTCTTCCGATCTGTGACCTCACTTTCATTCTCTCCTTCATAAGAAGAATAGTAGTAAGGCGTTTGCGCCGGGAATTCTGCAGCACAAGTATCTACCAGTTTGAAAACCGGTTTCAACCCAAGGCCTAGCCTTTGTTCACGAACCTGGTTTTCAGAAATATCAGCTCCGCTTTGACTCAATAACCATGCAATCTGTGCATCGGAGAACCCAGCCTGCTTCAACTCATAAAATTCATCTTTAGTGATTTCATCCAGGGTCTGGCCTTCCGTTCTGTTCTCTAAAGAAACCATATACCGGATTTGCTGAAGGAACCAGGGATCAACTTTGGTGATGTCCGCTATTTCCTCAACAGAAGTGCCCAATTTAAAGGCATTGCGAATCTGCATAGAACGATCCCAATAAGGTTTCATCAACCGTTCACGCACTTCTTTACGATTGATTTCTTCATAGCCATCCGCTCCAAGGCCATCACGGCCTACCTCCATACTCTGCCACGCTTTGTTTAGCGCTTCAGGGAAGTTTCTACCTATACTCATTACTTCGCCAACTGCCTTCATTTGGGTAGAAAGTTCTTCATCTACTCCTGGGAATTTGTCGAAATTGAAGCGTGGCACTTTACACACTACATAATCGATGGAAGGCTCAAAACAAGCAGAAGTGGTTCCTGTAATCTGGTTTTTAAGTTCATCCAGGGTATATCCCACAGCAAGTTTGGTTGCTACTTTCGCAATCGGATATCCCGTTGCTTTTGAAGCCAGTGCCGATGATCGGCTTACCCTCGGGTTGATCTCAATTGCCACAAAACGATCGCTTCCGGGCTCCATAGCAAATTGCACATTACATCCACCGGCAAAGGTCCCGATCGAACGCATCATTTTGATGGCAGCGTCTCTAAGAACCTGAAGTTGCTTATCCGTAAGCGTTTGTGTTGGAGCTACCGTAACTGAATCTCCCGTGTGCACTCCCATCGGGTCCATATTTTCGATAGAACAGATGATAACCACGTTATCATTGGCATCACGAAGAAGTTCTAATTCGTATTCTTTCCAGCCAAAAATACATTCCTCAATTAGTACGGAGTGGACGGGGCTCATTTCCAATCCACGTAGTACTTTTTGATCAAATTCGTCTTCATGCCAAACAATTCCTCCTCCTGCACCGCCCATGGTGAAAGAAGGTCGGATTACAATTGGAAGTCCTCCGAGTTCTTCTTTAATCTCTTTGGCATCCAACAGTGATTCTGCCTGGCGACTACGGCATTGCAAGATTCCAATTTCTTCCATCTTATCACGGAATAACTGGCGGTCTTCGGTAAGTTCTACCGCGTCGATATCAACGCCAATGATCTTTATTCCTTTTTCATCCCAAAAACCTTGTTTTTCAAGATCACGGCAAAGATTAAGTCCAGTTTGGCCTCCCATTGTTGGCAATACTGCATCTGGCTTTTCTTTCTCTACGATCTCTCTGATAGAATCCGTCGTCATGGGCAGCATATAAATAGCATCTGCCATAATTGGATCCGTCATGATGGTAGCAGGGTTCGAGTTGATCAATACAATTTCATAGCCCTCTTCCTGAAGTGACCGGCATGCCTGTGAACCTGAATAGTCAAATTCGCAAGCTTGTCCAATTACAATGGGTCCTGATCCGATAATGAGAATTTTGTGAATGTCGTCGCGTCTTGGCATTTATTTATTACTAGTTAGTTGTCATTCTGAGTGGAGTGAATTTTGCCATTGGCAAATGAACGAAGCCGAAGAATCTCAAACGAAGATTCACCTCATTTGAGATCCCTCGACTTCGCTCGGGATGACAGCAAGAACATCTCATGCTGTTACGTTTTTTTGTTCTTTCATCAGATCAATGAATTGATCAAAAAGGTAGGCGGAATCATGCGGCCCAGGTGAGGCTTCAGGATGGTACTGTACCGAGAACCCAGGGAAATTTTTGAATCTTAGCCCCTCAACCGTATTGTCATTCAGATTGATGTGTGTTACAGAAGCCACTTCCTCTTTTACACTATCTTCAATAACAGCAAATCCGTGATTTTGAGTAGAGATTTCTACTAAACCGCTTTCCAGGTTTTTAACAGGATGATTCGCTCCCCGGTGACCTACAAACATTTTCCCAACTTCTATTCCTTCGCTCATAGCCATTAGCTGGTGACCCAAGCAAATTCCAAACAACGGCTTACCGGTTGATTTAGCATAGTTAACGATATCTAGTGCATATTCTCCGGTTGGATTTGGGTCTCCCGGTCCGTTTGAGAAAAAGAAACCATCTGCTTCCCAAGCCTGTACTTCTTCCAGTGTCGCTTGCGCCGGAAAAACTCTGAGTGTACACCCCCTGGCTACCAAACTGTTGATGATATTTTGCTTAATACCATAATCAAAAGCAGCTACTCTGAACTCTGCATCTCCCTGAGCCTGGTAGGTTTGAGCTTCGGATCGGGTGACCCTGGAGGCAAGTTCCAGACCTTCCATATCATCCCAGTTTTTGGCCATTTGAACGAGCTTTTCTTCATCCAGTTCTGTAGATGAGATTACTGCATTCATCACTCCTTTTTCACGGATATGACGAACAAGAGCCCGGGTATCAACTCCTGAAATTCCAACAATCTCATTGTCATCCAGGTATTCATGCAAACTTCTGTCCGCCATTGGATTACTGAACTCCCAGGAGAATGCTCTTACAATCACGCCGGCCACCATTACTTTCCGATGTTCATCATCCCGAGCCATGGTTCCATAATTGCCTATATGGGGATAGGTCATCATCATTAGCTGACCGTAATAACTTGGATCCGTGAAAATTTCCTGGTACCCCGTCATACTGGTATTGAAGCAGAGCTCTCCTCCGGTTATCCCGTCGTGCCCAATTGCCCAGCCGTGCGCTACCGTTCCATCACTTAGAGCAAGGATGGCTTTTTTTCTAGGTTGAAGTGACATGCTAAAAGAGTGTTTGAGTGAATTTCGAATCAAAAAAAATCCGACAACGGATACCGCGTCGGATTTCTAAAAAATATGTTGACCTGAAAATAGACATCAATCTACGTCGTTTCCCTTTTCTTCGTAGTTGATGTTTCAAAGCTATGGTGTGCTAACAAAAGTATTGATTCGAAAGCTTTGTTAAAGTTTCGCTAAGATAAGGAGTGAGAGCTTTTGATACAATTTAGAATCAGTCCTTCTTTTCAAATTTTAGAAGAGCTCCCGTCATTGTCGCGAAACCACTCACCAGGCCTCCCAAAACTCCGGTAATTAAAATCACTAAATAAGGAGATCCAACACCCAACATATTGGCAATTCTTGTTGATAATATTCCATCATTCATAAAATGAGTAAGGGCTGCCTGTCCGGCCCAAAGAATAAACAACGCTAAAAATCCCCAGCCAAATGAAGCCCATGCTTTTTTCTTAAAGAGGTAGCCAAGCAAAAGTCCGGGAATAGCAATACTCCACCAGGGAAGGAACAGGTTTAGAATAAAGGCTAAGATGATTATTAAGACTGCTAATAGCATGAAATTGGAAATTTTGAATTAGGAATTAGGAATAGCAGACGTGCAATATTCCTAATTCTTAATTCCTAATTAGTTGTTAGGATTTATAGTAATAATGTAAAGAGCGTTGCTTGGCGGTTCTTTCATAAAATCGAGCTCATAAAGCTCTCCTGTACGCCAGGTTTCGATAGTAGAGTCATAGTTTGGAGAGCCAGGATTTCCTGATGGACCTCCAGGATATACTCCCCAGCCTTTTACTTCAGGTCCAAGTTCAACCACCATCCTCCAGGATGGACCCCACCTTGCTCTGGTTGCATTAATGGTTCCTCCATTTCCGCTGGAAAACACGTTCTCTTCTCCAAAGCCGGGAATGAACGCGATGTGATCGAAATCATTATCAATTAGTACTCCCCATTTCCATCCATCACCAAATTCTCCATGCCATTCGGTTAGTTCCTCTATGGTTTCCTGGTATGCGCCAGTAACAATCTCCTCTATACTTTCGACTTCTTCGGTGTTGATGTTATCAATAAAGGCAAAATCAGGTTCTGTCTTTATTACTTCATTCAACCTATCTCTTGAAGGCCACCTAAGTGGTGCCTGAGTTGAGCCATACTCATCACTAAGAATGGCCCGGTACATATTCCCCCAAAATTGTTGGAAAATTCCTGGGGCCAGGCTTTCAGCGTTATGAAAATAATCCCAGCTTTTGAGTTCTTCTAATGCCCTTAGCTCTGTTTCATTTAAACCGCTTTCATCCAGCCAATCAAGCATTTCTGGAAGTATGGTTGCGGCATGGTAACCATAATCATCCATCTGCATTCCCCGGATATCTTCTTTAGTGATATCCTCCATTTCAGAAAGTAGTTCATTAATTCTCCTTCCCCGCTCGAATGGAGCATATTCATCCTGTAAGTAGTAGGGGTAATCAGGAGCAGCGGATTCCTGGTTTGCCGAACTCACAAAGCCTCGTTCGGGGTTTAGAATATGAGGATTATGTTCTGAAGGAATCCAGCCCTGCCAATCATAAAGTGGATTAGTGCCATCACTTACTGTTCGGCCCTGATGCTTCCATTTATTTGGAAATTTTCCGCTAATCCAGGTTGCTATATCGCCCTCCGTATTTGCAAATATGAAATTCTGCGCCGGAGCAACATAGTGACTGGTCGCTTCTTTGAAATCCTCGAAGGTTTTCATTCTATTGAAGCCGAAAAAAGTATTTAGATCATTAGAAGGCTCGTGGGCGATCCATCTAAGAGCGTGGTAAGCAGGTGCCCGTTCTTCGTCTATATCAGATTCCACTTTAGTTACGGGGCCGTGATGCGTATAAACAATAGTATCGATCACTGTTTCCTGACCCCGAACCTTAATTTCTTCAATTCGTTTTGTCGTGGTTTTCCACTCTCCATCATGCCAGTACTCGTTCATGGTATCATCCTTGAATGTAATTTCATACCAATCCGAGACATCAGCTTCTGTATTCGTGGTTCCCCAGGCAGCGTACTCGTTAAAACCAATTATTACCCCGGGTGCACCTTGTAGTGATACTCCATACACATTCAACTCAGGTGCATAAAGTTGAACTTCATACCAGATGGATGGCAGTGTAAGATTTAGATGCGGGTCGTTAGAAAGAATCGGATATCCGGAAGCGGACTTATCTCCATTTACTGCCCAGTTATTACTTCCAACTCCTTCAGGCCGCTCAAAGGATTCTAACTCGACAGCAGAAGCTGGTTTAAATAGTGTATCCGGAGCCTGCACGGGAATAGGGTCGAAATCCCAGATTCTTGTTGCAGGAATAATTGGATCATTTAATTCTGGTTTAACGGTAAAAAACTTCTCTACAAAATCCTCCCCAAAGTAGGCAATCGTGTTACTGGTTCTATCGTCATTACTACTCCCCGCCAGGGTTCTGGTCATATTCTTGAGTAGATGTGCTGTTTTAATCGTTTCCCATTTTTCAGGTGCGAAATCGAGGATTTTATATTCTATCGGGTACTCATCGGGTGAAAGAGACGAGATATATGCATTCACTCCATCAGCATATGCCTGTATATGGGCATAGATGTCCGGATCGTTTTCCTTTATAAACTCCACCGCTCTTTCTGCTCCATAAGACATGCCTAATCTACGTGTACTTCTGTCCCGATTTAATGTGCGTGCCCCAAGATTTTCTGATAATCTTCCCGCTGCATCATAGGCCTGCATCTCCATTTGAAATAATCGATCTCTGGCCGTTATATATCCTTGTGCGTAGTAAAGATCATGTTCATTACTGGCAAAAATGTGAGGAACGTTGCGTTCATCAAAAAACACGGATACTTCTTCTTCTATACCTGGCAATTCCAATAAAGCTGAGGAATGCTCGCTCGTTTCAGCATTTGCCCAAAAACCAGCATCCGGATCAAAAAACTTCCCTAAAGGTGGGATTGCTCCAAACTGAGTATTGAGAGAAATAATAAGAGCTAAAAGAAGAATGAAGGACAATAACGGTTTAAAGAGCTGCATGGATGATGATTTAGTCATTTCCGAAGAAAGTGAGAAATCTTAACCATGTAATCAAAAGCTATTTTGCTCTTTAGGAAATGCTTTCTTCTTATTACCAGAGCAGCATCTTCATACAGAACACACTGCCACCACTCTTCAGGTACTCATTGGTATCATATTCATGGACAATAAAACCAGCGTTCTCCATGGCCTGATTAGCTTCTTTACACCCTGTTTGAATGAATACATTTTTACCATCTGGGCAGGTAGCATTACAAGCAAAAAGCTCTTCTGCCTCATAGGTATTGGCTTCAATTACATTTGGCACTAACGTTCGAATCAGCTCTAACCCTTCTTCGCTAAATGCTTTGGGATAAATGAGTACAGTTTCTTCATTTAGTGCACAAAGGCAGGTATCCAGGTGATAGAATTTTTCATCTACCAGTTCGAGAGCAATTACAGGTGTCTTAAAGGTTTCTGAAATATGTTCATATACATCTTTAGTAGAACGATATCCATAACCACCCCAAATCAGACGTTTTTTAAAGTGCCAAATGGCATCCCCCATGCCCTCGAAGTCGGTAAACTTCTCTTCATCCAGGTATACAATCTCATAGCTGCTCTCTTCATACACTTCCTGGATATGTGGCACTTCTCCTTTTCTTTGAGGAGCATGCATCACGCTCATTACTACTTCTTTCTTTCCTTCTTTTGTGATATTCGGTAAGCTTTGATTCGCACAAAACACCATATCCGGGTAGCCTGTTGCTCCGTCGATTTCGTGGACATAAAGACCTAGCTCTTTATATCCATTTCTCAACGCCATCCACTCTTTGAATGCGGCTTCTTTATCTATATCTCCTATATGACCCTCCATATGAGGATTGATCACATATTTTACTTCAAATTCTGATGGATTAACTACCAGTATCTTTTCTGGGGCTGGCATTGGTTCTAAATCAGCTAGTGAAAAATCTAATTCTTTCACTGTGGTTACTACACGACTCATTCAACAACGTTTTAACTTTTTGTTAAGATCGATAGAACTTGTGTTGAGAACAAGGGCCTGATTTGTTAAGCCCTCTTATTGGTTCGACCAATAATCGGCATTGAAAACTGTATCAGAGACTGAAAAATCAAACTCCCCTGAATTAGAGCCTATCACTTTTTTACCGAAGAATGGTAATTCAATGGTACCATCCTCATTTACCAGCCTAACACCCTCATCAACTTCTTTACCAAAATGGGTATAACTGAATTTGTAATTTGTGATAGGATACTCAAAACAATCCTGAGGAGGGGTGCCAAAAATCCCTCCGAGTGGATCTCCAGAGAAAGAAACCCCAAAGCCTTCTTCGAAAATGCTGATGATACTAAAGGTCAATATTGTTCTATTATCCTGGTGAGAAACCGAAGCGGCTCTTCTGGCGCTAAAAACCCTTCCTAACCATTCAAATTCTACCGAAAAGGCTAAAAACTCTCCTTCACTTTCGTTTACAGGCTCGAACTCAATCTGAAAGCTTAAACTATTACAATTGGCTAATCGAATATCGGGAGGAGTCACCTCAGCTTCTCTGGGAGTAACTGCATTTACTGTGTCGCGATATCCGAATTCATCTTCCAAAAGCACCTGGTATTCTGTATCAAAAGTAAGTGGAGTATTCGTCCTGAAATTGTGCGTTATAAGACCGTCAAACACAATCATCTGACTCTCCAAAAGGTCTATTGAACCAGTAGTCTTATTTCTCAAAAACACTGATACATTCAGGTTATTTTCTGTAACTGCTTCTATTGGTAATCTATTATCGTGTACACGAATAAAGCTGTTAATATCAGAAACGGATAATAATCCGTACATCGAATACACTCCTTCTTCTCTTTCTTCCTGGAAGTTTAATGTATTGTCGCACCCGGTAGATATAAGCCCAAACATAGCTACGAAAAGAAGTGGTTTTATAGATCTCGCTAGTTTCATAATCACTTGAATGAAATTTTAACAGCAGCATAGGGTAGAATCGGCGTTTGATCTATCCTTTCGAGCCTGTTCAGGTCAACATAGAAGACATTATCCCTGTCATAAGTATTTAAACATCCAAGTTCGGTTTCTAAAACCATATTCTCGGAAAGGAAAAAGCTTCGCTGAATTGAAATATCTAGTCGATGATAATAGGGTAACCGATCATTATAAGGCTCACCAAAAAAAGTACGAGCCACTCCTGGATTTTCATCCGTGGTTCCAAGTGTCACATCAGGTATTAGATCGAAACCAAAAACCTTGGTGTAAGGCTTTCCTGAGCCAATATTCCAAACTGCACTTGCTTTGTATTTTCCTAACTTTGCATTTAGAATAGTTGTGATCTGATGGCGTTGATCATGAGGAGGAGAATAGCTGAATATTCTTTGGTCAAGCCAGGCTCCAAGATCGCTTGTTCGTGCTTCATATTCTACTTTGTTCCATGCATATCCAACCTGCATGTATAACCTGCTGGTTTCGTATTCAACCCGTGCATTAGCACCATAGCTCTTTGCATCAGCTAAAGCAGGAACGATAGAAATCTGAGCAATGGTAGTCCACTTGGCAACGGGTAATCCTTCATAGTTCATATAAAAACCTTCGATATTGGTTTTTAAGTGCTGACCAAACCTATGCTTCCAACCAATTATCCGGTGTATTGAGCTATATAAGTTTACTAAGCCTGGATTGGATCGGTAGATAGTAAATGTAGTTCCTGCATCACGTTGATCACTAAATCCTTCAATCACCTGATGATATTTCCCAATAGCTAAACTTAACTCAGAAGAATTATTACCAAAAGGCTTTGTAACTATTCTTAACCGTGGTTCAAATGTCAATTTTGAATCGATAGTTGCCTGAGTACCTACACTCGGTACCATTCTAATATTTTGCGTTAGGTCAATTTCACTTTTGAGATGTAGTTGCATCATAGGGTAGCGTCGGTCTGTCGAAGCCTGTTCTACCAGTGCAAACCTTTCGTCAACACTTGTGCTAAACGCGTGGGATAATATTTGAATCCCGAAGTCAAATTTTTGATTGAACCAATAGTCCTGAAAATCTAATCTCATGAAACTCTGCTTCACAACCGAACGATTATTTGTACCTAAAGCACTGACTTCTTGATTTTCAAATGTTGTATGACCAATTGATACCTCAAATGGAAGAGCAAAGCTTTCGTCGAAACCAAAACATCGCATTCCGATCCCAGTATTTTTCCAACTCAGATACGACTGACTCGATTCACTAATTCTCCCTTCGTCATCCGTTAAAAGTCCTGTCGCGTTACACATAAAACCTTCACCATGAATAGAGTATCGCCCCATAAGATCATAAAACTGAATATCCTGCTCTCTTGAGGTTAAATATCCCGAAAATGATTTAATAGTTGAAGCTCTACCACTGACCAGAAAAGATGATTTCTTCTCATGAATTGGACCTTCCAAAAATATTGAAGAGATATATGGGCTTACGCTGCCACTTCCACTATAGCGAGTCATATTCCCTGTTTTTAGATTCACATCAATTACAGCGGAGGTTGAGCTCATATACCGGGTATCGAATCCACCAGCTAATACATCAATGTTATTTACAACAGGTTCGGGAAAAGCCGAAAATAAATTCGAAATGTGAAACGGTTTCAGGATAGGTAAATCATCTACGAGAACCACATTTTGAGCAGGTGTTCCTCCCCGGATATATAAATCCCCTCCCGTATCTCCAATACTTACCACCCCAGGTACTGTACGAATATAAGCCATCAGATCTCCATCCAGGCTCATAGAAGGTACCCGACTTAAGTCTTCTGCCTCCACTCTGGTTATACCTAAACCCCCTGTTGTAAATCCGCGCTCTTCTTCAACAACTACTTCTCCCAACTGACCTATATCGGTTTGTAATTCAATGCGCTCTACCCATATTTCGTTGAGACTCAACTCGACCCGTTGTTCAAAGGTTTTAAAACCCAAAAAAGATATTCGTAGTAAATAGCTCCCCTGGCCGATTCGCTTAAATTCGCAAAAGCCATCTACGGTGGTTACGCAGTAATCCTCCAGATCTACTTCACCCTCTCGATATAAAAGTACGTTTGCTCCTGTAAGCGGGTCTCCACCTTCGTCGGTAACAACTACTCTTATTGACGAATTGGTCTGAGCAAAAAGTTCTCTTCCTATTAATCCCAGAAAAAGAAAGAAAATGAAGAGGAATAATTTTTTCATGAACCTATAAATGGGTTTCAGATCAACCTGCTTTCGAAGAATTGCTTAGTAAGCTCATCCTTTTTCAATTACCAGAATTGTAAAAAGGTAGAATTCTATTCAAAGTATCGGATAACTTCTTGTTCGGTATAGAAAGCTCCAAACTCCCCAATTGAAATGTAGCCTTCCTGTTGCCATTCATTCTTATCGGTAAAGAAGTTTGATCCATAGTGAAATACATCAAATTCCATGATACTGTTACTCAATTCGAATTCCTGACATGGATCGGAAAAGAGTCGATATCCAAATCTCAAAACGTTTATCAAGGGGATAGAATGAGTAAGGGTATCTCCGCTGAGTGTATAGTCGTCAGAAGTATAGTACCCCACTTTGCCTTCAGGCAGAGTTACCTGAAGATCTATTTCATCAGCAGTCAAAATTGGATAAAACGAAACCTCTATAATTGAATAACACGTCCTACGGTCTGGTTCAGGCAGATTGATTTCCATACTTGCTCTGCTTGGAGTATTCCAGGTACCTGTAATTCGCTCACCCGTTGATATTCGTTCCACATTCATTTCATATCGCTTTCCGTACTCGATATCGTAGGAAAAGAAATTGTGGGTATAAACATCATCATATTTCACCACACTATCAGCAAGCTCTCTTTCCCAATCATCAGTAATGTTTTTAAGAAATACCCTCGCATCTATCTCTGAATCACTTTCATCCAATAATGATTTTGTCAAATCATCTACTCTAAAAAAGTGCGGAGCTGGCTCGCTCATATTTATGACTCCAAACACAGAAAAAGCAGCTCCCCTTTTATCCAAAGCATCGACGGTGTCATCACAACTTCCTGTACTTAGCACCACAACTGGGATGACAAAAAATAACGCGATATAGAACTGTGTTTTTTTCATTTGAAGGAAATTTTAGCCGCTGCATAAGGGAGTATTGCTGTTTGATCCACTCGCTCGAGAGTATTTAAATCAACATAGAATACATTATTACGATCATAGGCATTTAAACATCCCAGTTCTGTTTCAAAAGTGATGCCTTCTGAAATGGTAAAACTGCGTTGCACAGAAACATCCAGGCGGTGATAGTAAGGTAACCTCGATCCAAATGGTTCACTATAAAGAGTTCTTGCAACACCAGGATTTTCAGTAGGAGAATCGATGGGTACATTTACATTTAGATCAAAGCCAAACACCTGAGTATAGGGCTTGCCTGATCCTAGCTCCCATACCAGATTCAGCTTAAACTTTTCGATTTCAGCACTTATTAATGTATTTAGCTGATGAGGTTGATCGTGAGGAGGGGAGTAGCTGAAAATCTCCTGATCAATCCAGGCTCCTAATGATTCTGTTGTGGATCTATAGGTCACATCAGAAAACCCATAGTTTACCGCTATAAAAAGAGGTCTGGACTGATATTCTAAACTCGTGTTGATTCCGTAACTCTTAGAGTTGGCACGTACCGGTTCAACAAAAACCTGTGCAACGGGAGTCCATCTGGCAACTGGAACTCCCGAATGGTTCATATAGTATCCTTCCACATTCGCAGTGAAACGGGAACCAAATTTATGCTTAAATCCAACTATCCGATGTGTAGAATCAAATAATCTTCCTACCGAGTCGCTTGCCCTGTAAATAGTAAATGAAGTACCTGCATCCCTTTGGTCACTAAAGCCATCAATAGCCTGATAATACCTTCCAAAAGCAAGACTCAATTCTGAATTCTGTGATGCAAAAGGCTTGGTTACTATTCTTACTCTTGGTTCAATAGTGGGTAAAAAATGAACATTTGCTTGTGAACCAAGGCTGGTAATAATTTTGACCCTTTCTGATACATCAAAATCACTTTTTATATAAAGCTGGTACATCGGATACCGCCTTTCTCTCCCTACGATATCTAACACAGCAAAGCGTTGATCGATTTTGGTCTCTACAGTATGCACGAGTATTTGCAGCCCATAGTCAAACTTGTGTCCAAACCAATTGTCTTGAAACTCGAGGCGCATAAAGGTTTGCTTAACACTCGATCTATTGTTTGTGCCCTCGCTGCTTACCTCCTGGTTTTCAAAAGTAGTATGGCCTACTGAAGCTTCAAAAGGCAGTGCAAAGCTTCCATCAAAGCCAAAGCATCTAACTCCAATTCCAGTATTGCTCCAACTCAAATAGGCTTCACTTAATTCACTAATTCTTCCTTCATCTTCAGTTAATAACCCTGTGGCGTTGCACATAAAGCCCTCTCCGTGGAAAGAATACCTCCCAATAAGATCATAAAACTCAACATCTCTCTGTTCTGTACCTAAATACCCCGAAAAGGATTTAATAGTTGAGGCTCTTCCGCTAAATAAAAATGAGGTTTTTTCTGTATGACCAGGACCTTCCAAAAAGACCGAAGAAATATAGGGACTGATACTCCCACTACCGGAATACCTGCTCATATTCCCCGTTTTCAAATTCACATCAATTACAGCGGATGTGGAACTCATATACCGGGCATCAAAACCACCAGCCAGTACATCGATGTTATTTACCACAGGCTCAGGAAAAGCGGAGAATAAATTCGAGATGTGGAAAGGCTTTATTATGGGGAGATCATCAACCAGTACCACATTTTGTGCTGGAGTACCACCACGGATATATAAATCACCCCCTGAATCCCCTATGCTTACCACTCCAGGAACTGTGCGAATATAAGCCATTAAATCTCCATCAAGGCTTACAGAGGGGACCCGCCCAAGATCTTCCGCTTCTACACGAGTTATTCCAAGTCCACCTGTGGTAAAGCCTCGCTCTTCTTCAACTACAATTTCACCTAGTTGTTCGACGTCTGTCTGTAATTCGATGCGTTCTACTAGAATTTCATCTTCACCAAGGCGTAGTAATTTTTCAAATGTTTTAAAGCCTAAAAAAGAAACCTGAAGCTTATACATGACCGGGCGCAGACGATTAAATTCGCAAAACCCATTTATAGAAGTCACACAGTAATCTTCTAGTTCTGTTTCTCCTTCCAGGTAAAGCAGCACATTAGCCCCTGTTAATGGATCTCCACCTTCATCGGTAACTACTACTCTTAATGTAGAATTGGTTTGCGCAGAAAGGCCTTGCCCCAGTATGCCAGGAACAAAAAAAAGCACTAAAAGCTTTAAAATTTGTATACCTTTTTGACGAAACATAGATGACCTATTGTAAAACCATCAAAACAGTAAAAAATTGCTGTTCAGATATGATTAATCTAATCTTTAAAGAATTCAAAATCAGCCAATTAGTTTAATGTCCCAGAAAAATCTTGTAATAGCCTTTGGCGGAGCATCTCCCGAGCATGAAGTATCGGTATTAACAGCGCATCAGGTTATCGCTTCATTGCAGGATAGCTCCTACAATCTAATTCCTCTCTACATTACAAAATCGGGCAGATGGTTTACCGGACAATCTTTGTTGGATTTATCCTCCTTCAAAGACCTAAAGCAGCTTGAGGAGAATGCTTCTTCTTGTGCTTTTGTAAAGGATGATATTGGAAGAACTTTGATAAGAGAACAGGAAAAGACTGGTCTTTTCTCGAAGCCAAATGAGTGGGCTGTGTACGCCGTTGTTTGCGCATTCCATGGCAGTGAAGGAGAAAATGGAGCTTTCCAGGGAATTTGCGAGATGTTCAACGTTCCTTATACGGGTAGTGGTGTGCTGGGATCTTCAGTCGGCATGGACAAACCCAAGGCCAAACAACTCTGTGAGGCTAATGATATTCCTGTTACTAATAGTCTTGATTTCTTTGAAAGTGACTGGGAATCTGACCAGAAAACCATTTTGAAAGAAGCCAGCTTATTGGGCTATCCATTAGTGGTAAAGCCAGCTTCACTTGGAAGCAGTATTGGAGTAAGCAGGGTCGATAATGAGGAAGAGCTTATTAACGCGGTGGAAACAGCATTCCGCTACGATGCGCATTTATTGATAGAAGAAGCTATTCATCCTTTGATGGAGATTAACTGTTCGGTGCTTGGTACTGCTGAAAATTGTAGCGCTAGTGTTTGTGAGCGACCTTTAGGAGTTACTGATACACTTTCTTTTGAGGATAAATATCAAAGTGGCGGAAGTGCCGAAAAAGGGATGGCCTCGGCAGATAGGATTATTCCTGCGGATATTTCTCCAGAGCTAACCGAATCGATTAGAAGTCTGGCAGTCAAAATTTTCAGAACTTTTGATGCTGCTGGTGTTGCCCGTCTCGATTTCCTGATTAATGCCGAAACTGAGGATGTTTATTTCAATGAAATAAATACCATCCCTGGTTCTTTCTCATTTTATCTATGGGATAAATCTGACCTTTCTTTTACTGATTTGATGGAAGAGCTTATCAAGATTGCCCTTAAAAAGCACCAGGCAAAAAATGGCCGGATCAGAAGCTATGAAACAAACCTGCTTAGCGAAAAAGCGGCTACAGGTATCAAGGGACTAAAAGGAACTAAAGCTTAAGTTCGTTACTTTGCATCGATATGAAATTAGCTGTAGTTGCAAATCCTGGAAAGTATGAAGTGAAAGGAGTAATCCATTCCACCATAAAATGGGCCACAGACGCTAATGCTCATTTATTTCTGTGCAGAGAGGTTTGTGAATTACTTGGTATCGAACAATCCAGCTCACTTTCTATTACTAATTCCGATCAGGAATCTATTGAACTGTGTGATGTAGTGCTGGTTATGGGCGGAGATGGAACCATCCTATATACTGCCCGGATATCCAAAAATTCTGAGAAGCCAATATTGGGGATAAATAGTGGTCGACTTGGGTTTATGACCAATGTGCAGGCTGATGAACTCATTGATGCACTTAATCAAGTCTTAGCAAAAAACTACACTCTTGATAAACGGCATTATCTAAAAGCCACTGATATGCATGGTAATGTCTACTATGCATTAAATGAATTTCTTTTCAGCAGGAAGAATTCATCTATGGTAAATATTAGCGCGGAGTATGATGGTCACTTCATCAATACATATTGGGCGGATGGCTTGATTGTCTCTTCCTCAACGGGTTCCACAGCATATAATCTTTCATCCGGAGGACCAATTGTTGCTCCTGGCTCAGGCATTGTATTAGTTACCCCAATTAATCCACATGCCCTAACCACAAGACCCCTTGTTCTCCGATCTGACCGCCCGTTGAAAATTAAGGTTGACCCAGAACAAAGCGATATTCTTTTCTCTTATGACGGAATAATTTGTGAAGATCAATCTCTGCCTTTAGAAGTTGAAATCATTAAATCGAAGCTTTCTTTCAACCTTATCCAGTTACCCGGGCAAAACTATTTTGACACCCTTCGCAAGAAGTTAATGTGGGGCCAGGACTCCAGGAGAATTAAGAACTAAGAATGAAAATTTGAATAGTAATATTCACACATTCTTTATTCTTAATTCTTAATTTCAACCCGGAAAAACTAACCAAGCCTGGATTGTGAAAGGCTTTCAAAACTAAAACCAATATCCATGAAAGTAACTGTAGTAGGAGCGGGCGGTAATGTAGGGTCTACCGTAGCACTTAGTGTAGCCCAAAGAGATTTCGCTAAAGAAGTAATTGCCGTTGATTTGGAGCGAAAAGACGGAGACAAAACTTTTTATCCTTCCAAAGGTCGTGCTCTTGACCAATGGGAAGCTTCTCCAATTCACCTTTTCGATACCCGAATAAAGGGAACCACTAACTATGAAGATACTGCTGGATCTGACGTTTGTGTAATTACAGCAGGAGTTCCAAGACGTCCGGGAATGAGTCGCGATGATTTACTAGGAATCAATGCGAACATCGTTAAAAGTGTTACTGAGCAGCTTGTTAAGCATTCTCCTGATACCATCATTATTGTAGTGTCTAATCCACTTGATGTTATGGTTCAGGTTGCTAAAGACGCTTCTGGCCTTCCTTATGAAAAAGTAATGGGTATGGCTGGAATTCTTGATACTGCACGTTACCGAGCATTTATTGCTGATGAGCTCGACGTATCACCAAAGGATATTCAAGCCTTATTGATGGGTGGCCATGGCGATACTATGGTTCCACTTCCGCGATTTACTACCCTTGCCGGAATGCCAATTACTCATTTCATTTCTGAAGATCGCTTGAATGAAATTGTTGACCGGGCGAAGAAAGGTGGTGGAGAAATCGTTGGTCTAATGGGTACTTCAGCGTGGTATGCTCCTGGAGCAGCAGCAGCCCAAATGGTAGAAGCTATTCTTCTTGATCAAAACCGAATTTTCCCGGTTTGTGCGCATATTGACGGACAGTATGGAATCGATGATTTATACATCGGAGTTCCAGTAAAACTTGGAAAAGGTGGTATCAAAGAAGTAATAGAAGTTGAATTAACTGATTCAGAAAGCGATCTTATGCATGCCTCAGCTAAAGCCGTTCGCGGTACTTTGGATGAGTTTAAAGCACTAATGAATAAGTAAACAAACGAGGACTAAGGTTCTCACTACTTGCATTTAAACCCTTGTATAATCATACAAGGGTTTTTTTATGTCTAGAAAAAATTAATTGCCACCAACCCGAACGATATTCTCGGCCACTAAGCCTTTATCATTTTCAACCACATCAAACTCGAAGATTATATCCCGGCTGGGAATTAGATTGGAATCCAAATCACCTTCAAATTGAGAGATGTGGGCAAACAAAGTTTTATAAGGTGATTCACAATCCCTGGAATCAGTCACCCATAAATTATCACTCAATTTTGTGAGAAAGCGCATAAATCCATACCCATCCTGGTGAGAAAAATCGTAACAAACTCCACGCACCCTTGATCCTGTTTCCCCCCATTGATAAGGCGAGTCAACAGGTAGCATTTTTGGTAGCAAATAGCCTGATACAGAACAGTCTACCGCCTTCTTTAATCCTGCGGATACATTATCAAAGCCGATATGTTCTACCTTGCATCCTTTATCCTGTATTGCATTCACCACACTCACATAACTTCCATTGCTAGTCAGCAATACAATTTTATCAAGGTGCTCTGACTGAACAATCATATCCACTGCCATATCCATATCTATGGTAGATTTGGAGACTTTTTCACCTGTTTCCTGATTGGTGTATACCTGAACAGGTTTTTCTATGACTTTATACTCGAAGTCTCTTAGCATCTCACAAAACCGTTTATTCCTGGCTCTATATTCAGAATCCGTTTTCAGGCGTTCTTCATCATAGCATAAATACACATTCAAGCGTGAAGCAAATCCTCCATCCCGGCATGCAAATTTTCTAAGGGTATCGTATCTGAGACCGTATCCTCCATTCATGGTTACATTAACCGCGTCTACATAAATCCCAATTTTCTGTCTGCTCATTGTCCTGTAATTTGAAGCTTAATAATACTAGCCGCCGTTAGTCACTTTCCCAGGAAGCAACTGTTTTCCAAAGCTTACTACGCTGATCGCTATCGATGTGGTAATAAATAATAGTATTGAAGCGGGAATGTCCGAAAAAAATTGCTCAGTTAAAAAAGGCTTAAGGTATATAGCTAATGCTGCTAAACCTATCACACTAAAACCTTGCCGCAAGTTATAGGGCACTTTAAATGAACGCGTTGAGTACCAATAAATTAGTATGGCCATGACGCCGTAACTTACCAGTGTTGCAATAGCCGAACCCATCATCCCAAATCTTGGTACAAATACCAGGTTAATAAGAATAGTAACGCCCGCTCCTATTAACGTAATTTGAGCCAATTTTTTTGTGTTTTCAGCGATAAATATTCCTGCAGAAAAATTCACATACCACCCTTGAAACCAATAAGCCATTAGCAGCAATGGCACAATGGATAATCCCATCCAGTATTCCCTGCCAATCAAAAGGGTGTCTAAGATGGGCACTCTAATAGCCACAATTTCATTTACGAACAGAGAAACACCTAAAAACAGTAGCGCTGCAAAAACATTGAAGTACTTAAAGGCCTTGGCAAATAATTTCGGAGCTTGTTCATCATCCGATTGTCTCATAAAAAAAGGCTGCCAAGCCATCCTGTACATTTGCACTAGCAGTAGCATAAATACTGAAAGTTTGTAGCAGGCATTATATACCCCAACGATATGTTCGGGACTATAATCTACTCCGTAAACATCAGCGATCGCATCCGGAGACATCCCTTTAAGGAAAAAACGATCCAGCATTTCATTGATAACATGACCTATCCCGGCAGGAATAAATGGTAACCCAAAAGAAAGCGCTGTTGAAAGGAAATCTCTGTTGAACGACCCTTTCCACATGCTAAGGGTAACTAACCAAATTACAGCAGCGGTAGCAGCTGAGGCCACTAAATTGCTTGTAAAGACTGCCTCTATTCCGTAATCAAGTACTAAGATCAGATAGAAATTCAATCCCAGGTTTATAATCACATTTCCTGTTTTTAGAACAGCAAAAAGCGGAGCTTTTTTTGAAAGTCTCAGTTCGGCAAAAGGCACGATAGCAAGCGTATCGAAAATGAGAATACCCAACATCATCAGGTAAATGGAATCACCACTTTCGAGACCTAAAAGAGGAGAAACAGCAGGCTGTAACAGCCAAAAGAGCACCCCTATTACCATCGAAGTTCCAACCAAAAAAGTCTGTAGAGTTCGGAAGAAACTGGTGGCTTTATCCCTGTCTTTGGCGTAACGGAGATATGAAGACTCCATCCCCATCGTAAATAAAACATTCAGAAATGCAATGGCGGCATAAACAAGTCCTACGATTCCATAGATTTCCGGGTCAAATACTCCGGTATAGAAAGGAACTAACAGATAGTTGATAAAGCGAGCAAAAACGCTGCTTATGCCATAGATAAGGGTATCCGAAAAAAGTTCTTTAAGCTTACTCAATCGCTAGCTGATAGGAGTTCAATAGCCTTTATGCCAAGTACATAACTCTGTTTTCCAAAACCGGTTATAATTCCATTCATTACTTCTCCGGTCAATGATTTTTCACGGAACTCTTCCCGGGCATGTATATTAGAAATATGTACTTCTACTTTTGGATAAGTGATTGGTTCCAACGCATCACGTAATGCTACCGAAGTATGAGTGTAGGCACCAAGATTAGCCACTATTCCTTCGGTTCCATCCTTCATTGCTTCTTGTAACCGATTTATGATTTCCCCTTCAACGTTACTTTGAAAAAAAGAGAGCTCATGATTCGGAAACTCCCCCTCAAGAAACACATTCAATTCATCCAGTGTGCCGGTACCATATACATTGGTATCCCGAGTACCAAGCAGGTTTAGATTTGGGCCGTTTATTACTAGCAGTTTCATAGCGCTACTTTTTGACTAATCAATTGAGCAAGTTCTTTCATTCGTGCTTCACCTACTTCAGATTTTCTTCCCAGGCTTACAGGCTGACCTTCATAATAAATGGGGATGAGATGAATGTGGGCGTGAGGCACTTCCAGGCCTTCCACAATCATTCCAGTTCTGATCGTTCCAAGGGCGTCATCGATAGCATGAGCCACTTTTTTTGCAAATACATTCAATCCCGAAAGGGTTTCATCATCTAAATCGAAAATATAGTCTACCTCTTTTTTAGGAATTACAAGAGTATGACCTTCGGCAATAGGGTTGATGTCTAGAAAAGAAAAATAATGGTCATCCTCCGCTATTTTATAGCAAGGAATTTCTCCATGTATAATTTTAGTGAAAATGCTAGGCATTTGACATCGTTTAATTCTGTTATATTCAGCGAAGATATTATTTCGAACTAAGAATTCCTTATCAACACTTTATGAAATATTTCCTGCTAACCGTTTTTTGTTTTATATCTGTCACTGTTTTCGCTCAAAATAACGATATCGTTGGCCCAACTTCGGAAGAAGAAATACGCTCCGAACACCGAGTTTTTGACATTTATACCGAAAGATATACTCCAGATCCGGAATCAGTACGCTTCCTAAGCCAAATCCAGGACTCTGTGAAGATTTATGTTTTGTTTGGCACCTGGTGCCATGACAGTAAAAAACAGATACCTGCTTTTATGAAAACCTTGGAAGAGGCGAACAACCCTTTGATTGATGTTGACTATATCGCAGTGACTAGAAAAAAAACTGACCCGGATAACTTCTACAAGCGTTGGGACTTGAAGCTTACCCCAACTTTTGTTATCTACCGGGCAGAGAAAGAATTAGGAAGGATTATTGAAGAACCTACTAAACGGCTAGAAGAAGATTTAGTAGAAATTTTGGCAGTCGGTTCAACTTCAGATCAGTAAGGAATTCTAATACTTTGTTCAATTTTTGATTGAATAAGTTTAGTTAAAAGCCTTATCTTTGGAGTCTGTGGCTGATCCGGTAGCTCAGTTGGTAGAGCAACTGCCTTTTAAGCCGTGGGTCGTGGGTTCGAGTCCCACCCGGATCACGAATATATATCCCCTAAGAGTTCATATTGACTCTCTCTTGACCAACCCCTTTCGATTGACCTCGGACGGGGTTTTTTATTTTCATTAAATAGTTACCACCGGTCGAAGTTGTTCCAGCCTTTTTTCTCCTATCCCGTTTATTCTTATTAATTCTTCTACCGACTTAAAACCTCCATTTTCTTCGCGGTATTCAATAATTCGTTTTGCATAGGTCTCTCCTATTCCAGGTAGTAATTCAAGCGTGGCCTGATCCGCTGTGTTTATGTTGATAGGGTACACAACCTCAACTGTATTGCCTTTAGAAACTTCTTTTTGGCGAGATACTTTTGTGCCAATCTTTTTTGGGGATTTCCAATACCCCTTTTGACCAGCTTCAGCTGAAGCCTGATACTCTTTAAATGATGCTACAGAATCCGGGTGTTGAGAGAAATAGTCTGAAAAACTACCGTATCCGTTTTGAAGCATTTTCTTATTTAGTGATATCACTTTGCCATCAAAGTCTATTTCTACATAGGCTCTGAAGGAACCGTACCTGGATTCAGGCAATTTATTTCCAGGTCCTGATAATCTTACTTTTCTTCCTTCGATTAGATTCCGAAGGTAGTCTACTGCTGCGCCAGAGAAATAATCTGAAGAATCTGCCCCAGCATAAAGAGAGGGTATATCAACCCCTAACAATTGTACCGGATACCCAAAACCTGGTAGTATCTCTATTTCAAACTGCCGACCATCTCGTATAGAATAAATGGGATACCAGGTATCTTTACTGATTGAAGGAGCGGGAGCAAAACTCTCTCCTTTAGCCCTGGACATTACCCCTGCAAAATCGGCTGCATACTGAGCCGCTATTTCATTAGAATATATGATGAGGAGGTTTTCATCATTATTTACTTCAGCATTATTTGAGAAATTATAAGACCCTGTAACTACCACTGCTACATCATCGGAATTTGGATTCTCAGTATCTATTACCAGTGTCTTATGGTGAAGCTTGCGGGTTTCTTTCGCAGGCAAAATCATTCTATTTTTCTCCCTTGCTTCCGAGAGCGCCCAAATCTCACCCGCATTTCGATACCTGCTATAAAAACCCGGATCGATAACTCCTTCTAATTTAACCTCTCCGCTTGAGCTAGCCTCCCAAAGGGCTAGACTTAATGGAATATTCGGAGTAATCGAAAAGGCCTGGAACTTAATATCAGATTGTGCTTCTTCTTCAATCAGTCTCACCAAACGATCACTAATGCTGGGCTTACTCCCATCCCGGTTAATAGGCCCGAAATAAATTTCTACCTTCATGCCTCCCACATCAAAGACATTCTGGCTTACATTCTTTTTATCCTTATGAAATACCGCTCGGCCAGGATTTGGTTGTTCACCATCACTCCCCCACATTTGATTGAATTCTTCTGTGTAGACTTTGGCAACTTCCGAGTCCTTTATGATTACTACATTATTGGTGTTATAAGCTCCGGTGTAGGTTAAATTCGTTGAACCGGTCCACACAAAATCGTCTTCTTCAGAAGCGCTCTTATAGTCAATCACTGCGAATTTATTATGCATATCTGCACTTGCATTAACCAAACGGTTATCCTGAATTCCTCCCTCCATCCCATAAACGTCTCCGTCATCATCAATCGAAATAACCCCGCCAGCTTGTAGAATTTGCCACATCTCTTCGTCTACTTCCCGACTATCATTTCTATTATGATTGTCGGTAACCACCCTGACCTGTACCCCTCTTTTTTTAGCTCGCACAAGGGCATGCCCTATTCGTGGGTGCTCAAGGTCATAAATATTTAAGTCCACACTCGTTGTCGCAGAATCAATCAGCGCTTCAAGAGTACCAAGTAAGTCCCAGTTATTATTACTTACATCATATTCGCTGCTCTCGACTACATCAGCAGGCATATTAAAGTAAACCTTAATCCACTCCTGGTTTTGCGCATATGAATTACCTCCCAAAAAGAGTGTAGCTAATAAGATCAATATCTTGATTTTAGCTACCATAAAAGCGCTAAGCTTTGAATTATTATTAAACGACAAATTAATGTATTTTTGCCTGCGGCAAAGTTAATTCTATATAAATCATCTATGAAAGCGGGCCTACTAAATCCAATACGGTGGAATAAGTCATTTCTATTGCTTTTGCTTGGAGCTTTTGTGCTGGTCTGGTTCTCTTTTATTGATACATATAGTGTTAAAACACGTTGGGAGTTAAACGAACGGAAAAAAGAATTACAAACCCGAACCGAAGAGTTGGCAGCACGTTCAGAAATTCTAAAAACTCAATTGGCGTCTCTTGAAAATGACCCTGCTCTGCTTGAAAAAATAGCCCGAGAAGAATACGGCATGAGAAAACCTGGTGAAACCGTCTATAAAATTAAGCCTCAACAATAACGGATATCCTGGTTAATATAACTTCGACTTGATGAAAGCAATAGCAATTGATTTAGGGGGAACCAATATTAAGACTGCTGTAGTGGATGATAAGGAGGGAATCATTGAACAAACCTCTACCCCTACCCACGCTGATCTCGGCCGTGATCATCTACTAGACAGAATAGCCGGTACTATTGATGAGCTCACAAAAAAGGAAGGAGTAGTAGGTATTGGATTAGGGCTTCCGGGTATGATCAATAATGAGCAAACTACTGTCCTTCAAGCTCCAAATTTACCAGGTTGGGAAAATGTAAACGCTGCAGATGAAATTACTTCTCGCACCGGACTTCCATGTCGAATAGAAAATGATGCTAATATTGGCGCGCTAGGTTCTCTTCATTTCGGAGTAGGACAAAACTTCGATAGTTTTGTGATGATCACTCTTGGTACAGGTGTTGGAGGAGGTATAATCTACAACCGGAAACTCTTTAAGGGAACAAGGGGAATGGCGGGCGAGCTAGGTCATGTGATTCTTGATTACCACGGCCCGCTTTCGAACAGTGTTACACGAGGTACGATTGAAGCCTATATTGGACAGCGTTTTCTTAGTCGGTTTGCTTCGGATATGATTATTCAAAATCCGGATAATAGTCTTTACAAGAAATTCCATAATAATTTTGACAAGCTTGAACCAGTTGACCTAACCCAGGAAGCAAATCTTGGGAATGAACTGGCTATAGAAATCTTGCAGAAAACTGGTCAGCGGTTGGGTTATGCTATCATAAACTATACGCACATTTTAGACATTCGAAAATATGTACTAAGTGGAGGCGTTTCTAAAGCTGGAAAGTGGCTTTTTGAACCTGCACGTGAAATAGTTCAAAAGCATATGATGGTTCCATTTCAGGATGGATTCGAACTTGTATATGAAGATCTTGGGAACGATAGTTCTCTACTTGGAGCAGCAGGACTGGCCTTCGACTCCTTTTCTTAAAAACGTTATAAATGCAGAAAAACCGGTTTTTACATATCGGTAAATATACGTTCAGTATTTGCCTGATATGGGGGTGTCTTTCTGCAAGTCTCCTGGCTCAACAAACATCTCCTCCACCTTCGGATACTACCCGAACTCAGGTAAACACACCTGACACTACCCGATCGCTAGATTTCGCGCCGCCACCATCCAGGGGAACAAGTAATCGATCTACACCTCCTGATGCCGTACAGTTTCAGTCCAACGACTCATTGGTAGTAGATTTTCGCTCAGGTAGATTGGCAACTCTATTTGGAAACTCAAAAGTAGAACATAGCTCAGGAACCCTTACTTCAGGTGAGATCCAAATGAATTTGGAAATGAATACTGTTGAAGCTACTGCAACTTCACCAGAAGACACCTTATCCATGCCAGTGCTTACTCGGCAAAGTGACGAAATCAGGAGTAACCGTATCCTGTTCAACTATAAAACTAACAAAGGAAAATTTGAGCAGGCAAGGGTCGAAGTTGGAGAAGGGCATCTTATTGGGTCAAAAGTAAAAAACATAAGTGAGACCGAAGTATTTATTGAGGATGGAATTTATTCAACCTGCCCCCCTGATTACCTGTACTATTATATAAAAGCAAAAAAGATGAAGGTGGTAGATCAGGATGAAATCTTTTTTACCAATGCGCGTCTCTACATCCTTGATATTCCATACCCCATCGTCTTTCCATTTGGTTATGTACCATCCGGGATCGATCAAAAACAATCTGGATTACTCACTCCAACCTATGTGTTTGATGCCCAGGCTTCTAGAGGAATAGGATTAAATAACGTAGGATGGTTCCAATATGTAAACGACTACTTCACAACCGAAGTGAACCTGGACATATTTACTTCTGGCACCTTCGCGCTCGAAAACAGGAATCTATATAAGAAAACTGGTCTTTATAATGGTTCGATCAATATAGGATACTCAATAGATCAGGGGCTTGAATCTACAGATGCCGATTTCACCCGAATTGTAAATAAATCCCTTGCCGTACAGCATAGCCAAACCATCTCTCCATACGCTTCTTTATCTGCGAATATCAATTTGAGAACTGAAGACTATTTTCGACAGAATTCCTATAACATCAATGACAACGCCCAAACTTCTGCAAACTCACGGGCCAGCTACAACTATAAACATCCGGAAGGTTTATTTAGCTTTGGAACGAATGCATCGCTTAGCCAAAACTTCTTTAATAATTCTACCTCGTTAAGGGGGCCTTCGGCAAACTTTAGCTTAAAAACACTAACTCCATTTAAAAAAGAGGGAGGAGGCAACGACCCTAGCTGGTACGAGAATATTTCGATTAGGTATAGCAACAACTTAAACTCCCGGTTTAATTACCGGCCGATTGACGCCGATACTGCCGAAACTACTTTCCTGGAGGCTCTTTTATCTCCTTCAGAGTATAGAGAAGCTACTGGTAATAATGATTATTACCGATTTGGACTCCAGCAAAAGGCAACCATTCAGTTGGGTAAGCTTTTCCCAAGTCAATTCATTAACTCCTCTGCAAACTTCAACGTTAACGAATACTGGTTCCCTACTTCTATCAGAAAAGAATTCAATGCCGACTCAAACCGTGTTGAAACTAATAAGATCATTGGCTTTGCTTCGGGGAGGGATTTCTCTTCTTCTTTTAGTTTATCCACCCGGGTCTATGGTATTTCAAATCGAAAAATAGGTAACCTTGAAGGTTTCAGGCACACTCTCCAGCCTTCTGTAAGTTTTACTTACCGCCCGGACTTTAGTGATGAAAAGTGGGGAGTATATAGAACAGTAGTGAGTGATACCCTTGGTAATGAACAAACCTACAGTATTTTCGAGGATGAAGTATTTGCAGGACCAGGGTCCGGAGAGCAACGGTCGTTAAGTTTTGGTATTTCCAATGTATTCGAAACCAAAGTTGTAAGCCGCGATACCACTGGCGAAAAAAATGAGCGAAACCTTCGACTTATCGATGACCTCTCAATGCGTTCGTCTTATAACTTTGCTGCTGATAGTCTAAAACTCAGTCAACTCAGTACCTCTCTTCGCTCCAATGCAATCCCGGGTATAAACATAAGCGCCGGAGCTAACTTTTCTTTTTATGAGAGGAATGAGAATGGTGCTCGAATTAATCGTTTTTTAATCGCTGATGGTGGAAAACCAGCACAACTGGAAAGCTTCAATATCTCGGTGGGTACTTCATTTAGAGGCGGTTCAGGAAGGATAAGCACCTATACCCCCGTTTATCGCCGGAAATATGATCCTTTTAATCAAGCCATTTTCAGCCCTATTGATCCAGGGTATGGGTATGAGACCATAGCGCCATTAAATTCGCCCTGGAGTTTTAGCCTAAATTTTAACTACCGCTGGACTTATATATTTGGACAAAGTCCCCGCAGAACTGCGGCTATTAATGCCAATAACATCGCTTTCAATTTAACCCCGAAGTGGAAGTTCAGAACTACTATGGGTTATGATTTTATTCAAAAGGAATTAACACCTTCTCAATTCAGCTTAACAAGAAACCTGGAATGCTGGGACCTCTCTTTTCAGATCAATCCTTTCGGGGACCGGCAATATTATTTCTTTAGCCTGAGGGTAAACAGCGCTCAGATTCAGTCCTTATTCCAGAAGCTGCCTGTCCTTAAAAACCTGGAAAGAGGGTCATCAGACACAGGAAGAGGGTTTTAGGACCACACACCTTTGAGTCATTCCGAACTTGTTTCGGAATCTTATGAAAAGGCTTTGATTCATATTCATGGGTAGGCTATCTCTATTCAGTTCCACAAAGATCCTAAAACGAGCCCGCCTTCCGAAGTATTCGTACGGAGGGCAGGTTCAGAAGACCCCTTAATTAATTTTGTGCCAAGAGTTCCTAAGCTCTCTGAATACTTGCCAAATACTTTACCACATATTTGCCTATTACATCGAACTCAAGATTTACTTTGTCTCCCACTTCTTTGAACTGGAGGTTCGTATGCTCCCAGGTATAAGGAATGATAGCTACCGTGAATTCATTCGCTTCTTCTCGGGCTATAGTTAGGCTAATTCCTTCCATAGTGATGCTTCCCCGCCCTACAATCATATTTTCATACTCTGAAGAAAAGCGAACTGTAAGTAATATCCCTGTTTCCTCCTGTTCTATATGTATAATCTCTCCAACAGTATCTACATGACCTTGAACAAGATGCCCTTCAATGCCAGTCTGAAGTGTAAGTGAACGTTCCAGGTTGACATAACTTCCTGTAATCAATTCCCCCATTGTAGTTTTCCGAAGTGTCTCTTCCACACTTTGGACTGTAAAGGATTGCTCATCAAATGCCGTTACTGTATGGCAGGCTCCATTTATCGAAATACTCTCATCAATATGACATGTGCCTGAGAAGGAACACGTCACTTGAAATTCCATTCCTCCTCCATTTAAGCTTTTTGCTTCTTTAATTTTTCCTATTTCAGATACAATTCCTGTAAACATAATTTTCTATAAATATCCGGTTAACAGCATATCATCACCAACCTTTTCCCAACTCACTTCTTTTAGATTGATGATATCCCGCATCTTATTCACTCCTAAATTGAGAAAGGACTTTGTTCCCCCTCCCAACATTTTAGGTGATATAAAGAGTTCAATTTTATCAACCAGCTTTTCCTTTATAAGCGCTGAAGAAAGATGCTGACCGCCTTCAACCAACACAGAAGTAATTCCTCTTTCACCTAACTCATTAAACATCTGCTTCAGGTTAACATGCCCATTTTTTTTGGCCACCTGAACTACTTCTCCTCTAAAATAATTATGCTGCATTAGCTTTAGCATGGGGTCCGCATCCGTTGCGGAGGCTTGCTTGTTCCAGGTAAACACCGTGGTGTTCTCTTCATATTTATCAGAGAAAAGATTTAGGGTCTTAGGTAATTCGTAGGGACCATCAATTACAACTCGCTTTGGCTGACGTCCCTGAATATGCCGAACAGTAAGTGAGGGATCATCTAACATGGCTGTTGTTCTCCCAACCAAAACAGCGTCATATTCAGACCGCCATTTGTGCACTTTTTTCCTGGATTCTTTTCCTGATATCCACTTCGAATCACCATCTGCAGCAGCAATATATCCATCAACTGTTTGGGCAACTTTTAGAGTAATAAATGGGCGCTTGAATAATTGATGATGAATAAAAAACTCATTCAGCTTCTCAGCTTCTTCTTTTAGAACACCCACTTCAACATCTATCCCGGCATTCCTAATTTGGGCCATACCATTCCCATTAACCTGTGGATTGGGATCTTGCATAGCAATTACAACCCTGGAAATGGGAAGTCGGCTAAGCATAGCTGAGCATGGAGGAGTTTTTCCAAAATGCGAACAAGGTTCTAACGTCACATATACCGTTGCTCCTTCAAATAATTCCGAATCTTTAACCGATTCAACTGCATTTACTTCTGCATGAGCCTGACCGTATTTCTCATGGAGCCCTTTTCCAATCAAATCTCCTTCTTTCGATACTATGACACATCCCACCAAAGGATTGGGCGACACATGGCCAGTTCCTTTACGTGCCATGTCTAGCGCCTTTTGCATCCAGAATTCATCAAGCTGTAATTGTTCGACCTTTTCCATTCCTTAAAGTTAGCTCTTGTTGAGCATTCAAAAAATTAGAGCAATAAAAAAAGGGCGAACACATTGTCTCCGCCCTTTTTTGCAATATCGTATTCGTTTTATCTAAAGAGACGAGATCGGTTATCTGTGATGTCGGCCTCATCTTTTAATTCTTCGAGCCAAATAGATAGATACTTTTGACTCTCAACCTGCTCTAGTTCTCCTCTGATTTGCTGAGCCGTTGCTCCATCAAGTGTTGAGGGAGTAGGTCGTGTAATTGAGCTAACCTGAACAACATAAGCAGCGTTTAGTCCCTCGAGAACACCGGATAACTGACCATCTTCCATTTCAAAAACGGCGCCAACTATACCAGGCTCCCGGCCTGCACCAGTAATTACAGATCCACTTGCGGATAAATTATCCATCGTCTGGATATCTTTTGATGCTGCTCCAGATAAAGATTCTAAAGAACCGCTGCTAGCTACCATATTAGTTACATTTGCAACTGTTGCTTCCTTTCTTTTTTCATTTCGAACCTGAGTTTCGATCAGAGATCTCACTTCCTCAAGAGGTCGGAATCCTTCTGAAGTTTTCTCCTCCAGTTTTATAACTACAAACTGTGTTCCCAGTTCGATAGGAACAGAAATATCACCTTCGTCTGCATCACGGAAAAAATCGAGTGCTTGTTGGCTAGAACCTAATCCTGATATGAATGCATTTCCTTTTGTGGCAAAAATTTCTTGCACAGATAAGGAAGCTCTTTCTGCCTCTTCCTCAAAACTGCTCTCTTCAGAAGCAAAGTATTGGAACTCGTCTGCATTTTCAGCTGCATCGTCTATGGTAGAAGGAAGAGCTTCAAAAGCTCGCGAAAGAACAACAAACTTTACTTCATCGCCTTGCTCTTCAACCTTTTTGATAATAGCTGCAGTTGTTCCAAGGTTTAGTACTTCCGTTACTTCACCAACTCCAACTTCTAATACAGGAGCGTATTCTTCTCTAATTTCGTCTTTATTGATAAATACACTCGTATATGGAGTAACGGATTGTTGACGAATTAAGAAAACAGAGTCGTCTTCCGCTTCCGCAAAAGCGGGAATTAACACTCTTACTTCTTCCATAATTGAAAGAGTGTCTTCACTGGTTGGTAGTGTGCTGAAAGAAACTAATTTAGCTCTATATGATTCATCCTGCTTATACCGCTCTTTGTTGTCATTATAAAAAGCGCGTACATCTGCATCAGAAACTTCAATAGATGCGTCGTCTACTTCATTGTAAGGAAAGCGGATAAAAGAAAATTCGGCAAAGCTGTTTCTTCTTTCAAACTCATTGAGGACATCCTGATCGGTAACCTGAAGGCCAGCAGTAATGAAGTTTCTAAGTTTGTCCTGACGTCTTTTTTGCCGAAGCTGTAATTCGATTGCAATTGCCTCCTGAGTGTATTCACCAGATGCTAATACATTTTCTACTGCAAAACGATCGATAGTGCCATCTTCTCGGGCAAAGTATTGATAAATTAATGGATCAGGATTGTCTCCGTAAGCCATCTCCAACACTTCTCCATCGGTTACGGTAATTCCCAATTCATCCATTTTCTGCTCAAGCAATCTCGCGCTTACTAAGTCTTCCCAAACCTGAGACTCATAAATGGCACGAGTTTCAGCTGTCATAGAAGTGCCGGTTTGTTGAGTGTAAGCGGTAGAGTAATATTCAACTCTCTGGTTATACTCTTCTAAACTAATCGATTCACCGTTTACACTTCCCAAAGAGCTTGGGCCCGCTGAAAGAGCATTTGGATCATACACATCCATAATCACCCATAAAAGACCAAACGAGCCTATCAAAATCCACAAGACAATACCTGTATTGTCTCTAAATTTCGTCATTACACCCATAATAGGTATCCTCTAAATCGTACTTAAATTTTCTGTTTGTATTTGGCCAGGCTATCAAAATTTTTACCTGGCCCTGAGCCTGGAAATATACACCAATAGCTAAGTAATAAAAAGCTTCAGAACACTTAAAGGTGTTAAAATATATCGACCAGGCGCATATGCTTGAGGTAACGCTTGGGGTCTTCCTGAATTGCTTTAACTAATTCATTCAGATTTACTGTGAGGCTGTCCAAATTATTATAAAGAGAGGGGTCATTGACCATTTTACCTAAGGTACCTTCACCGATATCAATTTTGGAGAGTATACTCGACATAGATTCCGAACTTTGCTGAAGCTCTGTCGAAAGGGTTTCCAATTCTCCGCTAAATTCTTCAAGATTAGCTATGATGCTTGTAAGATCCTGTTTACTGGAATCACTAAGCTCACTCACATTGGCCAGGGTCTTTTGCGCATCTAAAATCAACGCGTCTATTTCTCCTTGTCTGTTTTCAATAACTTGAGCCAGGGAATTCGTTGCTTCCTGAATACTATTGATAGTGGAGGAAATCTGTCCCTCTCCTTGAAGTTCATTTACGGAGCGGAGAAGTTCATTGGTAAGTTCCAGGGTTGTAGATACGGAGTCCACAATATCTGAACCTCTGTCAGTAAACGAATCTACCAAACCCTCTTTGTGAACCCCTTCTATAAAATCTCCCCAACTTATAAGTTGCTGGTTGCTCGACTTTACAATCTCTATAGTAGCCGTTCCTAGTAATGCCGGAGTTGCCAGTTGAGCTTTCGAACCAACCGGAATACTGATTGGCTCAGTAATGTTAAGTGTGACCAGGGTGCTATCACCTTCTGGTAAGAATCTCATTTCTCTTACTGACCCTACTTTGAAACCATTTAGAAAAACATTGCTCCCTTTAATCAGGCCTTCAACATTAGAGTACTTAGTATAGATAACATTGGTCGCCGAAAACAATGGCTCGTCCTTCATTATCCTAAATCCCAGGTAAGCCACCAAAATTGCGGCGAGTACCACTAATCCAATTTTTACCTCGTTGCTTAACTTATTCAAAAGGGGGCCTCAATAATGTTTTTGTTTAATTTGGTACTCACTGGCGGTAATAAAATCAACCAGGGGAGGATACTCACTTTCCTGCATTTCTTCTACCGAACCGTACCAACTTAGTTTCTGTTCGTCCAAAAAGGCCACTTTCTCCGCAACTGTTAATACGCTATGCATATCATGAGTAATCACAATGGAAGTGATATCCAGATTCTTGGACATACTGACAATCAACTCGTTGATTTCTTCAGAAGTCTTTGGATCAAGCCCGGAGGTCGGCTCATCATACAAAAGATATTGGGGTTGTAATATAATTGCCCGAGCTAAACCAACTCGTTTTCTCATCCCTCCCGAAAGAGACGCAGTGCTTTTTTCTCCCGCACCATTCAGATTGACCATATCTAAGGCCCGATCAACTTTTTCCCGGATAACCTCTTCCGAATCTTTAGTGAAGTATCGCAAGGGAAAAGCAACATTTTCAAATGTGCTTATAGAATCAAACAGAGCCGCTCCCTGAAACAAAATTCCAAACCGCTGCCTCATTTTTCTAAGCTCAGAATACGATAAGCAGAATAAGTCATGACCATCTATCAACACTTTACCAGAATCCGGATAAAGAAGTGCATTTAGATGTTTTAGCAATACTGACTTCCCACAGCCTGATTTTCCAATTATTGCCAGAGTCTCTCCATTCTCAATATTGAATGATACATCATTCCAAATGAGGTTAGCTCCGAAACTTTTAGTAAGATTTTTAATCTCTATCATACTTATAACAGTATTGCCGCAAGCACAAAATCAGCTAACAAGATGTAAATACATCCCAAAACCGTAGATTGTGTCGTTGCATTTCCTACTCCCTCAGCACCTCCAAAAGCGTAATATCCTTTGAAACACGCTATTGAAGTAATTACAAATCCGAATACAAAAGACTTCACTATTCCAAAGACCACGTCTTCAGGGTAAAAGAATTGACGAGCACCTTGCATAAATTCGGCAACAGGTAAAATACCATCTAACGAACCGGCTAAGATTCCTCCCGAAATCCCCGTGGTCGCTGCAGCTATGTAAAGAACCGGAAACATACATATTCCGGCCAAGATTCTAGGTACTACCAAAAAAGTAACGGAGTTAAAGCCCATTGATTCTAAAGCATCGATTTGCTCGCTTACTCTCATAGTGCCAAGCTCTGTAGAAATCCTGGCACCAACTTTTCCAGCCAGAACCAATCCGCCAATTACAGCTGCTAATTCAATAACTATTGACTGGCCAACAATAGAGCCAACTATGGACACCGGATATAAATCGGTATCTAATTGATAGGCAGTTTGCAATGTCAGTACCGCTCCGGTAAAAAAACCCGTAAGCATGATAATCGGGATAGATTCATACCCCACCTTCACAAATTCATCAAAAAGGTTCTTCCGGTACGTACTAAATTCGGTAACTGAACGTAACGCCTGGTAGATGAGTAATGAATATTGACCAAATTGCCTGATAGAATCCATGTATTTGGCTTACTCCTCTTGAGTGATAATAATGATGTTATAAACTTTCGCTACCATTATATTCATATTACAAAACAATACTTAAAATTGTCATCTCAAACATGACTTTCTTGCGCTTCAATGCTGTTTTTATTCTTTCATTGATGCTTGTTACCTATTCGGAAGCACAGACGAGCAGCTCCAGTATTTTCAGATTCCTGGAGATTTCTCCTTCAGCAAGAACTTCCGGTTTGGGAGGAAATCATGTTGCTTTATTTGAGCCCTCAGTTTCGGAATTCTACCTTAATCCAGCTTACTTAAATCAAGGCTCTTCAAAAAGTGTTTCCGCGACTTTTGTGAATTATCTCGCTGACTCAAGATCGGGTTTTGCCAATGGTGCTTACCATATAGATAAAGTAGGAACACTCGGCTTTGGTATTAGATATACTGGCTACGGCTCTCTTAACGAATATGATGAAAATGGAACGCGTTTAGGAGATCTAAATGCTGGAGATTTAGCTTTGACATCATCCCTTAGTACCGATCTTTCTCCAAAATTACATGCTGGCGCATCTGTCACATTTGTTCACTCTTCGTACCATACCTATAATTCAAGCGCCCTAACTGCTTCCGGAGGCTTGTACTATCTGGATACTGAGACGGCCTTTAGTGCTGGTCTTTCATTTAGAAACCTGGGCGATCAGATTGACTATTTTGATGGCTTTAGAGAAAACATCCCTTTCGATATTTCTGCTGGTATTTCGAAAAAGCCCGAAAATTTTCCTTTTCACCTTCATCTTACTTTTCGACAGCTAAATAATTGGGAGTTGGATGTAGTTGGTGAGACCGAATCTCCTAATTTTACCGAAACACTTTTCAGGCATGTAATTTTAGGGGGTGAAGCCTCCCTTGGTGAAAATGTTAAGCTTAGACTTGGATACGATCGCTTGCTCCATGAACAGACCAAAACAAATGATTCTTTCGATTTTGCAGGTGTAAGTATAGGAATGGGATTCCGAATTCGATCTTTGATTATAGATATGAGCCGTAACTCCTACAGCGATATAGGAGGAGTTGTTCAAATCAGCCTTCGTACTCAATTGAATTAGTATGAATAACCGACTGTATTCTACATTAGTCGAAAACCCCGCTGTTTTTAAGATAGGTATTGCAAGCATGGTTATGATGGCCATCTTTCTGGTAGGTACTTTAGGCTATCATTATATCGAAGACATGGCCTTTTTTGACGGCCTTTATATGACCTTCATCACAATATCTACCATTGGTTTTAGGGAAGTGCATAGTCTTTCGATAGAGGGGCGTATTTTCACGATGGGTATCTTTATATTTGGCATTGGGGTGATTTCCTACATCGCCTCACAAACCACACAACTGATTTTTGAGAATGAGCTTTTTCTAAAACGGGCTATTCAAAAGCGAATTAAAGAAATGGAGCAACACTACATAATTTGTGGATATGGACGAATTGGCAATCGAATAGCGAATGTGCTTCGAGATGCGGGACTTTCTGTGATAGTAGTGGAGCTTAGTGAGGACAATATTAATCGCATTCAAGCTGACAAGCATGTATATGTCCGGGGTGATGCCCAGGATGAGAATATCCTGAAACAAGCCGGAATTGATCGGGCCAAATCTCTTATCTGCACCTTATCCAGTGATAAAGACAATGTGTTTACAACCCTTTTGGCAAGGGAGTTAAACCCTGAAATTTTCATCATGGTTCGCGCAAATGAGAACAGCAATCGGCTACGAATAACCAGAGCTGGAGCTAACAAAGTCATTTCTCCTTATGATATCGGTGCGGACCGTATGGCAAATGTTATTCTTAGACCGCAGGTAGAACATTTCATTGAAACGATGACCCAGGATGATCGCCAGGATCACACTTTTGATGAAGTGCTGATTCACAAGGGCTCTGACCTTGCCGGAAAAAATCTTGCCGAAATTGATGTGAGAAATAAATTTGGGGTACTAATAATCGCTATTATCCCTAACGGAGAACGAATCAGGTTCAATCCTCAAAGCACAGACATAATTAATGAGGGAGATTCACTAATTCTGCTTGGAGACATGCATAAAATCGAAGAATTCAGGTCAGAAATGTGTAAAGATGACCGCTCTCTTGCAGAACGAGCCGAACAAATTTAAAAGAACTAGCTAATGATTAGATACTTTACAGCCGGAGAATCACACGGACCGGGACTTACAGGAATTATTGAAGGAATCCCAGCCGGCCTGGCTATCACAGAAAGTGAAATAGCGGAACACCTCGTCCGACGACAGCAAGGCTATGGAAGAGGTGGGCGCATGGCTTTTGAAAAGGACCACGCGACTATCAGCTCTGGTGTTCGATTTGGAAAAACTATGGGTGGACCAATTGCACTTTATATGGAAAACCGAGCCTTCCAAAAGGACAAGGCCAACTGGCCCGTGGTTATGAATAAAGAAACTGAAGCTGAAGGCATCGAGAAAATTACTCTTCCACGACCGGGACATGCTGATTTGGTTGGGGCACAGAAATATCGATTTGATGATATAAGACCAGTAATAGAACGATCCAGTGCACGAGAAACCGGAATGCGTGTTGCCTGTACCGGGATTGCACGAAAGTTACTCAAGCATTTTGGAATCGAAATTGGAGGCCATGTTCTTAGAATCGGATCTGCTGGCTATGAGTCATGGGAAGAAATTCGAGAAATAGCTGACCCGATCATTACGAAAGGAGCAGAACAGGTTTACAAAACTGCTGATACTTCAGAAGTCCGATGCCTTAATGAAGCACTGTCTGAACAAATGGTTGAGGAAATCAAGAAGTATAGAAAGGCAGGCTCTTCACTCGGAGGCGTATATGAGATCATTATTACCGGTGTTCCTGCTGGCTTAGGAAGCTTTACTCATTGGGACAGAAAATTGGATGGCCTGATCGCTCAGGCTATTATGGGAACCCAGGCAATGAAAGGAGTAGAAATTGGACTGGGATTCGAATCTGGAGCAAAACCTGGTCATCAGGTTCATGATGAAATCTCTCACGATGGAACTACTTTCACAAGATCTACAAACCGATCTGGCGGAATAGAGGGCGGAATGAGTACTGGAATGCCGATTATCATCAGAGGGGTAATGAAACCAATACCAACCATGCTCAACCCACTAAAAACAGTAGATATGCACAGTTTGGAGGTTACCGAAACCAGGTACGAGCGATCTGATGTGTGTGCCCTTCCTAGAGCTGTGGTAGTAGCAGAAAGTGTAATAGCTCCCGTTATTGCGAATGCCTTTTTGGAAAAGTTTGGAGGCGATTCTATTAGTGAAATAGAAGAACGCTTCAATAGTTATAAAGGATAATGAAAAATAATATTCCAACGCTCGCGGCCAGAATTAAGAATAATCCAAAGGATTCTTTTTCAAAATTTGCGCTGGCACTGGAATTGATAAAGCTGGGCAACAATGAAAAGGCTCTGGTTCTTTTTGAAAACATCATAGAAAGTGACCCAACTTATGTTGGCGTTTACTATCATCTGGGAGCACTTTATGTGGAATTGGAAGAGAACAAAAAGGCATTAGCGACCTATAAGAAGGGAATCGAAATAGCGAATACGTTAAGTGACAATCATGCCCGATCTGAACTTCAATCAGCATTACTGTCATTTGAACTCAATCTTGATGATTAATTCATGAAATACCTACTCTCTCTTATACTTTTTATTTGTATTTCCTTGAGCTCATCAGCCCAAGAAAGAAGAACTCATACTGTTCAACAGGGTGAAACTTTATACGCCATATCCAAACAGCTGAATGTATCAGTAGCGGAACTTCAACAATGGAATAACCTTACTGATAATGCTATCTCAATTGGTGATGAGCTTATTTACTTCGCGATTGAAGCAGACACCACTCAGGTAGTGGACACTGGCTCTTCCCTGATTGAATTCGTCGCTCCACAGCAGAATACCTATTACGTGGTTAGAAGTGGCGATAATCTTACCAAAATAGCACGGGAGCATGATATGACCATCGAAGAGCTTCGGGAGCTAAATGGCCTATCTGGAGATTTGCTCAGTATTGGACAACGATTAAGTGTAAGAAAGCTAGTTGATAGTGTCGCTCCTTCGGCATCAGAGTTTTCAGAAGAGTCTTCCCCACAAGGATCATTTGCCGTATATACCGTTAAGCAAGGCGAATACACCAATCAATTATTGGAGCGCTTTGAAATGACCCTGTCTGAAATCCAGGAACTTAATCCAGAGATTAATTTTGATGCATTGGATGTAAACCAAAGGATCACCGTGCTCCTTCCTCCATCCCGATCTTATGCTAATCCTTTCGAACCCAAGGCTAACCTACAAGATTTAGGGATCGTTGGAGCTGTATCCTACAAGAATTCTGAGTTTGGAAATACAACAACCAATGGAGAATTATATAATCCCGAGGAACTCACTGCCGCACATTCAAATATAGCTTTAGGTAGTATCATTTTCGTGGAAAATTCTAGCACAAAAAGTGGAATTTTTGTTCGGATAAATGATCGGGTTACTGGCTCCGGTTTGAAACTTTCTGAAAGAGCTTACCGAATATTAGGCCTCGATCAATCTCCAAACCCCACGGTTACTATTTATAGCGAAAGCTGATGTCCAATACGGTAAGGCAATACTTCACAAATACTCATACGCTATTATATAGCTTCCTATTGAGCTTACCGCTGTTCCTGATTTATGAGGGACTGATTCTCATCTCACAACCTAATACAGAGAATATTGTGCGCATTAGCGTGGATGTTTGGATGAAATCCATTTTCACCAATTTAGGCGTTAATGCTGTTTCCTTTTCTCTTTTGGCAATGATGCTAATCGGTTTTTTTATTGTTTATAAAGAGAGGGACCGGTTGAAAGAGGTCCGATTTGTTTACTTCATCATACTTTTTTTCGAATGCCTGATCTACGCTATTGTCTTTGCATTTATAAGTAATGCCCTTGTTTCGCTCCTTCTCAATATGGCTGCTACCGAACCGGTAGAATCTCTTACATATTTGCAAAAACTAGCCCTTTCCTTAGGGGCAGGACTTTATGAGGAACTCTTTTTCAGGGTAATACTGGTAAGCTTACTGGTTCTGATATTTAATAAGCTTTTTGGTAAGAAATGGGCTGCAGTAATAGCAGCAGTTACTCTTTCGGCTTTGCTATTCAGTGCCGTTCACTATATGGGAGATATGGGGGATCTGTTCACGTTAAACTCATTTCTTTACCGATTTATATTCGGATTAATTTTGAACGGTCTATATGTATGGAGAGGGTTTGGGGTTGCTGCCTGGACGCATGCGATCTATGATGTACTCGTGATCACCTTCTTCGGTGCTTAGTCATTTCCAACTGCTCCTATCAAGATTTTCTATTTACCTCTTGGAGCTGAGTTAATTACATTAAATTTTGTGTTAAATTTTCGATTTTTATTTCCTTTATTGGTTTTAATTATCGTTTTTATTTCTTCAGGGTTTGAGGAAAATTGTGAGTAAGAAACATCGTATAAAACAGCTTCAATTCAATGATGAGATTATTCCTCACCTGGACTCGCTGTATAATTTTGGCTTGCGACTCACCGGGGACCCAAGTGATACTGAAGACCTTGTTCAGGATACGATTGTAAAAGCCTTCCGTTTTTTTGATAGTTATGAAAAAGGGACCAATGCCAAAGCATGGCTATTTAGGATTCTTAAGAATTCGTTCATTAACAACTATCGGAAAAATCAAAAGAAGCCACAGGAAGTAGATTACGAAGAGGTTTCTTCCTATTACGAAAGTGTAAGGGCAGAACGAACAGACACTACCGACCTCGAGCATCTCATCTTCCGGAATCTGATGGACGATAATTTCACCAAGGCCCTTTCAAAGCTTCCTGAAGATTTTAGAACGGTTGTTATGCTTTGTGATGTAGATGGATTTACATACGAAGAGATCTCAAATATGCTGGATGTGCCCATTGGAACCATACGATCCAGATTGCACCGGGGAAGAAATCTTCTAAAAACCGAACTTTACGAGTACGCCAAAAAAAGAGGCTATACAGACGATTAAGCTTCTTCCTCTTTAGTTGGTAATACGATCCTCATTGTAGTGCCAACACCCATTTCCGACTTGTGCACGAATACTTTTCCAGAATGGTAATCTTCGATAATTCTTTTAGTAAGACTTAAACCTAAGCCCCATCCTCTCTTTTTTGTACTAAAACCGGGTCTAAATACCGTTTTGAATTGATTAGGTTCAATCCCAGAACCTGAGTCTTCAATATCTATGACTACATCCTTCCCTTTTACTTTAGATGAGATTGCTATGTATGCCTGTTTTCCATTTGTATTTAGCGAGTCCATAGAATTCTTGACCAGATTTTCTACCGCCCACTGAAAGAGTTCAGGATTTATCATCACTTTGGCATCTGCTTCTAATGACTTCTTTACCTGGACAGCTTTACCCAGTTTTGGAAGCCTACGCTCCATATAAGTTACCACCTCTCCAAGATTAGATTTGATATCCATTAATGACAATTCAGGAGCCGATCCAATTTTGCCAAAACGTTCCGCAACTCCGCTTAATCGCTGCACATCATTCTCTATCTCCTGGATGATTTTGGATGCGGATTTATCCTCGCCATATTCATCTTTAAATAAATGAATCCACCCATATAAACTAGATATAGGGGTGCCGAGCTGATGGGCAGCCTCTTTCGCCATTCCAACCCATAAATTGGATTGCTCGGTTCTGGTAATGCTCTTATAGGTGGTATACCCAATCCCTAACAGGAGAGTAAGTATCAAAATCTGAACATAGGGCAAATAACGAAGTAACCTAACTGTTGGGCTCTCACCATAATAAACGAACTGAGCAATTTGGGTTTGCTCATCTCCAATAATGATTTTAATAGGTGGATTCGTTGCCTTTAACTGGTCAACTAACCGCTCCCTTTTTTGAGGGGTATCAATTTGTCGAAGAGGTACATTTCTGAAGCCATATTCTATCGTCACTTCCTGTGAATCCGGATTCTGTTCACTTTGACTTAAATAGACATACTCAAGCGGCACATCATTGGAATCTACCAGAACGGCTGGAACTTCGAAGTACCCGGCTTCATCAAGAACCAGTTCATCAGTAACAAAATCCTGGGAGCTCCTAAGAGTTTCAACCTCGAACAGCTTTTGAATCAGACTATCTGGCACTTCCGGGTTATCCTGAAGCTGAAATGCGACATCAAACAGAATCGAACTAGCCTGCTGATGAACAGGAAGCGCATTAAACTCTATCGCTTTGGCCCATAATTCTACACTGGCTCTTTCTTGTTCCAGAATTTTGCCAACCAGATAATTGTTATACACAAGTGAACCCGCACCCAAAAGAAGAAGGAATGAGATCAGCATCAATTTTATCCAGCCTGACTGAGCAAACAAATTCATTGGAGCTGCTTTAATTTTTGAATCGTATGTTCGTGGATTTTAGGGAAACAAAAAACCCCGACTAAACGGGGTTAATTTCTTTAGGCTGAGGCTGAAGCCTTTTGCTTTTCGTATACCGGTGGTGCATTATTCTCAATGGTATCTTTGGTTATAATACACCGCGAAACATTCTTCATTGAAGGAAGCGTGAACATAATATCTAACATGGAGGCTTCCATGATCGACCGTAATCCACGTGCACCGGTTTTTCGTTCTTTTGCCTTAGTTACAATGGCCTTAAGCGCTTCATCTTCGAAGGTAAGCTCTACATCCTCCATCTTGAACAGCTTTTCATACTGCTTCACTATGGCGTTTTTAGGCGTTTGAAGGATATCAAGCAGGGCTTCATCAGAAAGCTCGTGTAATCCGCAAATCATTGGAAGACGACCGATCAATTCCGGAATCAACCCAAATCTTTGCAAATCTTCAGGCTCTACATAGGTAAATATCTTTGGATCGCCTTTATCAAACTTAACCTGCTCTTCACTTTGAAAACCCATTGCGCTGGTAGATAATCTTCTGGAAATAATTTCCTCTAAGCCTGCAAAAGCTCCACCACAAATAAATAAAATATTGGATGTGTCCAGTTGGATAAAGCTTTGTTCGGGATGCTTGCGCCCACCTTTTGGCGGGATGTTAGCAATGGTGCCTTCCAAAATCTTTAATAATGCCTGCTGAACACCTTCTCCACTTACATCACGAGTAATTGAAGGGTTATCACTTTTTCTGGCAACCTTATCTACTTCGTCAATATAAACGATGCCTCGTTTTGCGCGCTCAACATCATAATCAGCAGCTCTGAGCAGGTTACTTAGAATGCTTTCTACATCTTCACCTACATACCCGGCTTCGGTAAGTACTGTGGCATCAGCAATCGTAAATGGTACGTCAATTACCTTTGCAAGAGTCCGAGCTAGAAGCGTTTTACCGCTACCTGTAGGCCCAAGCAACGCGATATTACTTTTTTCGATATGAGTATCGTTGTGCTCAATACTATCAGAAGAGATTCTTTTGTAGTGATTATAGACAGCTACAGAAAGGGTCTTCTTAGCCTGATCCTGCCCAATAACATACTCATCTAATTTGGCTTTAATCTCAACAGGTTTGAGAAGAGGTTTGTAAGATTTTTCTCTTCTGCGGGCCAGTGAAGCAAGGTCACTTTTAATGATACTTGATGCATCTTCCACACATCGATCACAAACGTAAACCCCGGGGCCAGCTACCATGCTGTTCACTTCCAGGCTTGATCGCCCACAAAACGAACAGTTAACGATATCGTTATTTTTATCCTTGTCGCTCATTCAGCCCTAAATGTACTAAAAATTATCTTATTTGGCTTACTTAGGCCTTGCGATCACATTGTCTACCAAACCGTATTTTTTTGCTTCATCGGAAGTCATCCAATTATTACGGTCTGAATCTCGAACAATATCTTCCAGGGTTTTACCGCTATGGTCAGCGATAATCTGGCTTAGCTGAGTTTTTGTTCTGATAATCTCTTTTGCTTCAATTTCGATATCACTTGCCTGGCCCTGAACACCACCAAGAGGTTGGTGAATCATCACTTTGGCATTTGGCAGGCAACTTCTTTTACCAGCGGTTCCAGCAGTCAAAAGCACCGCACCCATACTAGCTGCCATCCCCATACATGTAGTAGCTACATCACACTTGATATGCTGCATGGTATCATAAATAGCCAGGCCAGAAGTAACAACCCCTCCAGGACTATTGATGTATAAATTAATGTCCTTTTCAGGATCATCTGACTCTAAGAATAACATTTGTGCCACAATTGAACTGGCAACTACATCATTGATCGCGCTTCCAAGAATAATAATACGATCTTTTAATAAGCGGGAATAAATATCATAAGCTCGCTCTCCTCGATTGGAAGTCTCAATAACCATTGGAACCAGGTTATCCTCAATCGGAGAGAAGTTCGACTCAAAAAGGGGTTGTTTAGTCATAATAGTAGTGTGAATTATTTCTTCTTTTTTGACTTCTTTTCCTGCTCTTTCTGGTAAGCCTCTTTGTTCAGCTCTTTAATACTCACTTCGTCCTGAAGTTTATCAAATACCTTGTTCTCTCTGATACTACTTCTAAGGGATTCAAGTAAACTAGGATTCTGAGCATAATAGCCTTTCAGTTGGTCTACCGTTGCCCCATATCGGGCTGCCTCTATGGAAATGAACTCGTCGATATCTTCGGGTTTTATTTCGATATCTTCAAATGTTTCTTGAAGTTTTTGACTAATGAAATACCACTTGGTTTCTCTTCTTGCCTGATCGGTCATTTCTTCTCTATAACCGAGTTCATCAAAAGTATCAGGAAGTTTGTCGCCATACTGCTGCTTTAGCTGCTGTACATAAGAACTTTTTACCTGCTCCATAAAAGCTTCCGGAGTATCAAACTCATTAGCATTCACCAATGCTTCAACCACTTCATTTTTGAAGAGATCATCAGAACTTTGATCATAATACTGCTGCATACGGCTCTTGATGAAGCTTTTAAACTCATCCTCTGCTTTAGCTTCTCCATTGCTATTTCTCTTGAAGAACTCTTCGTTTAGCTCTGCGAGGTGTAGTTGCTGTACTTTCTTCAGAGTGACGCGGAAATGGTCTTTTTCTCCATCTTCTTCCACTTTCATATCTACCACATCACCAGCTTTTTTACCTTTTAGTGATTTCAAAAAGCTTTTGGCGGCATCTTCTCTTAAATCGATTACCTGATCAACATCAGAGTCCCCTTCAATTGGGTTTCCATCATCGTCTAAAGAAATAACATCTACAACAAGCTTCGACTCTTTTGTCGCTGCTTTATCTACGTCTTCCCAGTTTCCTTCACGCTCTCTGCTTCTTTCTACTTCTTCTTCAACTTCCTGATCGGTTACATCATGAACCATCTTACTTACTTTGATCTTTTTCAGATCACTAAGAGTAAATTCTGGTTTTGCCCCAATTTTGAATACTACTTCCAACTCATCGTTTTCCCACTGGAAGTCAATCATTTGTGTCTCACCAATTGGATCGTGCTCAGCAACTACATCTTTTTCAAAAATTTCCTGGATGTACTTGTTGATTTCCTCAATCTCAATATCATTTCCAAAGCGTTTTTTAACGATGGATAAAGGCACTCTGCCTGGACGAAAGCCAGGAAGGCTGATCTGGCCCTGGTATTTTCTTAATGCTTTGTCAAATTTTGGCTGAAGTTCTTCTCGGTTAGCTTTTAAGGTTACTTCTTTATCTACAGAAGTAATTTCTTTCACAGAAATATTCACGAATAGTACTCTTTAATTTTTGGTCAGTAAGTAAGTAAAAAATAGGCTATGCAAAGAAAGGAAAGTACGAGAGGGGGGACTCGAACCCCCACGCCGGTTAAAGCACTAGATCCTAAATCTAGCGTGTCTACCAATTCCACCACTCTCGCGAAATTTCAGAGCTTGCAAAGATACGGCTTGAACAAAATAAAATCCATCTTCTATTTTGCATTTCTTCTGTCCTCACGTGTTATTCGTTAATGGTTATTTGTTCGTTGGAAAGTGATTCACCAATAACAAATAACCGTTAACAATTTTCTAGACTTCTCAGCCTCGTGTTCACTATCATTTGTAAGCCTAAAAATCAATTCACTCATCATGTATTACAACCTTAGATACATCTATATCACTACCTCTTCTAAAGAAGAAGCGCGAACTATTGGACGTGATTTAGTAGAGAAACGCCTAGCCACCTGCGTGAATATTTTGGATGGAATGGAATCCATTTTCTGGTGGGAAGGGGAAATTCAGGAGTCAAAGGAATGCGTATTAATTGCTAAAACCGCCTATTCCAAAGTACGTGCCTTAACTGAACGAGTGAAAAAACTTCATAGCTATGAATGCCCTTGTGTGGTTTCCCTAACTATTACAGAAGATGAGGGGAATAAAGACTACCTGGACTGGCTGATTAAAGAATCTACCCAGTTACGTGTGTAAACCGCACTCCGTTTTATCCGATCCGCTCCAACGACCTTCTCTGCCTTTTCCCTGGGCTGTACAGTGAGTACAACCAATCGAGGAAAATCCTAATGGCTCAAGCGGATGCTTTGGGAGGCCAAAGTATTCGTAGTAATCTAGCACCTGTGCTTCAGTCCAGTCTATGAGAGGATAAAATCGATACATGTTTTTCCGTTGCTGCAGAATATTGAGCCCGGTTCTAAAACTATTTTGATACCCCAAAAGTCCTGAAATCCATATCTCATAGTTATTTAACAGATTTTCAATGGGAGTGATTTTATTATAAGAGCAGCATAAATCAGGATTTATTTTCCAGAGCATATTCTGACGACTTCTCTGATTCAACTCGTAAGGGGCTTTGTGGGTAATAATATTCAAGCCCAGTAGTCGGGTGAGTTCTTCTTTATAAGCATGAGTTTCCGGGAAAAGAAATCCAGTATCCACAAAATGAATTGGAAACTCGGGCCTTACCCTTGCTATTATATGAAGCAGAAGTGCTGAGGTGGTTCCAAAGGAAGTAGTGACCAACGCCTTATCCCCAAACTTATTCAGTATGTGGGCAAGCCGGGCATCTACTATTGATGAAGCCAGGTTTTGATTCAGCCGTTCTAGCGTTAGTGCTTCCATCCCAAAAAGTTGGAGCTTTAGCTGCTAACATCCAATCTTTTCATCACAAAAAGGCCATTTTTTTACGGAAGCGCTTTTAAAGAAATGGCCCACGTATCAACGCGGGCCACATATCTGATTGTGAACTAAAATTCTTCTCTACTCTGTCATTTCGAGCGGAGCGAGAAATCTAAAAATCGTAAACAAAGCCAAATCCTGAGATTTCTCGCTCCGCTCGAAATGACAACTTTAGACTACTTAATCAGGGTCATTCTTCTTACTTCCCTGAAGTTCCCCGCTACTATTTCATAGAAATAAATGCCGGAAGAGAGATTTCTAGCGTTAAGGCTAACAGAATGAGTTCCTGCACTTTGTTGAGCATTAACCAACACCTGTACTTGTCTTCCTGTTACATCGTATACCGTCAGCTTTACATTAGAAACCGCGGGAATGGAATAGGAAATCTGAGTAGTGGGGTTAAACGGATTCGGGTAATTCTGAAATAAGCTATATTCCAGTGGTTGGTCTGGGCTTTCCTCTTCATTTGAAACTACCACCTCTGTTTCTTCTACATAGGTACGAAGCCAGGTTAGTGCAGGCCGTTCTTCTTCATTAGGTCTCATGATGAACGCTTCCTGTTCCGATCTCCAGTGGCCATCTCTCCAACCCCAGAGAGTGATTCCTTCTACAGAAGTATGCTCCCACATTAACGGGAAAATTCGCTCGTACTCGTTTAGCTGAAATTGATCTGATTGTGCGGCAGAACCCCCAGTTGCCCCATCAATATCCAACTCAGTGATTTGTATAGGCAATCCGGTCGCTCCTAACTGATCCAAACTAAACTCCAATAGGTTCTGACTGGCAAACTTGGTTGAAAAGGCATGAGCCTGAACACCAATTCCGTCAATTAGCCCTCTGTCTTTAAGAAGATTCACTATCTCAATGTAGCTGGCCGTATTCTGCGAGTTGCCAAGAATGCTGTAATCGTTAATGATGAGCTTTACGGAATCTGGAAAGATGTCACGAGCCATTTGAAACGATGTGATAATCCAGTCCCATCCTGTTTCTCCATCACCACCTAGTGCATCTATATATCCGCCATTATCGGTAGTCCCTGCATTTGCTCCAGTGCTATTTGGAGGGTCGTGAAGCGGTTCATTCACTACTTCAATCCAATCTAAATCCGGATATCGTTCTGCTACAGCTTCAAACCATTCTTCAATTTCTTCCAGCTGTTCTTCTGGGGATAATGATTTTATCCATGTTGGTTGCTGGTTTCCCCAAACCAGAACATGAAATTTAAATGGAAATCCATTTTCACGAGCCAGGGTTGCAGCGGCATCCATTTGGCTCCAGTTCATCACATCTCTTGTACCTTCTACAGAGCCCCACTTTCCTGCATTTTCAGGAGTTACCTGATTCCAGTACTCTGCAAACCTTGGAGCTTGTGCCGGACTGTATACATTACCCAGAAACTTTGGCTTGTCTCGCGCAATTGGCTCGAACATTTCTTCTGGTTCAACGAGTTGTTGGATACGAACACTATCAATCCAAATGCTCTTACCAACATTATCAGACATACTTAGATGAATGGGAGCCCGTCCAACGGTATCATCAATACCAACCTGGAATTGAAAGGAAAATTCCTGCCAGTCTGTAGTTAGTTCAACCTCACTTTTATCTATTCTGCCAAACTCGCTAAATGATGGATTCCCTACCGTAAAGTTCCCTGTTCCTCCCGAAGCACTGGCTTTTGCCCACGCCGAAAATGTGTAGGTAACTCCAGACTCTACAGGAAATAATTCATTAATCGCCTGGATACTCCAATCGTTAGGCCCTTCAGTAGTTATATCTACCCGAAGCGCACGATTTCCATCTTTAACGGTATCATCCACTATAGCAAAGGTTGCATCTCCGGTATCCTGTAGTTCAAAGGTCCATCCATCTATGGAAGCTGTATCGGCTCGTTCAGTTACATCCGCATCCTCAAAACTCCCATTCGTATTTTGAGAACCATCAGGATCAGGTCCTATTACCTGCAGGTTATCCATGTAGATAGTACCCCCAACATTAGCTGCAAAATTCATTGGGATTGCAAAGCGCATGGTGTTTTGCTCGTCGATAGCTGTAGCGGTGTATTCCAGTTCATATTTGGTCCAGACTGTGTCGAGCCCAGAATCGAATTGTCCAAAACGAGCCCAATCACCACTGGCAGGAAGCCCCATATAAAACCGGGCCGTTCTGCTTGTTGTATCTGCTTTAAGCCACACTGTAGCGGTGTAAGTATCTCCTGCCTTTACAAGAAGACCTTCGTTTACTGCCTCAATATTCCAGTCATCACCAGCATTAAAAGCCCCAAAAGTAACTTTTAGTGCCTTCCCATCTCCATCCTGAGCTTCATCTACAATTTCAAAGGCCCCAGCAGCGCCATTTGCAGTGATATTAAACGTCCAGCCCAGATCACCTCCAGATAAGACACCTAATGCGAAGTCCTCAAAACTTCCATTTGTTGCAAAATCTTTTGTTGGCTGTGCCAGCATAACGCTGGTACCAATCATTGCCATAAACAATGCCAGGGAAATTCCCTTTTTGAGTATTGAAAACTTCATGTTCTTACTATTTCGATGAATGTTTGTGAGTTATGCAGGAACAAATTCCTCGCCGGTTTCTCCTCTCCTGGCAATAAGATCTGCTTCGATTTCTTTCATTTTCTCATTAGTGAGCGGGTAGAAAATGATCACGATGAATGCCAGTATTCCAAATACCGCAGGAATGATACTTACCAGCAATTGAATGCCTTCTAAGGCTTCTGTGGATTGATCCTGATTAGCTACAAAGCCATAGGCTGATAAGACCCATCCGGTTATAGCTCCTCCGAGAGCTACCCCTAATTTCAATGCAAATAGTGAGGCGGCCATTATAAGCCCCGTTGCTCTTCGGCCGAATTTCCATTCGCCGTAATCGGCCGTATCGGTATACATCGCCCATTGGAGTACGGCTACCGGTCCTAAAAGAAAACCTGCAATAATATTTACCAGATAAATGAGAGTAACCTGATCCGGAGTAAGGAAAAAGAATAGAACACTTACTACTGCTCCGAGACCAAGAAACCAGCTATAGGTTTTCTTTCTGTCAAGAAACTTTGTGATAGTGCTCGTGAGAAGTGCCCCAACGAGGGTTGCCAATGCTCCTGAGGTAAGAAAAGTAGAGAGAGAAAGTGCAATAGTGCTTCCAAATAAATCGATGGAATGATCTCCAACATAGTAGTTGATATAAAAGGCGAATGAACCCCCTCTTATTACCAAAAAGGTTAATTGGAATACAGTAGCCAATGCGATCAGTACCCATGGAAGGTTCGCAAACAAATCCTTTCCATCTTTCTTAAAATCAATTTCCTGACCTTTTGGTGGAGCAACACGTTCTTTCGTTGTGAAGAAGGTGATCATGAAAAGCCCAGCAGCTACAAGTCCATATAAGCCCATCGTCCACATCCAGCCAACTTGTTTGTCTCCACCTCCAAAAATATCCACCAGAGTTTCTGTGAGGCCAGTCACAATCAGTAGTCCTGCATAGGCTGCAGCAAATCGATAAGACGAAACCACAGTCCGTTCTGCCGAGTCCGAAGTTATAACTCCCATTAATGCTGAATACGGAACATTGATGGCCGTATACATGATCATCATAAGGGTGTAGGTGATGTAGGCATATACAAGCTTTCCGGAGTCGCCAAAGTCTGGAGTGAAAAACATAAACATGCCCAATACCCCAAACGGAATTGCCAGCCACAATAAATACGGACGAAATTTCCCATACTTGGTTCTCGTCCTGTCTGCAATCATTCCCATCACAGGATCATTTACTGCATCAAAAATCCGGGTAACCAAAAACATGGTTCCTGCTGCCGCAGCGGATATGCCGAAAATATCGGTATAGAAAAAGAGCAGGTAGGTAATGAAGGTTTGAAAAAAGAGGTTGGAAGCGGTGTCGCCAACGCTATAGCCGACTTTCTCTAGAAACGGAACCTTTTGTGATGGATTACTCATATGCTGCCCTGATTTTGTGAAGTATTATTCCTTCACGGTTAAGGTTAATTTGGTTAGGTCTTCATCCCTTGAAGAGGTCCCGATCATAATTTCAAAGTCACCAGGTTCTACCACATATTCCATGTGAGCGTCATAAAAAGCCAGCGATTTTTTGATGATTGGGATTGTAATTGTTCGGGTTTCTCCGGGCTTCAGCCACACCTTCTTGAAGCCTTTTAATTCTTTTACCGGACGGGTAACCGAACTATAACAATCTCTGATATACATCTGAATTACTTCGGAGCCTTCCACATTTCCTGTGTTGGTTACTTCTATTGAGACAGAAGTAACTTCATCTCTTCCGATTACCGAATCCTGAATAACAGGATTTGAACAGGCAAAGCGGGTATAGCTCAATCCAAAGCCAAATGGGAATAAAGGCTGAGCATCATCAAATAGGAAACCGCGCCGGGCAGACGGTCGGTAGTTATAATACACCGGCAATTGTCCAACCGATTTAGGAATGGAAATAGGGAGCTTGCCTCCCGGATTGTACTCTCCAAAAAGTACTTCGGCCAGGGCATTTCCTCCTTCCTGCCCCAGGTACCAGCACTCTAATATAGATGAAGCTTTTTCAACCACATTATTAATGCTAAGTGGACGACCATTTACAACCACGGCAATCACTGGTTTTCCTGTAGCTACCATTGCATCCACTAACTCATCCTGCTCCCCAAAAAGATTCAGGTCGGTACGGTCTCCCATATGCTCTGCACTCCAGGCTTCCCGGGAAGTCTGATCATTTCCGCCAATTGCCAGAACAATCACATCTGCGTCTTTCACATCTTCAACCGCCTGGGCTATATAAGCACGGTTTTCCTCAGGAGTTGGGACATTTACTGCATCGGCTTCCCATCTTCCACCAATCGTGATTTTACAGCCTTCGCTATGAATGACGTCGATTCCCAGGGATGTAGCTTTTGCCCTGATTCCTTCAAGAATGGTGATATTCGTTTTTGGAGCTCCGCTGTATCCACCCAATAAACTCCTATCTGCGTTAGGACCTACAACCGCAATCTTTTTTAGCTGATCAGATGTTAGAGGAAGTGTGTTCTCCTCATTTTTAAGCAGGGTAATCGTTTCCCGGGCAGCTTGCAGGGCTAATGCTTTATGAGACTCAGAACCGGAAACCTTTTCCGCTTCCTCCGGATCGAGATAAGGATCATCAAATAATCCCATTTTGAATTTCCAGTAAAGCATGGGCTCTACCAGGTCATCCAGCATTTCCTCTTCAATACGACCTTCATGTACCAGGTCAATAATATGTAAGTAGCAATCAGGCTCAGGAAGCTCAATATTTACCCCTGCCTTTATGGCTAATTCCGCCGCATGTTTTTTATCTGTGGCCACCGAATGACTGTGAGTAGCCTCACGATCATACAATTCAAGGATGGCGTAATAGTCCGAAACTACAAAGCCTTCGAAGCCCCATTCATCGCGAAGTACTTTTTTGAGCAACCATGGATTGGCATGGGAAGGAATGGCATCAATCTCGTTATAAGACGCCATTACGCTCACCACATTTGCCTCATCAATTGCCTCTTTGAAAGGCATGAGGAATGTTTCTCGCAATATCCGTTCTGAGATGTTAACCGGCCCACAATTCATTCCTGATTCCGGCTCACCATGTGCAGCAAAGTGCTTGAGTGTTGCCATCACCCGATCTTTATTATCAAATTCAGCATCACCCTGGAAGCCTTTTACAGCGGCAACACCAAGCTGAGCGACCAGGTAAGGATCTTCCCCGAAAGTTTCTTCAACACGTCCCCAGCGAGGATCGCGAGCTACATCGACCACGGGTGTTAACGCCTGATGTCCTCCTCTAAGACGGGTTTCTTTTGCAGCCATGGCATAGAGCTTTTCTACCAGTTCGACATTGAAGGTGCCTCCGAGGCCGATAGGCTGAGGAAAACTGGTTGCCCATTTAGACGCCAGGCCATGCAGACATTCTTCATGAAAAACCACAGGAATTCCAAGACGGGTATTCTCGATAAAAAACTTCTGGATGGCGTTAGTAAGCTCGACCGTTTGGCGGGCATCAAAACCGGCTTCATGACTTGCCTCCTCGTCCTTGCCTGCATCACTGGGGCGGCCTACCTGCCCCAATCCATGGCCGTGTCCAAAATGCTTTTTGGCTTTTTCGGGATCAAAATATCCTTGCTCATCCACCAGGGTGTCTTTCTTCTCATTCCAGACACCAACCATTTGCGCTGCTTTTTCTTCCAGCGTCATCCTGGAGATTAAATCTTTAGTTCGCTCTTCCGGACTTTTAGAAGCGTCTTTGTAAATCGCCTCGTCTAATGCTGTTTCTTTATTAATAATATCTTCCATACTCACTATTTGGAGGGTAACTCCATGATTACTTTTACCACCTCTTTCTCATTTCCTTCCCGATCAAAGAGAAGAGGATAATTTGTTCGCTCAGAAACCGGCCAGTAATTCTTCCACGAATCACCATCTGTGACACCCCAGGTGGTCACCCGGTTGATTTTATCAGCGTGTTTTAGAAACACTTCGAAATAGGCCGAATACTGATCTATCTGAGCTTGTTTTATGGAATCGGGCATTCCTTCGGTATATGGGTTTAGCTCATCGCTTAAATCGGCTCGCATGCTAATATCTGCGCCCATGTATTCGAAAGCAGGAGGCAGTACATCAACATCCAGCTCGGTAATGGCAACTATTCCCAGCTCACCAAACTTGATGATGCTGGCCTCTACTTCTTCTGCCGTTGGCCCCTGAAGACCATAATGTCCCTGCAGCCCAATTCCAGAAACCTTAATTCCCTGCTCCTGGATATCCTTCACCATTTGAACAGCTCCATCCGCTTTATCAGGATTGAACATATTATAATCGTTGTAATACAACTCCGCTTCAGGATCGGCCGCGGCGGCATATTCAAATGCTTTGGCTATGAAATCCGGACCGATAATTTGATACCACTTAGATTCGCGAAATGTGCCATCTTCATTAAGGGCTTCATTTACCACATCCCAACCATTAATCCGGCCTTTATACCGAGTTACGATGGTGGTGATATGATCTTCCATCCGTTCGAGTAGTGCTTCCCTGGAAAGTGGGTTTCCATTCTCATCTTCAAATACCCAATCAGGAGTCTGGCTGTGCCATACTAATACATGCCCTACGATGAACATATCATTAGCCTCCCCGAATTCTACAAAGCGATCTGCTTCCTCGAAGTTGTATACTCCCGGCTCGGGATGAATCCGCTCCCATTTCAAATCATTTTCCGGAGAGATAGAATTGAAATGCTTCTCAACGATAGGAATCCCACGCTGATCTTCCCCGGTATATTGGCTGGTATTAAGGGCCGCTCCTATATAGAAATGCTCGTTATAAGCACTTGCTAATGTTGCTTCAGGCTTTGGTTCGGTAGTAGAAGTGCACGAAGCAAGTAGAAGTACTGCAAGGATAAAAGCCGGGAATTGGGCTACTCTGTTCATTTTCTAAACGAATTGATTGATGATGTTTTCATACAATTCCTGCTTACCGCTTCGCTGCTTGATGTTTGGATTTGAAACAGCATGAGCATATAAATCCTCAAGAGATAGCTTTCCATCCTCGAAGTTTTTTCCTGAACCAGAATCGAAAGAACTATATCGTTCTTTTCTGAGGTCTTTATAAGCCGATTTAGTCAGGATAGCGTCTGCGGCAATAAGCGAACGTGCGAATACATCCATTCCGCCGATATGTGCATGGAAAAGGTCGATTAAATCCGTGGAGTTTCTTCTGGCCTTGGCATCAAAGTTGATACCTCCTCCCTGTATCCCTCCTCCTTCAAGAATGACCAGCATCGCCTGTGTAATTTCAAACACATCTACCGGGAACTGGTCGGTATCCCATCCATTTTGGTAATCACCGCGATTGGCGTCAATACTTCCAAGCAGATTGTTATCCACTGCTACTTGCAACTCATGTTCAAAGGTATGAAGAGCTAAAGTTGCATGATTTACCTCGATGTTCAGTTTGAAATCGTCTAGCAAATCATACTTGGTTAGGAAACCCAACACCGTAGCCGAGTCAAAATCATACTGATGCTTAGATGGCTCCATTGGTTTTGGCTCGATGAAGAAAGTTCCGGTGAAGCCCTGGCTACGCGCATAATCTTTCGCCATATGAAGGAATTGAGCAAAATGATCCAGCTCGCGCCCCATATCAGTATTCAGCAGAGACATATATCCTTCTCTACCTCCCCAGAACACATAGTTTTCACCACCTAGCTTGATCGTAGCATCCAGTGCATTCTTAATCTGAGCTCCGGCAAATGCAACCACATCAAAATCAGGGTTAGTAGCTGCTCCATTCATATATCGCGGGTGACTGAAGCAATTTGCTGTTCCCCAAAGAAGCTTAACACCTGAAGCATCCTGTTTTTCTTTAGCATAATCGGTAATGAAATCCAGCCTCTTCTCCGACTCAGCAATAGTATCTCCTTCTGCAATCAAATCGAAGTCGTGGAAACAGTAATAAGGAACGCCCAGCTTGGTGATAAACTCAAAAGCTGCGTCCATTTTATCCTTCGCGTTTTGAAAAGGATCAGCGCTCACTGCCCAAGGAAACTCTTTGGTTCCCGGACCAAAAGGATCGCCACCTGTTCCCGTTAATGTATGCCAGTAAGCCACTGCAAATTTGAAGTGCTCTTTCATGGTTTTACCAGCTACTACTTTATTCTCATCGTAGTATTTAAAAGCCAGTGGATTGTCAGATTCTTTCCCTTCAAACTGGATTTTATCAATCCCTTTAAAATATTCAGTGTTTCCAATCAGTGGTTTCATATCAGATTATTTGTAGGAGTTCTTCCTATTGTGAGTATTAAAATGAGTGTTTGTCTATTTCCTGTTTCCAGCCTCCAAAAAGCTGTTTATAGTTTTCTACTAATTCCGGAGTTGGATCAATTACATCGATCCTTTCCAGGGTAGAAAAGGCTTCTTCAGGAGTTGCGTAAAAGCCTGAGCCCAGCGCAGCGCCGCGGGCTGCTCCTGCTGCTCCATCCGTGTTGTAGAGCTCAAGCGGAATACCGGTTACATTCACGAAGATTTCCCGGAATGACTTGCTCAAAAACAGGTTTGCGTGTCCTGCACGAATTCGATTTTGTTCGATGCCCAAATTCTCCAGCATCTCAAATCCCAGGTTAAGAGCATATACGATTCCTTCTACCGAGGAACGAAGGATGTGGCTCGTTTGGTGACGATTGAAATCCATATTGAGCAAATGCGAACCAACGATTCGGTTTTCAAAAATACGTTCCGCTCCATTACCAAACGGAAGACAGGCCAGCCCTTCCGAACCAGGCATCACCGAATCCACCATATCATTCATATGGATGTAGTCAATATTTCCACTTCCGGTATTAAGAATCCTTCGAAGCCAGTTATAAAGAATCCCTGTTCCATTAATACAGATTAGCACCCCGTTCCTGGGAGTTTCTTTGGTATCATTTACATGAAGGAAGGTGTTGATGCGGGATTTTTCGTCGTACGCATTTTTATCTGTTACCGCATAAATCACTCCCGAAGTACCTGCTGTTGAAGCCGTTTCACCGGGATTGAGCACATTCAAAGAAAACGCATTATTTGGTTGATCTCCACCTCGATAGGAGATGTTCACGCCTTCCGACATTCCTAGCTGCTGGGCAACTTCTGCACTTACAGAAACCTGGTCACCGATTGCCGGCACCACTTCGGGTATAAGCTCTTCGGAAATTCCGTATTCATTAAGTAGCTCCTTACTAATGGATCGGTGCTGAAAATCCCAGAATATTCCTTCCGACAACCCAGTGTTGGTGGTTGTCACTTCTCCGGAAAGCTTCATCGCAATAAAATCACCAGGAAGCATAAACTTGTATGCTTTCTCATACACTTCCGGCTCATTCTGCTTAACCCATGCCAATTTGGAAGCCGTAAAATTACCCGGGGAGTTCAACAGATGAGGCAAACAAAATTCGCCTCCTAAAGAATGAAACGCTTTGTTCCCTACTTCCACCGCGCGGCTATCACACCAAATAATCGAAGCCCGAAGCACTTCCAGGTTTTTATCCACCAGAACAAGTCCATGCATTTGGTAGGAAATACCGATCGACTTAATGCTTTTGGGATTTATTCCCGATTCCTTAATCAGGATTGCGTATGCGTTAAGAAAATTATCCCACCAGACTTCCGGGTCCTGCTCTGCCCATCCAAACTGCGGAGCATCAATTTTAAGTTCTTCTTTCGGATAGGAAAGGGAATAAACAACCGAACCGGTGTCGGCATCAAATAATGACAATTTTATAGATGAGCTTCCTAAATCTATTCCTAAATACATAAATGCAGTATGTGCTTAAAGACTCCTCACTAGTTGTACTTCCCTGTTTGAGCACCTAATTAAGGCGAACTCATGCAAAGCAGTACAACTCCCCGATTACTACACGGAACAGATAATATTTAAATAGGGAGAAAAATGAAACAAATTTGAGCAAATTTTTGCTTTTTTTGCTCAATCGGTTAGCTGGACTCTCTTATTTTTAAGCTGACAGGCACCATGCTCACTATTCCCTGGTGCTCGTCATCCTTGCCTATCCTGGAAAGTAAATTCTCAAGAGTATTTTCACCTAAACGTTTATAGTCGGTATCTACAGAGGTGATTTTCGGGTAATGGGTTTGACAAATCGGAAGGTTATCATAACCAGCAATAGCTACATCATCAGGGAAACGATATCCAAACTTACTGGCTGCCTCCATAAAGCCAACAGCCATTGCATCATTTGTGGCAAAAATAGCTTCGGGTTTTACTTTGGCTGCATGAAAAGCATCAAATGCATCCTTCCCGGATTCCAGGGTATAATCCCCTCTAAAACTCCAAACCATTTCCTCTTCTACCACATGCGTGGCATAATCATTGAACCCATTGGATCGGAACCTGGATTCAGGCATTTCTGCCGGACCTTCGATAATCCCCAGTTTCTTATACCCACGGTCGTTAAAGTGCCTTGCCACTAAGGTTGCACCCTGATAAGCGTCAAAAGTAACGGTATCAAGCACTGAGCTATCAATATTGGAGCAAGAGATAATAGGGAAGTCTCGCGGGGTTGAATATAAAATCTGGCGGTAGTCGTCTTCTTTCATTTCGGGAGCAAAAATCACGGCCCCGGAAAAACCAAAGGCTCTGAGATGCTCTATCAAAGAAGGAACCCCGGAAATATTTTCGTCCACACCAAATACACTTAGCGTCACTTTTTTGTTGTACGCGGCCTGCATAAATCCCAGCGCAAACGAAGAGTAAAATTCTCCTTCTCTAAACTGGGTAATGAGGGCTATATAAGGAGGTTGGTCTTTGGGAATGGCCCGACCATTGGTTGGCAGAGGGTAGCCCAATTCATGGGCACTCGCTAGGATTTTCCTTCTATTCTCTTCAGAAATTCTCCCTTCTCCCCGAACTGCTCTTGAAATCGTAGAAATCGAAAATCCCGTGGCATCCGAAATATCTTTTAGTGTAACCTTCATTTAGCCTAAAATCTTTTTGAGCAAATTTTGCACAAAGATAGGGAATCGTTGTTTCATTGGAAAGGAAAGATAGACCTATATTACTATGCATTTGTTGTCCGCTCCCTCTTATCGTCATCCCGGGCCTGTAACCAGAAAAGCTGATCCTTCGCAGGTATGCTCAGGATGACCAATAAAAGAGCGAGCAGGGATCAAGTCCGGGATGACTGTATGGGTTAGGATGACTTTTGTAGTGTTCCTACCTACCAGCTACTCTCTTTCTAAGCGTCATTTCTGCTTCGTAATCCTTTCCTTCTCTGTGGAGCTGAATGACCATGGTATCTCCCTCTTCAAACTCACGCATTAGCGCCCAGGCGTACATTTCACTGCTTACTCGCTCTTCCCCAATCCGGATAATAATATCTCCCGGCATGATGCCACACTCATAGGCAGGGCCATCTTTATTCACACTGGTTACCAACAATCCGGGCACCGGAGGCAAACCATACTGGTACACCAAATTGCGTGTCATTGGAGTAAACTCTAGCCCAGGGTCAAAATCTAAAGAAACCGAACCCGATTCCTTCAGTTGATCAATAATCTTAATCACCCGGTCACTTGGAATAGCAAAACCAAGTCCCACAAAACCATTGCTGGTGCCGCCAGTAAAAATGAAGGTATTAACACCGATTACTTCCCCATCGCTATTCACTAAAGGCCCGCCGGAATTCCCACGATTGATAGACGCATCCGTCTGGATCATATCCATATATACCCGATGATCATTGGGATCGGGTTTAAAATCTCGTTTGGTAGCACTAACCACTCCTACGGTTACCGAAGGCTGACCATCTGCAAAAAGTCCAAATGGATTTCCCATTGCAATGGCCCATTCTCCAACCAATACCTCATCCGATTCAGCAAACTTTACTGTAGGAAAATCTTCCCGTTCACTGATGATTTGAAGTAAAGCTAAATCAGCCAGTTCATCCGAGCCTAATACTTCGGCATCATATACCTCTCCATCAGCTAATGATACTTTTATCGTCTTGGCCGACTCACTCGCCACATGCTGATTAGTAACAATTAACCCATCCTCACTAATGATAAAGCCGGACCCCATACTTTGCACTTCCCGCTGTACAGGCCGGGAAAAGAAGAAGGAGAAAAAGGGATCTGCACTCCGGTCATAGCCCGTTTGAAGCTCCGTTACGGTAATACTTACAATGGCCGGACTCGCTTTCTCCACGGCATTAGTGATGGCATTCCTTCGGCTCTCAGAAATGGACTCAATCTGACGCTCCTTCTCTTCAACAGTATCAACGGGCTTATCCACTACCACCGCAGAAGAAGTTCCGCTTAGTGAAGTAGCAATGGTATCACTTACCTCAAGGTCGGCCTTGGTGCAAAAAGAAGTAGTAAGTAAAAGAGAAAAAAGAATAGTAGCGGTTTGCTTCATACACTATAGGTTGGTTTCAATTGTTCTTCTCCGATATTAATAACGTCCTTGATTGCTTGTTCTAATGGTCCCTGGTGCCAACCCGCAGCGGCTTTTTTATGCCCACCTCCTCCAAACTGTCTGGCCCAAATATTCACATCGATATTACTTCTTGATCTTAAACTCAATTTAATCCGATCTCCATCTTCTCTAAACAATGCACAAGCTTTAACGCCGGAAATACTCAGAGGATAGGCAACAAAGCCTTCGGTATCCTCTTTCGTAGTTCCAGTTTCCTCAAACATCTTCTGGGTAACGCAGATGATGGCTATTTGTTGGTCGCCAAATAAAGTAATTGTCTCAAGTGCTTTACTTAGCAAATGAAGCTGACCAATGGTTTTGGTAGAATAAATTTTCTCAACCACCTGGTTTGGTGAAAAGCCCCCGCGGGCCATCAGATCGGCCGCTGCTTTTAGAGTATTGGGCGTCACGCTATCAAACTGAAAAGAACCGGTATCGGTCACTATTCCGGTGTACATGGCTTTGGCGGCATCGGTGTCAATTTGGTCAGCGTCATGCTCAGCATACAACTGGTACATCAATTCGCAGGTAGAGGAATAATCCACCCGACTAATTGCCTCTTCATAAATATCATCTGGCTGGGGATGATGATCTATCATATAAATCGGCTTTCCGAGACTGGTGATCTCCTCGGCAACGGGGCCAAATCGGTGGAGTGCGTTTCCATCAACCACCACAAAAGCATCGAATTCAGAAAGTTCTTCCGAAGATGGTTTTATCACCGGAAAGATTTCCAATAACCACCGAAGGTTATCGCCGGGATCATCTTCATTAAAGGCCGTGGCGTTTACGCCATTCTTTTCCAGCCAAAGACATAGCGCTATTTGTGAGCCCAGACAATCCCCATCCGGTCGGATGTGAGAAAATACTGCCACTTTCTTGTGTGATAAGATTTTTGATATAAATGCCGTGTACATAATTACGGCAAAAATAGAACTATCCGTCCAGCAATGCTATGGTGCGCTCAATTTGTTGAAAATGCCTTCGCTGATGAGCTTCCATAATGGCAAAACAGCTACTAAGGTTCATTTTTATAAAGGCATATACAGGATTACTCACCTTCACTTTGGCTAAATCAACCTGGTTTGTATCCGCAATATCCACTAGCTCTAAAAAATGATCCTGGAGTTCATTAAAGGCGGAGAGCAGTGTTTCTTTATCTAGTTCCTCAACATCTACAGGCTCAAAAGGAGGGATGGTTTTGATTTTCCTTTCGGATTGTGGACTCACCATGTTGATGAATAAGCGCAGGTGCCAGGGATGTTTATACGGCCCCATACCTTTTGCTAATGTATTTACCCCATTCTTTAACCTGGCATCCATAACCCCCAGGTACAGATTCCCTGCATTTATCAGATGACTAACTATTTCACCCGCGCACCAGGCCTCAGCACTCGGCCTGGTTGAAAATTGTTTGGCATCTAAGTCTTCAACAAGAGATGCGAGTGTTGATTTTGCTTTTGTGAAGCCTTCCCGGTAGAACTCGTTGGTGTACATAACTCTATACTTTTAGTGGAAAATATCGCCGCTATATATAGACTGCAATTATGAACATTTGATGAATAAAAACTACGGAGAGCGGAAATTTTTCTGCGTTTTCATTCGGCTGGCTTCATTCAAAAACGTATATTCCAGATTCGCAATTTGTAGAAAATCAGTTCATGGCATCCACCAAAAACGGAACCTCAACATCTTCAAAAATAGATAAGAGCCGACCCATTATCGTCAAGGGGGCGCGGACTCATAACCTGAAGAATATCGATGTTGAAATCCCGAGAAATAAGCTCACGGTTGTTACCGGGGTATCGGGTTCCGGGAAATCCAGCCTGGCTTTCGATACTATTTATGCCGAAGGGCAGCGCCGGTACGTGGAAAGCCTTTCCAGTTATGCCCGGCAGTTTTTGGAACGCATGGATAAGCCAGATGTGGATTTCATGCAGGGGATTTCTCCGGCGATGGCTATCCAACAGAAAACGACCAGTAACAACCCAAGATCTACAGTTGGTACCACCACAGAAATTTATGATTACCTGCGTCTGCTATTCGCCAGAATTGGTATCACCTATTCCCCAATTTCAGGTAAACAGGTAAAAAAGGATGCTCCAAGAACAGCTATTAAAGAGCTCTTCGACACACAGGAAGAAGGCACCCGCTTTTATGTGTGCTTTCCCATCCCGAAAAGAGAGAAAAAGAAGGTGGCCGAAGAGCTTCGGGTGCTAAAAGAAAAAGGATTAACTCGCTTGCTTCACCTGGAAGATGAACAAGTGCTGGACCTAACTGCTGAAGACCCCGACACGAAGAAATTTAAGCCTGAAGCCTATCGCGTTCTCGTAGATCGATTGGTAGTAAAGGATGATGAAGCTACCATTACACGAATTGCTGATTCGCTTGAAACCGCATTCAGAGAAGGTGCCGGAAGATGCAGCATCAAAATAAGAAATGGAGAAGAGTTACTGTTTAGCGAACGCTTTGAGCTGGACGGCATGGAGTTCACCGAACCTACTCCCCAAATGTTTTCCTTCAACAATCCTTTCGGAGCCTGCCCAAAATGTGAGGGCTTTGGTAAGGTTACCGGTATTGATGAGGATTTGGTAATTCCCGACCACGATAAAACCCTTCGGAATAACGCCATCTCTCCATTCGACTCTCCCAAATTCAGTGCCCACTTAAAAGACCTGGTTCGTGTAGCCTCCAGGGAAAAATTTTCGATTGATACTCCCTATGGTCAGCTTCCAAAAGAAGTGAAGAAGATTGTTTGGAGAGGAAAAGATGAATACATCGGGATTTGGAAATTCTTTGATCAGGTAAAATCGCAAAATTACAAAGTGCACATGCGGGTTCTGTACTCCCGCTACCGCGGATACAGCCGTTGCCCGGAATGTGAAGGCTATCGCGTTCGAAAAGATTCTCAATATGTGAAAGTGGGAGATATGCATATTGGAGAGGTGTCAGAGCTTACCATTGGACATGCCCGTGAGTATTTCGACAAATTGGAGTTGACGAATTTTGAACAGGAAGTAGCTGGGCAAATACTTTATGAAATTCGAAAACGACTTAAATATCTCGATGAAGTCGGCCTTGATTACCTTACCCTTGACCGGTTAGCTAATACCTTAAGTGGTGGCGAATCACAGCGTATTAGTTTGGCTAATGCCCTGGGAAGCTCATTGATTGGCAGTATGTATGTATTGGATGAACCAACCATCGGGCTCCATCCCCGGGATAATGATCGGCTGATTCAAATCCTGGAATCGTTACGGGATATTGGAAATACCGTACTGGTAGTGGAGCACGATCCGGAAATGATGAAGGCAGCAGATAATATCATTGATATTGGACCATTTGCTGGGGTTCATGGAGGTGAAGTGGTGTACTCCGGAGATTTCCCAAAGCTTCTGAAAGCAGATACCTTAACCGGGAAATTTCTAAGCGGTCGAAAAAGTATTGAGCTTCCCAAAAAACGTCGCAAAGGAAATGGGAAGGTTATCCGGTTAGAAGGTGCCAGCGAACATAACCTGAAAAATATCGATGTAGAATTCCCCTTAGGATTACTTCTTGTGGTAACGGGCGTATCCGGATCTGGAAAATCCACCCTGGTGCATGACACCTTATATGGAGGTATCCGCAAGCACATTGGCTCTTATAACCAAAAGGTAGGTCGTTTCCGTGATCTTTCAGGTTTAAGCAGTGTGCACAATGTAGAAATGGTTGATCAAAGCCCGATTGGAAGATCTTCTCGCTCTAACCCGGCTACCTATACCAAAGCCTTTGATGGTATTCGGGATGTATTTGCAGCAACCAGGCAGGCTAAAATCATGGGATATACTCCCGGCCATTTCTCCTTTAATGTGCCAGGTGGACGATGCGAAACCTGTCAGGGTGAAGGGGTTCAGAAGATCGAAATGCAGTTTATGGCTGACATTGAACTCACTTGTGAGGTATGCGGAGGAACCCGTTTCCGAAAAGATATTCTAAATGTGAAGTATCGCGGACAAAGTATTCATGATGTGCTTGAAATGCCGATTTCAGAAGCGATTGACTTTTTTGTGGATGAAAAGAACATCATCAACAAGCTAAAGCCCCTCGAAGACGTGGGACTTGGCTATCTGAAGCTTGGTCAAAGTGCTACTACTCTTTCCGGTGGGGAAGCTCAACGGGTAAAACTGGCTCGTTTCCTTACCAAATCCAGTACCGAACATACCATCTACTTTTTTGACGAGCCTACTACCGGTCTTCATTTTGAAGACGTGGCTAAACTACTGGATGCGTTCAATGAACTTGTTAATTCCGGGCACTCAGTAATCATCATCGAGCACAATCTGGACATCATCAAAAGTGCGGACTGGATTATTGATGTAGGACCTGAAGGCGGCTTCGGCGGTGGCCAAATTGTGGCAGAGGGAACTCCCGAAGATGTAATGAAAGTGAAGAAGAGTTATACTGGAAAATACCTGAAAGACTACCTGCCTGAATGATATTTTTGTAATTATTATCAGATTCTAAGCTCATTGATACCTGAACACTAGTATCTTCAGCCCATGCTTACAAAACTTCTGGTTTTAAATTGGCGGATTTTCCTGGCTAACCTCAACAGGTTTCAGCTCCTTCTCATGATTGGATACATCATGTTTTTAGGGATCATGATGGTAAACCTGATCGGAACGGCTATTGTAGTTGTTTGGCTGGATACGGAGCCCTGGATGCAGATTCAAATGCCCTGGCTTACCCCCAGAGTATATTCCTTCATACTCCTGGTATTTGCCAACACCTACTGGGTGATGCATTTTTCATTTACCAACCTTCGCCTGTTAAACATCCAGGAAAACCGGAAGCTGTTGGGTTTTGGTTTTCCGCTTAAACGGTTGGCTAAGTACCTGATGATTATCAGCTTTTGCCACCCGGTGAATATTATCTACAACTTCACCTGGATGGTATTCCTGATGATCCAGGTAAGATATTATTACCAGATTCCCGTGGTATTTGTAGGGGTGATCTTTAACTATGTGCTTATTTACTCCGTCAAGCACCGCTTCCTTCAAATTGTTGAGCGCCGGTTTATCGCTGTGGTTGTAGGCTTTTTGATCTTCGTGTTTTCGCTTTTCCAGTTAGTAGCGGTGTTTTCCGAAAACAAAGCACAGATCTTTTACTCCCTGATCCCAAGGATTGAAACCATAAACGGGGTACTGGAATGGTTGCCAGGTGGTGTTCTCATTCAGGCTTCACGAGTAGATTATGGATTAGGCAATGCCGCCATCTTGTTTGTATTCACTTCTATACTTATTGGGCTCATTCTGATTGATCATTTTAATAAAACCTGCCAGGGACTTCTGCGACCATCGCTCAAAAAAGCCGAAGAGACCAGTAGTAAGATTTGGGGATTCTTACGACGTGTATTGGGTAAAAATGCAGGTAAGTACTATTACTATGTAATGATTCACCCTTATAACAAGCTTCAGGTATTAACCCTTGCGATCATTCCGATTGTATATGTTCCTCTTTTGATGAATGTGCAGTACGAAATCGCTAAAACTATAGCTATTCCTACTATTTTGGCTGGCATCCCTGTTGCACTATTAGCTATGGGAATGGCAAATATGTATGGCTATGAAAATCGGGAATTACTCCTTCATCTCCAGTTCCCAATCAAACTAGAAAAACAGCTTAAGGAACGCTTTTTGGGTGTAATTATCCTCCCGCTATTGGTGTTCTATGCCATTACCGTTTTTGAACTCCTTGTTATTCCGGAAATCGGAGAAGTAATACACATCTTCATAGCAAATACCTTCATGTTCCTTTGCTTTATGCTCATTTTTATTTGGAGCTCCTATTATCAATATCAGAAAGCCGTTTATTCTTCGTTCAGTTACAAGCACCCGATCATCCCGCAAAAAGTAACCTTTGTGATTTCGTTTAGCATTTTCGCCGTAGGCTACCTGGTTTTTGTTCCTCTTGATGGTCTCAACTGGTATCGTAGTACAATAATGGGAGTCGTGATTCTAATCATCGGTGTATACCTGTGGGGTCATATGGAGGTGCTGGTAAATCTTTTCAAAAAAAGAATATTGAACCGTATTTGGAGTGAACTTTAATTAGTACCTTTGTGCGCAATTAATAAGACCTGTTTATGCTACCCATTCATCTGAATCTTGGCTTTAATGAAATCTACTTTTACGAAGGTATTTACTTTCTGATTTCAATTGTAATTGGAGTCTACCTCGCCTATTTAAGGGTTAAAAAGTATGGAGGTAAACTCGATCTTTTTGACGGGCTTATTACCTGGTCTATCATTGGTTCACTGATTGGAGCACGACTTTCTCACTACCTATTCTGGAACCTGGATTTATTTTTATCTGATCCCACGGTAATGTTCAGCCTCTCCGGGGCCGGAAACAGCATCACCGGTGGATTGATTGGTGGTATGGTTGGGGGCTTACTGTATACCCGACGAAAGTACATGAATTACTTTGAGTACTTCTCCCTTCTTTCTCCGGCTATTTTATTCGCTCAAGCTGTAGGCCGAGTTGGTTGTTTTTTGAACGGGGACGCTCATGGTACAGCGACTAGCTCAATATTCGGAGTTCACTTTCCACGTTACGGAACTACCGTCCCTGGTTTTGAAAAAGATTATGGCATCTCGAGTTCTGCATGGCAATGGTCATACCAAAATGGACTGGTTGATCAGGCATCTGCGGTAAGTGCAGCATTGCACCCAACTCAATTATATGAAATGGCGGGAGACCTGGTGTTAATGGGGATTGTACTTTGGGTATTTAGTAAAACCTGGAATAGCGATAAAAAATCACCACTCATTTTCTTTATCCATACAGGTGGATACGCGTTATTACGGTTTGCCCTGGAATTCATCCGTGGAGACCGGGAGTTTGTAGCCTTTGCTAACATGACCAATCTCCAATTGACGCTGTTGGGTTACGGAATTTTCTCCATAATCTATGTCATCAGATATTATACTAAGAAGAAGAAAGCTAATGGCTAACGCTGCAATTTCGATAACAGGCCTGCACAAGAGCTACGAAGAAAAAAAGGTGCTCAAAGACCTAAACCTGGATGTTCCTGAAGGAACTATTTTTGGGTTAATTGGGCCAAATGGCGCCGGCAAAAGTACGCTAATCGGCGTGCTGACAGGACTGTTAAACTATGAAGCTGGCGATATAGAAATAAATGGTCTCGCATTAAATACGGAAAATGAATTAGCCATTAAACGAGACTTATCTTCGGTATTACAGCCCCCGCTTTTATTCGAGCAGTTCTCAAGTCTAGAGTTCATCGAATATGTATGCGATATCTATGAAATTGAGAAAAACGGGTTGGTGGAAAAAGCCTATTCCCTGATGGACTTCTTCGAGATTAAAGACTTTGCGAAGATCAAAGTAAACAAGCTTTCATCAGGAAGCCGAAAGAAACTCGCCTTTGTTACTTCTGTTTTGGTTGAGCCAAAAATCCTATTACTCGATGAGCCTTTTGAAGCGGTAGATGTGATTTCCATAGACCGAATGAAAACTGTACTTAGAAAGCTCAAAGCCAAAGGCGTTACCATTATCATTACCAGCCATATTTTGGAAGTGGTCGAGAACCTTTGTGATGACATCGCCATCCTGCATGAGGGACTCATTATTGCCTACCTGGATGCCATCAGTCGAAAAGAGCTACAGCGTGATTCTACCCTCCACGAGATTTTCCAGGATTATGTGAAGGTGGAGCACAAGGATGATATAGTGGATTGGTTGTAGGTAGCCTGACCAAATTATTTTGAAAACGTCATTCCGCGGCGAAAGCCGGAATCTGTTAGGTATTAAAAAGTTTGCCTTACACAGATCCCGGATCAAGTCCGGGATGACTTTCTACTAATAATGGAAGCATGCTATCAAGCCCAAACTTTCCCGCCGGCTTCCTCAAAAGTAATACACCCATCATAATAACCGGGTACCATTTGATATTGCAGTACCTGGGTCATTCCTATTTCACTGGAAAAGTATCCGGCTAGCGTCATTTCCTTCATCTGCCAGATAAACGGACGGGGAGCATCCCAGTTTACATCTCCACCAAAAACTTCATCGTGTTCTTTGGTGATGAAGGCCGTTTGCTCTTCCGGAGTAGCATCAATAAATGGCTTTCCGAGTTCTCGTTCAGCTTTCTTTGTGAAGGAGTCCAGGTTATCTAAAAAGTACTTGCGGTCGTCTTCTTCCCAGATCGTGAAAATCATATCGTCCATAAACCCGGCAACTCCGGCGTCTCTTGCTCCCGGAGTATCAGTGGTTGGAATAATAATTTCGGCTACATCCCCAAGAAAAGTTAGTTCAGCTTCTGTGAAATGGGTAGAGCTTGCTCTCGATGGAGAACATCCACTCATTACACCTAATACGGTAGGCGCACTGATTGCCCCTCCCAATAAATATGCCGCTCTTTTAAGGGCTTCTCTTCTGCTAATTTGGTTCGAAACGTTCTTTTCCATGATTACAGATTCCCTTTCTTAAGTTCTTCCACGGCGTGGTTAGCAGCTCTTGCGGTTAGCGCCATGTAGGTGAGCGATGGGTTTTGGCAGGCTGCAGAAGTCATACAGGCTCCATCGGTTACAAATACATTTTGTACTTCATGAACCTGATTCCATTTGTTCAAAACAGAGGTTTTTGGATCACGACCCATTCGTGCCGTACCCATCTCGTGAATCCCTAAACCCGGTGAAGGTTCATTATTCCAGGAGTGAATGTCTTTCAGTCCGGCTGCTTCCAGCATTTCAGCAGCTGAATCTCTCATATCCTCACGCATCTTGTACTCATTTTCGAACGCCTGTACATCAAATACCACGGTTGGCAATCCAAACTTATCCAGCACATCATTTGTGAGGTACATTTTATTTTCATGATAGGGCAGCCATTCACCGAAGCCACCAATACCAAAAGTCCAGCTTCCCGGATCGTTTACTTCTTCTTTTATAGCAGGACCAATGCTGAGCTCAGCTACATTCTTTTTCCATCCTCCTCGTCCGGAGCCACCCTGGTAGCCATAGCCACGGATAAATTCCGGATGTGGCGTATCAATATTTCGGAAACGAGGAATGTAAATGCCATTGGGCCGCTTGCCGTGATAATAGATATCCTCAAAGCCTTCAAATCTTCCCGCTGCTCCAACTCCAAGATGATGATCCATAATGTTGTGGCCTAATTCACCAGATGCATTGCCCATTCCATCTGCGAAATGCTCCGTCGAATTCATCAAAATCCAGGTACTTCCTATTGCCGATGCGCAAAGGAAAACGATTTTAGCATAGTATTCTTTGTATTCCCTTGTCTCTGCATCTAAAATTCGAACTCCGGTGGCTTTTTGAGTGTCAGGATCATAAAGTACTTCGGTAACTATGGAATAAGGTCGCAATGTCAAATTGCCCGTTGCCGCAGCAGCGGGTAGTGTGGATGACTGACTGCTAAAGTATCCGCTAAAAGGACAGCCTTGCATACACATATTTCTGTATTGGCAGCCAGCCCTTCCTTTATGTGGAACAGTAATATTCGCTGCTCTACCAATAGTCATAATCCGATCATTGAAATTGGCTTCAATTCGTTTCTTAATCTCTTTTTCAACACAGCTCATTTCCATGGGTGGAAGGAACTGACCATCAGGAAGCTGTGCCAACCCTTCTTTTTGTCCACTGATACCAGCATGACTCTCAACGTGATCGTACCAGGGTGCGAGGTCAGCATATCGGATTGGCCAATCTACACCATATCCATCCTTAGCATTTGCCTCAAAATCCATTTCACTTAACCGATAAGACTGTCTTCCCCACATGAGAGATCTTCCACCAACATGATACCCTCGCATCCAATCAAATCTTTTAACCTCGGTATAGGGGTGCTCCGTATCTTTTACCCACCAGTGTTTAGTAGCCTGCCGGATTGTATATCCCGTACGCCGTTGTTTATCATACTGCTTGAGTTCTTCCGGCGGTACCTGGTTATCATGTGGCAAATCCCAGGGAGGAGTAGAATGGGTTGGATAGTCTTTAATATGTTCTACCTGACGCCCTCTTTCCAACACCAGTGTCTTCAAGCCATTTTCGGTTAGTTCTTTTGCAGCCCAGCCCCCGCTGATTCCGCTTCCTACAACAATAGCATCAAAGGTGTTTTCTTGTTTTGCTTTAAGGTTAAGATTCATGTGATTGACAAATAGATTCTTGTGTACAAAAAAATATCGGGTATTTTAATGGAAAGCGGAGTATAGAGAATCGCTTTCAATTATGATAATTGGTGTACAATTTTTTAACTCATGAAGATTACCAGGAAAGAAGCCATAAAGGGATTAGCAGGAACAGCACTTCTAGGAAGCCTCCCTGTTTCAAGTTCAGCTTCATCTCATACCAAAAGAAACAGGAAGCAGACCTTTCGACATTCTGTGTGCAGATGGCCTTATGGAAGTAAATCACTAGAAGAGCTATGTGAATTCGCTGTTGAAATCGGGATAGAATCTATTGAACTCTTAAATCCTGAAGATTTTGAAACCGTTAAAAAGTATGGTCTTACTTGCGCAATGGCGAATAGCGTACCGCTTAGCTTAACCGATGGCTTTAATGACCCCTCCATTCATGACAAGCTTAAAAACGAGTATTTCGAGTTATTCCCAGTTGTTGCTGATGCTGGCTTTGATAAAATAATTTGCTTCTCCGGCAACAGAAAAGGCCTTGATGATGAAACTGGGCTTGAAAACTGTGCAAAGGGCTTAGAACCGGTAGTCAAAAAAGCTTCAGAATACGGACTTACTATCTGTATGGAATTGCTGAACTCAAAAGTGGATCACGTTGATTATCAGTGCGATCATACCGAATGGGGAGTTGCACTTTGCGAGAAACTGGGCCTCGATAATTTTAAGCTGCTGTATGATATCTATCACATGCAGATTATGGAAGGCGATATCATCGCTACCATAAGGAAATACCACCCATATATTGCCCATTACCATACCGGAGGGGTTCCAGGGCGGAATGAAATTGATGAGACACAAGAACTGTATTACCCTGCTATTATGGAAGCCATATCAGAAACTGGCTTTGATGGATTTGTGGCTCAGGAATTTATACCTTCGCGAGAAGATGTATTTGCTTCATTGAAGCAGGGCGTTGAAATTTGTTCTGGGTAAAGTAAAGAATTGTAGTTGTTAAGGGGTTAGACAAAAAAGATACCTTGACCTGTATGTTGTGTACAGGCCTAAGAATTTTTTTGATTGAACCTAAACACTAACAAACACTACGAATGATGAAAAAACTAACAACTTTTCTGCTCATTGTTACGATAAGCCCACTTTTATTTGGGCAAGGCACAGAACATCACCATTCTTCGCAAGAGGGAAATCTTGAAGTCCCGGAAGAATGGGAAGTTCGACTCGACAGGGAAATGGAGAACCTGCACATAAGCTCGGATGAAGATGAAGGTCATATCTATTTTGTAAATATGACTCCGGGATGGCATATCACCTCGGGACCCACAGCCATTTATTGGCATCCTGAAAGCATATTGGAAGACAATTATGTAGTACAAACTTCGATCTATACCCTGGACCCAAGTGGAAGACATGCCGAAGGTTTTGGCCTCTTTTTTGGCGGAAAAGAGCTTAAAGAAGATGCTCACACTTATTTCTACTTCTTAATCCGGAACTCAGGCGATTTTATCATCAAAGAAAGGATCGGAGACAGAACGGAAACCATTCAAGCATGGACAGCCAGTGACGCCATCAATCGATATACGGACGCTCAGGAGACAGACTCCAAAATTGGTACCCATGCGTTTAACCAACTTTCAGTAGCCGTTACCGACAGTAACATAGAATTCTATATTAACGAAGCTAAAGTTGCTTCCATAAATCGTGAAGGCTATGATACCAACGGATTATATGGACTGAGAATTAACCATGAAGTAGATATTCATGTTTCTGGTCTTGGAGAAGTAAAGTAGCTATTTTGTTCTCCTATCAGAGCTTCTGGTAGGAGAATTACTTAAACCTGTTGACTATACTGGAGTACTTAATTGTGATATGAAAGCTGTTTATCTGATTATTCTTGCTCTGTTAGTATTCAACTGTAAATCTACGCATAAGCTCACCGGAACCGATTATGTTGACCTATCCACCACTGAGCGCGGTGTCTCCAGTCCATATTTCCCTCAGCAAATCGCAGATTCCCTTGGATGGGGAGATCTTTCATCAGCTACTCTGGGAAAAGTAAAAGAAGAATTTCGAGTTACCCTTATTTCGGAGATAGAACCATTCCAATTATTCCGTATTACAAAAGGAAAGAGAGTTCACGGGGAAAGCATTCTGTACTGGGCAAAAGGAATCGGAAGTAACGAGCTTAGCCATCATGAAAACATGAAGCTTTATCTTAAAGACAGGTGTACTGAGTTTTATGAGACTGTGAGTTTTGGCTATTGTATCCCTCTCTACGAAACCGAACCTGATTGGGGGAAAATCTACTCTACTCTTGATTCAAGAAATATATGGACGCTTCCTGACCAATCTGAAATTCCTGACCTGGCTGCGCCCGATAGCAATGAATGGGTACTTAACACTCAAGTTAGATTGGGTAATTATTATCGGACCTATACCCACACCACTCCTGGCAGGTATCTATCTCAAATGGAACAGGGAGCCAGCCTGGGAATCATTATCGTTGAACTTCAGCGATTGGTTCAAAACCAACAGGAGCAAGATAATTTTAATACCTATACCGGAATTACTTCCGGAGTGAAGGGATCGTCATTTACCTTGTGTGATGGAAGTGAAGTATGGAGATTTAATGCCAGCCTGGAAGAATTACTTAGTTCAACCGGGTATCCCTTACAGATTACTGAACAAGAAGATTTACAGTTCTATATAACCGTTTCCGGGACTGTAATTGACGAATGGTACAGGAGTCGGGCATACTCAGGCTATAGCCGCCAAATTACTCCAACTGAAGTTCACGGATTAGAAATTATATCCAGAAATACATGCCCAGACCTGTAGACATTTTACTCGCATTAATATGCTAGTGGTAAGGATTTAAAATTCTCGAATTATATGGGGTCTGTAATCTAACCTTGTGCCATCATGTCTATACGAACCACTCTCTTTCTACTCGTTTCATTCCTTTTGATTCAATGCGATAATGATAATGTTTCTAAAAAAGAGCTTCAAAAACTTGAAACCGCTAAAGAAACATGGCTGGCGTCAAAAAGCTCCAGTTACTCTTTTGATTACCGCCAGTCTTGCTTCTGCGCATTTGTAGAGGAAACCAGAATTGTAGTTGTTTCTGATACTGTTCAGGCTGTACTGAACCCTGAAACCGGAGAAGAATTAATTATTGAAACCGAAAATGGAGAACAGCCCATTTATGAAGTTTGGCCTGACTTATTTTATACCATCGATGAGCTATTCGATATCCTTGAAGAAGCCTCTCTTACTGCGGATTTTATGAAGGGGGAATATGATGCAAACAGTGGTGTTCCAATAACAGTAGAGATTGATTATTACAGGAATGCTATTGATGATGAAGTCACTTACCTGCTTGATAGCTATTCTGCTTCATCTTCGTCTAAAGACAGATAGGAATTAGACTAACCAACGTTTACTAAAGTCATCCTGAGGCTACCGCCGAAGGATCATCAGAATTGTAAATCTAAATAGATCTATGGGAAGGTTGATCCTTCGCAAGTATGCTCAGGATGACTTTTAACAGGATGCTCTTAAATTACAGCCCCAATTCTTTCTTAAGTCGATCTACTCTGGCTTGTTGCTCAGCCGATACACTTCCTTCGCACGTAGCAATTGTATCCAGTAAGCTAAAGGTCAGTCTCTTTCCATCATCGCTGAAATTAGACCGAACATAGGTGATTGCTTCTTCTACCATTTGCTTCACATTTTCCGTGCTCATAGCCGCTATCTGGCTAAGTGTTTTACGGTAGGTAGTTAAATCATAGTTCATATTATCCAACACTCTTTTAACCGCATCTTCTTCGGTAAAAGATATGCTACCATCGGTACTTTCGATCCAGAAGATTAGTACGTCAATAGCTGTTTCGTCGGTTAATATATATGAACTCATGATTTCTTAGATAGATTAAAACTCGCTTGATAACAAGATACAAATCTCTTCAAGTGCCGACCTCTGCTCCTCGGTAATAGAGTTTTTAGTATGTGAATCGATATCCAGCTGGGCTACAAAAGCATCTCCTTTCATAATAGGCACTACAATCTCAGATTGTACATCAATACTGCAAGCCAGGTAATTATCTTCGGCATGTACATCCTGGGCTATAAAAGTTTTATGAGAAAGAGCTACCTGCCCACATATCCCTTTTCCAAAAGGAATTCTGGTGTGATCGGTACTTGCTCCAACAAATGGGCCGAGTACTAATTCTTCCTTTCCGGATGGATCGGCGATATAAAAACCAACCCAGTTAAAGGTTGGAACTTCGTCGGCTAAAAGTTCACAAACGGCAAATAATTTCTCGTCTCTGGTGACTTCTCTTTCTAAAATTTCGTGGGTTGCTGATACTAGCTGATCCTTTAATGATAAAACTTCTGCTGATGTCATAAATATGTCTTGAATTCGATTCCAAAATATAAGATTACCCCGGCAAATAACATTAAGCTTTGATAAAAAGCCAATATGGAATTAATAGTTTTACATTAACTCTTCCGTATCTTTGGGCATGGAAGAATTTTTCAATGAAATCATTCCCTGGTCTACTGAAGTAATGGGCACCGGAGTTCTGCTTGTAGCAAGCTTCTCCTCCCTATTCTCTGTGGTAAATCCTACAGCCGCTTTGCCAGTATATCTGTCTTTGACGGAAGGGTATAGTACGGACGAGAAAACCCGGACGGCTAAAAAAGCCACCTTCTATATGTTTATCGTCCTGAGCACTTTCCTGCTGATAGGTACTTTTATACTGAGCTTTTTTGGAATCAGCCTTTCCGGAATTCAAATTGCTGGAGGGTTAATCATTATGCGGGCAGGTTTTTCGATGTTAAACCCGGATTCTGCAGGGAAAAAACTTTCTAAGGAAGACCAGGAAGCAGCCAAGGAAAAGGAAGACGTTTCTTTTAGCCCGCTAGCTATGCCACTACTTTCGGGTCCGGGAAGTATCGCTGTGGTAATTGGCTTTGGCTCGGAAGCTTCAGGAGTAATCGATTACATCATAAATGGGGTGGCTATCTTTCTTGTAGCGCTACTTGCCTGGGGCATTCTCAGGGTAGCTCCCTGGCTGAGTTCTTTTATTGGGCGTTCAGGTATGACTGTAATCACCCGATTAATGGGTTTTATCGCCTTATCGATTGGAGTGCAGTTTATCATTAATGGTATCGCCAAGTTCTACGGAATTGGCTGATCCAGAGCAATAATCACTGTTCCATTACATTTTTTATTCCTGGGCATTATCTACTTGGGCCTACTTTTAGTAAGTTCCTCGCCTTATTCATTCATAAAACATTCTTGTTCTGGAAACTTTAGAAAACATTCTTTCGGCATTTTCTTCCTTTATGTGGGGCACTCCTTTGGTTGTTCTGCTTTGTGGTGGGGGTATCTTTTTTATGGTCTATTCCCGCATGACTCCCTACCGGTATTTTGGTCATGCTGTTAACATACTCCGTGGAAAATATGACGACCCAAATGACCCGGGTGATATCAATCACTTTGAGGCTTTATCAAGTGCGCTTGCAGCTACTATTGGCTTAGGAAATATTAGTGGTGTAGCAGTGGCTATCGCTACTGGAGGACCTGGTGCTGTTTTTTGGATGTGGATGAGTGCCGTAGTAGGTATCGCTACTAAATTTTTTACCTGTACTCTTTCCATTATGTATCGGGGAAAAGACTCAAATGGAGACATTCAGGGTGGAACGATGTACATGATCACCGAAGGTCTTGGCAAAAAATGGAAGCCATTAGCCATCGTTTTTGCAATTGCAGGAATGTTTGGTGCATTACCTGTATTCCAGGCAAACCAGCTTAACCAGGCGATTAGAGATGTAATCCTTGTTCCAAACGGGTTAACGGACCCAAACAATCACTTTGGTTCAGATTTGATAACCGGGGTTATCATTCTGTTGGTTGTTGGAACTGTGATATTCGGGGGAATTAAGCGTATTGGTAAAGTAGCCAGTCGCATGGTTCCTTCTATGGTAGTTCTTTATGTAATAAGTGTACTAACTATTCTAGTTATTCATTTCGATGTTCTGGGCAAATATCTTTGGCTTATTGTTGAAGATGCCTTCACTGCTGACGCTGCACTGGGGGGAGCTGTAGGTGCGATTATAATTACGGGTGTAAGAAGAGCCGCTTTCTCTAACGAAGCAGGTATCGGTACAGCTACTCTGGCTCATGGTGCCGCTAAAACGAAAGAACCTGTTCGTGAAGGCCTGGTTGCCATGATGGGACCATTTATCGATACCATTGTTGTTTGTACAATGACAGCCTTAGCTATATTGGTTACCGACGTATGGCAAACCGGGGATGAGAATGGGATCACACTTACTGCTTCGGCTTTCCAGGAAGCGCTCGGACCTGTAGGAATTTATCTGCTTATGATTTGTGTAACTATTTTCGCTGGTAGCTCACTGTTTACTTACTCTTATTATGGCACCAAATGTCTTGGCTTCCTCGTAGGAGCAAGTCGTCAAAAATGGTATAACCTGTTCTATGTTGGGTCTATTTTACTTGGAGCAACTGCTAGTATTTCTGCAATCATTAACCTAATTGATGGAATGTACGCGGTGATGGCCATTCCAACTATGACGGTAGCCTTGCTACTCTCTCCAAAGGTAATGACCGCAGCAAAAGACTACTTCGAAAGAATGAAGCAAAAGGAAATTCTTTAAGCAATTCCTTTAGCAGCTAAGCCCGATAAACTTTAACTTTGGGCTTCCCTCAACACAACTTCGAATATGTATAAAGCTAAAGTCAATGTGACTCTTCGGCCTTCCATTCTGGATCCAAAAGGAAAGGCCGCTCATCATGCTCTTCAAAACCTCGGAATTGACCAGGTAGAAAAAGTTCGGATCGGTAAATTTATTGAACTAGATGTAAATGCAGATTCAGAAACTGCAGCAAAAGAAGTAGTTCAGCAAGCGTGTGCAAAGCTACTTGCTAACGAAGTGATGGAAGATTTTGAAATAGAAATAAGCTAGAAATGCTGTTAAGCTCCACTCATAGGCTTTATGATGATTTCTTACTAGCCGATGTTAGTGAGCTTACCGAAACTAGCTTAGAAGAAGCCCTGGAAGAAGAAGTTATGTCTCCATGGCGTCTGATTCTATATGATGATGATATCCATACGTTCGAAGAAGTGATCGAACAATTAATGAAAGCTACCGGGTGTTCTTATTCTCATGCAGAAACTCTTACCTGGAAAGTCCATAACGATGGGAAGGCATTAGTTCATGAGGGTGAATTTGAAGAATGCCTTCGAATAGATAGTGTATTAAAAGAAATTCAACTTGTTACTGAAATAAAAGGATAAAAACTGTGGCAACATTTGGTGTAATCGTATTCCCGGGTTCTAATTGTGATCATGATGCATACCATGCAATGAAGCATGTAATGGACTGTGACGTCAAATTCCTTTGGCATAAGGATACTGACCTTTCCGGCATTGACTTTCTTATCGTCCCGGGAGGGTTTTCCTATGGCGATTATTTAAGATCTGGAGCTATTGCCCGCTTTTCTCCAATCATGCAGGAAGTTATAAAGTTTGCACAGGCTGGAGGCCCGGTAATGGGTATCTGCAATGGATTTCAAATCCTGCTAGAAGCAGGGCTAATTCCTGGAGCAATGATGCACAACCATAAGCTTCGTTTTGTGTGCAAGAATGTATTTATCCGGTGTGAATCGACAGATTCTTTGTTTACATCCGGCCTCGAAAAAGGCCAGGTCTTTGATATCCCTGTTTCTCATGGTGAGGGGAACTATTTCATCAATGATGATGGGTTAAAATCGCTTCAGGATAACGATCAAATACTCTTCAGATATTCTGATTCTAACGGTCAACTTACTGAGGAATCTAATTTCAATGGGTCTATAGATAACATAGCCGGTATAACCAATACCGGAAGAAATGTACTGGGAATGATGCCGCACCCTGAACGTGCCATGGAAAAAATACTTGGCTCTGAGGATGGGAAACCTATCTTTGAATCTATCCTCAACTCCTTGTCGATAGCTTAGGATTTAGTACCTTCTGTGCATGAGCAGCGATACTCCTTTAAAACTGCACAGCAATAGCCTTGTGAAACGATACCGCAAAAGAACGGTAGTTGACGAAGTATCTATTGAGGTACAACAAGGTGAAATTGTTGGGTTATTAGGACCCAATGGTGCCGGAAAGACAACCACCTTTTATATGATGGTTGGACTTGTGACCCCTAATGCTGGCAATATCTTTTTAAACGAGGAGAATATCACACAAACTCCCATGTATAAGCGGGCCCGAAAAGGAATCGGCTATCTTGCTCAGGAAGCTAGTGTATTTCGAAACCTTACTGTTCGCCAAAACCTCGAGAGTGTTCTTCAGTTTTTATCTTTTTCAAAAAAGGAGATTAAAGAACGTTGTGATCGGTTGATCGAGGAATTTTCTCTTCAAAAAGTTGTGAATAGTAAAGGCTACAGTTTATCAGGAGGTGAACGGCGGCGAACAGAAATTGCACGTGCACTTGTTACCAACCCAAAATTTATCCTCTTAGACGAGCCGTTTGCGGGAGTAGATCCCATAGCTGTAGAGGATATTCAGGAAATAGTTTCCAAACTTCGCCACCAGAATATTGGAATTTTAATTACCGACCATAATGTTCATGAGACATTGGCAATCACTAACCGTGCTTACCTTATGTTTGAAGGAAAAATACTTATGGAAGGGGATGCCGAGACACTCGCTAATGATGAAAAAGCGAGAAAACTTTACCTTGGAGAAACTTTTAAACTAGACAGATATCAAATCGACGAATCATGAATGAAATAACCGTACAGGAGTTAAAAGAGAAAAAAGAAAATGGGGAAGATTTTTTCCTCCTTGATGTCCGGGAAATGACTGAATACCTAGTCTCAAATCTTGATGGAGAGCACATTCCTCTTGGCGAGCTAGAGTCCCGACTTTCTGAACTCGAAGACAAACGAGATGCTGAATTTATCGTGATGTGCCGCTCAGGAGGTAGAAGTGGAAAAGCCTGCGAATTATTATCCAGCAAAGGATTTTCCAACGTTCATAACCTCAAAGGCGGTATTACAGCCTGGTCAAAAGAAATTGACCCATCAATGCCGGTTGCTTAAGCAATAGCCGCAATCTGATTAAGCAGCTCCTGGTTGCTTTCTGTGTTCTTTAGCACTTTAAGCAGCCCTAGCATCGACTCTCTCGGGGATTTTTTGAGGAGATAACGCCTCACCATATTTCTTTCTTCCAGAGAGTCGGTGATAAACTTTTCCTCGTTTCGCGTTCCCGATGCAGTAATATTTATGGCTGGATAAATTCTGTCATTGGCTAATTCTCTATCCAGAACCAGTTCCATATTTCCAGTTCCTTTAAACTCTTCGAAGATAAGATCATCCATCCTGGAATTAGTCTCTACCAAACACGTCGCAATAATGGTAAGAGAACCTCCGCCTTCGATTTTTCGAGCGGAACCGAAAATTTTCTTAGGAATTTCAAGAGCTCTGATATCCAAACCTCCTGATAACGTTCTGCCGCTGTTCGTTTGAATAGCGTTATAGGCTCTTCCTAATCGTGTTAACGAATCAATCAGAAGTACCGCATCCTGACCCATTTCTGCTTTTCGCTTTGCATAGCCAAGTGCCATTTCGGTAATCCTAATATGGCTCTGTGTCTTCTTATCATTAGATGATGCAAATACTTCAGCATCAGTAGAGCGAATAAAATCGGTTACTTCTTCAGGACGCTCATCAACTAGTAACACACTTAAATGTATATCCGGGTGATTAGCAGATAGTGAGTTAGCAATCTGCTTTAGTAATACCGTTTTACCCGTTCTTGGAGGAGCAACAATCAGCGCTCGTTGACCTTTACCTATTGGGGCAACCAGATCAATTACCCTCATCTCCGTATCATCAGCTAGTTCGCCCACTCTTATCCAGTCAACAGGCATAATAGGTGTCTGACGCTCAAATCTCGAGCTTTTGGTCCAGGCTTCTACAGGCTTTCCATTTACAAATTCTACAGAACACACATGTTTATTCCCCTGGTTGTCCTCTTCAAATTCTCCTTCCAATACCAGGCCTTGTCTAAGCTCAAGTGCCTTAACCTCTTCAGGCTTTAAAAATGGATCTTTTGGATTATAGCTGAACTCATAATCCAGTTTTCTGATAAATCCCCATCCCTTGGCATTAATTTCTAACACGCCGGCACATCTTCCGGCTACCCCAATACTGTTATTCCAGAAAAATTTAGGTATGAAAACATTACCGCCTTGATTGCGGTTTCTATTCTTGTTGTTGTTTCTCTTTTTGTTGTTACGGTTTTTATAATTCTTTTTCCGTGCCATTAATCGTAAGTGTTGATTATTCTCCTTTAGTGGAAGTACCTAATTCTAATTTTTGTGTGGGTAAAAAAAGGAGAGCTAAAAAAGGTGATGCGGACTTTGTTGTCCGCATCAAATCTTAGAAGATGTGAAAAGATACAAATGTTTTAACCGATAGCAAACTACCGTACTGTTGTAGTTTCATTAACCCAGCTATAGCAGCTCATTAATGAACTATCAACGTTCACTCTCTGTCCATCTTCGTAACCAAGAGTGAAGAACTTATCTTCAGTAGTAGGAGTTACGGCTTCGTAAGTTGGTAACTGTGAGTTTACCGTATTGGTTACAGAAGCATCAACTTGTTTTGCTTTGTTAAGCAAGTCAAGAACCACCCAATATACTACCTTATCTTTAGCTTCAAGCTTTCTTCCATCAGAACAAGAGCTTACTGCCTGCCCATAAACGGAAGCTAATTTCAAGTACGCCAATCCATAATTACTGTCGATTGAAAGCGCATCATTGATAAACCCTTTTGAAGTTTGCAGCTGTCCTAAGCTTGCATATACATCAGATAAATCAATGTTGATCTCTTTTTTTGCCTGATCGTCTGGAGCGCTTGCCAGGGCTTCTTTATAAAACTCTGCAGCTTCTTCATACTGAGAATTACCCTGTTCAATGTCGGCCAATGCTAAAGCACTTTCATAGGTAGGATCAAGTTCATGAATTTTTCTCAGCGTTCTGATTTGATCATCCAATCTGTTTAAGTCCTCATATGCATTTACTAAGGCTCTTAGAGCTTCCAGGTCATTTGGATCATCAGCTAGCTTGCCTTCGTAGAATACAATTTGCTCTTCTGGATCATCAAATAGTTTCTTTAGTGTCTCGTCGAAGTAAGTTTGTAGTTCAGCATCAGCATAAGGAGTAGCCTTCTCAATTTTAGCAATTACCTCATCCTTACGATCCTGACGAACCATATTATCGATTGTCACTTTGATATAGTAACCGCTTGCTAGAGTAGTGGTCTTCTCCGGATCAAGCTTAAACATCTCTTCGAAATCAACATATGCTTTTTGTAAGCCATCACTAATCATATTGTAATTTTCCAGGTAGTAACGGCCTCTTCGTTGATACAGCTCATACCTGTCTTCTTCGCTTTCTACAAATAATTCAAAGCTCTCTTCAAAAAGATGCAAAGCCGTATCTACATAGGCTTCTCTGATACTAGGATCATTTTTCGTTTTGGCGATTTCGGTATAAATTCGAATAAGTTTTGGATACTGAACCGAAAGTTTGAAACGCCCAGCTGGAATTCCTTCAATTTCATCTGGCTTTTTACAAGCTATCCATCGTCCATATTGAAGAGCAAAAGGGTAGTCTCCCCCGGTGTAATTACCTTGAAAAATTGAATATGCAGCAATTTCCTGCATTTGATTTGGTGGAGCAGGATTACAGTCCTGAGCAGACACAAGCGAAGTGCTCACGAATAAAATCCCTAAAATTGTAGCTATTTTTTTCATTTCTCCATTATTCGTTATTAATCCGATTATATAAACTTATCAGTTCAACAAATTATTACTATAAAATTATCTAAGCTTTGGACGAATGAACATAATCTCTGCGAGATTAATTGAGAAACCAAGTGTCCAAATCCTTTCCTTAATTAAATTACTTTCTGTTGTACCTCTGAACCCGTATTGAAAACTAAAGTCCATAGAAGACACGCTTCTTTTAGAAAGAACACCTAATCCCGTACTAATCCATAGTGTATTAATGTCATTGCCATCAATGGTCAGGTGCCCAGAGTCGTAAGATAATCCACCAGAATATTTAAATCTCGAAAAAAAACTGTCTGCGTTTCTTTTATATGGATGGAACTGACCTCCAAACCCGACCTTCAACCTGTCCGAAAAAAGGCTTTCTTCATCCGGATTAGTACCGTTTTCAAAGTCGCTCCATTTTTGATAGGTACCCTCTAACGCAAAATTTACAAATTGAGAAGGGGCATAGCCCAATCCAAAAGCGGCTTCGAGAGGCATTTGCACATCTCCCACACGATTGGTCAAAGTCGAACTAAGATCTACCTTTTCCTCGGCTCCATCTACCACTTTATCTGTAATTAGCTCAGCTTTTGCTCCAATAGTGTAGGGCAGGGTCAACGTCGCACCAAGTGCTACTCGATCCGATTCCCTAAAAATACCTGGAAAATTAGCTGCAATACCAAAGCGCTGAGAAAAAGTAGCACCCGTTATCGACGTGGTTTGGTCCTGTGCAATAAATGAACCAGAACCAAAGGAGAGCGCTTCACTATTTTCAAGGGTTAGGAAAGCAACAGATGGCGCATATCCAACAGAAATATTCCTGTTAATTCTCAAACCAAAACCTGCTTCAAACTTATTCACTCCTCCTGCACTTCGCACGTCGTTGCTGAATGATACACTATCAGAAGAGGAATCCATGAAAGAACCCGATTCAACGATCCTAAAGTCCGATTTAGAAACCGGGTAAAGAGAAAGTGACAAACCAAGCTTACCGGGATAAACTGGTAGCAGCATTTGAATATAGCCCGCAGAAAAATTTGAATTACTTTGCTCAGAGGTGCTACTGCTTGATTTAAAATTACTCAGTTGAAGGCTGGTAGTCGCTTGTGTGTAGAAACTCCTGTTCCATAAAGCCGGATTATAGAGAGAAGTCGTTTCCAGAACGATACCGGAAACCCCCAGCACCCCATGAGCCCTGAAGTTATCTGAGGTTAAGTCCTGTGGAATACCTACTCCAATGATCGAATATGAAGATCCATTATTGCTTTGCGAGGCAGCCCCATCCTGAGCGGCAGCCTGCACATATAAGAATGAAAAAATGAATAGGGATAAAATTCTGATGGTTCTCATATACTATTTCGCTGAGTAAATGATCAATTTTGGGGCCCTATCTGCAGATGATGTTTCATCGTACAGAGATGTATAGTTCAGTGACCCCTGATTGCTAAATAAGTAAACGTATACTTTGTCCAGCGAAGTATCACTGAAAAAATAATTGGTGACTAAAGAAGTAACATTAAATATAAACTTCCCTTCATCATTGAATGCATTGGAGTTAAATCCGCCAATTACGAACTCATAAGCTAAATCCTCGACATCTTCACTAATCAATGCCAAGCCCAAATAAGAAGGCCGAACCTCAACATTAGATAATGAATTTTGAAGTGACAGGGTGTCTTCAGTGAAAACAAGTTCTGCACGAATGAAATCCTGACTTGAAACCTGATCTGCAAGGTCGGCAAGATTGAAAGAAAGTAAATTGTCATAGGTGGAGGGAAGATCAACAGTGCCTCCCGGCCCAGGATCTACCGTTTGATCTATATCATAACCCCAATCTAAAAATGACTGGTTAGTTGTATCTGCCCCAATGATCCTCAATTGGCTTTGAGTGTTATTGAATGCAGCAATTTTATTACTTGCTCCATCGTGTACAATAGCTAAACCAAATTCTGTTTCCCGATACTCTTCGTCACGTAATGAGTCCGGTAAATTGAAGATTCGAATATAATCGTCTTCCCAGCTTCCGCTTAACCTGGTTTCAACAAAACCAAGCGAATCGATCATGGAATCATCAAAAGAACCGATCAGTTCTGCGTTAGAGTATGTAACTGACTCACTTTTCCTGAAGTTTACTCCTCTCCAGGGACTTGTAACTCTATAAATGGAATACGAGTTCGTAGTAGATGTATCTCCATATGCTTCATCAGGAAGCATATTTAATCGAAGAAAGAAGTTGAATGTACTTCTGAGTGTATCTTCATCGCTTATCCTTGAGATTTCAGGCTTGATAAAGCTAAATGCTGTTGCGGCACCAAATTTCGAATCGTTAAAAGAACCTACAGCTGATAATGTTAATCGACCTAGATACGGATCGATCGTTTCAGTAGTAATATTTGTGATACGAATCGTATCAATTTCTATTTCTGTAGGTTCAACAAAGTCGCCCCCGATAGTACCGGGGTCTTCACAGCCAAAGAAAAAGATTAGGAGAGATACAGAAAAAGCAAGCTGCCAGAACCTGGCAGCTTTTGTGTTTGTGCGCATTAAAAATTTCGTCTTGATGTTTCTTTCTTTATTCAGCTAACACCCTATAGTAATCGGCAAACTTAGCCGATACGTCTTCCGGAGATCCCTGAATCTGCTTAGGATCGATACCCAACTCTTTGAATACTTCATCAAATTCGTTTTTAAGGTAATTACCGGTTACAACGTAATCGCTATACATTAAGCCTAGTTTCAATAAATCAACTTTACCATTATCGGTCAGCGCGTTTATATCTACGTCTTCAGGTAAGCCGAGTAATTCTAAAATCTTCGCTGTATCAGCTGTACCTTCATTTTCAGGGTGATGAAGATTATAAATTACTTTAGTTCCTTGGAAAATCTTCTCATCCTTGTATTTAGTTTTTACGAGCAATGGAATCAATCCAGCAGGCCAATCGTGACAGTGGATGATATCCGGCTCCCAACCAAGCTTCATAACTGTTTCAAGTACCCCTTTATTGTAGAACGCTAATCGTTCTGCATTATCGGGATAAAAGCTTTCATCCTTAGGGTCTTTGAACAGCCCTTTTCTTTTGAAGTAAGTATCGTTATCTAAAAAATAAACCTGCAGCTTTGCATTAGGAATACTAGCCACTTTAATTTTCATACTCTCTTTAGTGTCTCCAACCTCAACCTCGATTCCAGAGAGTCTGATTACCTCATGAAGCCGGTTTCTACGATCATTAATCGTACCATACTTTGGTAGTAGTATTCTAATTTCGAAACCTTTGTCTTGTAAAGATGCGGGTAAAAACCTTAGCAGATCGGCCGTATAAGTCATTCTTGCAAAAGGAGAAATCTCAGCTGCCGCGTATAAAATTTTCATAGATAGTTATGCTTACTCTTTATTGGAGATTTTATTCTCTTTTATTACTTGATCTAATTCATTGTCCTCATCAAGTGAATAGAAATCTGTTAATGTATCACTTCTAAGCCCTAGTCGAAGGGTTTCAAGAGGAATTACTTCTTCTGGCTGGATATTGCCAAGATTAACATTGCTGCCATATTTTTTTATAAACCAGACTTGCTGTTCTTTTTGAGGAGCCTCAAAAATCAAATTCTCAACCGGTATCTGATCAGTAATCTCTTCTATTAAGCCTGAACGAATTTCTCCATTAGGCCTAAAAACACCAACTGTACCACTTTCCCTCGCCTCACAAATAACTTTTTTGGCACCAGCTTCGAGTTCTTGACGGATAACATTCACCCACTTATAAGGAGGAATGATTTCATTGGGGTTTTTACTTCCCACTTCTGAATACACAGTATAATCTTTACTTAATTCTTTGATTATAGCCTGCTTCTTCTCATCTGAAATCCAAATTGTACCATTTGATACTTCTAGATGAGTAATTTCATACTTCTCCAGCAGCCTACGGTAGGCATCTAATTGGTCTCTGAATAGGTACGCCTCAAATAGAGTACCCCCAAAATAGACGGTAATACCTGCTGAGGTGTACACCTCCAACTTACTTTCCAGATTTGGAGTAACGTATGAAGTACCCCAGCCAAGCTTAACTACATCGGTGTATTCTGCGCATACCTCGCAAAAATCTTCTGCCTGGCGCACACTATACCCTTTATCAAGTACAAGAGTAATCCCTTCATTTCGAGGTTTTTGAGATCGATGAGGAAGGTTTTTAAGAGAAAACGACATTATTTATGATCTAAATCCAAGCTCTAAATATACTAAAATATGCGAATGTATTAAAGCTAGGCTTTTTCTTGATTAGGTTTACGATTACCCAGCTCAACCAGAAACGAAATTTGTTTCTCATCTACTTTATTAAACATTGAGTCTGTATATCTCCACAACCAGTTACCAGAAGAGGTACCTGGAAAATTCATTCTATGCTCCCCATCTAAATTCATAAAATCCTGAAGCGGGAAAATGGCCTGATCCGAGGTCGAAAGCATGCCAAGACGAATTAGCTCCCAATTAATTGATGAACCGTCCGAACGGGTATACACTCTTACACGATGTTGTTCTACTTCGGGAGCACTTTTATACCACCCGATTGACGTATCATTATCATGAGTACCGCTGTATGCCACACTATTTTGAGGATAATTATGCGGAAGGAAAGCATTCGCTGCATCGGCATCGAAAGCAAATTGTATGATCTTCATTCCAGGAAATGCATATTTATCCCTTAGCTTTTCTACACCCTCTGTCACAAAACCAAGGTCTTCTGCTATAATAGGCAGCTCTCCACATTCCTTAAGAATGGTATCAAAAAGCTTTTCTCCGGGGCCATTAACCCAACGGCCATTTATCGCTGTTTCTTCACTAGCCTCCACTTCCCAATACGCATCGAAGCCTCGAAAATGGTCTACCCGGATTGCATCACAAATCTTAAACATGTGCTTGAAGCGGTCTACCCACCAGGAAAAGCCATCTTTCTCTAATACTTCCCAATTGTATTGTGGATTACCCCATAGCTGACCCGTTTCACTGAAATAATCGGGGGGGACTCCTGCAACCAATACCCTGTTACCCTCATCGTCCACTTCAAAGTATTCCGGATTAGCCCAAACATCTGAACTATTATGATCGACAAAGATTGGGATATCACCAACTACGCGAACATTTTTTGAGTTTGCGTAATCTTTTAAGCTCATCCATTGATTTTCAAACTCGTACTGCATCCAATACTGAAGTTTGATCTCGTTCTTAAATTTTTTCTTATGGGCCTTAATAGCTTCGGGTTTCCGTTGAGCAATATCTTTATCCCAGGTATTCCATGGCTGTTTATTGTAGTGGAGTGCACAAGCCATAAACAACACATAATCATCTAGCCAATGCTTATTAGCCTTTTTAAATGCGCTAAATCTTTTTTCCTCTTCTTCAGATATATTCTCATAAAACCGCTCACTGGCTTTGCTAAATAGCTGATCTTTATTTGCAAATGCTTCGTCATAAAGCACTTCTACTCCTGATGGTAATTCTGCTGATTGAGCTTCCTTTTTTGTCAGTAACCCCTTTGAAACTAAAATATCGGGACTGATCAAATAGACATTCCCTGCAAAAGCTGAATAACTAGCATAAGGGGAATTCCCATATCCAGTAGGAGTGAGGGGTAGCACCTGCCAAATAGTTTGGTGTGTTCGCACCAGAAAATCAACAAATACCCTTGCTTCGGCTCCAAAATCACCAATCCCATATTTTCCCGGAAAAGATGTTGGATGAACCAGTGTACCACACGAACGAGGAAATCTCATAAATTTCTATTTCTTAGGTTTTAATATTACCCCAGCCAGGGGTGGAATTGTAATATTTAGTTTAGCAGGCTGATTTTGCCACTCACTTAGAGAAGCATGGAGTATAGTATCTCCAACATTGCTTCCCCCATAGAATGAAGAATCACTATTCATAACGATCTCATACTCTCCTGGAATTGGAGCTCCTATGGTATAATTATGATGAACAGTTGGGGTGAAGTTTAAAACGGTTATAACAAAATCTTCCGGGTCTTTAGCTCTTCGGATGAATGAAATAATGCTATTATCTGCATCATTGATATCAAGCCATTCAAATCCACGCCAATCAAAATCAACCTCATACAATGCTGGAGTATCTTTTATGAGTTGGTTTAAATTCTTCACCAAAAGCTGAACTCCCTGATGATTTTGCCAGTCCAATAGATGCCAATCAAGGGATTTTGATTCACTCCATTCCTCCCATTGTCCAAATTCACATCCCATAAAAAGAAGTTTCTTTCCTGGGTGAGTAAACATATAGGTGTATAGCAGCCTGAGGTTTGCAAATTTTTGCCAGTCATCTCCTGGCATTTTAGAAAGCATAGCCTGCTTCATGTGCACCACTTCATCATGAGAAAAAGGAAGTGCAAAATTCTCACTGAAAGCATAAATCATTGAAAAGGTAAGTTCTCCCTGATGATACTTCCGATAAATTGGATCCTTTTCGATATAAGCGAGGGTATCATTCATCCAACCCATATTCCACTTGTAGTCAAATCCCAGGCCTCCCGTTTCAGTAGGTCGCGATACACCTCCCCAGGAGGTTGATTCTTCAGCAAAAGTAACTACACCTGGGAAATGGTGGTGCACCGAATCATTGAAGGTGCGTAAAAAATCAATGGCTTCAATATTTTCCCTGCCACCATATTTATTGGGTATCCATTCTCCCTCTTCTCTTGAATAATCCAGATAAAGCATAGACGCTACCGCATCCACCCTTAGGCCATCAATATGGAATTTATCGCACCAATAGAGAGCGTTGGAGATAAGGAAGTTTTTGACTTCCGTTCTTCCAAAATTAAAAATACAGGTTCCCCAATCTTTGTGTTCCCCCTGGCGTGAATCTTCGTGCTCGAATAAACCTGTTCCATCAAATCTTCTTAATCCATGCTCATCTTTTGCAAAGTGAGCCGGCACCCAGTCAACAATAACTCCTATTCCTGCTTTATGGCACTCATCAACGAAGTACATAAAATCGTGAGGGCTTCCAAACCTGCTGGTAGGAGCAAAATATCCGGTTATTTGGTATCCCCAGGAAGGGTCATAAGGGTGCTCCGCAATTGGCAGAAGTTCAACATGAGTATAGCCCATTTCCTTTACATAAGGCACCAGTTGTTCGGCTAACTCTCTGTAGTTCAAAAACCCAGGGTCCTCGCCAACTTTTCTCCTCCAGGAGCCAATATGCAATTCATAAATGGAAAGCGGCTTATTATGAGCCTGATTTTCTGCCCGTTTCTTTACCCACTTAGAGTCTCCCCATTTATAGCCCTCTAAATTAAACACTACTGAAGCCGTATCAGGACGTAGCTCTGCAGCAAAAGCAAACGGATCTGATTTTTTAAGCGGGGGATCCTGTACCGGGGTTTTAATTTCGAATTTGTACTGGTCACCCTCTGCCACTTGAGGAATGAATAACTCCCATAACCCCTGATCATGGAATTTACGCATCCGGTGAGTCCTGCCATCCCAATTATTAAATGAACCTATCACACTTACTCGAGATGCACTTGGCGCAGCCACTACGAAATGAACCCCATGAACTCCTTCGACTTCCTTTGTGTGAGCACCCATGAAGTGATACGCCTGATGGTGATTACCCTCTCCCCAGAGTTGGAGATCAAAATCGTTGATTAGAGGGTCGTAGGAATATGGATCGTTTATCGTGTATGAATCCCCATTATTCGGCTCTATGGTAAGAGAATAAGCGAACTTATTTTTCCTTCGGGGAAATACATATTCAAAAAGGCCCTCAGGAGACATTCTTTCTAGCTCGATAGGCTTAGACTTTCCAACATTTACAAATAGCCTTTTTGCTTCTGGGCGAAACACACGTAGTACTATTTTCTCCTTTTTTTCCTGAGAAATAGAGTGAAGTCCCAGCACAGAAAATGGGTCTCCATGCTCTCCATTCGATATTGATTCAATGATGTCAGTAGTTAGCGTAGCACTCATAACAGCTTGGGTTAGAAGGGGCAAAAATATAATAAAATTACTGCAAAGCGTTATGATGGAATTGAAGGTGTTTTGAAGACACGTAATCTCTATTTTTAGCCATGGATCATACCGGATTTATCGCTCGTCGATATCTTTTTTCTCGAAAGCATGTTTCTCTTATTTCAACTCTGACTTACATAAGTATTGTCGGGGTTACTATTGGTACTGCCTTACTTATTGTAGTGCTTTCCGTCTTCAATGGCTTTTTTGATGTAATCAAAAACCTGCTTCTTTCTTATGACCCTGATATTAAAATCGAATCTTCTTCGGCTTCCATTTTTAAGCAAAACCAGGCTTTAATTGATGAATTAGAATCCATACCAGAGATACAGCACTATTCTGCTTATGTGCAGGGTAAAGCGTTACTGAGTTACAAAAATGACCGAAGTGCCGTTGTAGATGTGAAGGGCATTTCGATTGACGACTTTTTTGAGATGGTAAGTATTGAAGAAAGTGTTACCTCAGGCGTCTTCGAAGTTAATGTAAGAAATAGGAAACCAGGGGCAGTAATTCCGGAAAACATTCGAAACCAACTTCTATTGAGCCCTGGTGATGAAGTTGTATTGCTGAGCGCAAATGGAATGAAGAAAGCGCTAACCCAAATCACCGTGCCTCGATCTTTCCGTTTTGATGTAAGAGGAGCCTATTTTTTACAGCAAGTAGCAAGCGGCCCCCAGGTGTTTGTTGACTTGACGGCTGCACAACGTTTGTTTAACTCCAGAAATGGAATCTCCGGAATCGAAATAAAATTGGAAAATAATGAGGATGCTGATTATGTGAAGCAACTCCTTCAATCAAGATTAGGAGAGGAGTATAAAATCTCTACCTGGTATGACCTTCAAAAGCCTCTCTATGATGTGATGTATCTGGAAAAATGGGGTGCTTATGTAATACTGATGATCATTGTGGTAGTGGCCGTGCTGAATATTATCGGTTCACTAACCATGATTGTGATACAAAAAAGAAGAGATATCGGCATTCTAATTTCCATGGGGTATAGTAAAGCCTCTATCAAAAAGATTTTTAGAAAGCAGGGGCTCTATATCGGCGCTATTGGTTGTGGAATTGGGGGTACTCTTGGTTTTCTATTGTGCTGGGTTCAACAGGAATTTGGAATTATCAAGCTTTCCTCTGCTTTTATCATAGATGCTTACCCGGTAGATGTGCACCTGTTCGACATTGCCTTAGTTTTATTGGGAAGCATGTTCCTTTGCTTTGCTGCCAGTTGGTTTCCATCAAAGCAAGCATCAGAGATTCAGCCTGCTGAAGCTGTTCGATACGAGTAACATCAGGAAGTAAGAACCTGCCTGCGGAAGGCAGGTATTCAACAATGAATAACGAAGGAAGAGTTTTACAGACACTTTAACTTCTTAAATCCTTGTTCTTTATTCCTCATTCATTGTACACGTCGGGCAGGTCGTTTTCATAGAGTATAACATCACCAGGGGCGGCCATTTCTTTTACAATATCATTGGCTTCAAAAAGGCTCTGAACCACCCTGACTTTATCTGTCGAATCTATTTCCTCATTTATCCCATCTAAAATCGGTTTGGCTCTTTCTTCTCCGACCAAGATCACCGTATCCAGGTTAGCCCGGGCTATTGCCTTTCCAAACTCTTTGTTTTCTTCATACTCTCTCTCTCCTAGCTCAACCATCCCCGGAGTAATAATTATCCTTTTCCCCGATTTAAATTCACTTAGAATTTCCACAGCATTTTTGGCACCGACAGGATTACTGTTAAACGCGTCATCTATAATGAACAGCTCGCCTTGTTGTTTAAGCTCTAAACGATGCTTTACTGGTTCAATATTTTTTGCTGCCAATGCCATTGTCTTGGGTCTGATACCGAGATGATACGCTGTGCCTATTGCCAGAAGCATATTTTGGACATTATGCGCACCTAATAATCTAGTTTGAAACACTTCTTTAGTATCTGGAAACCTAACTTCAAAAGTAGATCCCGAAGTATCATAAGATATTTTTCCAGCCTGGATTTCTCCTTCATTCAGCCCTACCAATATTCTGGTAATTTCATCCCTTCCTGCACCCATTTTGGTTACTCGCTCATCATCGGCATTTAGAACAGCGACTCCACCGGCGGCAAGGTTATCTACAAGGGTACCTTTTTCTTTGGCAATCACATCCTGGCTACCAAAGGTCTCCAGGTGTGCAAATCCTACATTGGTAATAATGGAGATATCTGGTTTCGCTATATCACAAAGCTCCTGAATATTACCTTTGTATCGGGCCCCCATTTCAAGAATCAATATTTGATGGTGCGATTGCAGGTCATTATTAATCACCTTACAAATGCCCATTGGAGTATTATAACTCCCAGGAGTAGAGCAAACGCTATATCTCTCTTTTAAAAGATCACGAACCATAAACTTGGTACTGGTTTTACCATAGCTCCCTGTTAAAGCAATCACCTTTAAATGAGGCATGGATGCCAGTTTTTCTCTTGCCTGTTTTTTATACCCGTTTTGTATGCTCCGCTCAATTGGTTTGGTAAGCCTACCTCCTAACAGAATAAAGAATGGTATGAGAATCGCACCAAGTATCCATCCAAAGAATAGCAGAATCACATCAAAAGAAAGTAAGCCCGCATCATATGTCGGAAGGGGGATCCAAATTATCGGGACGAAACCACTATAGGCCCAAACAAGAAAGAATAAAGGCAGAGCAGCTGTAAAAATGGTTACTGGAATGGTAAGCCTGATTACCCTTGGCGTAAAAACGAGCGGCTTCTTTACTTTTTGAGAACGATACTTCTTTACTGTTCCAAACCAAAAAATAGAAAGCGTAAAAAAGGCGACCGCTTTGCTCGAGTTTGTTACCTCTATTTCAAAAAACTCCAGTCCTACTGAGGCTGCAAATAGCAGCATTATGAATAGGGATAGATCCAGGGGGATTACTTTCTTTTCCCAGTGCTCTCTTAACCACTTCCAGTATTCATTATGCTTATAGCCTACCTGCTGAAATACATGTAAAAAAAAACGAGTACGATAGACAAATAGGCGGATGAAAATCACACACACCAAAATAGAAAGGGCATCAAGTATCAAGTAATACAAATGGAAAAGCTCTTTAAATTAAATGATCGTTAAGGGAGCAATTTACTGGTCGAATTTATTAATCCTCCGGGGTATATTCACCACCTCATCAGCCTAATGTTCCAATTATTTGTTAAGATATGAAATTAATTATCCCAATGGCGGGAAGGGGTACCCGCGTAAGACCACATTCACACACTGTTCCAAAGCCACTATTACCTGTTGCAGGAACAATGATTATAGAAAGGCTTGTGGAGACCTTCATCAGAACTTTGGACAGAGACATATCTGAAATAGTATACATTTTAGGACCTGACTTTGGACGCGCGATTAAAGAAGATCTTCAGGCTATGAGCGATCGGCACAACGCCAAGGCTACATTTAGAGTTCAGTCCGTGGCTTTAGGTACAGCTCATGCTGTAGCTTGCGCTAATGAAGATTTGGAAGGAGAAGTGATTGTTGCCTTTGCAGATACATTATTCGACAGTAAAGAGAAATTCAATATCGAAGGGGCTGATAGTGTAATTTGGCTTAAAAGAGTGGACGATCCCTCTCGCTTTGGTGTAGCTGTTCATGAGGGAGAAACGATTACAGGATTTGTAGAAAAACCTCAGGAATTTATATCCGACTTAGCCATCATCGGAGTGTACTATTTTAAAGACGGGGAAGAGTTAAAACGTCAGGTGAATCGGGTAATCGATGAAGATATTAAAGGTCCCGGCGGAGAATACTTTCTTACCGAAGCTCTTGATAATATGATTAATCAAGGCAAGGTATTTAAGATTGCAACCGTCGATGAATGGCTAGATTGCGGAACGCTACCGGCCTGGCTAGAAACAACCGGAGAAATTGTAGCTAAAGAAAATCACTCTTTTGATCCTTCGAAATATCCGGGAAGCACTATTATTCCTCCTGTGTTTATTGCTGACAATGTTAACATAGAGAATAGTACCATCGGACCAAAAGTGAGTATTGAATCCGGAACAAGTATAAAAAACTCGACAATCGAGCACTCGATTATAAGAGACAATGCCTCTATTGAAAATGTGAGCACATCAAATTCTACTATTGGCGCTCATACTACACTGAAAAATATTTCCGGGAAGGTAGATGTAGGAGATCACTCTTCTGTTTCAATAGATTGATTGAGAAGAATCTGTGCCAAGATTATAGAACAAAAAAAAAGCCCCAACATTTGCATGATGGGGCTTTACTTTCTTTCGAAAGCACTTGGAATACCTTTTGTTTGAATTCTCGAGTTGAGAGGTTTCGAACAAACTGGCCTCAAGATTTTGTGGCCTCTCATCAATTTCACCGTAGTGTCCTTGATGTCAGTGTTCACATACAAGTACTACAATTCCGGAGCCCCTCACAAGAAAAAAAAGCTCTACTTTCCCACAACTTTTCAACTCGTTTTCCACGGAATTATCCACAAATCGACTTTTCAAAAACCCATTAGTAGTTGTTTTTTAATGACTAATGAGAATAAGGATAGCACCTTTTTTGAAGACTTCTCAGGCACTCCAAAAATCCGCCTGTGCGCGAGTGAGTTTTTTCAGGAATTTTTCTTTGATCCAATTCCAATCGGAAAATAGAGCTACTCTTTATAGATCCCGGATCAAGTCCGGGATGACTATTGAGAGGGAAAAGTGTAGATAAAGAATTTAGGGAGCTCAGATTTGAGCAGAAATTTTATGGTAGTTCCCTAAATAAAAAAACCCCCAACATTTGCATGGTGGGGGTTTAGTTTTCTTGCGAAAACACTTGGAATACTTTTTGTTTGAACTCTCGGGTTGAGAGGTTTCGAACAAACTGGCCTCAAGATTTTTGTGGCCTCTCATCAATTTCACCGTGGTGTCCTTGATGTCAGTGTTCACATACAAGTACTACAATTCCGGAGCACCTCACAAGAAAAAAAAGCTCTACTTTCCCACAACTTTTCAACTCGTTTTCCACGAGATTATCCACAAATCAAAATCTTAACCCTTCACTATGCATTGTTTTTATTGTGCTTGAAGGAATCGTAAAAGCCCGATTTTTTGCTGTTTTATAGCTCGCCTGAAATTTCTCTTGAGAACGCGAGAGATTATTCGCTGAAAAAAATTATTTAACGACGGTTATTACTCCTTCAAAATTGGAGATCACATAGTTGCTAATCCCTCCCGGGTTTTTGTCATTGATATCCCATTTGAAATCCGCGCCTCCGATTAGGATATGATCACATCCAAAATCCTTTGCCGTTTCTACTATTGTCTGACCTGGCTCTCCAATTCTAACTTCCAAGCGCGGCTCAACCGCTTTCTTCCCTTCCTCTTCAAAAAGGAACTTTGCCATCTCAACTATCCCTAGAGCTATTTCCTCTGCGTCTTTTTCATAAGCAACAACCAAAATGGTCACTTCAGGTTTATTCGCTAATTCTGTGCTTAAAAGGCCGGCATATTTAACCGCCTCACTTGCATATATACTGCCATTTGTAGCAATAAGCCATTTTGTTGGAAAACTCATGGGCACCCAATTTTTGATCGATATTACAGTTTACAATTCTTTTTTGAAATTAAAATCCATCTGAAAGCCATCACCAACATTCCTATCTTTGATGCTTATGGTTTTGCAACACAATGTACCCGAAAAACATATTTTCATTTTCAGTCTAATAGGTGATGCCGCTTCTTCGCTTGGGCAACCCGTGTATGTTGTTGGTGGCTACGTGAGAGATTACTACCTAAACCGACTCAAAGAGCAACCAGATATCGACTTTGTTACACTGGGATCTGGAATAAAACTGGCCAAAAAAGTACACGCCCTTTTGGAAGGATCATCGCTTGCTGTTTTTAAACAATTCGGAACCGCTCAGGTTAAGTATGAAGACATTGAACTGGAGTTTGTTGGTGCCAGAAGGGAAAGTTATCGACGAGAATCACGAAAGCCCATTGTTGAGGATGGTACTTTAGAAGACGATCAAAATCGAAGAGATTTGACCATCAATGCTATGTCATGGTCCTTGAACAAAGAAGATTTTGGAGCATTGATCGATCCATTTAATGGCATGGAAGATTTAAAAGGTGGCATCATAAAAACCCCTGTCGATCCAGGGCAAACATTTAGTGATGACCCTCTCCGAATGATGCGCGCTATACGTTTCGCAACTCAACTCGATTTCCATATTCATGAAGAAACCTTCAAGGCCATCAGTGATATGGCGGATCGAATAAACATCATCTCAAAAGAACGAATCGTAGAAGAACTGAATAAGATCATTCTTGCAGATAAACCTTCTGCAGGATTTACTATGCTATTTAAGACCGGGTTGCTGGGTCATTTTTTACCCGAAATGGTAAATCTGCATGGTGTTAAAGAGGTAAATGGTCAGCGACATAAAGATAATTTCTGGCACACTCTCCAGGTACTTGATAATGTTGCTAAGATGAGTAACAATCTATGGTTGAGATGGGCTGCTATTTTACATGACATCGCAAAACCTCCTACTCAGCGTTTCGATGAAACTGTTGGCTGGACCTTTCATGGGCATGATGCTCTGGGAGCTAAATGGGCCAAAATGATTTTTAAGCGACTTGGACTGCCTCTTGACGATCGTATGAAATACGTGCAAAAACTGGTTCGTCTTCACCTGCGTCCAATAGCTCTTGTTTCTGACATTGTAAGTGACAGCGCGATTCGGCGCCTTATTTTTGATGCGGGTAACGACATTGATGACTTAATGATGCTTTGTCGAGCAGATATTACCAGCAAGAATGAATATAAGGTGGAGAAGTTTCACGAGAATTTTAGCAAGGTGGAACGGAAAATAGAGGAAGTAGAAGCCAAGGATAAAATTCGAAACTGGAAGAATCCGCTTTCTGGGGAAGAAATAATGGACGCCCTGAACATAACTCCGTCTAAAACAGTTGGCATCATTAAAGATGCAGTAAAAGAAGCTATACTCAATGGAGACATCCCAAATGATCATGACGCTGCCTTTAACTATATGCTTAAGCACAAAAACGAATTTCTGAAATGAGTGAAATATGGATATCTAGCTCCCATGCAAAAATTAACCTGGGGCTCAATGTCATCGAACGCTTGCCAAATGGATACCATACCATTGAAACTGGCTTTTGCTTTATTGAGTGGAATGATCGTTTCGAAATAACTCCCTCTTCAAGAACAGAGCTCTTCATGAGTGATGAGCGAATCCCAGCTAACGGAGAGAACCTCATTGTTCAGGCGGTAAACTTACTTCAACAAGAAGTGAGCTTAAGGGATGAGTTTAAAATCAATGTTCAAAAAAATATTCCTGCTGGTGCCGGGCTGGGAGGGGGCAGTAGTAATGCCGCTACTACACTTAAGATGGTGAACAAGATTGCCAACCTCGGCCTTTCTATGGATGACTTAATGGAGCTTGGTAAATCATTAGGTGCTGATGTCCCTTTCTTTATACAAGGTGAGCCTGGTATTGGAACGGGATTAGGAGATGAAATAGAAGTTCTTCCTATTCAACCTGATGCCTATATCGTTACGGTCTTTCCGAATATAGAAAGCAAAACACCTGAAGCTTACGAGCAATGCATTCCTCTTGGAGTACCTGATTTTTCACTGAAGAATGTGCTTCTCGAAGACGAAATTGAAGACTGGCATTTTCTGCTACAAAACCAACTGGAATCATCTGTATTTCCCAGACACGAACTAGTGGGAAACCTTAAGGATCAATTCTATGACTTCGGAGCCACCTATGCTTCTATGAGTGGAAGCGGTTCCAGTGTATTTGGGATTTTTTCTCAGGATTTTGTTGCTATTAATGCGTATGAGTCGTTTCATAGCCTCGGTTATTTAGCTAACCTTACCCGTCCACTATTCAAGCCGGATCAAGGGGTGTATAAAAAAGAATTCTGACTGTGAAACTGAGTTAACATAAGATCATTATCTTTTCCGGATAACAAGAAATTTTACTAGATGAGCAAAAAAGTATCGAATGAAATAGCCGTTCGCTCTGGCTTAAACAAAGATTCATTAAGAGAAGACATTAAACTCCACCTTCGCCATACCCTGGCAAAGGATGAATACTCAAGAACGAATTGGGATAATTACCGAAGTGTAGTTCTTACAATAATGGATCGCCTCCACGACAAGTGGATTACCACCCAACAAACCTACCATAAGACCGGTGTTAAGCGCGCCTATTATCTCTCCATGGAATACCTGATCGGTCGATTGCTGGATAACATGGTCGTAAACCTGGATGCTCAACAAGAAGTGGCAGATGCTTGTGCTGATCTTGGACTGGATTATGATGAAATCAGGAATGCAGAATGGGATGCTGGTTTGGGGAATGGGGGACTTGGAAGATTAGCCGCCTGCTTCCTGGATTCAATGGCTACACTTGGAATCCCGGCAACCGGATATGGGCTTCGATATGACTATGGCATTTTTTACCAGACTATCGAGAATGGTTTCCAGATTGAAAAGCCGGACCTTTGGTTACGGTATGGAAATCCATGGGATATTGTTCGGCCTAAAGTTCAATACCCGGTAGAGTTTTACGGACACCAACATATCACCCCAAAAGAAAGTGGTGAACTGGAATACAAATGGGAGAACACCAAAAAGGTGTTGGCGGTTGCTTATGACACCCCCATTCCAGGATACGATAACAACATTGTAAATAATCTACGCCTCTGGAAAGCTGAGTCAGATACCGCGATCGACCTCCAGAGTTTTAACCAGGGTCAATACATTGATGCTGTTCGGGATAACCAGCTTGAGCAAAACATCACCCGGGTTCTATATCCAAATGACAAAATGTTCGTCGGACAGGAGCTGCGACTCAAGCAGGAGTATTTCCTGGTATCGGCCTCCATGCAAGATATTTTAAGAAGATTTAAAGGTCAGACTGATGACTGGACCAAGCTTCCGGAAAGAGTGGCTATTCAGTGTAATGATACTCATCCGAATTTAGCGATCCCTGAATTGATGAGAGTGTTATTGGATGAGGTAAATATGCCATGGGATAAGGCCTGGGATCTTACCGTAGAAACGATGGCTTATACCAACCACACGCTTCTTCCGGAAGCTCTGGAGAAGTGGCCGGTTTCCCTGGTACGAAGTCTACTTCCAAGACACCTAAACATCATTTTTGAGATCAACCGCCGCTTTATGGACAGCATTAAAGCGAAGTTTGGTGATGATCGAAACCGAATGAGCCGAATGAGTATTGTTGGGGAAGGAGAAAATCCGGTAGTTCATATGGCTCACTTGGGCATAGTGGGAGCGAAGAAAGTAAATGGTGTTGCCGCACTTCATTCGCGATTGCTTAAAGAATCTATGTTCAGGGATTTTGATGAGATGTATCCTGACAAATTCACCAACAAAACGAATGGGATTACCCCTCGTAGATGGCTGAAGCAATGTAATGTGGAGCTTTCTGCACTTATAAGTGACAAAATTGGAAACGACTGGGTTACTGACCTCGATCAATTACAAAAGATTGCTGATTTCGCAGAGGACAAAGCCTTCCAAAAGAAATTCGCTGAAATCAAGCTGACCAATAAGAAACGACTGGCTGATTATATCCAGGAGGATATGGGAATTGAAGTCGATCCTACTTCGATGTTCGATATCCAAATTAAGCGGATTCATGAATATAAGCGTCAGTTGATGGCTGCTCTGCATGTGATCACTTTATACAACCGCTTAAAGGAAAATCCAGAATTAGACATTGTTCCAAGAACTGTAATTTTTGGTGGAAAAGCTGCGCCGGGTTATGCTATGGCTAAGCATCATATCAAATTGATCAACGCCATTGGTGAAAAGATTAATAACGACCCGGAAACAAAGGATAAGCTGAAGTGTATTTTCCTTCAGAATTACAGGGTTACTCTTGCTGAGATCATGATTCCGGCGGCAAATCTTTCTGAACAGATTTCAACAGCAGGTATGGAAGCATCTGGTACCGGTAATATGAAATTCGCGTTAAACGGTGCACTTACTATTGGTACGCTGGATGGTGCGAATGTGGAAATCAAAGAGGAAGTTGGCGATGATAACATCTTCATCTTCGGTCTTGAAGTTGAAGAAGTAGACGAACTTCGAAGAGCCGGCTACAATCCACAAACTTATTACCATAAAAACCCGGAGTTGAAGAGGGCGCTGGATCAGATCAGAGATGGTTTCTTCTCACCGGAGAATAAAGAACTCTTCCACCCGATCATTAATGCTCTTCTTTATGAAGGGGATTACTTCATGGTATTGGCTGATTACGAAGCCTATGTGAAATCACAGGAAGAAGTGGATAAAGTATTCCGCGATGAATTTGAGTGGAATAAAAAAGCCATTCTGAATGTAGCGAAGGTAGGTAAGTTCTCCAGCGACCGAACCATCAAAGATTACAATGACGAAATCTGGCAGACCGAGCCTGTGGTGATTAAGGGGTAGGGCTTTGTCATTCCCCTCTCCCTTTGTCATTTCGAGCGGAGCGAGAAATCTAGAGATCTTTCTTAAAAGCAATTTCTAGATTTCTCAATCTCCCGAATGCTTTCGGGATCTTTCGAAATGACAAAAATAATTTTGGAGGTATACTTCTTTAATCGATATTCAGTGCTATGAATTGGCACGGAACAGACCCCAATAGTTTATTTAAACTATTACCTCTTTCGAATGAGTCACTTTGTTCCATTGAAATTAATAGTGATTTTGTAGAATTATGCGACCCGTTTCCAATCTATTATCTAGATATAGGTGGTCAGGGCACTTTAGATCAATTTTTTGAATATGTGCAATCATTGGATTTCACAGTTGACTCCAACAATGAAAAATTGATCAGGATTCTCAAATACTCTTTTTCAATTCGACGAATTATAGATAGCCTTTCTGGTGAGGATATGATCAATGCTTTGCATATGCCTTATCTTTATGACTCTTTAAATGGTATCTCTTGTTCTTTACTATTAGCTCACAAAGGACATTTCAAGCAAGCTCAAGTTCTACTCAGATCGAGTCTCGAAACAGCTGTAGCGCATTATTACTTCACAGTAACAAACAGCCTTTCTCTAGAGGAAAAAAGGGAAGAGATAAATAACCGTATACCCAACTTTGGAACGAGTAAAAATTCTATGGTAAAATATTTACTCGAGAAAAACCTTCTTACTAAATCCCTTGGAAGAATAATTATTGAAGTCTATTCAGATTTAAATCGATATGTACATTCTTCAATCTCTGTAATGGATTTCGATTTTGCTTGGGAACCGGTTAATGAAGATCGCGTTAAATCAGATTGGTACAAAAATGCATCTATTGTTTATGATTCTATTCTACAGATAGTTCTTCTCATGTTGATTCATGATGTTCACTAACTATACTTATCATCCTGAACTTGTTTCAGGGTCTGTTGGGCTTTGATCCAGATAAAAGTAAGTATTCTTTCCTACCTCTACAGATCCCGGATCAAGCCCGGGATGACTAGATGGAGAGATGGACGGTAGAATTACCCCTTAATGATCGGAGTGCGGGATTGGGGGTAGCCTCCTTGCTCAATTACATCCAGTAGCCACGAAGCTACACTTGCTCTGGGCACCATATCAAAGAGACCATAAGAGTTGCTAACAGTAATGTTTTTACTCTGCTTACCATTAGAGAGAGTTACAGGTCTCACCGCATGCCAGTTTAGATCACTGGAGGTTAGAACTTCTTCCATATTCTCTAAATCCTGGTAAGCTGGACCAAGGTTACTTTTTTGAATTAAAAACTGAAGGACTGAGTTTGTTCGATCGAAAGACTCACCAACTCCTGCTGCGCTAATTACAGCTAGTGGAAAATCTGCTGGAAGAATTTGTGTGAGGCTTTCGGCTGTTTTGGCCGTTAGGTCCAATGGCGAAGTAATGGGAGACCAGGGGTTGAGTTTGTTCCTGCGCTTTAATCCCAGACAGGAAATCACCGCGTCCTGGTTGCGAATTGCCCTTTCCAGAATGCCCGGGTCTAATACACTTCCTCTAATCACTTCAACCTCGGAAGGGGCGCTAAGAGAGCTTCCTTCGCGAACTAGTGCCGTGATCTTATGACCTCGCTGTACCCCTTGTGCAACTACTTCGGAGCCACAACCTCCTGAGGCTCCAAGTACAAGTATGTTCATTCGCTATTAATTCTGAATAGAGCCTGTTGGGTTTTCGAACTCTTCCATTACCGTTTCATAATCCCCATCCCAAATTGCACTTAGCTTATTGAGCTGAACATCCACCTTGGCTGCAAGGTCTTCAAATACTGCATATTGCTGAGCTGTTGGACGACCATAACCAGTAGCAACGGTTCCTTTTAGGGCCGCCAGTTTGTTATTCAACTTGATTGGGAAGTTGAGTACATCCTGAGTTGCCTCAGCTTTTGTTTGTACAAGTTCGTTTTCGATATCAGACATTGCTGCAAGCATAGCTTTAGCCCTGTCCTGAAGTTCTTTATTGCCTTTAGCCTCACCCATCATCTCATTGATCTCTTTTCGAACCTCCCGAATTCTGTTGATGGATTTATGCGTGCTGTCTAGCTTGGCATTAATGGTTTGAACCAGTTCAAATTGGGCGATAAGGTCTTGCTGAGAAATGCTTGTTAAGCGAGGGTCTTTCATTACTTCAAAATCCTGCTCGCCTACCATTTCATCACCAATATACATTCGCACTTTATAAGCTCCTGGTACTGCTCGTGGTCCGGAAGTATTACCAGCCCAAAGAATCTGACGACCATCCAGGTTGGTCACTCCTTTGTATTGAAGATTCCACGAGAACTTATTCAATCCTGCTTTGTTCGAAACTACAGATGGACGAACCCGGTCTTCTTCTTCATAAAATAGCGGGGATTCTCTTACAGCCCGTCCACGAGAATCTTCTTTACTTGAATAGGTCTGGATCACATTATCTCTCATATCCAGGAATTCGAGCTTAACCTCTTCCTCTACATCACTTCCCAGCATATAATACACTACCGCGCCAGACGTAGGGTTTTGTCCTATCGTTCTTCCGGGAGCAATATTCCCTGAACGCCCGAATAGATATGGGTCTTCGGGATCAAAAAGGTGATGATCAGCGTCTGTTATCTGCTCATTAATTTGATGAAGAACAGGAAGATCATCCAACACCCAGAAAGAGCGCCCCTGCGTAGCCACAATTAAATCTTTATCTCGTTTATGAACTGCCAAATCAGTGATAGGAGTAGCAGGTAGATTCAATTGGAATGGCTGCCAGTTTTCTCCGGCATCAAAGGAGATATATAATCCGGTTTCAGTACCCGCATAAAGCAAACCTGCTTTATTTGGATCTTCTCGAACTACGCGGGTAAAGTCTCCATTAGGAATTCCATCAGTGATTTTACTCCAGCTTCTTCCATAGTTGGTAGTTTTATAAATCATCGGCTGAAAATCACCAAACTTGTATCGGGTAGCAGCAAAATAAGCTGTTCCGGCATCATGATGAGAGGCATCCAGTATGCTAATCATTGATTCTGGCAAACCCCTAGGAGTTACATTATCCCAGTTGGCTCCATTGTCTCGACTGATATGGATTAGTCCATCATCTGAACCCGCCCAAAGCAATCCGGGCTCAATAGCAGACTCAACGAAAGTGAAGATGGTGTTGTAGTATTCTACCGAGGTATCGTCCTTAGTAATAGGGCCACCTGATTCGTCTTGTTTGGTCGTATCATTTCTTGAAAGGTCAGGGCTAATAGTTTCCCAACTCATTCCCTCATCGGTTGAACGATGCACATGCTGAGAAGTAGCATAGAGTACATCCGAGTTGTGTGGTGAAACAATAATCGGAAAGGTCCACTGGAAGCGATACTTAAGTTCTTTTGCTCCGGCACCCATTGGGTTGTCCGGCCATACATCAATTCTATCACTTAGCCCAAGCTTGGCATCATATCTATTTAGATAGCCCCCATAGCTTCCGCCGTAGGTTACATCCGGATTATCCGGATCAGGAGCGATATAGCCACTTTCCCCACCAGCTACCGGCCACCAGTCTCTTTCAGTAATTCCAAAGCCTCCGGTTCTGCTTCGAATGGCAAAGGTGCTGTTATCCTGCTGAGCGCCATAAATCATATATGGGAATTGATTATCGGTAGTAACCTGGTAAATCTGCGCAGTTGCAGAAGTGAAATAGCTAGACCAGCCCTGGCCGCCGTTAAAAGTTACCTGGCCACCACCATCATCACCAATCACCATTCTTTGTGGATCATTTGAAGCAATCCATAAATCGTGATGATCACCATGAGGAGTCCCAATTCGACTGAAGGTCCTTCCACCATCGGTAGATTTCCAGAACCCTACGTTTAGTACATATACTACATCTTCATTTCCGGTATCAGCAATTACTTTGGAGTAATACCATGCTCTTTGTCGAAGATTTCTATCCGCACTTACACGCGTCCAGGAATCACCTCCATCTTCAGAGCGGAATAACCCTCCACCTTTTGCATTCTCTACGATAGCGAACACTCTATTTGAATTAACCGGTGAAACTGAAACCCCGATTTTCCCAACTAATCCTTTGGGTAATCCAGGGTTCTTAGTGATTTCCGTCCACGATTCGCCACCATCAGTACTTTTAAATAACCCACTTCCTTCTCCACCACTGCTCATTTCCCAAGGGTTTCGGTAGGCTTCCCACATGGCCGCGAACAGAATACGTGAGTTGTTAGGGTCAACAGCGATATCAACGGCTCCGGTTTGATTATTACGGAATAACACCTTATTCCAGGTCTTGCCGCCATCGGTGGTTTTATAAACTCCTCGTTCTGAGTTTCCCTCACCACCGAAAAGCTTACCCATCGCGGCAACCCAAACTACATCCGGATTATCAGGATGAATCTCAATATCACCAATGAACCGGCTTTCACCTAATCCGAGATAGGTCCAGGTTTTCCCTGCATCAGTAGAACGATACATACCATCGCCAGCACTCATATTTCCACGAATATCGGTCTCACCCATGCCAACATAAATCACATTGGGATCGGAATCAGCTACATCAATGGCTCCAACTGAACCTGTTTTGAAAAACCCATCCGAAATATTAATCCAGGTATTACCACCATCAGTAGTTTTGTAAACCCCACCACCTGTAAAGCCGGTATAGTAGGTATATGGCTCATCATCATGACCTGCAACTGCTACGGAACGGCCACCTCGAAATGGACCGATATTTCTAAATGACAAATCTTTAAGGTCTTGCTCTGTATAGACTGGAGAATCGGTTTCAGTACCATGCCCAAAAATCTGAGCTTCAGCTTGTTCATTGATTAGTACACAGACCATTAAGGCTGCAAAAAAAGTGACCACTCTTTTCATAAATCCTGGATTAGTTAGTTTGGCTTTTTGAATTACCGAATGTAACTAAACAGAAGCAAGAGGAGGGTAAAATATTGTTAGCTAGAACTCTTCAGGAAAATCGAGTAAAATATTGCCGTTCTTGAGCTCAACAGGATCGCGAAGGGGTATAAACTCTCTGAAAAAAGGTGCCGGCTTGGTAACCACATTTCCATTTACAATATGTTCAATAGCAGTTGAGAATAATGGGTCATTAATATCTCCAATTGGCACCGTTGCAAACAGGCTTTCGAATGTTGAGAAATCAGGATCTAAACCGCTTGCAAAGTCTGTGAATCCTGTTGCATTCAGATATTTGAAGCTGACAGGAACAATGGCATAGTTACTTACATCATCGGTTAGAACAAAGGAGCCGTAGAATTTCCCTACGGTTGGAGTTCCAATTGTAACTACTTCCATATAAGGCTCTAATCCTGTTACGATCAATTCGCTGGCAGAAGCTGAAGCTCCTGTTACCAGGAAGTACACTTTATCCAGGCTCAGATTCACATCTCCTTCTGAAAAACGAGTAGATAAATTCGGAGAATCCAACCCTTGCTGTTCTATTAATGCATTGGTGTATTCTTCGTTGTATTCGAATTGAATGAAAATGTCCTCGTTTTGAGCATTAATAGTTGGAACCAGCGTATTTGCAAATTCTGTAGCTACTGAAACTCTTCCTCCCGGATTATATCGAAGATCAACTACAAGCTCTGTTACTCCCTGGTTATTAAAATCAGTGAGTGCATCAATCAAACTATTCAGAAATACATCGTCCTCTCCATTTACAAATCGGGAATAGAACATATAGCCAATTTTGTGAGCACTGGTATCAACGATGCTGGTATGTACTACAGGGTCTAGTTCTATCTGACCTACTTCTGCCGTAATAGTCTCTCCCGTTTCTGTAAGAACGAATCGCTGTTGCTGCTCGTCAAAATTCGCCTCACCTAAGGTAAAGGTGGACATCCCTTCAGTGTTAAAGAGATCCAGGTAGTTCAGTGTATCCAGACGAGTACCATTTATTCCCAGTATAATATCCCCACGTTCCATGCCTTCGTTGGCTGCTGGTGTTCCCGGATATACAAATTCGACAACTATGAATACCTCATTCGTGCCGGAAATACGCCCAAATGCAGGGGAATACCCGGCAGAAACGGAGTTCCCGTTTAAGTCATCAAGCAGAGCCTGGGCGTCATCTCTGATAAATGAAAATCTATCGTTAGGCTCCTGTATTTCCTCATAGAAAACTTCAGGAGGTATGGTGCCATCGGCTTCATCAGGCACAAACTGATCCCAGAAATAGAAGAAATCCATTTGGGCCCGAATCCAGGTATTAACCTGGGCATACTCTCCGGATATTCCAGACGGATTGTCTTTGCAGGAAAAGAAGACAATCGCTAAAAGAACCGGTATAAACACCAGCTTCTTCATCAGTCAAATACAAATCTAAAGGTTATGGTACCCCATTGAGCTTGCTGAGGTACACCGCTTGGAAGACGAGAGAATCGCCAGGTTCGAAGCGTTTTCATTACTTCAGTTTCAAGTTCCGGGTTCATTTTCCGAAGAGGGATAATTCTTCCAACGGTACCATTGGGACGTACTTCAAATCTAACCGTAATTACTGCTTCAGTATTAGCATTATTACTTGGAAGAGGCTGAACCATTGGGGCCCGTTCAATATCACCTTCCCATTTCAGTTCATAAGGAGAGGTCTTTTCATCATCCGTTCCAATTCCCTGGTCAGAGTTGGTGTCACCAATGGCGCCATCCACATCGCCGCTTTCTTCGGCACCTTCATTTTGCTCCTCATCTACTTGGGCTTGAGGAGGAACTTCAATTTGTTCTTCGGCCTGTTCTTCTACCGTAGTAGTTGGATCAATTACCTCAGTGTCAGGGGTTTCTACCGGGTCATTTTCTACTTCTTCCACTTCGTCGGGTAAATCAACCGGCTTAACATTTTCTTCAGCGGGAGTTTGAGGCGCTTCTTCTGGCTCCGGGGCTTCTTCAACAGGTTGTTCTGTTTCCACTTCTGAAGGATTTTGCCTGGTAGCAACCTGCTCATTTTGAACTTCGGAAAATTGAGTAAGCTGGCCAGTCTGGAAATCTCCAAATTCTACCTCAATAAAGGATGGGCGGAGATTCTTCCCCATATCAATGGTATACCACAAAGAAAATGCGAGCATCACTACCGCTACTGAAAGGGTAACGCCTAATGCTCGTTGATCATCCTGTGTAAAAGTGGGTTTCATTGTTTAAAATGAGCCTTGTTCTGTTGCTATTGCCAATCTAAGATCTAATGCCTTACCAATGTTCAATACCCTTACGGAATTGTCAATGATTGAATTTTTATCCGCTCTTAATACGATTGTGCTTGCCGATTTATTATTTTTTGCCTGCCTAATCGCCGCTGAAAGAGAACCAGCAGCCGTTAAATCTCCTTCGACATAGAATTGACCATCTCTCGTAATTGCTACCGAAATAAACTCGCTGTTGGTAACGGAGCTACTTTCTGCTCTTGGGATATCTACCTTTATTCCAAAGTTCGTCACAAAAGAGGACGTTAATAGGAAGAAAATAAGCAGCAGCAGTACAATGTCAGTTAACGAAGACTGAGAAAACAGGGAAAGCGGTGTAAGTCGTTTATCTCCTCGTCTGAAGTCTCGTGCCATTTCTAAGCCTGTTTTTTAGGAGCTGGAGATTGAAGCAGATCGATAAAGTCAGCAGAAGCATTTTCCAGCTCAAATATTGATCGGTTGATTCGACCGAGCAAGAAGTTATAAAAACCAAAGGCTATCAAACCTACGATTAGGCCTGCTGCGGTGGTTATTAATGCTTCCCAGATACCACCAGCTAAAGCGCTTGGGTTTACATTCCCTTGAAGGGACTGAATATCCATAAAGGCCTCAATCATCCCAGTAACCGTTCCGGTGAATCCCAGCAATGGAGCCACCCCGGCAATAGTAGCCAGCCAATTCATCCTTTTTTCCAGGAAGAAAATTTCCTTTTTACCTGCATTGTCGATGGCATCTTCAATATCCCTGATAGGACGGCCTAAGCGTTTGATGCCTGCCTTAATAATTCGGGCCAATGGTTTATCAACATCATCACAATAAGCAACAGCATCAGTTTGGCGACCCGATTTCAACATACCTTCTATGGAACTAAGAAAGCGTTCCGTATCAGTATGGGATCTTGAAAGTGCGCTCCACCGTTCAACAATTACATAAATGGAAATAAAAAGGAGTAAGAAAATGGGAATCATTAGGATTCCACCTTCCACCATCAGGTCGAAAAACGTTACCTGATCGGTTTGAAGTGATAATGACAAGGAGTCAACTGCGGTAGTGTCCTGCCAAAATAATAACGCGATGTTCATGTAGATGATTAATTTGTAATTCTTTTAATAAAATAACTTTCCTGATATTCTGAAGGCATTCCTTCTGCACCAATCGCCGCATCTCTTAAGCTTGCAAACTGCCCAATGCTCACCCTCCATAAGGTTCCATATTGCGTTGAAGGCACCGCAGTAACGAAAGCCCTATAGCCCGCATTGCTTAGCTCCTGCTGTTTAGCATATGCATTTTGCTCTATACTCAATGAGAAAAGAACAATGGTAAAACCATCGTTCGCCGCTTCTGATACAACGCCTGTTAATCCATATAGTTCCTGACCTTCAGGCACATTTTGCGGGGTACTTACAGGTTGCTGAACGGGTGGTGGGGGTATTTCTTCTTCTGCTGGAGCTTGTTCTTCGGTTTGAGCCGGAGTTTGTGTGTCCTGTTCCTGCGGTTGAGTTTCCGGTGTAGCTTGTTGTTGCGGTGGCTGTGCTGGGGGTTGTTGCACATTATTATTAGCCACATACGACTCCGGCGTAATGCCTGGGATATTCAAAATTCCGAAATAGCCAAGTCCAGCTGTTGCACTTACTACAACCACCAGAAAAAGGATGATCCATAGCCAAACTGGCGCTGGTTTTGGCTCCCTTTTTACCGGCTTCTTTTTCTCTTCCTTTTTAGGCTTTTCTTCTTTCTCTTCTTTTGGGTCTTCTTTCTTGGAAATAACTCCCGAGGTAATATTCTTTATAACAGGTATTACTTCGTCCTCTTCGGTAGTATCCTGTGTTTCTTCCTCTTCATCCTCATCAGAATCCAAATCGAGAAACGGATCGTCGAAATCTTCAAAATCGTCTTCAACTGTTTCCGTTGATTCTTCCTCCAGCTCTGGCTCTTCTTCGGTTGCAGGAACTTCTTCCTCAGAGATTTCTTCTTCTGTGGTTGGTTCTGGTTCTCCTTCCGTTTCTTCTAGTGCAGCCTCCAGTTCTTCAACATTTATTTCCTCAACAATTTCATCGATAGTTTCTTCCTCGACTACTTCTTCCGCAGCGGCTTCCTGCTCTGGTTCTTCTTCTTCTGGAGCATCTATTTCGGAAAACACATCTGTGACATCTTCTTCATATAAACCAGCTTCCAGCTCTTCTGAAGAAGTGACTGCCGTATCATCACCCATCAAGCTTGCTAGCTCAGCATCTAACCCACTTACTGTTTCTGACGCTTCCTCGCTTGTTTCCAAACTACCCTCAGGTTCCTCTTCCCCAAGAATATCCCCGAAAGGATCATCGTCTGTTGTTTCTGTTATTTCTTCTTCAGGTTCAGAGTGTTCCTCTTCTGTGTATTCCTCACCCATCAAACTCGAGATCAGTTTATTAGCTGAAGCGGAACCTTCTCTATGCGCATCAATTCCCCATGACTCCGGGCCCGGAGCTTCTTCTTCTCCTTCATCCAGGTTTTTCTCTGCTTCAACTCCAAAGATCAATGGGTCTTCAGCTCTTTCTTCAGTTTCCTCCTCAAAATCCTCTACTAAACCTGCGAATGGATCTCTTTCTACCGGATCAGAGGACAATTCTTCCTGTAAGGCCTCAAAAGGATCTTCTTCTGTTTCAGATTCTGTGACAACCTGATCCTCATCCAGTTCTATAGGCTCCATGCCTACATATTTGAAATTAATTTCTGTTTCCAGTTCTTTGGATGGAATGAAAATAATCCTGCCTCCAATACCGCTGAAAATTCCAAAGCCTTCGATCTCATAGGCTTCTCCGTCCGCAACAGCCTGGCTTATTTCGCTGATCAGCTCTTCAACCTGCTTCTCTATTTTCTCCTCGGTTTGACCAGAGGTTTCAATCAATAACTCAATTAATTGTTTATGATCTATATGCATAACCCGTTCCTTACTCCGCGTTAAACTCTATTACATCCCTTGGGGGAAGCATTACTGTTTTCCCGTCTGCTCTTTTTTCCTGCTTTTGGGTATGGTGTGCCGCCTTAAACGTACCCAGACCATTTACCTGAACCGAGTTTTTCATAATCACCTGATCTCGTATTACAATCCCGAAAGCTTTTAAGAAATCTTTTGTCATAGCTAGAATGTTATAGTTAATCCTCCATACACCTGAAACGGGCGTTCCTGATATCCATCCCAAAGTTCGTATTTCTGCCCCAAAATATTCAATACTTTCATGTAAACGCCAAATCGGTTTGTGATTTGGTACTCAGCACTGCCGTTAAGGAGCACAAAGGCTTTTAAATCTTCATTTGCGGAAGGCGCTTCTCTTTTCCCTGTATAGTCCGTCCATCCGGATATAGTAAATTCATCCACTGGTTTATATGAAAGAGACGCATTTAGCCCGATACGCTCTTCAAAAGGAATATCTCCTCCGGCAGATAGCTTAGGTCTCCTTGCATAAACTTTTGCATCAAACCAGAATTTCTCGGCAACTAATTGTTGAGTGATACCTCCATAAAACTCAAATATATTCGCCTTAGCATAATTCACTGAATAGAATGTAAAAAAGTCGTTGCCTCCCTGCATTTCAGCATCCCTTGAGTAAAATGCATAATCCTTGGTTATCTGGTAGGTAATTCCACCAAAAACCCTGTTTCCCTCTATCGGCTGAAAAGCAATTTCTCCGGATACTCCGGAATTATAACTATGCTGAAGGTTGGTTTGTGTATTGAGAAATCGATTTACCTGGTGATGTTCATATACCGTATTCATTTCAGGGCGACCCCACACATTACCAGTAATAATCACTGCATCACGTAAATTATACCTTAGTTTTGCTTCAGGATTTAAGTATAGCCTGCTTGAAAACCCGTCAGAAACATAGGCCAGGCCTCCTTTGATGGAGATATGGGCACTGAAATCCAACATCTTGCTATACTGCAGACCACCTCGTGCATCTATCCATTGCTGCGAGTTAATTCCTGTGTACTGGTAGTTCCCTCCGCTTACCGAAGCTTCAACTTTGAATGTCTCATACAGCTTTCTGCCCGCCCAATATTTCCCAAAAGCTACATTGAAATTTTGTTCGTTCACTTCGCCTGACCTTGTATTGCCCGCAAGCAAATCAATATTGAGGGCATTTACCCCAACATTAAGGTCCCAACCTTCCAGCGCGTTCTTAGTTTGTGTTAATGCCACCTCTCCACCAAAACCGAGATATTCTTTTTTAGCCGTTTCCCCGATACCTCCCTGGAAAATAGGGGCGAGATCAAATACCCGGTTAAAGTCACTTAGAAAACCAACATCTCCAGAAACAGAAAGTTCTTTATTCAGCTGTTTGCGTACACCAACATTCCCATCGAAAAAACGGAAACTGCTTAACTGATCATCAAGGTGACCATCAGAAGATCGATAGTTGATATTTGAACTGGCTGTTGTTGTTTGATTAAAAGCATGGAATGCATACAGTTCAGCTTCAGGAGTTATAAAATTCCCAAAACCTGCTCTTAATAAGGCTTTTGTTCGATCTGGAGTTGATAGCGTGGTCTTGAGCGGAGGAGCGGGGCGATCTAGTTGAGTAATTGCAATGCTTGCTACTGCCTGATCCCGGGTTTCCATAAAAGGCATTCGATTTGGATCGATGCGAAATACCCTGGGCTTGGGATTAAAACCGAGAATTGGCTGACGTCTTAGGCCGGGGAAACGAGCCCTGAATTCACTCCTGATTTCAATATCCTGTGGGTTAATTTCAGGGAGAAGAGAATTTTGGGGATTGGAGCCAGTTTGAGCCTGGGTATTAGACCAAATAAAAAGGGCTGCAATAAAAAAGAATCCTTTGATGATATGCATCTAAAAACGGGGTTTGGGGAATGTACTAATTTTTGAACCAAGGTTTAACCCGTAGGTAACCGAAAAAGTGTACTGTATTTACCGTTTCCAGTTCCTGAATAAGAAAATCTACTTCGTTCCGGCTTCCTTTTTTAGCACTATAAACTTATCAATTGCCAAACAAAGCGGACTTATTGTCATTACTAAAAACAAGGTAGCTGCATGAGTAATGGTAGCAAAGGCAAGTCCTGTGACTTCAGGCACCGCATACAACACAAAAAGACTGTAGGTGATAAAGTAATGATAGCTACCAATTCCGCCAGGCGTCGGTATAGAAATACCCACTGCCGAAACCATGGTTAATACCACAGCATCTGCAATAGAAAGACTATAGACCGTGTGCAAATCAAACATCCAAAAGGGGATATAAATCATTAGGATGTAAAAAGCCCATATGGTGAAGGTATAGATAATGAAAAGTGGCCAGTTCTTGAGCTTTCGAATAGAAAGCACTCCCTGGAAGAAGCTCTTCGACATCTCTCTGATTTTATCTACAAACCGGGCAAATGCTGAATCCCCGTTACTAAGTTTTTTTAATACGAAAAAAAGAAGCAAGCCTATTACAACCAGGCCTATACCACCAAACAAAACAATGGTAATTATTGACGATACTTCTTCACTATTAGTAAAATCAATTCCAAACAACCTATTCAGAATTTCCGCATCCGAAATCAGGAAGATTCCGACGAAAGCCATAATGATAAGCATACTCAGTACATCCACGATTCTCTCGAGTACAATTGTGCCGATAATCTTTGAATTACTTTCTCCAACCTGCCTTGCTACATAAATCGGCCGGGTAACTTCACCTAATCTTGGAACCGGAATATTGGACAAGTACCCAAACATCACTCCAGTGAATAAGGTAAAACGATGTGGGATCGTACCCCCATCATTAAACAGCATCCTCCAGCGCTCAGCTCTTATATAGTGTGATAATACCAGGCACACGGTGAAGGGCAGGGCCCATCCCCAGCTCATGTCTCTTGATGCTTCTGCAATTTCTGAAAATTCTACATTCTTGAACGCCAGCCATAAAAAAAGTGCAGCAAAAACTACACTCAGGAATATTTTCAGAAATTTATTCACCCTTAAAACCTCATATCTACAATCTCTGCATCATCAGGATACTCCAGCTGAAAGAGCTCTTCATCCTTATCTATAAATTCACCATTCTCAAAAGTGGTGATAAGTACATTTTCAGCAAAATCGAAGGCTGTAATCTTCAGGGGTTCGAGGTTGGTATTCACTTCAATCTCAACCCTGGTATATATCTCAAAATCGTCGTCTGTTGTTAGAATAATGAGAGTGTTTCCGTTTTCTAACTCCTCTTGGGATGGGGTATAAGTGTCATCCAGACCACTCAACATTCTTGAAGGAGCAAAATCGTCTTCGTCAGGATCATACTCACTAACAATTAGTCGATTTCTTAGCTCATCATATACTTTGGATAGTTCTCCATCTACCAAAATTAGCTGATGTTGCCCTTCAAGCTTATATCCAACCTGGTCAATCCAAATCTCACCTGTAGAGGTGCTGGTTTCGTTGGTATAGGAATCAATGTACGTGTGCTCAAAAGAAGCATTAAATACCTGTTCATCAGCGAACTTTGATCGAAGCTCATCAAAAGCCGGACTCTGTGCGGATATCGATTCTGAGAAAAAGAAGACTACCGCTAAAACAAATAGAATAAGCTTAGTCGAGTTCATTAAGCCCATCCATAATTTCCTGCAGCTCTTCCTCTGTTTGAATAAGAACATCTCTTGCGGTACTACCCTGGTATGGTCCAACAATCCCTGCATTAAATAATTGATCTATAATTCTTCCGGCTCGATTGTATCCGATTTTCAATTTTCTTTGAAGAAGAGAAACCGAACCTTGTTGATGAAGCAGTACCACTTTAGCAGCTGCTTCAAACATGTCGTCAATATCTTCTAACGGATCGGGCACTCCCGCATTGTCTTCCTGAACAATTGGGAGATGGAATGGCTCCTTATATCCTGCTTGTTGACCAATAAATGCATTTATGGCTTCCACTTCTTCGGTAGAAACGAATGCATTCTGAATTCGAGTCATGCCCGCACCATTGGTAAAGAGCATATCTCCCATACCAACTAGTTGATCCGCTCCACCAACATCCAGAATAGTCCTGGAATCCACTTTTGAAGCTACCTGGTAGGCTAATCTTGCCGGGAAGTTTGCCTTAATGGTACCAGTAATAACATTTACCGAAGGTCGCTGAGTAGCAACTACCAGGTGAATACCAACGGCTCGTGCCAGCTGTGCAATCCTTGCAATAGGCTCTTCAATTTGTTTCCCAGCTGTCATCATCAAATCCGCCAACTCATCAATAATTACTACTATATATGGCAGATGTCGGTGACCGAGTTCTTCTTCGAGTTCTTCGTCTTTATACTTCGCATTGTAGGCCTTTATATCCCGGACCATGGCCATTTTGAGGAGGTCATAACGATCATCCATTTCCTTACACACACTACTGAGCGTTTCAAGCGCTTTGGTAGTATCCGTGATGATAGGTTCATCGGCATCAGGCAACATTGCCAGGAAGTGATTCTGGATGTTTCGATATAAAGAAAGCTCGATCTTCTTAGGATCAATCATCACAAACTTAAGATTGTCCGGATGACACTTATAAAGAAGACAGGTGATAATGGTATTTATACCTACCGATTTACCCGATCCTGTAGCTCCTGCAACCAGCAAGTGAGGCATTTTGGTTAAATCCATCATAAACACTTCATTCTCGATGGTTTTACCAAAGGCTACCGGCAGGGTCATATCCGTTTCAACAAACTTTTTGGTATTAATAACCTGCTTGATATATACCGTCTCACGAGTACTATTTGGCACTTCTATACCAACGGCCGATTTACCAGGAATAGGTGCTAACATTCGGAGCCCTTTAGAAGCAGTCGCCATTTTTAAATCATTCGAATAGCTCTCGATCTTACTGATTTTCACATCAGGCGCTGGCTCTAATTCGTACAGTGTAACCGTTGGCCCAACAATGGCATTAATGCCAACAATCTCAATTTTATGGCGCCTTAGCTTGTCGAGGATAATGCGCTTATTCTCTTTGATCTCTTCCAGATCAACTTCATTTCCTTCATTCGGAGGAGTATTCAGAAGTTCAATGGTTGGGAACTTGTATTTGATAACGGGTACTTCTTTGGCCTTATCAGCATTCAGCTTATCTAAATCTCTTTCTCCGGCTTCCTCATCACCTTCACCCTTAAATATGGCAACTTCTACATCCTCGCCCTCTTTGTTTCCTTCTTCTGGTTCTGAGTCTGGCTTGTCAATAATCGCCCTGGGTCGGGTATCAAGGGTTTGGACTTCCGCTTTTTCCTTTTCGATTCGCTTTCGGTCTTCTTCCTCCGACTTTTCTACAATGTCTTCGATAGATGGCTTGGGTTTAACCATTTCTTCTTTTGATTTGGCCTCAGCGATCTGCCTTTTTTGAATAGCTTCTTCTCGTTTTTTTGCAGCCGCCTCTACTTCTTTTTCTTCTTTCTTTAGTTGAATCTCGGCTTTCTTAGTTGCTACACGTTCTTCCCGTTCGGCTATGCGCTGGGCTTTCTTTTCTTCCCTTGCAATACGGGATTGCTCCATTTTATCCCGCATATTGTCCATCCAGATTTTAACATTGTCGATGGTTTTTTGGAGGTCACGATCCCATAAAAGAAGTAACGTAACTAACATCAATACAGACAGGATAAAGATGGAGCCCACTCCTGTTATGTTTTGCAGGATTCGTGAAATAGCTACCCCAGCTACTCCACCCCAAATAGAATCATCAGGAAAATTGGCGTTGGTATTCAGCCAACCAATAAAGGTTGCTAAAAGAATCATCGCCCAAACAGAAAGGATGTTTAGCCAGTTATTTTCCTTAAAGTCTCTTCTTCTAAAGATGTGCCACCCATTATAGCCAACAATGAGTGCTAAAATGAGGCTTGTGTAACCGAATAATGAGTATACAAGGAATTGAGAGATATAAGCGCCAACAGGCCCCAGCCAGTTTTGAACTAATCGGGAATTCGCATCAGGATTAAATAAATCTGTAAAAGTGATGCTTCTTGCATACTGATAATCACTGGACGTATAAGATATAATGCTTAGACCAAGCAATATTGCTATCGCAATAATTATAATCCCGGCAATCTCTTTTTTTCTGCCTGAAGATAGCTTTTCGGTATTTGCAGTATTCAGCTTCTTTTTAGCCATTTAGATTGGTTATAATTCCGTCCTTCATTCCAGGGAGTACATTAAATTTATCAACCTGGCAGCAAAATGGCACATCATCTTCCGGAACCAGATTTCTTAAGCGAAAAGCATGATCGCTTTTCCGGATAGTTTCCTCCAGAGTATCTCCAAATCGCTCGAAAAGACCAAAGGCAACTTTTGCTCCATCCTTGGTTTTATCAGGGAGGTTTCCTTTACAGAGGTTATGAATAATGGACCCAGCAAACATCGTGTCCTCAAGTGCTAACCTGCCTCTCCACCCTGAACAAATAAGGACTACTTCGTCATCATGTTGTTTTAAAGCTTTTAGAATGCTCTTCTGGTTTAGAAAGGAGCCGATATAAATCCGGTTAGCTAAACTGGCCTTCTTAATGGCTTTGGTTCCATTAGTTGTATTAAAGATCAGGGTTTTATCGGCCACATTTTCTTTTGTGTACTCTAATGGTGAATTACCAAGATGGTAACCCTCAATTTTTGATCCGTCTTTTTCTCCGCAGAGCAGATAGTCATTGGCATCCATAGTGTGAGCGATTTTAACGGCATCACTCATATCCTCAACGGGGATAATTTTTTTGGCGCCACTATTAATGGCGGTAACTATGGATGAACTGGCTCTAAGAATATCAATTATAACCGCACTCTTTCCGCGAAGGTTTTCTTCCTGAAAAGCCTGTACCGAAAAAAATACATCTATGTAGCGTAAGTCTGGCATTGTTCTCTCTTATTTTTTAATAAATGGTGGTCTCATCACCATTGCTGGTGCTGTTTTTTTGCGGATGGCGATCTGAATCTCTGTTCCTTCAGCAGTATAGGCCTTTTCTACATATCCCATCCCAATTCCTTTACCTAAAGTGATGGACATTGTTCCGCTTGTAACCTCACCGATTTTAGCGCCCGTATTATCAATTATTTCATATCCGTTTCTTGGGATGGATCGCTCGTCTTCCATCACAAAGCCTACAAGTTGCCTGGTAATTCCTTCTTCCTTCTTTTTTAAGAGAACATCTTTTCCTACAAATTCTCCTTTATCGAATTTAGTAATCCAGCCCAATCGTGCTTCTAATGGATGAGTGTCTTTTGTAATATCGTTTCCATATAGAGCATATCCCATTTCTAACCGAAGAGTATCTCGCGCCCCTAACCCGCAAGCTTCGATACCGAATTCTTCACCTGCCTCAAAAATTGCTCTCCAAACCGCCTCTGGATCAACAGTATTTTTGTCGAAATAAAGTTCAAATCCTTTTTCGCCAGTGTACCCGGTAGCAGAAAAAATTACCTCTCCAAGTCCGGCAAGATTTCCCATTTTATAGCTGTAAAAAGCAATGCTACTCAAGTCCAGACCTGTAAGCTTTTGAAGCGTTTCAACCGACTTTGGGCCTTGTACAGCAAGCAATGCCGTGTTAGGAGAGTTGTCATGCACCTGTGCATCAAAAGTGTTGTTCTGATTAATCCAGGCCAGATCTTTTTCGATATTGGAAGCATTCACCACCAGGATATATCCATTATCATCGAATAATTGATACACAATCAGGTCATCTACAATGCCGCCGTCTTCATAACACAGGCACGAGTATTGCGCTTTTCCAGGAACCAGTTTCGAAACATCATTCACTGTTACTTTTTGAACAAGGTCAAAAGCTTCCGGTCCGGAAATAAAAAACTCTCCCATATGTGAAACATCAAACACTCCAACAGCTTCTCTCACTGCTGCGTGTTCAACTTTAATTCCCTTGTATTGTACTGGCATCTCATAGCCCGCGAAGTCGACCAGTTTAGCCCCAGCTTCCTGGTGTACGGAATGAAACGGAGTTTTTTGTAGCATGAAGTTAGTCTCTGTAGGTAGTTTTAATCCATCCCAAGTTAGTGATTTCTAGATAAAGAAAAGGATTGGAAGCTACAAGGTTGAACTTTAATCAAGAGATGTAAGTTAGGGTGGCTAAAAATTCTATGGCTCATTTTACAGCAAAAGATGTTCAAAGCATGTCATCCCGATCCAGAGCGCACTTCGTAAACAGTGTAACCGGATTTAAATCATCCAATCTGCTTGGAACAATATCGAAAGATGGAAAAACAAACCTGGCAATCTTTAGCTCTATTACTCATCTGGGTAGTAACCCTCCACTTTTAGGTTTTGTACTTCGGCCCAGAACGGTGATCAGGAATACCTATGACAACCTTAAGTCATCAGGTTTTTTTACAGTAAATCATGTGCATGCTGATATCATCATGAAAGCCCACCAAACATCCGCTAAATACCCCGAAGGAGTTTCTGAATTTGGCGCGACCGGTTTAACGGAGGAATATATAGATGGGTTTGATGCACCATTTGTCCAAGAAAGTAGAATTAAGATGGGCTGTTCCTATGAAAATGAATACTACTTAAAAGAGAACGATTGCATTTTCATTGTCGCCAGAATCGAACACATATTCTTTGAAGAATCCATCCAACATGAAGATGGCTTCCTGGATTTATCAAAAGCAGGAACAATTTCTGCTACTGGTCTTGATGGCTATGCACTACCAACACTGTTGGATAGGTTTAGTTATGCAGAACCGGAAAAGGAAGTTAATTCCATTGTTTAAAGAAAAGGCATTTAGTCTACAGAAAAAGCAAATCTTATAGTTCCCCATTGAGCTTGTTGCGGAACTTCATCTGGAAGTCTTGAGAATCTCCAGGTCCGCAGTGTTTTCATTACCTCAAACTCCAATCCTGAATTCATCCTGCGAATAGGAATAATCCTACCTACTGTTCCATCTGGTATCACTTCAAATCTAACAGTAATTACAGCGTCCATACCAACAGTATTACTTGGAATAGGTTTAACTAGAGGATCTCGCTCAATATCACCCTCCCATGATAACTTAAATAAGGAGGTTGTTTCATCATCATCGCCATTCCCTTTATCTACTCCACTTCCGTTTCCTTCCTCTGAACCTGAGGAATTAACTGGCTTAGGTGGAGGGCTTGAAATCCCTTTTGTATCGCTACCATCTGATCCTAAATCCAGACTAATGCCGGAAAGGTTTAATACCGTTACTGAGATCCCAAAAACCAGAAAAAGTGATACAAATCTTCTTGAGTTTTCAAAGCGACGGCTAAATATCTTCAATTCTTCTTCAGTTGGAGCAACTATTGAAGAAGACTTTTTCTCCTTTGACGTCTTAATTTTTATTCTCAATTCTTTAATCTTTAGCCAATCTATGTAGAACTTTGTGATAGCAGCGATTAACCCACAAATTGATATAATAGTTGGCCAAAACTCTTGAAAAATTTCTACTATAGAAACCTCTGTCATTATTTCGTCTTATCTTGAAATTAATTCAGCTGAATCTAATTCATTAAATCCTAAAAAATAATTGTTCTTTTATGTCCATAAACAAAGAGCAGATAAAAACGGCACTTGCTCACGTTCTTCATCCCATAGAAAAACAAGATCTCATTTCCCTGGATATGATCCAGGATTTAATCGTCCAGGAAAAATACGTTTCCTTCACCCTGGAGATGCCAGAGCAAAATGCTTCTTTGGCTGAAGATTTAAAGCAACGATGTACCGGGGCTATTCATAAGTTTATAGACAGAGATGCTATAGTAGATATACAGGTTGGGATTAACGTTTCGAAAAGAAAGCAGCCTCCAGCACAGGCACCTCAGGCTCAGCAACAGGTGTTATCCGGAGTAAAACATATTATTGCGGTTGCTTCTGGAAAAGGCGGGGTAGGAAAGTCTACTGTAGCCGTAAATATTGCTTCTGCCCTAGCCAGAACTGGAGCTAAAGTTGGGTTAATGGATACAGACATTTACGGCCCAAGTATTCCTACCATGTTTGACTTATTTGACCGGCCGAATGTGACTACTCAAAAGAAACTGATTCCGCTTGAAAAATATGGAATCAAAATGGTGAGCATGGGTTTTCTGGTTGATGTTAATCAGGCCATGGTTTGGAGAGGACCAATGGCAACAAGCGCCATCAAACAATTCATGACTGACGTGGAGTGGGGCGAACTCGATTATATGGTACTGGATCTTCCTCCGGGAACAGGGGATATCCAGCTCACTATTGTCCAAACCGTTCCATTAAGTGGTGCAGTTATTGTTTCTACTCCTCAGACCGTTGCCCTGGACGATGTGAGAAAGGGGGTGGCAATGTTCCAGAAAGTGAAAGTTCCTGTTCTTGGAGTTATTGAGAATATGGCTTATTTCATTCCTCCGGATATGCCAGAAAAGAAATATCATATTTTTGGAGAAGGAGGGGCCTCCCGATTAGCTGAAGAGCTAGCTGTTCCTGTGCTTGGCGAAATCCCGCTTGAGCAACCTGTGCGTGAGGCTGGAGATAATGGAGCTCCAATTGTGATTTCTGATCCGGATTCCAATGCTTCTAAAGAACTCATTGCTTCAACTGAAAAAATGATTGAGCAATTAGAACTTCGTGCTTCCGAGGCTAAACCAAAGGTGGAGATTACGTTTAAATCTTGATCAATTATTCAATTAAGAATTGTTCAATGATCAATTAGGAATAACCCTCCCTTTTTGTCATTTCGACTGAAAAGGAGAAATCTGGAATTTTGCCTTTGCTTACGTTTTTCAGATTTCTCGCTCTGCTCGAAATGACAACCTTCTTATTCCTAATTGATGATTCTCAATTGAATAATTGAAAGACCCCCCTTCATACACTATTCACATTCGTAAACTAGCTTTCTTCTGGCAAATAGAGGAGGCGATCATGTTATTACAACATCAAGAGTTTGAAAGGATTGATGTAACCATCACTAATTGGATGGCGAAGAATGGGCTGCTAATTATGAGAGTAGGTTTGGGAATTATATTCCTTTGGTTTGGCGCTTTAAAATTTTTCCCAGGCCTGAGCCCTGCTGAAGAACTGGTTAGAAATACTGTCTACTTTGTTGATCCTGATCTTTTCATTCCCGTTCTGGCGGCCTGGGAGGTATTAATAGGTCTTGGCCTAATTGCCGGAAAGTTTATGAGAATTACCCTTCTGCTACTCTTCCTTCAAATGCCGGGTACCGCTTTACCTCTTGTTGTATTGCCCGATATAGTATGGACGAATTTCCCTTTTGGTCTAAGCCTTGAAGGTCAATACATCATCAAGAACCTGGTACTTGTTAGCGCAGGTTTAGTTCTTGGTGCTACAGTAAGAGGAGGAAGGTTGACAAGTCATTCTGATCCCGAGTTATCGGGAGAAGAATCTAAACGAATACCCGATTAGATCCTTCGCTTTCGCTCAGGATGACGATAGTGGGTTATGGGAAAATCCCCATCTGCTCATACATAATGCCAATTTTATTAATGGCATTTACAAACGCTGCCGTTCGAAGATCGGTCATATTATGCTCATCACGAATATCCATAATCTGCTGGTAAGCAGTGATCATTGTCTCCTCAAGTCCAGAGTCAACAAGGTCGGCTTCTTCAGCTCCATGAGTTAAGCTTTCAAGAGCTTCTGAAGAATACTTTTTACCAGAAATCGATTCTAGCTCCCTGGCTATTCTTGTTAAACTCTCTTCATCAAATCGTTTATTCATTCTTCCATAACGAACATGCTGGATATTCTTCAGCCACTCAAAATAGGAAACAACTACCCCTCCGGCATTTAGGTATGAATCCGGAATAACGAGTGATCCTCGTTCGGTGAGAATTTCATGAGCATCAGCCGTTGTAGGGCCGTTTGCCGCTTCTGCAATAATCTTTGCTTTTACTTTGTGAACATTTTCGCCGGTAATCTGACTCTCAAGAGCTGCCGGAATTATGATGTCACACTCCTGCTCAAAAATATCTTTGTTAGAAGGAAGTGCTACACTATTCCCAAAGCCCATGATACTTCCCGTTTCCTTTCGGAAATCAACTAAGGCTTGTAAATCAATTCCATTTGGATCGTAGATAGCGCCCTCAAGCTCTGATACCCCAATCATTTTAGCTCCGGCTTGCGTCATATAAAGCGATGCATGATATCCTACATTTCCTAAGCCCTGCACCACAAAGGTCTTGCCTTCTACACCCACATTCAGCCCAAGGGCATCCATATCTTTTTTGATACTGCATGCTTCACGAATTCCAAAGTAAACTCCACGCCCTGTGGCCTCAGTCCTTCCCCTGATTCCGCTATTCTGAAGCGGCTTTCCAGTTACACAGGCTTCTGCATTCATATCATCTTTCATCTGGCGATAAGTATCCAGAATCCAGCCCATTTCACGAGCGCCTGTACCATAATCAGGAGCAGGAACATCTACGCCAGGGCCAATAAATCCTTTTTTTACTAACTCAAAAGTATAACGACGGGTGATTCTTTCCAGCTCTCCATCGGAATAACTTCTGCGACTAATTTTAACCCCACCCTTAGCTCCTCCAAACGGAACATCCACAATAGCGCACTTATAAGTCATCAAAGCTGCGAGTGCCATCGTTTCATCTTCATCTACTTTATGGCTATAGCGAATTCCCCCTTTGGTTGGCGTTTTGTGATGACTGTGCTCGACCCTCCAACCTTCTACCACTTCAACGGAACCATCATCTCTTCTAAGCGGGAATGAAACATGGTATACCGTATTGCACATTTTTATCTGGCTGAGAATACCTTTATCGAACCTGGTATATGCAGCTGCTTTATCGAAATTCTTATTTACCTGCTCGAAGAATTTATACTTTGCCATAAGGAGGGTTACTTAAGTCTATTTTTACCGCCTCCAATGGTCGGAATATTCTTATTTAGATACAATAAAAAAGCGCTTTTTTATTCAGAAAGTGGAAGAGCCACATGGAGATGGTCAGCAGTGCCTACATGGCGTATAACCTGGAAGCCCATTGTACTTAATGACCACTCCAGTACTTTGTTTCTGAATTCGGAATGCCCAATAGTTCTTAGGTCAACGGCATGTACAAAGCCATTTTCTTGCTGATAATGAAGTGAGCTTTGGTGTGGAGTTAACCCCCATGAGATATAGTCTTCCGGAGTTCTCTTGATATCTGTGATAACCAAATCGTTTTCTGCAAGTGTGGTAGTGGCTACTGCTACCCTAAGAATGGGGTGAAGTGATCGATACACTTCACGGACATTATCACTCTTTGCGTTTACACTTGAGAGGTAAAGCAGACCATAGATACAGAAACCCCCAACCAGTGCCGCTACTCCCCCAAAACCAAATTGAGCGAGTAACTTTTTGTTTTTCACTTTTCTGAAAAGGAAGAATACATACACTCCAAGAAATAGTGAGGAAGCTGTAATCCCTCCAAGCAAAGCTGCCCATCCATTCCATGCTTCAGCAACGTTTAAAAACACTGCCGTCCTGATAAGGAGGAAAAAAGGGACTATACCCATAACAACAACCAAAAGAAGAGAGAAGATCAATTTAAGAGCCTTCCGCTTAAAGGAAAGGCGCTTTACCGTTTCCTTTCTGTCTACCTGTACCTGGCTTGGACTTGGTGCTTTTAAATCTTCCCCAAGATTTAAAAGCCAATCGATATCTTTTTGAGATACTTTTTCCATGCCGGCTTTACACGGCACAAAAAAAAGGGAGTTTCGAATCTGATTCGATTTAGTACATGCGTGAATTCCTTCTTAATAAAAAGGGTAGGCTCTGAAGAACAACGATAGCAATAATAGATAACGGGACTGCGTGCGTAGGATAAGAATAAATGATTTCTCCCAATATGATTAACACATAGGAGAATAAAATACCTGAGGAGAATAATGCCCCTCCGTACATCGAATTGCTTCGAATCCATAATAGAAAGGTAGAAACGAAGCATGCTAAACTTGCAACGAAACCAACGATTATTTTAAAAACAGGAAGTTGCTGGTTATAAAATTCAAATAAGCCTTCTTCCCAACTGGAAGTATTAACCAGCCAACTATTGAAACCTATGATATACAACCCTGCTATCAGGAAAAAAAATTGTAGCAAAAAATGAACTTGCCGTTCCCTCTTATTCATCTATTTTCTGTTCATAAATATTTCGTTTTGTGAATGCTTATACCATAAACGACCAGTTTGTTCCTAACTATTTTAAATGGAGAGTTGACTCATTTCCCAAATAAAAATGGGATTACTTAGTTTATATGTGTAATTTATGTCTATGAAAAATGGGGGGGACATCAGAAAAATTATCCATGTAGACATGGATGCCTTTTTTGCCGCAGTTGAGCAACGAGATAATCCCGAGCTGCGAGGCAAGCCTGTAATTGTTGGCGGGAAACCCGGAGGAAGAGGAGTTGTTTCTACCTGTAGTTATGAGGCACGAAAATATGGTGTTCGATCGGCTATGCCCACCAATGAAGCCTATCGTTTATGCCCACATGGTATTTTTGTTAACGCCAGATTCGAAGCCTATAAAGAAGCTTCACAAATAGTCCGAGACATTTTTTTTGAGTATACAGATTTAGTTGAACCACTTTCAATGGATGAAGCATTTCTGGACGTTACTCATAATCATAAGGGAAATCCTTCCGCCACATTAGTTGCTAAAGAAATTAGACAACGAATTTTTGATGCTACTCAGCTTACTGCTTCAGCTGGAGTAGCCCCTAATAAGTTTATTGCTAAAGTAGCCTCTGATTTTAATAAGCCTGATGGACTTACCGTAATTACCCCTGACAAAGTTGAATCATTCCTTGAAGAATTAGACATCAAAAAATTCTTCGGCGTTGGTAAAGCCACTCAAAAAAAGATGCATGCTTTAGGAATTAAAACCGGAGCAGATTTGAAGAAGTGGACAGAAATAGATTTAGTTAAGGCTTTTGGAAAGCCAGGGCGATTCTATTTTAAAATCGTTCGTGGAATCGATAACAGAGAAGTGAAACCTCATCGAACGAGGAAGTCCTATGGTAAAGAAAGAACCTTCTCCGAAGATGTTGGTGACCTGAACTGGGTAAATAATTTTTTAGATGAGCTGGCTGCGAGTATCTCGGAAGGGATGCAGAAAATACCGACTGCAGGAAAAACGATCACTTTAAAAGTACGATATAAAAATTTTGATACCATCACCCGTAGTCAATCGCTCACTCACCACACTAATGATAAGGAAGAGATTTCAACTATAGCACGCCAGCTTTTAGAGCAAACCGAGGCAGGCACAAGAGAGATTCGACTCCTGGGGATTTCGCTTTCCAATCTCAATTTGATTAAGAAAGAGTATTACGAGCAGCTTGTACTTCAAGTATGATAAGTGAAAGGAGAAAGGTGATTTTTAGTTTCTCGTTCCTCTTCTATCAACAATCATTTTATTTAATAGCTTGATTATTGATGTAATCAGGTTAGCCCTACTTAGGAATACCTCTTCTCCTAAAATGTGTCTGCTTTTGAAATACCAGTCTTTTGCTTCTCTTGCTGAGCCTAACGAGATTTCATAAAAACGTGCCTTTTCTTTGTTTGACAATCTTGAGTATCCCTCAACAATGTTTGCGCTTATAGATCCTACACTTCTGTAGAGCTGATCTGCTAACGAGTAAATTCTTTTATCTAAGATACTTGAAGTATCAACCCAACAAATATCCGATAGAAACAAGCTCAGCCTATAGGCTTCCATTTTCCAGGACGGATCATGAAGCATTACTTGATGAACTTTACTCTGCCATTCTTCAAAATTCATAGCCTTTTTTCTATAAGACCAATATTTCAGACCCACCTTACAATTTTATTTTATATCCATCACCTTTCTCCTTTCACTTATCATACAAATTAAAACTATTCTCCATCCTCCATCGTCTTAGCCCTGAAACCAGTATTATGGAGAACAATTGAATCAGGAACACATGGAAGACGCACAACTTGTACATGATTTTTTAGGTGGAAATCACCAGGCGTTTAATGTTCTAATAAAACGCTGGCAAGATAAAATCCACCACTTTGCGTACCGATACTTTGCAAGTAGTGATGATGCTGCTGAGATCACTCAGAGAACATTTGTTAAAGCGTACCAAAAGCTGGACACCCTGGATGATGCTACTAAGTTTGGTTCCTGGTTATATCGTATTGCCAACAACCAGTGTTTGGATGAATTAAAGCGCGTTGGCAGAAAAAGAGCTACTTCACTAGAAGCTCTGAAAACAGCTCCACAAACGGAAACTGCCAGTCCAGCAGATAGTGGACTTGTTCGAAATGAAGCGCTGGTCTTATTACATAAGGCTCTACTTCAACTACCCAATGAGCAGCGTATGGTAGTGATAATGAAAGAATATGAAGGACTAACCTTCAGAGAAATCTCAGAAATCCTGGATGAATCTGAAAACACCATTAAATCAAGAATGTACTATGGGCTAAAAGGACTCAAAAAGACCTTTGATGCCTGGAATATTAACAAAGAGGTATTTAATTATGACTAAAGAAGAAGCAAGAATTCTCTTAATGGATCACCTTTATGGCGAACTGGATGATGCTACTTCCAAAGAACTCCTCCAATTCATTGACTCTGACGAAGAGTTAAAGAGAGAATTTGAAGAACTCACTGAAGCAAAATCAGTACTCCATCATTTACCTGTTCAAAGCCCGGCTGAGCAACTGGTAATCATGGAGCCTGAATCAAAATCTAAAGAATCATTCTGGGCTAAGCTTTCTAATGCACTATTGCCACAGAATTCTTTTGCCCGAACAGGCTTTGCTATGGCAACATTGCTACTGCTATTTGTTGTAACCGGAGCTGCAACAAATATGAGTATTTCATCAGGTGATGGTGGGTTTAGTATCACCTTTGGTGAGCAACAGCCTGCAGATAATGGCTACAGTACTGATGAAGTTAGAATGATTGTAGACCGGGCTATTAACCAGGTACAACAAGAGAATGCTGCAATGGTACGTGAGTTTATCATTGTTTCTCAGGAGCAACAAGAGCTTCAATTCGAAGAGACACTCGCTACCTTCGCTGATTACCTCAATGTACAACGAGAAACAGACCTTGAACTTCTCACCCTTGGAATTTCAAATCTTCAGGAATCAACTTTCAACCGCTTTCGGCAAACCGATCAGGTGTTAGGCGAAATCATACAAACCGTAAGCACAAACTAAAATCACATAATCCTAGAACTATGAAAAAAATACATACATATCTACTGATCGGATTGTTGGGTGTATCCCTTTCAACTTCCGCATTTGCACAGAATATTGATGCAAACCGCATGAACCGCGACATCAGCATCATGGAGAATATTCTCGGAGAATTATTTAAAACTCAGCAATTACGTTCCGGCACCAATGAGCCAACGATTGTTGTTAATGGTGTTGTCTCCACCTCTTTTTCAAACCGGTCTGTCAAAGGCACCTATTTGCCGGGCTATGGCATAATCTTTAAGATTAACAGCCCATCCAGAAATATTTATATGACTTCCTCTGGAGCTAAATATACTTCCTACTCCTTCTATTATGATGGTGATGGCGACCCTAAATTAAGTGGAGAGATTTCCCAGGAAGCTGTAGTAGATCGTATCACTTCTTTTCTAAGAGACTATGGTACAACGATCGGGCAGCTTGGAAGCAACGAGAAAATCATGGTGATTTATGGCTCCAATCAAAGCAGCTCTAGAGACTTATTCTATACATTATCGACCGTCAGAACCCAGAGTACCAACAGCGATGATAAAGACGAAAAGCCAGAACCACTACCAATAATTTCTGTTTCAACGAGCGTAAAAGACTTAAATGACTACCGCTCCGGTAGACTTAACTCGTCTGCTTTTGAAGGCAAGTTAGACGTTGCCACATCAGAAGACAAAGAATACCTCGACCTTAAAGTGATGAGCAACATCTTCAAAACTGCTCTTAGTAATCAACCAAGCAATAGCTTCAAACTTCACGGAGCCAGTAATGTAGATTACCTGTACCTCGACAATTTTGGAGCCATCTTTTCTTTAAGTGTTCGATATTCAGATGAAAACATGCGTTGGACCAACTCATTAGCCAGAGAATTTGCACGAGCTCAAAATGGCTTTGATGATGAAAAAGAGAACGAAGAGTACCAGGAATACCTTGAAAAAGTAGCCACCGCTTTCGAAGAACTGAAAGACAATCTAAAAGAATACGTGATCGACTATGGACGAACCATAAGCTCCGTTACTAACGACCAATATCTTTTGCTTTCGGTCACTGTTAGTGGGAGGCTTGACGAAATCCCTGAGAGAATGGACATCCAGGTTAAAAAATCTCTTTTCCAGGATTTCGATCGAGGGCAAATAAGTCGTGAAGAAGCCATCAAACAAGTGGTAGTCACTGAATACTAATCCATTTCTACATAGATGATCTCCTAAACCCTGCTACCTGTTAGCGGGGTTTTTTTATGCGCCTGTATTAAAAGGCAAACTCTGATTCTTTTAATAGTGCCTGCTCGAGCATTTGATCATACTCCTCAGAATCAATTTCAACACAGCCAAATCTCGATAAGTGCTCGGTAAAAAACTGAGTATCCCAGAGTAGAAACCCATTTCGCTCCAGGATTTGATGGCAATAATAAAGGGCTACTTTATCGGCTTCGGGCTCTTTTTTAAACATGCTTTCTCCGAAGAATGCTGATTTAAGATGTACTCCATAAAGACCTCCAGCCAACTCTCCGTTTAGATAAACCTCCACACTATGAGCATAACCGGCCTGGTTTAGCACGTCGTAAGAGTTGATAATCAGGTCATTAATCCAGGTAGTCTCCCGATTCGCACATTCTTGTACCACTTTGCGAAAAGATTTATCAACGTATACTTCAAACTTCTCTTTTTGAATGAGTTTTAGGACGTTTTTTGAGATATGAAACCGATCCATAGGAATCACGCCGCGTTCAGAAGCTGAGTACCAGTTTATCCCTTCCGAATCCCTGCTTTCAGCCATTGGGAATATTCCCTGGGCATAAGCATTAAGAAGGGTCTCGGGAGGAATAATTTTCAAAGATGAATCTATTTAAGAGTTAGTCATTTCAAGGGTACACTCGAAATGACTAACAGTTTTTAAAGCCTTAGTAATGCGACTCACCGGATCCAATAGGTGAACCAGGAGGCGGTGAAAGAGTGTTAGGCATCTTAAACTCTTCCGGATCATCTAAATAGCTATCAATCATTACAGCAGATTGCTGAGCCATAGCAGATTCTTTCTCGCTTAACATCTCTTCCAGTTCCTGCAGTTTGTTAAACACAATTGCTTTAGTGAGTGGGTTTGCCTGGCCAGAAGCATGAAGCCTTATCAGGTTCACCGTAACCAGATGATTTACCACTTGCTGAATAGATCCCAAATAATCGTCCCCAGCTCTTTTTCCCCAAGAAGCCTCGATAAGCTCATCAATAGTCTCCTCAAGAGATAGATTATTATCCCTGGCGCCGTATTCAACAAGACGGTTGGCTCTCCATGGGTTTAGGATTAAATTGATAGGAACATTTGCTGCGGTTTCTGCAATAGCCAGAGCATCTAACGAAGGCCCTGTATTTCCTCGAAACAACTCTCTAGTTGATGGTATCCCAGGAGGCCGAGTAGGAATCATGTCCAGCACATTTTCCGGAAGAGCCAGTACTTCTGGGTCAATGGCAGACAACATCTCCTGTAACGCTCTTCTCTGCGTTCTGGCATCTACGATTTGAGGATTGGGCTGGTTATCACCACGAAGCTTGTATGAGTAGTCAAGACCACCAATTAGCTTTACTGTTCCTTCAAGTTGATATCGATGAAACAGGTAAATTGGTACCAGAACATCTTCAAGATAGGTCATCGGAGTACCCATCGGGATATTAGCCTCTCCAAAATTATTGAGGGCTATTTCCCTTACTTCCAGGACATGCGACAATTGAGAAACCGGATCATTACCATATTCCCAAAGATGAGCAAACGGGTGAGCTCCGCCTTGGGGGCGAGCATCACTATCAGAAATGTATTTTAAGCCCCGATCATGAGCCTCCTCAAGAATTTCATTCAGTGCTTCGTCTTCATTGGTACCCTCAGGAAAATCCTGGTATCCAAAATCGATAGTAACTTTATCCCAGTCTCCAATACCCACATCATAAGCATCACTTAAATCCAGCTCTCCATTTATGATGTCTACCTTAGGATGAGGATAATCCATCACTGAGGCCCGATTGTTAATACTGGACGTAAAGTTGTGGTAAATCCCAAGAGTATGACCAATTTCATGGGCGGATAGCTGACGAATTCTTGCCAAAGCCATCTCCAACATTCTTGGGTCTTCCTCAGCACCTTCTTCAAATGGTGCCAAGAGCCCGGTAGCTATCATATAGTCCTGACGTACCCGGAGAGAACCCAGTAATACATTTCCTTTTATGATCTCGCCAGTTCTCGGATCTACTACCGATCCACCATAGGACCATCCGCGGGTAGAACGATGCACCCAGTTAATCACATTGTATCGAATATCTAATGGATGAGCGTCATCCGGAAGGATTCTTACCTGGAAAGCATCTTTATATCCTGCCGCTTCAAAGGCTTCGTTCCACCAACGAGCACCATCCAGCAGTGCGCTTCTAACTGGTTCAGGAGTTCCATTGTCCAAATAATAAATGATGGGCTCAACAGCTTCACTCACCTCCGCAGAGGGGTCTTTCTTTTCCAATCGATGACGATTTATAAATCGAATTTCCATGGGTTCATCGATCGGCGAAGCATAATCCATAAATGAAGTAGGGTAGTAGCCTCCTCGAGGATCGTACTTTCTTGGAGTATAATTGTCATCCGGCAACTCGACAAAGGAATGATGCTGACGAACAGTAATTGAAGTAGGAGATGGAACAACAGATCTCACCTGCCCTCCAGGATTACTCCCACTAAAAGTTAATCGAGTCTCAAACTCACTGTTTTTGGGGAAGTTGAATGTTCCTTCTTCGTAAAGCGAAGAACGTGATTTATCCAGGCTGAAATTCCCTTCCCCACGCCCCCGAAGCCGTCCAGTTACATTATGAGCATCACGGATAAGGAATGGAGTTAGATCAATGAGATACTCACCATCTTCTTCCGCAGCAACAGGAAATGCATGAAGAATGGAAGAAGCAAAAGCCTCGCGTACTGATTTTTTCTCAAGCTCATTGTCAGAACGAGCGATATAGTCCAGGTTTGGCTGGATAAGAAATACTTTAGGGCCTCGCTTTTCAAAATACACGATGCGCTCACCTCCTTGTTGACTTCTGTCCAAACCAATATCATTCGAGCCAACCCCAGCAGATAGATAATTGGCGTATAGAAATTCTGTATCCAGTTTATCAACCTTCAACCAAAGTTGATCTTTTGACTCATCAAAAAAGTAGTCGAAATAGCCCTCTGTTACGGTTAGGCCGTCCGTTTTTTCTTTAATAGATGGGGTTTGAGCAAGAGTATTAACTGAGATTAGAATCCCAAGAAAAAGTAGTACCGATAATTTCATTGATTTAAAATTGCGTTGGTTTGAGCCCCTAAAGAAAACGGTTTTTATCAGGATTTGAAATGAGCAACCACGCTTTTTACAAATTGTGTATGCTCAGAGGGCAGAGATAACCTGATCCTTAAGCTCTTCGGGAGTATTTTTCTCAGCATCTAACCACCGAATAAAGTCCCAACGCCTAAACCAGGTAAGCTGTCGCTTTGCATAGCGCCGGGTATTTGTCTTAATTTTCTCGACCATCTCCTCTTTGGTAAAATCACCACCCAGATAACTGATAACTTCTCTATAGCCCACTGTTTGCAGAGACTGTAGTTGTTTCGAATACCCATTATCCAATATCGACTGAACCTCTTCAATCAAACCTTGTTCAATCATTTGATCTACTCTCTGGTTGATTCGTTCATAGAGCTTTTCTCTTTCCCAATGGAGCCCAAATACGATGGTATTGGAGTCTGGTTTTATGCTTTCATCCTGATGAAAAGAACTAAAAGGCTTTCCCGTTTGCATCCAAACATCCAATGCACGAATAATTCGCTGCCGATTCATTCCGTCCATTTTTGGGATATAATCGGGATCCATTTCTTGAAGCTGGTTAAATAAAACTTCTATCCCTTCTTCCTCAATTCGTTGGTTTAGAGCTGCAAGGTTTTCCGGATTTGAATCAGGAGCACCATCAAAAGGCTGAATCAGCCCAGTAAGATGAAGGGTGCTTCCTCCTGCATAAATAACATGTTCCGAACTCTCCAAAATATCTTGTTCCCATTTCCCTGCCCGTTCAAGAAATTTAACTGCGCTATCTTCTTCTTCGAGTTCCAGGTTCGAGATATTGAAGTGGGGGGCTTTGTCGAGCTCATCCCGGGTAGGTTTAGCCGTTCCTATATCCAGGTGTTTGTAACATTGCCTGGAATCTGCCGAGATGATAGAAGTCCCCAGTTCCTCAGCGAGGAGTATGGATAGATTGGTTTTACCAGAAGCAGTAGGACCGAGGAGGATGATTCGCATCAGAATTTAAACTAGCAATTAAGGGAGATCCTTTTTCTTAATCACAAAAGCTAAAGCACTTCAAAATACTTCAATTCTCCTTTTACTAGACCCACACAACTTATTTTTGTTGTATCAAAACCAATTGAATGCTTGTCATCAATAAACTTCATTACTTTGTTTAAATGACGAATAGCTTTTGCTAAGTGTTTAGAATAAGTAAAACTTGACTCAGATTGGCCTTTTTGGTTATAGAGATATCTTGATCTTCTTGATAGGACAAAAAGAGCTTCATATGCAACAAATGAATCTTCATCCATTTGTGCTGGATTAGTTACTCGGCAGTTTGGGTTTATAATGTTAGATAAATCTTTATGGGTTGTATGATACACACCCATTGTTTTTTTGACATGAGCGTTTACGAAATGTAAAGCAGTATAGAAGCTTATTGTAACTTGCCAGTCATAAACTTTCGAGAACTCTCGATTGACATTCTCTAAGAACTCAAGGTTATCTTTTCCTTGCTTGATATGATCTGAAAAGGAAGACAACCCAATTAACCCTCATTTATTCTTTTATGGCGAAATATTGGGCTGGAACTTCTAGACCGTCGCTATCTTCTACTATCATCGATTCAATGTGAAACCCATACTCATGAAATGCAGCATTAATTGCCGATTGGGCAAGAATTAACTGTTTTTCACTTTCAAAATCATCATCTGGAATCTGAGCCCAAACTAAAACTCTTTCATCAGAAGTCGATAAAGCTAGCTTATTAATGCTAATCTTTCTTTTTCTTAATTCCTCTACATAAAGCTCTACAATTTTCTTTGTGAAATAAATAGTGCTTAACTCTCTATTTTTATGAAGAATTTTTATCTCCTCACCATTCATTAAGGAATTATAAAAGTCTTCTAATTCCTTATTAGCAGTATTGGTTTCTAGCTGTAGTTGATGAGTCTTTATCTGATGTATTATCTCTCCAAACCACTCAGAATACTTTACAGCATCTTTTCCCTGTGTTGAAGTTTCCATCATAGCAATAGGTTCTTTTGATAGGCAAATTTAACCAATCAATCTTAATATTAATAATTAATTATTACGCGGTTGTTTAACGAAGAATTTGGATACATGTTTTAGATTTATTCAATCAGGCAATAAATAACGTTAATCTGGTCAAAATCAAGATTTCTTCAAATCGAACTTCAAAGAAATACGATGGGTGTAGCCCAAATTGCTTGATAGTCCTGCAAAGCTTGCGAAACCGTAGTCGATATAAAAAGAAGCCACTCTAAAACCAAGACCAAGGGTAGGAGAGACCGAAAACCCGGATTCGGGATCATCAATAAAGTCAGTTAGCCCTACTCTCACTGAAATTCTTTTTTTATAGGTGACTTCTCCGCCGATATGTGGCTCAATACTCATCCTGGAGATATTCAGATAATAAGCCTGACGATTTTCGAAAAGCAGGTTTAAATCAGCAGCACCTACAATATCAAAATCATTGATGGAGAAAGACTTTGAAGCACCAAGTCGAATAGAAGGAAGTACATATTCATTTTGGCCAGATGGAATAGAATCACCAAAGGTTTCCTGGAAAGACTGACCATTTGAACCATTAAACTCGTCCTCATTCACTGTCCACATTTTCTGCATGGTAGTCACATCCTGAATGGAAGCTCCCAGATCCACAAAATCTGCTTTCAGCTGAGCCCCTACGTCCAGACTGTAGCCCCATGCATTAGCGAAAGGCCCAAGACGCTGGTGAATAATCTTTGCAGAAACGCCATAAGAAAGCCGTTCGTCTTGTTTTTTGGCGTAGGATATAAGTACAGCCATGTCGGCCGCACTAAAGCGTGTGATATAGGATTCTGCATCCTCTCGAGGACCTCCATTGGTACCTCTTGTGTTATCCCAGGCATTTAAGGTATTGGCGATATTGTCGACGCCTTGCCTAAAAAAGCTTATCCCAATCACTCCACTTCCGGAGTTAAGAGGCATTGCAAAAGAGCCATAATCATAGCCTACTATGCCACCAAACCGCTCAGAATGCATGTAAATTACTTCGGGCCTATCCAGGTTAGAAAGTCCAGCTACATTCCAGTATCCCGCTGTTACATCACTAACTAAAGCGGAATGAGCGCCTCCCATTCCTAAAGCCCGAGCACCGGCTCCTGTACTAAGGAAATCATTTCCATACTTAGCTAAGGTAGATTGTGCAAACCCCTGGGAAGTAAGAAATACAAGAATAAGTAGCGCCGAGACAATACTTCTCATCAAATAATAGTAGGCTTCAATTATTAATAATACAGTAGCGCTTTAACGATAAGAAAACAGGGTTATTTGAATAGTATTTTGCTGTTCTATCTGGTTGCAGAGAGAACAAGGATTTCTTAGTATAAGCACACTATCTCGAAAGGGCAATATTGGGGAAAAAATTGTCCTGAACACATTAAAAACACATTTCATGAAATTTTCTGTATCAAGTAGCGAACTTAACAAAGGCTTATCGGCAGTTATCGGTGCAGTTCCGTCTAAAGCAACCTTACCTATTTTGGAAACCATTCTTTTTCAAAGTGAAGATGGGAAACTAAAGCTTACGGCAACCGATCTTGAGATTTCTATCATAGAATACATCGAAGCTGATATTGAAGAGGATGGTGCTGTCGCTATTCCTGCTCGTCGCTTACTTGAGACTCTTCGTCAATTGCCGAACATCACGGTATTCTTTGAGGTAGATGAGCGCAAGAACATCAACTTCAAGACCGATAAAGGGAATTATAAACTTGTTGGTGATGAGGCAGAAGAATTCCCCGAAGTTCCTAGCCTGGATGGTGGAATAAACATTGCGTCAAGCTCTGAATTAATTCATAAAGCAATTAATAAAACTCTTTTTGCCGTTTCCAGTGACGACCTTCGTCCAGCTATGATGGGGGTTTATTTTGAAATTGGCACTGAAGCAAGTCAGTTTGTAGCAACTGATGGACATCGCCTGGTTAAGTACTCGAACAAAGAAATTAAAGCTGATTCTGAAGCTAATTTTATCATTCCTGACAAAGCACTTAGTCTTATACAAAAAACCATTTCTGGTGAAAACTGTGATGTTACCGTTACCCAGGATCATGCAAGATTCAAAAGTGGGAATACCATCCTAATTACCCGACTTATTAATGAGCAGTACCCTAATTATGATTCCGTAATCCCAAGGGATAACGACAAGTTTTTGACCATCAGCAAAGAGCAGATGCTTTCAACGGTTAGAAGGGTATCCATTTTCTCAAGCTCAACTACCAGACAAATTCGCCTCCAGCTTGATACGGATAAATTGACCATTCGAGCAGAGGATTTAGATATGAGTAGTGAAGCCAAGGAAACTATCGACTGCGAGTACGATAATGAGAGTATGGAGATTGGCTTTAATGCAAAATACCTTGGAGACGTTCTCAGCAACATTGATGATGAAGAAGTAAGTTTTGAATTCTCGTCCCCAAACAGAGCTGGTATTGTTAAGCCATCCAGTGATGATGAAAACGAAGATATTCTGATGCTGGTTATGCCTGTTATGCTGAACAGCTATGCCTGATGAGCCAGGTAATTACCCTCACTACTGATTTTGGCCTTCAAGACCACTATGTAAGCGCCATGAAGGCGGTCATCCTTGGGATTGCTCCAGAAGTGCGCCTCATTGATGTTTCTCATAATATTCCTGCTCAGGATATTATGGCAGGAGCTTGGGTAACACGCAATGCAGCCTTTCTTTTTCCTCCGGGCACCGTGCACCTTGTTGTAGTTGATCCGGGAGTTGGAACCGATCGCCATCCTATTGTTCTAAAAATTGAAGATCAGTATTTCGTTGGTCCCGATAATGGAATCTTTTCTCTCCTTTATGATGAATTCAAATTCAAAGCTTACAAGCTAAATAAGCAGAAATACTGGCGAAAAGATCGCTCCAGAACTTTTCATGGGCGGGATATCTTTGCCCCTGTTGCGGCTCATATAAGTAATGGCGTCTCTCTTAAAGACCTGGGAGATCCTATCAAAGACTTAGTGACCTACCATTGGGCAGTTCCTTTGGGTGATAAAGATGGACTACAAGGCTGGGTAATTCATATCGATCGTTTCGGGAATCTAATCACTAATATTTCCGAACAATTGCTCGAAGATATGGTGGGAAGGAGAAAAGTAAAGATCTACGTAGGGAACACCATCATTGACCATCTTGTTAATACCTTTGGAGATGTAGAACCTGGAGAACCAGTGGCTTTTATTGGCAGTTCGGGCATGTTAGAGGTAGGTATTAACAAAGGAAATGCTTCGGAGATGTTAAGTGTTGATAAGGGAGCTCAGATTTCTCTGGTACTACAGAAGTAATGAAACACCAAAGAAATGATGGCGTAAGTCGATATCAATTTTAACAGGAAGGATATGAATTTAGAACTAAGATCACCGGTTGATGAGAGAGCAACCATTCATGTACCTGAAGATATTTCCGAATTATCAATGCCATTTAATGGGACCATCTGTTCACAAGAGGGAGATGAATACCAGGTAAAAAATAATATCATTGATATGATGGGTAAAGGTCCTGGCTTTACTACCATTGCTCAAACCACCAACCATTTTAAAGTTACAGCCACCCTTTACGAAGACATCTGGCGCAAACGATCTTTATCTCTGCTTTCCGGAGAAGATTTTCCTATCGAAAAAGAACATGAACTGTTGATAGACTGGACTTCTCCAAGATCAAATGGCCTTTATCTCGATCTTGGATGTTCAACCGCCCTGTATGCAAGAGCACTTAAAGCCGCTCAAAAAGAATCCAATATTGTAGCACTGGATTTCTCATCTCAAATGCTGGAAGAAGCCCGATTAAAAGCAGAAGCAGATGAAACTGATATGTTCCTGGTTCGGGCTAATGGAAAAGAGCTCCCATTTTTTAGCAAATCTTTTGATGGTATCGTAATGGGAGGAACATTAAATGAACTTGATGAACCTCTTAAAGTGCTTTACGAAGCACGAAGAGTCATTAAGGCTGATGGCGTATTCTTCATGATGCATTTGATCAAAAGTGATGCCTGGTATGGCAGGCTCCTGCAGGAATCCATTGGGTTGGGTGGCATCAAGTTCTGGACCGTAAAGGAAAGCAACGAATTGTTTAAGCAAGCCGGATTTAAAGTTGCGGATCAATTGGTCCGTGGAATTGTGTGTTTCTCAAAGCTAACTCCCCAATAATTACGGTTATTTCTTCTCTATATTAATTCGCATTATCTTTTTTGGACTTTTCTCCACCAAATGCGAATTCTACTATTAGTTATAGGGACATTTCTGCTTAGCTGCTCGAACTCAGGTCAAGATACAGCCTCGATTAAGGGTAGAATTGCAGATGAACCTTTAATTCAACGGAAAAGCCTTCCATCAGTCCCGGAATCTGCGAATCTAGCTGCTGCGCAGGCAATACATAATGATGAGATATGGAATAATGGGATCGCTGGATTAAACCTGTCTGGAAATGGACAGGTGCTTGGATATTGGGATCAAAACCAACCCAGATTGACGCACCAGGAATATAGTGGAAGGGTAACTTTTGAGGATTCTGAGTCAGGAACCAATAATGCTCATGCCACCCAAATGGTTGGAACTATGGTAGCCTCAGGAGTAGAAAGTGCTGCCCGGGGAATGGCCGATTCTGCAACTGTTGAAGCCTGGAACTGGAACAGTGATATCTCTGAGATGGCGACTGAAGCTGCTAGCGGTTTACTAACCTCTGCTCACCCATACACAGAAACTGCAGGGTGGACAACAAACTCCAGCCTTTGTGGGTCAGATCCGGAATGGATGTGGTTTTCTATTGAGTCTGCGGATTCTTCTAAAGCGTATCAATTTGGTTATTATGATTCCCAGGCCCAACAGTGGGATAGTGTAGCTTATCTTTATCCCAACTACTTGATTATTAAAGCAGCAGGCAACAATCGGGGAGAGGGCCCTGATTCTCAACCGCTTAAGCACTGGAAGTATGATGCTGATTTCAATTGTGTTCAGGATTCCACTTCCGTCAGGGAATTAGATGGAGGATCCACTGGCTTTGAAACCGTTAATGCCGCTTCACTTGCAAAAAATGTCCTGGTCGTAGGAGCTGTTGAAAATTCATCTAACAGTTTTGACGATTTAAGTTCTGTAAGTCCGGTATCGGGATCAGGGTTCGGACCAACCGACGATGGTAGAATCAAACCTGATATCGTTGCCCCAACCGGGGTTTATACTTCTGCATCTTCTGCTGATGATGCGTATTCAACGGGTTCCGGGACTTCTGCTGCTACTGCAGTGGTAGCGGGGTCTGTTGCTTTGATCAGAGAACACTATCAAAATCTTAACTCTGATACTTTATCATCAGCATCTTTAAGAGCTCTACTAGTTCATACAGCCGATGATGTTGACAATACCGGTCCGGATTATAAAACAGGCTGGGGACTGATAAATACCGAGCGTGCTGTTCGTTTTTTATCCTCCAATAATGATAACTCCTCAGCTACTGTCTTAAAGGATACAACGCTTACCGATGGCGGCTCCATTCAGCTATCTTATACTCACTCTTCCACGCGGCCTTTAGTTATTACTATCGCCTGGACTGACCCAAAAGGTACGTCTCCTTCTTCACTCGATGACCCGACCGATATTTTATTGGTAAATGATGTAGATGTATCCGTAACTGATCCTGATTTGACGTCGCGCCAACCATGGACTTTGGATAAATCTAATCCGGATAACTCAGCTACAACTGGCGACAATGATGTAGACAATATTGAACAAGTGTATATCAGTGATGCCTCTTCAGGAACTTATACAATCACCGTTGATCACGAAGGAAGCCTGAGTTCCGGAAGTCAGCGCGTATCTATTCTTGTAAGTGAAGCCGAACCTGAAGTTGTAATCGAAAGCATTGCCTCTGGAAACTGGTCAAATAGTTCTACATGGGAAAATGGTGTAATTCCCTCTACAAGCTTGCAACGAGTTATGTTAAATCATGGGATTACTCTTGATCAAACAGCTTCTGTTAGAGGTATCACCTTTGATGGTTCTTCGGCTGAACTTGATCTCAATGAGAATGACCTGAGTCTTTATGGAGGTCTCTTCTTTGAGTCTGGGGGAGTAGGTTTTGTTGGGGATACTTCTTCTTCTCTGTCTATACTTAATTGGGATTCAGGCTCAGATTCCATCAAGTTTAAATCGGGTGACCAAAAGCTTAGTGAATTGATTATTAGTTCTGATGAAGACTCTATCTCGCTCGGATCTGATTTGAATATCTATACACGCCTTTACCTGGACAATGGAGTTCTTTCTGTTAATCAGCATGAGCTCACTTTAATTGCAGATTCCAATCAGACTTCAAGGTTAGAAAAAGGAGACGGCACTCTTGATGGATCTTTGAATTATGTACGTACTTTTCATGAGACTGCTTCTGGGTGGAGATTTATTTCTTCTCCTTTTGGAAGCACTATGTTTAGTGTTCTACAGGACAGCTTTCATACTCAGGGAGGTTCCTGGGCCGAATTAAGTGTCTCACAAAATCAATCTAATCTGCTTTTATTTGATAACGAAAACCAGGCCTTTTCAGGACACGTCGGAAATGACAGCACATTTACCTCTGGTGAAGGGTATCCTTTTTATATGTTTAGTTCTGAGGTAGGCGGGAGCTCTATTCTCCCTCGGGGATTAAAATTCAGTGGAACCGAACCAGATTCGGTTATACTAGACCTCACTCGTGGCGCTCACGATTCTTTAAGCTATAATCTTGTAGGCAATCCTTTTGCTGGCGGCTTAGACTGGCACGCCATTGCTTCGAATTCAACAAATACCAGCACCAGTTATGCAACCTGGGATCCAGGAACTGAAGCATACATCTATTATAACTCATCGTCACAACTTGGAGATGCCGGCAGATATATAGCCCCTATGCAGGGATTTTTTACCCAGGCAACCGATGAGAGCGCTGTTTTGCGGTTTCGTCAATCTCAAAAAATCTCCAATAACCCTGTTTATGTTGGGAAGCAGATAGCTAATCCGGTTACTCAATACATCCGATTTGAGCTTGTTAATGACAGAGGAGAGGTTCTTGATAATCAGGCTCACTTAATTTTTCATGAAGACGCTACAGAAGGTCCCGATAGCAGAGATATACTTCGATTGCGTTCATTTACCGGTTCAACTAACGAGCTTTCTTTTACCGGAGCTCAAAGGAAACATGTTTTCGAAAGTAGGTCATCGATTCTTGAAGCTGACGAAATCCCTGTTGCTCTTTCTGTTTCTAAAAAAGGACTCTATACCATTAACTGGAAGTTAAGTGAGTCAATCCCAGCAAGTTGGAGTTTTACACTCCATGATAATTTTCGTGGCATAGAATTGGATATGAAAGTATTTACTGAGTATTCATTTGCTCAATCCGCATTAGCCAGTGAGCGATTTAGAATTTCAGTAAATCGCTTAGGTGAAAATGCATCAGGGAATACAGATTCTCCTTATGCCTATTCTCTTGCTCAAAACTATCCTAATCCATTTAACCCAACAACCACTATTCAATTTAGTGTAGCTGAAGCAGTCTCTGTTCGAATTGAAGTATTCAATTCACTTGGTCAAAGAGTTGCCGTAGTTGTGGATACACAATTCGAAGCCGGATACCATCAAACACCATTCAACGCTTCCTCACTTTCAAGTGGCATCTACTATTATCGAATAGAGGCTGGAGGTTTTGTAGAAACCCGATCGATGGTGTTAATCAAATAAGATTACATCCTTTCCGGAGCGGAAATACCCAAAATAGTTAGTCCATTCTTTAGAACCTGAGCGGTTGTTCTCGCAAGCTCGATCCGGGCTTGAGCCAACTCATCATCTACCCCAATAATTCTGCAGTCGTGGTAGAAGGTGGTAAAAGCAGAAGCTACGTCATTCAGGAAATTAATTACCCGATGCGGTTCTCTAGCATCCGCGGCCCCCTTTATTGCTTCCGGGAATTTGAATAACGTCTTAATCAATGATGTTTCTGCTTCGTGAACAAGCAGCTCAAGGTTAGCTTCGCCATTAAAGGAATACTCTTCCCCAGCTTTCCTAAGGATGCTGCAAATCCTGGCATGGGCGTATTGAAGGTAAAAGACTGGATTCTTTTCTCCTGCCTCTTTTGCCTGAGCTATATCAAATTCCAGGTGAGTATTTGGGGAACGCATTAAGAAAAAGAAACGGGTAACATCAGAACCTACCTCATCCATTAGTTCATCCAGAGTTACAAAATTGGCTTTCCTTGTACTCATTTTGAATGGCTTCCCGTCTTTCACTATGGTTACAAATTGGTACACAACCACATCTATTTTGGAGGCATCATAACCCAGAGCTGTTAATCCAGAGAGTACATCCGGATAGGTAGCAATATGATCTGCACCAAAAATATCGATACAGGCATCATAGCCTCGATCTAGCTTGTTGGCATGGTATGCAATGTCAGGGAGTCTGTAGGTAGGCTCTCCTGTACTTTTAATTAAGACAGTGTCTTTCTCTTTCCCGAATTCAGTAGTCTTGAACCAGGTCGCACCTTCGGCGTCATAGGCAAGATTCTTTTCCCTTAATCGAGAAACTACAGATTCGATGTCTCCACTTTCGTATAAGCTATGCTCATTGAAATAGGAATCCATGTGAATATTCATTCGCTTGAGCGTACTGCTTATATCTGCAAATATCTCTTCTTCTGCCCGTTCTTTAAAAGGAACCCATTCATCAGTAGCGGAAAGTGCATCACCTTTTTCTTTGATAAGCTCTTTAGCGATATCAACAATGTATTCTCCTTCATAACCACCTTCGGGAAACTCCGCTTCTTTCCCAAGCTCCTGAAGATATCTGGCCTGAACACTCTGGCCTAATACGCGCATTTGCCTTCCGGCGTCGTTGAAATAATATTCACGATCAACTTCAGCGCCGGTCCACTCCATCAATCGGGCTATGGTATCACCCAGTACAGCATTTCTTCCATGTCCTACTGTTAAAGGGCCCGTTGGATTAGCACTTACAAACTCAATCTGGATTCTTTGTCCTTTATTGGAATTGGTTTTGCCAAAGTCATTTCCCAATTCTATAATGGATTTCAACTCATCGAAAAGATAATCGGTGGCGAATCTAAAATTGATGAACCCAGGACCAGCAATCTCAATAGAAGAAACCTTTCGCTCGTCGTATTTCATACCATCAACTAACAGCTGAGCTATCGCTCGAGGATTATTTCGAAGCGGTTTAGCAAGCATCATAGCAATATTGGTAGATGCATCACCATGACTGGCTACCTTCGGAGCTTCGAGATGGATTTCAGGAATTTCTTCTAATTCAAACTGAGCAAGTGATTCTTTTATTAGCTGCTCTAGATATTCTTTCATTCTTAATTCGCTTTCAAATTGGCTGTGAAGATAAGGGAATTAGAAATTAGGAGTACGGGAATTAGGAATATATCTCAAAGGCTCTTCTTAGTTGTTTTAATGATCGAACCAAGGATTTTCAGTAGTTCTTCGCAATCGGTAAGTAAGGAGTTAGCTGAATGAACTGTTATAAATTCTGAATCCCTTAATAATCGAATCCAATAATGAGTCTCCCTGGCCTCTCTGTATGAAATACTTAGCTTATGTTTAAAGTCCTTTTTTGTAGTACCACCAATCGCTTCTTCTATATTAGCTCCTATTGATGTACCTGACTTTAGAACTTGGGTTGATAAATTTCGTTCTACTTTCTTTTCGGTTAAGTATTTGTGCAGCCTAATAATTCGCAAAGCGAACTCATAACTTTTTACGCTTATCACATTCTCTTCCTTCATATTCCTAATTCCTGTATTCCTAATTGAACAATTACTCCATTCTTAATTGAAGTGCCCCAGGGCACGTAAGGAGACATGTTTATAACCCGCAATAATTATATGATCATCAATGGGAATTCCTAGCAGTTTGCCAGATTCCATTATCCTTTTGGTAAGATTAATATCAGCTTGTGAAGCACGGTCATGGCCTGAAGGATGGTTATGTACTAGAATGATCGAGCTCGCTTGATTTATGATAGCCTGCCGCATGATTTCAGAAGGCTCAACAATAGTTGCATTGCTGCCTCCAGAGCTAATCTTCTGAAATCCGGTGATCACTTTTCGGTTATTCAGAAAGGCTACCATAAATACCTCCTTGGCTAAGTGGCGAATTTTGGGGCCAAAGAATGATGCTACATCTTCAGGAGTTTGCACCTGGATTTCTTCTCCCAAATCAGCTACCTGGATTCTTCGGGCCAACTCGAATGCAGCTTCAAGTGTTATTGCTTTCACTCTGGCTATACCCGGGATTACTCTCAACTCCTTCCACTCTCTTTTTACCAGGTTATGAAGGCCTCCGAAGTGATCCAGTAATGCACGGGCGGTTTCTATTACATTTAGTTTTTTGGTTCCAGTTCTTAAAAGAATGGCCAAAAGCTCCGCATCTGAAAGGGATATCGTACCACTTTGCATCAACTTTTCGCGAGGCTGTTCATCAGGCCTCATTTCTTTTACTGTTCGGTTTAGGAAGTCTTCAGGAGAAAAGGTTTCGATTGTATAGTTCATGGTCTCAGTTGTTTTTTCTTTGTGAGACCGGCTTTAATCTATTCCCTTACAATTTTTTTTCCCGACCCCTATTCCCTGTTGAATTCCAGGATGTCGCCAGGCTGACAATCCAGAACTTCGCAAATGGCTTCGAGAGTTGAGAAACGAATGGCTTTAGCTTTTCCGGTTTTGAGAATGGACAGGTTACTCATCGTTAACCCAACTTTCTCGGATAACTCGGTAAGGCTCATTTTTCGTTTAGCCAACATCACATCAAGGTTAACTATAATAGCCATTGATTACACCGTCAGCTTTTGTTCTTCATAGATTTTAGCCCCTTGATCCAGAACATATGCGAAAGAAAGAATTAAACAGCCTAAAATTAGAAACATGGAGAAACGAGAAATTACTGATTCGAATAGAAGCAGCTCCTGGTCAAATGCTAAGAACTGAAAAATATCCCTGTTACCGACCATTACTACCATTGTAAACCAATTCAGAATGGGTTGTATCAGAATCAAAAAACCAACAAAGTAAAACCTCTTCAAGATGTGGGTTTTAAATGGCTCTTTATCCTTGATTGCTGTTATGATTAGCATCAACAATACAAGGCTTGTTAGTAATAACCCTTTCGATACTAGGATGGACGCAAAGGTCATAAATACAATTCCCGAATTTCCTTCTTCAGCTGCCCCTTGAGCTCCAGCGAAATTGAAAACTACTAAGATTACATATGAAGCTACCAGTACTATCCCAATGATTAGGGATCCCATGAGGAGATTTGGGAGTATTTTTTTAATTGATTTCATGAGCAGAATTTTTAGTTCTGCTAACAATACATCAAAAAAAATTGCTAGTCAATAATTATTTATCGAAAAACAATAAATATTATCTGTTTTTCAAAATCACTCACCACCCTCCATCAGAGGTTCATTGAACGCCCTGATACTGGAATTAGGTAAGCCATTTGGGTAATTCGCTTTGACAAGGTCAATTGTCTCAATTACTATTTGAAGGTGTAACTCCTTCGAGTTTTGATAAAAAGTTTGAGCAGCTTGTGAAAGCTTTGGCTTGCCATGAAGAGGCTTGTCACTTACACAAAGGAGTGTAGCATGAGGTACCCGATAACGAAATCCGTTAGTCGCTACCGTAGCCGACTCCATATCAATGGCAAGACTTCGGCTTTGATGGATTTGACGAACGGTATGCTTCACGGAAAATTCCCAGTTCCTGTTCCCTGTCGTAAATACCGTCCCAATTCGATGATTTAGATCGTGGGCATCGAGCGCTTCTTTGAGATACAGGTTGAGTAAGTAATTTGGGATTACTGGATTGCCAACGGGAAAGAGATCGTCAAGAATGCGGTCATCTCTGAAGTAGCTACTGGCTAATACAAAATCTCCGATTTCCTGGTGATTTCGTAAACCGCCACAATGCCCAACCATAATCATTGCATCCGGGCGAAGCACGCAGACGTGATCGGTAATGGTTTTCGCGTTTGATGGGCCTACTCCAATATTTATCAATGTGAGCCCTTTGTTATCGGGCAGCTTATGATGATAGGCTGGCATCTGAACTCCATCTCTGGCTGGTTTTACACAGTCCGGATACTTCTCTAAAAAAACCTCCACATGCATCGCATAGTTTGTGAATAAAATATACCTCTGGAAATCGCAGGGATCAGTCCCGGTATAATGTGAAAGTCGATCGAGAGAAATATCTGTTCGTTCAGGGGAAAAAAGGAACATCTTCTTTTTAGTGAAATCCCATTCTTCCTCATCGGCATGATCCATTAATTTAGGATCGTTAAGTGCGATTATCGGGCGAGAGGCGTTTATCTCTATGTCTGCCTTTTTGTTTATCAGGCGCTTAATCTCTCGCTTTAAGTACCATCTAAATGCTTTTGGCTGAGCCAATTCCCCTTTGATATTTGGGTTGTGATCTGAGTATTCCCGATGAACGATCATCTTTGGGTACATGCCAGACTGGTAAATTTCCTCCATAAGGTCGCAGGCTTTTTCCGTAGCTTTATCAAGTTCCTCAGGGGAAGAAAAACTGGAATGAATTAATCTCATTGAATCGGACATGGCTGACTCCTCATTTAATTATACCATTGAAGCCTGGCGTACTACCGGCGAGCGGGTTGAATATACGACGAATATATTCAAGGTATTAAAACGGGATATGGAGATTCCCTCGGAAAATCACAAAGCTACCTTTTCCATTCTGGAAGCTCCTGACTGGATTAATGTGATAGCACTAACTCCTGATAATGAGATAGTACTCGTTGAGCAATATCGTTACGGAATTGAAAAACCGACCCTGGAATTACCCGGTGGAGTATGCGATGAAGGAGAAAACCCAAAAGTAACCTGCATCAGAGAACTCGCTGAAGAAACCGGGTTTTCTTCCGATGAGTGGATTTATTTAGGCAACGTTAGTTCTAATCCTGCTATGCAGACGAACTACACTCATACCTATATCGCAAAAAACTGTATTAAGGCTTCCGATCAAAAATTAGATGGAAATGAACGGATCAATGTGCATGTGCTCCCTTTAGAACACTTCTTAAGGCTGATCAGAGATGGGGAGATAAAACACTCATTAATGGTGGCTGCGATTGGGAAGTTTGTATTGAGTGAATTCTATACTTCCAGTTAAGCAACCGCCTGTTCTTTATTCTTTTTTCTTCTCCATTTCCAAAACTTCCAGGAACTCCAATCCGTTTCTGGTACTAACAGGGTAGGAATTTCCCCCTGTTGCTTTCTTAGTGCAATTTCTTTCTCAACTTCAGCAATGCGATCTGGATATTTATATGGATCGATATGACTTAACATATCGTAGAGTTCCATATAATTGTATTGGGTATAATCTTTCATCTTCTTGAATGGCTAGTTACAACAAGCATTAAATAAATATGAAATCTCATAACTATCAAGCAACAATTACCTGGACAGGAAATACGGGTAGCGGAACTTCTTCATATAGAAATTATGAGCGCTCTCATTCGGTCCAGGTTGAGGGAAAACCTATTATCGAAACTTCTTCTGACCCTTCCTTTCGTGGAGACCCCTCAAAGTATAATCCCGAAGAATTATTTTTAGCCTCTTTATCATCGTGCCACATGCTTTGGTTCTTGCACCTTTGTACTGTTGGAGGAGTGGTTGTTACTAAATACAAAGATGAAGCATCCGGAACTATGATCGAAGAAAAAGATGGGAGTGGAAGATTTACCAGCGTAACACTTCGGCCCTCCGTAACTGTTTTAGAGGAACGAATGAGAGCAAAACTGGATTCCATCCATCACGAAGCAAACAAGAAATGCTTCATCGCCAACTCCTGCAACTTCCCCATATTGCATGATGCGCAATCACAAGTTGCAGAATAATAAATCTAATTTAACTACGACTATGATCAAGACAGGAGAAAAAATCGATACCAACTTTTCATTTAAAGTGGTTCAAAATGATGAAGAAAAAGAAGTTTCATTTAGCGACTTGCTGGATAAAAAAACCATTGTGTCTGTTTATATGAAAAACAATACCTCCAGCTGTGATAGACAGGTTATAGACCTTGCTGAGCATACAGGTTGGTTTGAAGAACATGGATTTAATCTGATTGCAATTAGCAAAGATGGATGCAAAGGCCATAAGAACTATGCGAAGAAACATGGCATCAGCTTTACCCTTGCTTCTGACCCGGATTATAAATTCTCTGAGGCAACAGATTCTATTATTGAAAAGAAGATGTACGGCAAAACTTATGAAGGGCCTTCACGATCTGCCTTTGTTATTGACACAGATGGTACTATTTTGGCAACCGTTGAAAAAATTGATACCAAAGGTCATGCCGAAGAGCTGAAAGCTTTAGTAAGCAGCCTATAATACCCTGTTTGCATATGAAAAGTCTCGTAATTGTAGAGTCTCCTACAAAGACCAAAACAATCAGCAAATACCTTCCTAAAGGTTATGAAGTTGACTCTTCAATGGGACACATACGTGATTTGCCAGCTTCTGCAAAACTCATCCCTGCAAAGTATAAAAAGGAATCATGGGCAACTTTAGGCATCAATCCTGACGATCGATATTACGCTATTTACGTTACTCCGCCGGATAAGAAAAAAATCGTCAAGCGGTTAAAGGATAAGCTCAAGGGTGTTGATGAATTAATTCTTGCTACGGATGAGGATCGGGAAGGCGAAGCTATTTCATGGCACTTGCTGGAAGTGTTAAAACCAAAGGTTCCGGTTAAGCGAATGGTCTTTAGAGAGATCACGAAAGAAGCCGTTCAGAGTGCTCTTGAAAACACTCGTGACATTGACATGAACCTGGTGTTTGCTCAGGAAACACGACGTATTCTGGATAGACTTGCCGGATACACCGTATCTCCGCTTTTATGGAAGAAAATATCTCCGGGCCTTTCTGCCGGGCGTGTACAATCGGTGGCTGTTGAGTTTTTGGTAGAGCGCGAGCGTGAACGAATGAAGTTCAAAAGCGGAACCTACTACGACCTACAGGCCGTTCTTCAAAAAGAAGGTGAAAATGATGAGTTCAAAGCTGACTTAACTCACCTAAACGGTACCCGCATTGCGAGCGGAAAAGACTTTGATGAAAATACAGGTAAGCTCAAGAAACCCGATTCTGTAGTTCTTTTAGATGAAGATAATGCCAGCTCATTAGTTGATGATTTGAAATCAGCGAATTGGTCAGTGACCACCGTTGACGTTAATATTCAAAAACGAAGTCCATCAGCTCCATTTATTACCTCTACTCTTCAACAAGAGGCCAATAGGAAACTGGGAATGTCCGCGAGAGATACTATGAGTGTCGCCCAAAAGCTTTATGAAAAGGGCTTCATCACTTATATGAGAACTGATTCCACTCGCCTTTCCTCTCAGGCAATAGAAGCTGCGAGGGAAGGGATTTTGGAACAATACGGAGAAGAATATCTCTTTGAGCGTGTTCGAAATTATACCGCTAAAGGTAAAACCGCTCAGGAAGCTCACGAAGCCATTCGCCCTTCCGGATCGCGGTTCATTATTCCTGAAAAGTCCGGCCTTAAAGATCGTGAGCTTAAGTTGTATGACATGATCTGGAAGCGAACCATTGCTACTCAAATGGCTGAAGCTGAGCTCGAGTTTACCGGAGTCACTATTACTGCAACCAATAATGGGACCTCTGCTGATTTTAGAGCCAGTGGCAAGAAAATCTTATTCCCTGGATTCTTTAGAGCTTATGTAGAAGGCAGTGATGATCCGGAAGCTGCTCTTGAAAATCAGGAAAACTTCCTGCCCGAATTGAAAGAGAATGATTCTACAGAATTACAAGATCTGAAGTTTAATTCTCATGAAACCAAGCCTCCTGCACGATACACTGAAGCCACCCTGGTTAAAGAGCTTGAAAAAAGAGGGGTAGGAAGGCCGAGTACCTACGCTGCTGTTATCTCTACCATTCAGGATCGAGGATATGCCCGTCTGGACGGTAAGGCATTGGTACCTACATTCACGGCTTTTGCAGTTACTTCGTTACTTGAAGAGCACTTCCCGGATTTGGTTGACAGTGATTTTACTTCTGAACTGGAAGATAAACTTGATGGCGTAGCCAACGGCACTGAGGACCCTGTAAAATATCTCGATGATTACTATAAAGGTGAGAACGGGTTAAAGGCGAAAGTTGAAAAGCAGGAGGATAAGATTGATCCTCAAAAAGCCAAGCTACTTGATTTGCCTTTAGATGGTTTGCAAGGCATCCAGGTTGCGGTAGGTCGATTTGGGCCTTATGCCAAGATGCAAAAAGACGGCGAAGAAGTTTCTACGTCCCTGCCTATGGATCTTGACCCCAGTGATATTACTGTTGAGAAACTGGAACAGCTTATAAAGCTGTCAGAGGAAGAGGATAAGCCATTGGGTATACACCCTGACGAAGGCCTCCCGGTATTTCTCCTTTCAGGAAGATATGGTCCCTATGTACAACTTGGTGAGGTTACTGAAGAGAATAAAAAGCCAAAGCGAGTTTCCTTATTAAAAGGAATGACTCCTGAGAGTATGGATTTTGAAACAGCTATTAAGCTGCTTCAGCTTCCACGAACGTTAGGCGAACACCCATCGGATGGCAAAGTAGTAAAAGCTGGAGTAGGACGATTTGGGCCTTTTGTTGTTCATGATGGAAAGTTTAAATCCATTCCAAAAACCGGAAATGTCCTTGAAATCCAGTTAGATGAAGCTATCGAACTTCTTAATCAAAAGACTGCTCCACGAAAAAGCTCTGAACTTAAAGATCTTGGTAAACATCCTGATACTGAGCTCCCAATTAAGGTGATGGATGGGCGATATGGCCCTTATATCAAACACGGAAAAAAGAATATTGGGCTGCCAAAAGATACTGATCCTGAAAAGTTCACCCTTGGAGATGCGATAGATCTGATTGCAGCTAAAGGCTAAGGTTGCTTGGTCGGGTTTTGAAAAGTATTTTAAGGCTGACTGAATAAGTAGGCCCTATGCAAAAGCGTACAGACTTTCATTTCCGATACCCACCCAATATAGACATGCTGGACCTGGCCACGATGGTCAATATGTATCGTAGCAGGGGGGAACCAAGAAAATCACCCGCAGGGGAATATATTTCATGCTCCATATCCCAGGAGTTGATGAAAGAAGGAAAATGGTGGTTTGGACAATTTTACTCTCAGAGAATCTGGGACGAATTGTTAACCAAAGGAAGTGAGGGCTTCCCGTTAACCGATGTTGAACTTGTTATCCTGGGAAATGTCTTTATTAGTGAAGATGAGCCGCCTCATCGAGAATACATAGAAAAAAGTTCACGGATCACAGACAAACTCGCCTACCTGATTGTGAATGACTTACGTACTTTTGGATTCCTTCATGAGGATGATGAAGGCTTCTTAAGCATCACTCCAAGAGGAGAAAAAGCCTTGCATGGTATATCTCGTCGCATTTATGAAAAACGTTTTATGCCCGAAATGCTTAGTGATGCTCCCATCCCAGAAGAACCCAGAATAGAGCAGGCCCAGAAAAAAGACCGGGAACAGACTAGCTTATTCTAATCGGCAAAGTTCCTTACCGCTTCCGCTACTCGTTCAGGAACTCGTTCATCAAACGGACTAGGAATTATCATATCCTCAGAAAGGTCATCTACAGAATCTGCAATTGCTTCAGCAACCTTGAGAAACATTTCCGTGGAAAGGCGACTAATTCTGGCATCAAGCGCCCCTCTAAACAATCCGGGAAAGGCCAGCACATTATTAATTTGGTTAGGAAAGTCTGACCGGCCAGTAGCAACAATATGGGCTCCAGCCTGCTTCGCCTCATCAGGCATAATTTCAGGAATCGGGTTCGCCATGGCAAAAATAATTGGATCAGGAGCCATTGTTTTGACCATTTCCTGGGTTAACACACCTGGAGCAGAAACCCCAATAAATACATCTGCATCAACAACAGCTTCTTTAAGGCTTCCGGTTCTGTTATTATGATTTGTCAATTTGCTCATCTCCATCTTTACTGGATTGAGGTCTGTACGACCATCATGAATAATCCCTTTGCTATCACACATTATTACTTCATCCACGCCGGCTTTGAACAATAACTTTACAATGGCAACACCTGCAGCACCAGCTCCATTAATTACTACTGTTAAATCCTTCATATTTCGATTGGTTAGCCTGCATGCATTAATCATCCCTGCAACCGTTACGATTGCTGTTCCATGCTGATCATCATGAAAGACAGGAATAGACAGCTCTTTCTTTAACCGATCTTCAATCTCAAAGCAGCGAGGTGCGGAGATATCCTCCAGGTTTATCCCACCAAAGGTAGGGGAGATTCTTTTTACCGCTGTAATGATCTCTTCGGTATCCTGCGTATCTAATACAATGGGAACTGCATCTACATTAGCGAACTTTTTGAATAGTACAGCCTTCCCTTCCATTACCGGGAGTGCTGCTTCGGGACCAATATTTCCCAGGCCAAGTACTGCTGATCCATCGCTCACAACGGCGACCAAATTTCCTTTTGCAGTATAATCGTAGGCCTTTTCAACATCTTCAGCTATTTCTATACATGGCCTGGCTACCCCGGGAGTGTATGCTATGCTTAAATCATCTTTTGTTTCTAAGGGAAGTTTAGATTCTACGGATATTTTACCCTTTGCTTTCTTATGTGCCTCTATAGAAAGAGCTGCATAGTCTTTATTAGACATAGTTGGTTAGGCTGCGTTAAATAAGAAAGCCGGAGGTTTTCTCCGGCTTTTTGTAATTAGTTTTTATTCCTCAGAGTCGTCACGTTCAAAAGAATTGTTGCTAAGATCAACATCTGCAAGTCGTTCAGAAGGATCTAATACAATTCGCTTAATATTGAAGTTCGATGTAGGTATTTCAAAAGAATACGTCGGGGTAACCCAGGTCCAATCCTCAAGCGTGGTCCTTTCCATTTCATCCTCCAACGGTTTTTCACCACGCATAAGTCGAAGAGGTATATAAAATAGCTCTGAAGTACCATCATTATACTCAACCATAACATCCATAGGCATAGGCATCAAACCTTTCCTGGTAAGCTCTACTTTAGTATTGGTTTCATCACCAGTAACAGATGTAATCTCATAGTCCACTGTCTTGGTAGTTTGAACGAAATACTCATAATACCAGTCCAGAATCATACCTGACTCTTTTTCCATTACCCTAATGAAGTCTAAGTCTGTCGGGTTTTTGAGCTGCCATTGATCGTGGTACGTCAACATTCCTTTTCTAAAAGCTTCTTCACCGATGATATAACTTAACTGGTTTAGGAACACCGATCCTTTAGAGTAGGACGCTATCCCATACGCCTGGTTGATATTAAAGTGATCGGCGTGTGTTGTAAGCGGCTCTTCGTTGCCAGAAGTAGCCAGAAACCTATAGCTTCTGTAAGAGTTCGCGTGCGGGTTTCCTTCTCGATCAAATAAATGAGCCATCGTTTCTGAAGAAGCGAATACAGTGAATCCCTCATCCATCCAGGCATATAAGGCTTCATTTGTGGCTAACACGTTTTGATACCAGCTGTGATACATCTCATGGACAGTTACTCCAACTAAACTGCCAAGATTTCTACCACCTGTAATGAGAGTCCCCATTGGGTATTCCATACCACCGTCTCCACCTTGTACCGTAGAAAATTGCGGATATGGATATTTGCCAAAATGCTTGTTGGCATATTCAAAAGCCTTGACTGTTAATTCAGGAAGCTCTTCCCAGTTTTTCTTGTACTGTGCGTTTTCCTCTTCAGAAGCTTCCACATCAATTACTGGCTGCTGATAGAAAAAATGCAGCTTTGGTCCGTTTGGAACCTGAGCCTGAGTATGTACAAAATCTGGGTCTGCTCCCCAGAAGAAATCCAACACATCTTCAGCCACAAAATGATAGGTGATTTTGTCAGAATCGTATCTTACGGTTACTCCTTCATCTTCATACCCATGGCCGATTTCATTTGGGTTTTGAAGTATTCCCGACCCTCCAATTACATAATCGTTATCGATCGTAATTCTAACATCAAAGTCACCAAACGTACCGTGAAACTCTCTACCGATATATGGATTTGGGTGCCATCCCCTAACGTCATAAGCTGCCATTTTTGGATACCACTGGCTCATTGAAAACTCTACACCTTCAGCATTCATCCAACCAGAGCGACGTACCTGGCGAGGCACCTGGCTTTCAAACTCCATTTGAAAAGTAACTGAAGTTCCGGGAGCAATTGGGGTATGTAGTTCCACAACCAAAATAGTCCCGTCAACTTCAAACTCTACCGCTCTGCCATCTTGAGTTAATGAAAGAATATTGTGGTATCCAATTTCATCATCCGGAAGATTATAGATTCTATCCCGAACCCGACCATCGGGATCGGCTATTGTTCGAGACCTTACGTCCATCATACTTCCAGGCTGGAAAGCATTGAAGTACAGGTGGTAGTATACCTTAGTTAATTCATCAGGAGAGTTGTTGGTGTATACCAGCGTTTGAGACCCTTTGAGTTGATGTTTCTCAGTGTCTACATCTATTTGCATGGTATAGTCCACTTCCTGTTGCCAGTAATCTCTTAGTTGAGCATAGGATGTAGCATGAATTAAGAAAATAGTTAAGAAGAACAGGGTTATTTTTTTCATTGCTTACTTATTACCGCAAAGAGCGCTGTGCTCCGCAGAGTTATAGTTTATTTACTACTCTCCTAAATCCTTCTTTTAAAAGAGTAACGTTGAAATTTATTAGCAAAGCTAATTTACAGCCTGATAGTTTCAAATATGTTAAAACTTGTGCCATATGGAGATCGGTTAATTCTGAAACAGATTTAATCTCAACAATGACTTTATTCTCTATCATCATATCGATTCTATAGCCTATATCCATTTTTAGTCCATCATAAATTAAGGGCATTGTTTTTTCAGTTTCTACAAACAATCCCCTTTTTTCCAGTTCAAAAGACAAACATGATTGGTATGATGATTCCAATAACCCCGGCCCAAGTTCTTTATGAACTTTAATTGATGAGTCCAATATAATTCCTGAAATTTCATTCTCAGTCATACAGTCTCTGCGATCCTTTGCGTACTCTGCGGTTAAAATGAACTTCTGCTGGTAAAAGCGCGACTTAGTGTGGCTTCGTCAATGAACTCGAGTTCTGTGCCCATTGGTATTCCATAAGCAATTCGAGTTACCTTCACTTCATAAGGAAGTAGCAATTTATTGATGTAATAAGAAGTTGCTTCTCCTTCTGCATCAGGGTTTAGTGCCAATATCACTTCGGTAATTTGCTCCTCTCCTCCTACTCGCTTCAGTAACTCTTGTATTCGGAGCTGGTCAGGACCAATATTATCCATAGGAGAAATTACTCCTCCAAGCACATGATAGCGCCCTCTAAATTCATTTGTTTTTTCGATGATGTACACATCATTAAACTCTTCAACCACACAAATCTGACCATTTTCCCTTTTTGGGTTCTCGCAAATCTTGCATGGATCAGAATCGCTAACATTGCCGCAGGTTGAACAACGAGTAACCTTATTCTTTAAATCAACGATAGCATTGGCAAGCTTGAAAGCGTACTCGTCGTTTTGCTTCAGGAGATGAATTGCTATCCGCTGCGCCGATTTTCGCCCTGTACCCGGAAGCTTGGAAAGCTGCTCAATAGCCCGTTCTAAATATTCTGATGTAAGCTGCAAATGAATTAGGAATTTGAAATTAGGAATTATGAATTAGGGTGCTCAATTCATAATTCCTAATTCTTAATTTAAAATTTCAGAGTCCAAATTTAGATAGGTCCATACCTGGCAATCCGCCACCTGGAATCATGCCCTTATATGCCTCCTGCATCTGAGCTTTTGCGGCTTCATCTGCCTTTTCCAATGCTTTGTTGACTCCTGCTACTACTAGATCTTCCAGGATTTCTTTATCGCTTGGATCAATCACATCCTGATCAAGCTGAATAGAAAGAACCTGACGCAATCCATTTGCTTTTACTTTTACCATGCCACCACCTGCTTCACCTTCAACTATAACCTCTCCGAGCTTAGCTTGTGTTTCCTGCACTTTAGCCTGCATTTCCTGGATTTTGCCGAACATGTCGGCCATATTAAAATCTGCCATATTACTATTCCTTAGAATTCAAGTTCTGCCCCAAGTCGCTCAACCAATTCGCGAACCATAGGGTCTTTTTGCTGTATTTCTTTAAATCGATCGTAATTACTTAATGACGCCGTTTGTTGCGCTTCGTTCTTTTTAACTACCGTTTTAAAACGCAACATAGTTCCAACATGTTCTTTTAGTTTCACACAAAGTTCATGGGCTTGCTCATCCATCATTTTCTTAGCCAGAGCATTATCACATTCAATAACCAACTCATTACCTGATAAGGAAGAAGGAATGACTCGTTGTACCTGAAGCTCCAAAATTTTAGACACATTGTTTTCCAGAGAACTCAGGAAAGGATCCCACACTTCTTTTACTCGTTCAATAGTTAATTTAGTAACTGGAGTTGGTATTTCAGGAGTGTGTTCTTCTTTGTGCCTTTCAATACTTCCGTTACCGTTTTTGAAATGAAGCACCTTTGCTTTTTGAGTTACCTCAGTTACCAATGCGGGCTGACCTAGATCAAAGTCATCTAATACAGGGGTGGGTTCAAGCGTTTCAGCTTTGGGCTCATACTTTACTTCCTCCTTTACCTGATCATTGGCAATTGGAGCTTCTTCAGAAATCGGTGAGGTAGATATGCCGGGTTCATCAACAAGAACTTTTTCCTGGGATGGGTTTGCTGTTACCCTGTTTTTAAACTTTTTTTTTACCTCTTCCAGATCAGCTAGTAACTGCTTGAAGCTTTCCGTCCGCTCCATATGAATAAGCTTCAGTAGGGTAATTTCGAACTGAACTCGGGGCTGGCTGGCATCTTTCAATTTGATTTGAGCTTCACTTACAATATGCATCATGCGCATTAGATCATCTCTTGAAAAACCAGGCGCCGTAGACTGATACTTCTTCCTGGTTTCCTCTGAAGCCTCAACCAGGTATAGTTGGGGGCTATGGTGAGCGATGTACAAGTTTCGAAGGTGTTCAGTAAGTCCAATTAAAAACTCCTGTATATCATAACCTTCTTGAAGCAAGGTGTTGATCAGATCAAGTCCCGCATTCGCATCGTGATTTTTTACACACTCCATGAATTCGAATAGTCGATCTGTACCCACTACATTCAGAGCCTGTAGCAATTCGTTGTGCGTTATCGTACTCCCGCAGAATGCAATCGCCTGATCCATTAACCCAAGGGCGTCCCTCAACGCTCCATCCGCTTTTTTAGCAATCACATGGAGCGATTCTTCATCAATGGCTATTTGCTCGTCCACTGAAATTTTTCGCAGCCTTTCTACAATCTCCTGAACTGCTATTCGCTTGAAATCAAATCGCTGAACCCTTGATAGTATAGTAGGAAGTACTTTATGAGGCTCTGTAGTAGCAAAGATAAAAATAGCGTGCTCAGGGGGTTCTTCAAGAGTTTTTAGAAGCGCATTAAATGCCGCTTTGGAAAGCATGTGTACCTCATCCACGATATACACTTTATAGCGCCCATTTTGAGGTGGAATTCTGACACTTTCCCTTAAGTGATGAACATCTTCTACTTTATTGTTTGAAGCAGCATCCATCTCAATGATGTTGAGCGTCTGATTCAGCGCTTCACCATCAATATTCGTATCTATTTCGTTGATTACCCTGGCCAGCACTCTTGCCATGGTCGTTTTACCCACTCCTCTAGGGCCACAGAACATGTACGCATGAGAAAGGCGATTTTGCTTTATTGCGTTAAGTAATGTGCTGCTTACATGATCCTGAGAAACAATATCCTCAAAACTATTTGGCCGATATTTTCTGGTAAGAGCGCGGTAGTGTTCTGACATTCAATAGCTCGTTTTGCTAACTCAGGGAATGTACAAAATGATGGGGAGAATTGGAGAGGACTAATTCTTTTTCAGGTAAGAATATTCAACAAGGAATGAAGAGGGAAGAAGTGAATTACGGACTTAATTCTATATTCTTACTTCTTTATTGAATATTCTTTGCTATAAGACCTTCGTCTGCTCCTCGAGCTTCTTCAAAGCCTCTCGCTTATAGGTTCTTCCTATTGGAATGGTTACTCCCGCGACCTCTATTTCGTTTTGATTCCAGCTCTCTATTTTTTTCAGGTTGACAATGAAAGACCGGTGAACACGAACAAATTCATCTCCTGGTAAGCGCTCTTCCATATAGCTAATGGTTTGGTAGGTATTCACCTCTTTTTGTAGCGTCTTGATGAGAATGAAATCCCTTTTGCTTTCTATAAATAGCATATCACCAAGGCAGATTTTCACATTCTTCTTTTCAGAAGGAACAAATACATATTGCTGCTCTTTATGAAACTCTACAGCAGGGAAAGGAACAGCAGATCTTGGTGGTGCTGAATCAAATACTTTGTTTACTGCTTTTAGAAAGCGCTCAAAAGAGATTGGTTTCAGTAGATAATCAACTACATCTAGCTCAAAGCCTTCCAGGGCATATTCTCTATAAGCTGTTGTGAAAATGACCTTTGGTGGGTTCTTAAGCGATCGAAGAAACTCAAGTCCGGTTAGCCGGGGCATTTGTATGTCCAAAAACAGAACGTCTACGGAACTATCACGAAGGGCCTGAAAGGCTTTTACTGCATTTTGAAAGGTAGCTAACACTTCAAGACCGTCAATCTTTGAAATATGAGACTCGATTACTTCAATCGCTAGTGGCTCATCATCTATGATAAAACAGGTCAGGCTCACACTTCCTCAGTATTTAATAGTTTATCCAGTTCAATTTCCAGAAGCACAGAATAGGTGTCGCTGTTGTCTTCTGTATCGAGTTTATAATTCCCATTATAAAGCAGCTCCAGACGACGTCTCACATTTGTTAGCCCTATTCCTTTCTGGTATTCAAATTCTTCTTTCTGGTCATCATGACCATTGCTGTTTCTCACGGACAAAGAAAGGGTTTGGTTTCGAATGGCTACTTTAATTTCTACCCACACCTCATCAATGGAATCACTAGTGCCATGCTTGAATGCATTTTCTACAAAAGGAAGTAGAAGCATCGGGGGGATTTCACTTTGAGAAACATTTCCTTCCGTTTCGTAACTGACAGTTAATCGGTCATCATATCTGATTTTCTCAAGTGCGATGTAATTCTCGATTAGTTTAATTTCTTTACTCAAAGAGACTGTTCGCGAATTACATTCATACAGCATAAAGCTGAGTAATTCTGAAAGCTTTAACACAACTTCAGGTGAGGATTCTGATTTCTTTAAAGTAAGTGCATACAAATTATTCAGAGTGTTGAATAGAAAGTGTGGATGAATTTGACCCTTCAAAAAATTCAATTCTGCCTGCAGCTTCTCCTGTCGAAGTTCTTGTGATTTACTCTCTTCGCTGTAGAAATACTTGGTAATTTTTATGAATGCAGCGAGTGCAACAACCGGATAAATCGACAGAGTGGTTTTTAAACTTTTAGCCACATTCCAGGCTCCACCAGATAACCACTCATAATTGTATATAGGATAGAATACATAGTAGTCTAAGAAACGCTGTATGAATGCAGCAACAAGTATCGCCAGGGTGGTAAGTATGGTTGCGGCAATATATTTCTTCTGTAAAAAATACCTTGGTATTACAAAATAGAGTGTGAAATAGGTCGCCATCATTTTTAAGGGCAGATAGGCCATTGCCCAAAAGAATTCCTTGTCATAGCTATCCTCAAAATTTCCATAAATAACCGTGTAAGTAGCGATTATGGAAATCCAAAAGAGTATATGCCACATTACTCTTGCACCAGTAGACTGATATTTCTTTAGAAAACCTTCCATAGAACGGGATAAAGTACGCAACCTTGTAAAAGGATGTGAATCAAAACTTTAATAATTCTGCACTCTACAATACAGAGTCTGCGAAGGAAGCGATTCAACCCGCCAATGACTTCATCCTTCCTGCCAATGCACTTTAGGGCTTAATAGCAGCCGTATACCGTTGAGCCCCAATATAAAAGGCAGAGATTTTTATCTATGCCCGAAATTCGGAACCAAAAAAGATCCCATGAAGCGCTTAGTCACCGTTTTTATTCTCCTATTTGCAATACAGAATTCCTATTCGCAGGAACAACCCGTTATTGAAGAATTCGTCTTAGAAGCTCAAAAATCACCCATCGTGATTTCAATTGATGGAAACCTTGACGAAGAAGCCTGGAGGGATGCCGTTATCACCTCCGATTTCCTGAACAAATGGCCCAAAGATGAAGGTTATGCTATTGGGCAAACCAAAGCCTGGATTCTTTATGATGATGAGTACCTTTATATCGGTGCTATCAACTATCAAAAAAAAGAAGACCTTGTCATAAAATCGCTAAAAAGAGATAACCCATCCTATCACTGGGACAGCGATGCGTTTACTGTGGTTCTGGATCCATATAATCAAAAAACAACCGGCTTTATTTTTGGGGTGAATGCGGCAGGCGCTGAAGTCGATGGAGTTGTTAGTATCCAAAATTCCAGAACCCGACCCGATTTTAACTGGAATAATACCTGGACGAGCTCTGTAAAAGTACATGATGATTATTGGGTGGCTGAGTTAGCTATTCCATTCAAGTCCATCAATTTTGATCCTGAAAGCGATGAGTGGGGTATTAACTTTGTTCGAAATGATATGCTTCGAAATGAATATTCCACCTGGAGTCATGTACCTCAAGGTTTCCCGGGAATCGATTTAGGTTATTTGGGAACGCTTAAATTGCAACAGCCCCTTGAGAAGCGCCGGCAACGAATAAATGTTCAGCCCTATGTTCTTTCTTCTATCGATCGTGATTTTGAGGAGTCATCTTCTTACAACGGAGATGCAGATATTGGGTTAGACGCCAAAATACCTTTGGGATCTTCTTTGAAGATGGATTTAACTGTTAACCCGGATTTCTCAACGGTAGATGTGGACCAACAGGTTACCAACCTTTCCAGGTTCAGTATCTTTTTCCCGGAAAGGAGAGTCTTTTTTCTCGAAAACAGTGACCTGTTTTCAAGTTTTGGAACCTGGGGTGTAAGGCCTTTCTTCTCTCGTCAGATTGGGATTAGCGATGGGAATCTTGTTCCCATTCTTTTTGGAGGCCGCGTTACCGGAAATGTGACCGACAACCTCAGAGTAGGCGCCCTAAATGTTCAGACCAGAGGGATAGATGACATTTCAGCTAATAATTATACGGTAGGTGCTTTCCAACAAAATGTATTTGGAAGAAGCAGTATCAAAGGTCTGTTCACAAACCGCTCGGCCTTCGATGGAAGTGGCTCATTTAATGAGGATTTTAATAGAACCATGGGACTTGAATTCCACTATGCTTCTGAAAGTGGCCGGCTTTCTGGAAATGCACGATACCACTACTCACAGACACAAGATAATTTTGACGACGCCTCTTTTATTGGTGCGAGCTTAATGTACAATGATGGAGACAAGTACTTTGGCATAACTACCGACAGGGTAGGAGACAATTACATTAACGATCTCGGTTTTTCGATGCGGTCGTTCCAGTATGATGCCGAACGGGACAGTCTGTTTAGAGTAGGGTTTAAATACCTGAATCCCTGGGCTGGTTTTGTGATAAGACCAGAATCTGACTGGATCAATTCTCATGAATTTAGCGCCTGGACAGTCATGAGCTGGGAAACCAACGGTGAGCTTATTGACAGAACATCCACTATTAACTATGAATTGAGCACATTGAACCATGGATTTATAAGCTTAAGTGCCAGAAATAACCAGGTTCGTTTATTATTTCCTACAGATTTAATTGGCGGTGATGAATTTCTACCGGCTCAAACCTACACCTTTAACACCATAGCCCTCGACTATTTCACTGATTCAAGAGGGGTTGTTAGTGGAGGAGTTAACTCATCGTATGGAGGCTTTTATAACGGAACGCGATTACAATTTGGTGGAGAGCTAAATTACAGAACACAGCCCTGGGGGAATTTTGGAGTACGATATGTCGGAAACAGGGTAGAACTACCAGACAATTATGGTGAAGCAACACTTCATTTGATTGGGCCTCAATCAGAGATCAGTTTTTCGAATAACCTGAATTGGACCACTTTTCTCCAATACAACACCCAGGCCGAAAACTTCAATATCAACAGTCGATTACAGTGGAGATATGCTCCAATGAGCGATATCTACCTGGTATTCAACGATAACTATGGCACCGATAATTTTGGAATCAAAAACCGGGGTATCGTTTTCAAAATGAACTATTGGTTCAACTAAGAACAATGAAAGAGGAATACCTGATATATCTATTTGTTTCGGCTATAACCATAGCTATTACCCAATTGATGGCGGTTGTTGAGCACTTATTTTGTTTCTAGCAGCTATTGGTTGTTGAAGCTCAAAGCAAGTCCATATTCCAAAGGCAGATGTTTGGCGAATCGATCTGCCTCCCATTTACCAAAGAACTGGATAAACTCGGGGTTGTAGACCTCTCCGTATCGATCAACCAGTATTATATCAGAGATTCCTCTTAAATCTACCGTACTAAATTTTCTTCTGTTTTTTGCTTTTCCTCGTCGATCAAACTCAATATCGTATCCAACCTTAAAGCTTCTTTCGGTTACAATAAATGGGGTGTAGTTTTTTTCCAGAAACTGCCAATTGCGTGGGTAATATAGTTCCATCAGGTCTCTGTCTTGAACTTGTAAAATAGATGAATCGCCAGGAAGAACTGAAAAACCGGATGTCTTAAGCTCTCCATCAACCAGGCTTTTGAAGAAATGCCTGGAGGAACCTAGATAGGTTTGCTCACGATTATACATCCATGTTCTATGCGTTACACTATCTGGAGCCGACAGTTCCTCAAAACGAGGAAGTATCACATAATATCCGCCATTCGTTCTTGGGTTGAATGACACTTCCTCAATCTCGACGGTAATTTGATAACCAAGTGCTTTGTTCTCAATAATGAGGGGTTCACTAGAAGTAGCGGAGTACAACTTCTCTTTCTGATTCCATTCGAAGTTCAGGGAGTAGGGATTTTTAATTTCACAGAAATAAGCAAACTCATCTTTACCAAGGAAAAACTCCTGGAAATCTTTGTACGCTCTTCTCCACCTGCGATCATCTACCGAGGTAACCTGAATTTCATCCATTTGCTGAATGTCAGGCTCAAGTTCAATGACTTCATGAACCCTAAGATTTTCGCCTATAATGATTGGTACTACCAGTTTTTTATACCCAATAAAACTGACTATCAGGTTAAATCTCCCTTTAATGGGTGCTTCTAATAAGAATGTACCATCTGTTAAGGAAGCTGTGCCTACAGTTGTTCCAGAAAAATAAATATTGGCGCCCGCAACTGGTTCTTCGGTAGTTTTGTCTACGATTTTGCCTGTAAAAGTAGCTTGAAATGCATAAGCCTCGACCAGTGGAATCAGCAGAATCCCAAAAAAGAACAGAAGTTTTTTGGTAAGCGTTACAGGCATAAGATCTCCCCTCGAACCCCTAAATAAACGATTACAGCCTAAAACTTCAATGCCAAAATAGTAAAATCGGCTACTCTCTAATTATTCGTTCACCTTCTTTTGGTATCACAAATGGGATATCTCCAACTGACTCATTGAGTTCTCTAATTGGATCATCATATCCGTCATCGGCCAATGGAAATGTCCCAAAATGCATTCCAATGCTGAATTCTGAGTTTACATCCTCATGGATTTGAATGGCTTGCTGAGGGTCGATATGTACCGGGCCCATAAACCATCGAGGAATATACGCTCCTATTGGAATTAGGGAGGTTTTTATAGGACCATATCGATTTCCGATCTCTTTGAAAAAAGTGTTATAGCCAGTGTCACCAGCAAAATAGATGTTCCCATTTGGTGACTGTATTACAAATCCGGCCCATAAAGTCTTATCACGGTCGAACATGCCTCTGCTGGAAAAATGCTGGGCCTGAACGGCATCCACTTTCACAGAATCGGAAAGCTCTGTTCCCTGCCACCAATCCAACGACATGGTATTTTGAATCCCCTGTTTGTTGAGATATAAATCCACTCCCAACGGAGTGATAAATCTCGGATTAAAGGCTTCTTTGATTCTTTTTAGCGTCGAAATATCCAGGTGGTCATAATGATTGTGACTTAATAGAACCACATCGATTTCTGGTAAATCTTCGAATTTTATCCCTGGAGGTCGCATTCGCTTTGGACCGGCAAAACTGAAGGGAGAAACGCGTTTACTGTAAACAGGATCCGTGATAATATTTAGTCCATCTGTTTGGATAAGAAAGGTAGAATGGTTGATAAAAGTAATAACCTGTGTTGAATCCGAAATTCTGTCCATTGGCTTTTGGCCATACTCAACATCCCCTTCACTAAGCTCCGTCCATTCGCCAGGCTTTCTGCTAGTCATCCATTTAAAGAGGTCGCCAAATCCTTTCTCCTCATAGCCTTCACCATTCAGAAATTTGGAACCATTAAAGTGGTCTGTTTTTGGGCCGGAATAGCCCGGTGCTGACGTCCACCAACCTATACCAAGAAACAGGATAATAAATACCCCAATTACTACTGCTATTATCATATTGACTTTCTTAATAATGCTCTTTTTTGCCATGCGTAATAAAACTGGAATAAAAAGGTGGGCATTCCTTAACTAGTAAAGCACAAATTTTGGATTTCAAATTTGTAGAATTTAATGAATCTTGGAGGTCAATTTTTATCTAATGTGGGAAAAATGAAAAAATGCTTACTGATAATTTTAATTCTTTCTCCATCTTTAAATGCTCAGGACCTGGGTATTACTTTCGGAGGTGCTACTTCTTCGTCTCTCTTCTTAGATTTATTCTATAAAAAAAATAGCGATTCGTTTCATATAGGTTTCAGCGGCGAGCTTTCAGATACCAAAGGAGAATTAGTTTCCGAACAAAAACCAAATTATGGAAGAACAGAAAATGGATCAGGGACATACTTCTTCACTATAGACCTGACTTATGGATATCATTTTAAAAATAGAGTTAGTACCTATGCTGAGTTATCTATTGGCAGTGACAATGATTATACAAACTATATAGATGGCAGATTCAAAGAGGGTGGTTACTACCTGATTACAAATAGAGAACCTATACTAGGCATTGGGGGATATGTTGGTTACAGCTTTACAGAGAATATCGGTGGGATAGTAGGATTTAATACTATTAGAAAGGCGTCTTTTGGAATACAGTTTTCATATCCGATACTTAAAATGTTATAGGATTCTGAAAATGTATCACCAAGTAAAACTAAGTAGCGAGTGCAGAAACCCCGTGTAGAAGTGTTGATATGTTTCTATAGGCTTGCATTGAGCGACTTGGGAGAAATTAAAGCCCAACTATGCACCTTTAAAACATCTTTTCATGGTGCATAACCCATAAATAATAAAGCGAATAAGAAAAGGAAACCAATAGTATAAAGTGTGATATAGCAAATCATGAACCAGCTCAACAAAGCCAACTTGCTATCATTCAATCCCCTCCATTCTCTTTTAAATAAAAATAGAGGAAGAATTTTTAAATCTGATAAGTCTTGTTGTTCTTTTGGAAATAAAGTCGGACTTCCCATTGCTGAATATTTTTCTGGATGACGAACTCTGAGAACTTTGAATAAAGTATAAACCAGGTAGAACCAGCCAATAACTGAACAAAGAAGAACAGCAAACAGATATGGAAATATTTCAGTTAGATACATGCTTTGCGTCCAAATAATTTCGTCTTCTAGGTTAGAATGAATTACTATTTTGATCAAATGAAAAGTTTACTGGATAAAATTTACTTTTTTAAAAAGAGACAGAACGAGAAAGATTTCTATTCCGGGAGATGGAAAAAACGAGATTCTATTGGATTAACTTTCTTAGTCATTCTCATAGTCATCTCTTTGTTATCAGAAGAAAAAAGAAACTCTAAAGCGGAATCATACACTGTCAACTTAAGTCATCAACACATTTCATTCGTTAAAGTGGAATTCAAAAAAATTGATACCGAGTATGTTAATAGAAACATAGAATTAGAAAAAAGCGACTGGGAAAAACTGTCTAATTATATAGGCAAAGCAAGTCACTATCCTCAATATCACGGCATCTTTCCTAAGTATGACACAAATCAAGCCTTAATAAGAATTATACTAAAAGATGGAACAGAAAAAGTTTTTCGAGTTGGTTTTAATAACGGTTACGTAAAATACCTTTCTTTCAGAGAGACCGAAGGAAATAGAACCTGGTATGCAAAAACAGTTAAACATGATTCTACATACGATATGATTTTCGAATTGCTCTAATCTTGCATGTGATCTTCTATCTCAGAAATTTCCTTTGGCACATTAGTCAAGTTCTCATATCCATCTTCGGTAACGAGCACATCATCCTCAATTCGAACTCCACCAAAGCTGAGCAGCTCTTTCACCTTTTCTACATTCAGGTATTTGGCCTTTTCCGCATCTTCGATAGCGGGCTCTAAAACGGCCGGCACGAAGTAAATACCCGGTTCAATAGTGATGATCATTCCTGGCATGAGCTCCCTTCTAGCACGAAGGAACTGGATGCCCGGACGGTCAATCCGATCCACTCCTTTTGGGTAGCCTCCCACATCATGGGTGTCCAGGCCGAGGAAATGACCTAATCCATGTGGGAAGAAAAGTGCGAAGATATTCTCTTCCATAATCTCATCAATACTGCCTCGAATAATATCCAGCTTAATGAGGCCTTCCATCATCGTTCGTGAAGCCAGCATGTGCAGGTCTTCCATTTTAGCGCCGGGCTTTACGGCTTCAATCACTTTGTTTTGAGCATCAAGTACCGCCTGGTAAATCCCTGCCTGAATTTCAGTGAATTTCCCATTTGCCGGGAAGGTCCTTGTATAATCTGCGGCATAACCGTTGCACTCAAAGCCGGCATCCATCAGGAATAAGTCGCCGTCTTTGATCTGGCTGTTATTTTCAACATAGTGGAGGATGGATGCATTTACACCTGAAGCAAAGATCCCGTTGTAGGCGTCCTGAAGCAATCCATTTTCGAGTTGAACTTTGTTGAACACCGCTTTCATTTCATATTCATACATTCCTGGCTTGATAGCTTTCATCACAGCCTTGTAGGCTTCATCATTTACCCGACAGGCCTCTTTCATTTGGTCTACTTCCCACTCTGTTTTTAGAACCCGACAATAGGTGAGGGCATCAACCAGGGTATCCGTTTCTACGGTTAACCCCCTGTCTAAATCTTCCACAAATTCTGCCTGCTCGTCGCTCAGGCAGTAAATAACATCCGGGGACAAATTCCTAAGCACACTTAACACTTCGTTTTGATAGTGCAGGTGATCGGGTTTGTACTCTTCCAGGTATTGCTCCCGGGATTTCACATAGCCATGCCATACTGCATATTGCGCATCTCTTTTAGGCACAAACAGGTGGTATTCCTCTTTTTTCAGATCCAGGATGAGCGCACAGTCTGCTTCGTTAGCGCCGGTTAAATACCAAAAATTGGATTCCTGCCGGAAGGGAAATTCATAATCGGTTTTATAGCGGTACATATTTTCTGCACCCTGGATAAACACGACCCCATTTTGATCGTCATCGAATAAAGAGAATAGTTTTTTGCGGTGTAAATGATGCATGGTTGTTCAGTTATAAATAATTCAATGAGTCAGAGAATAGAGAATTGCTGCTCTAATTTCGACTATAAACTGCCTTGTCATTTCGAGCGGAGCGAGAAATCTAAAAATGGATTACTTCATCTTGGAGCCGTTACCCACAAATACGCCCAAAAAACCTTCTTTGAAGGTGACTGTTACCATCTCATCGGTAATTTCATTGGAAGTGCCGTCCTGACCTCCCATTTCCAGGATGCTGTTGGTTAAGGGGTAAAGCACCCCGGAAGAAGTAAATTCTTCTACCGGATTCCTTACCGGGAAAAAGGAAATGATGGTTCCTATTGGCAGGTCGGGCTTATAGGGTGAACTAACAAGAAAGGTATCGCCGTAGTCATCGCGGAAAAGGATAGAATCGAACCTGGGCTGGAATTGCTGAAGTACAGAGAAGTTTTTCATTACATGATCGATCCGCTTTCCCAGGGCTCCAAGTACCACGCAGGTGTTAGCTCCTTGTTTTAAGGCATAGCTCAAAGCTTTTTCCAGGTCGTTGGTTTCCTGATCCTGATCTTCCAGGATATTTACTCCTTTGTGCCGGGTGTATACAAAACTGTCCATATCGCCAATTACGATATCTGGGGTAAAGCCATAGCCCAGGAAGGTGTGTCCTCCGCTGTCAGCCCCAATAGTAAGGTCGGCCTGTTCGATTTCCTGCTCGATCAGTTTTTTGGTGGGTGGTACCCCGCCGGCGATGATTAATACGTGCATGTTTTTTTCTTAAGTCATTCTGAGCGTAAGCGAAGAATCTACGAATTTCGAATATATGTAGATTCTTCGGCGGAAGCCTCAGAATGACAAAAGTATAATTACTCATCCCATTCAACCCTGCGAATGCTCTTACCATCGGATGTAAACACCAGAGCCTTATCACGGCTGGTGAAGTAGAGCTCACCCTCCGTTTCCATCAGTCTGGATACCGCTTCGATATGAGGATGTCCGAATCTATTTCTTTCACCCAATGAAGTAACGGCTATTTCGGGAGTAATGAACTCAAGAAATCCTTCATTTGAGCTCGTTCTACTCCCATGATGCCCTACTTTTAGAAAATCGGTATCGAGCAGTTCTCCATAATTATCCATCAGCCTTGCTTCTTGTTCCTTGCTTGCATCTCCTGTAAATAGAAATTCACTTAGTCCATAGATTAGGTTTATAACTACAGAGTGTTCATTAGGATCAGTACCAAAACTAGTTGGCTCGGGACCCAATACCAGGAACAAAAGAGAGGGATCTATTTCAAGGTAATCTCCGCTTTCGACTGATTCTACCCTTACGCCGTTTTCTTCAGCCTTCTCGATATAATTTTGGTACAGCTTTGAATCATATTCATACCCCGAGTTATAAATAACTCCGATTTCTATCATGTCGATTAAAGAGATTATTCCTCCTATATGATCTGAGTGCGGGTGACTCAAAATTACTGCGTCAAGCCTTTCTACTCCTCTGGTTTCAAGGTGAGGAAGTATTATGGATTTCCCACTGTTATACCCTGGGCTCCAAGCTCCCGCATCAATCAGAACAACTTTACCATTCGGTGTTTCTATTAGACAAGCGTCCCCTTGCCCTACATCGAAAATAGTAACAACTAATTCTTTCGGTTTGGAACCCTGAATAATTCCTTCGACCTGAATAACACAGATAATTGATAGAGAAGCGATAAGCCACTTCCATTTTAGGTTAGAAAGCCTCCAGCTTGCGATAAAAAAGATGATAGATGCCCAGAGTGGAAAGAGTAGGAGAGATTGTAATTCCGCTTCAATCCATACCCAGTTTAGATCTGAAGTAAGCACCACAAAATTGCTCATTAATTGAAGAAATACATCCGATGGTAAATTAATCCACAACCCCAATATTGGGAACAACGATGAGATGAATAAACAACACAAGGATAGCGGAACCACTACACCAAGCAAGGGCACAAAAAGAGCGTTAGCAAAAGGACCTATTAGAGAGACTTCTCCAAAGTAATAGACCTGGAGTGGATATAGACCTATTTGAACAATAAAGGAAACCAGAATGGTCATTAAAGGAACGGCGTACCATTTTATTCTAAGCCAATAAGGTAACCCCCTTTGTATTACCGGAAGTAGTAACAGTATTACCAGCACTGCACTAAATGAGAGTTGAAATCCAATTTCAAAAAGCTGGGTTGGATCGATAGTCAGTACTATAATAGCCGCAGCTCCAGTGAGATTGATCGAGTTTGGAACCTTGTTAAACAACTTCCCTGCCGTAAGTAGTACCGCCATAATTGATGCTCGAAGAACAGATGTTGAAAAGCCCGTTAATCCCGCGTAACAGAAGAGCACCAGTACAAGAATAATGGTCCCTATAATTTTACCATTTTTCCTGGACCAGAAAAAAGGGATCACTATCCAAAATGGAGCAACTATAAATCCTACATGAAGCCCGGATACTGCCATTATGTGAGATAGACCTGCCCTTGCAAAGGCCTGCTTTGTTGTACTTTCTATATCCTGTTTATGACCTAGTAGCAGGGCCTTTGCTATAGGCGCTGTCTCAACGCCAAAATTGTTTTCAACAAGAGATAAAACCTGAACTCTCCACCAACTCCAGCTAAGTTTATTTTTGTTTCTTGATAATGAGTGCAGACTGTCGAGCCTTACTTGTGTGTATATCTTCTGGTCCGAAAGGTATTCTCTATAATCAAATTGGTAAGGGTTTCTCTTTTCCTGAACCGGAATAATCGTTGCGGAGAATTTTATTGTATCCCCGGGCTGCATGTTTAATTCTTCATTGAGAAGTAAACGTGTCTTAAAGTTTTCCTCAAAACAGTGGTCATCTATTTCAATACCAATTGTGCTAATATCAGCTCTATGCTTTCCCGAAGTATTTTCCCATTCCTTTTGAACCACTCCCTCTAGTTCTACCTGCTCCCAGGCTGATACTTGTACCAAGTTCTCTACTTGTGATAGTTGATCTGCTTTGTTGAATTGGAAGATTGTCGAGCCAAATAGAGCAATCGATATCAAAAATAGCACAGTGGATAACCTGGTTACATCTGCATTCAGCCAATTTCTATTCTTTTTATCTAACCAGCCGCCAACAATTAATGCTGTAAAAAGAACTGTAATTAGTACCCAGAGTGGAGCTTCCAGTTCACTTCCTATCGATATTCCAAGACCTAATAATATTGCTATTCTAATTGCAGGGTATTTTGACATTGAAAAGGTATCACTGAAATTCGTTGCCATCTGATTTGTTAAGAAATCGTCTCCTTGAAGTAAGAATATTGAACAAGGAATGAAGAGGTACGAAGTTGAGGAGTACCTTCATTCTGCATTCTTAGCTCTTTACTGAATATTCTTAGTTCCAATATTTCCGTTGGTCATTCTCTTTCTTTTTGAGTTAATTCCCATCCAACCAAATGCAGCCAAGCCAACCAACTATGTCAGACAAGAACCGTTCTTCATCCGATAACTCGCTCAGCCGAAAGGACTTCATCAAAAAAACCGGCCTAGCCGCCACCGCATTTACCATAATTCCCCGACATGTGCTTGGAGGTAGAGGCTATGTAGCCCCAAGCGATACTTTGTATGTCGCGGGTATTGGTTCTGGTGGAAAAGGAAGGGGCGACCTCCGAGCATTTGCTCAGCATGAGCAGGTTAAAGTGGCTTACCTGTGTGATGTGGATGACCGGCAGGCACAGGGAGCAAGGGAAGACTACCCGGATGCCCCTTATTACAAAGACTACCGGGAAATGCTGGATAAAGAGCACGAAAATATTGATGCCGTGAGTGTTTCTACTCCGGATCATATGCACGCTGTACAGGCAATGGCCGCTATGCAGTTAGGTAAGCATGTGTATGTGCAAAAACCATTGACTCATGATATTTATGAAGCTCGAATGCTTACTGAAGCTGCAGAGAAATATAAAGTGGTTACTCAAATGGGAAATCAGGGCTCTTCCGGAGATGGTGTTCGACAGCTCATCGACTGGTACCAGGCGGGAGTGATTGGAGAAGTGGACACGGTTTATGTTTGGACTAACCGGCCGGTATGGCCGCAAGGAGTACCCTGGTCTGAAAATAAGGCCCCCATTCCAGCGGGTTTGGATTGGGACCTTTGGTTAGGAACGGCTCCTAAAAAGGATTTTGTAGACAATCTGGTTCCATTTAACTGGCGAGGCTGGTGGGATTATGGAACGGGTGCTTTAGGTGATATGGCCTGCCATTTGATGGAAGCCCCATTTACTGTACTTGGATTGGGATATCCTGAAGCTGTAGAATGTAGTGTTGGAAGTGTATATACCGGAGCTTTCCGTAGAGGCTATTTCCCGGAAAGCTGCCCACCTTCATCACATATTATCCTCCGTTTTCCGGAAAGAGATGGCAAACCTCCCGTGACATTGCACTGGATGGACGGTGGTATTAAGCCTGCTCGTCCCGAAGAACTTGGGCCGAATGAGGTAATGGGAGATGGAAACAGCGGCGCTATTTTAGTTGGTAGCAAAGGGAAAATGATGTGTAGCGAATACGGCTATGATCCTCGACTACTCCCTACTTCGCTTACCGAACAAACAGTGGTTCCTCAAACCATTGAGAGAGTTCCTGAAGGTCATTACCTGCAATGGGTAAATGGCTGTATCGCTGGATATGGAAATACAAAGCTCAGTTCTTCTTTCGATATTGCAGGACCGCTTACGGAAAGTATTTTAATGGGGAACCTGGCTATCCGTAGTCATGATTACCGGGAAGTATATACCGATGAAGAAGGACGAGAGCGACATCGTTATCCAGGTCGTGGAATCCAGCTTCGATGGGATGGGCCTAATATGCGCATTACCAACTTTGAACCGGCCAACCAGTTCGTGAAAAGAGAATACCGCGAGGGCTGGAGCCTGGGGGTTTAATTTTGATGTCATTGCCAGGAGGCACTAGCTTCCTGTTTGATATTGCAGTAGTCGACGAAGCAATCTCTATTGTCGTTACTCCTCCTTTAAGCTGTTCACCGGATTTATAATTGCCGCCTGTATCGATTGCTTACTAACGGATATAATTGTGATCGCTAAGAGAATAGTGATTGGTATTAGAAAGGCTAAAAACCCCGGCACATATTTAAAGGGGAACTTTTCCAGCCAAACCCTGAACCACCATATTGCAACCGGAATACTTATTACACACGAAAAAATGATAAGCTTGAAATAATCATTCAGTAGCAATTTTACTATCTGTATCTCTGAGGAACCCAGCACTTTCCTTATCCCTATTTCTTTTTTCCTTTGCCTGATCATATAGGAAGAGAGGCCTATTAGCCCCAAAATTGTTATCAGGATAGAGATTATTGTAAAGCCACCAAATATGCTCTGGAATCGATCTTCAAGGGCATACGCTTGATTAAATTGGTCTTCCAGGAAAAAGCCATTAAAAATATCTCCCGGGAAATGAGCGTTAAATACTCCTTCAATTTGTTCAGTAATAGCCGAAAGATTCCCTGATTCGATTTTAAGTGATGTCGCTCCCATTCCAGCGATATACCCGGACTCGACAGGAAGCTGAAGTATTAAAGGGATGTACTCCATTTGCATGCTTTGCTGAGCATAATTCTCTGTGACTCCGATTATTTCTAATGTATCTCCAATACTAGTCACTATTCTTTTATTCACTGCTTCACTAACATTACTGAATCCCAGTAACTCGAGTGCTTTTTCATTTACAACAACAGCTTGAGCATCTGTCCCCCGTTCTTCTTCAAAGTATCTGCCTTCCGAAAGGGTGATTTCGTAATGATCGAAGTAGGAGTGATCTGCCCGAGCATAGTTTAATCTTATCCGTTCTTCATTAGCTTCTTTTACAAGCTTTTCAGCCATCATGGATGGAAGAGCTGAGTTTCCAGGTATTATTGATGAATTTGTAACACTGCTAATTCCGGGTAGCGCCTCCAAATCCCTTTTAAACACTTCGAATCTTGATAGTGAGTTTCCTTCAACAAAGGTTGGTGCATTAATCACGTACGTATTCTCAATATCCAACCCCTTATCTAGATTCTTGATGTAGTGGATTTGATTAAATACAACGTAGATACAAATAATTAAAAACAGCGATAGTGAGAACTGAAGCAGAACCAAAGACTTTCTTAATGCAATACCGCTTTTGGAATTTTTAAATGCTCCTTTTAAGGTTGAAATGGGTTTAAACCTGGAAAACAAAAGGGCAGGGTAGAATCCTGAAAAAAGGACACCAATGAACAGCGCTATTAAGAAAATTCCCCAATAGAATTTGAACTCCAAAACGTAATCAAACACATTTAGCCCAATTAATTCCTCAAAGCGCTGACTTACGATAGCCAATAACCCTATCGATATAATTATTGCAACAAGGTTCACCAGAAAGGATTCAAGGATAAATTGAATAATTAGTTGAGATTTCGAGGAACCCATTACCTTTCGAAGTCCCACTTCTTTTGCTCTCTTAATTGATTGTGCCGTAGACAGATTCACGTAGTTAATCCATCCGATTAATAGAGCAGCAATTCCTATCCAGAAAATGAATCTCAGAGACTGAGTATCAGCCACTTGCTTTGGCTCGTTCAATATCTCGGGTGTGGTATGGATGGATGAGATAGGTTGATGCCATAGAATAGTATTTATTCCCTGCCTGGCATCGAATCCTGCCCGATACCTGTCTATTATTGCGTTAAGCTCTTCTTCCAGGAGATCGGCGTTGTTCTCCGGTTTTAGTTTCGCATAGGTATAGTTATTCCTCAATCTCCAGACTATATCGTCATAAGGAATAGGACCAAAACTTCCACTATCCACCAGCTTTCGAACTATATCCGTATTGTTTAATAATGCGGTCGGCTGTATGTGAGAAATCTCTGGAAACTCTTTATAAACTCCCTTTACCTCAAACAACTCCCAATTTCCTACAACATCAATTACTTCTAGCGTTTGGCCTATTGCATTCTCATTACCGAAATATTTTTCGGCCAACTCCTCAGATAGAAATATGGTATTGGGTTCATTTAGATCCTCAGCAGAACCTGAAATCAGCTCAACTGAAAAGACCGATAGAACAGAAGAAGCGTCAGTATAGAAAATCCCGTTTTCCTGAAATGCCGCTTCACCCTTTCTAAATATGGTGCCATTTCCAACCAGTTGAGCAACCTCTTCCACCGACTCGCTTTCTTCGCGCAAAGTCCCCGCTAAAGCCGGAAAGTTTATTGCCGTTTTAAGTGTTCTTTCTCCGCTATCATTTACCCTTCCGGCGTTAATTCGGTATACACGGTCAGAATCTTCGAAATAGCTGTCCTGGTTCGACTCATAAAAATAGTACTGCAGAATAACCACGCTTACTATAAGTCCAAGTGCCACACTGATTACATTTATAGCAGTGTAGAACTTATTCCTCAGCATGCTTCTCGCCGACAATTTTAAATAGTTTGGAAGCAGGCTTAAAAAGGATAATTCAGCTGAGTGTAATCTTCTTTTTACCGGGTTTTTGATTTGTACGACAGTTTTAAATTCCTGGGCTAATTTTTTGGGCTCTCCAAAATTCTTTACCGATTTACGAAAGGCCTCTTCTTTATCCATTCCGCTCTCAACCAGAAAATTGATCTCATCTCTAAGGTGCTCCTCATACTCTTTTATATCTCCATCATCGAATACTCGATTCGCCTCAAGCTTTTTTTTCCATTCTATAATTCTGGCTTCCAGATCAAATTTCATAAACACTCTCTTAGGAGATATTGAGTTCTGGTTTTAGTCCCCAAAGTTTGCCCATGGTGGCATGCGCCCTAAACCATTGCTCCCTTTCAACGGCTATTTCTTTTATTCCCTTTTCGGTTATTGAATAGTATTTCCTATGTCGTCCTTCTTCTGAAAGAACCCATTCTGATTGTATTAGGCTCTCTTTTTCCAGCCTCTTCAAAATTGGGTAAAGCATGCCATCCGACCATTCCATGGCTCCACCTGAAAGTTCTTTTACCTTTTGAGTAATTGCATAGCCATAGCTTTTTTCTCTTTTGAGAATGCAGAGTATGAGTGGTTTAGCGGATGCTGCTACAAGTGATTTTGAAAACATAGGAAATACTTTAAAATTCGATATACATATATTATCTATGTATACAGAACAAAGATATATTTCCTAGTGCAAAATCAAACGATCTAAAAAAGTTTTTACAAGGCAGGGGTTAGTAGCTGATTAGAGTTATTCAGCTACTACTTTTAAAACACCTTTTCCAACAACACCGATATAGATATTGCCATCCGGGCCTTCTTCAACGCTTCTTACGCGGCCAATTCCTTCTAAAACTTTTTCTATTCCAACTACTTTGTCTCCATCAAGTTTGAGAAGTTCAACATTGAGAAACTTTAGTGAACCGACTAGTAAGTGCCCTTTCCATTCCGGGTAGTTATCACTGGTTACAAAAGCCATCCCTGATGGAGCAATAGAGGGAACCCAGTAGTTGATTGGAGGCTCCATCCCGTCGCGCTCTGTTCCTTCAGCAAAGGATGTTCCGCTGTAGTTTATTCCATAGCTAAGAATTGGCCAGCCGTAGTTTTTTCCTGGGTGGATGATGTTCAGCTCATCTCCTCCCCTTGGGCCATGTTCATGTGTCCAAATCATTCCTGTTGCTGGATTCATTGCCATCCCTTGTGGGTTTCGGTGCCCATAAGAATAGGTTGCTGGTATTGAGTCATCTTCTGACCCAACAAAAGGGTTGTCAGAAGGTACACTGCCATCATCCATTAACCGATAAATCTTTCCTCCATCTTTTGATAAATCCTGGGGTAAATCGTCTCTATAACCCCGATCTCCGATCGAGAAAAATAAGTACCCATCATTATCGAACTCCAGCCTTCCTCCATAATGGACACCGCGATTTGAATTCGGATCTGCTTTATAAACGGTTTCCATATCTGTAAGTGCATTGCCATCTAGTTTTGCTCGAACCACTTTTGTACTGGCATTTCCACCTTCACTAAATGAATACGCCAAATAAATCCATCCATTTTCCGCATAGTCTGGGTGAACCTTAACATCCAGTAAGCCGCCCTGACGTTCAGCTAAAATATCATCGGGTAATCCTGCAATCGTTTCATCCTGAAGTTTTCCATCTTTAACCAGATAAAGTTCTCCTCCTCGATCTGTGACCAGCATATCCCCATTAGGCAGCCAATCCATACCCCAGGGAGTCTGAATGCCTTCAGCATATATTTCATAGGAGTACTGAGCCTGGCTTTGTGTTATGGTAAGCCCTAAAAGTAAAAGTGGAAGTAGTAGTTTTTTCATAGCAGTAATGCAGTTTATGGAATCGTCATTTCGAGTGGAGTGAGAAATCTAAAATCTTGCATTGATTGCAACCATTAGATTTCTCCTTTTGATCGAAATAACAAATAAGAGTTAGTTGAAAATAACAGTTCGGTTGTCGGTTACCAATGTCTTTCTTTCGATATGTTTCCAAACCGCTCTGGAAAGGACAATCGTTTCCAGGTCACGCCCTTTTCTTACTAAGCTGGATACATCATCCCTATGAGTTACATGAACTATGTCCTGCTCGATAATTGGGCCTTCGTCCAGGTCTTCAGTCACATAGTGACTGGTTGCGCCGATGATTTTCACACCTCGCTCATAGGCTGAGTGGTAAGGTTTAGCTCCGGGAAACGCTGGAAGAAACGAGTGGTGAATATTGATGATCCTGTTCCTGAATTGATCAATAAAATTGCCCGAAAGAATTTGCATGTACCTGGCTAGCACCACCAAATCAATCTTATTCTTTTGAAGGAGTTCTAATTGCTTTGCTTCCTGTTCTTGCTTGTTCTCTTTGGAAACAGGGAGATAATGAAACTCGAGACCAAACTTCTCAGCTGTTTCCCTTGCGGCTTCATGGTTGCTGATGATTAAGGGTATTTCCACTTTCCATTCTTTGGTTTGCCACCTGGAAAGCACATCGAATAGGCAATGCTGCTGTTTAGAAACAAATAAAGCGATTCTAGGAATAGCGTCAGCGAAATACAGCTCCCACTTCATATCAAATGGCTCACTAATCTCTTCCTGAAAACTCGATCGAACCTCTTCCTTCTTAAGGTCAAATTGATCCAAATCCCAGGAAACCCGCATATAGAACTTTCGATTTTCGGAATCGGTGTGCTGATCTAAATCAAGGATATTTCCTCTATGGTCTAGTATATACTGGGTAACTGCGGCAATAATACCCGGCTTATCCTCACAGTGGATTAATAAAATCGCCTCGTTTTGAACGCCCATTAGTATAGGAATTGACGAAGCTCATCCACATTCATAAAACCGGTACGCTGTTTGATCTGATTTCCTTCAGCATCTAAAATCAAAGTTCCGGGGAATACAAAAACCCCCTGGCCTTGAGCCCACTCTCTGGACATCATTTGTTGGCCATTGAAGGTTATAAGTTCCTCCGAGTTACCATCCACTTTGGCAGGAATGTAGCCGGCGTCAAGCACTGCCCTAACCGTTGAATCAGGATATACTTCCCGTTCCATAGCCCGGCAATATTTACAGCCTACCTCGTACACATCGACCAGGATTAATTTACCCGTTTCTCTGGCTTCTTCTTGTGCCAAAGCCAGAGTTCTCCACGCTGGTGCATTATCAATTTCTTGAGGGGCAGTACTTTTTAAAGCATTAAAAAGAAAAACTCCTATAAAGGCAGTAATTACGGCAGTAATAATGGTTTTTTTCTTCATGAAGATTCTTTCTCTTGTAGAATTCTTACCCGGTAAAAATACTATCTTTGGAACTGCTAAACGAACTTAATTTCATCATGGCTGAGCCCATAGACTCTTACAAACTAGGTAATATCAGGGTTACCGTTACTCCAACCGAACGACCTAACAAACTCCTTATTGAGTGTTTTGATGGAGAATTTAAATCCTCATTTACGGTAAGTGAGTATGAATTCACTAACTACCGAAGATTGATGAATCAACGGATAACCGAGGCTTATGCAAACGAAAAGAATTAGGTCGTAACCAGAGCAAAAACCACGATAAAACTTAGTACGGAAAGAATTAGCCCAAACATGAATATGTTGTAGGACACCCTAAGCAGTTTATACTTCTTGGCTAGTACTACACCCAATCCGTGCACATCTCTGGCCATATTATCATACAGCCTCTCACTATCCTGCATTAATTCTTCCAGACCTTCCACATACTCTTCCCGCTCCATCGTATAGAAATTTCCAAAGAAAAGAATATTGGCTCTGTTCGCGCGGACATCTTCCAGGGTAACAACCTCTTTACTAACCCTTGGCCTTGCAGATAACACTGCGTAAACCATAGAGCCCAGAGAGGTCATTAACAACAGTGCCGTTGGAATTAACAACCAGGGGTTGGAATCTATTTTTGGAGAAATAGAAGCGATAACAATGGAAATAATAATCCCATTGATGCTGATCATAATATTGGATTTGTTATCCGCTATACCACTCAAATCCATATGAGTTCGATAGCTGGTACGGAACATATCTGAGATGCCCCTTTTTATCGATCCTAGTTTTTTCTTTTTGGGAGGTTTATCGCTCATTTTCAATCAAATTTCCGAGAATATAAATATTTACTGGCTAACTAGGATATTTATTAGTCATCCCAAAACTGGTCCATATGATTTGTATGAAAGACAAAGTTCCCAAAGAATGAGGTGTCACTCTGAGCGCCCTACAAATAGCGTAAGGAGAAATTATTCCGCGAAGAGTATCAAACCCCGAGCGATCTGCTTCTTCAGTATTTGATACCCTTCGCAATTTTTTACGAGCCATAAAATTTTCATAGAGCTCAGAGTGACAATCGAAAGAAGAACTATCTGCACAAAAAATTAGTTGTCATAACAACTTTTTTACCTGCGTTAAAAGCTGGAATTGTCTATCATTCAGCAACGCCAAATCAACTTTTTACCGCCATGCCTATTTATCATCGTCTCGGGAAAATCCCTCAAAAAAGGCACACTCAATTCAGGAAGCCTGATGGCAATCTGTACTATGAGCAACTCTTTGGTACCATCGGTTTTGATGGGATGTCGACCCTCTCCTACCATATCCATCGACCCACTATGGTTCAGGAAGTAGCAGCCCCTGTTGATGTAGCTCCAAAAGTTGCGATTCCAAACAATATGAAATCCATGATGTTGAAAGGCCTGGATATCGCTCCTAAAGACGATTACCTGGAAAGCAGGGAGGCTATTCTTACCAATAGTGATGTAACCCTTCATTTGGCGGCCCCAAAACAATCATTGACCGAGTATTTCTATAAAAATACCGATGCCGATGAGCTTATTTTCATTCACAGGGGAAGCGGTACTCTGAGAACCTTCATTGGTAATATCGAGTTTGAGCCTAGCGATTACTTATTAATTCCGAGAGGAATGATCTATCAGATTCGGTTCGACAGTGAAGACAACAGGCACTTCATCACCGAATCAAGGGTTCCAATCTATTCTCCAAAAAGATATAGAAACTGGTTTGGGCAGTACCTTGAACATTCTCCTTACTGCGAGCGAGACCTAAACCTGCCTACAGAGCTGGAAACCTTCGATGAAACCGGTGAGTTTTTGATGAAAATCAAAAAAGGAGATATGATTCATCAACTAACCTATGCTTCTCATCCTTTTGATGTGATTGGCTGGGATGGATATAATTTCCCATATGGGTTTTCCATCAAGAACTTTGAACCCATTACGGGCCGTGTTCATCAACCGCCTCCAGTCCACCAAACCTTTGAAACCTCTGCTTTTGTGGTTTGCTCTTTTGTTCCAAGGTTATATGATTATCATCCACAATCTATACCTGCTCCATATAATCACTCCAATATCGATTCAGATGAAGTGATTTATTATGTGGATGGCGATTTCATGAGCAGGAAGCACGTGGAACAAGGTTTTATTTCATTGCACCCCGCAGGAATACCGCACGGCCCACATCCCGGAGCTTACGAAGGGAGTATTGGCAAAAAGGAAACCAAGGAATGGGCAGTGATGGTAGACACCTTCAAACCATTAATGGTTACTCAAAACGCCCTCGATATTGACGATGGTGTCTATTATCAATCCTGGTTAGAAGAATAATATTTAGTTACAAAAGAATGTCAGAAACGCTTAAGCCCTGGATTGAAATCCCGGAAGACTCAGATTTTTCGATTCATAATCTCCCTTTTGGAATCTTCTCAACCAATGACCTTACAAAACGAGTTGGTGTAGCTGTTGGAAACTATGTGCTAAATCTAAATGCGGCCAATTCGCTTAGAATCTTCCGCTCATTAGATGTAGACAACGATACCCTGGTAAGTGATTCCCTGAATGATTTCATAGCGCAGGGAAAACAGGTCACTAACGGCATCCGCGCTACGCTAAGGGAACATTTGTGTGATGAGTCCTCTCCCTTATTCAAGTCATTTCCATTTATCCCAATGGATGAAGTCACCATGCATCTTCCGGTTAAAGTTGGAGACTATACCGATTTTTATTCGAGCATCGAGCATGCCACTAATGTGGGGAAAATGTTCCGGGACCCGGAAAACGCGCTGCTCCCAAACTGGAAACATTTGCCAGTTGGATACCACGGCCGCGCTTCTTCTATTATAGTATCGGGGAAGGATATTCATCGCCCCAAAGGCCAAACCAAGCCGCCAGAAGGTGCGCCGGTTTATGGCCCATCTCAACGCATGGATTTTGAGCTGGAAATGGGATTTGTAATTGGAAAAGATTCTGGCCTTGGTGATTCCATATCAACCGATAGAGCAGAAGACTACATTTTCGGAATGGTGTTATTCAATGATTGGTCAGCTCGTGATATTCAAAAATGGGAATATGTACCTTTAGGACCTTTTCTGGGTAAAAACTTTGCTTCTTCTATCTCTCCGTGGGTAGTGCCGTTAGAAGCACTTGATCATTTCAGAGTAAACGGACCTGAACAGGATCCAAAAGTATTGCCATATCTCGAATATTCAGGCCAAAAGAATTACGACATTGATCTTGAGGTCCAAATTCATCCTGAAGGAGCTGAAAGCCCAACTTCTGTATCTAATTCTAATTTCAAGTACATGTATTGGAATATGGCGCAGCAGTTAGCACATCATACCGTAAATGGCTGTAATGTTGCGGTGGGTGATATCATGGCTTCCGGGACTATTTCGGGGCAGGAGCCTTCTTCCTTTGGTTCTATGCTGGAACTATCCTGGGCGGGCTCAAAGCCTGTTACCCTCGATAATGGCGAAGAGCGTAAATTCCTTAAGGATGGCGATACCGTTATCATGAAAGGCTTTGCCGAGAAAAATGGAGTTCGTGTAGGTTTTGGAGAAGTGCGATCTAAACTATTGCCTGCCAAATAATGAGTACGGTAAAGTCTTTTGATCCCTATGATATAAGCATTCCGGAACGACAGGGAATCCTGACCGCTGCAATTGGCCCTCGCCCTATTTGCTTTGCAAGCACCGTTGATAAGAATGGGAATGTAAATCTAAGTCCGTATAGCTTTTTTAATGCTTTTTCGAACAATCCTCCTATTCTGATTTTTTCGCCTTCTCGTCGAGGTCGAGATGGAACCACCAAGCACACTTACGAGAACATCAAAGAGGTCCCTGAAGTGTGTATCAATATTGTGAATTACCCAATGGTGGAGCAGATGTCACTTTCAAGCACAGAATATGAAAAAGGGGTTAATGAGTTTGTGAAAGCTGGATTTACGGAAGTCCCTTCGGAAACCATCCAACCACCCCGGGTTAAAGAAAGCCCGGTTTCCTTTGAGTGTACCGTTGACCAGGTGATCGAACTAGGCACTGAAGGTGGGGCTGGAAATTTGGTGCTGGCTCGAATTCAGCGAATTCATTTGAACACAGATTTTTTGAATGAAGCTGGCAAGCTTGATAATACTAAGCTGGATTTAGTTGGCCGTATGGGGGCTAATTGGTACACCCGGGCTAGCGGAGATTCCTTGTTTGAGATTCCCAAGCCCCTTCAAACAAAAGGTATTGGTGTGGATCAGCTTCCTCAACATGTTCAGCAAAGTGAGGTTTTGACTGCCAATAACCTTGGAAGACTAGGGAACATTGAGCAACTCCCTTCTAAGGATAGTATAGCTGAAGCCAAAACCTTTCAAACTGTTGCTAAAGCTTACACCAAATTTGAAGGCGAAGAGCTAACGAACGAAATACACCGCCTGGCTAAAATTGAAATTGAAGCTGGCAATACTCAAAAAGCGTTAACCCTTTTATTCACTCTGGATGAATGATCAATCCGGGATATTATGGCAACCGAACCAGGAGTTCATCACCAATAGCGGGTTGACCAGGTATCAACACTGGATTGAAAAAAACTACAGCCTCTCTTTTGCCAACTATGAAGAGTTCTGGAAATGGTCGAATGATCATTACGAAGATTTTTGGGAATCCCTGTGGAAATACTTTGAGATCAAATCTCATTCCGAGTATTCCTCTGTAATTGATGCTCAAGAGATGCCTGGAGCCCGTTGGTTCAATGGGGCTACGCTAAACTATGCAGAACATATTTTCAGGAATAAATCTGATTCGAGGCCGGCGCTAATATTCGCTAATGAATCGGGACTTCAACAAAAAATCTCCTGGAGAGAGCTTGAATCAAGCGTTGCTTCGGTACAGGCTTTTTTAAGGGAAAAAGGTATTAAAGCAGGGGATCGTGTAGCTGGTTATTTACCTAATACCCCTGAAGCTATTATCTGTTTTTTGGCGGTAAATTCTTTGGGTGCTATTTGGTCCTGCTGTTCACCAGATTTTGGGGTGAATACGGTTATTGACCGCTTTTCGCAGATTGAACCTAAGCTCTTTTTTACTTGTGATGGATACCAGTATGGCGGAAAGCGAGTCGACCGACTTGCTGAAGCTCAGCAAATTTCTGAAGCTATTTCATCTATAGAAACTGTGGTTTTGATTCCTACTTTGAATGGAGAAGCCAAACTAGCAGGGTCAATACTATGGAAAGAAATAATAGCTACGCCATCAAATGAGCTTTCATTCGTCCCTGTAGAATTCAACTATCCCATTTGGGTGCTTTATTCCTCAGGAACTACCGGAAAACCAAAAGCGATTACTCATTCTCATGGCGGGGTATTACTTGAGCATCTGAAGTACATGCATTTCCATAATGATGTAAGACCCGGAGAACATTTCTTCTGGTTTACCACCACAGGATGGATGATGTGGAATTTTCTTCAGGCCTCGCTTCTGGCTGGGGCCGTTCCGGTTCTATATGATGGCAGCCCGGGATCTCCCGATCTGAACAGTTTATGGAAGCTTAGTTCAGAACTTCCCATTCATCATTTTGGCACAAGCGCACCATTTCTTATTGCCTGTATGAAGAAAGAGCTCACTCCAGGTAAAGATTTTGGTCTTTCAGCACTACGTTCTATTGGTTCTACGGGAGCTCCACTTCCTCCCGAAGCTTTTGATTGGGTGTATGAGCAGGTTAAAAAAGATATTTGGTTGTGCAGCATGAGCGGTGGCACCGACGTTTGCACCGCTTTTGTAGGGGGAATTCCTTCCAAACCTGTAAAGCGTGGGCGGATACAGGGAAGAGCTCTGGGTTGTGCTCTGCATAGTGTTGATGAAAGCGGGGCTGAGGTAACCAATTCATTGGGTGAAATGGTCATTGATAAGCCCATGCCCTCTATGCCCATCTATTTCTGGGGAGATGATAATCATGCACGATATACCAGCAGTTATTTCGAATCCTTTCCAGGTAAATGGTGCCATGGCGACTGGATTCAGCTTGATGATGATGGAAGCCTCCAGATTTTTGGCCGATCAGATGCCACCTTAAACAGAAAGGGCATTCGAATTGGTACCGCCGAGATTTACTCTGTACTTGATCGCATTCCCGGATTAGCAGATTCTCTAATTGTAAACCTGGAAAAAAAAGACGGCTCTGATATCATGCCTTTGTTTGTAGTAGTTGAACAGGGATCTAATTTGGAGGCATTATCTGGAACAATAAAACAACGGCTAAGAGAAGAATGCTCCCCACGTCACGTTCCGGACAAGATCATTCCTGTAGATGGCATCCCTTATACCTTAAGTGGTAAAAAAATGGAAGTACCTGTCAAAAAAGCCCTGATGGGCCTGGATGTCTCCAAACACATGAACCGCGATGCCAGCCGAAATCCTGAGGCGATGGATGTGTTTGTTGAAATGGCTGGAGGCTTTTAATCTATCATCCGGGGTTACATGGGAATAGGCCCTAATTTTCTTCTCAACTTTTAAAAATTATTACACTAAGAACTAGTATAATTTGGGTTGGTTAGCCTGTTCTATATTTTAGCCAACAAATTTTTAATAAATACAATCAATCCATGAAACGCATTTCAATTTTATTCTATACGTTTTCTTTTGTGTTGACTGCTCAATTTGCTTTTGCGCAAACCACGCCGGATGGCATCATGCCTCAGATGCAAGGGTTTGGACAAGCTGTTGAAATATCAAACGGAAACGTATTCATCGGGGAGCCTAATAACGTACATTTTCCTGGTGCTGTGTACATCTTTAATAAAGATGGTGATAACTGGATCCAGGGTAATATGATCAAAGCCGAAGACGGCGATATCGGCGATCGCTTTGGTTCATCTTTATCCGCAAACGGAAACCTGTTAATGGTAGGAGCTCCTAACAGAAATGATGGAGAAGGTGGTGCTTATATCTTCTCACAGGCAGACAATGGCACCTGGTCTCAATTAGCCATGTTTACTGTTGCTTCCGATTCTGCAATTACCTCTGCAGGTTCTGACGTGGCCCTGGGTGATGGATATGCCTTTGTGGGAATTCCTACTTTTGGTTCGGGAGCTGTAGTTGTTTACAAAGAGAATAATGGAGACTGGCTGCAAGATACCATCATCATGAATCCAGATACTGCGGAAACCCGATTCGGTAGCACTATTGATGTAGATGGCATGAACCTTTTAATTGGTGCTCCTACTCAGGATGGTGGCGCAGCATATGTTTACTCAATGGACGAAGAAGATAGCTGGTCGCTTACAAGCACTCTTAAGTACGACATGCTAACCGAAGAAAGCCGGTTTGCTAGCGAGCTTGCTATTAAAGGAGATATGATTGCAATCGGTGCTTACCGAAATAATGCAATTGGAACAGTGTTTTTATACAGCCAAACAGAAGATGGCTGGGTTGCTGATGGGCAATTAGCTGCTTTTGATCAAAACATGCGTATGTCTTTCGGATATGCCCTCGCTTTTGCTGACAACGAATTATTAGTTAGTGCGGTAAATGCAAACAGTGGAACAGGTACTATCTATCGATTCCCTATGGATGAAGATGGAAACTGGACGAACTCTACAAAAATTGAAAGTTCAGGTCAGCAGCCAGGAGACTTCTTAGGTGCTTCACTTGCTTCCGATAATGGTGTTGTAGTTACTGGTCTTATTGGTGCCGATTACCAGGCTGGAAAGGCTGCGATTTTGGAACTTGATGCTGATGGAAGCTGGATGACATCCAATTTGGTAATCAGCGAACCTATTGGTCTGCTTGATCCTGTTACAGAAGGGCGTGTTGATTGCGATGCCGGAGCGGCTAGCATCTTCGGTTGCGAGCAGGTTAACCTTATCTCTTTCCTTCCAACAAGAGATGTTGGTGGAGATCGTGGAGTTAGGCTAAATGATATCTGGGGTTGGGAAGATCCTGAAACTGGTAAAGAATATGCATTAGTTGGTCGTTCAGAAGGAACTTCTTTTGTTGATCTTAGTGATCCTTCAAATCCGGTATATGTTGCAAACCTTCCTATGACTGAAGGTGCTCGTGCAAATGTATGGCGTGATATCAAAGTGTATAAGGATCATGCGTACATCGTTGCTGATGGTGCTGGCCCACACGGAATGCAGGTTGTCGACTTGACAAAATTACGTGCCTATGATGGTGAGCCGATGTTGCTTGAAGAAGACTTCGTTTACGACAACGTAAACAGTGCACACAATGTGGTAATTAACGAAGAAACAGGATTCGCTTATATCGTTGGTGCAAGAGGTGGTGGAACCACTTGCGGCGGCGGCCTTCACATGGTAAATATTCAGGATCCTAAAAACCCTGAGTTCGCGGGTTGTTTTGCTGACCCTTCAACAGGACGTAGCGGTACGGGATATTCTCACGATGCGCAGTGCGTTGTTTATAATGGTCCTGATGAGGAGCACCATGGCAAAGAAATTTGTGTGGGTGCTAACGAAACAGCTATTAGTGTTGCTGATGTAACTGATAAGGAAAACCCAATTGCTCTTTCTACTGGTGCATATCCAGATTATGGATACGTTCACCAGGGCTGGTTTACAGAAGATCAAAGGTATTTCTACCAGAATGATGAATTGGACGAATTGATGGGAACGGTTTCACAGACACGAACTATCATCTGGGATCTTGAAGATTTAGATGATCCACAAGTTCTTGCTGAGTTCCTAAACGATAACGCGTCTTCAGATCACAACCTGTATATCAAAGACAATCTGATGTATCAGTCTAATTATGTGAGTGGACTTCAGGTATTCGATATTAGTGATGCTGCTAATCCTCAAAGAGTTGGTTATTTCGATACCTTCCCGTTCACTGACGATGCAGCTGGTTTCAGCGGTACCTGGAGTAACTACCCATACTTCAAAAGTGGAGTAGTAATTATGACCAGTGGAACTGAAGGGTTATTTGTTCTGGAAACAACACCAGAATTAATCAACCGTTAATATTTAGATCATTGATTAATGGCAGTAACTCTGCAATTTAATTTGTATGAGTTACTGCCATTTTCTGTTATTTGATAATGGTTATTGGAAAGGCGATTCACCAATAACCATTAACTAATAACCAACTCCTGTTCATCTCTTATCAACCTGTCATGATATCCATAAGACTAAATCGCATTAAAAAATCCATGCTAGCCCTGACCCTGGCTTTATTTACTTTTTTGGGAAGCGGACAAGTTGTTAGCCAGGAATTTGTATACGCCTGCAATCAGAATTCGGCTTCTATTGCAGTCATTAATGTGGAAACCCTGGAAGTGGAAACTACCATCGATCTGCAAGAGCTTGGGTTTTCCGAAAATGCAAAGCCACACCATGCTGCCGTTGAGCCAGATGGGTCTTTCTGGTATGTAACACTCATTGGAGAGAACACGGTATTAAAATTTAATCGTGAGAATGAATTAGTTGATCAAACTGAAATGGAGGTGCCTGGTCTCCTTGCCCTTCATCCAACCGAAGATGTTTTATTTGTAGGCCGCTCAATGAGCGCTGTTAATCCACCTCAGAGTTTTGGCGTTGTTTCCCGAAGCGATATGGAACTAAATGAAGAGATCGATTTATTCTTTACTCGTCCACATGCGATCGCAACTACTTCGGATAATAAACATGTATTCGTTGCCAGCCTTGTTTCCAATCAAATTCTGTCTATAGATACCGAAACTAAGGAACAGGAATTAATTACTATGGAAGGGATGAATCATGTATTCGTCAATTTCGCCATTTCTCCAGACCAGACTATTCTGGTAGGGACTGCACAAATGACTGGAAAGCTATTAGTTTTTGATATCAAAGAACCTCTTTCTCCACAGCTGATTAAAACCATTGATGTAAATGCCCAGCCATGGCATCCGGTTTATTCGGAAGATGGAACGCGTCTTTATTTCGGAAATAAAGAAGGTAATTCCATTACCGTGATGAATATGACCGATATGACCATAGAAAAAGTAATCGAAGGTGACGGTATTGCTCAGCCACATGGTTCCGTTTTAAGTAGTGACGGTAAATATCTTTTTGTTACCAACAGTAATATGAAAATGATGATGGATATGGGCGGCGGAATGGATGATGATAAGCAAGATCATGGTGGACACGGTGATCATGGCTCTCATTCAAATCATGGTGAAATGGATATGGCTAAGCCCGGAATGGTTACCGTAATTGATACAGAAACTCTTGAAATAGTTAAGGTAATTCCTGTTGGTATGAACCCCACGGGAATCGGAAGTAGATAAGCCAATGCCCATTGCCACATCCATAAGAGTTTCCTTATGTACAACTATACTACTTCTATCGATTGCTTGTAGTCCGGCATTAAAACAATCCGATTCAGCAAATAAAACGCCTGTTTATACCCGTTTAATTGATCCTTTTCCGGTTTATTATGGAAATGGAGACAAAATGGATCATCCATTTTTGGGTGGCCTGAATACTCCCCGTCCTCAGTTTTTGGATATTGATGCCGATGGGGATGCTGATTTATTTGTACAGGAACACACCGATGAGCTGATGTTCTTCGAAAATACAGCTCCTAATTCCGAAGCACCTCTTACATTTAGAACCGATAAGTACCAGGATTTAAAAATTGGAGAGTGGTTCCGGTTTATAGATATGGATCAGGATGGTGATTTTGACCTGCTCACAGAAAAACCATTTAGCTATCTCAGTTTTTATCGCAACGAAGGTTCAGCTGAGCGCCCAAACTTTGTACTTGTCGCAGATTCGTTAAAAGATGCTGAAGGAACTCCGATTTTTTCTGACCGACAAAACATTCCCAATGTAACGGATATTGACAGCGACGGACTTTTAGATCTATTTATTGGAAGTCTTGATGGCACTGTATCCAGATATGAATCCATTGGTGATGATGAAAACGGCTTGCCGAGATTTAAGCTTATTACCTCAAGGTTTCAGAACATCGAAATCGTTAACGAGTTTGGCTCTATGCATGGGGCAAATACGATGACCTTCATGGATATCGACTCCGATGGAGACGAGGACATTTTTTGGGGAGATTTCTTTGAACCAGGAGTTCTTCTTCTGGAAAATACAGGAAGCAGCACCAGCCCAAACTTCACACGCCAGCCCCAAAAATTCCCCCCTAATGACCCCGTTGCAACAAGTGGGTATAATGCTCCTGCTCTCATAGATTGGGGGAATGACGGAGATGCTGATCTTTTTCTTGGAGTTCTTGGTGGGGCTTTCAATGCCAATCTTACTATCGCAGAGAACTTTTACTTTTATGAACAGGAAGATAAAGAGTTCACCCTCGTAACCCGCCAGTTTCTACAAACTATTGATGTTGGGGATGAGAGTATTCCTGCCGTGGGAGATATTGACGGGGATGGGGATATGGATTTGTTGGTTGCAAATAAAATTGATTCCAACGACTTGAAAACCTCTAAGGTATATCGATTTGAAAATCGAGGTGACATGAAAAACCCTGAGTTTCACCTTGTAGGTACCATGGATTTGCCCAGAGCCTACCATTACGCTCCGGAACTGGCAGACTTAAACGGTGACGGGCTGACCGACCTCCTGCTTGGTAACTGGAAAGGACGGGTAGATTTTTTCCTTAACACAGGCTCTGAATTTGGTAAAGCAGTTAATGAATTGGTTAAACTTCCTCGCGGAAGTAATGCGGTTCCTAGAGCTGTAGATATAGATGCCGACGGAGACTTCGATTTAGTTCTGGGTTCGTCTGGTGGAGACTTGTACTTATATGAAAATACCGGAACCAGGACAGAACCAGCTTTTACTTATAGAGAAGGTTTCTTTCAGGGAATAGAAACAAAACACCGAAGTGTTCCTGCCTTCAATGATATGGATGGAGACGGTGATTTGGATTTAATGATTGGCAGTAAGATTGAGGGAATCTTCTATTTCAGAAATGATGGGGATGCAACCACTCCAAACTTTGTACGAGCGGATATGCCATTCCCGGTTGCCACTTCTCCACTAAGCGCCCCACTGTTTGTGGACATAGATGGAGATGGTATCAATGAGTTTCTGGTTGGTACCAGAAGCGGCGGGATACTGTACTATCATCTTAGGTAAGCTGAAGAACTAAGAATAAAGAACAGGGATTTAAGAAGTAAGAAGAATCAGCAATGTTCTTACTTCTTTATTCTTCAATGAATATTCTTAGCTCCTTTCATCCTGCTATTCCTTTGGCTACCTGAAGACTACAGCACATTGATCAAATAAGAGAGAGAAGCATCTTCGCTCCGGTTAACTTTTCAGGACAGGACATGGATGCAAACAAAGAGACACTCGAAAAAGTAGTTTTAGAATTGTATACGGGGAATAAGGGTGTACAATCAAACCGAAAAGTTCGAAGCCTGTACAGGTGGCTCGCTCGTGTAACCAGCGTGGAGGCCTGCTGGATTGACGGAATGGATGCTCATCACCATCCGGTTTGGGGTTGTATAAAACGCATTAGCCAAAATGCTTTTGCCCTGCTCAGCAAGCGCCTTGCCCTTCCTTTCTTAGTCGCCGCTCCATTGTTATTGGCTTCCCCTGTTATGGCGCAAACATCTGTAGAGCTCTCCGAACTCGAGGGAATAAATGGGAGCACCTTCTTAGGTATTGATTCTTATGATTTTGCAGGTCAGTCGGTTTCTTCTGGAGATATTAATGGAGACGGGATTGAAGATCTAATCATAGGAGCTCCAGGCTACTACAATGATCCCGGAGAAGTTTATGTAGTATTTGGGGATACATCTGGTTTTAGTGCTTCTCTCGAGCTCAGTGACTTAGATGGCACCAATGGCTTTACCCTTAATGGAATCGATACTTATGACCGGGCTGGTTCAGCAGTAGCAGCAGGAGATATAAATGGAGATGGTGTTGAAGATCTAATCATAGGAACTTCAAACTACTACAATGATCCCGAAGAAGTTTATGTAGTATTTGGGGATACATCTGGTTTTAGTGCTTCTCTCGAGCTAAGTGACTTAGATGGCACCAATGGCTTTACCCTTAATGGAATTAATACTGACGATCGAGCGGGTTCAGCTGTGGCACCTGGAGATATAAATGGAGACGGGGTAGCAGACCTCATTATTGGAGCAAAAGCTGCTGATCCCAATGGAAATTATTCCGGGGAGGTTTATGTGGTATTCGGGGATACCTCCGGCTTCAGCGCTACCTTTGAGCTCAGCGACTTAGATGGAAGCAATGGATTCACCCTTAATGGAATCAATACTGACGATCAGGTAGGTGATGTGGTAGCATCTGGTGATATCAATGGCGATGGGGTAGATGATGTGCTTATCGGGGTAGAATTTGGTGATCCAAACGGAAATTTTTCCGGGGAAGTCTATGTAGTCTTTGGAGACACATCCGGCTTTAGCGCTTCTTTCGAGCTTAGCGATTTGGATGGAAGCAATGGATTTACCCTTAATGGAATCAAAACCGATGATCGGGCAGGTAAGGCAGTAGCGTCAGGAGATATCAATGGCGATGGGATAAGTGATATACTCATTGGAGCAGACCGTGCTGACCCAAACGGAAATCTTTCCGGAGAAGTCTATGTGGTGTTTGGGGATACCGACGGATTTAGTTCCTCGTTTGAGCTTAGCGATTTGGATGGAAGCAATGGATTTACCCTTAACGGAATCAATGTCGGTGATCGAGTAGGCCAAGCAGTAGCATCGGGGGATATCAATGGGGACGAAATAGCAGACCTTATTATAGGAACACAGAATGTAGATCTTACAACAAGACAGGATGGGCAAACTTATGTAGTGTTTGGCTTCGATAACACTTCCACCAGTAGCATAGAACTTAGCGATCTGGACGGGGCTAATGGTTTTGCGTTGAATGGTTCTGCATATGACTTTTCAGGCTCCTCAGTAGCTTCCGGAGATATCAATGGAGATGGTATTGACGATGTGATCGTTGGGGCAAAGGGTTATGCATATTACTATGAGAACCCAACTGGTAAAGCCCATGTTTTTTTTAATAACACTCCCCAAGAGGTTACTGGCAGCGAAGGATTCAGAACCTTGAGCGCCCCCAATAGCGGCACGGTCTTCGATGAACTCTTAGGCGAGTTCTGGACCCAGGGCTTCACCGGTTCTGACGGCTCATCCGGAGATGATAATGCATGGACCTTGGATGAGGATACCCAGGCCTGGACTGCTCTGACAAATCAAGCTACAGATTCGTTGTCCGCCGGGAATGGCTTCCTTTTTTACCTGTTCTCTGATGACAATGGACCTCATGTATCAGGGGATACTGGCTTCCCTAAACGAATCTCAGCCAACCAATTTGGAGGAGATGGAATACGTAATACCGGAAGCGTAACCCCGATAAGCACCCTCGCTGATAACGATTTCTTCTTCGCTGGAAACCCCTACTTGTTCCCCATCGACTGGGACGAGTTAACCAAAACCAACCTCTCCCAAACTGTGTATATATATGATCAGGCTAATGCTACCTGGCAGACCTGGAATGGCACGGCAGGAGACCTCACAGATGGAGAAATTGCCGCTTTCCAGGGCTTTTTTATCCAGGGAGATGGAGGGAGTGGGTCTCTTACCATCGAAGAAGCTGATACCGTCTCCACTTCCGTTAACTTACTCAAACGCTCACCCATTCTCCGAAGCTTTAGCGAAGGAGAAAGGGCCTTGAAGATTCTAGCCGAAGCAGACGGCCTTTCTGCCAATACCTGGCTAAGCTTCCAGGAGGGCGGGAATATTGGAGATGATCCCTTTGACGGACTGGCCCTTACCCCCTTTGCTTCCAGGTATCTGAGACTGACCACCATCATTGAAAATAGCGATGAGCTCCAGATTAATGCCCTGCCCATTGATTCCGATAAGGAACTTCGGTTCCCGCTTGAGCTGACTGGGCTTAATATATCTGGCATAGCAAAACTCTCTTTTGAGGGGTTGGATCGATTTAAAGATTGGCGCATATCCATTCTTGATACAGAAACCGATCAGAAACATATTCTCTCAGAAAAAGACATCCTGGAGTTGCCTATAACACCGATTAGCAGCAAACAGAGCTCAAGTCTGCTTACGCTTGCACCCATTCAGGCTAAAACGAACAATGATGGATATCGCTTTGAGATCATAGTCACCCCAAATGCCTTAGTAAATAATGAGCATGATCAGGAAGCTCCCTTGACTTTAAGGCTTGATCAAAACTATCCAAATCCTTTTAACCCGGTTACAACGATCGCCTACTCACTGCCTAATCCCGTGCAGGTACAATTAAAAGTTTTTGATTTGATGGGAAGAAAAGTGGCCATGTTGATAAACGAAAAGCAACATCCCGGGCAATACTCTTTCCGCTTTGATGCCTCACAACTTTCAAGCGGCACCTATTTTTATCAGCTCAAGGCTGGGAATATCACCTTAACCAGAAAACTCACTTTAATTAAATGAAAGTATCTCCTGTATTTTGGTTTCTGGCACTATTAATGATCCTCTTCTCAGGACTATTGGTAGCTCAGCCCGGACTTCCTGGAGCTCCCAATCAATCTCCTATCGATGGCGGACTTGGGCTGCTTGCAGCAGCAGGCGGTGTTTATGCATTAAAAAAATTTAGAGATAAATCGAAGAGTGATGATCAAGCTAAACAGAAGAACAGGGATATCGATTAAACAGGCGCAATGAGCAATTACAGAATCAAATCTTAACACAAAAGCTCTTTTATCAAAAGCTCAGATCACGTACATTTAGTTGTTATAACAACTAATTTATTTAAAAGAGAATATCCATGGAAACCTTAGCCAATCCTGTATTAGATCAAGAACAAGATTTCATGCCGATTCTCGGCACCGATTACGTAGAATTTTATGTGAGCAACTCGAAACAAGCCGCACATTTTTATAAATCCGCATTTGGCTTTCAGTCACTGGCTTATGCCGGACTTGAAACCGGACTCAAAGACCGTGAATCCTATGTGGTTGTTCAGGATAAAATCCGGTTGGTACTTACTTCCCCCCTGCATAGCGATACAGATATGGGTCGACATATCGACCGGCACGGAGACGGTGTGAAAGTAATCGCTCTGTGGGTAGAGGATGCTACTTATGCGTACAATGAAGCCGTTCAAAGAGGTGCTGAATCTTACTTCGAGCCAGTTACCGAAAGTGACGAACATGGAGAAGTAATTCGGGCAGGTATTCATACCTATGGCGAAACAGTACACATTTTTGTAGAGCGTAAAAACTATAATGGTACTTTTTTACCCGGCTTCAAAGAATGGATTCCTCATTACACCCCTGAACCAGTTGGTTTAAAATATGTAGACCACATGGTAGGGAATGTAGAGCTGGGGGCCATGAATAAGTGGGTTAAATGGTATGAAGATGTTCTCGGCTTCAAGCAAATTCTTTCTTTCGATGATAAGGACATTTCTACCGAGTATACCGCCCTTATGAGTAAGGTAATGAGCAACGGTAACGGTCGCATCAAATTCCCGATTAACGAGCCTGCTGCTGGTTTGAAAAAATCTCAGATTGATGAATACATCGATTTTTACGAAGGCGCCGGAGTTCAGCATGTGGCTGTTGCAACCGACGATATCGTAGCCACGGTAACCGAACTTCGAAATCGAGGCATCGAATTCATCACCGTTCCAACTACGTATTATGATGTACTGGAGGAGCGTGTTGGTAAAATTGACGAGCCGATTGATCAGCTAAAAGAGCTGGGCATTTTGGTTGACCGTGATGATGAAGGATATTTGCTTCAGATCTTTACCAGAACGCTACAGGCACGGCCAACGATGTTCTTCGAAATTATCCAACGAAAAGGAGCCACATCCTTTGGTAAAGGAAATTTCAAAGCTTTATTCGAAGCGATTGAGCGAGAACAAGAGATGCGAGGAACGCTGTAGCCTCATTATCGCTTGATTAAGAAAATTAAGACTGTGAAAAGTCTTATTTCATGTTTATCTCTAAAAGAAAAGGCGCTCCAGGTTCGAGCGCCTTTTTTTTATTCTCTTCATAATGCTCTCACAAAACTGTAGTATTTGAACAGGAATATCTAAATATTTTATCGTCAATTTGCACTCCCTCTCTATATCATTCTACTCCATAGGTTTAAGATGATAAAAATTAAGAGCCTATTTTTTAAACATCTGTAACAAAGCACTTCTCTCGAACTCTTCGTTTCTGTTAAGGGTGAATTAAAAATACGTTGTGTGTAAAAGGGTCAGAATAATAGTGCTATATGCACTTCTCATTACCGGTATAGTTTATGATCGAGCTACAAGCCAGGAAGTAGCTCCCGGATATACTATGGAAAGGTGGACTAATGAAGATGGGCTCCCTGTAGATTTTATTCATAGTATAATACAAAACACGGATGGCTATATCTGGCTTACTACTCCTGAAGGTCTAACCCGTTTTGATGGTCATTCCTTCAGAACATTCAATAGCTCAAACACTCCACCCCTTCTCCATTCAAGAGCAACTGAATTTACCACTGCGGTTAACGGTGAGTTTTGGTTTACTAATAATTTTGGAGACAGCCTCCGCCTCATCCAATACAAACATGGGGCTTTTGAGCATTATCCCTTCGATCAGAAATCATCCTCGCAACCATACTTAAGTAATCGAAGGTTTGAACTATCCAATGATGGAGTATTATGGGTCGCTGGAGAAACTACACTGTTCGTTTTTGCCGGAAATTCATTTATCCCTGTTTTTGAAGATGAAATACAATCTGAAATAATAAATCTATATATAGATGACTCCATAGTCTGGGTAGTTACCATCGAGGGCTTTTATCGTATTGTAGATGAAGATATCTCCTTCATTAGATTTAGGAATCAACGATATAGTTCTTTCATAATAGAGAATGATGAAACGATATGGATAGCTACTAATGATTCTATAACCCGCTTAACCAGGGACGGGGCAAAATCTTTTAAACTTCCACCAGAATTGGTTGGTATTGTCCCAAAATTAGAGCGGAGCAAGCAATCCCCTGATGTACTTTTCCTATCGGATGGTGATAGTCGGTTTGTGTTTAGAGATCAGAAATTCATTGAGCTGTCTAACCAAGCTACTAAGGTTGAAATCCGCCCTGAAATAGCTTCTGAATTAACCGGAGCAGAAAATTCGGGCTGGTCTATAATCGACGACCATATTTTTTATCACAATACCCTCGTTGCTACTATAGACGTCAATCTTCGGTTCTCCCTTTTTGTTGATGAACATCAACAAGCCTGGGTTGCTACAAAGCAGGGCCTGTACAGGTTCAGCAAAAGTTTGTTCAATACTCATAATGCCAGTTCCGAACTGGAAAATATTTATCCCCTTTTTCAAGATCATGAAGGGGCTATTTGGACCTCAACCCTTGAAGGTTCTGTATTCCGGTTATTTAATGGTAATGCTAACCGTATTACAGATGATAACTTTCCCAGAGTGTTCTCTTTTTATGAAGACAAAAATAACAACCTGTGGTTTGGAACCGGGCATGGAATTGAGATTTGGAATAGAGATTCCAATTCAATAACCAGGATTAAAACTCCCTTTGATGAAAGAACAGTTCAGGTTAAAGTAATCCAGGAAAATGATCGGGAGCATATATGGGCCGGGTCGAAAGCGGGGCTTTTTGAATACAATACTGATACTGAGAAATGGAACAAAGTTCCTGTTGAGCGCAATGCTGACCTTCGAATTGAACAGCTATTTCAGCATGAAAATGGAGAAGTTTGGGTAGGTACCCACCGACATGGGTTATATACCTTTAGAAATGATAGCCTGATCGCTTTCCGGGATAATGATCGGCTTTCTGATGTTAGTATCCGGTCATTATATATGGATGCAGAGGGAATTCTTTGGGCCGGATTAAATGGAGGAGGACTAAACCGAGTTGAACTACGTGAAGATAGAATATCGGCAAGAAATGTCACCAGATATTCCAGGGAAAACGGCCTTTTTGGGCTTGTTGTTCATAGTATCCTGGAAGATGAATATGACCGGATCTGGATGAGTAGCAACCAGGGGATTTTTTGGGTTTCAAGGGATCAACTGACAGATGTAGCAACGGAAAAAGCAGAAAGAATCTACCCAACCAGGTACCGACAAGAAGATGGCCTACCCGGGAACGAGGCTAATGGTGCTGCTCAAAACTCAGGACTCAAAGACAAAGAGGGAACATTCTGGTTCGCCATGTTAAACGGTTTAGTAAGTGTTAAGCCCTGGGAGGTACAAACTTCTTCTCTTTCGTTTCCTACTGTTATCGAATCTGTTGAAACTGAGGATTCCGTTTGGACTAACTTTGATGAAGAAATACTTATCCCCAAAGACTCCCGAAACATCACCATTACCTATACCGGCTTTAACTATGCCACGAAGTACGATGACCTTCATTTCTCTTATAAACTAGAAGGATTAAGTAATGAATGGATTCGTGTAGAATCTGGTCGTTCCGTATCCTTTCCGGAACTTGGAACTGGCCTTTATACTTTTCATCTAAAAGCCGGAACAGCAAACCTATGGGATGAAGAACAAATAAGTTCGGTAAGCTTTTATATAGAGCCTTACTTCTATGAACGAGCTTCATTCTATGGCATCCTGGTTTTAATTAGCTCCATACTCTTTGCCGGGCTAGTCCTTTTCTGGAGAAGGCTAAAAAGAAAGGCAGAAGAACAACGTCTTTATACCATCATGCCTAAAGAGAATTCAGCAACTATCGAACACTATGACCCTTTCCTTGAAGCTCTTAACCATTACATAGAAGAACATATTGAAAAACCTTCTATTACTGTTGCCGAGTTAGCTGCCCTGACGAATATGGGGGAAAGAAATCTTCATAGAAAAATCAAAGCTGCTTCCGGTTATACCCCCCACCAATATGTTCGCGAGATAAGATTGAAGAAAGCTCAGGAAATTTTAGAAAGCGGTCAGGTTTCCACCATTTCTGAGGTGGCGCATTCGGTTGGTTTCTCCACTCCTTTTTATTTCTCTAAACTCTTCGAAGAGCGCTTCGATATTCATCCCGGAGACGCTATAAAGCAAGGCTAAGCTTTTTGCTGCTCCCTGATCCTTTCTATTCTATTAGTGCTCATTAACCCGGAAAATGAAAGGAGATAAGTGATAGGTGAGGGTCCTCTCACTTATCACCTGTCTCCTTTCACCTATCTACTAAAAAATAAAGGAAGGAAAATGATCCTGAGTCTTAGAATTCAAAAAATGTCAGGTTTCTCATTGTTTTTGTCTGCTTTGTAATAGCTTTTGTCAGGTTTGTTAGCGCCCTCAAAACTAGATTTTATAAGAATTTAAATCTAGAAGGGGAAAATTATGAAAGAGGTTGGCAAAAGTGCTCCGGGCACCTTGGTAATTACTGAATCGAATAGAAAAGTACGGTCATTATATAGATGGCTTTCACGAGTAACAGGCCTGGAGGCTTGTTGGATAGAAGGAAAGGATAAACACGATCACCCGCTTTGGGGATTTGTAAAGCGAATCGCTAAAAATAAACTGGTAGTCTTCAGTCGTAAGGTAGCCGTTGCCTCTCTGGTACTAAGCCCTTTGTTTTTTAGCCCAAATTTATCTGCACAAACGGCCATTGAATTATCCGATTTAAACGGAATTGATGGAGCCGCCTTTAATGGGATAACTTCTAAGGACGACGCAGGTACATCTATAGCTATTGGTGATATCAACGGTGATAATATCGCCGACTTAATTATAAACGCCCCGAATGGTGATAATGGCGGAAGCAACGCCGGAGAAACCTATGTGGTATTCGGTACTTCCTCGGGGTTTAATTCTTCTGTCAACCTGGGCTCTTTAAACGGAACCACAGGCTTTGTGCTTAATGGAATAGATGCCAATGATGTGTCAGGTTCAGGCCTTGCCATAGGAGATATCAATGGGGATAATATTGGTGATATTATTATTGGGGCCGATGCTGAAACTACTGGTAACTCTGCTTCTGGAGAAGCTTATGTGATTTTCGGCAAGACAACAGCCTTTGCTTCTTCTCTGGATATTTCAGACCTCATTGATGGGACAAGTGGTTTTCTGTTAAATGGAGTTGATGCCAGTGACCGGGCGGGTACTGCTGTAGCGGTTGGCGACATTAACAATGATGATGTTGAGGATGTCATTATTGGTGCTAAATCCGCTGATCCGAATGGGAGCAATTCCGGGGAAACTTATGTCGTATTTGGTAAAACTACTGCCTTTGGTGCAACCGTCGAACTAAGCGGTTTAGATGGCAGCACAGGCTTTAAGCTTAACGGAGTTAGTGGGGGCGATAATAGTGGCGAAGCTCTGGCTGTTGGAGATATTAATAACGATAATTTTGATGACGTCATTATTGGCGCACCAAATGGGGATAATGGTGGAAGCAATTCCGGAGAAACCTATGTGGTATTTGGTCAGGCCAGCTTTTCGGGTTCATCTGTAATCGAGCTTAGTGATTTAAATGGAACAACTGGCTTTGTACTGAATGGTCAGGGAGGAAGTGATGAAAGCGGAAGCGCCGTTGCTTCGGGAGATATTAATGGTGACGGAATTGAAGATGTAATTATCGGGGCTCCAAAAGAGCATTCTCCATCCAATGATGAAGGAGAAACCTATGTGTACTTTGGTAAGACAACTGCTTTTGATTCTGCCATTGAGCTAAGTGACCTGGATGGTAGTATTGGATTCGTTCTAAGCGGAATTAGTACTGGAGATCAAAGTGGAGGAGCGGTAGCAGCCGGAGATGTAAATGGAGACGGTATAGGAGATGTTATTATTGGGGCTAGATACGGTGACCCGAATAATGATGGGGCCGGAGAGACCTATGTCCTGTTCGGTAAAACCACTTCATTCGATTCTTCTATTAACTTGTCTTCTTTGAATGGAAGTACTGGTTTTGCGTTGAATGGCGATTCTTACTACGGGTATTCTGGTTCTTCATTAGCATCCGGCGATATCAACGGAGATGGTTTTGATGACATAGTCGTAGGAGCGCCTGGCGTAAATTCGGAAAGAGGGCGAACCTACGCTTTTTTCAATAATGTGCCTCAAACTATAACCGGGGATGACGGTTTTCGAACTCTTGCTGCCCCAAGTAATGGCACCGTGTTCGATGAGCTTTTAGGAGATTTCTTCACCCAGGGCTTCACTGGCTCAGATGGTCCTTCCGGCTCTGACAACGCCTGGACCTGGGACGATGGGACACAGGCCTGGACCGCACTGACAAACCAAACTACTAATTCATTATCCGCAGGGAACGGTTTCTTGTTCTACCTCTTTTCGGATGATAACGGGTCTGGGACTTCCGGGGATGCCGGCTTCCCAAAACAAATCTCAGCAAACCAATTCGGCGGGGATGGTACTCGTAACTCCGGAAGCGTGAACCCGGTAAGCAGCCTGGCAGATACCGACTTCTTCCTGGCAGGAAATCCTTATTTCTTCCCTATTGACTGGGATTTACTGACCAAGAGCGGACTCTCTAATACCATATATGTGTACGATGATGCCAACTCCACCTGGCAGACCTGGAACGGAACTTTAGGAAACCTGACTGATGGAGAAATTGCTGCCTTCCAGGGCTTCTTTATCCAGGGTAGCGGAGGTAGTGGTTCATTAACTATTCAGGAGAATGACATTATATCGAACTCGGTAAGCCTTCTTAAACAAAATGATACGGAGCCCAAAGCATTAAAAATTCATGCAGAAGCAGGTGAACTTTCTGCTGATGCATGGCTTAGCTTCCAGGAAGGGGGCGAGGTAGGTCGGGACGCCTTTGATGGGCTGGCGCTTACCCCTTTAGCCTCCTCTTATCTAAGGCTAGCCACTATTATTGATAATGATGATGAATTGCAGATCAATGCACTTCCAATTGATCATGATGAGGAGCTCCGCTTCCCACTTGATCTTTCCGGCATCAGTGATTCTTCCCAGGCCGAAATAAGCTTTGAAGGATTGGACAAATTTGAAGACTGGACTATCACCATTGAAGACCTGGACACCGATGACGTGTTTGAGTTAAACCAGAATGATACCATCTCTTTAGCTATTCGAAGTGCACAAGCCAAAACCGTTGGGTTACCCAGCTCTTTGGTTAATCCAAAAGCTAAGGCCACTGAGCACCAGTTCGAAATTGTCCTCAAGCCAAAACTAGGCGTACACACGGAAAATCCCAGATCAAACCTGCCGGAGCACATTACACTTGAGCAGAACTATCCGAACCCCTTCAACCCAAACACACGGATCCTGTTTGAGGTGCCCCGTGCAGGCCTGGTTACCCTTGAAGTCTTCAACTTAGTGGGGCAGAAAGTGGCCGAACTGGTTAATGAGCGAAAAGCTGCGGGCAGCTACGAGGTTAATTTTGATGCAAGCTCACTTTCCAGCGGGATATATGTGTACCGGCTAACAGCTGGCGCACAAACCTTAACCAGGAAAATGACATTAATTAAATAGACAATATTCAATAGGAGAATTAGGAATAAAGAATGCCCTATTCCTAATTCTCCTATTCCTAATTAAACCTTTTATGAACTTTTCTTCCCAATATGGTAAACAGTGTCATTTTTGTGGGAAGAGGCGTGGGCTGCAGCCCGGCGGGGGTCATGTGATTTTAGTACGAAGGAAAGTCGCCGGAAAAGATGTGCTGGTTTGCAAGACTTGTTTAATCAGCAAACGAAATTTAATTAAATAACACAGATAAGTGAGGGGGCCTCACCTTTCACCTGTCTCCTATTGAAATCAATTCATTATGAAAACACGAGTAGTATTCACCTTTTTCGCAATTGCACTTTTTATCACCGAACTAGCCATGGCTCAGCCCGGACTTCCTGGAGCTCCCAGCCAGGCTCCCATTGACGGAGGGCTTGGTTTACTCGCTGCCGCTGGTGGGGCTTATGCTTATAAGAAACTAAAAGACAGAAATAGAGACTCCTGATTTCGAGATTAAAAATGAAGAATTAAAAATTTGAAATTCAAGAGTTCCTCACGAGTACTCTTAATTTTAAATTTTTCATTTTTAATTCTAGCAGGTATTCTTTTTAACCCCTTTCTATTTATAACGCTAAACTTCCCTTTCAATAAGCTCGTCAAAACTTGTCGCCCATTGAAATAGATTCGGATTTGTCGTAATTCGTAATATATTGACCGTCAGGCGCTCTTATTTGTGCAAGAGCGAATTGTCTGAAAAAGTATGTTCGCCTCTCAAAACAATGGGTATTCGATGAGGTCTATAGGAACATTAATATTGATTCTCTTTATTGGTCACTGGGATAGCTATGCTCAATTTGTGGCTCCCGGTTATACCATAAAGAACTTTACGATTGAAGATGGCCTTCCCGTGAAATCGGTGAATAATATTATTCAGGCCGAAAATGGCTATTTATGGCTTAGTACTAATGGAGGCCTTGTTCGCTTTGATGGTGTAGATTTTAAAGTATACACTTCCGCTGAATACCCCGGGCTAAGAGGAAACCGCATTTTAGGAGTTGTAGAGGCTAATGACGGAAGCATCATTGCCATGAATCAGGGAGCGGATATCTTCGCTTTTAAAGACGAAACCTTTTCGTTCCTCTTATCTTCTGATCAAGGCGTGGTAGGAGAAGCGCGAGACCGAAACTTTTACTACAAAGATAAAGAAGGAAGAATTTGGCTTGGAGATGAAACGGGCATAAAGATTTATGACAATGGATCACTTAGCTCTTTTGTCCCAGAGCTCATCCAAAAACCTGTTGCACAAATCCTGAAGGCCGAACAAGGGGTTGTTTGGTTCTCCTATTTTCAGGACAACTTTCTTTACCGGTATGAGGATGGCGCTGTCGAAAAGATTCTGGACCATCACATATCTCCAACGGATTCCCGTAAAGGGGATTTGCGCTTTCCCATACGGAGCGGGATTTCCCTGCCTGATAACACCTCCGGTGGTATTCAGTTCATTGTCACCCATTTTGAAATTTATAGCTACGTGGACAACGAGCTTACCCTTCTTTATGAATCAAATGGGGAAGCATTTCTAAATGCAGCTACAACCAGTAACAACACCCTGCTACTAGTTGCTGCACTTCCTTTTCAGAGCTTTAAAAACCTGGCTCTTTTTGAATTCAAAGAAGGAACATTAGTTAAAAAAGCTCTTCAGCCACCCTCTTTTATTGAAGTATTAAGAGATTCCCCTGAGTCTGAGAGCAGTATCGATATTTACATAGATAATCATCTTATCATGGAGACTGATGGCTTTATGAACCGGCTTCTTGTCGATAAAGAAGGGACCTTATGGGTCCCGACTATTCAAGAAGGGCTTCTTCAGCTAAGAGAGAATTTATTCCATCCAATCACTGAAGCAGATGGGTTAAGCTATAATAATGTAAACGCTGTGTTCCAGAGCTCGGACTCTTCCATTTGGGTGGGTACATTTGGAAGAGGAGTTAGTAGAATTTCTGTCGATGAGACGATCTCTAACTACAGTATCCAGTCGAATTTGGATGAAGGATATCTATACACGATCGAACAGCTTGCCGATCAAACCCTGCTCGTAGGCGGGCTGCTTAAAATGCGTTACTTAAACACACAGACGAATACCTTTGAGCTTTATCCTGTCCCGGAAGTTATCAGTAACTTTAGTGTGCATAGCATGTTTGAAGATTCCCAACAGCGCCTCTGGGTTGGTACTTCTGCACGAGGAAATCGAGGGCTTTTTGTCCGTGAGGATGGAGCTTGGGAAAATCTTACCACTCATGAAAACGTGCCTTACGCGACCTACCAGTACATTATGGAAACACCTGGCGGTGATATCTGGGCTTCGGCCAGGGGCGAAGGATTGGTACGGTATGACGGAAACTCCTTTTTCCATTATTCAACCAGGGATGGCTTTACCAGCGATTTTATTCGAGGGCTTTATGTGTATGTAGACCCTGAGACAGGTGAAGAGTGGTTGTTTATTGGAAGTGAAGGAGATGGATTGGATATCATCCGGCTCGTAGACGGAGCGCCTGATTTTTCGAGCCTGGTTACCTTAAACCAGACAAATGGATTATATGACAACTCCATCCACGTAATCCTGGAAGATGATTTCGAGCGCTTTTGGATGAATACCAACCAGGGAATTTTCTGGATTACAAAGGAAGATGTCCATGCTTTTTTAAAAGGAGAAATTGAAACCATTTCCTCTACCAGCTATACTGAAAAAGACGGCCTGGCGCACCGTGAAGGAAACGGGGGCACCCAGCCTTCTGCCATAAAAGCATTCGACGGAACCTTGTGGTTTGCAGGCCAGGGAGGCGCTGTTTCGGTAGACCCCGCCAATATCACCCAAAACCAAACCGCTCCGCCGGTACACATCCAGCGCATTGCATGGGGTGACAAAGAAGTTCAGAATATTGGTACTGAGATAAATTTAGAAGCTGATGAACGAGATTTTGAAGTAAGCTTTGCGGCATTAAGCTTCATTCAGCCCGAAAAAAATCAATACCGGTATAAACTTGATGGCTTCCATGATCATAATGAAGATGAGTGGCATTATATCGGGAGCCGGCGCACAGCCTACTTTACCAATGTGCCTTCAGGCACCTATACATTCATAGTTCAGGGCTCTAACAATGATAGGCTGTGGAGCACCGAAGCTGCCTCAATAAAAATTACTATAGCTCCTTTCTTTTATGAAACGGCCTGGTTTAAAGTACTAGCAGGAGCTTCGGTTTTAGGACTCCTGGTACTTGTACTAGTAATGAGAGAATATCGAAGCAGGGTTAATCAGCAGAAACTAGAAGGCATCATTACTGAGAAAACCAACGATCTGCGCAAGGAAAAAGAAGAGGTAGAAAGGCAAAAGGAAATTATTGATGGGCTGAGCCATGCTAAGGACACCTTTTTCACCAATATCTCTCATGAATTACGAACACCGCTTACTCTGGTATTGGGCCCGCTCGAAAGTCTCAGTTACGATACTTCCAATGTATCTGAAAACTGGGCACGAAACCTTGATCTCGCCCGCCGAAATGGATTTCGGTTAAAGCAACTCGTGGATCAGGTGCTGGATCTGACCCGGATTGAATCCAATAAAATGGAGATTCACCCAATTAAGCTAGACGTTTCCGCAAAAGTACGGTTGATCGTATCCTCGTTCGAAAGCCTGGCCCTGAGTAAAAAAATTAGCCTGAAACCTTCCATTCCAGATGAAGAGATCTATGCAGGGGTTGACCCGGATGTATTTCAAAAGATTTTGAATAACCTCATTTCTAATGCCATCAAGTTTACTCCCGAACGAGGTACCGTTGAGGTTTCTGTTGAATTTAACAACGGCTTTGTAGAACTCTCTTGTTCCGATAATGGAATTGGTATCGAAAAAGAGCGCCTTCCCTATATCTTTGACCGTTTCCATTCTCAAGAAGGGAGTCTTTCTAAAAAAAGTTACGGCCTGGGGGTAGGATTGAATCTGGCCAAAGAACTGGCAGAACTACATGGTGGCACCATCTCCGTAGAGAGTGAATACGGAACAGGGGCCACTTTTTTGGTCACCCTGCAAAGCTACTCTAACACCATGGCCAAAAATGGAGCTCCAGTATCAGGCGATGAGATAGTGGATGAAAATATGCTTTCCTATAACTTACCCCTTCCTGAAGCTCCCCTACTCCAAAAAACCGATGTGGTGACCACAAACATTCTGCTTGTGGAGGACAACCCGGATATGAGACAATATATTTCCGGACTTCTCTCTGGAGACCAAATTAAAGTTACCGAGGCCGTTAACGGGTTGGAGGGCAAAAAGAAGTTGGCTCTGATTGAACCCGATGTCATCATCACAGACGTTATGATGCCGGACATGGATGGACATGAATTCTCCCGGTATGTGCGCTCTATTCCAGAGCTCCGCTTAACCCCCATCATGATGCTGACGGCCCTGGAGGATTTGGATAATCGTATGGAGGCTTTTGAGATTGGTGTAAGTGATTATCTGACCAAACCATTTGTAGAGAAAGAGCTGAAAGCCCGTATCGGGAACCTGCTGCGGTTAAAAGCTGAACGTGACCAGGCCAGGACGAAGCAGCCTTCCGAAGAGCCTGAAGAACTCAGCGAAGGAACCGCCTTCGTAAAGAAGCTACAGGAGTACATCATTGAACATATTGCGAAACCAAAGATTCCAGTCGAGGAATTATCGGAGTTAGTGAACATGAGTCGGGGCCAGCTCTACAGAAACCTTAAGACTGAAACGGGATTTACGCCTGCTGAATTTGTAAGGGAAATAAGACTGTTGAAAGGGCATCAGATTCTCAAAAACAAACAAATGAGACGCATTTCTGATGTAGCCTATGCGATTGGCTTTTCCTCACCGGGCTATTTTACATCCGTATTCGAAAAGAGATTCGGAATTAGCCCTCGTTTATTGATCCAGGCTTAGTACAAGAGAAAAATGTAATTTTTTTAGAAGTTTTTAGAACGATTTTATACGTGACTTGCCACTAGTATACACACGCTGATAAAAATTAATTAAGCATGTGTATTATGAAGGTTAGGTTACAATTACGAGAGGCCATAGCAGTAGAAGTAGAGAATCGAAAAATACGTTCTCTATACAAATGGATGTCCCGGGTAACGGGACTTAAAGCCTGCTGGATTGAGGGCGCGGATGAAGACAGCCATCCAGTTTGGGGGATCATCAAGAGAATCACTGGTAACCGGTTTTTAGTGCGAAGCCGACAAATAGCAGCCGCATCTTTGCTTGGTGCCTCACTCACTATGCTAAGCCCTGGTGCCTTGGCGCAAAATGTAGATTCCGTAAACGTTTCAGACTTAAGAGGAATAAATGGGTTTTCCCTTAACGGGACCAATATCGATGACAGGATTGGGGATAATGGAACAGCTTTTGGTGATATTAATGGGGATGGATATAATGATCTCATAATTGGAGCAGCAGGAGCAAATGAGACCTATGTTGTTTTTGGCAGCTCCGATGGTTTTGATTCCGCACTTGATCTTTCTTCTTTGAATGGAGAGAATGGATTTGTACTAAAAGGAAGCAGTGGAGACCTATCCGGTTCTTCAGTGGCTTCGGCTGATATAAACGGGGATGGTATTGATGATCTCATGACCGGTGCCTCCCGAGGCTCCGTTGGGAGTGATAGAGAGGGAGAAGTATACGTGGTGTTTGGCCATACCGATGGCTTTTCTTCCTCGATAGATGTAAGCCTTCTTGCTGACGGAAGCAATGGCTTTGTGATGGTAGGAGAGTCAGGTACAAATGATTATACCGGGTCTGCACTAAGCTCCGGGGATATAAATGGAGACGGTGTTGAGGATGTCATCATAGGGGCCCCTAGAAATGACACTTACAATCGGGGAATGGTTTATGTCGTATTTGGTCAAACGGGCGCCTTTGCCGCTTCTCTGGAGTTGGAAACCCTGGACCCGGGCACTACAGGTTTTAAGATAGCCGGAGAACCGATAAGCTCCGGCAATGGGTATTTCGGGTATTCCCTTGGAGTGGGAGATATCAACGGAGATGGCATTGACGATGTATTGGCTGGTGGAGAATTTGCATACTATTATTCCGGAAGTGCTGCTGTTGTATTCGGTCAAACGGCCACCTTTGCAGATACCGTACAAGTCACTGAGTTGGACGGATCCGACGGCTTCCAAATTGAAAGTACTACTGGTTATAACTATCTCGGTGCCTCATTCAGTAGTGGGGATATCAATGGGGATGGATATAATGACCTAATCGTCGGCGCTACCGGTTATAGCCGGGATTATGACGGTTCGGGAGAAGTTCTGGTGGTATTTGGGGGAACCAGCTTCCCTTCTGTCATTGATGATACTTCCCTGGATGGCACGAATGGCTTCTTTTTTACGGGACCCGTTGCTAACGAGTATGTCGGAGAAAGCTTGTCTTCAACCGACCTGAATGGAGATGGCATGGACGAAATTATAGCGGGAAACTCCAGACTAAACGAATCAGATGGGGCTGTTTACGTTATTTTTGGCTTTGATGACACCTCTGTTTCCGAGTTCGAGCTTTCTTCTCTGGACGGCGATAACGGGTTTGCGTTCTATGCGAGCGATGTAGATCGTTTAGGAACTACGGTGGCAACCGGCGATATAGATGGAGATTCCATGGACGAGATCATATTGGGGGCTCCTAGTGCATTAGGTGGTCTTGGATCAAACTTTGTCTTCTTTAATACCATGAACCAGATCATTTCCGGAAATGAAGATTTCCGGGTGATGGCCTCCCCTACCAGCGGCGCTGTATTTGATGAGCTGCTCGGTAATTTCTGGACCCAGGGCTTTACCGGCTCGGACGCTCCCTCAGGCTCCGATAACGTCTGGACCTGGGATGAAGACATTCAGGCATGGGCTGCTCTTAGCAACCAGTCCATCGACAATCTCGAGGCCGGTAAGGGTTTTTTGTTCTATATTTTTAGCGATGACAGCGCAGATGGAACTCCGGATGGCTTCCCTAAACGTATCTCGGTCTCTCAGTTTGGAGGAGATGGAGCCCTTAATGGCGCAACCGTCGACGCGGTATCTGGCTTAGGGGATGGAGATTTCTTCCTGGCCGGAAACCCCTTCACTTCTACCATAGACTGGGATTCCTCAGCGGTCTCCAAAACCAACCTTTCCAATACAATCTATGTATATGATGCGGCCAGCTCTGCCTGGCTCACCTGGAACGGCACCATAGGGGATGCCAATGAAGGAGAAATTGCGCCTTTCCAGGGCTTCTTCATCCAGGGCTCAGGGGGCAGTGGAAGCCTGAGTATAGGTGAGGGCGCTATTTCTGATTCTGCAGGCGTATTCCTAAAAGAAATCCCGGCTGATCCTAAAATTCTGAAGATTCATGCCGAAGCAGGAGACTTTACTGCAGACGCCTGGCTAAGCTTCCAGGAAGGAGGTGAACTCGGACGAGACGACTTTGATGCGCTCTCCCTAAAACCATTCTCTTCTTCCTATCTGCGAGTGGCTACCATTATAGAAAACCAGGATGAGCTAAAAATAAATGCGCTCCCTATAGATTATAGCGAAGAGCTATATCTCCCACTTTCCATGTCTGGGTTATTAGACGCTGAAACAGCAATGCTATCCTTTGAAGGGCTTGAAGATTTTGAGGGATGGTCCATTGCTATCAAAGACCTGGAAACAGATACCGTATATCCAATCCATGAAGAAGAGGAACTGGAATTGGAGATACAGCGTGTTAACGAAAAAGCAACGCACGCTTCTCCGATAGTACCTAACCCCGTTGCAGCGAAGAGCAAGACCGATGGGCATCGATTCCAACTCATCCTTACCCCGAATACCCAGGTAAGTAGCGAATCAGAAGATGCGCTTCCGGCTATGCTCGAGCTGCAACAGAATTATCCGAATCCCTTCAATCCGGTCACAACTATTAACTACCAACTACCACAACATAGCCGTGTCCGGTTGGAGGTGTTCGATTTAATGGGGCGTAAGGTCAGCACTCTTATTGACGGGCAATCACAAGCAGCCGGGCGCTATTCCGTACGCTTTGATGCGTCCAATCTGGCCAGCGGAACCTATATATACAGGTTATCTGCAGGCCGTACCCATCTAACCAAGAAACTCACCCTCATTAAATAAATGGAGATACCATGGAACTAATCGATGTGAAAGAACCGCTCATTATTACAAACCATGAGAAATGCAGAAGCAGACGTTGTGATTTCTGCACAGCTGAAGAAGGAAAAATCCGTGTAATGGGGCGGTTTGTTGTTAAACTCAGGAGTGTGAATCTATCAGGCGTTGAGAAATTAGCCTGCCAAAGCTGTTCCAGAAAAAATAAACTGGTCCGTGCCTCCATCCGACTTGAAACCGAAAAAAGAATCAAAGAACATAAAGTGCTACATCCTCAAATTGAGTCCTCCTACGTAAAACGAATTATTTCAACAATGGGGTCTCTCTTCATTTTCATGCTTTTATTGTCAACGGCCGTAATGGCTCAACCAACCTTTCCTGCTCAACCTGATCAGGCGCCTATTGATGGCGGGCTGGGATTGCTTGCTGCCGCCGGTGGAGCTTATGCGTTAAAAAAGCTGCGGGATAAAAACAAAGAATCGTAGTTCTAGGATTCAAAATGAAAGATTTAAAATTGAGGAAGCCTGAAAGGCGCCCCTTCTAATTTTAAATTTTTCATCCTTCATTTTTAATCCAGACTACTCGACCTCTTTCAAATTATTTTTGCTCCACTTATCGCCCACTTTAGTACCTTTGGGAATGGATATTGAGTTCAGGCAAGCCATTTTATTACACGAAAAGGGAGAGCTTTCAAAAGCCGCCTCCATCTATCGTGATATCCTGAATAAATACCCTACCCATATTGATAGTCTCGTCAATCTTTCGGCCATTGTTTACAACAAAAATCCCCAGGAGTCTTTGAACCTGCTCCGAACGGCGCGGAAAATCGATCCCGATAACGGTTCTGTACATTTCAACCTGGGCAACCTGCTTCAACGGCATGGTTTTCGTCAAAAAGCTATACAGGAATTCCGGGAGGTTATCCGATTACAGCCGCAAAATGCAGAAGCCTATTTTCGATTAGGAGTTCTTTTTTCGGAAGGAGGAAAGCTAAGCGATGCCCTTTTTTGTTATCAAAAGGCTTTTGATCTAAAACCCGGCGATGTACGAATTTTGAATAACCTTACTGAAGTTCTTAACCGCCAGGGTAAGTATGAAGAAGCGGAATTAATGGCTAAAAAAACGCTGGAACTAAACCCTAATCTGGTAGAGGCACATGGTAACCTTGGAAATGTGTATAAGAAGCAGGGTAATTATGAAAAGGCCGAGGCTCATTTCAAAGAGGCATTAAAACTAGACCCGAAGCAGGCCAAGGTATTATATCATCTCGGGGCAACGCTTTTATTTAGTAACCGACATAAAGAAGCTGCAGAACATCTACGAGGTGCAGTCGAAGTCGACCCTGAGTTTTATCAATCTCACTCCAGTCTGGTATATGCGTTGAATTATATTGAGGAACCCAGTCAGAAAGAAATTTTTGAAGAGCATAAACAATGGGGGGTACAGCATAGTCTTGGAGTTCAAGAGGAAGGCTGGCCCTGGATTGAAAGAGCCCCTGAAAAGAAAATAAGAGTTGGATTCGTCTCTCCCGATTTCAAAGCGCATGTAGTCGCCTTATTTATCCAGCAGCTGTTTAAGAATTATGATAAGAGCCAATTTGAGTTTTACGGATATGCAGAAGTAGAAAACCCGGATGGATACACTTCCACATTTATGAGTTTGCTTGATGGTTGGCGATCTACCATTGGGGTCTCCGATCAGGAGGTGTATCAAACCATTAAAAATGACCAGATCGATATCCTCATTGATCTGGCAGGCCATACAGCCGGGAATCGATTAAAAATCTTTTCCATGAAGCCCGCTCCTGTCCAGGTGTCTTATCTGGGATATATCAATACAACCGGATTAAAAGAGATTGATTATCGGTTTTGTGACGCCTTCGTAAACCCCTCGGAAACTCAGCAATATTACACCGAGCAGCTTATTCATCTCCCAAATAGTTTCACCTGTTATGAACCTATTGATCCAAGTCCTGCTGTTAGTGAAACCCCAGGTTTAGCAAGCGGACATATCACCTTTGGTTGTTTTAATAACACCAATAAACTAACTCCGGGTACTATTAGAGTTTGGTCTGAATTATTGAAGCAACTCCCTTCATCAAAGCTTCTGCTCAAGTCTTCCCATCTTAACGACAAACAGACCATAGCGCGATTTAGAGACCAGTTTATGAGTCGTGGGATACATAAAGAACAGCTAGTATTTAAAGGCTCGAGTGAAATCCATGACTACCTGGCTACGTATAATAAAATCGATATTGCGCTCGATCCATTTCCCCATAATGGGGGCACTACCTCGCATGATGTGCTTTGGATGGGAGTACCCATGATTACTCTTGAAGGTGACCGATATGTGAGCCGGTTTGGGGTGTCGATTTTAAACAACCTTGGCTATCCCGAGTGGATTGCCTCCAATGAAAAAGAATATATTAACAAGGCGATAGCCCTGGCATCTGATGTTGAATTACTCAATACGATCAGAATGGGCTTGCGTCAAAAGATGAAAGCATCTCCTCTCTGTGATGGAGTAGCATTCTCAAGAAATTTCGAGAATACTCTGCGATCACTTTGGAAGAAATTCTGCACAAAAAGTACTCTATGAATAATCCGACCCCTCAAAAACAACCAGTACAGTTAGAAATTTCCGGGTCCAGACAAGTGACTTCCTGGATGGCAGAACACAGGGTAAGCCTTGGCTTCTCCACCTATCAAACTGGAAAAAAGTTTCTTATCGGTATTCAGCCAGATGGCCGGATGTCTATTTTTGAACGAACCTTTAACCGTGCAATGGGAATGTGGGCAAGTGAACAAACTTTGTTGTTAAGTTCTCTTTACCAATTGTGGCGGTTTGAAAATGTAATTCCAGCTGGACAAAATCATAACGGTTATGATAGGATGTATGTACCTACGGTTGGATATAACACTGCGGATATTGATATCCATGATGTGGTTCTGGATAAGAATGGTGAAATACTCTTTGTAAATACTCTTTTTGGTTGTTTAGCCAAGCCAAGCATGACCCACAGTTTTGAGCCTGTTTGGAAACCTCCATTCATTTCAAAGCTGGCTGCTGAAGACCGGTGCCATATGAATGGATTGGCCATGAAAGACGGCAGCCCGAAATATGTTTCTATAGTTGGGAAATCAGATGTAGCCGATGGATGGAGAGATCATCGCTCGAATGGTGGAATTATCATGGATGTAGAAACTGAAGAGATTGTGGCATCAGGAATGAGCATGCCTCATTCTCCCAGATGGTATAATGACACTCTTTATGTGTTGAATTCTGGAACAGGCGAGTTTGGTAGAATCGATTTGGATAAGGGAGCCTTTGAGCCTATCACATTTTGCCCAGGCTATCTGAGAGGCATGGCTTTTCATAAAAACTATGCCATTGTGGGTACCTCAAAAAGCAGGGAGAATAAGACCTTTACCGGCCTGGCTCTTGATGACAAACTTGCTCAGAAAGGAACCGAAGCTAAATGTATGCTTCATATTATTGATTTGAACTCTGGAGATGTCGTCCACTGGATAAAAATGGAGGGTATTGTGCAGGAATTATACGACGTGGTCTCTATTCCTAATGTAGTACGGCCAATGTCTATTGGCTTTAAATCGGATGAGATTCGGCGGATTATTAATGTGCCGGATATTGAAATTTAAATTTTTGGAGTCATCCTGAGCATACCTGCGAAGGATCTGACCGGGTAAACCCATCCGTACAGATTCTTCGGCAGTAGCCTCAGAATGACTAATCAGATATACCCCGAAAACACCTTGTCCAGTAGGTAAAGAAGCTGTTTATACTCTTCTTCTGAAAGATTCTCCCATCCCTTTTCCCGGGAAGCATATACATGAGGTTTCGCCCTTTCTATTTCATTTCGTCCGGTCTCAGTTAATGAAATAATAAAGCGCCGGCCGTCTTCCGGGTCGTTGGTTCGTTCTACAAAGCTTTTCTGAACTAATAGATTAATAATCCTGGAGACGGTGTGCTTATCCTTGAAGCTATGATTAACCAATTCTGTTTGATGCCTGGGGCCATGCTCAAGCTTTGAAAGAAGCACCCATTGTTCCGGAGTTATATCAACTTCTGCGCTGTTAAAACGATTGATCAAATCCTGGCGGACTACTTTGTAGGTTCGATCTATGTAGATGCCGATTTCTTTTCTCATCAGGCAACTAAGGATTGATTGGGCAGTCCAATTTTTTCGAGAATAGCGATGTAGCGGTCATCATGAGCAAATTTCGTAAACGCGGAAATAGAGTTTATAAACAATACAGCACCCATCTTATCATCAACGGCTTTATTTAAGTACTCAAACATCTGGTCTTCTTCATTCATGCTCGCATACACCACGGCAAAATCGAGTGACAGGTTTAGCTCAGGAGCTTCTTCTTGCCTTTTTTGGATTAGCTTGAGGTTTTCAGTTGCTCCTTCAAAGTCGCCCATTTGTGCTTTGATATACCCCAGTTGGGTACCCCCCACATTTTTTCCCTTAATTTTGCCAATGTATTTATCGGCGTATTTCAGCGCTTTATCAAACTCCTGCATTTCGGTATAGAGGAATGATTTTCCTTCATATGCCGCACGATGATTGGAATCCAATTCTATCACCTTATCAAAAAGCTCCAGGGCTTTATCATATTCTTTGACGAGAGTATACGCTCTCCCAAGATCTACCATGGACGGCAAGGAAAGCGGGGCTATTTTAACCGCGGCTTTTGCCTGAGTAAGCATTTTATCATACCTGCCAATAATCCGGTTATAAATAGCGAATGCTACTCGTGCCTCTTCATTTTCGGGCTCCAAAGTAATCGCCTTTCTAAAATTGGAGTCGGCTCCATCAAAATTCCAGTGATAGAATAAATTCACATAACCTAATGCTATATATGAATCTGCTCGAGTGCTGTTTAACTCGATGGATTTAAGGGCGTACTCTTCCGCTTTCGGAAATGCTTCATCCCCCTGCATGTGCCCAATGGTGCCTAAAAAGGTATAGGCGTTGGCTAATCCGGAATATGCTGCGGTGTATGTAGTACACTTATTGATTGCCTGCTCATAAAATTCAATGGCTTTACGGATGGATTCCGGATTTCGCTTATTCCAGTAAAACAAGCCTTGCAGGTAGGCATTATAAGCTACAATACTATCTGTTGAAGCCTCATAAAGCTTCTTCTCGGTATCAAAGGTGAAATTGGCCTCCAGTTTATCTGCTATCTTTTGGGCAATTTCATCCTGAACAGCAAAGATGTCTTTCATCTCCCGATCGAAGTTCTCTGACCATATATGAAACCCATCGTCGGTATTAATCAACTGGGCAGTCACTCTCACCCTTTCACCCGCAAGGCGAACACTTCCCTCTAACACCGTAGCTACATTCAACTCTTTTCCGATTTGGCGAATGTCTTTCTGAGTATTCTTGAATGCGAATACCGAGGTTCTGGACGCAACCTGTAAGCCATTCACCTTTACCAAAGAGTTGATAATCTCCTCGGTAATCCCGTCGCTGAAATACTCATTCTCAGGATTGGAGCTAAAGTTCGCAAATGGAAGAACCGCAACACTGTTTTTATTGCTACCGGTTAAGTCCCGGATGTGCTCATGGTTTGGAACCTTAACTCCATCATTGGCAATAGCAAAAATACTAACCGGGTTAAATACATTTTTCAGTTCATGCTCACCAAAAGCCTGAACTTTTATTCCCGGATGGTTTTTGATTTCGTCGAATACTTTTCCGGAAATCATCACTGAGCCCGGGATACCTAAGCCCTGAACTCGAGCTGCCACATTAACAGCGTCGCCATAAATTCCTTCATCGTCATATACCACATCACCAATATGGATGCCGACCCTAAGCGGAACTTGTGGGTCCTTATCCAGCTCTTGCTGAATTTCTCTGGCTGAGTTTACCGCATCTAGTGCGCTGGCAAACATACTTAACGTACCATCCCCATAATACTGCATCACCTGGCCACGATATTTTAAAATTCTATCGTCAATGACCCGGCGCTGCCTATCCCTTAGTGTTTTTGCTTGCTGTTCATCTGCCTGCATCATGCGGGTATAACCCACCATGTCAGCAAACATGATAGCGGCTAGTAAACGAAAATTGTTATCAGCCATTTAGGTGGAACATGTAATACCAGTTGCCGAGAATATATCAATAATCGAGCCAGAGTTCTTCTCTGTCAGAAGAAAAAGCCTGCTCTTACTTCAAAGTAGTTGCCTTCAACCGATCGGCCCAGCGATGTGTTTAGAATAAAGGCGTCTAAAAGGTTAAACCAGACACCGCCACCATAGCCTTGATGCCATTTACCAGAAGACTCATTATCAGCCCAAACACGTCCGTTATCAAAGAAGGCTTTTACTCCAACTTTTCCGCCCAGTAAGTACTGATAAAAGTCGAACAGCTCGAATCTTAGCTCAGTATTATTGTACATAGAGCTTCGGCCGGAAAATCTGTTACCTCTAAAACCGCGAACTGACGTGGTTCCGCCAATGCCATTCGCTTCATAAAATGGAAAGGATCCAAAGTTATGAGCACCGGCTGTTCTGTTGGCTAATGTTAATTGAGGAGAGAGACTAATTGGAAAGTACATTCGAAGCTCTGACTTTAATCTGGTAAATGACTGGGGAGAATTGTGAATCCCAAGATTTAGATCAGCGCTAAGATCCAGTTTATAGCCTTGAGTAGGGTTTATGGCGTTGTCTATATCTGATATCGATGCTTCGATAAAAGATGTATTGTACCATTGATCTTTGAACGTCTTGTTGGTAAACCCTAGTTCTGGCAGGCTTACCACATTGTCTTCATCTCTGTTATCGTCTACTTGAGTAATGCTGAACGTATTACCGACCTTAACTAAGAGCGCCTCGTTTACATTGGTAGTCAAGCTGGGTGAAATAGTGTACCTGGTTAGCTTTGCCCGGTAGAAATTTTGTTCCCGATCCTGAAGTTCCGTTTCATTTCCCAGGCCAAAGAAGTTTCTGAAACTCTTCGGGAAAAGAAACGCCGATTCCAATCCGAGATCCCAGTTTCCAACTCGCTCGTACCATGTGCCTGTATAAAGTAGATTGGCCGCCCCGGAAGTGGGAGCGTAATTAAATCGAAGGTAGTGAGTAACTGCAGGAAACTTCCTGTATCCATTGCGAAGAACCTTTGGACCTCCTCCTATGAACAAGCCTTCGTCATTATTGTAATTGAAGAAGTAACCGGGATAATATCGGTTCCAGATAAAGTCTCGTTCGTAATCGTAGAAATTATCGATGGGGTTTTTAGCACGGTGTAAGCGAGCCCTTCGGGAAACATCGTAATTATTTCCGCTCTTGGTTTCAAAAATACCCAGAAGGCTTTTGCTCACTGTTTGATTCAGCGACTCGTCTTTATAGGAGTCTTCACCCGGACCTCCGGAGACCAGTAGCTTGATTCCGCTTCTTCTTGGTCCTGTAAAAATGAATTCATCATCCCCACCTAAACCATATAGTCGAAGTTCTCTGGTCTCACTCTTTTGAAAGGTGCGATCGAAATATTTTTCCCTCAGATTCCCTTTACCTGAAAGCTTAAACACCTGTACCCTGGTCTGATTTCTATCGATAACCTCGATAACAAATCGCTCTCTTTTGTTACTGGCAGGGATGGAAATTACATCCGAAATCATTCCATAATAGGTTTCCGTCACTTTAACCAGATCATCACGCCGGGCTTTCAATCCATTTATTGTTTCCTGCCCCTGAACCTCAAATACTTCTTTGGGATAATTTCTGACAGCCTCTTCAATTATTTCATCCGTCAATGCCTGCTGCATCTCCCTGGCAATGCTCAGCCAATCCTCTTTGGTCATTTGGTTGGTGAATCGCCTGGTGAGAGGAAGTGAGTTGTAATTTAAACCTGTCAGGTTTCCGTAGGATTCTCCAAAATTCTGATACTGGAAGAAGGGCCCGAATTTGGCAATTGAAGGCCCAATTCCGTTCATATTCATAAATGCCACATCCCGGTCACGGGGAATAGGTCGATATATTTTTCCCTGTTTATCCTCAGGCTCAAAGGTTGCCCACCTCCATTGATCACTGTGACGATCCCAGTCCCCAATCAGCATATCTAACAGCCTGGAGCGAGCAAATAACTCCTGATCAACTCGATGATCAATATCATTATCTACCTCCCGGATCATATCCCGATAGGCTACTACTTCTTCTGAAAATCCCACGCTGGCCACATCGCTCATATCTCCATCAGGTTTCTCTTCAAACAAAGCAAGTTGGCCTCCTATCTCTTCTGCATATTGCCCCAATTGCGGATCATTTGGCACATAGTAAATTTTGGGATTGGTATGATATACACCCACTGTACTTGCCAGAGTAGGCACAACCAGCGCGGCATAAGGATTTAATATCGAGAACTGATCCTGAGCTAAATCAAGGGCAAAAGTCTTTCTCAGATTTTCATCCCAAACTTTTCCTGCCTGTTTATCTACAGATCTTAGTACATATTCCCTTCCGTCAGCGGCTTCAAGGTGAAGAGTATTGGACTGGCCCTTACCTCCCATTCTCACCAGTTCAAGCCCTCCTTTTATTTCTGTTACATCAAATACCGGGTACTCTGACTCAATGGACCAAAGCTCTCGATTATGACTACCAGCTATAGCCCTAAAAGCATTACCTCTTTCATCGTACTTCTTATTTGGCGCGATTACAATAGTGCTATCCGTATAGTCAAAGTTGGGTAGCTCATCTTCTTCTTTTCCCTGTAGTGGATCTGAACTCGGAGGCTCTAATTCGGTTCTGTAAAGCAGCCTTCCATTTGATCCATCTCCAATTGGGGCCCAGGCCTCCATCCATACTGATCCATCACCATAATAATTAACCGTCATGAAGCCATGCCCTTCATACGTAAACTCTGCTTCTCGACCTTTGGCTACATAGCTTTTTTTGGAGCCTGAACCTGACACTAAATAGTGTTGAGTTTCTCTAAGACCGCTCTTCTCAAAATATTGAAGACTGTGAGAGTGCCCGGAAGCATAAATGAGATGATCAGACAGCAAAAACATCTCTTGCAGCGTATTTGAGAGCTCCTTGTATTTGAAGTGAGGTACATCTTGTTCAAGGCCAAACGCTCTTCGATAAAAAGCATATAAACTCCCAAAAATAGGTGGCTTTAAGTGCACAGAGGGATGTAAATAACCCCCATGATTATCCTGAGTAATTAATGGGTGGTGACCGACAAATAGTAAATAGTCTTTTTCTCTTTTTTTAAGGATATCCCTTAGCTCTATAAGAAAATCGCCACCATCAGCAAGATCATAGTCTCCAGTATCACCATAAGGTTTACTATGCTTATGAAGCCACCATTGTGTATCCAGGATAATTAATCGAATGTCGTCATTTAGCCTTGGGTCTTCATCGTCATCCAGAAGTTCCAGATCCACTGGCCCCGGATATCCATTATCTGGCAGGAAGGTATTTCCTCTATCTAAATACGATTCAACATACTGTTCTTGTCTCCGTACCGCTTCTAAGCCATCCCTTTCGCCATTTGCCCAGTCATGGTTCCCCGGTATAAACACTATCCTTCCTTTAAAATCTTTTACGGCATCCAGTTGCTCATTAATTCTGGATTCAGCTTTAGCCCGGCCAGGGTGAAGAGAATCCGGCAGGCCGCTTGTATAAATGTTGTCCCCTAAAAAGACAGCTGCACTCCGCTCGCTGGATTCAGAAAGAAATTGCTGTAGAAGTTTTAATGAAGGCTCCTGTGGTTCTATTGATGGTGCCCCAACATCTCCGATCAAAAAAACCTTATAAATAAGTTCTTCCTCTTCTGGAGGGTTAATGCTTTCCCATTGTTCTTTATCCGAATCAATGAATAATTCAGACCCTGAACAGGAAATAAAAAAAAGGGCAAACAAAGCCAGCAGAAATCGCGTCATTCGTCTTGGTTCGATATAGAGCAGCTAGAATGTAGCTATTCAGGAAAAGAAAACTAAAATAAGAGTGAGAAAAGTGAGGTGGGCTGAAATGAAAAAAGCCCTGGTTGGGCTCTGATTTTTGAATAACTAGAACTAATATACGGTAGAGATGGACCCTCGACCAAATGTTTTTTGTTTTGTATAACTAATGATAATTAATGTGTAATTAATCACTATTATATTGTTTGTAAAGATAATTATTAATCATTGAATGATGCCAAAGAAAATAGGCTCTTTAACCCTTTATTCCATCGATGACCTTCATGAAATGCTTGGCATCTCAAAATTAACCCTTCGGGCTTACCTAAGAGAAGGAAAAATACGAGCGCGTAAATTAGGTGTAAGCTGGTATGTAACTGAGGATGCAATCCGCGAGTACTTTGAAACCCCACAAGTACCCATCCCTGCTCCTGTAAAAGAATCTGGGGTTAGGTATATCGTGCAAGGTGTAAACGACCTCGTTAGTGAAACGGAAGAATGTGAAAATGCAGACGAGGTTTTGGAAGTATTAAACGAACAGGCGATTATTAGTTTGTTCCAGATAAAAGTTGTTAGTCGACAAACAAACGAAATTATTGAAGTAGTAACAGCCAGAGATTTTATTGAACGCCATGCTAAATCTTGAAGACACAAAATTGGAAACCTATTCCTTCAACGACGACGGAAAAGATGAATTCTATATACTCATAGACGCTCGTAAAAACCCTGAAGGAATTAATCTTGCAAAACTAGCCATGGCAGATCCCCGGCACTTTGATGCTGTATTAAACGAAATGGGTTGTCTTCTTATGCTGGGTGAAGACGAGATCAAGGAGCTTTCGGCCAGAGGAGCATTAGATGTGGAAAACCTTCATGAGTCCCTCTTTAATTTGGCGAAAAATGAGGGCGTCATTTAAGTTGACTTCCAATGATTCCATGCTCTGAGTAAACAAATCACGGTCTTTCCATCGTTGATTTCACCAGAGTGAACCATCTTTACCGCTTCTTCAAAAGGGATGCGCTCACTAAGTACAAACTCGTCCTCATCGGTTTCCTGATTAGTAATTGACAAATCATGGGCAAGATAGATATGAATGACTTCATCTGAATAACCGATACCAGGATAAAAATGCCCCACATATTCTAGTTCGCCGGCCTCAAGACCCGCTTCCTCTTTTAATTCTCGAGCTGCTGTTACATCCTGTGGTTCTCCCGAATCAATTTTTCCTGCAGGTACTTCCCAGAAAATCTGGCTCACAGGATAGCGAAATTGCTTGATCAGCATGATGTCTCCGTTTTCGAAAACAGGCACTACTGCACAAGCGCCGGGATGTTTAATCCATTCACGAGAGCCGATTTCACCATTAGGAAGCCTGGCCTCATCATAAAAAACATGCAAAAGTTTACCATTGAATACTTCCTTAGAAGAAAGTTTATTTTCTACCAGCGACTTAGAATCTTTCATAGTGGCTTTATCGTGAGATTGGCTTTAACTTTGCGCTAAAGAAAGGGAATTAACTTGGCAATTTCTAAGAACATTGATGGCAAAACCGTAGAGGTTTCCGGAAAGGTACTCACCTTCTCCAACATCATTTCTTTTTCCCGATTCTTTGTCGCCTTCCCGGTAGTTATTCTTCATTACTATAATGATCTAAACTACAATGGCTGGATCATTGGGCTTATTCTTTACGCTATTATCTCCGATTATCTGGACGGACTGGTAGCGCGAAAAACGAATACCATTTCTGAAGTAGGTAAGGTAATTGACCCTATTTCAGATAAAATCTGTGCCGCTATTTTATTCATCTATACAGTATGGCTGGGATGGGTGCCCCTTTGGTTCCTTCTTATTAATGTAGTAAGAGACTCTTTGATTATGGTTGGCTCATCCTTTATCAAAGTGAAATATGGAAAAGTGGCCATGTCTACTCTGACAGGAAAGATCTATGTGAACATTCTGGCTCTATACTGGCTTTCTGTGTTCTTTTTTAGAGATGCCACAATCGCTCACGAATACCTGTTATATATCTCTACCGTAGTAATGGTTATCTCCTTTTTTGCGTACCTTTTGAGGTATCGTGCCATTATGAAGGGCGACGCTGATTTTAATTAAGACACTACATGGGATTTTTAGAAAAACTAGGCATCAAGAAAAAAGAAACCCTTGAACAAGGGGTAGAAAAAAGTCGCGCCGGTATTTTAAACAAGCTTGGAAAAGCTCTTGCAGGAAAAGATACCGTTGATGACGAGATACTTGATGAACTAGAAGAGATATTGATTACCTCGGATGTTGGAGTAAAAACCACCATCGAGATCATAAAAAGAATTGAGAAGCGAGTCGCCCGGGATAAATATGTAAACCAGGGCGAACTACAGAAAATGTTGAGAGAAGAAATAGTGGCCCTTCTCCAGGAGAACCCCACTGAAAAACCCGCGGAATTCGATGCAGAGTTTCCATCCACACCGCACATTGTTCTGGTAGTTGGGGTAAATGGTGTGGGAAAGACCACAACCATTGGTAAACTCTCTTATATGTATAAAACCGCGGGCAAGAATGTACTGCTGGGAGCTGCTGATACTTTTAGAGCCGCCGCAGTAGATCAGCTCAAAATTTGGAGCGAGCGAGCAGATGTTCCCATTATTGAACAAGGCCAGGATGCCGACCCTGCAGCTGTCGCTTTTGATACTGCTTCTGCTGCTAAGGCCCGTGGAGCAGATATCGCTCTAATTGATACTGCAGGAAGGCTTCATAACAAAAAAGCCCTGATGGACGAGCTCTCCAAAATCAAGCGGGTAATGAGTAAGGTGATTGATGACGCTCCTCATGAAGTGATTTTGGTACTGGATGCCTCTACCGGGCAAAACGCGATGCAGCAAGCCAAGGCTTTTACAGAGGCTGTAGATATAACTGGTCTGGCATTAACCAAACTGGATGGTACTGCCAAGGGCGGAATTGTCATTGGCATCTCTCATGAATTAAATGTACCTGTTAAGTATATAGGTCTTGGAGAAAAAATCGAGGACTTACAGGTATTCGATAAAGCGGATTTTGTGAACGCCTTATTTGGGGAATAAAAAACCCCGTCCCAACTTTAGTCAGGACAGGGTCTTTAGTTAAAATTTAATCCCCTTCATTTGGATCGGTGGGCGTTACTCCTCCGCCACTGCTTCCCGGCCCTGGCGGCGTTGGTGGTGGTGGATCACCATTATCATCATCTGGTCTAGAAAATGCCACGTATTTATTATGCAAGTCCCAACTCATCGTCACTCCTCGTTTTGAGTTTAAGTTTTAGACAAAAAACAGCATATTCTTCCTAAATTCAAAACATTCTCTTCTTTTTTCGATGCCCTGTTTGAAAAAGTTATTCCTGCCATTTCTCATTTCTTTGGCTCTCTTTTCTTTAGCCTCTTCTCAGCCCTGGCTAAGCGACTATGAAGAATTTATGGAACAAGGATCGCGGTACTGGGATGAACTCAATTACCAGGAAGCAGCTGATAAGTATTCGAAGGCTTATCAGCTAGGCAAGAGTAATAAGGATACCCTTCGAATTATTACCGCAGGCCTAAGGGTATCCGACAGCTTTCTTCAAGCAGAAAATCCAACTAAAGCATTAGAGCTCCTTTCTGATTTTGACTCTTTCTTCCAACCTGGAGCCTCTTCAACTCAACGAGTTAAGTTTTTGGAATTAAAAGGGGGGTGCTTTAATCGGCTGGGAAGAACCGAGGAAATGATCGAAATCTATACGGAAGCTCTAAGTATAGGCAACCCTGAGAGAGAGCCCGTATCCTATGGAAACTTACTGCTCAATTTGAGTTATGGAGAGTTAGCATTTGCTAATTATGATACTACTATTGAATTATCAAAAAGAGCTTTAGAGATATTTACCCGAATTGATAATCTGTCCCTTAAGAGTAAAGCTAATCTATCCATCTATATTGGGTATTTGTATAAAAGTGACTTAGCGACAGGAGAGCCTTATTTATTTGAAAGCTTTAGTATCGCCCGCAATTCAAATGAACTGGATGCTCTTAGAAATATATATTATTACCTAAGTGACTATTATCAACGTGTTCGAGATTTCGCTAATGCTATTTCCTTTGCCGAGCAAGGCCTTCGAATAGCCGAGGAGATGGGGCAAAACCAGTATATCGCACGCTATTATGAACGATTGGCCGAATTGTATCGCCTGATAAGGGAACCAGATCGCGCATTAAGTTACTATAACCGCTCACGTAGTTTTTTCCAGGCTATAGGAAATGACCTGGAAAGCAACGGTCTTTTACGGCTCATTGCCTATTCTTATAGTCAAAAAAAGGAATATGAACAGGCTGAGCAAGCCCTATTGCAAGCGCTGGAATATTTCAGAGAACAAGAGAATGCTTATGAGACTGCATTTACCCTTTTGGCTTTGGGAGAAATCTCTACCTATGCGGATAGCTTTTCCAAAGCCTTAAGCTACCTCGAAGAAGCTCGTCTAATAGCAAACGAGAATGATTTTAAACGAACTGAGCATTCAACAGTATCCGGAATACTTGATATCCCGGATGAATTTCATAGCTCCCTGGACAGGAGGGCTCTCACAAAGTATCTATTCTCCCTTTCTTCCACCCTGGATGAACATTATCAACTCATTTCATTAAAAAAGCTTTCAGAACTTTATGCTTACTCTAAATCAGATAGCGCATTTTATTACGCAGATCAGGCCTTTGATCGAATTGAAAAACAACGTTTAAGTGCTGCGGATGGAGTTTTAAGAGCAGATATTTTTTCCCGTCATGCTACCTTTTATAGTATGGTGGGTGGGTGGCGCGCTTCTATACAAGGCGATTATGAATCTGCTTTTCAAATGTTTGAGGCCTCCAAGTCAAGAGCCCTATTGGATCAACTAGCAGAAAAAAACGCTCCGGAATTAGAGCTTAGCCCTGAGGACCAGATCCTGCTCCAGCAGCATCAAAAAAAGATTGATCAACTTTTTCGACAAAAGGAGAATACACGCTCTCCAGAAGAGCTTGAGGTTTTGAATCATGAGATTACCGATGCTAAATTTGAATACGAAGCTGCTTTAGAGAGAATTCGAAGAGCCCATCCCGTATGGAGTTCTTTTATATATCCTGAAATAGTTAACCTTAATCAGGCTCAGAAGCTTTTGGATAACGATTCAGGAATCATGTATTACTCGTTTATAAAGGATGGGCTGGCACTGATGCTCATTACCAAAAATGAAGTGTACTATCATGAAGTTGAGGGCGATTATGCATTCAAAGACGATTTTGCGGAGCAGGTTAACAGCTTTCGGGATGCCATCATCAATATCGAGAGCGAAGCCGTGTTAGATTCATTGTCTAAGCCTTTGTATGGGCAATTATTTACGCCTTTTGAGAGTCAACTCGAGTCGATTTCGAATTTGGCCGTAATTCCAGACGGGCCCATTGCCCTGCTTCCCCTGGATGCCCTAATGCATAATGGTTCTTACCTGGTCAATCGATTTACTATTAAGTCATTACCTTCGGTTACCAGCTATTTCAAGCTGAGTGATCCGCACCGAAAAACGGAGAAAGAGATCTTCGCTGCGGCCGGTTCAGGATTTGAAGAAGGAGACACCTTCCTTGGTTCAAAAACCCAAAATGCGTTTGCCGCCCTTCCCTTTACCCTTATCGAAGTCGACTCCGTTTCTTCTCACTTCGAAGAAAGTTATGTCCTAAAAAATGACGCCGTAACAGAGGCTGGAATTAAAAACGTGGACATTTCGGAGTATCGCTACCTTCATTTCGCCACACATGGAAACATTGATGAAAGCTCTCCTAAACAGAGTGGCCTTATTCTCTCAAAGCAATCTGAAATGGAGCGCTTATTTGGAGAAGATGGATACTTAAATGCTGTAGAAATCAGCTCGTTTGACATCTCTGCTGATCTCGTTGTTCTTAGTGCCTGTAATACGGCAACAGGGAAAGTTATGAATGGGGAGGGGTTATTAGGATTACAGCGCTCCTTTCTTGTTGCAGGGGCCTCGTCGGTGGTAGCAAGTTTGTGGAGTATTTATGATCGCAGCACACCTTTATTCATGAATACATTTTATGAGAACCTGGTACAGATGGAAAAAGAAGAAATCGGCTTCTTGGACAGAATTTCTCTTTGGTTTAACAGCTATGAACCTGAGCTCTTTGATTATAAAACGAAAGCTCTCCGTGAAGCTAAACTGGAAATGCTTGATCACCCCTATTATGATCACCCAGTGCATTGGGCTTCTTTTGTGATTACTGGTAAGTGACAGGCTTTAGCCTGTCATCCTGAGGCCAACGCCGAAGGATCAGCAAAGCTCTGGCAAGCTCATGCATTTGTTGATTCTTCGCTTTCGCTCAGAATGACCCCAAAATTACCTCGGCTGCTGCCTGGTTCTATCTATAAATTCCTGGTTATCAACCTCAGGACGTCCGTCTGCATTTGCTACTTTTGCTGTGGTGTAGAAAAGCAACTTCGATCGCTTAGTTAGGGCCTCAAAATCAATCTTATCAATCTCATCGGATGGGCGGTGATAATCTGCATGAGTACCATTAAAGAAGAAAATAAATGGAACCCCTAGTCGTCCAAAATTCCAATGGTCACTTCTTCGATAAAATTGTTGGGGGTCATTCAGATCATTGTATCGATCACTCAGCTCAAGGTTTACACTTGCCTTATTAGCCTCTACCAGCATGTCATTCAACCCAGAAGAAATAATCTTACCCCCAATGATGTATACATAGTTTCCATTATCTCCAAATTCGGGGTCTCTTCGGCCAATCATGTCTACATTCAGATTCGCTACTGTATTCTCTATATCATAAATGGGGTGATCAGAATAATATCTGGAGCCAAGAAGGCCCTCTTCTTCCGCAGAAACATGCAGTATTAGTACGCTTCGTTTTAGTTCAGCGCCACTTTTCTTTGCCGAAACCAATGCCTGTGCAACATGAAGCAAACCTACGGTTCCGCTTCCATCATCATCAGCTCCGTTATAAAGTGCATCACCGGTAGAATCAGGTTGGCCAATTCCTACATGATCATAATGAGAACTTAACACTACAACTTCATCTTTCAATTCAGGATCGGTTCCCTCAATGAATGCTACTACATTTTTAGAGTCCACTACGTTTTCCTGCAGGTCATGGTCGTAGCCAAGCTCATAGCCAGTTGCACTAGCCGAAAACTCATCCGGTGCTGTCGTAATTTCTGTCGATAATGCCGCCAGCTCATCAGTACTGTCTAAACCAAGAAGGGCTCCGGCAAAACTCGGCTTTATCATATGAATGGCACTTGGAGCCTCCGATTCATTCTCAAGATATCTTAGAGAAAAGCCCCCGGGGTTTCCAAATCCGGACTGCATATTGGTGGCCTGAGTAGCGAAGTAGCTGTCCTCTGTACTCATAATCAAAATCATCCCAAGCGCTCCTTTTTCAGCTACTTGTTGCTGTATTGTAGAAAAGTTAGCCCTATCATAAAATACCATAAACCACTTTCCTGCTCCATCTTCGGGATACTGATCTACCGTTTCATTTCGAATCCCATAACCAGCAAATACAATTTCTCCCTTCAACTCGGGATTTCCTGCTCTCCAGGTTCTGAAATTCCCCAAAGCCTCCGCATTGTGCGATGACTCATCAAATAACGTGCCTTCCGAATCAAAAACCTGGTATTCATATCCATTAGTAATGGGGCGATTCAGGTCAAAATGTTGAAAGTAGGTTCCATTATCTCCTACAGCGTCAAGGCCTATACTTGCATATCGTTTTGCCAAATAATTAGCGGCCATATCTAATCCTATATCGCCCGTCCTGCGTCCCCGCAATGAATCATGGGCTAATACGGAAAGGTCTGTTCTCAACCCCTCCGAAGTAATCGTCTCAGAAAAGTCAAAAACAGAAGGAGCGGGCGCCGTGATGGTTTTTTTGGAACCACTACAGGCTATCGTTGAAAAAACTAAAATAAGAGCGACACCTTTTAGGGCTAATAATCTGTTATGCATTGATAATCTCGTCTACCGGCTTAAGGTCTATAAAAAATTCAGTGGGGTCTTCTTCGATGAACAAGTTGATTTGTTGCTCTTTAATCATTTCCAGAACGGCCAAAAATGTAACTACAAGTACTACTTTACTTTTAATGGTCGAGCAAAGCTGCTTAAATGTTTGACCACCACTTTTTTGTAGAGTAACCAGCACAAACTCCGACTGTTCTTCTATCGTTGTTTCTACCCTCTCTACTTTGTGAACGATGTTGTTTCGTTCGATGTCTGTTAACACCTTCCTGAAGGCCGCGATTAAATCGAAAAGAGTTACATCTTTAAGTGCTTCCCCGGTAGCCTGTTTTTCTACCGTATCGGCATCATTAAAGCCCCTCATATATCTTTTGCGTGTCTCTTCGTCTATTTCGGCCATCTTACCTGCCATTTCTTTGTACCGCTTATATTCTAACAGGCGCTGTACTAGCTCATACCTTGGATCGGTTTCGTCAAGAATCTCTTCGTCAGAATCTTCTCTAGGCAGCATCATCTTTGCCTTAATCGACATAAGCATACTGGCCATAAGCATGAATTCACTTGCCACATCCAGGTCTAGTTCCTCCATAAGATGGATATATTCCAGGAACTGCTCTGTGATATACGAAATAGGAATGTCGTATATGTCTAACTCATCCCGCTTGATAAAGAAAAGCAATAAATCTAGCGGGCCTTCAAAGTTATGTAACTGAACACGATACATGCTGAAAACTACATTGATATAAGCACAATTTCCTTATTTTCTTTTGCGTGTTGAATGTTATTTTAGGCAACCCCATAAAACAGAAAAAATAAGGACATGGATTACTCCCGTTTTGTATATGCAATACAAAATGATGACGCCCAGGAACTGGCTTCCATGGTGTCTGTGATTACCGCTGTTCTTATTAAGTTTCTGAAGGTGAGGATGAATGCCTCCCACCATGATGCTGAGGATGCCGCCCAAAACACGTTGATGTTGGTTACCGAAAAGATCAAAAGCGGCAAGCTTAATAATCCCGACTCCATTATCTATTACCTTTTTACTACTGCAAAAAACGACTACTTAAAAGCTATTGCAAAGATAAAGGAGCCCACATTTGATGAGACACCAGAAACGCATGCTGAGGAGGGCGACCAGCTTACAAGGTTGTTGGACGAAGAAAGAATGGGGATATTGAAAACCTGCCTATCTGAGCTCAAGGCTGATTTTAAAGAGTTCATTTCTTATTGGTTTCAAAACCCAAATGATGACACCGCTGTGGTTGCCGACCATTTTGGAATCTCGGTTAGCAACGCATGGACGAAAAAACACCGAATCTTAAAACTGCTTAAAGACTGTTGTGAAAAAAAATTAAAAATTTAATGTAAGGAGTTGTTTTCCCAACGGTCTTACAAGTCAGAATGTATAGACAGTATACATTCTGGGAGACAAAATTTTTATGAAAGAGAACGAAACAGACATACAGAAACAAATTGATGCGTATCTAAGAGGGTCGCTTTCAAACGAAGAGATTGATCAGTTATGGGTAGAGTTCGCAAAAAAACCAGAACTCCTGGATGACTTAGAGCTCGAAGTTGGGGTACAGAAACTAATTCGGGAAGAAGTACGGAGTGCAAAAAAAGCAAAAACACTCCAGCTTCCTGGCTGGACCTGGCATGCCGCCGCTGCTGCCGTTGTTCTCGTGGTTTTTTCAATTCAGCTTTTCCAGGTAGAGTCTAAAACCAGCCTGGACCAATTTATCGCTCAGGATATCACTTTCGATCAGGCTGAAACCGGAGACGGGGTTCGGGCAAAAGACATGGTGATTACTACTGCTGATTCTCTGCTCAATCTTGGCTTTAGTGCTCTTATTTCTGGAAATATGGATCAGGCCCTATCACTTTATGATGAAGTGATTGCTCTTTATGATACTGAACCTTACGGGTCTAAGGCCTATACCAACAAGGGAATTATATTTTACAACAAGAGAAATTATGAAGCTTCGGTTGAGGCCTTCGATTCTGCGCTCGTACGAATTCAGGAAAACAGAATGATCGAAGAAAAGGCCCATTGGTATAAAGGAAACGCCTTGGTAAATCTCGATCGATTGGAAGAAGCCCGAATGTCGGTTTATAATGCTTATTCGATGGATGGAGTCTTCAGAAGACCTGCCTTTCTTCTTCTACAAAAACTTAGTTACGATCTCGGTTATTACGTATCCGAACCCCAGGAAGGTAATTAATCATCCACCGTATAGTTTTCCATTGGAACAGGAGAAGCTGAATCTTTTATATGATTCATTAGCACTTTATGAGTAGCTATTTTTCTTCGCCCTTTTTCTTTTTCTATGCGGGTATAACTTCCATCGGTATTCAGGGTCCACCGCTGTTGATTATCATTTAGGTAAATATTCAACATGAATTGAAGGTATTTTTTCAGGGGCTCCTTCTCAATGGGAACGATAGCTTCAACCCGAGCATCCAGGTTTCGGTGCATCCAGTCTGCTGAACCTATTGTATAAATGTGATTTCCTGCATTATGGAAATAATAAATGCGTGAATGTTCAAGGAACCTTCCAATTATAGAATGGACGGTAATATTTTCACTCAGCCCTTCTTTTCCAGGGATAAGCCTGCACACACCCCGAACAATCAAATCAATCTTAACTCCTGCATTTGATGCCTCATATAATTTCTGAATGATAATCGGGTCTTCAAGGCTATTCATTTTAGCTATAATTCGTGAAGGCCTTCCATTTTTGGCCTCATTGGTTTCAAACTCAATGAGGTCGGTCATTTGATTCCGCATATGTTTTGGTGCAACAAATAACTTCTCAAAAGTCTGATCCGGAGCATAGCCGGTTAACAGGTTAAAAATGTTAGTTACATCAGAGGCTATAACATTATCACAAGTGAACAATCCTAAATCTTCATAAAGAGTCGCTGTATCTGGATGATAATTTCCGGTTCCAATGTGGCAATACGTTTTTAACCCATCTTCTTCTTCCCGAACGACCATGGTTACTTTGGTATGGATTTTTAAGCCTGGTATTCCATATGCAACATGAACCCCATAATTTTCCAATTGCTGAGCCCAATTTATGTTTCGTTCTTCATCAAATCGGGCTTTTATCTCTACCAATACTGCAACCTGCTTTCCTTCTTCTGCGGCCTCCATTAAAGAATGCATCAATGGAGAGTCTTTTGAGGTGCGATACAGGGTTTGCTTTATTGCCAATACTTTGGGATCCCGGGTAGCTTCTTCAATAAAGCGTTGCGTAGACAGAGCAAAACTATGGTATGGGTGATGAACCATAAAATCCCCCTCCCTAATTACAGAAAAAATACTTGGGATTTCTTCATCTACCTCATGTTTCAAAGAGGGGTGCAGGGCAGGAATCCAGCTCCTGGACTTTAATCTGGAAAAACCCTGTAAGCCAGCAATCTGGAAAGCATCTACTAATCCAATGGTGCCCTCCATTTCATAGACATCATTCCAATTGATGTAAAGGTTTTTAATGAGGTACTTCTTTATATGCCGGGGCATATTTTGATCAAGCTCAAGGCGTACTATTTCAGCAAACTTTCTCTCCCTAAGCTCATCCTCAATTATTTCTAACAAGTCATCAGCTTCCTCTTCTTGTCGTTCAACCGATGCATTTCTTGTAACACGAAATAGATGAGCCGACAGTACCTTCATCCCGGGGAAAAAGGTGTCTATTTTGTTGGTTATAATTTCCTCGATCGGCACTAATACCACCTTATTGCCTCGCCGATGAACCTGTACTAGCCTTGGGCGGTTTGATGGTATTTTAATCCTGGCGAATAACTTTTCTTTAGTCTTCGGGTTCTGTAACTCTATCGCAAAAGAAAGGCTCTGATTTGAGATGAATGGAAAGGGGTGAGATTCATCGACCGCGAGGGGTGTAATAATTGGGTATATCTGCTTCTGGAAAAACCGATCGCTTACCTTTTTCTGGTAATCGGTAAGCTCATCATAGCTTTTAATGCTAATTCCTGCTTCTTCAAGGGCTGGGATTAATTCGTTGAAGAAACACCCGCGATATTCTTCAATCATCGAAAGCACATCTTGACGGATTGCCTTTAGTTGATCCGACACTGACATTCCATCCACTGAGAGCGACCTTACGCCTGCATGCAACTGCCGTTTTAATCCTCCCACTCTTTTTTGAAAAAACTCATCCAGGTTAGAACACACGATACCGATGAACTTTACTCGTTCTAGCAGCTTATTCTTTTCCCTCTTAGCCTCTGCAAGAACTCGTTCATTAAATTTGAGCCAGCTAAGCTCATAATTGAAAAAATACTCATCCCCAAATATTCGCAGACTACTTGAGCTTTGGTCTTTATGCAGGCCTTTTTCTTTTAAGATCTGGTTTTTCTTCTTGTTCTTAGATTTTACCCCTCTCCGCTTCTTTTGCTCTTCGATGGGATCGTAATCAAGTTCGTCTGGAGAGAGTGATGATTTCATGAGTGGCTAAACTTGGATGCGCATTTCGTGACAAAACTAAGTATAATTCTTTTAAGTTAAAGTAAACAAGTCAGCTACTATTTCGTGCAGAATCCCTTGTTAAATCCCAGTGATAAAGAAGAAGCCTTTGAGCAGTCAGTGCGCCCTTCTTCTCTCTCTGAGTTTATTGGTCAGCAAAAGGCTATTTCTAACCTGGATGTTTTTATAAAGGCAGCCAAACAGCGGGGAGACGCATTAGATCATGTGATTTTATCAGGGCCTCCGGGACTTGGAAAAACGACCCTTTCGTATATCATCGCCCAGGAAATGGGGGTAAATATCCGACCAACTACAGGTCCTGTGCTCGAAAAGCCCGGCGATTTAGCGGGAATGCTTACTAATCTTGAGCAGGGAGATGTTCTGTTTATTGATGAAATTCATCGTTTAAATCCAGTCATCGAAGAATACCTTTATTCTGCTATGGAAGATTTCAAACTGGATATTGTAATCGACTCCGGCCCTAATGCAAGAAGTATCCAGATAGATCTTAACCATTTTACGCTAGTTGGCGCTACTACCCGAAAAGGAATGCTTACCGCTCCGCTTAGGGCTCGCTTTGGGATTGATATGCGGCTGGATTATTACGATATAGAATTGTTGCAACGCATTGCGCTTCGCTCTGCTCATATTATGGGTTTTGGCATTACGGAAGAAGGGGCACATGAAATTGCCAGCAGAAGCCGTGGTACTCCAAGAATTGTGAATAAATTACTCCGCAGGACTCGGGATTTTGCCCAGGTAGATGGGTTAACAAGTATCGATCAGAAAATTGCAGACAAGGCACTAAATGCTTTAGATGTTGATGCAAACGGACTGGATGAAATGGATATCCGAATGCTCCGGGCTATTATCGAAAATTACAAGGGGGGGCCAGTCGGACTTAGCACTTTGGGAGTCGCTGTTGGCGAAGACAAAGGAACCATTGAAGAAGTTTATGAGCCCTATCTCATTAAAGAGGGTTTTCTACAGCGAACACCGAAAGGGCGGGTAGCTACTCAAAAGGCATATCAATACCTGGGCATATCTGAGCAAGGGGATTCTGCTGATTTATTTGGCTAATCTTCCTTCAATAATTACCCCGATTTATCCCCAAAACTTCTTACCTTTAGCGCTGTTTCGTAACCGAAAGTACCTTACTTAAAATATTCATGAAGAAATTATTTACCTCAGAATCTGTTTCCGAAGGGCACCCGGATAAAGTAGCCGATCAAATTTCAGATGCCATTCTGGACGCACTCCTTGCCCAAGATTCTAAATCCCGTGTGGCCGTTGAAACTTTTGTAACTACCGGGTTAGCCGTTGTTGGCGGTGAAGTAACTACCAAAGCCCATATCGATGTACAGGATGTGGTTCGGGGAGTAATCCGGGAAATTGGTTATACAAAAGCGTCTTATCGTTTTGATGCTGACAGTTGTGGGGTGCTTTCTACTATTCATACTCAAAGTCCTGATATTGCCATGGGTGTTGATCGTGATGGCGCCGGTGATCAGGGAATGATGTTTGGGTATGCAACCAAGGAAACTCCTGAACTTATGCCAATGCCGCTTCAATTCTCACATAGCTTGTTAAGAGAATTGGCTCGCATTCGAAAAGAAACAGATCTGATGCCCTACCTGGGGCCCGATAGCAAAAGCCAGGTAACCATTGAATATGGTGATGATGGAAAGCCCGCTCGTATTGATACCATCGTTCTTTCCACTCAGCATGATGACGATGTAGATCAGCCGCAAATTCATGAAGACATCAAAAATATTCTCATTAAGAATGTTATTCCTGCAGAGCTAATTGATGGCGAAACCAAGTATCATATAAATCCTACTGGAAAATTTGTGATTGGCGGACCCCATGGAGATGCCGGCCTTACGGGCCGTAAGATTATTGTAGATACTTACGGTGGTTTTGGGGCTCATGGTGGTGGGGCTTTCTCCGGAAAGGACCCTTCTAAAGTAGATAGAAGTGCGGCTTATGCTTCTCGACATATAGCCAAAAACCTGGTTGCCGCGGGATTAGCTGAAGAATGTTTGGTTCAATTGGCTTATGCCATTGGTGTTGCTGAGCCTGTGTCTATCAATGTGAATTCTTATGGAACCGGCGCCAAATCGGATAACGAACTAGCTGCATTAGTAGCCAAAACCTTTGACTGCACCCCAAGAGCAATCATCGAGCGCTTTAACCTTCGATCTCCCATTTATCGACAAACTGCGGCTTATGGCCATTTTGGTCGAAAAGAATTCCCCTGGGAAAAACTCGATTATGTAGATCAGCTTTCTTGATCTTCGGCTATGTACCTTGTTGATGATAAGGATATAGTTTTAGAATTAGATGACATTCCTCAATCATCTGTTGGGGCTCCCTGCCCAATAGTACTAGCAAGTGAAAGAAATGTAGTATTAGCTTATTACCTAGAGCTTTTTGATCCAGAATGGGATGGAACAACTATACGAGCAGTTGATCAAAACTCGACTACTGAGCAAGTGGCTACTATATATTTCAATTCCTGTACTTCTCACTTCTTCGGCCCCCCAAATGATGAGGCGTTTTCTGGCCATCCTTTAGCAGAAAGAGGCTTAGGTCCTTATGGTGTTTATGAGATTCTAAACTCTTCTTGGATACGAAGCCTTGAGCAAATGAACTCCGTCCATCCATATCATAAAAAAGAGAGGTTTATGGACGGAAAACGACACTTTGTTTTTTCTTTCCATGACTCAACATTTGAGTGCGTTGCCAAATCTTTTGAGGTAGAAATTTCAGATAGCTCACTAATTGATGCTGCTAAGGGTCACATAAATTCCATTTTTTAGTTCTTTTCAAAAGCCAGCCAGTTGGTTGCCTTTTTTGTTTGTGGGAACTCTTGCATCAAAACTGTATATAAGTTACTTTGAAATTAAAAGTACTTTTCATGGAAGATCAACGAGATTACACACAAGACCTTTCTGATATCCGCTCCATGATGGAGCGCTCCTCCAAATTTTTATCCCTCTCTGGTTGGGCGGGTATTATGGCTGGGTTATATGCTATTGTTGGTGCCTGGGCGGCCTACTCTTTCTTCGGCTTCTTCCCAGATGAACTGTTTTATTCTTCCGGCTCCCAGAACGAAGTAATCCTTATCGCGCTTGGAGTACTATTGCTGGCTTTAATTACAGCCATCTTCTTTTCAAGAAACCAGGCTCAGAAAAACGAGGAGAAGATTTGGAATGCGACCTCAAGAAGACTGCTTGGCAATATGGCCGTTCCATTAATTGCGGGAGGGTTTCTTATTTCCATGCTGGTTTCGATCGGCCTTATTGGCCTTGTGGCCCCCATGATGCTCATCTTTTATGGGCTTTCCCTGGTTATTGCCGGGAACTTTAGCATCAGTGAAGTGAAATGGATGGGTTTTGTACAGCTGGGTCTTGGACTGCTGGCGGCCTGGTTTGTCGAGTATGGGCTTATCCTGTGGGTGCTTGGGTTTGGTGTGGTACATATTGTGTATGGCGTTTACATGCATTTCAATTTCAAGCGGTGATATACAGTGAAGGGAAGCTTTGTAGAATTACATAAAGCATTCGAAAGCCGGATAAGACTGGGCATTATGTCGGCTCTGGCAGTAAATGATTTCCTGGATTTTAATGCCCTCAAGGAGTTCCTGGATGTGACAGATGGAAACCTGGCTACCCACATCAAAAAACTGGAATTAGTCGGCTTCATTGGCATCGAAAAAAGTTTTGTAGACCGGAAGCCTAATACCAAATACTTCATTACTAAAGAAGGAAAAAAGGCCTTTACAGATCACCTCAAAGCACTGGAATCCATCATCAATGCACAGAAATAAAAAATTTTACCCTTCCACTTTGAAATACAAAGTGACTTTAACTAACACCTAACAAATACCTTTTTGCTATGAATGCTCAAAACCCCTCTTATAAATCTACTATGCTAATCGCCCTTGGGGCCGCCAGTATCTTATTAATTCCACTAATAGCCATGTTTTTTACCGAGGAAGTAGATTGGAATCTGGCTGACTTTCTTGTCGCCTGGATCATGCTATTTGGTACAGGAATCTCATATAAACTAATCTCTTTAAAAATGACGCAAAGTACTCAATATAAAATAGCAACTGGCCTGGCTGTTGTTGGGCTTCTTATGATTGTCTGGGTAAATCTCGCTGTTGGTATCATAGGTAATGAAGACAACCCGGTTAACCTGATCTTTTATTCTGTACATGCCGTAGGCGTTCTTGGAACTTTTATTGCTCGATTCGAGGCTAAAGGTATGTCTTATACTGCTTATGCTATGTCTGCTACCATGGTCATAATCGGTATCATCACATTGGTAGCAGGGTGGGGCTTTACTCCCATAATCACTGCTTTTTTCACGGTTATTTTCTTGATTTCTGGGATGCTATACCGAAAGGCTTCTGAAAGAGAGAGTTAATTCTTAATCACAAAAATAAAAGTGAAACATTCTTCGCGATAAAGCCTCTTGAATTATGTGTTTGGGAATAGAGTAGAAAAAAGAGATCCGCAATTCCCAATCAATACAAATAATCTGGTACGTGGCTTTATTGTGAATGAAGGTGGATATTAAGAATTATGTGCTTACCCTGATTGGGTTTGCTGTTTCTATAGTTTTTTTTGCTGTATCGCTCATTTTCGGGCTGGATACATTTGAGGCTTTGACAGATGTCCTGGCCGGCATGGAAGAATATGAAGTTGATGAGCTTTTTCTAGCTTTAAGCATGCTTAGCATTTTCGCCTCCCTGGATGCCTTGCGCAGAAGAAGAAAAAGAAAAATAGAAAGTGAAAAGCTTAAGATTTATACCGCTATGCTTTCTTCAACCCGCCACATCCTCAATAATTTCCTCAACCAGATGCTCCTTTTTAAATTGACTGCGGATAAAAACCCGGGCTTTAACCCCGATGTGTTGGCTATGTATGATCAGATAATCGAAAACACTACGGCTCAAATTAATTCACTGGCTGAAATCACTGAGATTAATGAAACCAGCATCGAAGCTTCTGTAAGCCCGAAAGAACCCTCAGAAAAAAAGTAGAAGTACTTATCCATCTTATTTCGAGAGAATTTTTTTCTAACCTGATCTTTTCAATTCTTCTGGTTAACATTCGTCAAACAAATTGAATTATTCGTCATGAAAAAAGTCCTCATTCCTCTTCTCTCTGTATTCTTACTCGTTTCCTGTAAAAGTTCTTCTAGTGAAGACCCGACTAATTCCGGAATCGATGGCCCACTGGATCCCTTTGCACAAAATATCGCACTGGCTCGTGGGATAAATCTTGGCAATGCCCTTGAAGCTCCTAATGAAGGAGATTGGGGCGTTGTTCTTCAAGCCGACTGGTTTAGATTAATCAAGGAAGCCGGGTTTAGCAGCGTGCGTATTCCTATTAGATGGTCAGCCCATACTTCGGCTGAAGCTCCCTACACCATAGATGAGGACTTTTTCCTTCGTGTTGACTGGGCCATTCAACAGGCGCTAAATAATGACCTCATGGTGATGATTAATATCCATCATTATGAAGAAATCTTTGATGAGCCTGCTCAGGAGAGAGATAAGTTCCTTTCTATTTGGGAGCAAATATCACAACGCTACCAGGACCTACCAAAAGAAGTTCTTTTCGAAATCCTTAATGAGCCTCATGGAAACCTTACTGCTGAGCTTTGGAATGACCTGCTTCCTCTTGGATTGGAAAAAATCAGGGAGCATAATCCATACCGAACAGTGGTGATTGGGGCTGCAGAATGGGGCGGAATTCCAGGGTTGTTAAAACTCAATATCCCAGACGATGGAAATCTCATTGTTACTGTTCACTATTACGAACCTTTTCAATTCACTCACCAGGGAGCAAGCTGGGTGGATGGAGCTAACGCCTGGCTGGGAACCACGTGGGATGGATCTGCCGCTGAAGTAGCAGCGGTCGAAAATCATTTTCAAACGATTGTTGACTGGGGAGAAGATCGCGGTGTTCCTATAAACATTGGAGAGTTTGGCGCCTTTAGCGCTGCTGATTCCCCATCGAGAGGTCGCTGGACAGAAGCTATCGTCAGTTTTGCCTTGGAGAATGACATGAGCTACCACTACTGGGAGTTTGCTTCCGGGTTTGGCATCTACAATGCAACAGATGGCAGCTGGGATATTGAGCTACTAAGAGCGTTAACCGAAACAGAATAGGCTAACGCTTCTAATGCCCACTATTTAGTGTGATACTTCCAAATAAGCCACAATAGACTCTTTTTCTTTTTTCCATTCCCCTAAAAAGATATCCCTGCTATATGATGGGTTTTGGGCTTATTACTGATCATATAAAATGTAGTGGGCAGTTGAAGTGACAGTTCTGAGATTAGGCCATACTTTTCTGCTCGCTCTTCTTCTGGCAGTTCGTCTATTTCATTTCTGACTACTCTAATTGAATCTAAAATGGCAAAGGTTTCTTCCTCATATTCTTTCGTAATTAGCCATTCGAAAGAGAGATAGATAGGCTCTTCAATCCAGAGATCTTCTCCTAAAAAGCTATACTCAACAAATCCCTTTTTCCTGGAAGAAGTAAGAATGTAATTCTTTCTTGTTATTTCCTCGCCCGGACCACCGCTTTGTTCGTCCACTTTATAAAGCCTGACTCGAAACGAATATTCCTTCTGTTTAGTAAATGAGATTCTTACTGAGGCTTTCTCTATCCGAAAGGGATATTTGCCTGGCTCAATAAGTACGGCATCCTCATTCCCTTTTTTATATACCGTTGCTCTCGAAATGTTTTTGTTTCCTCTTTCCTGCCCATAATTTTTCTTTTTGAGCCTTCTTGGAACTACAGTTATTTCCTCTAGTTCGAGAACTTCTTTCATCAATACGATTTCATCATCAAGAGAAATAAAATCATTTAGGCCAAACCGGACATTCTTATATCCTAAAGCAGAAATAAGAACGGTATCTTTTTCATTTGCCTCGCTAACCGTCAATTTGAATGTCCCTTCTTCATCTGAAACGGTTCCATTAATAGTCCCAAAGATGCCAATATTCACATATGGAATTCCCTTTCCCTCACTATCCACAATCTTCTTCTCATAAAGGTTTTGGGCCAACACATTCTGTGATTGCAAACTTATGAGCAAAAGAGTTATGATCTTGATATACTTTTTCATCGGCGCTCTGGTACTAATTGAGCATTGTTTTTGTTTCGAAACTAACGTAGAAGATAAACCCCCTTATGGAATCTCCAAGCGGCCAGCCTTCGATAGAACTTTTTGGTATAACCATCATGGAGCCGATGGTTACCTTTACAGATTTGTGGATTACTGCGGTCTGTGTGTGCGCTTTTATTCAGCTGAGAAAATTAAATAAGCCCGGAAAAGTCCATCAGTATATGAGGTGGTATTTCCTCATTATGGGGCTGGCTACTTTTCTGGGGGGGATTTTAGGACACGCTTTTCAATATGCTGTAGGGTTGGAGTGGAAGCTTCCCGGCTGGCTGATAAGCATGATCGCCGTAATGGCGGTGGAGCGCGCTTCCATTATGCATGCTCAGCCTATTATTAATGAACGATTTGGCAAGTTTTTGGAGGTGACCAACATCCTGGAGCTGCTCACCTTTGCCGTTATAACTTTCGTTACCCTAGACTTTTTCTATATCAAAGTGCACTCTGCATATGGCTTAGGCCTGGTGGTACTTCCTCTTCATTTCCTGGTTTTTAAGAAAACGGGAAATCCTGCCAGCAGAATCTTCGTGCTCACTGTTCTGTTCGCAACACTAGCTGCATTCTTTTATACCAGTAAAATTGGTATCCATAGCTGGTTCAATCACCTTGACGTTGCTCATACAGTCATGGCTATTAGTATGTATTGTTTTTATCGGGGAACCCTTATTCTTGAGGTGATGAAGCCGGAAGATATTCTGGAAGAACAACCAACATTCATTCAAACTGTAAAAGCGTTATTCAATAGAGATGGGATTGTTCAAAAATAAGAAGAAAGGAGCCCCTCCTCACACCTGGTATCCCGAAATACTACATTGGAAAGAGGGAGATGAAGTTCGGGCAAGGAATGTAGCCAATAAGGGGCCTTTGTCCACTATCATACTATTTGAAGAAGGAGAACTCAACGTCGTGTACTTGTATAAAGGCGTCACTAATGATGGCTTTATTGTTATAGAAGAGAAGGATACGGGGCACTTACATAAAGTTCTTTTCCAAAAATTTATAAGGAAAGCCGAGAATCTTACGCTTAAAAATCGTTCTATAAATCATTTGCTAAATGAATCAAAAGAGTACATGGAGTTGATTACTGAATTCCAGTCTGCTTTCTCTGAATTATCAGATTCTGACAGGCCTAAATTACTTGAGTAGCATGGGTCTATTTAAAAACAAAAAAAAGGGAGTTCCTCCCCATACCTGGTATCCTGAAATACTGCACTGGCAGGAGGGAGATAAGATCAATTGCTGGAATATTGCTCAGGCTATCGCTGTTGGGCGAAAATTCGACTGGGCTACGTTTCGGAAATACTCAAATGCCGATAATACCTATGGCCAGCATATCTTCACTTTTAAAAGTGTGGATGAAAATGGAAAAATTTATCTGACCGATGACGATGAACACATTGTTGAATTTCACTTCTTCAGATTCATCAAGTATGCGCGTAATGAAAGCCTGAAAAGCAGGGATATGCTTTTGAAAGTGAATAACTCACAGGAATACATGGAGTTGATGAAAAACTTCCAGCAGGCATTTAATGAATTACAAGAGGGCGATAACCATCCCAAAAGGCTTGGGCCTGAATCAAATACGGAGAGTAAAAGTTCATAAAAATAGGAGCACTTCCTTCCCGTTTTTATAAAAACTAAGTTTATTGGCTGATAACTAACTAATAGTGCCATGAAAAAATCCATTTCTCTCCTTTCCGTAGCTGCAGTTGCGCTCATTGCTTTTTTCTTCCTACCCAATAACTCCCCTCTTGGAGAAGGTGGCGTCTCATTCGAATCGGACTTCCCTTACAAAGGGACTTTTGCATTTACCAATGTAAACGTTATCCCAATGACTGAGGATGGATTAATCTTAGAAAATCATACCGTAATTGTTAAAGACGGAGTTATTACTACCGTCACTGATTCAGACAGGATCAAATTTACTCCTGATACAGAAATTATTGATGGTACTGGAAAGTACTTGATGCCAGGACTTGCAGAAATGCATGGGCATGTTCCTCCTACACACCCATCTCCTAATGCGCCTTCTTATTTCACGGATGAATATGTAGAACATACCCTTTTTCTATATGTATCTGCTGGGATAACCACCGTTCGAGGGATGTTGGGTTATGATCACCAATTAGAATTAAAAGACCGGGTGAATAAAGGCGAGCTTGTTGGTCCAAATTTATATTTGGCGGGCCCTAGTTTTAATGGCAACACGGTAAGTTCACCGGAACAAGCTGAGGAAAAAGTAATCCAGCAGGTAGGAGAGGGCTGGGATTTACTAAAAATACACCCCGGGCTTACCCTCGACGAATATAACACTATGGCAGAGACGGCAAATGAGCTTGGCATCACCTTTGGGGGTCATGTTCCTTCCGATGTAGGTATTGTAAGAGCGATAGATGCCGGGCAGTTAACCATGGACCACACAGATGGTTATGTGGCCTATTTAAGTGCCTTTGAAGGAGCTGAGCTTGAAACTAAAATGGCTGAAATTATTCAAAAAACTCTGGACAATGATGTATGGATCGTGCCTACACAGGCCCTCTGGGAAACTATTATCGGAGCGGGTGATTACGAGGCCATGCAGCAATATGATGAGCTTAAATACATTCCTCAGGCTGTTCGAAACGGGTATAGCAACTGGGTAAACAACAATATCAATAACAATCCAAACCTAAATGTTGAAGACGCCCTTGAACATGCAGAGCTTCGTCGTGTTCTTCTGGAAAAGATGAATGAGGCCGGAGTATTAATCCTTATGGGAACTGATGCTCCTCAGCTATTCAGCGTCCCTGGATTTTCCATCCATAGAGAACTTCCAAAGATGGTTGAAGCAGGAATGAGCCCTTATGAGATCATTCATTCTGGCACCAAGAATGTTGGTGACTATTTTGATGACCGGGCTAACTTTGGAACCATCGAAGACGGAAAAAGAGCGGATCTAATTTTGGTTAATGCTAACCCTTTGGAAGATGTAGCAAACATCCAAAACCATTCGGGAGTAATGGTGATGGGAAACTGGCTTTCTCGTGAAATGATTGACGAGAAATTGAAGGAAATTGAAGACTCTTATAAGTAAGTATCTCAGCTAAAATCCTTCTTTGATAGCACGAACTTTTTAATAAATTGAAGGGCCTTTAACCAAACCTTCTTCTATGACTAAAACCCGGCTTTGTGGCTTGTTGATCCTCCTTTTATCACTTGCTGCTCAAAACGGCCTCGCTCAATCTTCAGTAACCGTGTTTAAAGGGGCTCATCTTATTCCTATCGCAGGCGAGCCCATCGATGATGGAATATTAATTATAGAAAATGATAAGATCGTTGCTGTTGGTGATGCTTCTCTCGAAATACCTTCCGGCGCAACGGTAATAGATGTTTCTGGAAAAGTAATCATGCCCGGACTAGTGGATACCCATTCACATATTGGTGAAGGAGATGGAGGGGACCGTTCTTCCAGTCTTCATCCCGATGTGCGCATCATGGATGCGATAGACCCCCGAAGCGATACCTTCAAAAAAGCCTTGGCGGGTGGCATCACTGCCGCAAATGTAATGCCTGGCTCAGGTCACTTGATGAGTGGGCAAACGGTATATCTAAAACTTCGCAAGGCAAATACCATTGAAGAGATGCTCCTCTATATCGATGAGGAAAAGACGATTTATGGCGGGTTAAAAATGGCGAATGGCACGAACCCTATTGGAAACGCTGCCCCTCCCCGGCCAGGAACACGGGCCAAATCTGCGGCAATGGTTCGCGAGCTCTTCATCAAGGCTCAAAACTATCAAAAGAAAATTGAGGCAGCTGATGGAGATGAAAGCAAAATGCCCCCACGCGACCTCCAAATGGAAACTCTGGTTGAGGTTCTGGAAGGAAAGCGAACCGTTCATAATCACACCCATCGTCATGACGATGTTTTAACGTCCATTCGTTTATCCAAGGAGTTTGGATATAGGCTTGTTTTACAGCACGTATCTGAGGCTTACAAAGTGGCGGAGGAAATTGCTGAAGCGGGTGTCCCAGCCTCTATCATTACCCTTGACTCTTTTGGAGGGAAACTGGAGGCCGCAGAATTCAGCAATGTAAATGCCGCCGTTTTAGAAGAGGCAGGAGTGCTGGTTGGTTTTCATACCGATGACTACATCACTGATTCAAGATTATTCCTTCGTTCTGCAGCATTAGGAGCAAAAGAAGGAATGAGCAGGGAAAAGGCTTTAGAAGCCGTAACTATTGCAAATGCTATTATGATGGATATTGATCACCGGGTTGGTTCATTAGAGTCTGGCAAGGATGCAGACTTCATCATCCTTAGCGGAGACCCTCTCAGTGTATATACGCTGGTTGAAGAAACCTGGATCGAAGGAAATCGTGTTTGGGACCGGGATAACCCGGAAGACCTTAAATATGCCACTGGTGGGTATGAGATTTTCCGAGGTACAACTTATCACCATCACGAAGAGGGACACTAAGCCATGAAATACACACGAATACTTTTTGTTGTTCTCCTCTCTGTTGGTATTACCCAGTTTGGCTATGCTCAAATAGCCGTAAAAGCGGAACTGATTTATACCAGTGCTGGTAATCCAATCGAAAATGGTGTCGTACTTATCAAAGATGGAAAGATTGATCGAGTAGGAACAGAGTCCAGAGTCAGAATCCCCGGAGACTATACCGTTTATGAAGCAAAAGTCGTTACCCCGGGGCTTATTGACGCGCATACTGTTGTTGGACTTGCCGGTTATTTAAACCAGCCGCATGATCAGGACCAAATTGAAACCTCCTCGGCTATTCAGCCTGAGCTTAGAGCTATTGATGCCTACAACGCACTGGAGCCTCTTGTTGGCCATCTAAGAAGCAATGGAGTTACTACTATTCATACCGGACATGGGCCAGGGGCTTTGATAAGCGGTCAAACTATGATCGTAAAAACTTCTGCCACAACCGTTGATGAAGGGGTGCTAAATCCGTCGAAGATGCTGGCCTTCACACTGGGCAATATGATGAATAGCGGAATCAGAACTCCAGGAACCCGATCAAAAGGAATCGCGATGCTTCGTCAGAACCTGGTTAAAGCTCAAATCTATCTCGACAAAAGAAATAGCGATAATCCAGCGACCAAAGACCTGGGAATGGAAGCTCTTGCTGACTTACTGGAAGGAAAGCTCACTGCTATGGTAACGGTTCACAAGGCAAACGATATCATGACTGCACTTCGGCTCCAGGAAGAATTTGGCTTCCCCATGGTTCTTGATGGAGTGGCGGAAGCCTATTTGGTCCTCGACGAAATTAAGGATTCGGGCATTCCGGTATTCATTCACCCTCCTATGCTTCGGGCAACGGGTGAGGCTAAAAATGCAACGATGACTTTGGCTGCCAAACTTCATGAGGCCGATATCCCTTTCGCCTTTCAAAGTGGGTTTGAAGGCTATGTTCCAAAAACCAGAGTGGTTCTTTTTGAAGCAGCCATTGCTGTAGCTCAGGGATTGGATTACGAAGCTGCAATTGATGCGCTTACTATTGATTCGGCTAAACTTCTGGGAATTGATGAGCAAGTAGGGTCGATTGAACGGGGCAAAGAAGCTGACCTTGTTTTGTATGATGGAGATCCTTTTGAGTATCTCACTCATGTAACCTATGTAATTATTAACGGAGAACTTGTAACGAAATAAGTATGGAGATCATAAAAAAAAGAAAAGAATATGATGCTGTAATTGTTGGCTCTGGAGCTGGCGGAGGTATGGCTGCAAAAATCCTTTCAGAAAACGGTCTTCATGTGGCTGTACTGGAAGCGGGCCCTTATTTCGACCCGGCTCTAAATGAAAACCGCAGTCAACTACGGCCGTCCTGGGAATCCCCCAGACGAGGAGCAAGCACACCCCTCCGAAATTTTGGAGATTGGGATGCAGCCTACGGTGGCTGGGAGCTTGATGGAGAACCTTACACAAAAGCTGAAGGTACTGATTTTGGGTGGTTCCGTTCCAGAATGCTTGGCGGGCGAACCAATCACTGGGGCAGAATTTCTCTCCGTTTTGGCCCACTGGATTTCAAGCGAAAGGATTTTGATGGTCTTGGTGACAACTGGCCAATCAGCTATGATGACGTGAAACCCTATTATGATCGCGTTGACAAGATGATTGGGGTGTTTGGCAGTAAAGAAGGCATCTTCAACGAACCTGATGGCTTCTTTCTTCCTCCTCCAAAACCACGCCTTCACGAATTATACTATATTAAAGGAGCAAGAAAAGCCGGTATCCCGGTTATTCCGTCCAGGCTTTCCATCCTGACTAAGCGATTAAATAATGATCGGGGCGTATGCTTCTATTGCAACCAGTGTAATCGCGCTTGCCAGATTTATGCCGATTTCTCCGCTGGAACCTGTCTCATCTTTCCTGCCCAAAAATCTACCGGTAGAATTGACCTGTTTGTAAATGCCATGGTTCGCGAAGTGCTTACCGATGGAGAGGGTCGGGCTACCGGGGTTTCCTATATCAATAAAGACGATGGTACCGAGCAGGAGATCAAAGGAAAAGTAGTGGTTATGGGGGCTTCCGCCTGTAGCACTGCTCGTATTCTTTTAAATTCTAAAAGCTCTCAGCATCCTAATGGCTTAGGTAACAGCAGCGGAGTAATGGGTCATTATCTGCATGATTCAACGGGTACCAGTCGTGCTGCTATTGTTCCTGAGCTGTTAAACCGAAAAACCTATAACGAGGATGGCGTAGGTGGAATGCACGTGTACACTCCTTGGTGGCTGAATGATGCCAATCTTGATTTCCCTCGTGGTTACCACCTTGAGATTTGGGGCGGACTTGGCCAGCCAGGTTACGGATTTGGTTTTGACACGACCAACCTTAATGAACATTTCGATGGAGTTGTAGGTGGTTATGGTGACAAGCTCCGAGACGATGTGAAAAGATTCTTTGGCTCAGTAATGGGTATTTCCATGCGTGGAGAAAGTGTTCCGCAATACGATAACTATTGTGAAATCGATCCTGATGTTAAGGATAAGTGGGGCATTCCTGTATTGAAATTCCATTATAAATGGACCGATTATGAGCGACTGCAAGCTCGCCATTCCCAGGAAACCTTTGAGCAGATTTTTGATGCTATGGGCGCCATTCCTTTGGGAAATAAAGCTGGTGCTGACTCCGATTATGGATTGGCTGCTCCTGGTGTGATTATCCACGAAGTGGGCACCACTCGAATGGGAGATGACCGAAGAACTTCTGTTACCAACAGCTATCAGCAGCTGCATGATGCTGAAAATGTATTCGTAGTTGATGGTGGCGTTTTTGTTTCTCAGGCGGATAAGAACCCAACCTGGACGATTATGGCGCTGTCCATTCGGACGTCCGAATACATTGTTGATCAACTTAAAAAGCAAAACCTCTGATTATGGATAGAAGAGAATCAATCAAAACTATGTTGCTGGGTGCTTTAGGCACCGGAATGTTGATAAACGGCTGTGCTCCCGGGGCTCCTGATCGTCGTAGGCTACAGGATGTATATGATTTCAGCGAGTATGGCCGAACACCCGAAGAAAAGGCTCGTGATGAAAAGATTTTCAATGACAATTTCTTCACTAATCATGAATATGAAACGGTTGCTGTTCTTTGCGATTTAATTCTTCCGGCAACAGCTACTGCCGGCGCTGCTTCTGAGGCTTTTGTTCCGGAGTTCATTGATTTCGCAGTAAAAGAATGGCCTAACCAACAAGAAGGATTCCGGGATGGAATTAAGTGGCTGGATAGATATTCGAAGGAAAAAAACGGAAAGGATTTCATTTTTGCCACAGCTGAAGGCCAGGCCTCGATTCTAGATGAAATAGCCTACCCAGATAAAGCCACAGAAGAAACCCAACCAGGGGTAGATTTCTTTCGGCAGATTCGAAATTTCACTTTAACCGGGTACTATACCACCCAAATGGGATATGAAGATCTGGGTTATGTCGGAAACCGGCCAAATATCTGGGACGGGGTTCCTGAAGATGTACTAGCTGATCATGATGTAGATTATGATGAAGAATGGCTATCGAAGTGCGTGGACCAGGAACGCCGAATGGATATTGCTGAATGGGATGACGACGGGAATTTGTTGAATAATTAGCCTCCAATTTCACTCCATAGATTCTTCGGCAGTAGCCTCAGAATGACAACATACAAGTCATCCTGAGCATACCTGCGAAGGATCTAAGTGGATCTTATAAGGCTACTCAAATGAAACCCATCACTTTCAAAACATACCTGGAGCCAAAATCCAAAGTTGGCTACTACCACATTGCTGTTCCCAAGGAAATCGTGGAAAAAGTGGGCGGTTTTGGAACCCGCCTTATGACCTCCATCAATGGAAATGAGCAAATTCATTCCGGCTTAATGGGCAAGGGTGATGGACGTGGTCTTATCATCATCAACACAAAGAACCAGAAGAAATGGGGCCTTAATATCGGGGATGAGGTGGAAGCCACCATCGAGCTGGATCACTCCAAGTACGGGATGAAAATGCCTGAAGAACTTGAGGCTTTGCTCGAACAAGACCGAGAAGGGCTTGCAGCATTTGAAAAAATCACGGATGGCCAGCGCCGGTTTATTATCTCTTATGTAGATGGTGTAAAATCAATCCAGAAAAGAATTGACCGTGCGATCATGATGATTGAAAATCTAAAAACCATGCCCGAAGGCCCATTCAATCATCGGCATATATTGGGAATGCCGCCAAGCGATGATTAAAGAATACTCAACAAGGACTGAAGAAGTACGAAATTCTTAATTGAATATTCCTTGTTCTTTATTCTTCTGTTCAATCTTCTTCCGGTGCCGGAGAAGAGCGTACTACCGTTAGATACTTCTTCCATGGGCCTACTTCATCCACATAGTTCTTGGCCATTGTTCTATTAATCTGAACAATATGCCCCATATCGTGAACTACCCACGCAGAGAGCATTTGCTTAAGCTCTATCTCTCCAAATTCTGGGTGAACTCCTTTTTTGTTTAGATCGCTTTCTGTTAACCCAAATCCTTCTAGCTCCTTTAGATTCTGGGCCCGCTTTTCTTCAAACAGAGTCAGCAATTCTTCAAGGGAGGTTTCGGCATACAAGTGCTCTTGTGCTAACCGATCAAATGGTTCAAAAGTCTGGTCTGTTCCCTTTTCGAGAATGATTTTGGTCCGAGCGAGCCAGTCGGCGTCTTCTCCATAAACTAAATGCCCTAATACCTGGTGCGGGCTCCATGAACTTCCACCCTCATTGGTATGCGTCCACTTTTCGGGAAGATTGCTCAGCAGCCCTTTTAAGACTGCCGGCGTCCTTCCCAAAAGTGTAATAGCTTCATCTATCTCAAAACCAATGGCCATTAATTGGCTGTACTTGCACTAATGGTTTGACCAAAGAAAATCGCGTTGGCGAATAGTTTATTCGTTCCATACCAGAATGCCCGGAAGTTTGGATTATCCGTCATTGCAATCACCCTTCCTCCTCCGTATCTGCTTACAACAATAGCTGCCGAGCCTCTTAAAAACTCAATGTTTTCATCAGAGATATAGCCTGCTGCCAGCGGAGAGTCGGTGTAATAAAGCGGTGTTGAGTACCTGTTTTCTCCTTTTTGAAGAAAGATGGTGCTATTCCGAAAAACAGTAATCTCATCATCATTATATCCATAGCCTAATGGATGTGTACGATCCAGTTTGGCATTGAAAATTGCTCCACCAATTACCTGGGCTCCTGAATTGCTGCTCTGAGATATATATGGTCGGGTTTCGATTTCTTCGTCATCACCATTGCCTCTGTCCACATATTCAACATCGGCCAGTTCCTGATTTTTAGCCCAATAGATACCTTGTTTGTATGCGAGCAGCACTCCGCCTTCTCGCACCCAGTCTTTGATTTCATCAACCTGTCCGCTTGAAAGATCAGAGTAATTATATCCTGTCATTATGAGAACATTATATCTTGCGAGGTCGGCTCCTCCAAAATCACTCTTGTCCAGGATAGTAAGCGGCATATGATAACGTTGATCAAATAAATGCCACGCCTCACCAATTTCATATTGATTGGTTCCGCTTCCTGCCAGTATAGCTACACTTGGCTTTTCAAGATTTCTGAAATTGTTGCTTCCCAAATCAATTCCACTCGTGGAAAGCCCTGTTGATAAGCCATACACTTTAATCCCATCTTCTTCGGCTATGGTTTGAACCAGCTCATGAACTTTTTCTTTATCATCCTGGAACCCCAACGGGATCATAATAGTACCGAAGTCAAAAATCTTTTGGCCTTCTTGGGTTACTCCTGAGAACTGACGAGAAGCCACTTTCGCTCGAACGCCTGCGTCTAACAACCTATATAAAGCGCGGGGAGTGTAGTACTCGTCCCATTCGAAAACATAGGCATAGTTAGATCTGCCCCCAATCACTGCTCCATTCGACTTCATTTCTCCATCAAAACGGTCTCCAAGGATCTCTTCATTAAAATCTCTCGAATTCAGTTCCGCAAAAGGAAGGTTGAAGGCATAAGGCATCGTCCATGCAGAAACATCATAAAAAAGGCTATCCGTAAACTCGGTTCTTCGCTCAAACATCGCCGTTATCAATTTGAACTGTGGCTGATTGGTTGGCACTACAAACGCTGTTCCTGCATCAAAACTTTCTCCGCTTTTCGAAACTTCCTGGGCTAGTTCGTACACCTCTATTTTGTGATGATTTAGCATCTCAGCAAGGTGGAAAGTCCGCGCCTGATCAGCTCCCTCACCAAATACATACGCCTTCACTGGTGATCGAAGAGCTTCTCGTTGAGCTTCCAGATAGAATAATCGCTGGTGTTCCAGTAACTCTTCTCGTAAATCTAGTGCGGCTTTTAAGGTAGAATGAGATGCCTTTACCTGGTTTCGAATGGTAAATGGGAACTCAAGTACGCCGTGGATAGTCTCCTGGGCATGTCCTCTTGAGCTGGCCTGCTCAAACAAAATTCCGATAGAGCCCTGTACATCCGGGTAAGTTGATCCTTTTCCGTAATAGAAGTCATCGAAGCTTTCTCTTGTGTAGTACAAGGACTGGATTTGATCCAGTTCATCTGCATGGTACTCAGCAATATTTGCTGTTAAATCCTGGTTTCGTTGAGGAGTAAGAGGATGGGTTCGGCTTGGGATACCTGGCTGAAAAAAGAAGGTAGAGTTGCTCCCCATTTCATGATGGTCGGTAAGAATATTTGGCTTCCACTCCTGGAACTTAGCAATTCTTCCCTTGCTTTCAGGGTGTTGTACCAGCATCCAGTCGCGATTTAAGTCAAACCAGTAGTGATTGGTTCTTCCTCCGGGCCAAACCTCGCTGTACTCTCTACTATCAGGATCCGTTACTAACACGTTTTTGCTCTTGTGCATATTCGCCCAGTGTGCAAACCTGTTTAGTCCATCAGGATTAATATTTGGATCGACAAGAACAACTGCATTGTCCAGTAACTCATCTATTTCTCTTCCCTGAGCAGCGGCTAAATGGTAAACTACAGCAAGCGATGCATTGGCCCCACTTGGTTCATTGCCATGAACGCTGTAACTCAGTTGAACAACTACGGGCATAGACGAAATATCCAAATCTTCGGAAAGATCAGGGTTCGATAAACTCACATGCTGTCGTTTTATCTCTTCAATGTTGCGATGATTTTCGGGAGAGGTAATTACCAGGGAAAGCAGAGCCCTGTTTCCGTGGCTTCTTGCATACTCAGTAATAGTAACACGATCGGACGCTTCCGCAACTGCGTACATATATTGAACGAGTTGGTCGTGGCGTACATGCCATTCCCCCAATTCTGCACCTAATACAGATTTAGGTGTAGGTATGCTTTGGTCATAATTCACACCTTCCACAAGAAAATAATCGAGTGTTTGCTGAGCTGACAGCGAGGTGGAGAAAACAAGAATTGAGAATAAGACGAGCAGTTTTTTCATAGTGTATAGTTAGAGTTCCCTAAATTGAGGCTAATAGTAGTTTTTCAAATTGAAAAATGCTGAAAAAGGTTTCTGAATAACTGAAAGTAACTTGTGTTCAAGGTTTTAAAAAAAATTTGTACTCTCAACCAGCAAACCAACCTCTTTTGAATGGAAGAAAAGATCAATAAGACAAAATCCACGCTCCGTTATGCTCTTGGACCGGGACTAATTTTAGCCGCAGCGGCTATTGGGGTTTCTCACCTGGTTCAATCAACTCGGGCTGGGGCCGAATACGGCTTTCTACTTATTTGGGCAGTGATTCTCGCTAATGCTTCAAAGTACCCATTCATTGAATTTGGTCCCCGATACACCATTACCGCTAAAGAAAGCCTAGTACAGGGTTATCAGCGGCTGGGTAAATGGGCAATCTGGACTTTTGGAAGCTTCACTGTCATTACCATGTGCGTTGTTCAGGCTGCAGTTACCATAGTTACTGCGAGTTTGGCCGCCGAACTCACCGGGCTGGAGCTCACTCCATTAATCTGGAGTGTCATTTTGTTAACTATCTGTTTTCTGATTTTAAGCCGGGGACAGTACAGTGCTTTGGACGGGGCCATCAAGGTGATTATTGTTGTTCTTTCAATCTCTACCGTCATTGCCCTGATCATTGCTATCGTTTATAAAGGAGGTGCGCCCAGGCCGGAGCCCGCATCTATCTGGACAGAACAAGGGGTGTTTTTTCTAATCGCTTTGATGGGCTGGATGCCGATCCTGATCGATGGCTCAACCTGGCATTCTCTTTGGATTCTTGAGCGGGTTAAGCAAACTGGTTATTTCCCTTCTTTAAAAGAGAGCCTTACTGATTTCAATATTGGTTATATCGGAGCTGGAGTTATGGCCACTGGTTTTCTTTCATTGGGCGCCCTGATTATGTTTGGTTCAGGAGTTAATTTTGCATCAAGCGGCTCTGTTTTCGCTACCCAGTTTGTAAGTTTATATACCTCTACTCTCGGCGACTGGGCATATTGGATTATCATTGTTTGTGCATTCAGCGCCATGTTCAGTACTATTCTAACTGTTACTGATGGCTATCCTCGTATATGTGCTCACCTATTATCTTTGAACGCACCTGAAGAACAAAAGGAAAATCCTCCCTTATTTAAGAGTTATAAATTTCTTCTCTTTGTTATCTCAGTTCTCTCGATTGGAGTTCTTTATATAACAGGAACTCGATTCATTTTTATGGTGGATCTGGCTACTACTATTTCCTTTTTAACTGCGCCTGTTTTCGCCTTTATTAATTATAAACTTATCTACTCAAAGCATTTTCCCGAAGAACATAAACCGCCTTTTTGGCTAAAACTGATGAGTTGGGGAGGAATGATTTTTATTACTGGCTTTGCTCTGGTATTCTTGTATTGGAAACTGATTTATGGATAGAAACCCCATTCCAAATTGATGAAATACATTTTTCCTTTACGCGAGCCCTTCAATGCTATTTCACATTTGATTGGTGCGATAATCGCAATTGCCTGGACTTTTCTTCTTCTGTTTAAAGAACCGGACCAAAGCCCGGGGCATTTGCTTGCCTTTGGTGTTTATGGGCTTACCGTTTTCCTGATGTTCTTTTCCAGCGCGGTATATCATTCTATTAATGTTTCATTTGAAAAGGAGGAGTTCTTCCGGCTTTTGGATCATATCATGATCTACCTGGTTATTGCAGGAAGCTATACTCCTATGTGTATCATCGTTTTAGAAGGGGACTGGCAGATTGGAATGCTCATCGGGATTTGGGCTTTTGCCTTAATTGGTACGTTAAAAAAAATTTTTTGGCTGAATGCTCCAAGGCGGTTTTCCACTGGGTTATATCTGCTCATGGGCTGGCTGGCTGTACTTATATTTCCCATAATCTGGAGGGAGCTTCCCCATTGGTTTTCATATTGGATAGTAATTGGCGGGCTTTTCTACTCCGTTGGGGCAGTAATTTATATTATTGAAAAGCCTAATTTTTCGGATCGATTTGGCTTCCATGAACTATGGCATTTATTTGTGATGGCTGGAGCTTTCTCTCATTTTTGGGCTAATTATAAATATTTGCCCGCCCTCTCATAATTCTGATTTCTCATATTCGTTAAAGCCAAGTATATTTATCCCGTCTTGTAAGATTCTGATTTCAAAAATGATATTTGGTCGCATCCCTCTTTCTCTATTTGCTGTATTCTTTTTATTAATTAGCTGTCTTCCTGAGAAGTCAGAAAGCCCGGAACAACCAGCGCCAATTGGAAACAGAAAAAGCCCCATAGCTATTTCGTCTATTAAGCATAGTGGTACCTATATAAAAGTGGTATATGGACAGCCTTACAGAAACGGAAGAGACATTTTTGGAGAATGGGAACCTTATGGAGAAGTTTGGAGAACAGGAGCTAATGAAGCTACTGAAATCACTTTTTCTCAGCCTGTGTTTATGGGTGAGAATGTGATAGAGGCCGGGACTTATGCTTTATTTACCATTCCAAATGAAGATGAATGGACAATTATTCTAAATAATGACCTTGGTCAATGGGGCGCCTTTGAATACTCCAGCGAAAGAGATTATATCCGCTTTAATGCCCCAGTTATTAACCTGGAATCACCTGTCGAGGCTTTTTCTATTGAATTCACGGAAGTGAGCTATTCACTAACTACCATGATTATGGTTTGGGATATGATCAAAGTTGAAGTCCCTATTCGTTTCTACGAGCAGGGCTAAGAAAGAGATAAGTGAGAGGAGAATAGTGAGGCAATTTCACTCTTCTCCTTTCTCCTCTCGGTAAAATTAATCTACCAGCTGTAGCAGCTCTTCTGGTACATCAATATCCATTCTCAATACCTGGGATGCGTGCGTTTTTCCCTGGGCGTCCAATTTTAAAGAAACCGTTCCTCCTCCACCCAGACTCTCATTTAAAATGAAATTCAACGCTCCGATATTCGGAAGCTCGTATCGTTCTACATCACCCTTGCACACATGCTTCATATGATCCTTCACCCGATCAGAGGTGAGGGTTTCCTTCAGGAAGGGGTATATCTCTGGATGGCGTGCGATAATCCCAACATTACTTCCATTTCCTTTATCACCGCTTCTTCCGTGGGCAATTTTTAAGAGCTTTACTACAGGCATTTATATTTTTGATTATTCCAGTACAAAGTTAAATATCTCTTCTTCGGGATCAAACCAGTAGTAAACGATTACTGGTTCTCCTTCCTCAAAGCCAACAATAGTGCTCTTATCAAAGCTCCTGGAGTTGTTAGCACTCACCCTGTTCTCATCACTTGATACAGGGGCCCAGTCAATTACTGCTGCCGTTTCCTGGTCAACTGCAAAGATGTACACGGAGCTGTTGGTTCCATTTTGGACGAGAAGCTCATTTCTGGTAAATGATGCATTAACCTCGTTCTCATCTTCGAATATAGAGCACCCCAAAAGAGTACACAGACCAAAAAGCAGTATATATGTGATTTTCATTCTCAACTCCAACTTTAGTCAATACTAAGGATATTGAACGAGAATTTTTGCCTTTCATTTTCCTTATTTAATGTTTCTGTTCTAGTATTTATTATAAGGCCAATCATGTACGATTCTTCTTTCCTTATAAAAATGGTACAGGCGAAAATGCCCTTCGGTAAATATGAAGGTCATTATGTAACCGAGCTTCCCGTTTATTACCTCGAATGGTTTAACAGGGAGGGCTTTCCTTCAGGGCAGCTCGGGCAGTATCTTTCCACCATGTTTGAGATTAAAACAAATGGGCTGGATGAAATTCTTGCTCCTATTAAAAGAGAGTTCCGGAGGAAAATCTGTCCATGAAGTTCTTTACCTCGCAAATCAGTTATTTCATCGCGAACCGCTCTGCCAAGACGAACATAAATCGTCTTCTTAAATTTATCGGTATTCTGATTGGGATCATCATCGTATATGGCGTGATCTTCCATTTAATCATGGAATACGAAGGTCAGAAACATAGCTGGCTCACCGGTTTTTACTGGACCCTGGTTACTATGAGCACTCTCGGTTTTGGTGATATTACCTTTACTTCTGATCTTGGACGCTTCTTTTCCATTGTTGTTCTGGGTTCCGGGGTGGTTGTGCTGCTAATCATGCTTCCATTTACATTTATCGAATTCTTTTATGCTCCATGGATGGAGGCTCAATCACGTGCACGGGCGCCAAGGGAATTACCAGAGGACAAAAAAGACCACATTGTAATCACCTCTTTCGATCCTATTACCAAAGCTCTAATTGAAAAGCTTTGCCAATACAACCACGATTATGTTTTACTGGTCCAGGACTTACAGGAGGCCCTGGATTTATACGACGATGGATACCGAGTAATGCTCGGAGATCCTAACGATCCTGCTACTTATGAAAGGATTCGAATTCATAATGCAGCTATGGTGGTCACCACTGGTAACGATATGTTTAATACCAATGTGGCCCATACCGTGAGGGAATTCAACCCGGATATCAAGATTGTATCTACGGTCAATTCACATGATTCTATCGACATCCTAAAACTGGCTGGTTGTGATCATGTACTCCATATGGGCAATATGCTTGGGCGGGCATTATCAGCACGAACTCTTGGACAGGATGCACGGGTACATACTATTGGTCGTCTTGATGAATTAATTATCGCAGAAGCAACCGCTTATGAAACGCCACTGGTTGGTAAAACGATTCGGGAAAGCCAACTCCGAGAAAAACTGGGCATTCATGTCGTTGGGATATGGAACAGGGGGCACTTCCTCAGTTCTCATCCGGATACCGTTATTGAAAGTCATAGTGTGCTTATGCTTGCTGGTTCCATTAATCAGCTTCGTAAATACGATGAAATGTTTGGGATATATGGATTGAGTGATGATCCGGTAATCATCATTGGTGGGGGAAGAGTGGGTCGAGCTGCTGCTTATCACCTCAAGCGCCGGAATATTCGATTTAAAATTGTGGATAAAAACCCTGACCGTATTTTATCGGACAACTTTATTCATGGAGATGCCGCTGATCTTTCTACCCTAAAAAAAGCCGGAATTGAAACCGCCCATTCTATACTGATAAGTACTAATCAGGACGATGTAAACATTTTCCTAACCATTTACGCCCGTCATTTACGTCCCAACATTCATATCGTTGCCCGGTCAACGGTTGAGCGAAATGTAAAGCCTTTACATAGGGCCGGAGCTGATTTTGTGTTGTCGTACGCCTCAATGGGAGCCAATGCCATTTTCAATATTTATGAGCAAAACGACATTATCATGATTGCTGAGGGATTGAATGTTTTCAGCATGAAAACCCCAAAGAAGCTACAGGGAAAAACTATTATTGAGACAGATATTCGTCATAAAACGGGGTGTAGTATTATCTCTTATACCAAAGATGGAAATCAGGTGATCAACCCAAATCCTTCTGACCCTATCCCTGAAGATGGAGAGATTATTTTGATTGGAGAGACAGAATCTGAGCAGAAATTTATTGATCTGTATGGGGATTGAACTAAATAGTTGTTAGCTAAAAAGATTTTATAAACTCACCCTCTATTCGTTTTAATTCTGAATCAGCAGCATATATGATTTCGAACTCCCCTTTAGCATAGGATGTAGTGAGTTCTGTCAGAACGAATTTCCCCGATTCTATTTCCTCCCCTTCGTATCTCACTCCTCCTTCCCAAATCACCGATTTTACAAAAAACTTATACGGTTCATATAGATCTGGGTGGTATTCATCAGAAGTAAAATTAGTGTATTCCTTGTTTATTTCTACTGGAATATCTGGTACCTCCATTTGAAGAATAAGTGTCGAAAGAATTATTGTAGCATCTTTATTATAATCTATTACATTCAAATGTAGCCAAAATGATTCCTGTTCATTTTCTTCCAATGTTGGATTAAACCTTTCTGAAATAGTAAATCGCACTTCTGAAGAATCTGTAAATTGAAATGTCGTTATTGTATCGGCTTCTACTTCTATTTCAATAAAAGATTCCTCGTTCACTTCCTGGCTTTTGATGTCTTCTTTATTTGATAGAGCGTATGCGTTAAACAGTATAAAAAGTGCTGGTAGTATCAGGAAAGTGAGGAGTCTTATATCGAGATTAGCTTCAATTTTCATTATTAATAATAAACCTCCCTTTTACTTGAAGAGCATCTTCCTCTATCTCAAATTCATCTATAGTGTTAGTATATACATAAGCAAGTTCTGCTGTAAAATCCCCATATAAGCCTCCTTCTTCCGTTCTATCTATTACCAATACTCCTGACTGAGAAGTAAATTTTTTCATTGCAATCTGGCCAGTGTTTAATCTTCTTCCAAAATCCTGAATGTCAACTCTCATTACGTTTAGAAAAGGAACGTCTGGCGATGAGTAAGGGTGTGGAAGATCACTATAATGATCAAGCTCATACGTACCCTTTTTTAGGTACTGATTACCGATTCTCAGACTTAATTGTATGTTATACTGTGCGTCTTCGTTTTCAACATTATTTATTGTGAATGAAATACTTGAAACAGAAAGGATTTTTTGTCGCCCTCTTTCAATTGATGTAAAAGAATAACCCCATCTTTTATAGGAAGGAAGTGGAACTTCTTCATCCATGTCCTCATAAAAGTTCTCCTCCCCACTTAACTCTATGAACACTAACCCTGGGTCAGTTGCCCTCCCTCCATCATCAGGTGAGCAACTATATGCGAGAAATGCTAAAACGATAACCCAGTATGACCTTATTTTTAATAGCATATACCAAGCTACTTTTTTAAAGGGAAAATTTCTTCATATTTATATGTAACATATTTTTTACATCACGTAAAGAATTTTCGACTTTGAACAAATAGAACGAATTATGTCTAAACAAGAAATTTTATCCTGGACCTCATTGGCAACCTCCTTATCGGTGCTGGTTTTTTATATCCTCATTAACTTTGGCTGGCCGGCTCTTTTCCCGGATTATTCAGGGAGCTTTTTCAAACTATTCTTTAATGTCTTCTGGATTGCAGTAATTATTGAAATCATTGTGGAGATCAGCCAGGGGAATAGTAAAGTTCAAAAAGACGAACGAGATTTCATTATTGAAGCAAAAGGTTTAAAGGTGGGATATAACATCCTGGTTATCACCTTGATGATTGCTTTAGTACAGGTATTCATTTCTAATTTCACTAATAATTTTGTTCCGGAAGCTCCTTTCATATTAAAAATAAGCACCATCTTTCATTTCCTGTTCATTGCTTTATTCGCTGCTAGTGTGGCCAAGCGGGCTACAATGATTTATAACTATCGAAAGGACTACTAAAATGGAAGAAGGAGCCATTGTAAATCAAATTCGAAAATTACGATTTCTGAATGGAGAAATGACCCAGCAGGAACTAGCTGACAAAGTGGGAGTAACTCGCCAAACGATTAATGCTATCGAAGCAGCGAAATACTCCCCCTCACTGGAACTCGCTTTCAAGATAGCCACTATTTTCGAGCTACCCTTAGAAGAGGTATTTAAATACAAGACTAAGGATTAAAAAAAGACTTAACACTTCACTTTTTGATTTTTTGAATGTGATTTAGTTCTTTTGGGAACCCTGAACTAAATCCCTACCATCATGCCAGCATTCTCCGTAAGCCGTTCCATTACAATCAATTCTCCAATAGATAAAGTATTTAATACCCTTCATAATTTTAATGAATGGATAGCTTGGTCTCCCTGGCTAATCATGGAGCCAGAAGCTAAGGTTACCGTATCAGAAGATGCCCGTTATTATGAGTGGGATGGAGAAAGGGTAGGATCCGGGAATATGAAAGTAACCGGGGAATTGGTAAATGACACGATCTTTTATGATTTAACCTTCCTTAAACCCTGGAAATCTGAAGCTAAAGTTAGTTTTAAGTTTAAAAAAGTTGACGATAATGAAACAGACGTTACCTGGGATATGGACAGTTCCCTTCCATGGTTTATGTTTTGGATGAAGAGTATGATGATGGCCTTTATTGGTATGGATTATGAACGAGGTCTTAGAATGCTTAAGGAATACATCGAAGATGGAGAGATAAAATCTAAACTTGAATTTAAAGGTGAGTCTGACTTTCCCGGCTCTAAGTACATTGGCATAAAAACTACCTGTGGTATTGCAGAAATGGGTGAAGTAATGCAGGCTGATTTCGGAAAAATAGAGGCTTTTATGCAAGAGCATACAGATATTGCTACAGGTCAGGCTTATTCCATTTACCACAAGTTTGATATGGTAAAACAAAAAGCATCTTATACTGGATGTGTAGGAGTTACTTCCATTCCAAGTGATCTACCAGGTGATTTTATTAGTGGAGAAATCCCTGCGACTCGGACTTACACCCTTCGTCATATTGGAGCTTATGATCATTTAGGAAATGCCTGGAGTACTGTACAGGGAATGATTAGAGGAAAAGAATTCCAACCTAAAAAAGGAATACACCCTTTTGAGCATTACGTCACTAATCCAAAGGAAACTGAGGAGAAGGATCATATCACAGATGTAATTTTTGCCGTAAAGTAATTTGAACATCAAAGCTCACCACCAGCGAGGCATTAATAATCTTGTCAATGTATACAAAGATGATCCTCGCTATCCTGCTCTTATTATCGGAGGGTCTGTTGCTAAAGGATTAGCCCGGGACGATTCAGATGTGGATTTCATGATCCTGACAACGGATGAAGAGTATAATCGTCGGATTTCTGAGGATAATCTGTTTATTAACCGGACTGACCTTACTGATTATGAACATGGTTTTGTTGATGGTAAGATCATAAATCTTGAGTACCTCAACAAAGTAGCAGAGAAAGGAAACGAACCCACTCGCGCGGCCTTTGATGGAGCTTTTCTTGCCTATTCCCAGATAGATGGCTTGGAAGATCTAATGCAACGAATCCATACCTATCCGGAGCAGGGAAGGGATAAACGAATCAAGTCCTTTTACTCTATGGCTTTTATCCAGCATTGGTTAATGGGAGAAGCAAATCGTCATGATAACTTATACACCAAATCTCGTGCTGCTTCCCAACTTGCTTTGTTTTCCGGAAGGCTCATTTTAGCTCATAATCGTATTCTATTTCCCTATCACAAATGGTTCATGCAATACCTGGAGCGGTGCGAAGAAAAACCGAAAGGATTCATAGATAACATCAATAAACTATTAAGGGAGCCCAATTCCACCAACTCAGAAATTCTGTTTCAAAGCCTGAAAGAAATGAAAGACTGGGGAGTTACCGACTTGGAAGCTTTTGAATGGTTTTTAGATGAAGTAGAATTAAGCTGGACGAGAGATTCTACTCCGTTGGAAGATTTGTAGACGTTCTTTTATAGAATAGTTTACACCAGTTTATCCCTTTCTCTTCTTTAACTCCTTTACCTGTTCTAATAAATCAAACGCTGTATATATTGAAAAAACAAAGCTTCCTATCATAGTTATCATTATATAGAAAAATGATTCACTATTCATATCAATAGTTGTATCCCATTTGGAATACATATAGAAAAATAAGAGAATACTTATCAGCAACTTTCCTAAAACCAAAAGAAATGTTCTCTTTGTTCTTTCTTTAAGCTCAGAATCTGATACCTCTCTAATTTCTTCCTCTTTAACAAGTTGTATATAAACTTCTGATTCTGCCTCAACATATCTAATTCCTTTGTCCCAATTCAATTTACCTTCTAAATAAAGTGTAACTACTTTAATCAGTATATTTTTAGGAAGTGGATGAAGAGTCTGTTTTATCTTCCCTATTTCATGTTTATAGATATGAAATCTATTGAAGGCATTTACCTCTATTCTAATCTTGGACTTAATTCCTCTTTGTAGATTGAGTACTTGATTACTCTTGAAATTTAGGTCCTTTACCTCTTTTAATACTTCTTCAATTGAGTGAGGCTCTGTTACTGTCCCATCAGGTAATTCCAGTCGAAAGCTCTTCATTTGATTAATTAAACCACTCGTCCAACCTCAAAAGTCTCCTCCCCTAGCTCTTCACTCTTTACTCTTATTTCTTCAACAGAGTCTGAAGAAACTACAACCACGAGTCCAATTCCCAGGTTAAAAGTAGCCTGCATATCTTCTTCTGGCACATTGCCAATTTTCTGAATGAGTTTATACACAGCTGGCCGCTCCCAACCGCTCCAGTTCACATCTAAAACCAATCCTTCCGGAAGAATGCGTTTGGTATTTCCTACCAATCCCCCTCCGGTGATATGAGAAAATCCATTTACTCCCTCGATTTCTTTTAGAACACTGATTAGTGGTAAATAGGATTTATGCACTTGTAGTAATTCTTCTGCTATTGTGCATCCTAACTCTTCTACATAATCATGGACATCGTATTCACTGAATAAAACCTTTCTTGCCAGGGAGTATCCATTGGTATGGAGGCCTGTACTTTTGAAACCTAACAGTACATCCCCTTTTTCGATATTGGCTCCATTAATGACTTTCTCTTCGTCCACGATTCCAACAATGGTTCCAGCTAAATCAAATTCTCCTTCTCCATAAATATCCGGCATTTCTGCTGTCTCACCACCAATTAAGGCTACTCCATTTTCCTTACAGGCTGTAGCAAATCCTTTTATTACCTCATATCCAACATTTTGCTCCAATTTTCCTGTGGAGAAATAATCCAGGAAAAAGAGTGGAGTGGCTCCACATACGGCAATATCATTAATACAATGGTTAACCAGATCCTGACCAACCGTATCATATTTCCCAGCTTTGAAAGCCACAATTAGTTTAGTACCAACTCCATCTACCGAGCTTACAAATACCGGCTTATTATAGGCTCCCAGATCAGGACGAAAGAAGCCACCAAAGCCTCCAATATTGGATAACACCGCATCACTGTGAGTTTCTTTAACAATTCCTTTGATTGAGTTAACTAATTCTTCTCCGGCTTTTATATCTACGCCGGCATCTTTGTAAGTAATTGGTTTCTTAGTCATGAATTTTAATAAGCTATTCTCACTAAAGTCCCCTCTTGGGAGGGGATTTAGGGGTGGGTAAAATTAGATAGTTGGATTAGTTACCAGGCGAATGTGTGCTAAATGGTGGTTTCCATGCCAAACATACATAGCCAGGGTTGTTAATAAATCGGATGGATAACCACCTTCAGGATGTACAAAGGTTCTTGAGAAATCTTCTTCGGACATATCTTCAAGAATGAGAGCTAATTTTGTATGGATGATTTGAAGAAAATCAATGGCTTCATGAAGAGGGAGTTTTATGTACTCAGCTGTTTTGGCCCATTCCGCTTCATTGTATGGCTTAATGGTAGGATTGTCTTCGGTAAGAGCCAGTTTAAAACGAACCAGGGCATTTAAGTGGCTGTCTCCAACATGATGAACAACCTGCTTAACCGTCCATCCACCTTCCCGATAAGGAGTGTTAAGTTGTTCCACTTCTGCATAGTAAATTTCGTTCTTGAGCTTACCTGGAAGTGCCTTGATTTCTTCTATGAATCCAGGAACATCAGCCATGCTGTATTCAGCAGTTAAATCGAAATTTCCAATCGGGTATCTTCTATCCATTAAGTCTCCTTATTTAGCTCAAACAAATATACCATCTTTCATAAAGTGAAAGGATTTCATTTTCCATTTCTTTTCCACACTCTAGAAGACAAACAAAATGAGATTTAAATATTTAATAGTTATTTGTAGTTCGTGTGGAAATGTTGAAAACAAACTTTTCCTTTTTTCCAACAACGCTTGACATCCTTTTGTGGATAGTGATGTGGAGAAAATGAGTAATAATTTTAATGAGTTAAAAGAAGAGCCTTTTGGTTGTCCACAATCGCACAAAAATCGCACAGTATATTTGATGATTCCGAGTTAACATGGAAAGTTATTCTTTTGAAATGTTAATACAGTCGATGCTTTGTGGAAACTTGTTTATAATTCGAGGGGATTTATGTTATCCCAATCTTATGAGAAGGCTATCCACATATTAATCCACATAAAAGAATAGAATGAGAGTTGTTGTACAGCGCGTGAAATCAGCTTCAGTAACTGTTGAGGAAAGGCAAACAGGGGTAATTAATAAAGGGCTATTACTATTAGTTGGTATCCATCAAGATGATACCAAAGAGCAGATGACCTGGATGTGCGAAAAGATACTAAAACTCCGGATTTTTGAAGATGAAGAAGGAAAAATGAATAAATCGGTATCAGATGTTGGCGGAGGAATCTTAGTAGTTTCGCAGTTCACCCTTTATGGAGATGCAAAAAAGGGAACGCGACCAAGTTTTATTGAAGCAGCCCGGCCAGAAAAAGCAGAACCTATGTATGAAGAAATGGTTCAGTATTTTAAGGAGTACTCTTCGTTGGATATTCAAACCGGAGAATTTGGAGCAATGATGGGCGTCTCACTAGTAAATGATGGACCGGTAACCTTAGTACTGGAGAAGTAAGTTGGCTGTAATGTTCATTTTTATTGATGGGGTTGGAATTGGAAATGCGTCAGAAGAAAACCCATTTTTTGTAGATAACTATGAAAGTTTTGAGGGACTCTCGGGGGGGAATTTCACTCTAAAAGGCGAGTCAATACTATCAAAAAGTCATATTTATAAGCCCATTGATGCAAATCTCGGGGTCGAAGGACTGCCTCAAAGTGGAACTGGACAAACAACCTTATTTACCGGAGAGAACGCTTCAGAAATTATAGGGAAGCATTTTGGTCCATATCCTCATACTGGAATCAAACATCTATTGAGGGAGCACAGTATTTTTCATGCGGTTAAAGAGAAAGGGAAGAAGCCGTATTTCATGAATGCCTATCCACCGATATTCTTTGAGCATTCGGAAAAAAGGAACCGGTGGAGCTGTTCTACTTTAATGGTGAAAAGTGCCGGAGTTAAACTCAATTCAACAGAAGAGGTTCTTAAGGGAGAAGCAATCACAGCTGAAATCGTACAAAATGCGTGGAGAGAGCGGCTTGGGATTGATATCCCAAAAATTGATGCAAAAGAAGCTGCTCAACGCCTATTGGATATTACTGGTAGCTATGATCTGGTATTCTATGAATACTACCTAACCGATAAAGCGGGCCATAATAAAAGCCTGGAAGATTCAAGGAATGTATTGGGTACACTGGACGAGTTTTTACTTCATATTATTTCCAATAAAAAAAGCAGTGATACTCTTGTGATAACCAGTGACCACGGAAACCTGGAAGATCTTTCGGTAAGAACTCATACCAGAAATACGGTTCCACTTTTTGTTCTAGGTGAAGGAATAGATCATTTCAATGAAGTTGAAAGCCTTATTGGGGTGAAAGAAGCTATATTGAGGAATGTCTAGTTTTAAATGTTGATTCTTCGCAAGTATGCTCAGAATGACTTTTTAATGTCATCCTGAGGCTACTGCCGAAGGATCAGCTATTCAAAGAGTTAAGTAACTCTTGCTTTGGTGGCCAATAACCGATAATACTCTCATTCAGAAACAACCATCCAGGATTAAACTCATTAATCAAATTTTCTTTCCACTGTCGGGTTTTACCTTTAATGTATTTCTCCGATTGTATAGCTTCATAAGGCGTAGGAAAAGAATCGTACCAAACCAAATAAAAGCAGGAATACTTAGAGACGTACGAGTTTATAGTTCCTCTATTTCTGTAGTGGTATAACAATCGATTTTCCATGTTATTTGTCATACCAGTATATAAAACGGTTTTGGAGTAGTTAGTGATTATATAACTATAGTATTGATTCACATATGGTAAGACCAGGAAAAATAGATACACTTACAAAATTCTTTGATCTTAGGAGGTGCCCTCAAAATGACTAAAAAGGTTCAACTAGTTTTAGGAAGCGGGGGAGCAAGAGGAATAGCCCATATGGCTGTTATTGATGAATTGGAAAAGAGGGGCTATGAAATAATAGAAGTTGTGGGTTGCTCTATGGGAGCTATAGTTGGTGGGATGTACGCTGCAGGTCATCATGAGAAGTATAAACAATGGATGTTCTCACTGAATAGATCAGACGTTTTAGACCTTCTGGATTTCACCTTCACCAAAACAGGTTTTTTGAAGGGAGAAAAAGTTTTTGAAAAGCACATTGAATTAATAGGTGATGTAAACATTGAGGATTTCGGTATTCCATTTACTGCAGTGGCAACTGAGATGAAAACGAATAACGAAGTCCATTTTAGGTCTGGAAAATTATTTAAAGCACTTAGAGCATCTGTATCAATTCCAGGAGTATTTACTCCGGTAGTTCAGGATGGAAATGTATTGGTAGATGGTGGTGTACTTAATCCTGTTCCTGTAGACCTTGTTTTAAAAAGAGAAGATGCTCTAATAGTAGCGGTGGATTTAAATGGAAAGCCAACACGCGAAGCAGTTATTCGCTATGAAGAAAAGGAAGAACCGAAATGGTATGAACAACTACTTCCTGATACCATGCTGGAAAAAAGTACCAAAGAAAAAGAAGAAGATTCATTCTCTTTGGTAGAGCTAATGGATAATACATTCAGTTATACTCAGGATAGATTGAAAGATCTTATGCTGGATAAATATAAGCCAGATATACTGGTACAGCTTCCTCGAAACCTTTGTTCTACCTTCGACTTTTTTAAAGCGAAAGAGATTTACGAGGCAGGATCGAAAGCATTTGATAAAGCAATGGGCTCAACTCAAAATTAGTATTAATTTGAATTCGAAATAAAAAACGAGTCATTCCGCAGCGAAAGCCGGAATCTAGATTTAAATTAAAGGCAGATCTTGCGCGTAAAAGTTATAACTGGATTCCTGCCTTCGCAGGAATGACCAAAAAACTTGTTGGGTGTTCTTCTAAAAGTTTTTGCCTAAAACTCAGGTGTTACCAATCATCTGTTCGGAAGGGAACAGCTGGTAAACCCTCTGAATTATATAAAGAGACATCCGGGTTATCCGCCCAGGCATAGCGTACAGCTATAGGATTGGGAACAGACTTAGAAGAAACGATGATTTTATCCCCATCAAAATGTGCTTCAGCCCAATGGAATATTTTGTCTTCACCAGCTATTTCAAATCCGAGTAGCTTATCAGACCCTTTTAATTCAAATCCCGCACCAATAAAATCAAAGCTTAGTTCAATATTCGATCCATTGATTACATATCCTTTATACATGGGCCCAGAGTGTATGACATCCTCTCCAAATGCGATCTTTTTGGCTGACTTCCATAGTCGATAACCAACATCCTGCTTATTTCGCGGGTGTATATCTTCAGCCTCCCCAATATCAATGATCGTGGCCATACCCGTATTAGAGAGACTAAGTGTTTGGGTTTGAGTTTCTCTTAATCTCGCCCAATAGGAATCATATGGCTTGTCTTGCTTATCCTGGAAGTTCGCCAGTTGAACAAAAAGAAAAGGGAAGTCACCCTGATTCCACGCCTTTCTCCATTCTTCAATCATTGATTCGAATAGCACATTATAGTATTGATATGCACCAACATTACTCTCTCCCTGGTACCATATAGCCCCTTTTAACGAGTAGCCAGCAACAGGGTTAATCATAGAGTTAAAAAGCATCCCTGGTTCGTGCTCATATCTGGTTGCCTCAGGCAGCGGTGGTTCAATAGTATTGGAAAATTTCCAGGTTCCCTCAAGGCTTGTTCTTTTATTTCCAACTTCAATCCAAAACTCATCTTTCTTTCCAATAAAAACCCGGTTATCCCAGTCTTCAACAGTACGAATAGCGATCAGGTTTTTTCCTTCACGAATTAATGACTTATCTATCTCAGTAATTTCGGGGTCGTCCTGCCAGCCTTTATTATAAATTCTTTCCCCATTGAGTAATACCACCGTAAACTTCCCCGGATTACCTAGTGATAGACGAGCATTTTCAACCTGGTCTACATCAAATGTTTTCCTCAGCCAAACGAATTCATGAAAAGGCTGTTGGTTGGGGAGAGTGACTTCTTCCCAATCGGAATCATCTGTTTCACTGGTATGGACACCATATGATAAGAACTCCGTTAGATCTTCAACTCGCTGGTACTTAATAATGTTATTACGGTCATTCTCTTCAAACTTGGTTTCCCAATTAATCGATGGATCCAGGACTTTTGCAGATGAGTTTTCATAGCCGGGAACCGAAAGCAGACGCTGTGCCGGGGCCCAGGATTGAGCAGGAGTACCTCCCCAGTTATTGTCGATAATTCCTACTGGCACTCCTTTTTCAAAGTGATTTTTCTTAGCGAAAAACCATGCTACAGCCGAAAAATTTCTTGCGGTCTCACTATTTGCAGGTTTCCAATCACCGGAATCAAAATCGTCAAGTGGAAAAGGGGAAACCTTTTTTTCTACCCTGAAAAAACGAATTTCGGGGTAATCAGCGTCTCGTAATTCCTCTTCCATATTATCGATGTTAGCACCGATCTGCCATTCCATATTCGATTGCCCGCCGGCAATCCAAACATCCCCAAAGTACACATCATTAATAGCGAGCTCATCATTTGAAGAGGCAACAGTTATTGAAAATGGTCCCCCCGCTTCTTGCTTAGGGAAATAGGCTTCCCAATAGCCATCGCCATTTACCGTTGTTGAAGATGCAGTTTTATCCAGGGAGATAGTGACCATTTCACCAGGAGAAGCCCATCCCCAAAAACGAATTTCTATATCTCTTTGAAGTACCATATGATCTGAAAAAACCCTGGGGAGCTTCAATTCCTGAGAATAAATGGAGGCAGAAATCAAAAAAATGAAAGAGAAGGAGAGTAATTTGATCATCAATGAGTAGTGAGTTCTGAGTTGCACAGAATGTAATCGAAGCATTTCCTTTTCCCAACTTTTTAGAACATATTCAGTTTGAAGAAAAGGAGTCGAAATGGAAAAACAATTCGTGCTGGCAATCGATCAGGGGACGACAAGTTCCAGGGCCATTGTCTTTGATCATGATGGAGAAATCAAAGCAGTTGCACAAAAAGAATTTAAACAACACTTCCCGGAAGAGGGTTGGGTTGAACATAACCCAAAAGAAATATGGAAGACACAGGCTGGAGTTATTGCTGAAGCGATTGCAGATTGTGGTGCAAATGGAAAGAACATTGCATCTATTGGGATTACCAATCAAAGAGAAACCACGGTGGTATGGGACAGGGAAACCGGAGAACCCATTTATAACGCTATCGTTTGGCAAGATCGAAGGACCTCTGATTATTGTGATCAGCTGAAAGCAGAAGGCTGGGGAGAAAAGATTAAAGCGAAGACAGGCTTAATTATAGACAGCTATTTCTCCGGAACTAAAGTGAGATGGATTCTTGAAAATGTAGATGGGGCCAGGGAAAAGGCAGAACAGGGAAAACTTGCCTTTGGAACTATCGACACGTGGCTGGTTTGGAATCTTACAAAAGGGGATACACATGTAACGGATGCGACAAACGCTTCTCGTACGATGCTTTATAATATTCGTGAAGGTAAATGGGATGAAGAGCTCCTTCAGCTAATGGGAATCCCTCAGAGCATGCTACCTGAGGTTAAGTCATCTAGTGAAGTCTATTGCCATACCAAAACCACCATTTTTGCTCATGAAGTACCGATTTCCGGAATAGCCGGAGACCAGCAGGCAGCTATGTTCGGTCAAATGTGCACCCAGCCAGGTATGCTAAAGAACACCTACGGAACGGGATCTTTTATCATGTTCAACACGGGAAAAGAAGCTATTGAATCCAAGAATAGCTTGTTAACTACCATAGGTTATAAACTCGATAATGAAGTGACCTATGCCTTAGAGGGGAGCATTTTTATAGCCGGCGCCGTGGTTCAGTGGCTGCGCGATGGACTGGGAATTATTAAGTCCTCTTCGGAAATAGAAAAGCTTGCTCTTTCGGAAGAAGATAACGGCGGAGTATATCTGGTTTCGGCATTTGCTGGCTTAGGAGCCCCTCATTGGGATCAACGAGCTCGAGGTTCTTTATTTGGCTTAACTCGGGGATCAACAGCGGGCCATATAGCACGAGCCGCATTAGAAGGAATAGCGTTCCAGGTAAAAGATGTGCTGGATGCCATGGAGGCTGACTCAGGTATCGATATTCAGGAACTGAGGGTAGATGGAGGGGCAACCGTTAATAATACATTGATGCAATTTCAGTCCGATATTCTACAAATTCCGATTGTTCGTCCAAAGATTTTAGAGACAACGGCGCTGGGCGCGGCATACCTGGCAGGTCTTGCAGTAGGTTTTTGGAAAGATACCGACGAGATAGGAAAGCAATGGCAGGAGGAAAAACGATTTGAGCCATCGATGGGGGCGGATGAAGTACAAAGTCTGCTTTCCAAATGGAATAAGGCTGTGGAAAAAAGTAAGGGGTGGGTGTGATGATTATTGTCATTTCGAGCGAAGCGAGAAATCTTAAGATCGTAAACAAAGCCTAATGTTAGATTTCTCGCTTCGCTCGAAATGACGAGATTAAGCTTATAAAAATGAACCGAAATCAATTCATACAAAGCCTCAACGAATTCAATGATTACTGGGATATCCTAATTATTGGAGGAGGAGCGACAGGGTTGGGGTGTGCAGTAGATGCAGCATCTCGTGGGTACAAAACCCTGCTGTTGGATATGCATGATTTTTCAAAGGGAACATCCAGCCGAAGTACGAAACTGGTTCATGGTGGAGTTCGGTATTTGCAACAAGGAGATGTTTCTTTAGTGATTGAAGCGCTTAAGGAGCGAGGATTGCTTATCCAAAATGCACCTCATTTAGTGAGCCATCAGTCTTTTATCGTTCCAAGTTATAAATGGTGGAGCGGCCCTTTTTACGGAGTAGGACTAAAAGTATATGATATGCTGGCAGGGAAGCTGGGCATCAAAAAATCACGCTCTCTTTCAAAAGAAGAGGTAATGGAGAAAATCCCAACGCTTGAAGAAGAAGGGCTATTAGGAGGCACTATCTATTATGATGGACAATTTGATGATTCCCGGCTGGCAATAAATTTGGCACAAACAGCGGTTGATCATGGGGCTACCGTTTTGAATTATATGAAAGTCACGGGCCTTCAAAAAAGACAGGATGGGTTAGTGCATGGAGTTCAGGCAATGGATATGCTGAATGGAGATGCGCATGAGATTAATGCCCATGTAATCATAAACGCCACTGGGATATTTACTGATGATATCCTTGAGATGGACGAACAAAACCACCAAAGAATAATACAGTGCGCGCAAGGGGTTCATTTGGTGTTAGACAAAGAGTTCCTGCCAGGTGATGCCGCCATTATGGTTCCCCACACGGATGATGGAAGAGTTTTATTCGCTGTTCCATGGCATGGAAAAGCACTGGTTGGAACAACGGATACTCCAATTGAAAGCCCAAGCCTTGAGCCCGTTGCTCTCGAAGAGGAAATCGAATTTATCCTCAGGCATGCCAAGCAATATCTTTCAAAAGACCCCATGCGGCCGGATGTTAAAAGCGTTTTTGCCGGACTTCGTCCACTTGTGAAACCACCGGATGCAACATCTACCTCAGAGATTTCAAGAAGTCATCATTTGCAGGTGTCGGAGTCAGGCCTGGTAACCATTACTGGTGGTAAATGGACAACCTATCGAAAGATGGCGGAGGATACTATTAACCAGGCCATAACCATTGCCGGGCTCCAGGAAAGAACCTGTAAAACAGAAGAACTCCATATTCATGGCTGGTTAAAAAGTGTGGACAGGAATGACCATCTGCATGTGTATGGGTCTGATGTGGTCGGAATAAAGAAATTATTAAAGGAAGAGCCAGGCCTCTCAGAAAAGATTCATCCAAACTTACCCTATATAAAAGCGGAAGTAGTTTGGGCAATTCGGAATGAGCTTGCAGTAACCATTGATGATGTTTTATCCCGCCGAACCAGGTCGTTATTACTAGATGCTGAAGCTTCTGTAGAAGCTGCACCTTTAATTGGGCGTATGCTTGCCGATGAATTTGGCTATGATGAGGCGTGGGTTCAGCAGGAAGTAAAGGAATACGAAGCAATGGCAAGGAATTATATTATAAACTAATGATACAATTTTATAGTCATCCTGAGCGAATAGCGAAGGATCAACGTAATTATAGATTAGTTGATTCTTCGGCAGAAGCCTCAGAATGACTCTTTGGAGGAGACATGGAAGCATATTTCGGAGAAGTATTGGGAACCTTTTTACTCATGGTCTTGGGGCTGGGAGTTAACGCTAATGCATCACTTAAAAAGACCTATGCCAATGGAGGTAGCTGGATACTTATAAACTGGGGCTGGGGAATAGCGGTATTTGTAGCAGTGTATGTTTCCGCTTCAATAAGTGGGGCTCACATAAATCCTGCCGTAACGGTAGGATTAGCAATAGCTGGTAAGTTTTCCTGGAATATGGTTGTGGGGTATATCATAGCACAGATGATCGGGGCTATTCTTGGAGCTGCTCTGGTTTGGTTTCATTATAGAAAGCATTTCGAGGAAACCGAAGACCAGGGAACCAAACTGGGTGTATTTAGCACCGGGCCTGCTATCAAAAGCATAATAGATAATGTGTACTCTGAAGTATTCGGCACGTTCATTTTGGTTTTGGGAGTCTTATTTCTTGCGGAGCCAGATGTTGGGCTGGGTTCAATAAGTGCTTTACCAGTAGGCTTATTAGTTTTTGGAATCGGGATGTCATTAGGGGGGACAACGGGTTATGCCATTAACCCGGCGCGAGATTTAGGCCCGAGAATCGCCCATTTCATCCTTCCCATTAAAGGAAAAGGGCCCAGTAACTGGGGATACTCATGGGTACCCGTAATAGGTCCGCTTTTAGGAGGAGCATTAGCAGCCCTGGTGTATGGGGTATTGCCGTTTAGTTAATAGAGTCAGGATGACTTAAAAGAAAAAAGATGAAACTGATAATACTAACACTGTTTATTACTGCATTTTTATCCTTTACACATACTAATGCTCAATCAACGAACCAGTCTGAACAGGTAACACTACAGCTAAAGTGGAAGCACCAATTTCAGTTTGCTGGCTATTATATGGCCATCGAAAAGGGGTACTATCGTGATTTAGGTCTCGATGTAACGCTACTCGAGGCGCCGGATGAGGGGGAAACTCTGGCATCTGTTTTTGATGGAGAGGCTCAATTTGGAGTAACGACGTCGGACATTTTGTTACTTCGGGCCCAGGGAAGAAAACTGGTATTACTTGCTCCAATTTTTCAAAGAACGGCCCAGGTTCTGGTGGCGAAAAAGGAGTCAGGAATTGAAAAAGCACAAGATATCAAAGGAAAAAGAGTGGCGGTGGAGTCCTATGCAGCGGATATTCTGGCTTATCTTGAAATGAACGGGGTTAGCAGATCAGATTTTACTCAAACAGGCCATTCCTTTTCCATTTCAGAACTTATAAATGATGAGGTAGACGCAATTACCGCCTACATTACCGATGAGCCTTTTTTATTGGAACAAGAGGGGGTCGAGTATTCAATAATTCAGCCAGAAGGGGCAGGTTATAGCTTTTATGGAGATGTATTATTTACTACTGAAGAGATGATAAATAATAATCAAAGTGTTGTGCTACAATTCAGAGAAGCATCCTTGAAGGGATGGGAATATGCGATGAGTAATATTGAAGAAACGGTGGATCTTATCTATGAAAAGTACTCAACGCGCCATAGTAAAGAGCACCTGTTGTATGAAGCAGAGCAGATGGTGAGTCTGATGGCGCCAAATAGAATCAGCATAGGAAGCTCATCAACAGAAAAGTGGGAGCAAATACTAGATGCGTATAAAAAACTGGGATTACTACCCGAAACCGAAAGTATTTCGGGCCTAGGATTCCAGGAGTATTTGCTTAAAGGAAGGAGAGACTAAGAAAGAACCGATTTAATGCGGTCAAATATCTCTTCAATGCTTCCGATACCGTCTATCTTTTTAACCTGCCCTTTGCTTTCATAATAAGCCTGGACTGGAGCCGTCTCATTATGATATACTTTGAGTCGGTGTTTTACTCCCTCTTCGGTGTCATCGGAACGCCCCTGGCCTCGTGATAAGATTCTTTTTACCAACTCTTCTTCGGGAACCTCAAGGGAAATAAAAGCGTCAACTTTTTGCCCCTTATCCTCCAGGATTTTATCGAAAGCTTCAGCCTGAACAACGGTTCTTGGAAAGCCGTCAAATACAGCGCCGTTGGTATATTTCTCATCACTTAACTCTTCGGCAACCAGGTCTATAGTAAGCTGATCCGGGACTAATTCCCCTGCATCAAGAATTGCAGTCACCTTTTGACCAAGCGGAGTTTGGTTCTTTATGGCTGCACGGAAAATGTTACCGGTAGATAGGTGAGGAATAGAATATTCGTTAATAAGCAACTCGGCCTGAGTGCCTTTTCCTGCACCCGGAGGCCCAAAGAGAATGATGTTCATACCTGAAGATTTATGTTCGAAATAAGTACGTGAGATACAGAAGTAAAACCCGAATCATTGCAGAGAATGATCCGGGATTAGTTTCAACAAATAGTTAAAAAACGATTACTTCTTTGTGTGTTGGCTTTCCTTTTCCTTAATACGGGCAGCCTTACCACGAAGCTCACGAAGATAGAACAACTTCGAACGTCTAACCTTTCCTTTTCTTTTCACATCGATTTGTGCAATAAAAGGAGAGTTGAGAGGGAAAATACGCTCAACACCAACGCTTCCGCTCATCTTGCGAACAGTAAATGTTTTGTTTGGGCCGCTTCCTCGCTCAGAAATTACAACACCTTCGTACTGCTGGATTCTTTCCTTTTCACCTTCACGAACACGGTAGTGTACGTTTACGGTATCACCTGCAGTAAACTCAGGGATGTCATCATTTACCAGAGTTTGTTCAACTAATTTTAGCTTATCCATTTTTTTATGTCTTGATCTCGTCCTTGAAAAGACAAGATGTTAATATTCTTTCTAAAGTTTTTCGTACAAATCCTTTCTTCGTTCTTTGGTGCGCTTAATGGATTGTTCCTGTTGCCAGGCATCAATCTTTTTAGGATCTCCCGATCGCAACACATCAGGCACTTTCAAGCCCCGAAACTCTGCTGGCCGGGTATACACTGGCGCTTCCAGCAATCCATTTTGAAATGAGTCATTCAATGCGCTTCCTGCATCTCCAATAGCTCCGGGTAATAACCGAACGATGGCGTCAGTAATTACCATGGCCGGGAGTTCGCCTCCCGAAAGCACATAATCACCAATAGTATATTCTTTAGTGATTAACTCATCTCGCACCCGCTGATCTACTCCTTTATAATGACCACAAAGAATAAGAATGTTCTTTTTCAATGAAAGGGCATTAGCTTCCTGTTGGCCGAAAACATCACCATCTGCAGCAGTAAAGATCAATTCATCATAATCTCGTTGCTTTAGGAGATGCTCTATGCAGCTGAAGATGGGCTGCGGGGTTAACACCATTCCTGGGTCTCCACCATAAGGGTAATCGTCGATTTTTTTATGCTTGTCCTCAGTGTAATCTCTGAGATCGTGCACGTGAATCTCGACCAATCCCTTTTCAACCGCGCGCTTAACAATGCTATGATTTAGAGGGCCATCTAATAATGCCGGAACAGCAGATATGATATCAATTCTCATCATAACTCAATCAATGGTTCCAGGTTTTGGCAATAGATGGTTTTGGAGTTGGCATCAACACGTTCTACATATTCATCGACTATTGGAACCAAAAGAGCTCTTTTGTTCGATATTATTGAAAGAAGCTGTTGAGCTCCGTTGTCAATCACCTCATCCACATAGCCGAGAGCGCTATCTTCATACATTACCTCAAAGTCGATGAATGAGAGTTCTTCAACTTCATCGTTGAGGAAGATCTCGGCTTCTTTTCTTTCTAAAAAAAGAGCTTTGTTTTTCATCGTATCTGCAGAAGAGCGATCAGCGATTTGTTCAAATTGTACAAAGAACGAAGGTTTGTTTCCCTTTTCTTCAATCCGGAACCCGGAAAGTCGAGCAGGGTAAAAATCTCCACGATCATTTCGCATATACACCATCGAAACCTGTTCTATCGCGTTGGGATTTATAGAATCAAAGTGGACCTTTAATTCTCCTTTTAAACCCTGCGATTTAACAACATGCCCAACCTGGACAAACGGTGATGTATGGGCGTCCTGATTCATAGGAGCCTCAAAATTTTATCCAGCTTGCTTGGCTTCCCAGGCAGCAAGTACAGTTTTTCTTTCTTCAGCATCAGTAACAAAACCTGCTAAGTCAGCGAGGTCAGTATTATTGATATGGTCAATAGCTTCTTTTGCTGACAAGTCGTTGGAAGATTGAGCATCAGTACTTGCTTCAGCAGGAGCTTCCGCTTCTTCAACCTCAGCAGCAGGCTCTTCAGCCGCTTCCTCTACAACCTCTTCGGTAGCTTCTGCCTCAACCGCCGGCTCTTCCACTACTTCCTCAGTAGCTTCTTCTGCTTCTGCAGCAGGTTCTTCAACAACCTCTGCTTCTGGTTCAGCTACTTCTTCAGCAACAGCTTCCTCAGCAGGAGCCTCTTCAACCACTTCGTCAGTAGTTTCTTCAGCTGTTTCTGCTACAGTCTCTTCCGTGGTTTCAGCTGCAACTTCTTCAGTTGCTTCTGTAGCCTCAGCTTCGGCAGTGGCGTCTTCTTCTGCTAATTCAGCAGCGGCCTGAGCAGCTTTTTTAGCTACTTTTTCTTTAACAGCTTTTTCTTCTGCAGCCAGAGAAGCCTGAACCTGCTCTTTTCTGGTTACTTCTGTCTCTTTCTTAGAGTCACGGTATGCTTTCCATTCTGCTAAAGCGGCATCAATTTCTTCTTCGCTTTTGCCCCACATTACAAGGTGGCGCTTATATAATAGTCCTTCCTGACGAAGGATTTTGCGAACGGAATCGGTAGGCTGTGCACCGGTATCTAACCAATACATAATACGGTCTTCATTAAGAACCGTCTCTTTCTTTTCGGTAACGCCATCATAACGACCTACTTGCTCGATAATACGACCATCTCGTGGAGAGCGGCTATCAGCAACTACGATATGATAGATAGGACGACGAATACGCCCCTTGCGTTGAAGTCTAATCTTAATCAATGATGTTTCCTCAGTTGAGTTTTAGTTATCTAAGTTCTTATCGGCCTAGAGGCAGATTTTTAAGTCCATGAAGAGCCCGTCCCATTTTTCCCATTTTGGACATGGTCTTCATCATTTTCTTCATCTGTTCAAACTGCTTGATGAGATCATTAATCTCACGAACAGTTGTGCCGGAACCTTGTGCAATCCGTCGTCGACGGCTTCCATTTAGGATGTTAGGGTTCCGACGCTCTTCCGGCGTCATAGAATAGATTATTGCTTCGATGGGCTTAAAAGCGTCATCATTGATATCTGCATCTTCTATTGCTTTGCTGGCGCCGGGAATCATAGATACGAGATCACCAAGATCTCCCATCTTTTTGATTTTTTGAATCTGAGCCAGGAAGTCTTCCAGATCAAACTTGTCGGAGCTGATCCTTTTTTGAAGACGTTCGGCTTCTTTTTCATCAAATTCTTTTTGAGCTTTTTCAACAAGCGATACCACATCTCCCATCCCCAAAATGCGCTGAGCCATTCGGTCGGGATAGAAAGGGGTAAGTGCATCCAGCTTTTCGCCGGTACTTGCAAACTTGATGGGCTTATCTACTACCGTTTTGATAGATAGTGCAGCACCACCGCGGGTGTCACCATCTAGTTTGGTAAGAACAACGCCATCAAAGTTTAATCGATCGTTGAAATCTTTTGCTGTGTTAACTGCATCCTGTCCAGTCATGGAGTCAACCACAAACAAAATCTCATGAGGATTAACGGCTTTTTTAATTTCCGCAACCTCTTTCATCATCTCTTCATCCACATGCAAACGACCTGCGGTATCGATGATAACGGTGTCCATAGCTAAGCTTTTTGCCATCGAAACGGCTTCTTTAGCAACACGAACAGCGTCTTTTTGTTCAATCGAATACACGGGCACATCAATTTGCGATGCGAGTGTTTTAAGCTGGTTTACTGCAGCAGGGCGATAAACATCGGCGGCAGCAAGAAGCGGGTTCCGTTTATGCTCCTGCTTAAGGTATCGGGCAAGCTTACCTGTAAAGGTGGTTTTACCAGAACCTTGCAAACCGGCTATGAGAATGACAGTGGGAGGAGTGTGTGCCTGAGCGATATCTGATTTTTCGCCACCAAAAGTTGCAACCAGCTCATCGTACACAATTTTTGTGAATTGCTGACCTGGATTAACACTGGTGAGTACATCAGAGCCAAGGACCTTATCCTTAATATCTGCTGTGAACTGGCGGGCTACCTCAAGATTCACATCGGCATCCAAAAGGGCGCGACGAATCTCACGTACCGTCTCCGCGATGTTTACATCGGTAAGACGTGCTTCACCTTTAATATTCTTAAAGGCTCGCTCTAGATTTGAGGATAGATTATCAAACATGGAAAAACAGGATTATCTCCGCCAGTTACGGAGCCTGCAAAAATACGGGATTAAACTAGGCTTATCAACAGTGATGTGGAAAATTATATTTGTCCATTAACTCGATAACGTAGATCAAGTTCGGGATGACTACTCTGATATTTTGCTTATCTTCTTGCCGAATTGAATTAATTACTATTTACCTAATATCGAATTACAATGAGCGAAGGCTACGGACTACTAAAAGGAAAAAAAGGAATTATTTTTGGAGCGTTAGATGAGCGCAGTATTGCATGGAGAATCGCGCTGGCATGTAAGAGAGAGGGAGCGGATTTTGTACTCTCCAATGCTCCAATAGCTCTAAGGCTTGGAACATTAAATGGCCTTTCTGAAGAAACAGGGGCGCCAATCATCGCTGCGGATGTAACTAAGGACGATGAAATCACCAACCTGATGGAGAAAACCAAAGAGCATTTCGGCGGAGGAGTGGATTTCATTCTTCACGCAATTGGGATGTCCCCTAATATTCGAAAGAAAAAAGAGTATACCGACCTGAATTATAACTGGTACCAACAGTCTCTGGACATTTCAGCCGTTTCTCTTCATCGTGTCCTTCATCATGCGGACCAGATGGACATGCTTAATGAAGGAGGAAGTGTAGTTGCTCTTTCTTATATCGGTGCGCAGAGAATTTTCAGTAAGTACTCCGATATGAATGATGCCAAAGCGCTACTTGAGAGTATTGCAAGAAATTATGGTAGTCGTTTAGGTTCTCGGGGTATTCGGGTAAATACCGTATCACAAGCCCCAACGAAAACATCTGCAGGCTCAGGAATCAAAGGTTTTGACGGGATGTACACTTTTGCTGAGAAGCTTGCCCCATTAGGCAATCCATCAGCAGATGAATGTGCAGATTACTGTGTAACCTTATTCTCTGATTTGACCCGCAAGGTAACCATGCAAAACTTATTCCACGACGGCGGTTTTGTGACCAATGGTATTTCGGAAGAAATGATGAACGACCTCGCTAAACTTTACGCTGAAGACGAATAAGTATATGCCTGAAATTATCCTCGGTATCGATCCTGGCTCCCGGTTTACCGGGTATGCGGTACTTACCGAGGAAAAAGGCAAACTAATAGCTTTGCGATGTGATGTGTTGAAAATGGCTCATATCGAAGAGCACTCCGACCGTCTTCAATTTATCTTCGATAAAATCTCTAACATTATAAAGTCTATCCAGCCCACCCAATGTGCGGTGGAGACTCCAATTTATGGGGTAGATCCACAGGCTATGCTGAAACTGGGAAGGGCTCAGGCGGCCGCTATATTGGCCATTAAAAACTCAGGACTGGAAGTAGCCGAGTATTTCCCAAAAGTGGTTAAAAAGTCCATTACTGGAAATGGAAACGCCAGTAAAGAGCAGGTAGCTTATATGCTAGAAAAGATGGTGACCCTTCCTGATGAAAAGCTTTCAAATGATGCTACCGATGCCTTAGCGGTTGCCTGGTGTCATCTTATGAATGGGAAAGGAATTCCATCATCAGGAAAAAGAAAAACCCATCAGAATAATAAAAAGGGAGACTGGGCTGCTTTTGTAGCCGAAAATCCTGGTAGAGTTCGCAAATCATGATCGCATTTCTAAAAGGGTATGTTGAAGAAAAATCGGAAGGCAAAGTACTGCTTGATGTACAGGGGGTAGGCTATGGAGTAGAAGTCTCCTCTCAAACCCTTGAGCATATGGAAGCCCTGGGATCAGAGATAAAGCTGCTGATCTACCATCATATCACAGAGAATGATCAGCGATTATTCGGTTTTATTTCAATAGAAGAAAAGGCTCTTTTCGAAAAGTTGATCACAGTAAAAGGGGTGGGCCCCAAGCTAGGGTTGACCATTTTAAGCGGACTTCCTGCAAACCATCTTATTACAGCAATAGCTTCTGGAGATATTGCTACTCTTTCCCGGGTTCCAGGAATAGGTAAGAAAACAGCAGAACGGATTAGCTTAGAGCTTAAAGAAAAACTACCACCGCCATCCTCAGTGGGAGAAAGCTCTTCTCCATCAGAAAGTAATGGGCAAGTGATGAGGGAAACAATTCAGGCATTGGTAGCTCTGGGTTTTTCGGAAAGGGAATCAGAAAAAGCAGTAATGGAAGTACTGAAAGTAGGGCCAGAGTCAGATGTGTCTACTACAATCCGAAGAAGTCTCGCTATTCTAAACCGCTAGGTAACAATTTGTTCATTTTTTATTGGTCGGCTACATTAGTACCATTATAAAATTGTAAGCATATAATTAAATCAAAGTCTCGTGGCAAAGAAAACCATTCTGGTTGTAGATGACGAAAAGGATTTATTAGATCTCATCGAGTACAATCTAAAAAAGGAAGGATTCCAGGTACTAAAGGCAGAAAATGGAGAGCAGGGCATTACTCTTGCAAAGCAGAGTAAGCCAGACTTAGTTCTTCTGGATATAATGATGCCTAAAATGGATGGCCTGGAAGCAGTAGAAATAATGCGAAAGGACGAAGACCTAAAGCGTATTCCGATCATTTTCCTTACTGCTCGAAGTGATGAAAAAACAGAGGTTGAAGGGCTTAACAAAGGCGGTGACGACTACATCACAAAGCCAATTAGTACTACAAAGCTGATTTCTAGAATTAAGGCTGTAATGCGTCGGTTTGATGAGACACAGGAAGCGGAAAACAAGCTGGATGTACATGATCTTGAAATAGATAAGGATCGATACATTGTTAAGAGGGCAGACAGAGAATTTCAATTACCCAGAAAAGAATTTGAGCTATTATTTTTCCTGGCAAGCAGAAAGGGAAAGGTACTAGATCGTCAGACCCTTCTAAACAAAGTATGGGGAGACAATATCTATGTTGTTGATAGGACAGTTGATGTACACGTCCGAAAAATCCGAGAAAAACTGGGAGATCACTACATCGAGACGGTTAAAGGTGTAGGATATAGATTTAAAGAATGAGCAAAAATCGAAGGAGGTCCAGGGTATTCAGACTTGGGCTTCGAGTAGCGCTATATACATCCGCTGCATCAGCGGTGGTGATTTTTCTATTGTTATGGCAAGTAAGCGAAATTGAACTTGCAACTGCAGCCACAACATCCGCGATTGCTCTGGCCGGAACCTTTCTGGCTTCCTATGGGGTCATATTTTCCCTGGAATTCCGGCGCATCCAGGTTTTGGAACAGGTATCGAAGAACATCTCCAAGAAGAGGTTTGAGGAGATTGAAGATGTTCGAACTCTTTATGATGATGAACTCGATTACATTATCAAACACCTAATCAAGTCGAGTCGAACAGTAGAAAGAGAAATTCAACGACTTAACCGCATTGAGAACTATCGAAAGGAATTTATTGGGGATATATCACATGAACTGAAAACTCCAATTTTTGCCATCCAGGGGTTTATTGAGACACTTCTTAATGGGGCCCTGGAAGATGAGGAAGTAAACCGGGCCTTTTTGCAGAAGGCAATGAGGAACGTAAACAGGCTGATCTATCTCACGAAGGATTTGATGGAGATCTCTAAGCTAGAAACTGGCGAGTTAAAGTCGGAAGTAGAGGACATCTATTTATATGAGGTGGTTCAGGAAACGGTAGAGAGCCTTAACTATAAAGCGGAAAAGGAAGAAGTTAATCTTACCGTTATCGATTTCGATAAAAACCTTCAGGTAAGAGTGGATAAGAATCAAATCCGCCAGGTATTAATTAACCTCATTGAAAATGGAATCAAGTATAATTCTAAGGGAGGCAATGTTGAAATAGGTGTTAAACAGATGCCAAAAGAACCATCAAAGGTTCGGCTGTATGTAACAGACACCGGAATGGGCATAGACCCTGTAGATCTTCCGCGTGTAACGGAGCGGTTTTTTAGAGTAGATAAATCGAGGTCAAGAGAACGGGGCGGCACCGGGTTGGGATTGGCTATAGTTAAGCATATTATTGAAGCTCATGGGGAGCAGCTGAAAATAAAAAGCGAACCCAATAAAGGGTCTACCTTTAGTTTTACCCTAACGCTGGTAAATATTCCAGAAATAGTAGAATAAATAGTTTTTGATATAGATGGTTTACGCAGTAATTATGGCCGGAGGTTCCGGCACAAGGTTTTGGCCTAAAAGCACAAAGTCGTTTCCAAAACAATTCCACAACCTTTTTGGTGAAGGAACAATGATTCAAAACACCGCCGAACGAATAAAAGAGATTATTCCCCAGGAGAGGATTTTGGTAGTTACAAATAGCAGCTATGTTTCCATTGTCCAGGAACAATTGCCTCGAGTACCCGATGAAAACATAGTTGGCGAACCTGTTGCAAAAAACACAGCGCCGTGTGTAGCCATTGCTGCCGAACTTTTATACAAGAAGGACCCCGAAGCAGTAATGGTTGTGCTTCCTGCTGATCATCATATCACAGACCCAGGAGAGTTTAGAAATATTCTTGCTTCAGCAATTGAAAAGGCGGAATCAGGTGATCACCTCGTTACCATTGGCATAAACCCAAGTAGACCTGAAACAGGTTTTGGATACATCCATGGAAATACTTCACAAGAAGAAGTAATAGCCGGGAAACCAGTTAACCCAGTCCGGGCATTCACAGAAAAGCCGGATAGTATTACGGCGCAAAAATTTCTTGAATCCGGAGAATACTTCTGGAATTCGGGTATGTTTATTTGGAAGGCAGAGACAATACTGAAAGAGATTAAGTCTCACTTGCCGGATATGCATGAAGAGGTTAAGCTTGCTTCGGAAGAATTGTACACTTCCAATCACGAGGTAGCTATTAATGACTTCTACCATGCCTGTGAATCTATTTCTATCGATTATGGGATTATGGAAAAGGCGCAGTCCGTATTTGTTGTTCCCGGAGAATTTGGCTGGAATGATGTAGGAAGCTGGACGGCCGTTTACGAGCTCGCCGACAAAGATAAGGCAGGGAATTCAGTACAGGCACTTAATTCGACCTTTACCGATTCGGAAAACAATCTCATTTTAAGTGGGGGAGAGAAAATGATCTCTGTAGTAGGTCTTGATCATATCGCAGTTGTTGAAACAGACGATGCTATTTTGATTTGTAATCTTGAAAAAGCACAGGGAGTAAAGGAAATCGTAGAGCAGCTTAAATCTACTCCTGACTTCAAGAAATTTCTCTAGTTCTAAGGCAAGATCGAGCTCAAATTTACTTTTGTCATTTCGAGGGAGTGAGCGACTGAGAAATCTAAAGAAAGCTGTTAAAGGGGGTTTTTAGATTTCTCACGCAGCCTGCATGTGGCAGTCAGGTTCGAAATGACAAGAATAGAGCTTTCTAAAACACGCGTTAAATCTACACATCAATAGTGAGCATATCATAAGCTAACTGAATATGATCTGGAAGGCGTTGGTTAGTTGGGCCATGATCTACATAACTATTCATATGAATAAGGAAAGCCTTTGGTACTCCCAATTCATTAACAAGCTCAACAGCTTCTGGAATAGTAAGATGTGTGGGGTGTGAAGGATCCCACCGAAGGGCGCTCAGCACCAGTACTTTGCTGCCCTTTATTAAATCCTTTGTTGTTTGGGGAATCTCTTTAACATCCGTCAGATAAGAAAAGTCATTTATTCGATAGCCAAGGATCTCCAGATCCCCATGCATCACTGGTAAAGGAGTAACGGATAGATCATTGAGAAGAAAAGGGTCGTTGACTAATCGTAAATCCAGCGAGGCCGAACCCGGATATTTGTTGGGGCCAAAAAGATAGTCAAAACGTTTTTTAATGGAATCTAAAGCAGATTGGTTAGAGAAAAGCGGAAGAGGGGCTTTTTTAAGGTAGGAGTACATCCTTAAATCGTCCAGCCCAGCCACATGATCCATATGTTCATGAGTCAGAAGTACATAGTCTACAATGTCTATTTCAGAGCGAATGCTTTGGATTCGAAATTCAGGACCGACATCAATTATCAGGGAAGTTTCATCGGTTTTTATCCAGACTGAACAACGGCTACGCTCATTTCTAGGGTCGTGAGCCAATTCTCTTCGCATCTTTCCTCCTGCCACAGGAACACCCATGGAGGTACCCGTCCCAAGAAATGTAATTTTCATATTACTCCACTTCCCAATCTTGCTCTTCAGCTGGCGAGACCTCTAACCTATCCCAAAGTTTTTCAAGTTCCTTTCTTACTGCGGGTTTGATATAGGTTTCTTCTAGTTCGATTTGGCTAAGAACCCGCGCAATAGTTCCAAGTTGCGCTTCTACGGGTTTGTTTTTGTTGATCATAACGAGCTTGTCACCCTCAATCACACAATCTGCTCCACGAAAAGAGCCCCGTTCTTTTCTAAGCCGATAGCCGTTTTGCTCAAGTAAGTGTTCGAGTTCCAGAAGAACTTTTTCAGGTTTCAAAAAGAGATACCAAGTGTTATTTGATGCGAAGTAAGATCGAAATCGAAGAGGTCATCATCAACATCAAAAGAACGGTACACATAATCATAGCCAAAGCTAATCGAACGACTAAAAATTACATTATGAATGTTTACCCTGGCCGATCCATTTAGCATAAATAAGGATCCACCAAAGAACCCGCCGCTCGAATTACTGAAACCATAACTAGGGATGAATTCACCATAGATAGAAGCTTTTCTGCCAAACCGTAAATTCGTAAATGCTCCACCACCAATTGCAAAACTACCCTGGTTGAAGTTCTCCTGGTTCCGCTCACTGTTTGCTGTAGTTAGGATGCTGGAAAGCTGAATGGGTATACCTACGATTAGCCTGCTTCTCCTAACCACTGGAAAGCCATTAGATAACGAAAGTCCAAGATCTAGCAGGCTTTGGTCTTCTAGCCCGGTAATGGAATTTGCAAGCAACAGGTTTAGATTTAGACTGGGAGTATCCAGCTTTAGTACAAGAGCCGTTGAAGATAATTCCAAATCCGTAGAGTTTGGATTAGCCGCCCTATTTCCCTGGAATGTAAATTCAGAAGGAGCAAAACCGATATAAAGATAAGAATTAGGAATAGGGGTGGGGCCAGTTACATCACCAACGGAAAACATTTGTGCCTGAAGGGGTGTGAAAAAAAGTAAAGGTGATGCAATAAAGAAAACGGCTAAATATCTTTTCATGAAATGATATACTGATAGGTTATGGTTTCAACACTAACGCAAATTTTAAACTCATTGTTATGAAGATACTATTTACAGCTATTCTAAGTCTAGTTATGATGGGCACTACTATAGAAAAGAATGATTCAATCTATGATTTCCCGTTCAAAGATATCGACGGAAATGAATTATCAATGGAGCAATACAAGGGTAAAGTACTATTGATTGTAAACGTCGCATCTAAATGTGGATATACTCCACAGTACGAAGGCCTTCAGGCTATTTATGAAGAGTATGGTGATCAGGGGCTGGAAATCATTGGATTCCCTGCAAACAACTTTAATGGACAAGAACCAGGAACAGAAGAAGACATTAAGCAATTCTGTACCCTTAATTATGGAGTTACTTTCCCAATGTCCTCTAAGGTATCGGTAAAAGGTGATGACCAGGCGCCGATCTTTTCCTATCTAACTTCATTACCTAATGAAGACTTTGATGGAGAAATAAAGTGGAACTTTGAAAAATTCCTGGTAGATAAGGAAGGAAATCTGATCAGAAGATTCAGAAGTAAGACCAAACCGGAAAGTGAAGAGCTAACATCTGCTATTAAGCAGTTGCTCTGATAACAAAATTATTATTATTGAAAGCTATTGACTTCCTTTGAGTAGCCTCTTTATATTTGAGGCTCTCAAAAAGGTCCGGTAGTTCAGTTGGTTAGAACGCCTGCCTGTCACGCAGGAGGTCGAGGGTTCGAGTCCCTTCCGGATCGCAAAGCCCCGTACATCATACATAGTGTGCGGGGCTTTTTCTTTTTTTATCTTTTAGACGCTTTCTTTCTCAAGAAAATCAATCCGTAACAAATGTCTTCTATTTACCCCTCATACGATGTAATTGTAGTTGGCGCCGGTCATGCCGGTAGTGAGGCGGCAGGAGCTGCAGCTCAATTGGGGGCTAATACCCTGTTGATTACAATGAACCTGGAGGCGATTGCAAAAATGTCTTGTAACCCGGCAATGGGTGGGGTAGCAAAAGGACAGCTTGTTCGGGAAATAGATGCGCTAGGGGGGCTTTCAGGAATAGTAAGCGATGAAAGTGGCGTCCAGTTTAGAATGCTGAACAGAAGTAAAGGCCCGGCAATGTGGAGCCCTCGTTGCCAAAGCGATCGAATGCTCTACGCGCAAAAAATGAGAGAGTATCTCGAGGAAAAACAAAATCTTACGTTTCGTCAGGACAATGTGGTTGATCTTGTTACAGAGGACGGAGAAATAAAGGGGGTAGTCACACAAACTGGTCAGGTTTTTTATTCAAAGGCGGTCGTTCTTACGAGTGGAACCTTCTTAAATGGATTAATTCATATCGGTGAAAACCAATATGGCGGGGGCCGATCAGGAGAAAGAGCATCAATCGGAATTTCTGCCGCTTTAGAAGAGCTTGGTTTTGAAATTGGAAGACTGAAAACTGGAACGCCCCCCAGAGTAGATGGCAGATCCATTGATTATTCCAAGCTGGAGATTCAGTATGGAGATGATGATGCAACCCCCTTCTCATTTCTGACAGACCCAAAAGAATTGCCTAAAGCGGATAAGCAGCTTACCTGTTGGATTGGATATACCAATGACGAAGTTCATGAAGTTCTTAAAACAGGCTTTGATAAAAGCCCGATGTTTAATGGGCGAATTAAATCCATAGGACCTAGGTATTGCCCTAGTATTGAAGATAAAATCAACCGCTTTGCGGATAAAGACAGGCATCAGCTGTTTCTGGAGCCGGAAGGATGGAATACCTATGAAATGTATCTGAATGGTTTTTCAACCTCCCTTCCAGAGGAAACTCAATATGAAGCGCTAAAAACTATTCCTGGTTTTGAAAATGTAGTTATGATTCGACCGGGATATGCGATTGAGTATGACTATTTCCCTCCTCATCAAATAAAGCGTACTCTGGAAACAAAAAGAGTAGAGGGACTTTATTTTGCTGGCCAAATTAATGGCACAACAGGATACGAAGAAGCGGCGTGCCAGGGGTTGATGGCGGGAATTAACGCCGGTCTAAAAGTTCTGGGCAAGGATCCGTTTATCCTGAAACGTTCGGAAGCATATATCGGGGTCTTAATCGACGACTTAATTAATAAAGGCACAGAAGAGCCGTATCGAATGTTCACCTCCAGGGCAGAACATAGAATTTTGCTTCGCCAGGATAATGCGGATTTAAGACTAACAGAGCTGGGGCATAAAATAGGTCTCGTTTCTGAGGAAAGAATGAAGCTGTTTGAAGAGAAGAAGAAAGAAATTGATCAGCTCCATGATCTTTTAATGAGCTATACGGTGCGCCCGGAACAGATGGATTCCATGCTTTCGGAAAAGGGAACTAATACCCTGTCTCAGCCAGTAAAGGCTCATACGGTACTTTCAAGACCACAAATATCAGCGGTTGATATTATTGAGGCGGATGAAAAGCTAAAAGCCAAAGTCCAGGAGATTACAGAGAATGACCTGGTTATTGAGGAAGTAGAAATACAAATCAAATACTCTGGGTATATAAGAAAGGAATTTGAGATGGTTGAAGAGCTTTCAACGAAGGAGAATACTTCTATTCCGGAAAGCCTTAATTACGATCTCATAAGGAGCCTTTCTACTGAGGGCCGTCAAAAACTCTCCAAAATCAGGCCCGAAACTATTGGGCAGGCAAGCAGAATTAGCGGCGTCTCCGCCAGCGATCTTTCTGTATTGATGGTTTATTTAAAACGATAATGTTTCATGTGAAACATTCTATCTCATATACCACCTATTTAGCTGAAGACTTAAAGAGTACTGAAACCATTATTCAATCGAACAGTGAAGCTTTAGGCAAATATACTGAGCGACTTCTGTGGTGGAATGATAAAATAAATCTTGTTAGTAGAGATGTTTCACATGAAACATTGATGAGCCATATTCATCATTCTCTTCTGTTATATCCCCTCATCGAACGATTATCTCCCAACAAGGTGATAGATACAGGAACGGGAGGGGGCTTACCCGGGCTCCCTTTAGCGATTGCGTTACCAACAATTACAGTTCATTTCAATGACATTGTTCAGAAGAAAATCATGGCGGTAAAGCAAATGAGTAAGGCTCTTTCTTTAGGCAACACCTCGTTTGGGGCTGGGTCAATTGCTAGGGAAAAGATAGCTGTAGGGGATTTAGTCATTACAAAGCATGCGTTTAAAATATCCGACCTGGCTGGTTTTCTCGATGAAAAACCGTGGACAGAAATCCTTTTTTTAAAAGGGGAAAAGGAAGTAGAAGAGGAGTTAAGTAAAACTTCACAAGCCCTTCAAGTAGAAGTTCTAAATCTAGATAAAGTAATTACGGACGAGTTTTACCAGGGAAAGGCGATTGTAAGGGTCAAAAGAAAAGAGGGGGGTCTATGAATAGTTCGGAGCGAAGATTAAAACTCATGCTGATTCTCCAGCAACCAGGGAATAAACTCACGGTTGATCAACTAGCCGAAAAATTCGGCGTAAGTAGACGGACTATCTTCAGGGATTTCAATGCTTTACAGGAAATAAATGTGCCTATAACCTGGGATAGATACGCCGGATATGGAGTAATGCCAGGGTATAAAATTCCTCCTTTGATGTTTACCTCAAAAGAGCTTGCAACGGTTATGGTGGGTCTGAACTTTGTTAAATCTCAGGTAGACAAGCAGTTAGTAGATGATGCCGAAGGGGTAGAGATAAAAATAAAGAACGTTCTTCCCGCTGAGTTGAAAGAATTCATGTCCTCATTGGAAACAAAGACCATTGTTGATCCCTATCTAAAATTCGGAGCGGAGAAAAAAGAGGGGGGCGATTGGTATTTGATTAGTAGCGCGATTTCTCAAAACAAAAGAATAGATTTCAGATACCGGACGAAAAGCGGAGAAGAGTCCCGACGAAAAATTGACCCTTACTTGTTGGTGTTTTATGAAGATCACTGGAATGTGATTGGAAAATCTCACCAAAGAGGGGAAGTCAGGAATTTTATCCTCGAAAGTATGAGAGAGATTCAAATTTTGGACGAACAGATTTCAAAAAAATCCGACTTGAACGTAGAGGCGCTTATTTTCAGAAATAGCGAACGATCAGAATTGGTCGAGCTATTAATCGAAAAAAATTATTTAGAGCGTTTCCGGGCAAATTTACCGGCTAAAATTTTTAGGAGAGAAGAAAAAAATCCTAATAAAATTAGCCTCAGCTTTTACTTCGATAATTTGGACTTCATCAACGAGTGGCTGCTCCAATTTGGAAAAGGAGTGGAGGTAGTTGGTCCGGGTGAGCTGGTCTCGAAGAGAAAGAAACTCCTGGAAGAAATGTTGGGAAGGTAAAAGGTCATGGTCTCGTTCTTTTGATGGCTGGATTTCAGTTCACAATTGACTTGATGGCTCTTGTTCTCAGCTGATGTATTCCCAACTTCTAATTACTCCGATAAGAAGTAGAAGTATACTTAGCTGAATAAAAAAGAAGACAGTTGCCAGCAGCGCGAGTACAAGTGTTTCAGCATCTCTTTTTCTCTTCTTAAATATTTCATAAGTAAACCAGAGGGTTGAAATATAGACCAGTGGATTAAACATCAATCCGTATTTCGAGAACACAAAAACAATTAGCCCTATTAAGGTAGATTGGGCAATGACAAAAGAATTTATCGCCATGTGTTCTGCAAAATTGTACTTCCCAAATAATAATTTTGTTGAAATACTTAGCCATAAAACCGAAGAGATCCAGAAGTATTTAAAATACAGTGTGATAAACTTTCCAGCTTCATACCCAATGGAATAAGTTGCTGAATCAACACGATCAACATCAGATTTGACGATAATTAGGGAGTCCAGAACCAGATAAATGGAGATAATGACAAGAAGATATGATAACGGGTTAAATATATTTTTCCGCCTTCCCTTTATGTAATCGGTTACAGTTTTGTTGGGATTCAAAAATAGATTCTTAACATTGAATAAGAATCCCCTATCCATATCGGTTAGTGTTGAGAAAGCCTCACTAAAAATGGATTTAAAAGTGATTTTGCGCACTTCTGCCCTTTCCCCACAATTAGGACAAAATTTAGAATCGTGCTCGAAATCACAATTGATACATTTCATTTTAAATCACCCTTTCTTACTACACCAGTCTAACCGGCAGAGCCTAAGGATCGTTTAGAATCTATTATAGCTATTGTTAGACAGAGGTTATCCTCATAAAAAAGCCCCGATCAATTTAATGATCAGGGCTTCAAAATCTAAAGATGAGAGAATCTAGATTTCTTCTTCCTCATCTTCATTTACAACTCGAGTAACTGCGGCAATAGCGCCATCAGAATCCAGTCGCATAATTCGAACACCCTGAGTATTTCTGCCCATGGTTCGAATACCGCCACAGCTCATTCGAATAACTTTACCGCGCTCGGTAATGATCATCAGGTCATCCTGGTCGGTTACTTCTTTAAGCGCAATAAGCTGGCCAGTCTTTGGAGTAACTTTAAGGGTGATGACTCCTTTTCCTCCACGAGACTGCTCACGGTAATCATCAACCAAAGAGCGCTTGCCATATCCGTTTTCTGAGATAGCAAGAACGGTTGCCTCGTGGGCATTTTTGATGACCACCATGTCAACGATTTCATCGTCTTTAGCGACGGTCATTCCACGAACACCGGAAGTGTTTCGTCCCATCTCTCGAACATCACTTTCGTGGAAGCGAATAGCTCTACCATTTCTGTTTGCCAGAATGATGTTACAATCGCCATCAGTAAGTTCGGCTCCAAGTAAACTGTCGCCTTCTTTAATGTTGATAGCGATGATACCATCTCTTCTTGGACGACTGTACGCTTCCAAAGAAGTCTTTTTGATCTGCCCTTCTTTGGTACACATCACGATGGAATGTGCTTTTACATATTCTTCGTCACTGAGGGTTTTAACTGGAACAAAGGCTTTAATTGCGTCATCCTTATCAATTTCGATAAGGTTTACAATTGCTCTACCTCGGGATAAGCGTCCGCCTTCAGGAATCTCGTACACCTTCAGCCAGTAACATTGACCCTTCTCGGTGAAGAAAAGAATATAGTTATGGTTAGTGGCCACGAATAAATGTTCTACATATTCCTCATCTCGAGTCGTAGTTCCTTTCATTCCCTTTCCGCCACGGCGCTGTCTACGATATCCACTCACAGGCATTCGCTTGATGAAGCCTTTATTGGAAATGGTTACCACCACATCTTCATCCGCGATCATGTCTTCAACATTAAAGTCTTCCGCGGAATACACGATTTGAGATCGGCGCTCATCACCATAACGAGCTTTTAGATCTTCAAGCTCTTCCTTAATGATGTTGGTCTGACGGTTTCTGTCAGAAAGAATAACCCTGAACTCCTCGATCTTTCCTACAATCTCATTGTACTCGGTATCAATCTTATCTCGCTCAAGTCCCGTTAGCTTCTGCAATCTCATTTCAAGAATTGCCTTCGCCTGAATATCAGTAAGGGCAAATTTCTTGCGAAGTTCTACATTAGCAATCTGAGGATTTTTAGAAGCCCGGATCGTTTTGATTACTTCGTCCAGATTATCGAGAGCGATCTTTAGACCTTCAAGAATGTGGGCTCTCGCCTCAGCCGCTTCAAGATCATGGATCGTTCTTCGGATGATGATCTCAATTCTATGCTCAACATAGTGGTAGATCAGCTCTTTTAGATTCATCACCTTAGGTCGGCCCTGAACAAGTGCCAGGTTGATGATCCCAAAGGTATTTTGCATTTGGGTGTACTTGTACAACTGGTTCAGTACCACCCCTGCATTGGCCGATCTCTTGAGGATGATTACGACCCTCATGCCTTCCCGATCCGACTCATCCCGAACCTCAGAGATTTCGGTGATCTTCTCGTTGGAAACCAGCTCGGCAATTTTTTCAATAAGCGAGCTTTTATTAACCTGGTAAGGAATTTCTGTAATTACAATTTGCTCACGACCACCCCTAAGTTCTTCGGTACTTGCTCGTGCACGGAGAACTACTTTACCACGACCAGTTTCATAAGCGTCTTTTACTCCTTCATATCCATAAATGATCCCTCCCGTTGGGAAATCAGGAGCAGTGATATGCTTCATCAGCTCAGGAATCTCAATATCAGGGTTATCAATGAATTCAGTGATTCCATTAATAACTTCGGTAAGGTTATGGGGAGCCATGTTTGTGGCCATACCCACCGCAATACCTGAAGAACCATTCACCAGTAAGTTGGGAAGTGAGCCCGGAAGAACCGTCGGCTCTTGAAGGGTGTCATCAAAGTTGGGCTGGTAATCTACCGTATCTTTGTTAATGTCGGTGAGAAGCTCTTCAGCAATTCGGTCCATACGAACTTCCGTATATCGCATCGCAGCAGCGGAATCACCATCTACGGAACCGAAGTTTCCTTGCCCATCCACCAATGGATATCTCAATGAGAAGGTTTGAACCATCCTTACAATGGTATCATAAACAGCAGAATCACCATGCGGGTGATACTTACCCAACACTTCACCCACAATACGAGCACTTTTTTTGTACCCGCGGTTATGAAGCATTCCCAGTTCGCTCATACCATAAAGTGCTCTTCGGTGAACGGGTTTTAGTCCATCCCGAACATCAGGAAGCGCACGCGAAACGATAACCGACATCGAGTAATCGATGTAGGATGACTGCATTTCGTCTTCTATGGTAATAGGTATAATTTTTTCTCTAGCCATGAATTAAATTTCTAAAAAATGAGGTGTTGTTAGATATCAAGTTTAGCGTACTTAGCATTGCGCTCGATGAACTCCCTTCTTGGTGCCACATCGTCTCCCATTAACATGGAGAACATTTTATCAGCACCGGCAGCACTTTCAATCGAAACCTGCTGTAGTGTTCGGGTTTCCGGATCCATCGTGGTTTCCCATAGCTGTTCCGGGTTCATCTCACCGAGTCCTTTGTACCTTGATACATCAAACTTTCTCTTACCTTTTTTAAACTCTTTGATAAGCTTGTCCCTGGTGTCGTCGTCCCAGGCATATTCGATATTCTTTCCTGCAGTCACTCTATATAGTGGAGGAGTAGCAATGTATACATACCCACTTTCGATAAGCGGCCTCATATATCTGTAGAAGAAAGTGAGGAGCAGTGTACGAATGTGTGAGCCATCGATATCGGCATCCGTCATGATGATGATCTTATGATACCGAAGCTTTTCCAGCTCAAATTCTTCTTCACTATGTCCGATTCCAGAACCAAAAGCAGTAATCATCGCCTGGATTTCTTTGTTCTCCAGGATCTTATTGATCTTTGCTTTTTCTACATTCAAAATCTTACCACGAAGAGGTAAGATGGCCTGGAAACTTCGGTTACGGCCCATTTTTGCTGAACCACCCGCAGAATCACCCTCCACCAGGTATATTTCGCAATGCTCTGGATCCTTGATTGAACAATCGGCTAATTTTCCAGGAAGCCCGCCACCGCTCATCACACTTTTTCGCTGAACAAGTTGCTTTGCTTTTCGAGCCGCTTCACGAGCTTCAGCAGCAAGAACTACCTTTTCGATTACCTTTTTAGCAATCTTTGGGTTCTGCTCCAGGTACTCATTCAACTGATCGTAAACGGTGATTTCAACCGCGCTTTGAACCTCTGAGTTACCCAGCTTAGTTTTGGTCTGACCTTCAAATTGAGGCTCAGCTACTTTTACACTAAGCACCGCGGTAAGACCCTCTCGGAAATCCTCTCCGGAAATACTCACCTTGCTGTTCGACTTGATCAGATTGTTCTTATCGGCATAATTTTTAAGTGAACGGGTCAGCGCTCTCCTGAAGCCAGAAACGTGAGTTCCTCCCTCACGGGTATTAATGTTGTTCACATATGAATGTACATTTTCAGCATAAGAGCTATTGTATTGCATCGCTAGCTCAACAGGCACTCCTTCAACTTCTCCCCTTATATATATAGGTATCGGCATCGCCGAATCTCTTGAGGCATCCAAATACTGAACAAAATCTTTCACCCCCCCTTCATAATGGTATACTTCTTTTCCGAGCTCTTCGTCTTCCTCGCGCTCGTCAATAAGCTCGATAGTAACTTCCGGGTTAAGGAAAGCCAGCTCCCTCATTCTCTCAGCGATGATGTTGAATTTAAATTCAACCGTTTGAGTAAAAACAGTGGGATCAGGAAGGAAGGTTATAATGGTTCCCGTTCGATCAGTTTTTCCTTCTGTTTTTAGAGAATTTTTTGTGATTCCCCTTTCGAAGCTCATGGTGTGAATCTTTCCGCCTCGATGAATCTCTGCTGTAAACACGGTGGACAATGCATTCACACAACTTACACCAACACCGTGAAGACCCCCGGATACTTTATAAGTATCTTTGTCAAACTTACCTCCAGCATGGAGCTTGGTAAGTACAACCTCAACTGCCGGGATTCCAAGCTTCGGATGCATATCAACCGGGATGCCGCGACCATTGTCTTCAATAGTCATGGAGCCGTCTTTATTAATCTGAACTACGATGTGATCACAGTGTCCAGCAAGCGCTTCGTCAATGGAGTTGTCAACTACTTCGTTTATAAGGTGGTGAAGTCCCCGCTGTCCGGTATCTCCGATATACATGGCCGGACGTTTTCTTACCGCTTCAAGGCCCTCTAAAACTTGTATATTTGACGCCTTGTAGTCGGAATTCTGTTGTTTCGCCATAAAATAGGGTAATAGCTAAATTAGATGAGTTTTTTAACGCCGGAAAATAGTGCTATTACGCTCAAAAACAAAAAAAGGCAGGGTTAATATCGAAAAAAACTGAGATCGGATGTTAGCGAGGAAATTTGGCCTTGATCACACCCGGTTTCTAATGTGGATAATTTAATTTTTCGTGGAAAACTCGTTTTTAGTAGAATTTTTGATACTCTGATGATTGAATTTTGAACACGATACCCCTATCTTTGGAGTCTATCTCAAAATCGAAATAATCAGAAGATCAATGTCGCGAAGAGACGATATTACTGGAAAGAAGGCGATGAACGGTTACCGTTCTTCCAAGTCGAACAATAAGACGAAGCACCGCTTTCATCTGAACTTACAAAAACGACGATTTTATATTCCTGAAGAAGATCGATGGATAACGCTAAAAGTGTCTGCAAAAACACTTAGAACCATCAATAAGAAAGGGATTACTGAAGTGCTCAAAGATGCTCGTCGTAAAGGAACCCTGCTAAAAAAGGTATAAGTAAATGGCTAAAGGCAATAGAGTTCAAGTTATTTTAGAATGCACCGAGAAGCCAGGTTCTTCTCGATATGTAACTACAAAAAACAGAAGAACGCAAACTGAGCGCATGGAGCTCAAAAAATATAATCCTGTTCTTCGCAAACACACCGTACACAAGGAAATCAAATAAGGTTGAGCAATGGCTAAGAAACAAGTATTCGGTTCAGAAGCATTACAAGCAAGAGCCTCTCAAAGAAGGATGGCTAAAGTGATTATCTCAACCAAAAATGATAGCGGTAAGTATTCATATCGTGAAGCAATGGTTGATCAGGATCAGGTTAAAGATTTTATTCAGAAGAATAAGGCTTGATAAGAACCTATAAGGAATTAAAGGTTATGCAAGCTGATTGCGTAACCTTTTTTTTTGCTTATTTTTCAACTAATTAGGATTTAGCATGTCAATTAAGGACCAAATTTTTACAGATTTAAAAGAGGCAATGAAGGCCAAAGACCAGGATCGGCTTCGTGTGCTTCGTTCTATTAAAGCTAAGCTTATGGAAAAAGAGATCTCAGAGAGGCAGGGAGGAGAGGCCGAACTGACTGAAGAGCAAGCTCTTCAGGTACTTACCAAAGCAGCGAAGCAGAGAAAAGAATCCATTACTCAATTTGAAGATGGAGGAAGAAACGATCTCGCGGATAATGAGAAAGTAGAGCTGGCAATCATAGAGGCTTACCTTCCTGAAATGATGAGTGAAGATGATGTACGTGCTATTGTGAAGGATAAGATTTCTGCAATGGGAGCATCCGGCCCACAAGATATGGGCAAGGTGATGGGGCCTATTATGGGACAGCTAAAAGGTAAGGCAGATGGAAGCCTGGTAAGCCGCATAGTAAAAGAGGAATTAGTAGGCTAAATGGCAATTCTGGATCTCGTCATAGCGATTCCGTTACTTTACTTTGCCTACAAAGGCGCAGTTAACGGAATTGTGAAAGAGATCCTGAATATTGTTGGGATTACGCTAGCAGTATTCCTGACCTTTAAATATATGGATGCATTAAGTATACTCATTGCACCATTTTTTGAAGACTCTGCCGCCGCTTATATCCCGTTTCTTTCTGCTGCTTTATTATTTCTTGGAACACTTACAGTAGTGGCCATAATTGCGTACTTAACCAAAGAGCTTCTAAAAGCAGCCAAGCTGAGTACAGTAAATAGGGGTTTAGGAGCTGTGTTTGGAATACTCAAAAGCGGGATAGTCGTAAGCACTATTCTTTTACTTCTGGCTGGTTTTAATATTCCTAAAGAAGAGGTTAGAGATTCCTCTATCCTGTATCCATACATTATCTATTTAGGTCCATGGACCTACGAAGCCGTCGCTGTTATTTATCCGGGAGCAGAAGGGTATACCGAAACGGTTAAAGAAAATCTAAGCAAGTACAATCCGGTAGAGAACCTGCCTTTTTTAAACAATAACGAAGATACATCCGGTAATTAAATGTCGTTTTTACCTGTAGATGAGCAACTCAAGATTATTCAAAGAGGGGCCACAGAAATTGTTCCAGTAAGTGAGTTAAAAGAAAAGCTGGAGAAATCCTTTAAGGAGAATAAGCCGCTTAAAATAAAGCTGGGAGTGGATCCTACCCGGCCAGACTTGCATCTTGGACATTCTGTTGTACTTAGAAAAATGCGCCAATTCCAGGATTTAGGTCATGATGCAGTGTTGATAATAGGCGGGTTTACCGCAATGATCGGAGATCCAACTGGGCAAAACTCAACACGCCCTCCTCTTACTGAAGATGAAGTAATGGAGAACGCACAGTCATATATCGATCAGGCGAAGAAGATTCTAGATACCGACCGACTGTCTATAGTGAATAACAATGACTGGCTAGGCTCTATGAGTTTTATAGACGTGATTCGTTTAAGCTCTAAGACCACCGTTGCCCGAATGATAGAGCGGGATGATTTTTCAAAGAGATTTCAGAATAACGAGCCCATCTCTCTCCACGAGTTTTTATATCCCTTAGCCCAGGGGCAGGATTCTGTACATTTGGAGAATGATGTTGAGCTTGGTGGTACTGATCAAAAGTTCAATTTGCTGGTTGGTCGACAGCTTCAAAAAGACGGCGGAATCGAGCCACAGATTTGCCTGATGATGCCGTTGCTAGTAGGGACAGATGGCTCGGCAAAGATGTCCAAATCCTATGATAACTATATCGGAATCGATGAATCACCAAATGATATGTATGGGAAGTCCCTGTCTATTCCGGATGATCTGATCTACACCTATTTCGAATTAGTTACGGATGTTTCTGTGGAGGATTTACCGGCGCTGAAAGCCAAAGCAGAATCAGATCCTCGTAATGCTAAGCATGATTTGGCCTATGCCATTACTAAGCTTTATCACGGCGAAGTGGCTGCCGCTTCAGCAAGAGAACACTTTGAAAAAACGGTGATCAACAAACAAGTTCCGGATGACGCCCCGGAAGTTGAAATTCCTGCCGGAGAAGCTAAACGAATTCTTGAAATCATTTCCGAGCTTAAGTTTTCACCTAGTAATGGTGAATCCAAGCGCCTTATCAAGCAAGGAGGCGTTAGCATCGATGATGAAAAAGTTCAGGACTTTGGTCTTGAAGTTATCCTGGAAGCTGGAGATGAAAAAGTTCTCAAGGTGGGCAAGAGAAAGTATGCGATTTTGAAGGGAGCGTAATGCTCAAAATAAGCTCATACAATATCAATGGAATACGGGCAGCTCATAGAAAAGGGATTCTTGATTGGCTAAGCGAATCTGATCCCGACATCATTTGCTTCCAGGAAGTAAGAGCAGATATCGACCAGGTTCCGGAAGAGCTAAAAGAACTAGACTATCACCAATCCTATTATTTGGCAGAAAAGAAAGGTTACTCTGGAGTAGCCATTTTCAGTAAAGAAGAACCGATTAGAGTTTCAGAAGGAATTGGAGTTGACTGGATAGATAGTGAAGCGCGGGTATTGCTTACCGAATTTGAAGCGTTCAATCTTGTATCGGTATATGTTCCCAGTGGAAGCGCAGGAGATATTCGTCAGGACCTAAAGATGAGCTTCCTGGATGATTTTATGATTTATGGAAGGGAGCAAATACAAAATGACAAGCCCATCCTGATGTGCGGAGACTTCAATATTTGTCATGAGGAAATAGATATCCATAATCCCAGCCAGCAACATAAAAACTCAGGCTTCCTGCCAGAGGAGCGGGCATGGGTGAGCGGTTTTATAGAAGAAGGCTATGTGGACGTGTTTAGAAAGCTACATCCTGGAGAAAAGGATCTGTACTCCTGGTGGAGTTACCGGGCAGCATCCAAAGAGAGAAACAAAGGCTGGAGAATTGATTATCACTTTGCTTCGCCTGAATTGGCGGAGAAGGCGAAAACAGCGACCATCGAAAAGAAATGGGATATCTCCGACCACGCTCCCGTAACCATTGAATACGAGATATAACGAACGGTTGAGCGTCTGACTAAGTTTGTTTAACATTAAACAAAATTTGTTTACATATGCCCACTAAGTACCAAGGCTCAAAAAGAGAAGTAGATACCCTGAATGCATTCATCAAGCTCACCCGTGCTTCTGAAAGCATTAACAACCGATTAAGTCGTTGCCTGGCCTGTGTGAATTTGACCGTCAGCCAGTTTGGGATACTTGAGGCGTTGCTACATATCGGGCCCCAAAGCCAAAAGGAATTGGGCTCCCGTATCCTGAAAAGTGGTGGAAACATTACCCTGGTGATCGATAATCTTGAAAAACAGGGATATGTGAAGAAGGAGAAAGATCCTAGAGACGGGAGGGCGGTAATCATTTCTTTATCCAAAAAAGGGGAGGAATTTATAACCGGATATTTCCCCAAACACTTGCAGCACATTGTCAATGAATTTGAAGTCCTTTCCTCTGAGGAATTGATGGAGTTAGGCCGGTTGGCCAAAAAAGTTGGAAATCCCGAAAAATAAAAGCCTGAGCTAAGGGTTATTAGTCGGTATTTATGAAACTCCATAAATCCCTCAGGGGGTGGGCTTGATCGCTTACCCCCTTTTTGATGTTACACATCAACCTATACAGTGTCATTCTGAGGCCTGTCCGCCGTAAACTTTGGAAGGCGGGCTACAGCCGAAGAATCTAAACGGGTATTTGCACAGACAATTAGATCCTTCGCAAGTATGCTCAGGATGACTTATAAAAGTGTAAGCTTTATAAAACCTCTCACGGATTGTACAATGTGAGAATCAAATATTATTCGCCCGGGTAAAAAACCGAATTACTTCTTCATCTTGTTTTAGCAGCATTTTTATATGCTCATCCATTTCTTCATAAGACATTACAGGAGTATCTAGTTGTAATGACCGTAAAGTTCCATCCTTTTGAGGAGCAATAAGTACAAGGCGCCCAATCCTCAAGTCGAATAACCGCATATTAACAATCGCATAAGCATTTCTATCGGCGGTTAAGAAGGAAACAAAATCAACTTTATTGGTTTTAGTTTTTACGAATCCTTGCCCGGCAAAGTGGGGGTAATTTCTTGATGATACAGAAAGGCCTGTATGAGAAAACCATTGTTGGTCAACACTATCCGTCAGCACAGCAATGGCAAAGAACACTTCGTCTTCTTTATCCTCAATAAATGCTTGGTTAATATTATTGCTCTTAACATACATTGAGTGGTAAACGATTTTCTTATCCTCTACATCAATACCTCCCCATTCACCCCAGCTTCCCATTCCATTAAAAGTAGTATCAATAAGGCTATATTCCGGGACAGGAAAAACACCACTTACTAAGGGCTTTCCTGAAATATCTATATTCCCAATATCTGCTTCCCAACTTCCCTGACTTATCTTTGTTGAGTCGTTTCTGTTTTCATTGTGCTCCCTTTCTCTGTCTAAGTTCCATTCGAAGGTATTTTCTGTCTTCTTAGAATCATTACAACCAAAAGAGAATGATACCATAACGATCAAGAAAGCGGAGACTATTGATCTATTCATTATTGCAGAGATTGATAAAAATTACGTTTCCAGGTCCTGGCTGGTATATAATACTACGGCGTGGACGCGATGGCCCTAAACTTGTTTCGATTTCTAGATTAAGCGTGCTTTCTGAGCATTCGGGTGATTCTCCAATAGAACCCTGAGGGGAATAAGGAATTTATCAAACTTCATAAATCTCTCATTGGGCGGTTCGATCGCGTACCCTTTTTGGTTGCCTCGATATTATTCTTCAGTTCGCTCAAACCAAATTTGCTCATCATTCCGATAATCTCTGTTCTTATACTGTTCCCATCCTTTAAAAACGAGGTCATTGTTATCATAGAATACATCAAGAAGTATAAATGAAAGACAATTATTAATATTGATGTTTGACGCTTTTATGGTTCGAATGACTTCAAGAGATGGTACACGAAAGATGAAGTACTTATTATGTTTAGGGCCTGCAAATAACTCCTTTTTATTCAGCTGAAAAAGTGATTCAATACCTGACATTTTAATTTCGTCTACTTTTTCACCGTCAGATATATTTCTTTTAAATATTCCTCTACCGTCCATTGCTGCGATTACGGAAGTATCAGAAACCACTATTCGGCGAATTTTGGAGGGCCATTTTTTCCAGAGAAGCGCTCCTGTTTCTATTTCATAACAGAAAAGTCCGTTCCTCCAGGTACCAATAAAAACGAATTTTCCATCAAGTGAAATCGGAGTACCGTATTGTCCATTATATACGACATCACAAACAGTACTAAATCTAGATATGATTAATCCTTTTGAGTCATGTACAGAGCAGTTACCGTCACGATCATAAACAAGTTTGGCAACCTTTGGATGATCAAAAGTAATTGACAAAACACCAGGCGCTCTTTCAATGTTCATTGCTTGCTTATTTGTAAAACTTCCAGCCTTATTCGTTTAAAGTAAACTCAATAAAATCTCCTTCTATTCCCTCAAAAAGCACATTTAACTCATAATTTGGGCAATCGGAAGCGCCAAATTGTACTTTGCCGCCATTATAGTGAGAATATGCACCGGATCTGTTTAGCGTAATAGTTACTTCAAGCTCATACATACCTGTTTGGGTATTATAAGGCATAGTAAACCAATTGGAGAACCTGCCCTGGCTACCCGTAACAAAGCTCATATCATTATCGGTAAAGAGGTTGTCGGAAAGAAGGACGACGGTGGCTGATTCTTCTCCCGTTTCTTCAAAGAGATTAATAGCATCACCGAAATAAGTATTAGAAGCGGGGAGGCTTATAGAAAGGCTTACTTCATCTCCTGCGTCATAGATTTCCTGTAAAGGGCTTAAGGAGATTATTGAGACGTACTCTTCCAAATACACATTTTCTATGACCATGCAATCATCTTCACAGTCTATAGCCAGTAAATAAGGAATAATTATAAAGGTTAAGATTGATAGGTATTTACTCATCTACTTTCCATGGTGGATTTTTTCTGTTTTCACCGGCCGTGTAAAGAATCAATTGGTTTCCATCCAGATCATTGAGCCTTGCCTCCCTCCACAACCAGGGCTGATCGGTAGGCTCAAGGGTGAACGAGACTCCCTTTTCCTTTATTTCCTCTACAACATCATCAAGTTGATCACATTCAAAATAGATGAATACACCGTCTCCGGTAGGTAAAGCATCAACTTTATGTATAGAAAAAGTCGAATCACCATCAGGACACTCGAATCGGGCATAATGAGGTAAAGCTTTAACTATTGGCTTTAATCCCAGTGCCTCATAAAAGGGAACGGATTTGTCAAGATCCAGGGACGGGACGGTTATCTGGTTTAGATTCATAATCATTTTTTAAGTCATTCTGAGCCCGCCTTCCGAAGTACTCGTACGGAGGACTGGCGATAGCGAAGAATCAGCACAAAACCAAATTCTCGAAGGCTTGCTGATTCTTCGGCAGTAGCCTCAGAATGACTATCTGTTATAGTTCTTTCTCCAGTTTATCAATCTGGTCTCTGATTCTGGCAGCCTCTTCAAATTCCATATTCCTGGCAGCCTGAAGCATGGTCTCTCTAAGGTGCTCAATCAGTTTGTCCTTGCTTTCGAAGGTAACTTCGTTCATAGCTGGACTGGCTTTATACTGGATGCCATCTTCTGCAACTTTAATAGATTCCAGGTAATCTTGTTCGGCCTGTTTTTCTGCCTCTTTCTGGTAATCAAATTTCTGATTAGAGATCAACGATGGATCAACTAATGGTTTTAATTCCTTTTGTACCGTTTGCGGAGTAATTCCATGTTGTCGGTTATAATCCTCCTGTACCTCCCGGCGCCTGTTCGTTTCGTCCAGCACTTTTCTCATACTATCGGTAATCTTGTCTGCATACAAAATGGCCTTCCCTTCTACGTTCCTTGCGGCCCTACCCACAATCTGGAAAAGGGAGGTTTCAGAGCGTAAGAAGCCTTCTTTGTCCGCATCCATAATGGCCACCAGGCTCAATTCTGGGATATCAATTCCTTCCCGAAGAAGGTTAATCCCTACAAGCACATCGTAATCTCCCCGGCGGTATTTATAAATCACCTCAATACGTTCAAGAGCATCCAGTTCACTATGCATATAAGCAGCTGAAATCCCGAGGTTTTTGAGGTATTCACTAAGTTCTTCACTTAAGCGCTTGGTAAGCGTGATTACCAGGACCCGTTCTTTCTTGGCAATCCGAATTCTAATTTCCTCAAGCAGATCATCTACCTGGTTAGAAAGAGGGCGCACCTCCACTTCGGGCTCCATGAGGCCAGTTGGACGAATAATTTGTTCAGTATAGACGCCACCACTTTTTTCCAGTTCATAATCGCTAGGAGTTGCACTAACAAAAATGGCCTGCTTAACCATGCTTTCCCATTCGTCAAAAGTAAGCGGGCGGTTATCGAGTGCAGACGGTAATCTAAAGCCGTGTTCAACCAATTGTATTTTTCGGGATCGGTCCCCGCCGTACATGGCAGATATCTGAGGAATGGTTTGATGACTTTCGTCCACAACAATCATGAAATCGTCCGGGAAATAATCGATTAAACAGAAGGGGCGTTCTCCGGGTTTTCTTGCACTTAAATATCTCGAATAATTCTCAATGCCAGAGCAGTAGCCAATCTCCTGGATCATTTCCAGGTCAAACAGAGTTCGTTGTTCTAGTCGCTTGGCCTCCAGGAATTTCTCTTCATCAATAAGAACCTTTGTTCTCCAGTTAAGCTCATCCCGGATTTGTTGAATGGATTCCTCTAAACGAGATTTAGAGGTTACATAATGGGAGGCAGGGTAGATAGTAAATTCCCGGACTTGTTCTATTACATTGCCAGAATCAGTGTCAAATAGCTGAAGCGTTTCAATTTCATCCCCCCACATCGTAATGCGCAAACCTTCATCTGAATAGGCAGGGTATACATCAATCACATCTCCACGAACTCGAAAAACACCTCTTCTAAAATCATGATCATTACGAGTATAGTGAAGGTCCACCATATCGTAGAGCAGCTTATTCCGGGGAATCTCCATGCCGGTCTTTAGCTGGACGATTAGCTTTGCATACTCAGAAGGCGATCCAATCCCGTAAATACAACTCACAGAAGAAACAATGACCACATCTCGCCGACCCGAAAGAAGTGAGCTCGTTGCCCGTAATCTTAGTCGCTGAATCTCATCGTTTATAGAAAGGTCTTTTTCAATGTACTTATCCTGCGAAGAGATATATGCTTCTGGTTGATAGTAATCATAGTAGGAAATAAAGAATTCTACCCGATTGTCCGGGAAGAAATCACTTAACTCCCGAAAAAGCTGAGCTGCCAGGGTTTTGTTATGACTCATTACCAGCGTTGGTTTCTGAACATTTTCCAGAACATTGGCAATGGTTCTTGTTTTCCCAGATCCGGTTATTCCTAACAAGGTCTGAAACTGATCTCCAGATTGAACTCCTTCCGTCAGTTCTTTAATAGCAGTGGGTTGATCCCCGGCGGGTTGAAAGGGCGAGTGTAGTTTAAATTCTGACATACAGCTTATGTTAACTATTTAGCCAACACCATTTTCTTGGTAATGATTTCTGTATTCGTTGCGAGCCGGTAAATATACACTCCGGTGGCCAGGTTTCCCGCATCAAAATTTACACTAAATGTCCCTTCCGGGTGAACTTGATCATTAATTAATGTGGCAATCTTCTTTCCAGTAATACTATGAACAGTTAAGGTTATTGGAGTTGTGTCTGAAACGGAATAACTCAGAGAAGTAGACGGATTGAATGGATTAGGGTGGTTCTGATAAAGAGCAATGTTCTTTGGCAAATCAGATTCTACCTCATTCGAAGTGAGACTTGGAAGCCTGAAATCTGCTACCACTGGAAGATGATCAGAAGCTATGATAGTGTCATCGGCTTCGAGACCATAGGCGGTTAGCGAATCCGAATCCAGGCTGGGTGTAAATAAAGAGTAGCTATTTGCCAGCTCTAATACCGAACCAGAATATACGATATAGTCAAGCCTGCCGGCGCCGAACGAACTTCCGGAACTATACCAGGTAAAGGCTGTTGGGGAGCCGGGGTTAAGTGGCTTCGAATCTTCCAGCGCTGTTCCATCCCAATCGGGATTGAAATCATTTCCATAAGACGCTTCATTATCAATATCTCCAGTTATAAGTGTGGTCTGCTGTCTCGCCAATCCAACCAGGTTCATATCTCCCATGATTACGATTGGGGTATTGGGTTGAATATCGAATTCTTCTCCATTTTGAGAATCCCGAAGAAATGCCATCATAGCATCGAATTCGTTTTGGCGACCCTCATTATTTGCGCAACAAGGAGGATGTGCTACGATAGTGAAGAACTCGCGATCTCCCAGATCAAGAAGATAAGCTGCATTTCCATCTATAGAACTTTGTTCTATCACCGGGTATCGGCTAACCATTAAATTATCGTTGCCAGCATCTCCAGAGTACCATTGCTCGCCTTCTTCAGATGGGAGAAAGCTCTCAATAAGTGCAGCGGCCTGAGCACCACTGTTGTCATAAACTTCAGATAGCCCAATGATATCGGGATCAATAGCCTGAAAAATTCTTCGGAAATTATCTTCTACTCCTGGCTCGAAAAGGTTATCGCGAAGTACATTAAAGGAAAGAACTCTAATATCAGAATCATTTTGCTTACTTAATCGGAAAGAGCCCGGTTCATACACGCCCTGATCAAAAGCATAAGATAGCGTCTCTCCATTTTCAGGGATACTGTCTCCAGAATCACTATCCGACTTTATCACAACTCCGATCGATTGAGAGTTGAAAACAGCTTCGCCATCAATCTCTGCATCTAAATCTATCTTGAATTCAAAAATGGTCGAGGTGACTGTTGGGGCAGAGAATAGTCCAACATCATAAGCACTAAAAGCAGAGCTTTGTGAGCCATAAAATGTTCCTCCCCGTTGCCCAAAATTGAATTCTAATTCGTACCCAATTCCAAATTCTGAAACTCCGGTTTCCGTATCACTGTCAGTGTCTAAATACAAAGTGATGTTATTGTCATTCTGAAGGTTCGTCTCTATTCCCAATTCCAGGTACACATATAAAAACCGGTCATCATTAGTCATTTTCAGCATGGCAAAATCAATTCCCGCATTGTCTCCGGTAGCATCATCATACAACAGGGGAATATCTGACCAGTCCGAATAGTCTTCATCTATAAGTATTTGTTGACCAAAAGAATTTGTGCCTATAAGAACCAGCAAGGAGAGGAAAAAGGAAGAGAGCCTTAACATTATTTCATACCAAATTTAAGTTGGCTAAAGATATAAAACGATCCTAAGCATAATTGTTATGAAGTTAAAAATCCGAAATAACTTTGCTTCAACTTTAGGTATTTTAGCGGCTCTTACTCATAAACATTCGAGGTATGCCCCATAGACATAAGGAGCTGCAGGGCTCCAGGCAACGTATTGACGAAATAGACGAACAGATTCTTGATTTGCTGGCCGAGCGATCCAAAACAGTTCAGGATGTAATAAAAACAAAAGTAGAAAATCAGCTTCCAGTTTTTGTTCCGGAACGAGAAGTCGAAAAAAGTAAGTCATTTAAAGAGAAGGCAAAAAGTAGAGGTATTGACCCCGAGTGGGCGGAAGATTTTTTGCGATTAATTATGAGTTCGTCGAGAGCTAGCCAATCCCAGGAAAAGTTTCCAATGGCTTCCGAAGAACCCAAGAGGATTCTTTTTATTGGTGGTGAAGGAGGAATGGGTAGTCTTTATAAGAGAATCTCTGAACAAACAGGGCATAAGACTTTTTCGATTGATAAAGGAAACTGGCATGAACTGGAAGAACTAAGCGAAAACCTTGATTTGGTTGTTGTAACCGTACCAATAAATGTAACAGAACAGGTAATCAATCGATTAAAAGGCAGGCTTTCCGAGGAAACCATTCTGGCTGATTTTACAAGTAATAAGGTGAAGCCGATTCAGGCAATGCTTGAACATCATAATGGCCCGGTAATTGGATTACACCCTATGCATGGTCCGGATGTAGAAAACCTTTCCAAACAGTTGATGGTGGTTTGTCCAGTAAGAGATGCGGAAAAGGCTGAATGGTTTGTAGATCAGTGCAAATTATGGGGAATGAGGATTATTACTGCTGACCCGGAAAATCATGATCATGTTATGCACCTGGTACAGGGCTTGAGACATTTTGTGGCTCTTCTTCATGGCTCCTTTATGGAGCATTATGATTTAAATCCGACGGATATGCTCGACTATTCATCACCTATTTACCGAGCTGAGTTAATGATGACCGGACGTATTTTCGCACAAAGTGCAGAGCTTTACGCTGATATTGTATTTGCGAATGAAGAGCGTAGAGAACTGCTGCTCAATTTTTTTGAACATCATAAAAAATTAGCTGAGCTCGTTAAGAATAATGACCGAAGTGGTTTTATTAAAGAATTTGAGGGTGTTACCGATTTCTTTGGTAAATTCGCTACCCAGGCTCTAACCGAATCGGGCTATTTAATCAATAGGTTAGCCGATCGATTTGCCTGAACTAAACCTTTTGTGATATAGAATATGATGAGAAAATTATTAGCAGCACTTTTCATAGTCATTATTAGTACTGAGGTATACGCACAAACTCCTATTACATTTAATACTATTGAGTCAAGTGCTAACCTCGTTGATGAAAAGAGCAAATCCAGCACGCCTGTAACCTTCATTACCATAAATGAAGAAGTTTTTTCAGAAGAAAACCTGAAAGAAGGAACACAATTAGAGGTAAATACTCATACACAAAGCAGTGTACTAACTATTACCAGGATAAGTGAGTACATGCCTGGCTTAATATCAGTCAGCGCAGCTTCTGCAGATGATCCAGGAAATGTATTTAGCTTTACCTATAAAGAAGGGAGACTTATTGGACTTTTGCATGAATCGCTTGGGGAGAATATGCACTTCAAGTATTCAAGCAAGGAAAAGTCGCACTATTTCACCGAGGCAGAACCAGAAGCCTTTGCATGTACCGTAGATCATGATCATGCAGACTATCATTTTGATGAGCATGGACACAATCATGTGCAGGAAAAGTCACAACAATCTGATGTAGTAAACTTTGTGGCAGGGACAACGTCCACCCCCACGAATATTGATATCATGATTGTATATACCTCAAATGCTGAAGTAGCAGCATTTCTGGAATCCGAGGGCATTGAGTTTGTAATCGCACAATCAATGAACCTGTCTCAGACAGCACTTGACAACAGTGGGATTCCAATTACTTTGAGATTAGTACACACATACAAAACAGAAGAAAACCTAACTCAGTCTTCGGGAGAACGATTACGCTTATTGACAGCTTCTCCATCCTTCAACCCCTTTGGAATTCAAGATGGTGTACTAGACGAGGTTCATACACTAAGAGATGAATATGGAGCAGATCTTGTAACAATATATGATGATGTGAGCGATACAGGAGGAATAGCATGGGTTGGAACCAACAGGAATGGCTCTCCCGACTTCGGTTTTTCTTTGAATCGAGTACGACAAGCACATAACTCGTATACCGTTGTCCATGAACTTGGGCATAATATGGGGAACTTTCACTCACGTACACAGGCGGTTCAAACTGCCCCAGCTACAGGAGGGGTATTTCATGAGTCGGTTGGGTATCAGGATCTGGTAGATAGTATTGCCACGGTAATGGCATATACAGCAGGGGGCTTAACAAGAGTGCCTTATTTCTCAAACCCTTCACAATCATTCGACGGCACAGTTCTTGGCTCAAATAGTGTCACGCTAGTAACAAACTCGTCTCTAAGCCTGAAAAGGATAAAAAATACAATCGCTTCCTACAGGAAAACAGCTACAGAAGCTCCTTCAAGTTCTATTTCTACAAATAGTATTGAAGTAAACATATCTCCTGAAGAGTCGGTAAATATTCCATTAACAATCGAAAATACAGGGGAATCTTTGCTAGAGTATGATGTAGATTTTGAACGAGGAAGCAACGTTCTATCTAAATCTCTTCCTGGTACATCAAATACCCCAACATTTTCTTCCAAAGTAGTTTATCGAACAAGCTTTGAGAGTAATCAAGGCTATTTTGTATTCGATTTTCAGGCTGTTAATTCCTGGAGATCGTTTGCGGGGCCAATTATCTCAATAGCTAACGATGATGCAGCACATGGCAGCCAGAACCTCAGAATTGCTAATTCGGGTACTGGGGGAAGAACAATTTTTGGCCCATATTTTAATGCGCTTCCTTTCGCTTCTTATAAAGCGCTGTTTGATATAAAACAATCGAGTATCGAAGGTTCGGACTCAGAGCAATATGATATAATATTTCTTGACTCCAAGACACAACAAGCAAGTGTTGGGATTAGAGTTTCCGGAGGTCAGATTCATGTATTATCAAGCTCTGAAGGTGGGCAAAGTGTGTTTCAGTCAACAGGAACGGCGGTCTCTACAGATGGCTACAATCAAATTGAAATTGATATAAATACCTTTGAAAATGAGGTTAACTATTATGTTGACACGGTACTCGTAGCTGAGATTCCATTTACAAATTCAGCAATTACACCTTCAGAAGTGATTATATCTAGCTCAAACTTAATTGATGGTACTTTTTTAGATTTCGATGACTTTACCGTATTACAATACAAAAACCCATATCCATGGTTAACGGTTAATTCTAATACAGGCACAGTTTCTGAAGGAGATGATAGAGACGTCGTATTTAGTTTCAGCTCGGTCGGTGTTGAAAATGGAACTTATACAACTACTGCACTCATTAACACCAATGAAGATGGAGTCCCTGTATATGAAGTGCCAATTACTCTAAATATTTCTGGAGTTGTATCCAATGAAACAGACCCGGAAAGGGTGGATCAATTTCAGCTAATGCAGAATTATCCAAACCCGTTTAATCCGACCACAACGATCAGTTTTTCTTTGCCTCAATCAGGTAATGTTTCACTGAAAGTATATAATGCAATTGGCATGGACATGGGTACGCTCACGAACGATTTTTATTCAGCAGGGCAACACCAGGTTCAGTTTGATGCAAGCTCACTGGCAAGCGGAATCTATATTTATTCTCTTGAGTTTAATGGATTGAAGCAAACCCGAAAAATGCTTCTCCTCAAATAAATAATGTTTCCAGATAAGGATTGGATTTATGATCATGAGGAGCCCAAAGCCCGATATTCTTTAGGGCAGAAAGGCTCCAATCCTTTTGTTTGTTTTGGCATAAACCCAAGTACAGCTGTTCCGGGAAACCTTGACCCTACTGTAGCTTCAGTGGCTCGCTATGCGGTTGAACAAAATTACAATGGTTGGCTGATGTTCAATTTATATCCCCAAAGGGCTACCAATCCGAACAATATGCATCGGCGATTTCAGAAGAAGGAGCACCTTAAAAACATCAACGCAATTGAACGTCTTTTGAAGGGATTGCCAAAAGGAGCTGATGTATGGTGTGCGTGGGGAACCCTAATTGAAAAAAGGCCCTATCTGATGACTTGCCTTCACGAAATCTATGCCGTACTCGAGCAAACGAATTGTAGGTATTTTAGCCGGGGAAACATATCAAAAGCAGGGCACCCACATCACCCGCTATACTTGAGAAAAACAGCGCCTCTTGAGAGCTTCGATTTAGAGGCCTACGTAAAGCATCGCATCTAGAAAGGCAGGTCGTCGTCCAGATCATCGAAAGCATTCGTATCAATTTCAAAGCTTTCGGTGCTTGGAGATGAAGGAGCAGGACTATTTTGCTCACCCGAACCATGTTCTACACGCCACGCTTTAACATCGGTATACCAATTGCCGTTGTATTCTCTACTTTGAATATCTACAGATGCCGTTATTTCAAGGCCAACCGAAACCGAATTTTGATCAATATTATCGCCCCACTGAGTAATACAGACTTTTTTGGGGAACTTGCCAGGTATTTCAAGGATAAAGTCTCGTTTTCTCCACGGACCGTTTTTTCCGGTACCGTTTTGTTCTTCAAGAATTTGTACGACTTTTCCTTTTAATTGAATGTCCATAGTTCAATGGTTTTTATATTATTTAGAGAAAGTAGAGTTATTTGTTCTTTAATGCTGGACATGTAAGTTGCCAAAAATGACAAATGGGTTGAGAACATATCACCTTGGATGTACTGGTTGGAGTACAACGGAATGGGTGGGTTCTTTTTATAAAGAAAAAACCCGCCCGGAAGATTATCTGGGTCAGTACGCTTCTGTGTTCAATACTGTTGAGGGCAATACAACCTTTTATAGCGTTCCATCTAAAGAGAATATCAAACAATGGATGGATAGAACTCCTGGAGAATTTAAATTCTGCTTCAAATTTCCTCGTCCGATAACCCACGTTAAACAACTAAACCAGGTAGAAAAAGAAGTAGAGGAGTTCCTGTTACTATTTGAAGATTACAGGGAAAAGCTAGGTCCGTTTATGATTCAATTTTCAGATGCTTTTTCGTCTTCTGAGTTGAATAAGCTGGAACGCTTGTTGTCCAGTCTACCAAAGATTTATAATTACGCAGTTGAAGTAAGGCACTCAGATTTTTTTGATCATGGGAAACAGGAACAGACCTTGAACGCGCTATTAGAAAGCTATGGTGCAGAGAGAATCATTTTTGATACCAGGAAGCTTCACAGTACGAACTCCAGCATTCTATCCATCCAGGAAGCAAAGAGAAAAAAACCTAAAGTGCCGGTTCGTTTTGATGTATTAAGCTCAAGGCCCTTCCTTCGTTTTGTAGGTGTTAATGATATCATAAACAATGAACCCTATTTAAAAGAGTGGGCAATTGTTGTCGCCGACTGGATAAAGGAAGGCAGGCATCCTTATGTGTTTATTCATGCTCCTGATGTGGTATCACAGCCAAAACTTTGTACACATTTTCATAAGCTACTGATGGAGCTTATTGATATCCCGCCATTAGCTGAGTGGCCTATACATCGCGAACAGCAGCTCGGTTTATTCTAATGATTGATCATGCCGATTAATGCCGTGCTTTGTACATATGAAAGCTGATCAACTTTTTCCATTACTTCCTGTTCAGTTCCAGGTTCGCACTTAATATTTACTGATCGCGGCGTATTTCTGAAAATGGTATAAGCTACATTTCTAAAGCCCTTCATAATCTCTTTAAGTCTTTTTTCGTCAACAGAATAATCGAATTCATAAATCTGGGTGGTCCGTGATTCGAATTCTAATAAACGAGCCAGGGCTTTGTCGTATTCCTCTCCTTCAAGCCCACGTTCAGAAAGCATGCTTTCAAAACTGGAAGTGTCAACTCGTACTTGTTCAGAAAAGACGTTTGTTACATCTGGATGACTTCTTAATCTGTATAAGGTAGAATCGTCTGGGCTATTTACAATAGTGATGAGAATAGGCTCGATTTCAATATGAGTAAGAAAGTAGTTTAGACGTCGAAATTCAGATTGGATGAAATCAAGGGAAACGGTGTCATCAAGGAATGCTATAAACTCTCCCTCAAGAAAAGAAACCTCCCCCTGTTCTAATTTTCGAATAGATTCGTCACCGATTACTTGTGCGAAAAGGTTAGCTCCCAAGAGGAGGAAAAGGGTAACAAATAAGAGAGATTTAGCACTCATAATTGAATATAGCAGATAATGATTTATAGTAAAGCAAAGAAAGAAAAAGAGTTGAAATCATTGTATTTTTGTGCTTTTTAAACGACCGGATAAGTAGACAATGGCAGAAACGGCAGCAGCCGAATCCAATATCATAAATGAAGCAAAGAAGCGGCGAACCTTTGCAATTATATCTCACCCAGATGCTGGGAAAACGACCTTAACCGAAAAGCTATTGCTTTATGGTGGAGCAATACATGAGGCGGGATCAGTACGGGCCCGTAAAGCGTCTCATCATGCAGCTTCAGATTGGATGGCCATTGAAAAAGAGCGCGGAATATCCGTTACCTCATCGGTAATGCGCTTCGAAAAAGAAGGAATCAAGTACAACTTGCTGGATACACCTGGTCACAAAGACTTTTCCGAGGATACATTAAGAACGCTGGTCGCTGCAGATTCTGGTTTAATGGTGATTGACGTGGCTAAAGGGGTCGAGGAACAGACGGAAAAATTATTCGAAGTATGTAAGCTGAGAGAAGTTCCTGTAATCACCTTTGTGAACAAGTGTGATCGCCCGGGAATGGACCCGCTTGAAGTGCTGAGTAATGTAGAGTCAAAATTAGGGATTGAAGCCCTTCCTGCTAGTTGGCCCCTAGGGTATGGACAAAAATTCCAGGGAATTTATGATGTGCTTGAAGGAAAGGTGTATGTGTATGAGAAGAGTGATCACGGAGCCAAAAAAGCCATCACAGAGATTCTTGAAGTTGAAGAAGCACTAGAGCGGTCAAACTTATCCGAAGCAGAGAAAGAGGCATTCCGGGAAGAGTTGATGCTCATCGAGGACATGTATCCTAGTATGGACAAGGATTTATACAATTCGGGGAAGGTAACCCCTGTATTCTTCGGTTCAGCGCTAAACAATTTTGGTTTGGATGTATTTTTGAAGTATTTCCATCAATTGGCCCCTTCACCACAAGGCTATGAACACTCGGAAGGATCAGATAGAGGTTTAAATGAGCCTTTTTCTGGGTTTATTTTTAAGATGCAGGCGAATATGAATCCTGGTCACAGAGATTGTGCGGCATTCATTCGTGTAGCCTCTGGTCAGTTCAGGCGAGGCCAGCAAGTAGTCATTTCTCATACCGGAAAGAAGATAAAAATGGCGACACCGCATACCTTAATGGGTGATGAAAGGCAGTTATTGGAAGAGGCTTTTCCCGGAGATATTGTTTCTATTTTTAATCCCGGTGATTTTAGAATTGGGAGTACCATTTTTGAAAAGAATCCGGTTCGTTTTGACGTAATCCCCTTATTTACCCCGGAGCATTTCCAGAAAGTAGCTACGAAGGATCCATTCAAAAGAAAGCAACTTAGAGAGGGTTTAAGGCAGTTGTCGGAAGAAGGAGTAGTACACGTTTTTGAAGTACCGAAAGGGGTAGGAAATGAATTGCTTCTTGGAACCGTAGGTGTTCTTCAGTTCGAGGTAGTACATCACAGGATGAAGGAGGAATATGGTGTAGAATTAGTGATTACTCCGGTTGCTTATTATACCGCACGATGGCTTCCAAACAATAATGATGAGGTAATTGCTAAACTGGAATCCAGTTATTCTACTCATGTAACTAAAGATCTGGAAGAAAATCCAATAGTGCTATTAGATTCCATGTATGCTCTGAACCAGGCAGAAGAGAAAGTAGGCGCAGAGAACTTATTTAAGTTCAAGCAAGGGTAGTCACTTTTAATTAGTAATCCTGGACGCAGATCCGGGGTCTGTATAGGTGAAAAGAAAGGTTACCTATTTCGGGTGATGTTTTTGAAAGAAGTGCTCCGGTAACTTTCAGAAAAACATCAAAATGAACGCTCGAATACTGGTCTTAATACTTCTAGCATTTGCATTCATCTCCTGCCAGAAAGAAAACAGTTGTGATACAAACGCCAACCTGAATGGCGATTGCTTTAATCTGGATGCGACTTTTGAAGTCCAAAACTTCACCGGTGAAAACGGATACAGTAGGGAGCGTTTTCAATTCATCTACCAATTCCCTCCGAGTGGACCACAGGAAAGAGTGCGGTTCGTAATTAATTCAGATGATACTCCGAATGGGCCGGGTTCATCCGGCGAAAGGGTTGCCTACGAAGTAGGTACCACCTATTCAGGAAACAACGGGTCTTTTACTTTCAATGGAAATTTATCCGCAGGAGGAATACCGGCATCTTATTCCTATACCTTTACCAAGCTGGATAGAGAGAACAACCTCATTTCAGGTGAAATTGAATTTAGCTATAGCAATGATTTTGGATCCGATTCTTTTACTTCAACATTTACCAATGTTGAAGTAGACGGGGCAGATTTCTAGCTCTCAAAAACAGCTTCAGCCTCTTCAGCCAAAGCTAGCACAGCCTGCTGGTATAACTCACTATTGTTGTATCTCAAGATAGCCTTCTCAATCGTGCCTACTCTTTCTTTAAAATGAGCCAGGTAATTAGCTACCGAGTAGATGTTGTTAGGCATATGATATAAATCATTTCCTACCCACCATCGATTTAAAGAATAGGGAATGAATTGGGCGTAGGACATAGCCCCAGCATAGCTGGATTTGAGCTCCAGCACATCCATGCCTGTTTCTTCGGTGAATTCTAATAACTCCTCTAGCTGAGCAAGAGCAAATCTGGCCCGATAATCCACTACATACATGGATACATAGGCTTCAAAAGGGTTGTATTTACCAGCATAAGTGCCAAATTCGGACTCCACTCCAATAATCCCAACAATCACTTCTTTATCAATTCCATATTCCGCTTCTGCTTTCTCCAGCTCGTCAGAATAAGTAGTGATGAACTCATCAAGCTTGGAGACCTTGTTATCAAAGCCGAGTACTTGCTGGTAATCTTCAAAATCTTCAATTACCCGTTCAGCGGCTCGTACAAACTTATCCTTGATATCGGGCATAAGCTCAAAGCGGGAATCTTCGAGTAACGGACGGATATCCATTCCCTTTTTATCGAAGTGCTCAATCAGTTTTCTAAGGTTATCCTCAACTTCAGAAGTGGAGGTGTGAGCAAAAGCAGTCCCTAAAAAGCAAAGACTGAACATCAAAGCAGTAAATAGTCGTCCGTATTTCATCGCCATCTGTATTAGTAAACTCGTTGATTATAATGATTAAAACGGATAAGTGTTCCACTTATCCTGATTACACATTAGCCACGTTTTAGGCAGAAGGAATATTGCGTTTTGATTGACCTCAAGCTAAACCCCTGCTTTTTTAATAACGCTCATTGTTTTTTCGAGGCCCTCTTTTGCAACCTCCAAAAAGTCTCTTTGATGATATTCCGGATTATATAATTCCAAAGAAATGCACCCTTTGAAACCAGTTTCATACAAATCCTTAAGAATTTCAGGAAGGGGCAAAATTCCATCTCCCGGAAAAACCCGCTGTCGATCGGTTAGCTCATCAGGTTTGGGGGTAGCAGGGGCATCTGCGAATTGAAAAATACTTATAGCATTTCCTCTCATTTGTTTGAGCCCATTAAACCCGCCCTCGCTAATATACATATGGAATGTATCTGGTATGATGGAAGCCTCGGGATGATCGGCATCTAATGCAACTTGCATAGCCTGCCCCATGGTTTTTAAAGGGAAAAACTTAACGAAAACCAGCGAAGGCTTTAACCCAAATTCGCTTTTGCCAATCTCAATAATTTGCCTGTAACGTTTTGCGACCTGCTTAATATTATACCCGTTTCCAACAGTATTAGGGATGGTTTGGATATACTCAGACCCAATGGCTTTTGCCATTCTCATTCGGTTTCGGGTATCCGGTAAAGAGGCAGCGAAATCATCATCATCAGGAGGGATGGAATTCCACATTCCTATTACACTCGGTACAAACAACCCAAGATCTTTTATTTTCTCACCCAACTTTTCCAGATTGCCGCCTTCATTTTCATATTCAGCAAGTTCTCTATCCCAGGGCTCGATCGCATCATACCCAGCTTCAGCAGCAATGCTAACTTTTTCCTCGAGGGAAGCAGGGCGAATGGTTACTGTATCTAAGCAGATTGGCCATGGACTTTGTCCATTCTGCCACCGTTTAAATTCGGGTTGCGTAGAGCTTTCTCCGGCTTTTATTGGCAAAGAAGCGCCGGCAAGGCTTGCGGCGCCAAGGGCAAAAAATTTTTTTCGATTCATAGTAGTTGATCAGTGAGTAATCTCCTTCGACATTATTAAATCAAATGGAGTAAATCAATGTGAGTTTCTTTGCTAACTCAATTTAACTGCAAAATGCCCTTCAATATCTATTCTTGCCCCCTGTATTGTTAAACCCGTTGATTTAAACGGAGAAGTATTCAAGCTATTTCGATGATATGTTTGCGACGATCCTTAATGGTGCGCCACTTCCGTCTTTAATTTTCATGGGAAGAGCAAGGACATAGGCCCCTGTTGTTGGAAGTTTATCCAGGTTAGCCACGTTCTCGAAGCCAGGAATGTTGTACTCAAATAAAATCTGATGGCTTTCATACAAGGTTGACTTCCCATAATCTATGCTCGGAGTATCCAGACCAACTGCTTTAACCGATCGATTATCGACCAGCCACTGGGCCAGGTCTGGGTGAATTCCCGGGAAACTTAAATTGGCGACGCCTTCAACCCCTCTAAGGGTTGTTCCAAGATAGGCTTCTGCATCTGGCCAAAGGGCTCCCATCCCGGTATGAAAGAGCAGGATAGCCCCATTTGGAAGAGAGCCATGATCTACTTCCCAGTCTTGTACATCTACAGGGAGAATTTGGTAATCACGATTCTGACTCACTTTGTCACTTACATCAATAACCACGGCATATCCTGAAAGCTGATCGATAGTGAGCTGATCTACGGTTTTTTTCCCTTCAGAAAAGTGAATAGGAGCATCCAGGTGCGTACCGCCATGTTCGGCAGTACTAAATTTAAATGCTTCATAGTAAAAGCCACCGTCGGTTTGTCCAACAAACACAGTATCAAACTGCCAGGTTTCGGAGGTAGGCCAATACAAGGTTTCGGTACTAAAATCATGGGTCAGGTCAATCCATTCTCCATCTTCAAAAGAATGTTGTTCAACAGGAGTACAGTAGGTAAAGAGTATAAGGGCAAGGAAGGTGAATAGAGTTTTCATAATCGGGGTAGTTAGTTCTCCCCAATATACTTAGTACAATAACTATGATATAGTATTATTTAATTTTCTCAACTAATTCACCGTCTTTATAGAGTTCCTGTTCAAGGATTTGTCCCTTTTCGTCGTAAAGTGTCATCTGCCCATCATAAACCGCAACATGTTCTTTGGTGGAATAGAAGAACCCTTCATACTTAAGACTCCCATCAGCATAAAATTCCCTAAGCTGCGATTTTTTGATCATACTATCGGAAAGAATTAATGTGCCTATTGATTCAGTACGTAGGGTATTGTTTTCATCAAAGTGCCTGTTCAATACCTTGTAGCCATTTTCATATTCACTAACGTACTTGCCCCATTGGCTGCCGTCATCCTTAAAATACGTCCGCTCCACAGAAAGTCCGTCTTCAAATACTTCAATTGAAAATAAACGATTGTCCTCTTTTCTTCTCTCCGTCTTAGTACCAGTAAACGGCTTACCAGAAATGTCCAGAGCGGGTCTGGGTTTATAGCTCTTTTCGGCTGAAAACGAAGGGCGTTCATAATGTAGTTGTACATCCGAGTAAATTTCATCGGGAATGCTTTGTTTGTCACAAAACATCAAGCCCACAAAAAGAAGTAAAGGTACAAGAGGCAATACTTTCCCAAATCGTTTAACGAACGGAGAGTTCTTGGACATCATTTGAAGTCTCTTTTTGGTAAGATAGAAATCGAGTTTGCTGGTTAGCCTCATTAGCTCTGGTTATTGATTGAAATAACTGGCGGGAGTAGGGGGATATGGAGGAGCAGGGATTTCACCTGAACCGCCTTCCATCTTGTCTATTATATTCCCAACTTTTGTGAGATGACGATTGGTAGCAACAAGTTTCTCATAAATAACCTCAAGTTTCTGCAGCGAAGGTTTATTATCAGAAGTAGCTTTTGATAAGTATTCCTTTATCATGCTATTATAGGAAAAAACCAAGGCTTCATATTCCAATTTAATAGAACTAAGGTCATGGAGATTATTAGCAGATGGATTATAAGAATCATCCTCTTCCAGGATAGATTTAGCGAGAAGGGCAAGGGCTGCGCGATTTTCTTCACTTAATTCTGACTTGTTCGAAAGCCTTTCGGAAAGCTCCTGCACCAGATCTTCAATAGTTACTTCCGAAATATCCTGGGCATTAGCCTCTATGCTAAAGAAGCAGAATAAGAGTGCGAGAAAAGGGATAAGGGTAATTTTCTTAACCGTTATTTTTTGTGAGTTACGTTGTTTTGATAGCATGGTAATTCTGTTTTTAGTGTTTGAAGTATCGAATTTGCTGGTTAATCTCATAGTATGGACTACTTTATTTTCTCTATTAGTTCCCCATTCAGATATCGCTCATGAAATTCCACATTACCCTCGGGATCATAGTGTATCAGTTCATAAGTTTTAACTGTAAAAGCACCTTGTCCGAAAATCATTACAGTTCTTAGATAACCATCGGGGTCCCAAAACCTGCTTAGTAGTTTCCCATCATGATCAGGTGAAGAAAAAATCATTTCACTACTTAAGGAGCCACGCTGATAATACCTCGTCGAGGCTTTCTTCGTTTTCTTAGCATTATAGAATGTATCTAGTGTAGATATCTCCGCTCCACTATCGTCAAAGGTTTTCTGGTGAACGATTAATCCATCTACATAAATATTAGTATTGACGTGCCTGTCTGTCTCTTTGGAATAGATTTTTTCCATTCCAGAAAAAGGCTCACCAGATTCAGAAAGCACGATATAGGGAATTTGTTCTAGTGAGTATATACTATCCCCTTCTGCAATCAGGCTTTTGCGCTGTAGCTTAATGTCAGGATAGGTCTCTCGAATTATGTAAGTATATGGACTGTTCGAGGCATCAAAAGGACTGAAAAAAAGAAAAGGACTGAAGCTAAAAGCAATGAGTGCCGGGAGAGCTTTAGTATACAGTTGAGTAGTAGAAAGTCTCTTCCCGATCAGCATCAGCCGCTTCTTTGTAAGAGAAAAATTGAGCTTATTGGTCAAATTCATCGCTTAGTGTTGCTCTGGTGAAGGATTTTGGAAGGTACTCTCAAGTTTACTCGTTGATTTTCCACTGGAATAGGAAAGGAGGAGTTCCTGATAGCTTTGAGAAGAAGAGCTCTTTAAAAGTGCTCCATCATCGGCCAAAAACTCATGATTTAACAGCATAGTATTTCTATACCAGTAAAACACCGGATTAAACCAGAATAAAATCTTAAGAATCTCGATAAGCACTACATCAATAGAATGGAGTTGCCGAATATGCGTTTGTTCGTGCTCCATAATTTCTGGACCTATTTTTTCCGACTCATAGTCTGATTTGGAAAGAAAAATCCATCGCAAAAAAGACTGCGGGGTAATGCTTTCATCAAGTAAAACAAGAGTGAAAGAGCCAGATTTCGACTTTTCCCCAGATCGCACTTTTTGTACGATTTCACCAATACCGATCACAAAACGAACGAACAGAACAAGGGCCCCGAGGCCATAAATAAATAAGATCACATTCAGAACAGTAAAAATGGGAGCGGGGACGGGTTCCTGAATAGTGCTCGTTTCTTGTGATGGGATTACTGTTTCACTTTCAGGAATAAGAATAGGGGTGACCGATTCAGAGATAAACTCTGCAGGTTCGTTGGCCAATGCTTGTACTTGTTGGATATCGACCCCTGCTACTTTGGTGTTCTGTTTTACTTCAAAAGTGATAAGCGGGGCGCTTAACCCAAACACCAGAGCAAAAAGCAGAAAAAACCGATTGAAAAAGTGCATCTTCTCATTTTCGAGTAGGAGCTTGTATAGCGCCAATAACAAGCATAAAAGCACGGTAGATTTTACTAAGTATATAATCATTGTTGCTTCCTCTCTATCTCTTTTTCAATGATGGACTTTAGCTCACTAAGCTCTTTCTCGGATAAATCAGTCTCAGAAGCAAAGAAGGAAGCAAACTGCGCAGATGAGTTGTTGAAGAACTTGGAAATCAATCCCCGGACGTGTTTACCGAAGTAGTCTGTTTTTTTAACTAGTGGGAAATACTCTCTTGACCTTCCCCTCTGGTTATACTCGATAAAACCTTTCTCATGCATCCGCTTTAACAAAGTAGCAACAGTGGTAGGTGCAGGTTTTGGTTCAGGGTACTGATCAAGCAGGTCACTCATATACGCTTTTTCAAGCTTCCAGAGATATTGCATGAGCTCTTCTTCGGTTTGGGAAAGATTCATTTCTACAGAATTAGAATTATTTCTACAAATGTAGAATAAAATTTCTATAGATCAAATTTTTTGTTTAGTTGATGAGATTCAAAACCTTTGGTATGAGTCGAACTTCATCCCCAAAACTCGTACCTTTCTCGCCGCTTAATAGCCGTCTCTTTTTCCTGTTGAAGAGACTGATGGAGTAAAAGCATTATTCACACTATTTAGGCGGAAACGAAAACTATTTATTGAAAGAAAATCATGGCAAAAGAATTTGATGTATGTGTAATTGGCTCAGGACCTGGCGGATATGTGGCAGCGATCCGAGCTTCACAATTGGGTTTTAAAACGGCTATTGTAGAAAAAAGACATTTGGGTGGAGTGTGCTTGAATATTGGATGTATTCCAACGAAAGCACTATTACGCTCAGCGGAGGTTTTGGAGTCTATTCAGCATGCCAGTGATTATGGCGTAAATGTAAAAGACGTTTCTGCTGATTTCGGCGGTATGGTTAAGCGAAGCCGTGGCGTAGCCAACAAGATGAGCAAGGGTGTTCAGTTCCTAATGAAGGCAAACAAAATCGACGTCTTCATGGGAACAGGAGTATTCAAGTCTAAAACGGAATTGGCAGTAAACGATGAGTCAGGAAAAGAGACTGAAAGCATCAAGGCCAAGTATTTTATTATCGCTACTGGTGCTCGTCCACGTCAGCTTCCGGGACTGGAAATTGATGGCAAGATGATCATCGATTCTGAGATTGCCATGACTATGGAAAAGCAGCCAAAGAAAATGGTGATTGTTGGAGCTGGAGCTATTGGTGTTGAGTTCGCTTACTTCTATAACACCATTGGTACCGATGTAACCATCGTAGAGCTTCAGAAAACACTGGTTCCTGTTGAAGACAAGGATGTAGGCCGTGAACTTGGAAAGATCTACAAGAAAAAAGGAATGACCATTCTTACAGAAAGCACGGTTGAAAAAGTTGCTAAGAAAGGAAATGGTGTTGAAGTAACCGTGAAGACCAAGAAAGGCGAAGAGAAAATCGAAGCCGATGTGGTTCTTTCTGCAGTAGGTGTAACAGGTAACGTTGAAGGCCTCGGGCTGGAAGGTATCGGTGTTAAAGTGGAACGGGGAGCAATTGTTGTAGATCGTTCTAGCTACTCAACAGGTGTTGAAGGCATCTATGCCATTGGAGATATCATTGGGGCTCCTTGGTTAGCGCACAAAGCTACCCATGAAGGTATCCGATTAGCAGAAATGCTTGCCGGCGAATCACCAACTCCTGTTAACTACAGTAATATCCCGGGCTGTACTTATTGTGAGCCTCAAATTGCATCTGTTGGTTTGACGGAAGAAGCGGCTAAAGAAGCTGGTTATGAGATCAAAGTTGGGAAGTTCCCGCTCTCTGCTAGTGGTAAAGCAACAGCAATGGGTCACGAAGAAGGTTTTGTGAAGGTTGTATTTGATGCCAAATATGGTGAGTGGCTAGGCTGCCACATGATTGGCTTCGGTGTAACAGATATGATTGCTGAAGCAGTAGTAGCCAGAGATCTTGAGACCACTGGGCACGAAATTATCAGCGCTGTTCACCCTCACCCGACCTTATCAGAGGCCGTTATGGAAGCAGTAGCTGAAGCGTATAACGAAGGTGTTCATTTAGGAACTCCTGTTAAGAAGTAATTGTCATCGTTACAGATGCTGAATCGAGCCTGCCCTGCCTACCGCAGGCAGGCTGTCGGCAGACAGGTTCAGCATGATGAAAACACATTTGGCTCCCAATTTGGGAGCCATTTTTGTCTTAAACCAATTAAGTCATTCTGAGCGAAAGCGAAGAATCTGCCGATCCTTCGGCAGTAGCCTCAGGATGACTCAAAAAGAGTGAAAAAAACAGTAGAACTATACGACCTGGAACAGTCCAGCTACCAGCCTACCTGGGAGCTGCAGAGAGAAGTTCAGGAAGCTCTCATTCAGGAAAAGCGGGCAGAGCTGAAGGGTGAGTTTGAGGGAGAAAGAAAGAATGATGCCCTGCTTTTTGTAGAACATCCCCACGTATATACTCTCGGAAAAAGCGGAGCAGAGGAAAACATGCTTCGATCTATGGCGGAGTTGCTTCAACTAGATGCGGAGTTTGTGAAGATAGATCGTGGAGGAGATATCACCTATCACGGTCCCGGTCAAATTGTAGGGTATCCAATCCTTGATTTAGACCGCCACTTTACAGACATCCATAAATATCTTCGTTTTCTTGAGGAGATTTTGATCAGGGTTTGTGCTGATTACGGTTTTGAAGCTGGAAGAATAGATGGATTAACAGGCGTGTGGATCGGGGAAAAGAAAATTGCTGCGCTTGGGATTAGAAGCTCGAGATGGGTGACCATGCATGGATTTGCCTTCAATGTAAATACCGATCTCAGTTATTTTAATCACATCGTTCCATGCGGTATAGTGGATAAGGAAGTAACCAGCTTGCAGTCGCTTCTGGGAAGGGAAATACCATTGAATGAAGTGAAGGAAAAGATCGTTCATCACTTCCAGGATGTTTTCGATGTAAGCATTCAGCCCCAAGGTGGCCGGAAAGAACTAGAGGATAATTTTTTGTAATTTTAGCCCGCACTGAGAAATAGATTTAACCATGATCAAAGAACTTCAGGTAGTAGAAAAAAAGTCAGCACAAAGACGTCCCGAGTGGCTTCGCGTTAAGCTTCCGTCTGGAGAGAAGTTTAAAGAAGTACTGGACACCATTAATGAGCATAAACTGAATACAGTTTGTGCTGAGGCAAGATGTCCTAATATGGGAGAATGCTGGGGAGCAGGAACAGCTACCTTTATGCTGCTTGGTGATGTATGTACACGGTCATGTGCATTTTGTGCGGTTAAAACAGGTCGTCCACCAAAAGATTTGGATTGGGATGAGCCGGCACGTGTCGCAGATGCAGCCAAAAAGATGAAATTGAAGCATGTGGTACTTACTTCTATCAACCGGGATGATCGGAAGGATGGAGGGGCACCAATCTTTGCAGCGACTCATATTGAACTTCGAAAAGCTATTGAAGGAGTAACGATCGAATCTCTCATTCCGGACTTCAAAGGTGATTGGGAGACCTTGCAAATTGTTTTAGATACTCCTCCTGATGTATTGAGCCACAATCTTGAAACGGTGCCAAGTAAGTACAGAAGAGTTCGACCTCAAGCTCGCTATGAGCGGTCCTTGGAACTACTTCAACGAACTAAGGACGCAGGAGTAAAATCCAAAAGCGGAATCATGGTTGGCCTTGGGGAAACTCGGGAAGAAGTAATTGAGCTTATGCAGGATTGCGTAGATCATGAAGTAGATGTACTTACCATTGGTCAATATATGCAGCCTACGAAAATGCATCATCCGGTGATGGAATGGGTACACCCGGATCAATTTGCGGAATACAAAGAAATTGGAGAGCGTTTAGGAATCGGCCATGTAGAAAGCGGCCCGTTGGTGCGTTCTTCATATCATGCTGAAAGGCACGTTTAGTTTTTTTACTAGGCTTCAGGTAGTATCTTAGATCAAATTCTATTCTATGCTGTCTACATTAACGGTCTTATTCATTAGCTATATACTTGGCTCGATACCCTCTGCTATTTGGGTTGGCAAGGCTTTTAAAGGAGTAGATGTTCGGGAACATGGCAGTGGTAATGCCGGAACCACGAATACCTTCAGGGTACTTGGTGTCCCTTTTGGGGTTACTGTTTTTGCAATGGATTTTATGAAGGGTTTTGTCCCTTCTTTTTGGTTAAGTGTACTTGCCTTCGACCTGTTTTCCGGCCCGCTTTCTCCGCCAAATTGGGAGGTAGAAGCTTTTCTTAAAATTGCGTGTGGTTTGTTTGCTGTTGTTGGCCACATGTTTCCAATATTCGCAAGATTTAAAGGCGGGAAAGGGGTGGCAACAGCATGTGGAATGCTCTTTGGTATAGAACCTATTTCCATATCCATATCATTTGCCGTATTCGCAATTATACTTTTGTTGTCTAAATATGTATCACTTGCTTCTATATTAGCATCTATTCTTTACCCGATCACTCTGATGGTTATGCGCTATGTGATAGGGATGGAAATTGACGGAAGCATCATCATTTTTAGCGTTATGGTTGCTTCAGGAATTGTATATCGACATAAGGGTAACATCCAGCGGCTAAGAGATGGTACAGAAAGTAAAGTGGGCTCCTCTAAAAAAGAGAAAGAGGAAGAAGAACCTGAAACCGCAGGAGTAGAAGCATGATACAACGGAATGTTACCATTATTGGGGCAGGGAGCTTTGGTACAGCCCTGGCTACGGTACTAGACACCGCAGGTAATAACGTTCAAATTTGGGCAAGAGAATCAGATGTGGTTGATTCCATAAACAAAGAGCACAGGAATCCGTCCTATTTAACTGATTTAGAGCTTCCAGAGTCTATTAAGGCATATCATGATCTTGAGCAATGCATGCGTGACCAGGACATGATTTTGTTTGCCACTCCATCACACACGTTAAGAGAAATTGCAGCCCGGATTAAACCTTGTTTGGATGGACATGAAATCCTGGTTACAGTATCAAAAGGGATTGAGAACGATACCTTCAAAACCATGTCCCAGATTTTGGTTGAAGTAATGGAGGGCGTGACTTTTGAGGATAATGTGGGAGTACTTTATGGTCCAAGTCATGCCGAAGAAGTAGCCACATTAAAACCCACAACAGTGGTAGCGGCAGCATACTCAACAAGAACAGCCAAGATTATTCAAGATACCTTCCTAACCCCGATGTTCCGAGTATATGTCAACAATGATGTGATCGGGGTGGAAATAGGCGGTTCGGTAAAGAATATTATGGCCATTGCTGCAGGCGTGATAGACGGGGCAGAGCTTGGAGATAATGCAAAAGCAGCGCTTATAACCCGGGGTTTACATGAGATGCGAAGAATGGGAGCAATGATGGGGGCACATCCTGATACATTTTCCGGGTTAACAGGAATGGGAGATTTGATTGTTACCTGTACCTCTACGCATAGTCGTAACCGTTACGTGGGGCACCAGATTGGCCAGGGAAAGAAATTGAAAGAAGTTACCAAAAGCATGAATATGGTAGCTGAAGGGGTTAAAACGACGAGATCGGTTCATGGGTGGGCACAGAAAACCGGGGTAGATATGCCTATAACATCAGCAGTATACAGGGTTTTATTTGAAGATGAAGACCCTAAAGATGCATTGAACTCGTTAATGACGAGAGACCCCAAAAACGAAGTTATCATCTAACAAGACGTCAGATCATTGCCTGGAAGCATTGATCATTCGTCAAAATAGAAGGCGGCAGTTCTATGAAAGACGAAATGGAATTTTATTTGCAGCATACCGGAAACGTTGAAGTTTCTGATATGACCAAGCAAGACCTAAAGAATCTCATCGCCACTGGAGAAAGTTTTTTTCTTGAGTTTAAACAGAAAATTGCCTCTCCCGAAAAAATTGCCAGAGAAATAGCCGCATTTGCTAATACCGATGGGGGGAAGCTCTTAATTGGAATTTCTGACCAGGGAGATATCATTGGAGTAGAGAGTTATATGGAAGAAGAATTCTGGATAACTCAGGCTGTTGATGATGTATGTATTCCGACACCAAGCACCTCTATAAAATTAATCAGTGTATCCGGAAAAGACGTTCTTTTAGTAGATGTGAAAGAGTCAGAAGAAAAGCCCATTTATGTGAAGGGTAAAAAAGAACGAAAAGTATTTATCCGCCGTGAAGATGAAAGTGTACTGGCTTCTGATGAATGGATTGAAGTTCTGAAAAGCGGCAGCAAAGAAGAGGGTGTTACGTTTGAATATGGAGAAAAAGAACGGCTTCTTTTTCGTTTTCTGAATGAGTACAGCGATATAACCGTAGAACGCTTTTCCATTTTGATAAATACTACCACATATACGGCAGCTAAAATTCTTGTGAATTTAGTAAGCGCAGGAGTGCTGGATTTGTTTGAACGGGACGGTGTGGCCCATTATACTTTTTCCAAGAAAAGTGCGTAATTTCAACGTCATTCTGAGGATACTTCCGAAGAATCAACGAAAACTTCTAAACTGCTTTTTTCGCTGATCCTTCGCTTTCGCTCAGGATGACATTATCAGCACAAGAGAAATGAGTACACACAACGAAAATTTAGATGACGTAATCGCCTCACTAATTGATTTTGAGGAAGAGGAGTTTTCTACCCAGGAAGAGAAGCAGGAATTAACTGGAGAGCCGGTTACTCTTACCGAAAGAGCAGCTAAGCAGGTAGAAAAGATCAAAGACAGTGACCCCAGCCATCATAATCTTTATCTAAGAGTAGCTGTAGAAGGCGGTGGATGTTCCGGGTTAAGCTATAAGCTTGGGCTAGACCACAGAATGGATTCTGATACTGTTTTTGAAAGTTATGGTGTAGAGCTAATTGTTAACCCGGATCACTTACTCTATTTGGAAGGGATTGAGATTGATTATCCTGATGGGTTAGATGCCCGTGGTTTCACCTTCGATAACCCCAATGCAGTAGATAACTGTGGTTGCGGGACTAGTTTTTCTATCTAAATGATAAGGTCATTCTGAGGCCACGGCCGAAGAATCAACGTAACTTAATACCTAGTTTGATCCTTCGCAGGTATGCTCAGGATGACTATAAAGAAAATTATTCCTCAGTCACATTCTTCTTGGCAATCAATCTTACTCCGCGCTTAAATGTGATATAATGCCAAATCCATTCGGCGAATACACGGAATCGATTTCGGAAGCCAATCAGGAAGAAAATGTGAACCACTCCCCAAAGTACCCAGGCAACAAAACCTGTTAGACGTAAGCCATTTACATCTGCCACGGCTTTAGCCCGGCCGATTGTGGCCATCATGCCTTTGTCATTGTATTTGAACTGCCCCCTGGTTTTACCCTTCAACTCACCTTTTAGAAGATTAGCTACAAACTTTCCTTGCTGGATGGCTGGTTGAGCTACACCGGGAAGAGGTTTTCCATCTTTGTCGGGGAAGTGAGCCGCATCCCCCAAAACGAAAATATTGGAATCAGAAGGAATGGAAAGATCCTGGTTCACCATGATTCTGCCGCTTCTGTCTGCTTCTTCTCCAAGCTGACCAAGTACCGGGGTTCCAGCAACTCCTGCCGCCCAGATTACATTAGGCGTTTCAATAAAATGGTTTTTAAGATGAACGCCCTCTTTAGTGATGTTCTGTACAGGTGAATTCAGAATAACCTGCACCCCCATTTTAGTTAGGGAGTTCAAAGCACTTTCGGAAAGCTTTTCGTGGTAGCCATTTAATACGGTACCGGCTGCTTCCACCAAATAGACCGTAGTCTCATTCTTGTGAAAATTGTGGTAGTCGCGCATCATGTTTCTCTTGGCGATCTCAGCAATGGAACCCGCCATTTCTACCCCGGTAGGCCCTCCTCCGATTACCACGAAAGTGAGATAGGGCTTTCGGTCTTCCAGTTCCGGGATCTTCTCCGCTTTCTCAAGTGATAATAGAATGCGCTCCCGAATTCTAATAGCGTCATCCAGCGATTTCAGGCCAGGCGCATATTTCTCCCAATTATCATTTCCAAAGTAATTGTATTTAGCGCCCGTTGCTAAAATCAGATAGTCGAAGGGAATTACATCTCCGTCAGCCAGCTGAACGGAGCGATCTTCTTTACTTATAGCAACAACCTCCCCAAGTATGACGTCCACATTTCGCTGCCGGCTAAACACAGAACGAATAGGAACGGCAATATCCCCGGGGGAAAGTGCAGCAGTAGCGATTTGATATAATAGAGGCTGGAAGAGATGATGATTAGACTTGTCGATAATGGTGATTTTAAAATCATTTCCTTTCAAGGATTTTGCAGCTTCCATACCTGCGAATCCACCACCAACAATTACTACATTAGTAGCCATTTTTTTGGGCTAAAATTAAGATTGGGCGTCCAAAGTTAACGCTTAATTTGATATTACAAATCGAAAAGTTTCTGATAAGTGACAGGAGAAATAGTGTCATCTATCACCTTTCTCCAATCTCTATTCTTTCGTACCAATCTTTTTTGATGAACGAATCTCAATGTCATCAAGCTCATCCGTCTCTTCCATTTCAATGTCATCAATAGTTATTGAAGCAGCCTGTTTCTTAGATAAGGAGTTGCTTTGGAATTTTCTCTCAATAGTCTGCTGAATATCCTCTACCAGCTCGATGAGCGTTTCTTTTCGTTTAATTTTCTTTCTGCGGATAAAACGCGACATGAAGAAAGCAAAAATGCTAAACATTCCGGCCATGATAAGCATTGGTGGGGTACCGTCGTTACCTGCCTGACCGAAAACCACTCCAGCAAATAACATCACTGCTGCAAATAATGCGCCCGCGACAAAGGGATAGAGCTTATTGTAAGTCCGAAAGTTTTGGGTAATAGTAAGTTTCTGTCCGCCTTCCTGAGGAGAAATTTCCAGTTTAGGGGAAGATGAAGTTTCAAAAAACCGGCTAATGCCAGCTGGGGCTGCCTGCCAGTAAATATTCCCCTTTCGTCGATTCACTTTCCCCATGGAATTAAAATGATATTCGCACATGGCCCGGATTTCGTGCATCAATGCGCTATCAACAGGGCCATTAGCATAGCCCACAATTTTTGCTTTAGAATTGCTTCCAGTGTCAACAGAAAGAGGTTCATGTGTTGGGGAACCCAGGTATTCTACAATAGCTTCATGGATAAATCGATTTTCAACCGAAAGACTATCTCCGATAGAATAAGCAGACTCGAAATCCTCAGAAAGGGGGTTAAGCTCTTTATAAGGAGACTGTTCATGATACTTCTGTAGGATGGTTGCCCTTTTAATAATGTATCTGATGTCGTCTTCTGAAAGCCTGCCCATTATCGATTAATTTAGTTTTGCTTGTGCCTGAGTAATTAATTGCGCGATGTCTTCCTTCGAAATATTCTCCCTATTGTTGCAATAATGGCAAGCTACTTCCTGCCCTTCTCCTTCCATTTCCTTCAGGTCATCCATACTCAGCATCGCTAAAGCATCCATAAAGCGTTCTTTCGAGCACCGGCAAAAGAAATCCACCAACTGTCGACTTAATTCCTTCACTTTAATTGGTGATACAGCCTTAGTCATAATCTCATCAATGTATTGATCATCAGATAAAAGCTGATCGATTGGAGGGAAAGAGCTAAGGCGCTCCTGAAGCATATCAATCTGTCCGTCCGGAGCCCCAGGCAGGCGTTGAAGCAATAGGCCTCCAGCTTCCGTAACCTCACCGTCTTCACTGATCCCAACATCTAATAGCACAGCAGAAGGAACCTGCTCCGATTGAGCCAGGTATTGAGCTACGTCTGAAGTAATATCCCCATCCACAATCTGGATACTGGAAGTTCTGGGTTCAGCTTCGTTATAAAGTACTTTGGTAAAGGTGAGGATTCCCTGACCAATTCCATCTCCAATAGTAATGGAAGAGTCGGTATAATCCAGCTCTGCCGAAGAATTACCTACATAGCCCCGAATCTCTCCCAGGCTGTTTGCCTCGGCAACAATGGTTCCAACAGGGCCATCACCATCAAGGCGAAGCTGAATGCGTTCTTCCTTTTTCAGCTCTGATGCCAACAACATGGCGGCAGTTAATGCCTTTCCTAACAACACTGTATTTAGCAAAGAAAGATTGTGTCGTTCCCGTGCTTCTTTTACAACGTCTGAAGTTTTAATAACCGAAATCTTGAAATGTCCATCCTCGGTAATTCCCTTAATAAGCCGATCTTTAAATTCGTATTCCTCTCGATTCATGAATGTCTAATAATATTTAAATAAAAAACCCTCCCGCCCGACAACTGTCGGAATTCGGGAGGGTTCAAAGATAAGGATTAAACTGGTGAATTAACGGCGGTCGGTCATATACATTTCGCCAAGTCGTCCGGAAAAATGGCTCTTAGAAGAGTATTTGGATTTCAGGCGAGCCACATCAGCAATTCTTTGTTCAGCAAGGATATTTGAAGCTTTATGAGTTGGGATGTTATGATCCTCAGAGTAGCTCAAAATATTTAGTGTGGTATCATAAATTTTGGCGGTTTGATTCATCGCCTGCTCACGATTATAGCCTTCCAGCTCACTTGAGATATTAATCACCCCACCAGCATTGATTACATAATCAGGGGCGTAAATGATTCCACGATCCACAAGCATTTGGCCATGGACATCTTCGTTATCCAAAATATTATTAGCGCCTCCTGCTATGATAGGACATTTGAATTGATCCATGGTATCATCATTAACCACACCGCCAAGAGCACATGGAGCGAAAACATCTACGTCCAGTCCGTAAATTTCATCTGGAGAAACAACGGTTCCACCAACTTCTTCAGCAAGTTTATTCGCTTTCTCCGTGTAGATATCCGTAATAAATAATTTAGCACCTTCGTCCGCTGCTCGTTTAGCAAAAAAGGATGCGACATTCCCGGCGCCCTGTAAGGCAATTTTCTTTCCAGATAAAGAATCGTTACCAAAAGCTTTTTTAGCACAGGCTTTAACCCCCATATACACGCCATAAGCGGTAACAGGAGAAGGATTTCCACTTCCGCCCAAAGTTTCCGGAATACCAGTGACGTATTTAGTCTCAGAATAAATCCACTCCATATCCTGAACGGTCATGCCCACATCTTCTGCCGTGATATATCGACCGGCTAATCCATCCACAAAACGACCAAATGCCCTAAAGAGCGTTTCGTTTTTATCGGTATGAGGATCTCCAATAATGACCGCTTTACCACCGCCAAGATTTAACCCTGAAATTGCAGACTTATAAGTCATTCCCCGGGAAAGGCGCAGGACATCCCGCATTGCTTCTTCTTCTGTTTCGTACATCCACATTCTGGTTCCACCAAGGGCCGGACCTAATGTTGTATTGTGAATAGCGATGATAGCTTTGAGCCCAATTTCAGGATCGGAACAAACAACTACTTGTTCGTGTCCCATATCTTGAAGGGTACTGAAGAGAGGAAATTTTTCTTTATCGAGAGAATTCACAGGAGTTACTTTAACAGGAGTGTCTAACATGAAATTTTTATTGGTTGGAACCGCTTCCAAAGCTCTCGCTTTATCCACTTAATATCCACAAAAATAATGCGCCAAAAATAATAAGTAAAAGGTAAAAAGGTTATTAATTGTAATGAAGAAAAAGCCCTTAAAAGCTAGTTATCAGTGTTTTAGGTGGGCGACCTTGTATAGGTGATTTCAAAGGGTATACAACAATGAAAGTTTTCAACATTATTGTATTTTAGTTTTCGTGAAAAAAGTTTGAACACCTGGTGTTACGGTTTGATCGCCGGACAACCTTTTATGTATAAAAGAAAAATAAAGGAAAACCATGTCATTCCGCTGGGTGTACGCACAGCCGGAGCAGAAGGAACGTGTGCCTGTGTTGCAGCAGGCGCTCGGAGTTCCGGAGAAAATAGCTCGCTTGCTGGCTATTCGTGGCATAGAAAATTATGATGATGCAAAGACTTTTTTCAGACCTACAATAGATCTTCTTTATGATCCTTTTTTGATGAAGGACATGGACCTGGGCGCGGAGCGCCTTGCGTTGGCTATTCGTAAAAGCGAGAAAGTGCTTGTGTACGGAGACTATGATGTGGATGGGACTACCGCCACGGCATGTCTTTATACCTTTTTGCAGGAATTCGGTGTGGATGCTGATTACTATATTCCTCATCGATTTAAGGAGGGCTATGGAATAAATCCAGAAGGGATTCAGTACGCGCAGAGTGTTGGAGCGAGCCTTATCGTTTCGGTAGACTGTGGGATCACTGCCATTGAAGAAGCGAAGGAGATCAAGGCTAAGGGAATGGAGCTCATTATCTGTGATCATCACACGGTTGGAGATGGTATTCCTGATGCCGTTGCAGTGCTCGACCCCAAACGTCCAGATTGCAGCTATCCATTTGATGGCCTTTCCGGAGCTGGGGTAGGTTTTAAACTTATACAGGGAACCCTAAAAAGATTAGGCTTACCAGACAGCATTGCCAATAAGTTCCTGGATCTGGTTGCCATTTCAATCGCTTCCGATATTGTGCCCATCATAGATGAGAACCGAATCCTCATGAAAGCAGGTCTTCAGATGATCCAAAGTTCACCAAGAGTTGGAATTAAGGCCTTGATGGAGCTGATTAAAATGCCTGCGGAGGATATTAATACTTCCAAAATTGTATTCTCTATTGGCCCAAGGATAAACGCAGCAGGAAGAATGGGAGATGCCAGCGCGGCTGTAAAATTAATGGTTGCTGACTCTTATACCGAAGCACGAAACCTGGCCATGGAGCTGGAGTCCATCAATCTGAAGAGAAGAGACAAAGATACCCTAACCATGGAGGAGGCTCTCAACCAAATCCATGATGTATTGGATATGGATGAGATTTCTACCTTAGTGTTGTATAAAGAAGACTGGCATCTTGGAGTAATAGGCATCGTGGCATCCCGGCTGGTAGATATGTTTCATCGCCCGGCTATTATGTTGAGTAATGTGGAAGGAAAGGTTAAAGGCTCAGCACGAAGCATTAAGGGCTTTAATATCTATAATGCCATGAAACAGTGTGAGGATTTACTGGAGCAATACGGAGGCCATGAATACGCTGCTGGACTAACCCTCGAAGAAAAAAACCTGCCCGAATTCCGGCGCAGAATTAACCAAATTGCTTACCAGGGCTTATCAGAATCTACTTTTGAACCAGAGCTATCTATAGATTCAAAGCTTAACTTTTCAGAGATCGATATGAAATTCTGGAAACTTCTATCCCAGTTCAAGCCCTTTGGCCCGTCTAACTTACGACCTGTTTTTGTTTCAGAAGAGGTACAGGTGGTTGGCATTCCTACTGTGGTGGGTAATGGTCACTTAAAGATGAAGGTAAAGCAAAACGGAACCGGCGTGTTTGATACAATAGGTTTTAACATGCACGAATATCTGCCCTCCATACGCGGTGGAGAGAAGTTTGATATCGCTTATGTATTGGAAGAAAACTTCTGGAACGGTCGTCGCACCCTTCAGATGAGGCTGAAGGATATTCACTTATCTTAATTAAACAATCTCAATCCTTTGTATTGTATCTAGACGAGAAAGGAGCTATCTTTGTCGCCCTTTCGGAGGGACTGTAGCTCAGTTGGTAGAGCAACGGACTGAAAATCCGTGTGTCGGCGGTTCAATTCCGCCCGGTCCCACCACAAGTAAAGCCTCATCGATTTTTCGGTGAGGCTTTTTGTTTTTACCTGTTTGGTGTTGAGGATGTTAAGAATTTGTCAAGATTGATAAATCCAGGTAAAGTATTTGTCTTTCAGTTACTTAAGGGAATACATTCATATGTGTTGAATAACAAATCCATTCAATTACATATATGAAAAAGGTAGTTTTCTTATCCCTCATATGGGTATTAGCGTTAACTCAGTTAACAGTATCTCAGCAATTTCAAGTAGGAGACCCTGTCCCTTCTTTTACTTTTGATGAGGTTCTGAATACGGATCGCGAATTGTCAACTAACAGTCTTAAAGGAAAGCCATTTATTCTAGAGTTTTGGGCAACATGGTGTGGTCCGTGCATCCCTGCAATGGACCATTTGAGTTCTTTGAAAAAGGATTTTGGAGATGAAATAGAGGTTATTGCTATATCGGAAGAAAGCATAGAGGTCATAAACCGGTTTATAGAAAAGAAGGAGCCGGAAGCACTTATGGTACAGGCTCCAAATCACAGAGAGACCTTTTTTTATGAGACCTTGCCGTATTCCATTCTTGTTGACAGGCATGGGGTAGTTCAGGGAATGACAAACCCGAAAAACATTACTCATACTACCATTGAGCAGTTAATCAACGGTCAGCCGTTGGAGTTACCCAGGGAGGAAGAAATAGATGCTGATGGCCGTATCGCAGAGCGGTTATACTCAAATGTAGGAAGCGACTTTCTGGTATACCTGACTAATTATAACCCCGAACAATCCAGATCCAGCTTTCTAAAATGGCCTAGCGACAATGGCTTCAAAAAATTCGAGTTCAACAATTTATTTCTGGAGGCCATCTTCTTGGAAATATTTCAGGCTCAGCTGTTAAGGCAGGTAGAATTTCAGGGCTTTCCGGCATCTATGATAGATAAATCCCGAACCAATCTTGACGGACGCTTTACATTTTATGTTGAAGTAGCTCCGGAAAAGGAAGATCAGATATATGAGATCGCCCAAAGAGAAATAAAAAAAGCTCTTGGTGTGAGAATAGTGGACGCATATAAAACAGGGGAAGTGATGTTTCTTCAGGATATAGATCCAACAGATGAGCTACCCCTGGTAAATAGCGAGGCTACTTCAAAGAAAATCGCGATAAACGGAAACAGGTTTATTGGAAAGGCGGTCGAAATACGTGACTTGAGCAGGTACATCGCTAATTATGTAAATACACCTGTATTAGACGAAACGGGGCTTAATGACAATGTATACTATAATATTACACTGGAATGGGATACCTTCGACACCAAGACCTTTTCTGCAGAATTAAAAAGAAATGGGTTTAAGCTGACCAAAGGAACAGGCGAAATACCCATTCTCAGAGTAGTTAAAGAGAAGAGTAGATAGAGTTTAGTTCTATCATCGGTCCCAAATAAAAAACTTTGAATCATTAAAAATCTCTAATATTTTAGGGTTAGGTTTTTTTAAAGTAGGTTTTTAGTAATGATTGTTGACAAAGCGAAGGTATTAATCGTCGAAGACGATGCTGTATTGTGTATGCTGGAAAAGCGTATGATTGAGGAGTTGGGACATCATGTAGTTGCTACAACCAACAATGGTGAAGTTGCCCTTGAGCAAATCAAATCTCTTAACCCGGATGTTCTGATTTCAGACATTCACCTGGACGGGCCACTCAAAGGAACTGAGGTTATTGAAAAAGTAAGAGCAGAAGGAAATAACATTCCTATCATTTTGCTTTCTGGTGAGTCGGACGCGAAGGCCCTGGAGCAAGTCAGGAGTGAAGATCGAATTAGCTTTTTACTTAAACCTCTATTGATTGAAGACCTTAAGCAGGCATTAGAAAAAGTAGTTTCTTGTAAAAATAAGGTTCCTCACTACGACTATTAGTGCTGTAGCACCACTCTTCCCTGAAGCTTGCCATCTAATATTTCCGGGATTTCGTTTAGCATTCCCTCTTTATCCACGATTTTATAAAAGCCCTCTGGCAATTGATCAAATGGAAGCTGAGCGGCTTCTTTCCATATCTCTTTTCTCAACGGCTGTTCACAAAAGGCCGAATCAATCCCTAACAAAGACACTCCTCTCAGAATAAAGGGAAAGATGCTGGTTTCGAGGTTGTTGCTCAGCACGTTTCCACAACAGGCAATAGCTCCTTTGCTGTACATCTGACGGAGGATAACATCCAGCAAGGCTCCACCTACGGTGTCTATTGCTCCGGCCCATTTACGAGATAGAAGGGGTGAAGGGCTATCGGTTAATACCTCATCTGGTGTAAGTATTTGTGACGCTCCTAGTTGAGTCAGGAAATCTTTCGCTTCTTCTTTTCGGGAAACAGCAACTACTTCATAGCCCAGTTGAGCTAATCCCAATACCGCAAAAGAACCAACTCCTCCGGTCGCCCCAGTCACTAATACCGGTCCACTTTCAGGAGTGATGAGTTCCCGTTGCAATCGCTTGATCCCATACATGGCGGTAAAGCCTGCGGTTCCAAAAGCCATAGCATGTTCAAAGGAAAATCCATCCGGTTTGGGCACTATCCAATCAGCCGGAACCCGGATAATCTCTCCAAAGCCACCCCGGGTGTTGGTTCCCAGGTCTCTGCCATTAATGACAATTGAATCACCAGGCTGGTAAGTGCCTGAGGTATCTTCGAGGACTATCCCAGCGGCATCAATACCTGGAATGTGGGGATAGCTTTTGGTTACCCGGTTTCTCCCTGAAGCGGAAAGCCCATCCTTATAATTGAGAGAAGAAAAATGAACCCTGATGATTACCTCATGTTCCGGTAGCTCGGAGTAAGGCACTTCCGAAAGCTGGGGTACTATTGATCCATCTTTTTCTGAGGATAGAATAGCTTTAAAGGAAGTGGGAATCCTCATCGAAAAATGGTTTTAAGCCATTTCATCTTTCCGTTATAAGGAGCATAACGAACCGGGATATCCAAAAGGAAATTCTTTTTCATAATGCTCTTCTGATGAGTAAAAGAATCAAAGCTGGCTTTGCCGTGATAGGATCCAAATCCACTGGCACCTACTCCACCAAAGCTTAAGTGATGGTTTGCATATTGAGCAACAGTATCATTGATGGCTCCCCCGCCAAAAGTCACGTGTTCCAAAATGTAGCGCTCTGTTTCATCGCTGTTGGTAAAGATATAACAGGCCAAAGGTCTTGGAGCTTTCCGGATTTGAGTAACGGCGTCTTCCAGATTGGAATAAGTGAGCACCGGAAGAATAGGTCCAAAGATTTCATCTTTCATCACTGGGTCATCCCAGGTGATATTGTCTAAAATAGTAGGGGCGATATATTTGGTTTCGGGATTAGTTTGTCCACCATAAATCAGCTTTCCATTGTCTAACAAAGAAGAAAGTCGTTCAAAATGAGCGTCATTTACAATGCGCGGGTAATCTTCCGAAGTTTCTGGGTTTTCGCCATATAGAGAATGTATGGCTGAAACCAGCTCCACGAGAAATTCATCTTTTATCGAAGGGTGAATCAGAAGGTAATCAGAAGTGATACAGGTTTGGCCCGCGTTAGCAAACTTACCCCATGCTATTCGTTTTGCTGATATGGCAATATCTGCTGTTTCGTCTACAATACAAGGACTTTTGCCTCCAAGCTCTAGAGTAACAGGGATCAACCGATCGGCTGCTTTTTGCATTACGATTTTACCTACCCGAGTGCTTCCGGTGAAGAAGATGTAGTCAAAATTCAAATCGAGCAAGGCCTGACTCACTTCTACTCCACCAGTACAAACCGATACAGTATCGGGGGAGAAGTAATCGCCAATCAGAGTTGAAAGAAGTTCGGCGGTATGTGGAGTGAGCTCCGAAGGTTTTAACACGGCGGTATTCCCAGCAGCTAATGCACCCACCAAAGGAAGTAAACAAAGCTGAACCGGGTAGTTCCATGGAGAAATAATGAGGGTGCATCCATAAGGCTCTTTGAGGATATAATTTTCGGAAGGAAAATTAACGAGAGAGGAAGGGACCCGCTTGGGCTTCACCCATTTGTGAAGATTCTTAATTGCATAGTTTACTTCATTAATAACTAGCCCTACTTCCCAACCATAGGTCTCAAAAGGAGACTTCCTTAGATCTTTGTGAACCGCTTCAAAAAATGCTTGTTCATTTTCCTTCAGCATGGTTTTGAGGGTATTCAGCTGTTTCTTTCTGAAGGAAAGTGACTTCGTTTCATTAGACAAAAAGTTCTGCCGCTGAAGATCAAGGAGGCCTGAATAGTTATTCATTGGAATGCCCTTTAAAAGTGTTCATTGATTCATAGACCTTAAATATTCGTCCTGCTACGAAATCATATAACCAGGTTGGTAGTAGCCCCCGGAAGAATAAGGTGGTTTTCACCATAAACGGTGCCTTGAGATGGATTCGATTTGCCTCAACCGAAGACATAATTTTATCTGTGATTTTCTCTGGGTCCAGAAGAGGCATGAGAAGAGGGGCTTTCACACCAGAAAACATCCCGGTATCAACATAGCTTGGCATCACATTTAGGAATTTAATTCCTGGGTGGGAGTTTTTCATTTCTAAACGCAATGATTCGGCCCAGCCAACGGCCGCCCACTTACTAGATGCATAGACCACCATACCTGGATTGGGGGTGAGTCCTACTGCTGAAGTGATGCTTACAATGTGCCCGGAATTGCGTTCCATCATCACAGGCAAGAACTGGTTGGCTACATACATCAGGCCTTTCACATTGATATCAATAGTATGATCGATGTCTTTAGAAGAATGTTTATGAAATGATTTTCCTACTACTACCCCTGCATTGTTGAAAAGGATATCAATATGCCCGTGCTGAGTAAGCACTTCCTTCGCCGCTTGTTCAACCCGGTCCGAATTAGAGACGTCAACTATTTGGGTTGAGACCGAAAAACCTGACCGAGAAAGGTCATCCTTTGCCTGTTGAAGCTTGTTTTCATCCACATCCCATAAAATGAGGTGTCGCCCCCCTTTTTGGAGTGCCTTTTTTCCCATCAGGTAGCCGATTCCTCGGGCTCCGCCGGTAACTAATACAATCTTGTCCTGAAATGATGCCATTTATGGTGTTTGCTGATCAGTTAATATGATAAAAAAGATTTCAAAAATTTGAGAATGCCTTGTAGACCAGTATTTTCGATCAGATCTAACTTTTTCTCTATTCAGTTTCTAATTTAACTAACTAATAATGAGCCTGGAGAAATCCTTTTGGTCCTGGAATATTCAAACCGGGGAGATTCACGCCAGTGATTCTTTAAAGGCTCTTTTTGGCATTACTACACAAAAAACGGTTCAGTTTGATTTTGCCAAGTCCCTGTTTAGAGAGGAGGAGCTGAACAGCTTTCAATATGCACTGCAAACTCATGTAGAATCAAAAGGAGAAATTCCCTTTCATTGTGAGACAGTGTATCATGATAAAAATGGTACAGAGCAGGTGCTTGAATGGGTAGGGGAAGTGGTTTGCTGGGAGGAAGACGGGAATCCCACCTTAATGTCTGGCCATATCAAATCGAAGAAGAAAGGCTCTGCAAAAAAGCAGCTTGCCCCACAGGACGCCCTTTTCTTTTATCGTTTGATGGACAACCTGAACGAAAGTATTTTCTTCAAAGATAAGGAGAGTCGGTTTATTCGTATCAATGATACCTGTGCGAGGAAGTTTGGCTTAGATCACCCAAGAGAAGCCATAGGTAAAACAGATTTCGATTTCTTTGAAGAAGAGCATGCCCAAAAGGCGTTTGACGATGAACAGGAAATTCTCAGAACCAAGCAGCCCATTTATCATCAAATAGAGAAAGAAGTATTTCTTGGCTCAAAAGAGGTGCGATGGACATCAACCAGCAAGCAACTGCTCTATGATAATAAAGGCAGTATAATCGGGACTTTTGGCATTACCCGTGATGTAACTAACTCCAGGTTATTAGAAGCGGAGCTGGAGGAGCAGAATGAACGGTTTTCAAAGTTATCAGAACTGGCTCCAGGCTTTCTGTACTTGCATAAGGTGGATAAAGATGGAAAAGTTAGTTTTCCATTTGTGAGTAGCGGTATAAGGGATATGTTTGATATGGGACCTGAAATGCTGAATAACTCATTCAAACCCCTGATGAGAAAAGTGCATCGGGATGATATTGTTCGGGTACTACAGTCCATTGCAAAATCGGTGAAGGAAGTATCCAAATGGGATTGCGAATACCGGATTCATCATCCAGAAAAAGGAGAACGATGGGTAAAAGGAAGGGCTACTCCGGAATTACAGGAAGATGGAAGCATTCTTTCCCCAGGCTTTATTACTGATATAACTGATATCAAGAAGGTTGCCAAGATTAATGAGAGACTGAGAATGCAATTTCAGTCGGTACTGAACCAGATTCCTAACCTGATTTTTGTAAAGAACAAGCAGGGCAGGTATATCATGGTAAATGATTCAGCATGTGAATTCTTTGAGACCCCAAGAGAAGAGTTTTTAGGTAAAACAGATCTTGAACTTGGAGTGCCTGAAAAACGAGCGAACTTGTTTCTGGAAGAAGACCTTAAAGTAATTGCAAGCCAGGAGATGCGCTTTATTCCTGAGATCGTTACGGAAAAACCGAATGGGGAAACCTATTGGCATCAAACCATAAAGCTGCCGTTCAAACAAATTGACTCCAGAGAAGAGGCAGTACTTACTATTGTGACTGATATCACGGAAAGAAAGAGAAAGGAAGAGGAATTGGATACAACGCTGGACATCATTACCCAGCAGAATCAAAGGCTAAGGAACTTTGCCCATATCGTTTCCCATAATCTGAGGAATCATGCAGGAAATATTTCCATGTTACTTAGCCTGTACGATCCGGAAGAATCAGAAAGTGAAAAAGAAGAAATCCTCGGATATTTAGAAACAGCCTCTGAGCGCCTGAACGAGTCGATCGCTGATTTGAATGAGATTGTGGATCAGCAACAAAAAACGGTAGGACAACTCAATCAGGTTGATCTGAGAGAGTTCGTTGAAAAGACGAAGCAGGTTTTGATTACGGATATTCTTTCCAATAATGTGAAATTTGACGAGCAGATTCCTGGTGGTCTCATTTTCGAATACAATTCAGCTTATCTGGAAAGTATTGTGCTAAACCTGATCTCCAATGCAATTAAGTACCGAAAACCAGAAGTGCCTCCATTAATTTCTATAAAAGCATGGGAACAGAAGGGAAGTTTTTACTTAGAAGTTAGTGATAATGGTCTAGGCATCGATCTTAATCGCCATGGTGAAAAACTTTTTGGGATGTATAAGACTTTTCATGGTAACGAAAACGCAAAAGGGATAGGACTTTTTATTACAAAAAACCAGGTTGAGTCAATGGGTGGCTCAATAGAAGTGCAAAGTGAACCTGGACTGGGAACTACATTTAAAATACGCTTGAAATGACGATGAATAAAAGAAGCATCTGTATAATTGATGATGATAAGGTATATACCTTTGGGATAAAGAAGATTCTAAAAAACCTGTTGCCTGAGGATAATGTATCTACCTATGAAAATGGGAAAGAAGCATTAGAAGGATTAACCGAGATGGCAGCTAATGGTGAGTCCATGCCCGATTTCATTCTGCTGGATATTGATATGCCGGAAATGAATGGGTGGGAATTTTTAAAACAGTTTGAACAAACAAGACAACAATTAGGGAAAGAGATCGAGATTTTTGTGATCAGCGCCAGAATAGATCATAGCGATCACACCTTGTATAAAGTTGAGTGGGATGACAAGGTATCCGATTTCATCTCCAAGCCTGTAAACTCTAATCACCTTAAACAACTACTAGAAAAATCATGAAAGGACCAACATTCTCTATTATTATCGTTCTCCTTATTGCCGGGTGTAGTGCACAAAACACCGAAACGGAGGGGTCTTTTATAACTTTGCTCGGAACTGATACCGTAGCCGTCGAAACCTTCACTAAAACCGAAGATGGTTTGGAAGCAAGGGTAGTGGTAAGAGTGCCACAGACAACACTCACTGAATACAAACTCGTTCAGGATGAATTTGGTGGAGTAAAAGAATTTTTTGAAACGCGTTATTTGGATGAAAACGGGTTTTCCGGAGAGAGAACCTTCAATCGTTCTATTGTTCGGCAGGGGGATTCTCTGGTAACTAACTACATTACCCGGGCAGGAAGTGAGAGAAGCTTTACAACTCTGTATGAGGAAGGCGCGCTTCCTTTTATTGAGATGACTCACTGGCCATTTGATTTGGCTCTTCAACAAGCAGAACAGGTCGGAGGAGATACGCTTTTGCAGAATATGATTTCTGGAAATAGTATTAGGGATTATGTAATTGCAAATCTTGGCGGCGATACAAGAACTATAAGACATCCATCGAGAGGAGTTATGGACGTAGAAGTGAATGCTGGCGGAAAGCTCAGGATGCTTGATGCAGCCCAAACAACTCGGAAGCTTTTAGTAGAAAGAGTCGCGGCCGTAGATATCGAGGAGGTTGCTGAACGATTCAAAGAATTAGATAGTCAGGGAAAATCATTCGGTTCTCTATCTGGCGCAGTGGAAGAAGAGTTTAGCATTGGTTCGACAAACTTTAAGGTGTCCTATGGTTCTCCTTTGCGAAGGGGAAGAGATTTATTCGGTGGTATTGTTCCTTTCGGGCAGCGCTGGAGAACGGGAGCTAACCGCGCGGCTCACTTTTCTACATCTTCTGATTTAACCATTGGCTCGCTTAACGTACCAGCAGGAGAGTATACGATGTTCACTATTCCTGAAGCAGATGGCGGAACCTTCATCATCAACAAACAAACCGGACAGAACGGACGAACTTATGATGAAGCTCGTGACTTAGGTAGAATTCCGATGTCGGTTCTTTCAAAAGAGGAAAGCACAGAAGCCTTTACAATCACTGTTGAAGGAAGTGGCGATGAAGGCCGCCTCAACCTCATTTGGGGGAATACGGTCTATTATGTGGATTTTGAGATAGATTAAATACACGCCTAACTTTTTAGGGAAGAGCTGTCCTTTTATAGGTTTTAAAATTACTATATAGACAGCTCTTTTCTTTTTGCATCATCTTAATTCAGAACTACGTGGCACTACAAAAAACTTTCCTAAAGGCCCTTTACATTTGTACCCTTTCGCTGTTGTTATCTGGGTTTTCATTTGGTCAAAGTAACTTCAAAGAGGGGTTTATTGTAACTGCAAATGGGGATACAGTAAAAGGCCAGGTCAGTTTTGAAGAAAAAAATAGCTCTAATAACAAAGTCTTTTTAAGGAGAGGATCTTCCATAGAAGAATATTGGGTCGTAGATGTCCGATCATTTAAACATGGTGAAGGCAGGTTTATTTCAAGACTGGTGGAAGTTGATCAAACACCTCTGGAGATTACATCTAGTGGATACTTTTCTCCTTTCACAGCAGAAAAGCAGGTTTTTTTAAGAGAGGTTGTTGGCGGCGAGATGCCCCTTTACTATTACTATGATTTCAGGCCCCATTATTTTATCAAAAGCGATTCAGGGTTGATGGAATTGATTTCTAATCAATACGTTGTCATCCGTAAAAATCGAAGAATTGTTGTAACCAGAAACGAGTTTCTTTACCAGATCTTGTTAGAAGAAGAATATCCCGCTTGTTCTAATCTTAATATTAAAAGAGTTTCTTATAAAGAGTCGTCGCTAAGAAATTTCATGACCAGATGTGCTGTCAATTATGGGCTTGAAGTATCATTGAGTATACCCTATGAATATCAAAAAGTAGAGACATCTCTTAAAAGGCACTTTTATGCTGGAAGTGAATACAACACCCTTAGATACCTGATTCCAAAATGGGATAGTGATTTGGCTCCTGACCTTGTGATAACAAGCTCTGTATCTGGATTCAAAATAGGTGGCGCATTAAAGATTGAACGAACTAGGGCACAAAAAAAGAGAGCATTTATTCTGGGCCTTGACTATTCGCATTATAAAGCTCAAGATGATGATGACTTTGAAAGTTTTGGATTTATAGCATTTAGTCCAAGTTATGTAGCATATTTATCTCCGAAAAGATTTACAGGCCTTGTTGAAATCGGCCTGCCATTATCACTACGAGTAGGTAGTTCTGGGTTAGAAGAATTTGATGATGAAACGAAGTTTACACCATCCTACTTTGTAGGGCTGGGAGCTCAATACGACAGGTTTTTTATAAAAAGCAGGTATGAATACAAGGGAAAATTGGGGAAAGTTATACGACAACGCATACTGATGCTAACAGCGGGAATAGATCTTTAAAAACAAAGAATCATAGTAGTAATGAGGAGAAATTACAGACAAATCATTCCTTTTTTGGTGTGTTTAATAACCCTTCTACAAACTAATGTTAGGGCACAAACTAACTTTGTAGAAGGGATAATTGTTACAACCAGCGGCGATACCCTAAAGGGCCTGATCGATTTCCAGGATTGGACCGCATCTCCTGTCGAATTATATTTCAAAAGGAGAGAGGACGCGGAACAAGAGTTCTATAACCCAATGGACTTACTTTATTTTCAAGTTGCAGGTGAGCGTTATATTTCTGCATTAGTAGATATAGACCAAACACCGCTAAGGGTTTCAGGCCTGGGCAGTCCAGCTCCTTTCAGCATAACAAAACATGTATTTCTAAGGGTTTTGGTTGATGGGCCTATACCTCTTTATTTCCTGAGGGATTCGAGACAGCATTTTTTTATTTCTACTGAAGAGGGATTGGAAGAACTGATTTCTAATCAATACTATGTAGTTCGGAATAACAGGAGAATAGTGGCCAGAAGAAACGAACGTTTATATCAAGTTCAGTTAAGAGAGGCATATCCTGAATGTGTAAACCTGGTTACTGATGAGCTAAGGTATAGTGAGTCTAGTTTTGAAGGGTTTATTATTGATTGTCAATCAATGCTGGGACTGGGTAAGCCCACATATCTGGATACCAAGAAAAGTACGAAATTTAAGATAAGTCCATATCTAGGCTACGAGAGGAACGAACTTAATTATAAGCCCATAAGGCTAATGTTTGGAAGAGATTCTAAAACAATTGTTTTTGATGGAATTAGCATTGGCTTTTTGGTAAAAATTATTTCTTCTGAAAACCTCGAAAGAGGTTCTACGAATTTTTCTCTAGACTATATCAACTATTCTTCAAGTGAAGATAACATTGATAATTTCGGTTTCTTAACGGGTAAAGTTTGGTATGGATATAAATTTGGAGCAATTGATAATGCTACATTTTTAGAAGCAGGATTGAGTGTTACTGGCAAATTAGGAGAGACCGGTGATGAAAAGTTTGACGAAGATTTAAAGGCGATCCCGGGTTTACACTTTGCACTGGGATATAATTATGAATTCATGTATGCCAAAACGTATTTTAACTACCGCTCTTCCAGACAAAGAGAAGTAAAGCAAAGAATAATAGGTCTTGTAATAGGAGCCGAGTTTTAGCATTGACCCTCGATCTTTTCCTGCCCATATCGCAAACTCAAAAGGAACGAGTAAACTCGGCACTTAAAGAGCGCCCGCCTCATCAACCAGGTGTATACACCATGTATGACGGAAAGGATGAGGTGCTTTATGTGGGCAAAGCGAAAGATTTGCATAACCGCTTGTCTTCCTATCGATATTCAAAATCGAAAAAGACACAGCGGATGATTGCACAATTACATCGCATTGGTTTTGAGGTATGTAAGTCAGAAACGGATGCAATCTTGCTAGAGAACTTATTGATTCGATCTCTTCGCCCCCCATTCAATGTGGCAAACAAAAAACCTGAAACCTATTACTACATCTCCACGACCAGGAGAGGGAATAAGCGAGAGTTTCGATTATCAATGCGCCAATTAAAAGATTATCCAAAGTGTTACGGTTGCTTTAAAGGGCATTTAAGAGTGCGGAGAGGATTGGGAGCTTTACTAAAGCTTTTGTTTGTTTTGGATACGGATGTAAACCACGCCCATTTTCTACCGAGCCAGTTGCTAAAAAGAATAACCCCTATGCGATTCAATATTCGTATCAGTGACCAGGTGGGAGTTCAGGTAGATCAGTTGTTAAGAGGGAGTTCAGCAACTCTTTTGGAAGATTTTGAGGAGCTGATAGATGGAGCGTCGTTTAAAGATAAATTTACCTACAACTATTTCACGAACGAACTGGAGCAACTAAAAATGTTCTTTGCTCTGGGACCTGAACGCAATCAACTGATAAAGAAAGAGCTCAAATTAGAGTCAGAGCTCATCTCACAAGACGAGCTTGATGACTTACAGGTGCTTCTGGCCGAGCGAAAAATGGAGGGCGGTACTCCAGTATCAAATTAGCTGTAACAATCGCTGATCAGTTAGTGACGAGATGACCAAATCTGCGTTAGATAAGTCCTGGTTTCCAGAGCCTGGGTTTATATATCCAACACAAGTCATTTCTGCTGCTTTTGCTGCAGTAGTTCCGTTTGTTGAGTCCTCTATAACCAAACATTGATCAGCCGTTGCTCCAAAATGATCTGCAGCGAGCAAAAAGATTTCGGGGTCGGGCTTACCTTTACCAGGCATTTCACCACTCACTATGTGCTTGAAATAAGACCGGACATTTAGCTTTTCCAGGATAAGAGCAATGTTCTTCATCAGACCAGAAGAAGCAATTGCACAGGGAATATTTTTTGAAGCGATATAATCCAAAAGCTCAAACAGCCCGGGATTAGGACTAAGATGGTTCTTAAAAAGGCCATCATATTTTGCTTCTCGCTCGATAGCCCGTAATTCAGAAATACTCTGTTTTAGGTCTGCTTTCTTTTTTATATATCCCCACATTTTATCCCCTGAAATCCCAATGAAAGAATTATACTCCTCGTCTGTAATGTCCGTCCCTAATTTCTTGAATAAAGCAATATTGGTTTGTTTATATAGGGATTCCGAATCGAGAAGAACCCCGTCCAAATCAAATATCACTAATTGGGTCATGTGCATCTTAGGCAGGAAAATTTAGGCTAAGAACATAGCCTAAAACAAAGTTGGATTGCAAGGATTTACCCGTATTTTTGATGCTCACTACGGATGTATCTTCATGCCCCAATCTAGTTCACCCTCCCTACTTTCCGAGAGGGAAAAAAAGCTTAAAAAAGAACTGTATGCTGTTTGCGCAGCCCTTTCGATACTGGGACTGGCTTTTTCAAGCTGGGCATCCAGGGTTCCGGATGTAAGAGATTTGGCTGTGTTGACTGCGGCTACTTTAGGGTACGCCCTCCTGCTGAGAGGATCAGGGACTATAGTTATGATGCCCATCGTTGCTGCTGGTATAAATCGATTTGGTGCCACGAAGGTGGTGCTATGGTCAGGACTGATGGTTGCCTTTACGTTGGTTCCTATAGCAGTAATGAGTAACTGGATCGCCCTGGGCCTTTTGTTGATGTTGATTGGCGCAGTATCAAGCGCATTTAACATTTCAGTAAATGCATTGGGGGCCAAAGTCGAAATGGAATCGGGCACCTCGCACATGGGGAAAATTCATTCCTGGTTTGGCTTTGGAAACCTTGGAGGGGCATTAATAGGTACTTTGATGGCGCGATTAGATGTTCCGGTATTCGCGCATTTCCTGGGGATATCCATACTTATCCTGATAATTTTGGGAGCGATCTATCGCTTTTTACCTGAGGACGCACCTCATCCTGATGCAAAACGAACAAAATACTCATTACCAAAAGGTGGCTTAGTAGCCTTAGGTATTATTTGTTTTTTAGGGGCGTCAATTGAAGGGTCTATTAATAATTGGGTGGGTTTATTTTTTACTGATCATTTAAATGTCTCTCATGAATATGCTCCAATTGGTTATACCACATTCGCAGGAGCCTTATTACTAATGCGGATTCTCGGAGATCGATTAAAGAACAGATTTGGCCCCAAGAAGCTACTGGTTGTAGGCTCACTATCCGGAGCAATTGGAATAGTAATAGCTCTTTATGCCCCTAATATGATTATAGCTACTATGGGGGTTTTTCTAGCCGGCGCTGGAGCAGCCCTAAACTTTCCGATGGTATTTAGTGCGGCAGGAAGGGAAGGAGCCATTGCCTTAACATCCGTGGCCACTCTGGGTTATGTGGGTGGTATGGTTTCTCAACCCTTGGTCGGCATGATTGTGGAGCAGTTTGAGCTTTTCGGGGGCTTTCTATTTATTGCAATCTGTATGGTTCTAACCGCCTATGTGGCTTACAGATCAAATCTGTTAAGAGGGTAAAGAAGTAAGAGTAAAGAACAGTGAGTTAAGAAGTAAGAAGACCCTTTCCTACTTCTTTATTCCTCAATCAATATTCTTACTTCCTATTCAAGCTCCCAAACCCAGGTTACTTTTCCATCAACCTTGAAATCTTTGGAAAGGTCTATGTTTGAGTTGGTAAAGATATTAGTACCAGTCTGGAACTTATCTAGTACCTCATCCAGTACGTTTCGAGGGATAGTAACCTCTTCCTCATTAGAATTCATAACCACCATGATGGTTTGGTTTTCATGGATACGGAAATATATATATATCCCATTTACAGGAACAAAATGCAGAAGACGGCCATATTTGGCTGCATCAGAGTTTTGACGCCATTTTCCTAGATGGCTTACAAAATCAATAATCTCATTTTCTTTGTCTGTTCTTCCTTCCTCAGTAAACACGCTTCTGGAATCACCTTCCCATCCACCGGGCATATTCGGTCGTCGGTACTCATCATCACCACCGCGGAACTCATGTTCCATCATCAACTCGGTACCATAATACACCTGTGGGATTCCCCGGGTAGTGAGTAAGAAGGTGTAAGCCATTTTAAAATGATCTTCATTCTTTCTGACACGCTCATAAATACGATCCATATCGTGATTGTCTAAAAAGATCACATTCTTCATTGGGTCGGTATAGAGGAAATCATTGGTAAGAATATTCCAGATTCGGGCTACCCCATTATCCCAGCCAAAACCCTCATTCAATGCAGCATCAACAGCTTGTGCTAATGGGAAATCGGTAACACTTGGAAGGTGGGAATTATAGCCATCATCGGTTCCCTCTTTGTCATATTGCCAGAATGCCTCTGGTCCGGGGAAATTGAGCCATGCTTCCCCAACAATATTGAAATTTGGGTAAGCAGTAAGTACTTCTTTTGACCATCGAGCCATGTAATCTTTATCAGGAAATACATAGGTGTCCATTCGAATACCATCGATTCCGGAATATTCGATCCACCAAATGGTGTTTTGAATTAAATAATCAGCTAACAGTTCATTGTTTTGATTTAAATCAGGCATTTCCCGAACAAACCATCCATTCAGTAGACGATTAGAATCGTGTTCTGAGGCATATGGATCGGAAGCAACAGGTCCCCTGTAATTGGTTTGACCATATTTTTCCCAGCTATGCACCCAGTCTTTGGTTGGCAGATCCGACATCCACCAGTGCTTATCACCAATATGATTGTGAATCATGTCCATGATTACCTTCATGTCGTTCTTATGAACTTCATCGATCAACGCCTTGTATTCTTCATTACTCCCGAATCGCCGGTCTACCCGATATAAGTCAGTAGCTGCATAGCCATGATAGCCTCCGTATTCAACACTCATATCGTTTTCAAAAATGGGAGTAAACCAAATAGCGGTCATCCCGAGGTCTTTTATGTAATCGAGATGTTCAACTACTCCAGCAATATCGCCACCCTGTCTTCTCTCAGGATCTGAACGATCTGCCGATTCAATCATGCCTTCAATAGAGTCATTGTCAGGATTGCCATTTGCAAACCGATCTGGCATCATGAGATATATTAAATCACCAGAATCAAAACCCTGGTTTCTCCCATCCAGTGGCTCTCGCGTTTTAAGCTGATAGTTGATGGTGGTGCTTTCATTACCATTTCGTAAAACGATCTCCATTTCCCCTGGTTTGGCCTCGGGAGATACTTCGAGATACAGAAATAAGTAGTTAGGAGAATCAACAGCCAGTTGCTTGTGTATGATTACACCAGGGTAATCGAGGCTGGCTCGGTAATGCCCTAGTTCTTCACCATAAAGCTGTATTTGCAGCTCTTGCACGGGCATATTGGCCCACCAAAATGGAGGTTCAATTTTGTCTACCTGAGCAAATGTTGATGAATAAGCAGTAAGCGTAAAAAGGCTTGTAATGAATAGTTTTTTCATAGTTTTAAAGCTGAATCCGACGATTGAAGCAAGATAATACATAAGAGATCACATAGATTCTTATGTAAATGCTTACATAGACATCAATCGTTCAGCTTTAAAGCCATTTTCGCAATGAAATGTCCGGTGAACCTACTATTTGGTGCTTGTGAGTAGCAGCACAAAGGCACCTACTAATATCCAAAAAATATAATCTGAGATAGCGGGGATATAAACGAAATCCAGGCGAATTAAGATCATCAATACAACGAGAACAATAGATGTTACCTTGAGAAGCATTTTTGTTTTAGAACTCATAATACAATGGTTTAAATGAGTCCTGACCTAGACGGGGATAACCTAAGTGAAAAGCACTAATAAGTAAACACTCTCAGATAAGCTTCTGCTTAAATTATTCCGATTTAAGGCTGTCAATAGGGTTTGCTGTAGCAGTTTTGAATGATTTAATACTAACGGTAAGCAAGGCCACTCCCAGAGCGATAGCTGCCGTGGAAATGAAAATCATAGGTCCAAGGTCAATTCGGTATGCGAAATCTTTAAGCCAGTTATTTGCCAAAAACCATCCTAATGGAATGGAAACCGCAAGGCTTATTCCTACCAGCTTGATGAAATCCTGATTTAATAGAGTAATGATTTGAAGCAAATTGGCTCCAAGCACTTTTCGAATCCCAATTTCTTTTGACCGTTGTTCCATCATGAAAGAGGCCAGTCCAAATAATCCCATGCAGGCTATAAAAAGAGCGAGTAAGGTGAAATAGTTGAACATTTTGCCAAGGGTCAATTCTGTTTTGTATTGATTATTAAAAGCATCATCCAGGAATGTATAGATGAAAGGGAAATCAGGAGAAATGGCCTTCAGTTCGTCTTCTACAAAACTCAGGGTTTCCTGCATATTCTCGGGAGATATCTTAAGCATGATCTTAGAATGCCGTTCGATTGGTGCATACCTAAGCAACAGAGGGGCAATACTGGAGTGATAGCTCATGAAATTGAAATCCTGAACTACACCCACTATTCTTCCGTCCCGGCGCCACAGAATAAAATCTTTGTCTACAGCTTCTTCCGGTGTCCAACCAATACTTCTGGCTAAGGACTCATTGATGATGAAGTGATTAGCTGTATCCGGATCCATGTCTGCGTCGAAATATCTCCCCGCAATCATTTCCACGTCCAGCATTTCGAGATAATTAGTATTAATGATTCCATTGAAGGTATCCAGGTCAAGGTCTTCCGGTTTTCCTTCCCAATTGATGCCACTGGTTTGGCTGTTAATTTTTGTAGGGAGATGCGAACCTGTTGAAATAGAGAGAATGTTTGGATTGGAGGAGAAAGATTGTTGAAGAACATCAAATCGTGGCATTACTTCCGGATCTGTGATCTCAATGGTTACAACTTGATCGCGGTTAAAACCAGCATCTTTTGACTGGATGTAATTAAGCTGTTGAAAGATGACAACGGATGAAAGAATGAGGATGTTAGTAATGGCGAATTGGCCAACGACAAGTAAGTTCCTCATTCGCCGATTTGTAGATCCTCCTTTTATAGTCTTCTTAAATACTCCAATTGGAGAAAGTCCAGACATATATAAAGCAGGATAGCTTCCTGATACCAATCCAACCATTACTCCGATACCAATGAATAGTGCCCAGAATAAAGGGGTATTAAAAAGTTGTAGGGAAATAGATTGCCCTAAAGAAGCTGAGAGAGTTGGGAAAAGAGTGATTACAATGACCAGCGCTAGGAATAATCCAGCCAGGGAAAAGACCAATGCTTCAGCCGCGAATTGCATAATAAGATTAGACTGAAAAGCACCATTTACCTTTCGCACTCCAATTTCTTTGGCCCGGTTCATTGAACGTGCGGTTGCCAAATTCATGTAATTGATACAGGCAATAATAAGAATGATGATCGCGATTCCGGAAAGCATATATACATATCGGGCACTACTTATCTTTCCCGGGTTGAAGTTAATCTGGCTTGATTTTAGGTACACATCCTTTAAGGGCTGTAAGTGGTAGAGAGGAAGGTTTTCAGGGTTGGAAGAGTAATAGTCAGAGGTCAAAAGCTGGGGGTCTGACATCGCTTTAATTCGTTCTTCTAAATCTTCAGGAGAAACGGTCCCATCAATTTTTACATAGGAGTAGGTATTATTATTCAGCCAAAAAGTGCTTTCCCTTTCATAACCCGGCAAGGAGTTCATGGGAGCTACAAAATCAAACTGGAGATGGGTATTGGAAGGTACATCTTCAATAACTCCTGTTACCGTTCTGAGAAATGGTTCTTCGTTATAATAAGTAAACAGAATTGCTTCGCCCATTGGATTCGTCTCCCCAAAATATTTCTCCGCCAAGGACTGGGTAAGCACAATAGAATTTGGGTTCTCAAGAGAAGTAGATGGATTTCCAGACAACCAGCGGTAAGAAAAGAATTCAAAGTAGCTTTGGCTCGTAAACAAACCATCCTCAAAAAAGGGTTGGTTTTTAGTACTAAGCAATGACTGCCGGATATCTAGTACAGTTGCGGCTTCTATTCCCGGAAACTCATTATCCAAAGCCAAAGAAAGAGGGGTTGGGTTTACGGCATACCAACTAGTGCCCAGGTAAAACTCATGCGGCGCATTTCGAATTACCCTGTAAAGTCTGTCCGAATCCTCATGTTGTCGGTCGTAGCTCATTTCGTGAACTACGAACATCCCAATAAGCACAAAGCTTGCTAGGCCGATAGCCAGTCCTAAAATGTTAATGAACGAATAGCCCCTGTACTTGAGGATGTTTCGTGTGGCGACTTTAAGGTAATTTCTAAACATATCTAAGGTCCAGTAAGAGGAGTGAATGATTTTTGAAGGAGCGTATCGAAAGACCTGCTTCCAGTACCACCAATTGGCAGCTCTTATGCCTTTCTTTTGGGCGAGATAGGCATGGTATTCTTCAAAATCGCCGAGCGTGGTTTTCCAGACATCATCGTATTGAAGTTTGGTAAGAACCTTCTCAGCTAATTTTGGAGGTTTGTGATCCATTATTCCGACTTAAGACTATCTATAGGGTTAGAAAGAGCCGTTTTTATGGAATTGAAACTCACGGTTAACAGAGCAATGCCAAATACAATTAACCCGGCGAAGAGGAAGATTAGAGGGCCAAGCTCTACGCGGAATGCGAAATCTTCCAGCCACAGGTTAGTTATGTACCACGAAACAGGTATAGAAATCAAAAAGCTTATGCTTACTAGCTTTAAGAAATCCTTGTTAAGTAAGCCAAGAATTTGCGGCACACTAGCACCTAATACTTTTCGGATACCAATTTCCTTTGTTCTTTGCTCTGAGATATAGGTGGCTAAGCCAAAGAGCCCCATACAAGCAATGAACAGAGCAAGTATTGAAAAGTAATTGAATAAGGAGCCCAGGCGCTGCTCGTCTCTATATAACCTCATATAACTTTCTTCCAGGAATGAATATGAGTATGGGTAACCAGGGGCGAACTTCTTTATAACTTCTTCTACTCCTGCCAGTGTAGCCTGGATATCACTACTACTAGATTTAAACAGTACATAGCGTTGGTTACTTTGAGGAGTAAGCATAATGGCCAGAGGGGCTACTAATTGATCTAAAGACTGGAAGTTAAAATCATCTACAATACCCACAACGGTTCCCTGGTTTCCCCAGACTGAAAAGGATTTGCCAATTGCTTCCTCTTTGGTCCAGCCAAGTTCCCCGATCGCCGCTTCATTAAGCAGGTAATCTCTCTCAGTTTCTTTATATAGATCAGGACTGAATGATCTTCCCTGAACGATTTGAATATCCAACATCTCAACGAAATCAAATCCAACGGGAGAAACATAGATGCTTAGCTCTTCATCTTCCTGCTTTCCTTCCCAATCTGTTCCGGTAGTTTGGCTACTCATAAAAATAGGGTCAAACTGAGAAGAGGAGACTTGTTCAACTCCAGGGATTTTCAATAGCCCAGCTTGCACGGTTTCAAACTGATTCCAAAGTTCAGGATCTCGGTTTGGTATGGTAATAACCTGATCCCTGTTTAATCCTGTTTCCGTAGTTCGAAGGAAGTTCAGCTGTTGATATACCACAATGGAGCTAACAAGGAGTACGGCCGTGATGCTAAATTGGCCAATCACGAGTAAATTCCTGACAAGTGAATTCCCTTTTCCCCCCTTAACATGACTCTTTAAGATGAGTATGGGTTTGAGCTTCGACATATAAAAGGCGGGATAGCTTCCTGCAATCACACCAACGATGAGACTTAAAGCAAGTGAAAGAACCCAGAATTCCCATTGGAAAAAGAATTGGTTGGTTAACTCACGATTAAATAAATCATCAAAAATGGGAATCGATAAACCCACAAGAATAATGGCGCCTATAATACCAAGAAGAGAAATCACCACGGCTTCTGACAGGAACTGCATAACCAGGTTCGACTGGTAGGCTCCGATCACTTTTCGTACTCCCACCTCTTTGGCACGAGTAAGAGATCTGGCCGTTGAAAGGTTCATATAGTTCACGCATGCAATCAACAAGATGATGAATGCGATGGCAGCAAACATGTAGATGCTCTTAACATCTCCCGGCTCGGAAGGATTAAAGTTTAAATGAGAGGAGCTAAGGTGAATGTCTTCCAGTGGCTGGATTGCATAATTAGGTAATCCTTCAGGGTTATCAGAGTAATATCCTGAAGCTCCGGTATATTTTTTAGCAAAGTCAGATAGTTTATCGGAAAAATCAGCAGAAGAAGCTCCTTCTCTTAAAGTAATAAAGGTATAAACATTACTGTTTCCCCATTCATTGAGATTGTATTCGTAGTAGGGAGTGGTTTGATCGTTGACGATATACTGAAATCCAAAATGAGAATTCTTTGGGGGATCAGCTACTACCCCGGTTACTGTTTTATCAACTTCGCTTCCGTTGGGATATACCTGTTGAATAGTTTTCCCCATAGGATTTTCAGCTCCGAAAAGTTTTTCCGCAAGGCTTTGAGTAAGTACAATGGAAAGTGGATCATTTAAAGCAGTTTGGTTATTCCCCATATACCAGGTATAGGTGAATATATCCGAGAAATCTCCATCAGCTGCTACACCCCATTCAATCAGGCTATGATCATTGGCCCTAAGAATGGTTCTGGAAGAAGTAAAATAAGCGGCAGATTCAACTTCCGGATATTCTTCTTTCATAGTTACAGCCATTGGTGTGGCCGTCAAAGCAAACCAGTTAGAGCCCAGGTATGAGTTTTGTGGCTGTTGCTCAACAATTCGATAAGTCCGGTCACTGTTGGCATGAAAAGTGTCGTAGTTGAGCTCGTACTGAATGAAAAAGCCGATGACTAGAAAACAGGCAAGACCAATAGTAAGCCCAACGATATTTACAAAAGAATAGCTTTTCTGCTTATTTAAGTTTCGGAAAGCAATTTTGAGGTAATTTTTGAACATAGCTATAGACCAATAGGCTTTATGAATGAGTTTAGAAGGAGCGTACTGAATAACTTGTCTCCAGTACCAGGCATCAGCTTTTTTCTTCCCATCTTTCGAAATGAGGTAAGCGTAGTATTCTTCGAAATCCCCCAATGTAGTCTTCCAAACATCATCGTACTGAAGTCTGGTCAGGATTTTCTCAGCTAATTTTGGTGGCTTATGGGTCATTATTCTGATTTAAGACTGTTTACAGGATTCGCGAGAGCAGTTTTGATGGACTTATAACTCACGGTGAGAGCCGCAACTCCAATAGCTATCAAAACAGCACCAACAAAAATGGAGGGCCCCAGTTCGATTTTATAAGCAAAATCCTCAAGCCATGTATTCATTGCGTACCATCCGACCGGAAGAGCAATAACAAAGCTCAGGATAATGAGTTTCATAAAATCTTTGTTCACCACCGTAAGAATCTGAACCAGGTTGGCCCCTAGTACTTTCCGAATTCCTATTTCCTTTGCTCGTTGCTCCATCATAAAAGAAGCGAGTCCAAACAACCCAATGGAGGCTATGAACAGGGCAAGGATAGTAAAGGCATTAAGCAGCATTCCAAGATTAAGATCTGCTTTGTACATATTGTCAAAGGCGTCATCCAAAAAAGCATACTCAAAAGGGAAATCGGGACTGGCTTCTTTAACGGCAGCCTCAACAAAGCTTACCGTTTCCTGTAGGTTTTCAGGCCGAACTTTGATCGTCAGGTAGTCATAATCAATCGATCTGTTAAACCCAATCATCACAGCTGCCTGCTCTAATCGAAAGGATAGGAAACTGAAGTCTTTAACCACACCGATTACATCACCCTCACGTTGCCACATAACAAGCTTCTTGCCTAGAACTTCCTCAGGAGTAAAACCCATGCCTTTTACTGCCGACTCATTGAGAATGAAAGCATTGGTTTCATCGGTAGAAAAGTCTCTGGAAAAGTACCGCCCTGCCACGAGATCGATTTCCATCATTTCGAGGTAATCATAATGCACATTGTGGCGGTAGAATTTTACTCGTTCTTCACGACCTTCCCAGTTTACCCCAGTGGTGCTACCCCGAACATCCATTGGAAGGTGATTACTAGATGAAACAGAAAGGATATTAGGATTAGTTTTCAGTTTTTGAGCTACTGCATCATAGTATTGGCCAAAATTATCATCCTTCAGATTCACAGTCAGGATTTGATCACGGGTATACCCAACATCGGTAGTTCGGATATAGTCCATCTGTTTGAATATGACAATAGAGCAAATAATCAGGGTGGTCGTAACTGCAAACTGACCAGTAACAAGAGCATTTCTCATGAAAGAGCTTTTCTTACCTCCTTTGGAATGACCCTTGAAAATACTCGAAGGCTTAAGCGAAGACAGATACAATGCCGGGTAGCTTCCTGATATGATTCCAACTAAAAAACTGATACCTAAGGCGGCTAACCAGAACCCCGGGGTTGTAAATAGCTCATGCCCAATGGATCTATTCACAAGTGAACTGAATGGCTCTAAAAAGAACCAGACCAGCAGTAGTGCAAAAGAAATACTCAATAAAGAAAGTAATACAGCTTCTGAGCTGAATTGAAGAATTAAATTAGATCGTAATGCCCCGATTACCTTTCGAACACCTATCTCTTTTGATCTCATGACCGCACGGGCGGTGGCCAGGTTCATATAATTCACACAGGCGATAAGAAGAATGATGATCCCAATTAAGAGCAGGGTATATATATAATTAACATTTCCAAGAATCATGCCTGAGTTGTGATTGATGTTTGAAGACTTTAAATGAACATCTGTAAGTGGCTGAAAAATAAGCGAGGGCAACTTGGAAGGGTCATTTTTATAGTAACCGAGTTCCGACATCTGAGCATTATAGTATTCATTAATGTCAGCAAGCAATTCGTCATTCAGGTCAGAGTTTTCGCTCAGTTTGACATAGGTGAAATAGCCATTACTATCCCAATAATCCGCGTTTCCTTCATGCCAGGTACTGGATTTCTCGTTGGCGACATAGCTGAAGTATAATTGTGAAGTTCTAGGCAGGTCTTCAATAACCCCCGTAATCAACATTACACTAACTTCAGTTTCGTATTCCGGGATGATTTCCAGTGCTTCGCCGACAGGGTTTTTATTGCCGAATAATTTCTCCGCCAATGATCGGGTTAGAATGATCGCAGCAGGGTCGTTAAGGGCTGTTTCGGGGTTGCCATGCAACCAGGTATAGCTGAAAGTCTCAAAAAACTCACCTCCGGCATGCAATCCATTTTCAAAGAAAGAATCGTCTCCATTCTTAAGTAATCCGGTAAAAGGACTTACATAGGCTGTATGCTCAAAATGAGGAAAGTTTTCCTTCAACGCACTGTGAAGAGGCATTGGTGTAACAGCAAACAGATTGGTGCCCTGGTGACTATCTGCATTCTCCTTAACAATTCTGTAGATGCGATCTGAATCTTCAAAATGTTTGTCATAACTCAGCTCATGCTGCACAAAAAGCCCGATGAGGAGAAAGCTCGCCAGCCCAATCGCCAATCCGGATATATTGATAAATGAATAGCTCTTATTTGTTCTAAGTCTCCGGAAAGACATCTTCAGGTAATTATAAAACATTTCTATAGTCCAATAGAGTTTGTGTAAGGCTTTCGATGGGGCGTACCTCAGCACTTGTTTCCAGTACCAGGCGTCCGCTTTTTTCTTTCCCTTTTTGGAAGCCAGGTAAGTGTAGTATTCCTCAAAATCCCCCAATGTCGTTTTCCAGACATCATCATACTGAAGTCTGCTCAAGATCTTCTCAGCTAATTTGGGAGGGCGGAACGACATTTTATTTTACTCCAAACATTAATTGAGGGACACCGCTCCACATGCTTTGCTGAACTTCATAAGCATGGCGAAGGGCGGTTTTGCCATCCCGGGTTAATGCGTAAATGCGTTTATGTCTTCCACCTCTTTCGGGAGTAGAATCGGAAAGGGAAGAGGAGAGATAACCTCTTTTCTCCAGTCGCTCAAGGGGCATGTAAATTCCACCAAGCGACCATTCTTTCTCAGTGATTTCAGAAAGCTTTTCCTGGATGGGGATACTATAGGCTTCATCACCCAGTTTCCAGACAGCTAACAAAATGTATTCTTCGGTTCGTGTAAGTAATTTCATGGCATCAATTCTAAAAAGTTGAAACTAATACTAGTCAAAATTTCATTTGTTTCAAATTTTTAGAAATGGGGGTTAATTTGGGTTCGTTTTTTTGAAGAACTGGTTCTTCGCCCGGTACTGACTGACATAGAATCCGTCAATATCCCCGTTTTCATTTCTTCGAAATTCCACCAGGTCTGTATAAGAGGAGGTGCCCCTGAACTCATCCTTCCAGGCCTGGCTTAGACCGGTTTCTCCATTTTGGAAGTGCCATAGCCTTAGCTCACCATCTCTAAACATCACTGAATAAGAGGTGTTTAGCTCATCGCTCACATATTCGCCTTCGTATTCAGCGCGGTCGTTTAAAGAAGCGATGGTTTCATCACTCATTTTAGGACTGATGATATTGTTGTAAACCAGGTGCGTGATTTTACCATTTTCATCTGAGTGAAATTTCATGGTTCTGTCTCCATAGGCTGGTATTAGGAACATGCTGTCAGAAACTGCAAACATCGGATACTTATCCTCCCGAGTGGCTTGGGTCCATAGTTGACCATCTTCCTTTGTTAAATGAACATACCAGCCCTGTCCCAGCCTATAGGTTCCTTTGTAGGAGTCCAATAAGTTATCAGAAATGCTAAGATTCTCTTTTTCCTCTGATTCCTCATTTTGACTCGATTGTTGCTGTTCCTGTTGGGCTCTAGGAACGTAGTAGCTCGCTATTCGGCCCACAATATTGAAGGAATTCTCACTATTGTTACTGAGAACAACGATAGCAAGATCTTTTTCGGGTAAAATGGTAAGGTAGGTGTCAAAAGAAGCCCAGCCCCCTGAATGGGAAATCCATGGTGTGCCTCTAAAGGTGTTTTGAGAAATACCATATGCGTAGTTGTTATTATTCCCATTGGATAAAGGATGAGTTTGCAACATACGTTCTACGACCGCTTTTCTTTCATCCGATGGGTACATCAAATGCATAACCCAATTAGCAAGATCAGTGGTGGTAGAGTATAAGGAGCTTGACCCAAGGGCAGTGAGTGTATTAGGTGCATAATGAAAACCATCATCAGTCCTGTAGTACCCAACCGCCCTGTTTTTGATCACTTCACTATGGTCATCCAAAAAGAGTGTCTGATCCATATTTAAAGGCTGGAAAATGTTTTGATCTGTCCACTCCCGAAATCTTTGACCGGTTGTTCGTTCAACAATTTCTGCCAGCAGATTGTAGCCAGTATTCGAGTAACGAAATTCATCGCCAGGAATGAAGTTTAACTTCTCTTGTTGATAGGCCATCCTTAGGATATGATCCATACTGATAACATCTTCAAAGCCCCTTCCGGAAAGAGGCAAAGTGCTTGTCCAGTCTCTAATTCCGCTGGTATGATGTAATAAGTGTCCAATCGTAATGGTATGACCAAAATCAGGTAATTCAGGGATGTATGTTCTGATGTCGTCTTCTTCAGAAACCACACCCTGCTCTGCAAGTAATGCAATAGCATATCCGGCGAATTGTTTGGCAACAGATGCCAGGTCAAAAACAGTATTGGGCGTAATTGGGATGTCATAGTCCAGGTTAGCTAAACCGTACCCTTTATTTAAGATGATTTCTTTGTCTTTTACTACCAAAACAGCAGAGCCTGGTGTTAACTCAGAAACGGTTTCGAGCAATAATGAGTCAACTTTTTGCTGTAAAGCTTCCGGCTGAATCTGAGCCTGTGCTTGCTCAGAAATAGCAAAAAAGATGAAGAATAGGATTGAAAATAGAATAGTCGAATTGTTCATTTGAGGATTAAATTTGTTGATGAAACAAGAATCGAAGAATCAATTCTTATTTTTTGAAACTAATAGTAGTACTGATGAAAAAACGATTAGTTTCAATTTTTTAGAAATGGATGGGAAAGTTATTTCTCCTATACTTTAAGCGAAGTTTTCAAGAAAAAGGATGAGTAAAGAAAACAAGGAAAGGAAGAGAATTAAAAAGCCCTGGCCTACAAAAGCGGCTATGGCACAGGTTTATAGTGAACATCTTTGGGGAGGGGAGGCTCATGATTTCTATTCAGGGGAAGGTTCACATGTATCCGAGTTAGTTGAGCCTTATATAAAGGTAGTGTCGACTTTTCTTAATTCACTCGATGAACCAATTACGGTAATTGATTTAGGATGCGGGGATTTTAATGTAGGTAAACAGCTTTTCCATTATGCAGAAAAGTATGTGGCTATTGATATCGTACCGGCGCTAATTCAAAGGAATAAAGAGTTGTTTGAGGCAGAGAATTTAGAGTTTCAATGTTTGGACATAGCCAAAGATGACTTGCCTGGCGGAGATAGTGTAATACTTAGGCAAGTGCTCCAGCATGTATCTAATGAAGAAGTACATCAGATAGTAAAAAAGCTGGCGAACTATAGATATGTGATTCTTACCGAGCATATACCGGATAGTGAATTTGAACCGAATCTGGATATCATTTCAGGGCAGGGTACACGGTTAAAACAGCAAAGTGGGATTAGCCTTACTGCTCCTCCGTTCAACTTTAAGGCGCAGGACGAAAGGCTGCTTTTATCTATTCCTTTAGAAAAAGGAAAAGGAGTTGTTGAGACAAGATTGTATCGTACTATCTAAAGGGGCTGAGCGATTGTAATCTCCTTGTATTTACAAAGAGTACTTTCCTTACTAAAGGTAAAAGTAAAATGGCTGATTATTGCATGGCGTAACATTATTTGGCAACTTTTGTGTTAGCGGTATAATTATAAGTGATGGCTGATAATAAACAAGAAATAATCCCACCTCAGGAAGCTGTTCAGGTCTTAAAAGGAATCATTGAAGGTAAATATGATTTCGAGTTCGAACCCTCATTCATTTGGGCGGATAAGTACACCACGAGTGTTCGATTCAATTGTGAAGGTTACATCGTTCAAATTTTTGTAGATGCAGGTGACCTGGATTATGTTGATTTCATCGCTGCTTCGGATGGGCGTGAAGGGAAATATGATTGGTGGTCTGAGGAAGTACACGGAGCAGAAGACGCGATTGATTTATTATCAGAGGAGGAAAAACAAATCCTGATCAGAAAATTTGAGGAAAAATCCAGCTAAGTTCACAATAACCAGCCCGCCTATCGCACCATTTGAAGGAGCTAAACAAATTCTATTTCTGACCATAGAAAGTTGGAAGAAAAACCCTGTTTAGTATCGCAAAGGGAAGCTTGTCTTCCTGAGAGTTGTAAGCGCCTCCCGTAAATACGGCGACCATATTTAATTCAGGAATGGTCATTATGTATTGACCTCCATTACCAGTTGCCGTTTTGGATACCAGTATTTGCTCATTTACCTGAGAGGGAATATTCCACCAAAAATATCCGTAATCGATCCCGGTAATTTTAGTTTTCGGAGTAGTGGATTCCTGAATCCATTGTGCCGATACAATTTCCTCTTCATTCCATATTCCTTCATTAAGTATCAATTGCCCAATCTTAGCCATATCGCGAGGAGTCATATATAGTCTCTTTCCAGAAGAAATAACTTCTTTCTCCGATGTATGCCCCCAGCTGACATTGTTAATTCCCAAAGGAGTAAAAAGGTATTCCTCAGCGAATTCGGTGATGTCCATGTCTGAGGCTCGTTCAATTATCTCCGCAACTAAAATTGCTCCCATTGAGCAGTAGGCTGAAACAGAACCAGGATCATTTATCATGGGCAGGTCTAGGGTGTATTGAAGCCAATCCCTTTTCTTGTAGACTTTATCCTCTTGTCCTTTTGATTTTTTATCCCAGTCATTGCAATCGAGCCCGGTAGACATTGTTAGCAGGTGCTTGATAGAGATGTCTTCTTTTCGATCATCCAGGTTCTTCTTTGGGACTGGATGTGTGAGGTATTTTGAAATAGGATCGTCTATATCATCAACAAAGCCCTTATCAATCGCGATTCCCATCAAAATGGACCGAATACTTTTCGTTACTGAGCGGAGGTCATGTTGTTTTGAGTGGGAGTACCCATCGAAATACTCTTCAATAATAAGCTCTCCATTTTTTACTAATAGGATGCTATGAACTTTAGTCTTTTCATTTATAAACTGATTGAAGAAGGCGTATATAAGTGTTGAGTCTACCTGCTGTGAACTTAAACTATTTGTTCTCCACCCATCTTCAAGATTCTGGGGTTGAGAATAAGTATAGGTCTCCTGAGCATAGCAAAGAGTTTGTGCAGCCAGTACAAAAAGTAAAGGGATAATCCTTTTCATATTGAAAGTAACAACGCTATGATATCGCAGGAAGTATTCGAGTATTTCCTGATCAGTTAAACTTCAATTTAAACCCGCCATTAATTACAAAGCCATCTACTGGGGCATAGATATCCCTGAACTGTGGGTTATTGATAGTACCCGAAAATATGGTATCGAAGTCCGTTTGGCGGGTATCCAAGAAGTTCTCAAAGTTGAGGAAGAGGGATAAATGCTTTCCCATTCTCTTTTCAGTCATCAAGCCGGTTATCCAATATGATTTGCCGGTACTACCATCTCCTAGTTTTTGCGGGCTGAAGTAATAGGCCTCAAGGCCAATCCAGAATTCTCCATGTTTTTCATACATCAGGACATTATTTAATCGGTGCTCTGCAACCAGAGGAAAGGTAGTTGATTCACCATCATAGTGTTGTTGAACATCAGCATTGGTGTACCCGATAAATAACTTCAAATCATCATAGCTGAATTTCAGGTTCACTTCTACTCCTTTGGTATCGATGAACCCATCAGGCTGTACAAATTCGAAGCTTCCCGTTTGCTGACTTAATACTAACGGATCGAGAACCTGGGTATAAAAGAAAAGTACATTGGACGAAAGAATGAGTTTATCGGTAATGGCTAAACGGTAGTTGAGGTCAAAATTCGTTCCAAACGAGCGTTCCGCATCCAGGTCATCAGGATTAACAGGCCGTATATTTTCGAATTGTAAGCGTTCTGCATCTTCTGAAAAAACGGTAGGAGTTTTATAGCCCAGTCCTGCTCCTAATCGAAAGGTTAAGACAGGTGAAGGCTCATACATTAATGAAAAGCGAGGGAGCGGGAATAGACCGTATTCAGTTTGATAATCATATCGAAAACCAGTTTCAAGATTCCAATTCTGGTTTAAGCTCCAGATGTTTTGAATGAATGCACCAAGCGTAATATCCGAAAACCCAAAATCTTCACTATCACTCTCCGGCGCCTGATCAAAATGATCGGTCCACAAATTTAATCCTGAGGTCCAGTCCATATTTTTGGTTATCCAGCTAATGGATAGTTCACTAAACGAGGAGAACTGATTGCCGGCAAAAGTATAGCCAGGGGTATCAACCGAGCGGTCATAAAAATTCACGCTATTTTTTAGAGTCATTCTGTTTGTTCCATCAAAGAGATGATCTAACTGGAACTGGGTTGAAAGTCGAAGGGTCTCATTTTGTTCGAAGTATGGATTGGCAACAGCTTTGCCTTCAATAAAATCAATATTTCCGCCAAGCCGGTCTTCAGCAATAAGGTTGAAGCCTACATTCATCTCGGTGCTTTCATTTATGTACACGAAGAGCCGAGGGTTTATAGTAATTCGCTCGAATTCAGGAATCGCAGTGAGTCCAATATCAGCAGGGTCGTAAGCGGTACCTTTATTGTATGAAGTAAAAATGGTGGTGCCCAGTTTTTTCCCTCTTCTGGAATAGAACCCACTCAAATCGAGTCCAAGTGCGGAGGTTCCATTAACCATAAAACTAAGTTCCGGTTCATCCTCCGGGCTTTTGGTTATCAGATTTACCAATCCGGCGATAGCGCCACCACCATATAAAGTGGAAGAGGAGCCTTTAATAACCTCAACTTGCTTCAAATCGAGGGGAGTGATCTGCATCAGGCTTAACCCTCCCGAGTACCCGGAGTAAAGAGGGAATCCATCCCGAAGAAGCTGCGTGTATTTTCCATCAAGCCCCTGGATGCGTATACTGGAATTATAGCTGGTAGCTGAAGTTTGCTAGGTTTGAATTCCAGTACTTTCATTTAGCAACATTCGGATATCTCCGGGCTTCATATTTCCTTTTTCAGCGAGCTCTTCCCCGGCAATAAACTCAACCCGGGTTGGAATATCTTCTATCGTCCTGCTGGTTCTGGTAGAATTGATGACGACTTCCTCATGTTCTTCATGTCCATGTTCAAGCTCAAAGACCTGCCCCTGTTCTTCTTCAGAAAGCGGAAAAGTTCTGGTTATAGTGACAGTTTCGAACCCAAGAAAACGGATTTGAATAGTATAACTACCCGAAGGAATACCAGTGATTAAAACCTCCCCGTTTTGATCTGTCACCTCACCTTTATTCAGAGCTTCGATATAAACAGTAGCACCTGCTACAGGCTCGTTATTCTCATGATCCACAACCGTTGCAGTAAATATATATTGAGCAAAGGCTGAAGCATTAGTGGCAAAGAGCACTATCCAAAGAAGAAGAAGTTTTGATGTCATTAACCGAAATGTAAATGTAGAAAGACGTTTAAATATAGAGAGTAATTCAGGAGTTCGTCTATCTGAATATAGAAGAAATCTTTGCGTCCATATACCGTATGCGTACCAGTGTTTGAAGTAGAATTTCGGATTTATCAAAGATATTAGTCAGGTAAATCACAATTCAATGATCCATACCATGAAAATACTCTTACTACTAATAGCAGCCTTTTTTCTTATTTCCGAAGCTAAGGCTCAGGATAAGCCCACCGTAATAGAATATAAAAAAGGAGAAGTGCTTGATATTATTCTCGCTTCTGTACAACCCGACTCAGACGAAGAGTATAATCATTATAGAAAAACAGCTTTCCCAATAGCGTATGAATATTCCTTCGAATTAATGCCGGTTTTTGGAATTAGAGAGCTCATTATAGGTACTAGTTTTCCATCGACGTTTATTTTTGGGAAATGGGAAAGCATAGAAAAGAGAGAGGGGTTTCTCGATGATATAACTGAGCGATTGCCAGACTTTCATGATCAGCGCCGCAATCTGTTTTCTTATTTTGGCTTGACCTATTACGAAATAGAGGAAGACCTTACCTTTTTTATAGATGAGGAAAAGCATATCACAGCCAATGCATTTTGGAAGGAAGAAAGGAACAACTATTCTGCCTTTCTTAAAGACTGGAAGAACAGCATAGAAGAGTCGGGTGGAAAAATCGTGCTTGAGTTAAGTAATGGAAAATCTCCAACAGGATACTTTTATAACCCAGATTCGTTTATCATAGTTGAATGGGAAAATGTACAAGCATTTAAAAAGTTTTCGAATAAGACTCCGATATCAGAATATGATGTATTGGAAAATGTGCACCAGTTTAGAATTGAGTAGTTCATGCAGGTAATACTAGAGCAGTTAGTCTATTTCGGCTTTTTCCAGAGTCTTCTTCTCCTAATTATTTACTTGGTCTCGCCCAAAAAGCGAAAGTACATCAGCGGATATATGGCGACCCTGATAACGGTCCTGGCTATCGGGCTTTCCGGTAAAGTATTACACAGTCTGGAAGTATGGGAATCAAACTTTAGATTGATAGCTCTCTCAGAGTTCTCCGTATTGTTGTTTGGACCGACTATTTTCCTATTTACTCGCTCAGTATTAAAACGGATTCCTCATTCTCCTAAAGACCTGGTTCACTATGTGCCAGGTCTTGCCTATTCATTATTCATACTGCTGTACTTTATTATTCCGGGTGATTCGGTCATAAGTGAGAGAATCAAAACGGGTGAGTTAAGCAGAGTGATTTATGCATGCCATGCGGCTGGGCTGATAGTAAACATCACCTATTGGGGCTTAGCGGTTCAAACACTACAGGCGTTTCTCAAAGAGATTAAAAATGAAATTTCTTATGAACCGAACTCCAGGTTTTTAACCAATTTTTTGATAGTCATAGGAATTTGTCTGGTAGTCTGGCTGGTTCTATTTATAACGAGTTTATTCGGGTATGAAATGATAGAACGAAATGCCCGTCCATATATCTGGATCATCCTGGCGCTTATCATCTTGTTCATTACCTATTATTCTATGGTCTCCCCAAAAGTATTGAGGATGCTACCGGCTGAGTCAAGAAAGTATAGCCGTTCTAAACTGAGTGAGGATGATCTGGAAGAGCTGAAAGTTCGACTGGAGGGACTCATGCTCGATAAGAAACCCTATTTAAACCAAAAACTTTTGAAAGATGAGTTGGCTCAACTACTTGGAGTAAATAACCCTGAGCTAGCAAGATTACTTAATGAGCGAATTGGAATGAACTTCTTTGAGTATATAAACTACTATCGTATTAAGGAATTCATATCACTAACAAAAACTGAGAGGGCGAAGCATTTAACCTTTTATGGATTGGCTCAGGAAGCAGGCTTTAACTCGAAGACGACATTTAATAAAGCATTTAAAAGTCTGATGGGAACTTCACCATCTGACTATTTTAAAGAGAACTCACTGTAATTAGCACGCCTATTTATTTAGCCTCAGAAAAAATATTTTTAGCACCTGCGACTTTTCGCTACCTGGTTCAGTCTTATTGGTGATTGCGCGCAACCATGAATTCCAATATGCATTCTGTGTCACATTCTGAATTTAGTCAATTACTGAAACCTCACTACGATGACGTAGTGAATTACTGCCGTGCCCTGTGTTCGGGCTCATCAAAAGCGGAGGCTGAAGATGTACTTCAGCAGTCGTTGCTGAAAGCTTATGAACGCATCGGCTCACTACGTGATACCAAAAGTTTCAGGAGCTGGATATTTCAGATTGTTACCCGGAGTTTTTACGATGCAGTTCGTCGACCGTTTTGGAACAGGTTTGTGTCGCTATCTTCTGAGGATGGAAAAGAGGCCTTTCAAGTGTTCGAAGATGATTTTTTTGAAGATCATCAGCTCTTGATAGGAGCACTTTCCAAACTTGGTAAAAAAGAACGGGCAGCCCTGCTGCTTTTCGAGATAGGTGGATTTTCAATACAGGAAATCACTCACCTGCAAAACGAAAAAAGCGAATCGACAGTAAAATCCCGGTTAAGTCGTACCCGGAAAAAGTTGAAGGAAATCATGGAGCAATTAGAAGGAGATGGAAGGGTGATACCTAAGTCCATCACTTTAAGCAAACAGAAACCTTACAAGGATCTTTACCATGAAACCTCAACCATCATCAAAGAAATCAACTCAATGGGGTGATGCTATGAACTTAAAAGAAGAACTCAATCAATTTAAGAAACATACTCACGAACAGTCTTTTGAAGACCTGGGGAGCTGGTTAGATCAAAACCACAAAAAACCCAGAAAAATGAGACCTATTTATAAGATAGCTGCATCTTTTGCGGCGCTAATGCTAGTATTTGTAGCTTGTAGTATGCCTGTTCAACAACAGGAGGAACTTGGCTATATGATCGTTGGAATCGTAGAAGCTGAGGGAGCGGAAATCACGGAAATTCTTTCCAAATCAAGAAGCATTGATATGAATCAGATCATCCTAAACGATGTGATCTATGAGGAAGAAGATGATTCAGAAGAAGCCAAAGCAAAGGCCGGAAAAAGTGAAGCCCATAAGGAAATAGTACTGGTTCTTCCTGAGGCTGACTTAGATGAAGCAACCCAGAAAAGAAACGAACTTCAGTCCATGTTTTCTTTCGAGTCGATTAATGTATTCCCAATGGAAGAAGAGGTAGAGCGCCCACTTTATGAAGTGGCCCTACATAGCTTGAATATTAAACTCGATTCCAGTGTACCTGACTCTGCAGTAGCCTATAGCATTGATAAGTATCTACACGAAAACAGTTCTTTTGAAGGAAGTGCTCGTGTAGCTTATAACGAAAAGGGTGTACGGGTTGTAGAAGTTGTTGAGCAGGTATCAAATTTAAGCTCAAGATTACAGATTCTTCGACAGGATGGATCAGAATATCATGAGCAAGCAGCTCAAATGTCGATTACCCTTTTAGACAGCGCCGTTATGGAAATGGAGGCAAAAGATCTTCCAGAGGTTGAACGAGTTGAAGTCGAAAAGAGACAAAACTAATTTATCGTTAATAGCGATGCCTGTTTCCGGGCATCGCTATTTTTTTAGCTAGTTCTTAAAGAAGTCGGGGAGTTTGTTCTTCTTAAATAAATCAATGTTGAAGCTTGCGGCTATGACCACGTTATTAGAGTCATCAGTGTCAAAAAGTACGCCAATATCATAGTTAGAAATATGAAGCATACCCCCAATCAGGTTATGCTTGTTTGTTAGGTCGTATTGATACGCAGCAGCTATTCCAATATGATTTAACTTTTTTGCCATGGAAGTATTGGCATACAAATATTTAGTTAACCCAATTTGATAAGTAGGAGATGAGGGTATGGGAGTATCCTCACCAGCATAATACTGGTACGCAAGCGCCTTTACTCTAAAAATGGGTTCCCATGGATTTGGTGGATTAATCTCAGCGCCAAGAGCTTTTGTTTTGAATAAGGTGTTAGCTAAAAAAACTTCTACAAAGTTTAGTTTTTCGCTGCTCTTTCCATATTTCACTTCAAATTTTCTAAAGTAGTCATCGCTTTCAGCTTTTAATCGTCCCAATGTGATTTCACTGAAAGGTCTGATATAATCATTACTTATGGTCGAGTACTCTTCGTTATCATCACCAAACAAGTCAGGTAGAATCGAATTATAGGTACGGTAGTTATTGAGGAAATTGTCCGTATTGATTTCTTTGTCATTTGCAATCGAGTCGGCCTGAAGCATAAGTGTATTTGTCAGGTTATTAAATCCTGTCTCAACATTATTATCCAGGTTCCCCATCCCGTTACTTTCGACCCATTCCGAAACTGCCTGATCCTGGGTCACAAAAAGGTAGGCCATTATCAAAAGCTCATTTTCTGAATAGTTGTTCTGACCAACCGTTATCTGGACGTTAACAAAGAGAAATACGAACAGCATTGTTATTCTTGAAATCATGATCTAATCTCCTAAAAGTGTATTTATGATGTTCTCCTTGTTATTAGGGATGTAGGATTCTTCAAGAGAATGGGTGTTAAAATTCTGGAGTGAAGGCCCCTCATCATACTCGACGTATTCATCCACTAAATCATTATTCACCTGGTTTCTATCATAAAAATCAGGATTATGTATCAGGTAAAACGGGTCTTTTTTGTTGTAGATCGCGAGACACTTTTTCAACCAGGTTACCCTTCTACCAATGGCGTCAGTAAGGTAGGGTTTCATTGACCTGTTTTGAGTCAGGTATCGCTCTAGTCCAAGTAGGGATTGTACTTTGCATATAGGAGACAGCATGGGTGCCGCCATAACAAGACTCATGGGGATCGGATCAACAAAATTTGAAAGGCTCATAGCTTTATAAATCCCTTCATAGGCTACCAAAGTCCCCAAACTATGAGATAAAACACCCAACTTAGAATTAGTTGGGTTTGCGTTTTCAAAGTACATGGCTTCATGAGCTCGGCGGTATTGTTCAACGAAACGAAGCTGTGAGGCATTAATTTGGTCCGGTACCAACACATTGGTAATAACATCGTGAACATGCGTTTCTAAAAACCCGGAAACGCTATCCGGAGCAAGATCAAAAATCTCCTGTAACCCTTCATATTTCGCAAGAAGCATTTGATTCAGGTCGTCATAATAAACTTCGAATAAATAGATTTTGCGATTATTGACCTGTAGCCATTTGAAGTCATTCCCCGTTTGTAAATCCCCATTGGGAAAAAGAAGCTGAGCCCAGCTATCCGTACTATTTTGCGGACTATCACCCATACCGGTGATTAGTATCAACCCTTCGAACATATTTCCTCCTTTGAATTTGTGCTTAAGAAAAGAACAAAACAGGAAGAATCAAATACATAGATGGGTAGAAGAATTATTTAAATGATTTCTTAAAACCTGATCAGATTGCCCAGCAGGAGTTTGCTATTACTGGTGCAGGTTAATCCCAGGCTTGTACTTTCAAATTGACTTGGGAAACCGGGAGTTTTTCGAAGAAGTTGTTCCAGTTTATTCTTAGGAAGCTGCGGAGAATAGGTGTTGAGGATAAAAAAACGATGTTCATTGTCCAGGATTTTCATGCACTGTTCAATCAGAACAGAAAGGTCCCTGTTTAGTTTCCAGTTCTTCCCCTTTGAACTCATTCCAAAAACAGGAGGGTCCATGATAATACCCTGGTAGACATCACCTCTCCGAATGGATTTTTCTACAAAAGTTCTGGCGTCTTCCACAATCCATCGAATAGAATCAATCCCATTCAATTCAGCATTCTTTCGTGCCCAGTTTACCACGCTTTTCGAGGAATCAACATGGGTGACTTTTGCCCCAGATACAGCGGCAGCTAGACTTGCTCCTCCTGTATAGGCAAAAAGGTTCAGTACTTTTGGATTGAGCCCGGAACCAGTTAAGAGGTTCAATTTTTCCGAGATAAACTCCCAGTTCACCGCTTGTTCAGGGAAAACCCCAAGATGCTTAAAAGCGCCCTGGCTAAGCAAAAATTTTATCGATGACTCACCAAAAGGATATTCAATACTAAAGTCCTCAATCTGATTACTCCACGCCCCCTTTTGCCCTTTTTCTTCTTTGAAATACAGGCTTGCTTGCTGCCAGTCCCTAGAATTGAGAGAAGGTTTACTCGTAGCCGCTGGTTCGGGCCGATCAACAGTTAAAGATCCGAAGCGTTCCAGCTTTCGGCCATTACCAAAATCAAGAAGTTCATAGTCGAGCCAATGTTTGGGTGCTTTCATTTATGACTTACCCTATTTGATCTTCGCTCAGGCATCTAGACTAGCCTCCCTTAGCGCTTTAGCTAACCCGGTATTTAATTCGATATCAAAATGCGGAATGGCTTTTACCTCATCACCAACAATAGCTCTTATCTGAGGAGCAACCTCTTTTAATCCATTATATAGATCAACGATTTTTTCATCGTAGGTGAGTTCTATCATATTTGCCACCCATTCATAAAGATCTTTCGATTCTTCTATATACTCGACTTCTTCCAAAATTAGATGAAGAAAAACCACCGGGCTATTTAGTTCTACAAGACTATACTCGTTGTCAACAGGAATAATGAATTCGCGATCTTCAAAGTACATTTTCACTTCCTCATCATAATGGAAATCAACATCCAACCTTGTTGGTGAGACGATATCAAAGGTTAATGCATGTTCTATAATGCATTTTTTTAAGGCTAGGATTTCCTTATAAACCATAAATCATTCAAGAAATGCTTCGGCCACTTTAAAATGAAGGCTGTCAAACCCAACACTTGAACGATTTATAGCATAAGCAATAATAAAGCGGTCTTGTTTATTGATCATGAACATGGTAGAACCTCCAACGGAGCCCCCTGAGTGCCCTACCCAGAAGCGCCCATTATTTTCAAAAAATCGCCAGCCCATTCCATAGTTGGTACTTCGTCCATTATTGGTTTCCTGCGGAAACATAAGCTCTTCTTGTACAGATTCATTTATGAAATCATAATCCAGCATTGCTTCTCCAAATCTGATAAGGTCTTCAGTAGTGCCAACAAAACCGCCGCCTGCCCACTTATAGCTGTTATCTACTGGGGTAGCCTCCATATTTCCATAAGTGCCAAGCACATAAAAATGTGTCAGGTTTGGAATGTCTTGGTTGCTCCACTCCGGGACGGTATTATTCATTCCATTAGGCCCAAATACGTTCTCTTTCATGAAGGGAAGAAATTCTTCTCCCGACGCACCTTCAATTACCGCGCTCAGTAAATTCCATCCATAACTTGAGTAATGGTAGTCGCTGCCGGGTTCGAAAAGTAGAGGATCGTCTTTGAACATTTCCAGCCCCTCATTCACTGTGCGGTATAGTTTGTTACTCATGTACTCATTTCCGCGATAGTGTCGGATTCCCGCCAGATGACCAGCAACCTGTTTCACGGTGATTGGGTATTCTTTCTCTGGAAAGTGTGGCACATAGGTCTGAATAATATCATTTGCATCAAGTTTTCCTTCCTGCATAAGAATTCCCATCCCAGCTGCGGTTAGGGACTTGGATACACTACCTATTCGGAATTTGGTTAATGAAGGATTGATGGGAGTTTGGTTTTCAATATCCGCATATCCATATCCTTTCGACCAAACCATTCCATCTTCATAGAACACGGAAATACTCATTCCTGGTAATGATGTGCTTTCTACAAAAGCCTGCACAATAGAGTCCGCTTTTTCGATGGAACGGGTGTAATCCTGGGCAATTACATCAACTGTAATGAACAGAGAAAGCAGGAGTAAGGAGGACTTCATAAGGGCGTATTACTTTTTTGATTGCCAAGAAAGTAAGTGATATATCGCCTTATTGAAATGTATAGTTCACCCCAAATTGAAGTCCGATACGATATGGCCTGATATTCTGAATGGAAAAGGAATCCTCCTCGGTCATATAGTCGTGAAGAGGTATAGTAGTATATGGCTCGATACTGAAAGCAAAAGTTTTTGAGACCTGGTAACCCAGTCCAAGATTAGCTCCGATACTTGCATTCAAGGTTCTCCAGTCAAGCCCATCAATAGCAGCAAACTCAGGTTCATCAGAAGTTTCACCAAGATAGATGTCCATAAGAAAGGAAGTGCCGATATAACTAAAGAATTTCCTGTTAATAAACCGAAAGTCAACCCCAATAGGAATACTGATAAAGTGCGCCTTATAACGATGGGTAGATCTTACAGAAGGGCCATTGCTGATTTGTAATCGATCCGATTCATGACCGAAGTCATAAAAACTTATTCCGGAGTTAAGACTGAAGCGATCGGTAATAAAATACCTAAACCCTAGAGAAGGGTGGATGCGAGAAGTTGCATCCTGATTGTATTGTGCTTCAAAAGATTCGGTTAAAACGAAATAGGAAAATTGGTCCCTGGCCACAAAATAGGTTTCTGCCGAGAGAGTTAATTCCAGTTTTGATGATTGACGAGAAAGGGCGTCATTACTTATCACAAGTAATAGTGTCAGGCAAAGCAAAGCGTTTTTCATAATTGTGAAACGGAGCTTAAAAGAAGAAGTTTTGTCTTAAAGCTCACTTATCACAATTCAAAAGGATTGTAAAAAGGGAGAACGATGATCTGATTACTTCAATAACCTAAAAATCTCATCAGCTTCATACGTAGTCTTGGTATCGGGCTGATTTAACACATTAATCATCGCCTGAGCAACTTGCTGAGCATGAATAGGGCGGTATCGGCGAATACCCGGAACGAATGAAATTAGATTAAATGCAGAAATTCCAAGTCTCTCCGTAGTGCGTTGTTCTTTTCTTTTCCCATCAAGTAAGGATGGACGGAGGATGGCGACTTTCTCGAAGGGCAATTTTTTAACTGCTTTATCAAGCTGACCTTTCATATTGAGATAAAAGTTCTTTGACTTTCGGCTAGCTCCTGCCGAGGAAATCAGACAATAGGATGAAACGCCATTGGCAGCTGCAGCTTCTGCTACATTAAACTGATGGTCGTAGTCTACACGGAATTGCGCTCGTTTACTTCCTGCGCTCTTGATCGTGGTGCCAAGCGCAGAATAAAGCTCATCTCCCTGGATCAGGTGCTTCCAAATATTAATTTCGTCAAAACGGCTGGTGTGTTCAGTGAGTTTTGGATGAGTAATACCTATTGCACGGCGGTGAAACACCAATACTTTCTCATACCTTTCATCAGAAAGCAAAAGCTGAAGAAGGTGTGACCCTACTAACCCTGTGGCACCAACTACTATGGCCGTTTTACCCTGCGTACTACTCATCAAGGTTAAAGTACTTCGAATTAAGTACTTATCTAATTAGAAAAAAAATACATTAAGAGTACTTAATGATTATTCATGAGCATTAATCACTCTTCTAACAATTCCATCCATAGCTGAGCCCCGAATCCAACGAGCAACTATCACCAGGTCATTTTCATGATCCACATAAACCATATTGGTCCCTGCACCAAGGTGTCGGACAGAAGTAGCCGGAGCACTTGGGAGTGCTTCCTGGTTTCCATTTAAAAAGAAATTCATAAACCCGTATCCAGGATTAGCTTCGGTGGGGGTTGTGGCCATTTCTAACCACTCTTCAGAGATAATTTGCTCACCATTCCATTCACCATTTCGAAGCAATAGATAGCCTAAACGAGCCTGGTCTCTGGCACTAATATATACTCCACCGCCCCAGTGGCCTCCACCACTTACGCTTTGAATAGGCCGTCCATCTATAACAACCCATGAGGTTTCATATCCATACCAACGCCATGTAGGCGATCCACCGATCTTATTCATCACGTGCTCCCTGAATATCGATGGAAGAGGCTCCCTGAACACATTTAATGCAGCAAGAGCCAGTAAGTTCACACGGACATCGTTGTATTCAAAAACGGTTCCGGGTTCATTTCTCTCCCGTGTCATCCAGGTAGAACGGTCTCCGCTCGGTCGGTCTGCCCAGTCAGGTTTGCCAAATAAGCTTCCTTCCCAATCTGAAGTTTGACGAAGCAGGTGATTCCAGGTGATTTTCGAATTATGTTCTCCGGTAAAGGGCTCGATAAACTTGGACTCTCCAAATTCCTCTGTTTTTGGTTCATTAGCGTCAAACTCCATGAGATGAATAGGAGCCATATATGGCCCTACCTTATCATGTACATCCCGAATTAACCCTTTGTCATAAGCCAGCCCAACGGTTGTTGATAGAATAGTCTTAGCTACGCTATGGGTCATATCCACCCGGTAGGGTTCTCCCCATTCTGCAATGATGTATCCATTTTTAATGATGATTCCGGTTTGATCACCACGCTCTTTAAATGGACCGATACCATTACCAAAAGGTTCACGACCAAAGGTTTGGTAATGGTTTATTTCCATATTTCTAGGATTCGAAGTTTCCATTGCCTGGGCATATTCAATGGCACTTTGGATTGAATCAGGATTTAGACCTAGTTCTTCCGGTGCCTTCTTTTCCCAATTACCCCATGTTCCCGGGAAATAGGTTTGAGCAGATACTGAAATCGAAAGGAGGAGAAGAATAGATAAAGAAATAAAATGGCGCATTGGTAGATAGCTGGTTAGCAAAGCATAACATTATACTAAGTTTTCTCTATCGATTAAACATTCGTAAAAACCAGAACGCCTTTTTACAAAGCATGGGTTCTTTTAGAAATTAGTGAGCCATACTCAAAAAGTGCCAACGATATAATACAAGGATATAGGAAAAGCTTACGATCGTAAAAAGAGAATAATAAATCTTGGTTAGCAACCACCCTTCTTCTTTCCAAAGGCGAACACTGAAGTATAATAGAGCTAATACCAAGAGTACCATGAACCAGTGCAGGTATTTATAGAGGTATAGGTAATCAGGTAATCCAAAAGCTATATCGAAGCCCCGAACTGCTTGCAGTAGGGGGACAAAGAACCCCACAATATGCCACATAAATAGTACTGCGAATAGAAACGCCGGAATATGATAATGTCGGGGGATTTTTTTTTCAGCATAAAACCCTGGATATCGAAGTCGGATAGCCCAAATAAAAAACCAAGCTAAAGGCGCCAGTAAATAAACGGGGATCAGGGTTAACGCAATTGGATATTCATCGTTATAAAATCGAGTTCGTTCATACCATTTGGCCTTTGTATAGCTAGTCGGAACCTGAACCCCGGCAACATTCACACTACGATACATTCGAGAAATATGGCCTGCATCATCTCGCTGAAAAACAATATGTATATCAGGATCATTGGTGTTTTGAAATACTAAATCAGTAACTGGTACATACTCTTGAAAGGCATTGTTATGATAAGCGGTGAGGTTTCCATTGGAATTTTCCCAAATCTCGAAGTTTCCTAAAAAGGTAGAAAACAGCTCCTCAATACTATGATGGTTCATTCTGTTGTTTCGATAAACACCAGTATAAAGCCCAGGCTCTATTTGAATGGGGTCAGGTATTTTTTCCACAGCAGGAACAGGCAGAAATTCCTCTAAAAATTTAGCCCAGAAATCCTCCAGGAAAGTATCTGTTTCGGTATTAACGCTAATAAAAACCCCGAGGTCTTGTTCAGGTATTAGGGCGATTAAGGAGAGAAAGCCGGGCACGGCTCCTCCTTTGATAATTCCTGAATACCCATTTTCCTGGATCTGCTCAAACCCTAAGGTGTATCCAAGTAAAAACTCACTATTCGTAAACTGTTGGGTATATATGGAAGAGAAGGAAGTTGAGTCGAGAAGAGTGGACCGTGTGAGTATAGCATGTACAAAGCCCATCATATCCTGACCAGTAGAGATAATACTTCCAGCTGGCAATGCACTTCTTGGATAGGATTTCCTTTCAAGAAACCCGTTATCTGATCTATAACCCCGGGCATAAGCCGGCTCTAAAGAATAATCGTCAGGCAGGTAATAGCTCGAGTTATTCATCCCCAAAGGAGTAAATATGTATTCCTTGATATAATCCTGAAATAACTTTCCTGAAGCAGTTTCAACTAAGTGCCCTGCTAGTGCATACCCATAATTTGAATAGTTAATATACTGTCCGGGCTCTTCAAACTGTCCCGGCATGTATTGTTTAAGATGTATATCCAACGATTGCATCTCGTCTTGCGAAGGCTCCATGTATCCAATTACCCGGTCGTTAAGACCTCCTGTATGGGTGAGCAGATGAAATAATGTGAGTTTGGTGTCAAAAGCATTCTCGATTTCGAATGAGTTCAAATATGCATTAACATCTGTATGCATATTAAGGCTACCTTTCTCTACTTCTTGTAAAGCAGCAATAGCTGTAAAAACCTTACCTACCGATCCTAATTGAAAGAGGGTAGAATCAATGGAAATTGGAGCTTCCTTGTCTACATTAGCAAGCCCATAGCTTTTTAAAAAGAAGGTCCCTGAACTATTAGTGTAGCCTATAACCCCGCCAGGAATCAGTTGATTCTCAACAGCATTAGCAAAAAGTGAATCGGTAAATTCAGCTAAGCTTATTTGATCAATCTGAGCAAACGATGAAGATGATATCAACGCGAGGAGAAAAAAAGAAAGAAGGTATTTCATCAGATAGGTCCCGTAAGCTAATGGAAGTAGTATAACCAATTAATACAGGAGGGTTGCGTATTCGCTTATGAGTGTATTGCCAGAATTATAAATTCATCAATGTTTTCACAATCTGTTTTTTCTGTACTCGCTAGGGTTTGTTCCAATTAGCTTCTTGAAATTTGCATTGAAAGAGGAAATTGAACCATATCCGGCATCTTTTGCGATAGCTTCAATTGTAAGGTGTTGATTTTCCGGTAAGAGCAAATTTCGTTTTGCTTCCTCAATTCTTAATTGGTTAAGGTAGCCATTGAAGTTGCTTCCTAATTCCTGGTTAATGGTTTGAGAAATTTTTGGTACAGGTATACCAGCAATTTGGGAGAGTCCTGGGAGAGAAAGGGAAGGGTCTAAAAATAGTTTTTCGGTTTCAACATGGGTTCTGATTATGGTCATCAAACCATTTTTTTCATCTGCTGATAAGGTAGAATGTTGGTATTTGTTTTTTAGGAGCCCATTATTTGATGAGAACAAATAGATAGTAAGGGCTATCACACAAATACTGAGTATGCTCAAGTCGATATTTCCTGCGAATAATGTAAAGTCAAAAAAGTATCGGAGTAAGCTGATTATCCACAACAGACTAAATAAGCTTGCTACATAAAGGCTAACAGGACTCTTGAACATGAGGTGGCTTAGGCCTCTCCATGTATAGGATTTTATAAAGGTGAAGTAGATTACGAATAGATAGCTGAATTGCTGAATCCGGCGAATACCTCCCCATAAAGATGAATCAAAGCCTAGACTGATATACATTTGTTCTATATATAAAACCTTCAGGTGTGCAGGCTCAGCAAATAAAGGGATAAAGTAAAAGAGACATGCCAGGGATGGTATTACATGTAAAAGATGTATCCATTTGAGCCGGAACTCCGGTTCTAATTCGGAGCGGAATAAGAAGTAAATCGAAGGACCAGCTAAAAGTATAATTGGCGCATTAAGGCGGAGCAGAAAGGGATAATCCCGAATAAAGCCAATGTTATATGCCACACCATAAAAAATCTCAATACAGAGAATAGTAATAAGTAGCGCAATGGTCAGATCTTTAACATTTCCCTTCTTAAAAGATTTAAGGTGCGAAATGAGGATTAATAAAGAGTATGATAATCCGACCAACAAAAAAACGGAGAGAAAACTCATTGCATTGATTTGTCGTTGCTGACTAAGGATTCAAAATAACGATAGAAAAATAGAACATCTCAAATCCCTACGAAATTGAGGAAGTACTTGATGCGCTTTTTAAACGAAGATTTGGTCAGGCTCCAAGCTGGGCCTTCACTTCCTTAACTCTTCGTCTGGATACAGCTACCTGGGAATTATTAGAAAGCTTGAGTTCATAGGTACCTGAGAACCAGGGGATTAATTCGGTTATATGTTTCACATTCACCAGGAAAGAGCGGTGAGAGCGGACAAAGCGTCCATCCTGAAGTCTTTTTTCTAAATGATCCAGAGTTCCATCTACCCGATATTTATTGTCGGTAGTATGAGCATAGAGAAGCTTCTCAGTTGCTTCGATATAGAGGATATCATCCAGATTGAGGACATGTATTCCCCGGCCTTTTTTAGCGGTAATTACATGAAGAGGTTTTTCTTTTTGGTCTTCCAGCGCCTTTTCTAAGGCTCCAGCCTGTTCCTTTTTCAATTCAGAAATATCCCTCAAGCGATCTAAGCAACGCTGAAGACGTTCCAGACGAACGGGTTTGGTTAAATAATCGAGGGCATGAACTTCAAATGCTTTGATTGCATACTGATCATATGCAGTTACAAATACGATATAAGGAAGTGGTTTTTCAAGGAGAGATACCACGTCAAAACCGTCAAGCCCGGGCATCTGGATATCCAGGAAAACAACTTCAGGTTTTAGGGTGTTGATATGCTCTATAGCTTCTGAAGCGGTTCCCGATTCTCCAATGATTTGTACAAATCCAGCAGTATGTTCAAGAAGAGAACGTAATCGTTCTCTCGCTAAAGGTTCATCATCAACTAAAAAGGCGTTCATCTTGTAAAAGAGTAGGTTCTTTATGTTGAGGTTTTTGTTCAATGAACTGGATGGGGAAACGAAGAATTAACGAGTTGTTCGAAAGTGCGGCATCAACGTCATCACTGAAATGCAGTTTCAACCGATTAAACACATTTGAAAGTCCGGTTCCGTTTTCTAAAAGTCGTTGAAAATCGTTGTGTGGGAACCCGGGCCCTGTGTCACTCACTTTGAGTTGTAACTTTTCCTGATGTGTGCTGACTTCCAGGGTTATCACGTGCGAACCTTCTTTCTTGCTAACCCCATGTTTGATGGAATTTTCGATAAGCGGTTGAAGGGTAAGGACAGGAACCTGAACAGTAAGTAATGGATCAGGAACCGAGATATTTATCTTCAATCGTTCTTTAAACCTGGCCTTTTCGATATTCAAATACAGATTGATAATCTCCAACTCATCCTTTAGCGGAACTAAGGGATGTTCGCTTGCTCTTAAGGTGTATCGAAAAACGTCTGCTAAGTCTTCCGTAACCGACTCGGCTTCCGATGGAGAAATTCGAATCAAGGCAGCAATGGAATTCAACGAGTTAAATAAAAAATGAGGGTTAATCTGGGCTCGAAGTGCACTTAATTCTGATTCTGCTCTGCGTCGCTCTGCTTCAACCGATCTACGCATATAAGCAGAGGAATAGAAAAGTCCGTTAGTAAGTAGTATTCCAATTAAACAGAATAAAGCGATCACCGTTAAGCCTATTCCGGATTTATCTCCTCCGACATGCTGGTTGGCATACATTAGATCATGGATGTTCTCGGTGATAATAAACCCAAGCCCAAAGCCAATAATTGAGTTTAATACCTGTGCAAAGGCATGATATAATAAAGCCCTGGATTGCTGTAGTGGGAATTGGATGAGCAACCAGCGCCAGGTTAATCCAAAAAAGGTGAGGAAAATACCAGCATATATCGAGGCGTAAATATAGCCGTCCCACCATGCTCCTATATCTGTTCCGGTTTCCTCAAGGCTTGTAAATACCCAGGTGCTGGTTGTTCCCAGGGTAATGGTAAAAAAGACCCACAGCCCGAAAAGCATTCTCCTGAAGTTGTCAGGAATTTCTACTGGTCTGTATTTTTTTGCTTGAGCCATGGGAAAATGATCCGAAAAAAGGACTAGAATTCAAACTTAACGCCACTTACCGGTAACAGATTAAACTGCGTCGAACGATCCACCTGCTGAGTTCTAACATTCCAGAAGTCCGTTTCTACATTCGATTGGTTATATGCATTCCAAACTTCCAGGAATACAACGAGATTGGTTTTCTTCATGAAGAAGCGCCTGTCTACACGAGTGTATAAGGAATGGTAAGCGGGGTAGCGCTCCTCATTAAATCGCGCAACGTCTAATACTTCAGAATTACCATTTGCAGAGGCTACAGGATCAACAGGGGTGTAAGCACGTCCTCCCAATAAGCTCCATCGAACACTTACTTCCCATAGGTCATTAGGCCTGTATCCACCAATTACACTAAACAAGTACTGATTATCGTATTCCCGATCTTGCCAGACTCCGGTATAGTCTTCATATCGGGTTCTAAAGAAGGAAGCGGAAACCATCCCATAGAAATCAACAGCAAGCTTTTTTTGGATCAGTACTTCCACCCCTCGAGAATACGCACGTCCATCATCTTCCAGGGTATTATAGAACTGGGAAAAAGCATCCAGCACGTAGCTTCTGTCTCCAACGGAATTTACTTCCGGAAGAACAGGGGCATTCCTGTATTCTTTGTTATAAACATCGATAGTAAGCTTAGTGTCATCGGATAATAAATAGTCAATCCCTGCTATAATATGATCAGCTCGTGTACTTTTTAAATCGGCTAGGTTGTCATTTTGGGAAATCAGATAGCGAGGGATTACCTGGTAATAAATTCCTGCAGCTACATTAAAGCCTAAACGCTCACTAAGCTGGTAACGAGAATTAATTCTCGGTGCAAGGTTGAGATCTTCATTGTAAGAGTTATAAGTAGCTCTTGCTCCAAGAGTAGTTGAGAGCCGATCGGTTAATTGAATCGAATAAGAAGCAAATGCTGAATTCAAGGTTCCATTTACTTCATCATTCCTGGTAAAGTCAGGCTGGTTTACACCAGATAAATTTCTTTCTGCTGCAATGAAGTAATCAAAGTCGTTTTGTTCGGCCTGCACCTCAACACCCAGTTCAATAGATTGACCTGAGTTAAGCCTGAAATAACTTACAGAGCGGAGTGCTACCATTGCTTCGCGGGCATCTAAATCGATAGAAGGAGTAGAAGTAAGTACATCGGTTAGTATCTGACTTTGGTCTCTAAATGAATAAGAGAGAGAAGTATTGGTGTACCCCGAGTTCCATAGGTGGCGCCAGTTTATCCCGGTAGTATTTTGAGTGTTTTCATTACGAATGGCATCCGGGAAGCCTTCATCAAAAGCTTCTTCAATATCGTTTTCAAATAAGCTGGTGCCGTAGATGTTCAGGAAAACAAGCTTGTTCTTTTTATCAAGATTATGAGTGAGTTTAAACTGGCCATCTGCAAAAGAAGGAGCTCCTCCTGCATCAATAGCATCGGCAATTAGGTCGAGATAGCTTCTTCGGGCTGAGACTAAATAAGTGGTTTTATCAGAAATTGGGCCATCCAGATTTACCACAAAGCCGGCCAGATTAACTCCTAAATCTCCTCTAAATCGTTCTGAGTTTCCATCTCGGTAACTGATATCTGAAACGGAGGATAAATGGTTGCCATATTTCGATGAAAAGCCTCCGGCAGAGAATTCGATGTCAGAAACTAATTCCGTATTCACAATCCCCAATGGTCCGGCCGATTCTCCTCCCTGAGTTCGAAAATGTCGGATATTCGGAAGAGGTATGTTGTCAATGTAATTTCCGTTTTCGGAAGGGCTCCCGCCCCTAACTAATAAATAAACCCTAAACCTCAACCCTGAACCCTATTTCCTAGCTTGGGTCATCTCGAAGGGCCTGCGCTTTAGGGTGCAGAGTTTGGTATGTAGGGCTTAGGGCTGATCCTTAACCCATCATGCCAGTAACAACAACAACCACGGTTCAGGATTTAGGTTTCAATGGTTTTTTCCCTAGGATTTAAGGTTTAGGGTTTAGGGCTTCTTGACAGTTAGTAGCTCTTATCCTGGTGAAAGGTGATATTACATTAGTAGGAATCTGCGCTTAAAGGCGTAGATCATGATATAGGTGCCCTAAACCCTAAACCCCAAAGCCCTAAAACCTTAAAGCCTAAAGCCCTAAAACCTTAAAGTCAGCCTAAAGCCCTAAAACCTTAAACACTAAAGCCCTAAAACCTGAAACCCTAAAGCCCTAACACCTTTAAACCCAAAGCCCTGAAACCTTAGACCCTAAACAACCCTAGGAAGTACTTGGAAGGTCAGGGGGACTCAGTAATAATGGAAAAGAAAATGGAAACTACTACATATACGGTTTAGGGTTTCGGGGGACTTAGTAAGCAGGTTAATACGGGGGATAATTAGGGTTACTAAATGGGTTATAGGGGCTCTAAACTGACATAACAAGTCCCCCCTAACCCTCCAAGTATGGATGCCTGGGCGTCATGGCTGTCATGTTTTGGGTCCCTCCGTCCTAATGGCATTCTTGGTGTTACGTCTTTTTTTAGGGGTTTAGGGTTTAGGGCCCCCTTGAAACAAAAACACACACACAGAGACATATGAGGGTTTCCCAAACTTAGGGTTACTTTTCTGGGGGTCCCTATAATAAGGACTCTAGTGTATTAGGGTCTAATTGGGGTACCCTAATTTTGGGAAACTACCATCTCAAGATTCGATGAGGGCCAGCCTAAGGGTTCAGGGGTTGACAGGGTTTGGGGGAGGTTTAAGGCTCGAATAGAGCTAGCTCACGGAATAAGATAGCTCATGACCAACTAATAATATTGGAACTTGACTACCTCTAGCCCTTACACACTGTTGCACCCCTAAACACCAACGCCTAAACACCCTAAACACCCCAACGCCTAAACACCCTAAACACCGCAAACACCGTAAACATCCCAAGCACCCTGAACATCCCAAACACCCAAACAGCTCAAACCCTAAACCTCCCTTCCCCCCCGCCACACACACACACACCTGCACAAAAGTGACCTTGCCAGCTTACCTTGCTCTACTGTCGCTGCTTGGGTGTATGAGGCAGACTACACAGATGACCTACGATTTTTTCATCGTGAGTAAGGGTCTAGGGACACCAAACATCTTCATGGGGTTTAGGGTTTAAGGTTTAGGGCTTAGTGTTTCTAGTCCCCCTTGAATAGACAGAATATGGCTTTGGGTATATTATAATAAGATCCCCATATACCCCACATTCTATCTACTTAAGGGAAACTATAGGGTTTAGGGACACCAAACATCTTCACTCACCAATCTTTTTAGGGAACCGTGAACCCTACTTCAACTGCTGCCGCGCCATTTTAGGTCGAAGCCAGAGCAAATCTCGTGAAACGATTGCGAATGACTGAAAGCTAAGTTTGGGATTTAGGGCTAGGGTTGAGGGTTTAGGGTGCTTCAGCGAGGGCTGCTTTTGGTTTGAATTGCCGCGCAGGTCTTGAAGCCCTTTCTTGGGGATGCCGACTAGTTTGGTAAGCTTTTTGGAGACAAGCGGCACCGAAGCTAAACTTCAGCTTAAGGGTAGGGCTTATGGTGGAGACCCAAAACTCTAAACCCTAAACCCTAAATCTTCCTGGCTCCGATTCCTAAACCCTAAACCCGGAACAACAACGTCTTCCAAACCCTGATTCCTCAGCCCTACTTCGAGAAGTAGCCATTTTGGTGAAACTCAGCCAGCATCGACCTGCCGAGGCCGTGACTTCTCAGACGAGGGTTACGCGGTTAAGGGTTTAGAGTTCAGGGTTTAGGGTTTGGGGTTTAGAGTTTAGGGCTTTGGGTTTTAGGGTTTAGGGGTGATTTTCTGGGCTGCTGCTTGGGTTAGGGCGGTCGTTTAGGAACTTGAAACGAAGTTGCCATAATGGAAAATTACATGGACAGTGAAACTGAGAATTTGCAACAGAAACTCAGGTAGTCTAGGCCTTAGGCGGGGAATAAAGGAAGTGAATATCTAAGTTACTAGAACGGAGAAACAAGTGGCAAAGAATAAAGACATGGAAGATTATGGGCTCTTAGACGATGCTAGCAGCTACAAGGACCGAGAAAGTAAGAAGTAAGCGAGGGTTTAGGGTTAATTTTTCGGTGTTTAAGGTTTAGGGGGTATGTAGCAAATGTCCAAACGACATGGGGAACTTCCTAAGCATACACCTCCGCCTAACAGAATGTCCTCCGCGGTCAAAATGCTACAAGGCCCGATAAATAAATGCCCACAAGCTTCGAAGACATGATTTTGTAACCAATCCCACCCTAAATCCTAAACCCTAAACCCTAAACCAGTCAGCCCCAGTCAAAATGAAGCATCCTTCCCATATGGGGGTTTCCCACAATTAGGTGCATATTTTTGGGGGTCCCCATCGTAAAGATTGCAATTTGTTGGTGTCCATTTTGGGTATTGGGATCCCCTTATTTAGGGAAACTACCCTTTGCAAGCCATCCAAGCCCCAAACTGAAAAACCTTACGTCGAGCTGCCATCTTGAACTAGGGTCAATAGGATTCAGGCTTACACAAAGGCCCTTGGCAGCAACCGCCCAATTCAAGCAAAGCCACAGCAAGGCAACTAATCTCTGATACTTTTGAGGTCTGTTTGAGGGCGATACATGAGCGATTGCACTGCGGAAACATAAAGTACTGAGTCTTCTGAGATTGAACCCTAAAACCCTAAACACTACAATATAGTAGCTTCTATTTTCTTTCCATTATCCCTGTATAACCCCCAATAACCAAAATGGTATCAATAATACCTCAGTGGGTACAATATGATGGTTCCTACGAGCATTCCCAGAAGTGGACCCCTAATAGTTGGAAACCTCCTCGGTTTAGGGTTTAGGGTTTAATTCTGACTGAGTAGGTGTGGGTCCCCATAGCTTGAGAGTGCTGCACCCATCTGTGACTGGCAAGGTTGCAAAACGTGAAAATGTCAAGCACGTTACTGCCTATACATGGAGGGAGGTACGTACGTGCGTACGTGCGTACGTGCATACATGCATACACATGCATGCATGCATGCATGCATACATACATACATACATACATACATACATACATACATACATACATACATACATACATAGATACAATCATACATAGATACAATTTTACATACATACATACATACATACATACATACATACATACATACATACATACATACATACATACATACATACATACATACATACATACATACATACATACATACATACATACATACATACATACATACATACATACATACATACATACATACATACATACATACATACATACATACATACATACATACATACATACATACATACATACATACATACATACATACATACATACATACATACATACATACATACATACATACATACATACATACATACATACATACATACATGCAACAAACAGACGTACTTAGTCCCCTCAGCATGTGCCCTTTACGCTGTCTGCCGCAGGAGAACTGGTGGCGCAGGGCTCTTGGGATCTCTTACCTTGCCACTACGCAGGGGCTTCAATGTAGTTCGTTCTTGGGTTTTCTATATGCTTAATGGTAAGGGAATATAATATACAACCCCAAAAAGGACCGACATCGAAGGTTCTGGATAGTTACTACTTCCAAAGCAACTACTTATAACTGGGCTCACAACCGTCTGATAATTGGGGGAACCTACACAAGTCCAGAAACGGGGATCAGAAGCAGATTCACAATCACAGCTGCATGAGTCCCATTACCCTTCAAGTAGACAACCGTTCAGACAACCCATCTATGACCCCATAACCAAGCCGAAAGTAACCCGAACAGTACAGTATTTCTCCATTCCCGCCCTGTACAAATCCAAACCCTAAGAATCCAAAGTACACAACTTTTATGTACTCATCACAACCGAAATAATCATCACAACCGAAATAGCGATTTCTAGCATAGGAATCTCTCAAATTCTGACTATTGCACACGGGACCCCTTAAGGAAAGTGGTAGAACTTAGGTGGACCCGCCACCCAGTAATAGTGACTATAAGGGATAACAGGGATTATATTAAGGTCCTCCTCTTTTCTAATTATACCACTATTACAGGGTGGGGGGTCCTCCTAAGGTAGAACTGGAGCCTTGCTTCGGACACAGAGAGATTCTCGTCGACCTGTGCTGGAGCCTCTCAGTGGAAGTTGGCGTTGGTCCGGAAAAAGCCCTGAACCCTAAACCCGAAACACTAAAACCTAAATTCTAAACCCTAAAACCTAAACCCTAAAACCTAAACCCTAAAAAACCTAAACCCTAAGCCCTAAACCCTAAGTGGTCCCTAGGAACCCTAAAAAAAAACAGGGATTACAGGAGGTTGCTGGGGGGCCACATGGGCTATAGCCGGCTATAGCCTAAACTCCTAGTATCCCCTTAGTAACCCAATAATTATACTACTCCCCCATATAAGAGTATAGGGATTGCTTCGCGAAAATCCCAATTACTAGGGTAGGTTTGGGGGGTCCCAGAATAAACACTAGTTTTCATGGCTTTATAATGATTATATAGGAATTAAGGGCAACAAATTCTTAAAGATATGTCTTCAAACCTACCCCAGATTATTTTTTAGCAATAATACTACTCATATTAGATGATACTATGCTAATCGTAATAGTAATCACGATAATATAATAGTATCACTAAACTCTAAAGACCCTAAACTCTCTAGACTCTAAAGCCTCAACCGTAAACCCTAAAATTAAGTACAAGGATTTCTCTGAACCCCTCTAACACTTTCCTGAGCCAGAATGGCAGGCCGAAAATGTTCCTGCTTGAAGGCTAGCAGATGTACCAGTAAGTCTTGACAAGACGTGCCTTTACCCAGCGAGCCCAAAATCCCTTTCTCTTAATTGGGGAATATGCCTTCAGAGATCATGTTTCAATTTTAAGGTTTAGAAACCAATGTCGCTTCATCAGGGAATGTACCCTAAATGATACACGGATAAGTATAAATAGCCCCTGATTGGAGGATATAGGGGTTTCTGGGTACTTTTTAGAAGCTTCGGGTTAAGTAACCCAACGAGTCTGCCTTATAACTTGCAACTTATAACCCTAAACCCTAAACCCCCAAACCCTAAACCCTGAACCACTAAACCCCTAAACCGCGTGGCCCTGATGACCCAACCATCCTTGGGCTTCTGAGGCGGCATCATCCCATAACCCACAGGATGATAGGGTTGAGGGTGTAGGGTTCAGGGTTATATAAAGGTTTAGGGCTTAGGGTTTAGGGTTCAGGGTTTAGGGTTCAGGGTTTGGGGTTTAGGGTTTAGGACTTAGAGTTTAGGATTTAGGGTTTAGGGCGTCTACCTTCGCAGGGCTGAGTATGCATGCGCCGGTGGCGCCACCCCACTTCCAGGGATCTGTGGGTGGCTCCACGTCCTGCGGTCAACGAACCTCGTGGACATCGCCAAGCAACCCACTGAAACTGGGCTTTCTTCAAATCCCCCACCTGCTGTGAGACATCACAAGCAAATTACCTGGACGCCCCTGAGGCCCTGGAGGCCCTTGGAACCCTGAAGGCCCGGATCGCAACCCTTGAAGGCTGACCCTCAAGTCCCTGACACCTATGGACACCCCTGGGGGCCTGCCCCGGCTGCGGCGGGCACATGATAATGTTTACTGAAAATCGGAAGCGAGAAGACGATGGGGTTGAGGCGGGAATTGAGGGCGTAGCCCGAAAGCTTCTCCAATTGTCTCCAGGGGCCTATGGGGGCCTCCGCGCCTCTGGGGATGGTATGGGGTTTACCATTCGAACTGCCTTGAACCTCAAATTAGGGCCTTTGTTACAGGTGTATCATTGCTCGCTTTTACGACCCTAGACCCTAATTTCCAAAAATGGTCCCTAATAATGGGTACCTAGGCCCTAATAGAGGGTAGGAGGAAGATCTAGGCAGGTACTGATTTAGGGTTTAGGGTTTTAGCTGGAGTCGCCTCTGGCGGGCCCAGGTGCTCCCCCCCCTTGGGTTTAGGGTTAAGGGTTTGGGGTTTAGGAACCCGTAAAAGGTTTAGGGTTTTAAGGTTTAGGGTCTAGGGCTGTTTAGGGTTCCCATCTTTTGCACACATGGCGGTTTTCAAGACGGGGGCCCCTTGCGACTCCCGGATCTGCAAGGATTTTCGGGGGTGGGGGTGGGGGGGGGGGCGGTTCCTTCCCAAAGTTGTATAGGCAATACAGTAGTTTGAGAATTCGCATAGTGCATACGTCATGGAGAGTTAAGGGTTCAGTTGATAAAATTAAGCCTGAATGACCTTACTATACGAAACTACGACAATCGCCAGGCATCCAGGGCCATGCAAGATCTGCAGTACCAACCGTATCCCCGACATTGCAACCTTGATCTTGGGAGCCTCAACAGAAGACCAACAATTTCGCGAAAATCAACATATGAGCAGCTGACAAAAGTTCTTATGCAAACTCTGGTCAAAAGTCCCATACTCGTTCTGCAATCTCGTTTGATCTCGTTTTACACACTTCCGCGCACGTTGGGGGGGACCATCTCGTTTTACTAGGCTGGGAGCACATGAAACTATCTCGTTTTGCAGCACTTCGGCTGGCCCTTCCATCTCGTTTTCCAAGGAATTTGCGCTAAAGCGTAAAACAAAGTGGTCTCGTTATGTGGGGGGGACCATCTCGTTTTACAAACTAAACGCATGATTTCCAGGACTTTTGACGGACGCTAGACATGTTTCCAGAGACGGAACTTTAGTCCGTCGCTCATATGCGCTGGTATGGGTTTGATCGGTTTGCACAATGTTGATACGCTTGATAAAGAACATCTTGCACCACATAAGCCCCTGAAATATTGTAGTTGAGAAGATTGAACGGATGTACGGTGATGCAAGATAAACTTCAACAACAATAGGTTTCAGAGGCTTAGCTTATCAAACATGACTCAAGCATAAATGCGCCCCCCGCAACTCTTGCAAACGAGTTTTTCTCCGCAAGCGATTCTCCACAAGCGATTGTATGCACTCGTCTCTTGCTGATGGACATTGTTGTCCATTCCGGGATGAGATATGCTCTACCCAAAGGGTCCAAGTACCTATACCTGAACCCCAAAGATGTGTAGAAGCTTTTTGGTCTGGGGCTATTATTCTGCCTACTTTTGGGGTTCAGGTACAGTGCATTTACCTGGGTTTAACGTGCCCAAATTGGAATTGCTTTTTGCCTTGAGTATTTACTTTACAGGTAGCTGGAACCTTCGGACTTGGTCCTGCACCCCGACGTCCCCGGGGATCCACCATACGGAACTTGCCTTCTCAAAAGTTAAGAGGAACCATGACTTCCTGACACTGCTTCACGCCGCCCTGATGCTAGACACGCGGCTAAGCACCTCAAAACCAAACAGCGGCTAGGGTGCCCGACCCCCGCAACCTCAACGTTGTGCCGGAAACGTGCCCGAAATTTTTCCCTAGCACCTTACAAAGATGCATTTGGACCCTAAGTGCAGGTGTACAGCTATGGCATCGGGCTTGGGTCTATGTATACATGTCAACACGATGTCTGTTACCTGGCTCTGAATTAGCTAGGACCCCGATGCAGGTTCCTTATTCGCATACAGTTGAAGCTTCCAGCTTCATACCCTCTGGCGGATTAAGTACAAGTATAACGAACCCTAGAATCCTTCCCTCAAATCTCTAGCCCGCCGTCATATTTAATGGAGAGAAGAATCTTCTTGAAAAGGTCAAATCAACCCAGACTAATACTGACTTTGCGGAGGTCTGAGGTCATTAAGGAGGTGACCATGAATCAAAGAAGCGGGGATATGACTGATTAGTACGAATCTCCTCTTTGAAAGATGCGAAGCCGCCCAATGTCAACCCAACATGAAAAGAACACTCTTTCGACGTATCCTCAGCAACCCCGCAGGAGAAGATTCGTATTCCTTATCCGTGCACCGTATGCATCTATCAAATTCTGAGATCCTAGCTCCTGGCGCCCGGGCCTAAATATGTTTCCTTGGTCTGACCTATAGCCACAAATTATATACGGGATCAGACATGTATAACAGGACCCCAAGAGCTAGGGTGCAACAAAGCACGTCTTCATTGCACCTTTCCGGACCCTACAATCAAGGAATTGACCCTGCGTTAAGGATGCTTCTGCTGACAGACTCACCTCTCCACATGTACAACTATATATATATATATGTATATATATATATGTATGTATATGTATGTATATATACATATATTATGTGGTGTTCCTTTTCATGAGGGCCTTTGACAATCAAACACAAAATTATAAAGGGACTTTTCTCTTGGAGGCGGTGTTCCTTTATGCAAATTCTTTTAACATCTAAGTTTAAATTGTTTTTGTGGTTTTCCTTTATATGAATGCTTTTTGTTTTTAAATCAAATTACAAAATACAAATTGGAATCCTGGCACTTTGGTTTTTGTAGCTGGTTTCCCTTATAAATTACTCTCCAAAGCCTGATTAAAAATTGAAGGAATATCTTGGAATCCTGGAATTCTGATTTTGGATGTGGTTTTCCTTTATACGAATAATATGAATGCCTTTTAAAATCAAATTACAAATTCAAGGATAATTTGTGGAATCCTGGAACGTTGGGTTTTGGAAATGGGTTGGGTTTCCTTTATAGATTACTTTCCAAAAGCCTAATTAAAGGAAAATCTTGGAGTCCTGAGTCGAAAAGCATGTGCTCCCTTCAAGAAAGGCGAAAAGGTAGGTTTGGGGGGCGGGGGTAGCATTTATTTATAGATGTACAGCATATAAATACGTATGGTAGAAATGTTCGTATGCATGAGTAAGCACAGATATATGGATAGATATGTGTTTATACGTGTGGATACACAAGCACAAACACATTAGAGCTTGGGTCCGTAAATACTCTCATGATATGGTAGGACTCCCATAGAAACCCAAAATTCTACAATTCTCATAACGGGGACACCCACCCCCTTGCCAACGCCCCCCCATAAAAAGGTGCGCTTAATTTCGAGACCCCATACCTGGGCTTGGCAAAAAATGGACCTCTAGGGATAAATGGGAGTACCTACGGGGCATGGGGATCAAATTACAGGAGCATACAAAGAGAATTTTAAACTATCCTAAACTGTTTGAAGTAGTTCCTGTAGGATTGCCCTACCCCTAAATCCCAAGCCCTAAACCTTCAATCCTAAACCCTAAGCCATAAATCTGGACCTTAAACCCCCTAAATCCTAAACCCTAAACTCCGGGGATTTTCGTCTGGGACGTGGTAGCTCTGTGGCAGCCTCCTCGACACACTGGATCAGCTGGTTTGGGGTCATAGGGTTTGGGGGGCTTTTATCTCGGGATTCTTATCCTGGAATTCTGCAGGGACTACTACCTGGATCGATTCCCCAAGCCCCAAACTCAGCCTGATCTGGTGAAGTGTCCCGAGATTGACACTAAGCGCCACGCCTTGAAACCCTAAACCCTAAACCGTAAAACCCTGAGACCACAGCCTGAAACCTACACCCCGACCCTGAACCTCAAGCAGTAAACCATTAATTCCACGGCATCTCTTCCAGTGCTAAACCCTGAACCCTGAAATCCTAAGCCCTTAACCCTTAAAACTTCTAACCCTAAGCCCTATAACCCTAAAACCCTTAAACCCTAGAACCCTAGAACCCTGGAAGCCTGAAAGCCTAAAAGCCTAAATGCAACTGTACCAGCTCATGTTGCTTTAGGGTCTAGGGTTCAAGGTTTTGGGTTCTGGGAGGGTACCATGTTTGCGGCTCTACTCTCAAGAGCCTCCCAGACCATAGCTTTCTCATTTCAGGTTGGGACGTACCTGGAAGCCGCTGGGACTTAGTAACCACTTATAACTGGGCTTATACCCTAAACCCTAAACCCTAAACCCTAAACCCATAGCCCTAGTTATAATTCCCCCTGCACGGGCTTGCAGGGGTGACCCACATTACAAGTAGGGTTAGAACTCCAGTTATATGAGCTTACTAAGTCCCATGGGCCTCAAAGTATGGCTAAGTTTGACTACCCAGGGGTCAGTTTCCAGCTGCTCATTTAGCCTGACCAAGAGAAAGGACAGATTGATGCTATTCATCCGCTATTCTTGCATCTATACGGCCTAGTGTTCAGGATTTGTGGTGTGTTGCGTTTCCTGGGCCCCGTGTCACAATGAAGTTGCTTTGTACACGGGGTAAAGCATGCCACAAAGTTACACCATCTCTGACAGTATGACATGGAGGTTTCTGAAAATCATTGGTCTTTGTTTTCAATGTCTCTGAACTCACGATTCCTGCGTTTGGATTCGAGTAACCATAAACCCTAAGCCCTGAAACCTTAAGCTCTGAATTAAGACTGCTGCTATTGTTTAGGGTTTACAATTTAGGGGCTAGACAATAAGCCCTAAAGTTGGTAAAGCAGTGGCCCAAAACCCAAAATTATAGCCAAAAAGGCAACTGTTCTACATACCTTTGGGGGGTTCAGGCATACCCTAAACACTAAACCCTATACCAGAAGCGCTAGATGTCGGGGCCTCGCAAAACTCTTGTCGACCTGGCAGCGGGAGTAACATACCGCCATTCAACGTGGGAAGCTGCCTCACCAGTGGTCCGATAATGTGGTTACAAGCACTTAAGCCTAAACCCCAAACCCTAAACCCATATATATATATATATATATATACACGGTTTAGGGTTTAGGGTGGAGGGTTGCGTATGCACATGAGGGTGTCCCAAAATTAGGGTGACCCTTTTAGGGCTCCCTGTAGTAAGCATTATGGCAATTCAGGTGTCTACATTGTGTTCCGCTTTCTATGGAAACTACCATAAGAGCAAATAGTTGCGTGTCTGTATGCAGTGGTTTATCTTAAAACCCTGTAATAACCGTTTCTTTTGTAGGACATCTGCCAGTTCTGAAGCTCAATCGTATAGGCCTCAAGTCCAGAGTCAAACCATTGCATGAAGCCAGTATAATGCTTCGCCCATTGATGAACCTGTACAGAGGCAGGGATTCGACTGACTGCCTACTTGAACTTGTTGCCTGCGAGCGTCCACTTGGAGCTCCACAGATACATACAACCTACGTGCAACGTTACGTATCCTCCATCCCTTACTCCTCAATGAGCTATAATCTAAACCTTTAGTATGCCCTTGAATAACCCCTGTAGTAGTCCGCCATATAACCCCCCTTTCCAAGGAGTTCAGACTACGGCTAGAGCTAGGTTCTACCTACAATGAGAAGCAAGTTGTAAACACCCTGAACTTCTGAACCTGCAACGAATATCTTTCACCTTGAGCCCCATGTCTCCCTTAGGGCTTAGTGTTTAAGATCTACTAAACTCCTGGTATCCCCATTAATAACCGCCTATTCTACTCCCCTATATACACCCCTTTAAGGAGTTTAGACTATAGCTGATATACCCTTTAAAGGGGTCTTGGGTTCAGGCTCCGAAATATCCATTTTTCAAACCGGGGACTGGAAGGCCGTGTCCCTAGCCTACCCGAACAATCAGCATGTGTTGTTGCTGTTGCCATGCTTATTCTTTTGATTCTCACTATTATATATTAGTACTACTACTCGTACTATTGTTATTGCGATTATTACCTATAGTGCTGTTATTACTATCCGTACGCGCAGGACCTGTGGTTCGCCCACAGGCAACATGTAGGGTCAGGGGTTTATGGGGATTTTTTTTGGGGGTGGTCCCTAGTGTTCTGGTAGTACTATTATTATAGCTATTATTCCTAAACCCTAAACCTAAACCCTAAATCCTAAACCTCAAACCCTAAAACCTAAACCCTATTACTACGGGCCAGAACGCCTTCTTGGAAGGTCAGGGACCTAATACCCAGAGAACCCAACACATCTGAGTCGAGGAATATGCCCTAACCCTAGGGATCCAAGTGTACAAATAATACCTACATTGGGCCCTAAAGTGTGTAAATATTACCTACATTGGGCTATTTGGATCCCTAGGGTAAGTCATATTCGGATTCTAAGATCATGTAATGTATACTCTTTAATTCAGCAGTAGTGGGCTCCCTTTGAAAGTATACTAACAGCCCGATAAGCCACACAACCTCAGCTATCCCGGATAGGCTATCCCCATTCTTAACCTACGTGGAAGACTCCCTGACACGAAGCTCTAAACCCAAACCCTGAGTAAGATACTAGCTTCCATTTTCCATTCCATGCCTCCATGATTGACCCAGTCACGGAAACTCATGGAACTCCAAATACCTCAAGCTAAGCTTGAGGAGGTTTAACCGTTTCGGGTTTCATATGAATCGTATAAACATTCCCATAGCACACGATGTTACACTACTTTAGGAGTACATGGGGACCTGTTTGTGGACAGCCTTCCCAGATGCAAGCTGGTATGGCAAGGCAGGCATTTACAGCGCATCTGCCTTACCAAAGCTCGTTGGAGAACCCTGTTGTCACGCTCGCCTGATATGTAAGTGGCTGCATCTGAATGGTTGCCATCCTTCGGTAAAAGGTGCTCATGGGAAAACATCTGGCTTCGGGACCTCTCCAGGATTTACAATGGAGCTGTGAGTTTTCAGAAATTAGCCCCCAAACCCTAAACCCTAGAGTCTGAAAACGTTGACTGCCGAAAAACATGAATCGCCCAAATCTGAACTCTGAGTTCTAACAGAACACCAATTCTCCTTCATGGATCGCAAGACCTCCAAAACCACTAGATTACTAGAGTTTAGGGTTTAGGGTCTGGGGCATTGTTCTATACCGTCACACAGTCACATCAGGGAGCGTGGGGATCTATGTGCCCACGCGCGGGAAAAGGCAAGGATCTGTCTTGCAACTTGGGTAAAAGCAAACGACCATGGCAAAAGCGACAACACGGCAAGCCAAACTTGCTGGTGGTTAGTAGGGAATAAGGGAATATCATCTGTATACAACCCCCATTATCCCCATACATAAACCCCAATTTATCCTGTAAATCCCCATAAAACCCTCTAAAACCTTATACAACCCCCAATATATCCCATATACATCCATAACCCTAATAGTACCCCAATGGGTACCCATGGCACAAGCTTATCCGCCAGCCCGCAAGCTCTTGGCGCTTCCTGCTCTGGCCCTATGATGTGGTTGATGCAGCTGTGCATCCCCTTAACCCCTAAGACCCTAAACCCTTAATCCTAAATCCTAAACTTTGAACCCTGAACCCTAAACCCTAAATTTTAAATCCTAAAGCCACAAAGTTTTCACAAGGAGCCCTAGGCATCCTACTAGCCCAAGGTGCTTATGCTGTTTATGGACTTCAGGAGTCAAAGTGAGTATCATTTTAGAGACATGAAATTCTAGACCCTGCATGCTAGACCCTAAGCCCCAAACCCCTAACCTAAACCAGCCAGTGCCAGGTTATGCGGTTCCTTGTTGCTGTTTCCCCCCGGCCCCCTTGAATTGAAGGACGAACAAGACCATCAGGTTTGGCTGGTCGCCATCGCTCCACATAGAGATAGAGAGAGAGAGAGAGAGAGAGAGAGAGAGAGAGAGAGCGAGAGAGAGAGAGAGAGAGAGAGAGAGAGGGAAGAGAGAGAGAGAGAGAGAGAGAGAGAGCGAGAGAGAGAGAGAGATATATATACATATTTATAAAAGCCTAAGCCCTAACTTTAGCTTAAACTAACTTTAGCTTAAACAGTGGCTCCTTACAGTCCCGACGGCTTTGTATGCCCTGGATTCAACCAGGAGGTACTTTGAAGGCCACATCGCATCATTTGATTTAGGGTTTGAGTTTAGGGTGCAATCACGGAAATGAAAAATTGCCCCCCCCAAAATGCCACCTAGTCGAAGGACACTTGTCAGGACAACGCCTGCGAAGTCAGCATGTCTTCAACCGATTCCGTGTTCTGCACCTCCTGCATTACCCCCTTTAGTTGATCCCCAGAAGCACATACAGCTGTTACAACGAGGCCCAGATCAAACAATCACCCGGAGCAGAAACATTTGGCCTGCCTGTGTTGATATCATCCGGAAAATATTCACTGGTTGTTAGTAGGGAATATATGGGAACATATTATACACGGGCTATTTAGGGATTACATTCCCACATTCCCCACTAAGCACCAGTATTAAGATATTCGCAGCCAGACCTTCACCAGTCTAATGAAGGCTTGTCGTTCATGGTACATGTGCGGATTACTGGAAGCCCTGGGAAGAATGGCAGTTTGGCGGGCCCCGCGGTACTTAGTGCTAGAAGCAATCAAAAAGAATCTCCGACAAGGGAAAGGCATAAAGGAAGTCCGGATTCAGCTTACCACGTTCCACGGTTGCCAGAAGACCCCAAGTCCTAAACCTGAAGGTAGGGCTTAGAATTTAGGGTATACCTGCGCACTTGGGGCAGGGCCGACCATGGGCGCAAACATTTTAAAACCCTAAGCGTGTTGGTCATCACTTGCAACATCTGTCCGAACATGACCCTGAACCCTTGATCCTTTCATGCATGACGTGGGGCTTACAGTGCTTACACTAAGCAAACGCGTTGGACATTTGCCTCATCTGCGGAGAATCTGTTTGCACATTTGTTTGGTCATGATGTGAGCAGTACATCGTTTCATGCGTGGTCCACCTCTTAGTGTTGGTTCCTTGGCAAAAATGGAAAATCTCATCTGTTATCACCACCAAACCATCGAACTTCTTGAGACGTGTATTTACCGAAACAGGACCCACCTCATATCATGGATCCTATACCACCCCCTAGACCCTAAACCCTTACACCCCCAACTGGGGTGGTACAGGATCCTTTCATTCCCAGCAGAAGCGATCCTTTTCCAAAAAGGGACCTCAACTTTCTGCAGCTGCACAGAACACAAATCCTCGAGCCTACACACAGATAGTAGTGCAATGCTTGGAGGGTTAGGGCACAGTAAGTAGGTCAATAATGGGATAACTGGGGTTATGATTGGCTTTTCGGGTTTGTAGGTATACTTACTACGTGTCTCTGACCCTCCAAGTGGGAACCAGTAGGACAGCCCGTGCAACCTGTTCTAGTTGAGGGTGTAAGGCATTGTATTCAGGCTGCAAGATTTGGGTATACCCTGCGCCAAGCAACAATCATGCGTCTGGAGAGGATACTTGAGTAGTGTTTTTTTGGTGGTTAAACCCAGTAAGATTATAGTCCTTATATAAAATACTATACCCCAAAAGGAGGACATAATCTTACTCTATAATGGGTACCATCTTATCCCGAAATAGAATACTACTCTCCCTATAATCCCCTATATAACCCCAGTTTGCATTTCATTTTCCATTTTCTTTTCCATTTGATTCTCCATTATTGGGCCCTAAACCCCCAATAAACCTCTAAACCCTAAACCCTTATTCGGGATTGTAGAGGTTCAAGGTAATTCGCCGAGGCTGGTCCAGCCTCAGGGCGTTTGGCACCCTCTCACACCCTAAGGGTCCAAGGACCCAAATTAAGGGTTTTAGGTCCCAAATACAATTAATAGTATAGTGTAGTATAGTAGTTGGGCCCGAAAACCCCATTATTTGCGTCTTTGGACCCTTAGGGCTCTAAAACCCCCTCCATTCTCCGGGCACGCGATGGCGTTTACAATTGCAGCCCAAACTGATTGAGGGTTTACTGGAATCTTAGCCCAAAATACAATTGCTACTTAAAAGCCAGTTATAACGCCATGAGGGGGATTGGGAAGCTCATGGGTGGGCCTATAAGTTTGGAGTTATGATTGGGCTCTGACTACTCTCAACTTCCAAGTAAGGGTTAACTTCGAGAGCCTCAACCCTACATGACAGACCGTAAAGCCCCATCGTAAATTTCTGCGCCCAGAAATCCCCCCCAACCTCGACGACCTAAGCCTCATACCTAAAACTTAGGGTTTAGGGTTTAGGGCTTCGAAATCCTAAAACAAGCAATACGCTCCAACCCTTTGAAGGTCCGCCTGCCGACTCAAGTTAGCAGCCTACACCCGACCTTCAGCCGAAGCAGCGAGTCTAGGCCGAAGGCTTGGACCCTGAATAGCATGGTGCCTTCCATTTTGTTTTCCATTCCTCCATAGCCCTAAACCCTAAGCCCTAAGCCCTAAACCCTAAACCCAAAACCCTATAAACCCTAAACCGCCCTAGGCCTGAGCCGGGTGTAGGGCTAAAGATCGGATCTGCCACCAGAGGCAGGTCTACCCTTCGAGTCATGGGTTCCGCTACTACTCCACCCTCTACTAGCTCCTACCCCCCCCCCCCAAAGGTTCCCCTTCAAGTTCACCTCACTTAAGCGTAACCTTAATTTAGCAGGGAACCTCAGCGGGGTAGTATAGAGGGGGTACGTAGTAGGGGAACCCATGATCCAGGTAGTTGGGCATTTCAAGGTCTGCTTTGTGGACCTTGAATTGCTTCACGTGACCGGCGAGTAGCTGAAAGTTTATGATTCCGACTCGGCGTGAATGGGGTTTAGGCTTTTCTTTCGATTCAAGGTCTAGAAAGTTTGGGTCTAGGCTTGCGGGGCTTAGGGTTTAGAGTAAAGGTTTCCGCATGCTATCAGAAGGGAATAGGGCGATGTGGGCTTTACAGTTCAGAGGTTAGCGCGCCAGCAGGCGTGGCATAATGTAAGGTCTGATATAGTCAGAAGGGCTTCATCATACTGTATGAGCACTGAAGCTTGCTAACAGTTCAGGCTTCAACATTATGAATCGTTTTGATACCCAAATCCACTGTGGACAACTACCCTTATGTTTTCCGAGACACAATTGCACCCATGTATGCCAATACGCGCATCTACAAAGCTGGTACCTGTAACCCCCTTCCCTTCTGCGTTACGGGTCAAACCTGCTGCTTAGGGGGTAGCCGCCGCCAAACGGTATGTGGTTTGAGTTACAGGTAGAGTTTAGCCTTCAATTGGGCGCAGTCACGTTGTTAAAAGCAAAATGATGTCTGCGAAGCGCAACTGTCCAGCCATCACACGAAGATGCCTGAACACGTTTGCCCTGCCATGTCGCTTGTAACAGAACGTGATGCGAACAACCTATAGCCTCAAAACATGGTTTTTTCAAGTTGGTGTTGTCGTGCTCGTGGTGGAGGTGATGATAGCTGCAGTAGGAGGACGAGCAGTGGAATTGGAGTCCGCAAAGCCGGTCCAAAGCTTGACTATGAACAGGAGGCGGAGGAGAAAGACGAGCAAGAACGCAGGTGGCACTAACAGTGCAACAAGGCCATGCTTTTACAGTTGTTCCTTGCACTGCAATATTGGGCTAAGCCGACTGTATTCCATAGTGTCCCAGGGGAATTGTTGAAGGTGTTATCAAATAGCGGATATGGCCCTAGTCAAGCCTTGCAACTGACTATGTCATCTGCACAAAGCCAACTGCCCTAAAAGGCCACGGTAAACCAACGAATCACGCAATGCAAGCTTCGAAGCCACAAAAGAAGAACAATATTTTCACACTTACCATTGGGCACACTTCACCAAACAATTGCTGAATCCGAACGCTCCTGCTTCACTGACCGGCGGCTAAACGTCTCTCAATGTTTGTGCAAGGAAGGGCAAAGGTTTCAATCCAAGATCTTGCAGCCATTGGAATTACACTTCCGTCAACGGAGTGAAGGGAACCTTCCTTATGGCCATTTCGGGGGGGAGGTACTTCAAACAACTACCACATAAAATCTACAGCATACAAGGTCATGCCCAATATTTCAGACATCTAGTGCCAGCAAACAAATTGTTGCTGCGCTATGAACAGGTACCCAATATGACTTGAGAAAGCTCAAAGAAACCGAAAGTCATGGGCCCAGCCAGAATCCCTGCACATACCCTAAACCCTAAACCCTAAACCCTAAACCCTAAACCCTAAACCCTAAACCGTTTGAGGCTCAAGGCTTAGAGTCCCGGATCCTCATTTGAGACGCCCAGACTCTTAATCTATAGAAGCTGCATCGCCCGCAGCATGACACGTACCATCCTTCAAACTGACATGGAAGCCCATATAGTCCGCTTCTGTAATACACAGGACGCCAATCGTCATGGGGCACTTTTGGGGTTCCATGTTTTTTATGATTCAAGAGGGCAGACAAGAACGACCATACATATAATATAGGCGTTTACTAAAATTAGGGGTGCTGTACCTTTTTTTAGAGTCCCCATGCTACGGATGATCGTATTTGGGGTCTATATTGGGGTCCCCCTATTTCGGGAAATCACCATTGTATTTCGATGGCCTTTGTGACAGATTCAATAACACGAAAGTAGGGGACTCTCGCAAAAACCCCGGACCCTTGACGCAACCAGGGCTGGCATATTACCAACCACTAGTGATATGTTTAGAAGTACGTATGAAAAGAAACCACACTTTTTTGTCATGACATGGGCTAGACCCTGCCTAGCCCAGCATTCAATCCTGGAGTGCAAGCCGCGCCCCTAGCCCGAAGCCACGTTGTGGTCGAGCCTAGATAACCCTCTCCCTTAATACCTTCAACGCTCCGATCAGGAATAACCCCCTCATTTGCAAGTGAAGATGCTACTTTATATTGGGAGTATTCAGTACTAAGGTTTACCTGGACCCCAAAAAGTAGGTAAAATAATATCACCAAGCCCTTGACAACCCAAAAGGCTATCATTCTACATACTTCTGGGGGTTCAGGTACTCCCCAAACGCTAGACCCTACACACTAAACCCTAGTTGGTTCAGGTAGGGTCCAGGGAATATTAAGTAAACCCTAAACCCTAAAGCCTAAATCCTAAACTGACTTAAGCAGTGTGGAGGCCGGGCTTGGGTGCACTTGGAGGGCTTGAGGGGTTTAGGGTTTAGGGTCAGGTTCACCCAGTAACCATTCTGAGCACCCCTATAAGCCATTCTAAGAAAGGTCTTTCCAGGTATCTGGACACCTAAGATCCGTAAAAAGCCCGACAACCCTAGAGACAGCAAAAATACATTTTTCTGCATACCTTTGAAGTTCAGATAACTGAGCCATAGTCTTAACTCCAAGCATCCCCCTAATAGCCCCTTTGGGAGTCCCCTATATCGTCCCCCAAAAAACCTCCCTTTAAGGAGTTTAGACCCTAAACCCTACACCCTATACTAGATAATCCCCCAAACCTACCTCACATAATTTTGGGGTTCAGGTAATTCATGACTTGCTGGACAGTAGAAGCGACGCACAGACATGATCAGAGCAGGCTCAAGCTTGAGCCCCAGCGTTCCAGTCCAACGTGCGGGATTTTCAATTTAGGGTTTAGGGATTAAGGCTTCGAATTTAGGACTTAGGGAGTATAGGGTTTGGAGTTTAGGGTTTAGAGTTTAGGGTAGAAAGTGTAGGGTTTCGGGATCACGGTTTAGTGCTTAGAGTTTCGGTCTTAGGGATTGAGGTGCCGGGTTGAGATGTCAGGGTTTGAGGTCTAGCCGGTTCGGGTCTTGGACTATGTAGCCTTTTGTAAGGCTCTAGTGGTATCTGGATACTAGAAACTCTTTGTACAAATTTAGCCTGTATGGGTATACAGTGTTTAGGAACTGCGGCTCGGAGTCTCGGTCCCTAAATCCCATACCCTAAACCCTGGGTCTTAGAGTTTAAGGTCGGTACTAAACATCCAGCATGACCCTCGCACACTTATTCTTATAAGCTAAACCTTAAACCCTTAAATTGTGTTTCAGGTGTTGGGGCTTAGGGTGCACCGTGCAAGGATGTAGGAATGAAGCTTGGAATGGGGATTTAGGAGTTGAGATGCGCAAGCTCTTCCTGGACCCCCAAATATTGGCAAACCAATAGCCCAAAAACCCTAAAATCAGCCCAACAGGTCATTATCCCACATTCTTTTGGAGTTCAGGTTTCAAGTTTTTAGGGCTTGGGGTTCAGAGTTTTGGGCTTAGGGGTCAGAGCTTTGAGTCCTAGGCGTGTCAGGGGTTGGAGTGTACGGTTGTATGTTTGAGTTGGGGCTTCTGACAAGACGATCCTTTGAAAGGACCTCATGGCTCTTCTGGCTCTGGGCCTAACACCCTAATGTAAGTTGAGGGTCTTAGAGGGCTTAAAGGTTTTAAAGTCTATAGCGCTTGGGGTGGAGGCTGCGTGGTTACCGGGAGCTTAGAGGCGCCGAGTCCCCGGTTAATGTCATCTAGAAGATGGGAGGAGTAGTCATACCCTAAACCCTACCTGGACCCTGGATGTCCTTCCACTTTTGGGTTTTGTCCCATGTTTTCCTAGGGTATATATTCCAAAAAGGGTAGGATATCCAGGGTCCAGGTAAACTTGCAACTGTACACCTGACCCCTACGGCGCCTGTTTCTTCACACCCAGACAGACATTCAACCCTAAAGCCAACACCCTGAAGCCCCAAATCCTAAACGCTTTTACTCCGTATCCTTGGCAGAGGCCCCCCCACCCCCCCCCCCCCCAATCGTTGGGAAGCTGCCGTTTTGCCTAACCCCTAAACCCCAAAAGTATGTAGAACAATTGCCTTCTTGGCTGTGTTTAGGACATTTGGGCTATGGTTTTACCTACTTTTGGGTCCAGGTAAACCCTAAACCGCTATCAGTTGACATTCAAAGTATCCGGATTTCAATACGCCGTTCATACTACATCTGTCGGCTTGCAGCCCTTCACACAATGAAAAAGAGGTTGCTTTAAAGAACTTAGCTCAAGTTACTCTCTTGGGGAAGCCATATTAGAGTGTATATATATATATATATATATTCCCATTATGGTAACTTCAGATAGGTTCCTGAAATTCCTATAATACCCCAGCTTCCATTTCTTTTTCCATGTTCTTGTCCAGTTGATTCTCCATCATAGGGGGATAGTAGGGGAAGCTATGTTAATATTATCTATCTATCTATATATATATATATATCTTATGGTAACCCTTAACCCTAAACCATATACCCTATATTTCCTGTATACCCATTGTGGTAACTTAAGTTCCTTAACAGCAACCCATGGAGTGTCCGTAAGCTGCAAAGTCTGGAGCCCAAGCCGTAGACCTAAACCCTACACTCCAGTCTTATTCTGTGCTAGGGGTGCAGGGTTTACCTAGACCCCAAGAATAGGTCAAAGCTCTTAACACAGCCAAAAAGGCATTTGTTGTACATACTTTTGGGGTTCAGGTAAATCTAGGCCCTTAACTCCAGTCTTATCATTTACATGGCACAGAAGCCGCCCAGGCTCGGAACGACTAAGCCCAAACAACCGTGAGGATCTTAGACAGGCTTTGGTGCGCAGAACGTAACATGTTTGGTAAAGGATTGAAATGGGTGGTTGTCAAAATTATGGTCCTTTTTTGGGGCCCTGCTATAATACGGCACCTAATATTTAGGGTACCCCAAAAAGGGACCATTATTTTGACAACCACCCAAATGCTGTAGGGTAATCAAGGTGTTTATTGTGTTTCAGAGCGTATTCTTACAGTTTCGGGTTTAGGATCCTCAAAGGCGAACATTTAGGGTTTTGGGTGTACGGTTTGCCACCTCGAAAGAAGAATCGGACATTGATAAGGGATTATGGTTGAGGGCTTATGGAGTTTAGGATTTAGCATTGAGGGATTAGGGCTTGAGGTATGTAGCGTTGTAAGAGTATAGTAGCTACATGATGCCACTTGCAGAGTAACTCTTGCCAGGGCTCTAAGCAGTCTAGTTACGCCCATGTGCTTCTGGGTTATCAACTCTGCACGCATGATGCTCAAGTTGCCCCAAGGTGCACGAGACCCCCAACTTAGGTGCATCCAAGACCCTAAAGCGCTTTAAACCCTACCTACACCCTATTCAAAAATTGCTTTTGGATGCTGTTGGGATCTGGGCATGTCTTGTCCTGAGGAAAAAGCACCGGACCTACCTAACTCTTGGAGCTTTTAGAAGGCCCGGTGCTTACAAGACAATCCTCCGCTTGATTGCTTTGTCTTCCAAACTTGCTGCAAAACAGGTTTAGGGTTGAGGGTTCAGCCCTGTAAGGGTGTTGCTGGACCTGGCTCATTAGTAGGACCACAAAAAACCATTAAAAAAAAACAAAAAAAACTAAATAGCAGTTTCCATTTTCTTTCCCGTTATCCCTATATGGCCCCTATATTACCCAATGAAGACCAAACCCTAAACCCTAAACATGACGACTCTACTTGAAGAATGCCGGCACGCGCTCCTTCAGCGTATGCTCTGACACACCCAGGAGGGAAAACGTCGCCGGCATCAGAACTCGTCTTCCATCATGCCTGGTATGCCAGTTGTTTGGGGTTTAAGGCTTAGGGTTTAGGGTTATCCCGCAGTATGTAGGGAGACTATGCGGACAATGGAGAATCACATGGAAGAACATGAAATGGACACTGGGATTGTACAGGGCCATATGGGCTTGTATAGCTGGTGTGTAGGGAAGGAAAAGAGAACCCAAAGGCTGAATAATTACTACTTACGGAGAACCAGCATGGAAAAGAACACGGAGAATGAATTGGAAGGTGGAATTAGAAGTGTTTATGAGGTGCATAATGTAAAAGCACGCATAAGTAACGTAGACGCTTGCCTACCTGGACCCCCAAAGTAGGAAAAGCACAAAACCCCAAACCCCTAACAGCAGCACAAAAGGTAATCATTCTACATAATTTTGGGGTTCAGGTAATTGATTCTCCCTCGTAATCCTTATGATATCATAATGGTATGCAGGGTAATACACCCCCCAAAACCATTCTAATTCTTTGTTGCTCCTACATTGTCTGGGGGTTGTGGGGTATGTGAGGGATTCCTTCCTTGCTGGGGGTATGGCGTTCCTCCTCAGGGTAGCGGGGACAAAGATTAGAGGGCAGGGTTTGGGGATGGGGTTCAAGAGTGCTACGTTAAGCCCTACATTCCCTTGTATAACCCAGACCCGTGTTTAATAAACTCCCTCCCTTTAATGGGGATTATAATAGGGATCCTAATATTTGGGCCTTAAAAGGAGAGGGGTTTATGAATCATGGGTCTACATTAGTCACCCTGATGCGGTAAAGGGATCACTTGTGACTTCTTCTGGGGGGTCGCCTCTGACTTTGGAGGTGCGGCCGCTTGTGACTTCTTACATTTTATCGTCACGGCATACCCTAAGCCCAACCTGGACCCCAGAAGTATGTAAAATACTGGCCTTTATGGCTAGTTTTTGGGTTTAGAGCTATTATTTCACATACTTTTGGGGTTTAGGAAACCCTGACCCCTGATGGTTTTTGGAGCCTTGATCCTCCGACCCTGCGCAGTTGCATGCCTGTGCTGCTCGCCCACGGCCTAAAACCTCCTGAATGCTGTTCCAACCCTCGAAACCCAAGCCCTCTGGAGCCCCGGCCGGTTTTTCTGGAAACATGGGTTTAGGGCTTAGGGTTCAGGGTTTAGGGTTAAAAGCTCCCAGGAATTTAGGATTTACTGGGGGAACAACCTAAAAGCTCCCAATCTGTTGGTGTTTAATTTGGGTGAATCCCCCCTGAATTAATAGAGCCTTAGTATACCTATAATAGCTCCTTGTGGTACCCGTTACTGGATGCGGGATTGCCTAAACCCTCAACACTGGGCTAATGGGCTCCATCAGGACAACCTGAAACATCCCGGAGGGTCCACGTGCACAAACCGCCCAAATACAGGGTTTAGGGTTTACTCAGACCACATGTCCATAGGAAGGAAATGAATCCTTTCTACAAAAATATATTGAACCCCATACCCCCAAAAAGTATAAAGGATCCCTAATGTTGATGCAGTTAAGATATTTGGGGCCGAAAACCGTAAGATTTGAGTAAACATTGGCCCAAGCCCCACACCCTAAATCCAAAACCGTGCCAGCGCGAGTCATCATAGTACCCACCCTAAACCCCAACCCCTGTACCCTTAAAAACCTGAAAACCCTCAACCCCGAAACTCCATTTCCAAAATCCCTCAACCCCAAAACCCTAATTTCAGCCGGCAGGCTTGGTAGAGGGAACCAGTCTGTCACGGAGGACGCGGTGCTGGGTGGCGTCTGACCTGTTTTGGGGTTTGGACAAACGTTCGGCATCCATTTAAAGTAGGCTATAGGGGTCACATGGGAACAGGTAGGGTGGGGCTTAGGGATACTTAGGGCGTTCAAAAGAGGTGTCTGATTTTTTGGACGAGTATGGACAATGGAATGATTGGGGTTCACTGTAAAGGTGCCTGGCTTATGGAAAACATATTCCTAGGCATCCAAGTATCCTTAAGCATTCCGGGGAAGCCCCGCGAGTATGACGAGATGCTTCAGTATAATAGGCAAAGACAAATCCAAAATTGGGCAGCATGAGTGCTCTAAACGACCTCGGTCGCCCGGGGGCCCTGACATATGAAACTACGAAATCCAAAGTCCCAACATGGATTTTTTTGCGACTTGCCCCATACGCGGTCCCGAGCTCCTTGTATGGGGTTTGGGCCATAGGCCGCTAGCTTGAGAGTTGAACCAGGGTTGTACAAGGGCTATAGAGGCGCTTAAGAAGTTTATAGAGGGAATACGTGCCGTGCGTTTTGTGGACCCCTCTAAATGCATAAGGGGCGAGAAAGGGCCCGTATATACGTGTAACAATACCCCTTATATGCCCTAACATACCCCTGATATACTCTTGACTTACCCCGTATATACCTGCAAAATGCTCTTTATATACCCGTAACATTCCCCTTATATACCCTCTAACTTACCCCATATATACCCCTAACATACCCCGTATATACCCCTAACATACGCCTTATATCCCTCCAACATACCCCCTAACTTACTCATTATATACCCTAACTTACCCTTATATACCCCTAACATGCCCCTTATATACCCGTAACATATCCCCTAAATTACCCTTACATACTCCTTACATGGGCGGTTGCTAAACTGGGGCACAGACGAATCTCCTCTCCCGTGCCACCAAGGCGAAAGTTGTGGGGCCCAGGATTTGCTGCAAGTTGTCTGAAGATTCTGAAGCAAGAACAAGATGAATCCTTAGGGATCCAAATAGCCCAATGTAGGTAATATTTACAGACTTTGGGGCCCAATGTAGGTATTATTTGTATACTTGGATCCTTAGGGAATGCTCATAGGGCGGGAGAACTCGCCATTTTTCGGCCATTTCTCGGAGCAGCCTGCCAAGTCCAAGTCTAAGCCATGCCCAAGGCAACAGTGCCTACATCGCTGCGGTGCAACGCAAAAATCCACCTCTGCGAGAGCCCAATATCCCCTTAATTAAGGAATATACCTTAAACGATATTAGGATCTTTCATATGAGTCCAGGGATAATTAAGGAATATACCTTAAACGATATTAGGATCTTTCATATGCGTCCAGGGATAATCATTCCTTACTGGAGGGGTATTGGGCTCCCTGGGATGGTATTCCTTTTCAGTCCTGTGTGAGCGAATCCAAGTTCTTCGAAGTTGTTGTTGTTGTGAGCTGGCCCCGTCCCACTGGGGTTTTGGAGCGCCATCGCGTCATCATCCTAGTTGCTGAGTTCCCTGGCCCCAAAAAGGTTAACCTTGGTATTATAGTAGGACTATATATACCCCAAAAGGTTAAAGGTTACCTACCCAGCTAGAAAGTCATATGAATCCGCGCCGCATCCCCACCTGACAGCTACGCCGTCGCCCCGTAGGACGTCAAAAGATGACTCGACAGGTTGTGTTGGCTCGGGGTGTGGTTGATGGACAAAAGCCTGCATGACCCTAAAATCGTAAACCGTAAACCGCAGCATTCCGAGGGGTCTGGCATGCAGCCCTTGGCGTCCAAGTGCCCGAGTAAAAAGGGTTATTTTGGCGCCATAAACCATTCTGATTAGGGAACATGTTGTGCGCAAATGGTATTTAGAAGCTCTAGCGAGCCGTTATGCGCAATGACAAAATCCTACGAACAAAATATGGTAGTCTCCGTCAAAAAGGGACCCCAATATAGACCCCAAAATACGATAGTCCCCATCATGGGGAAGCTTGCCTAAGTTGAGTGTCATTACTACTGAAGCCGAGTGAACTCTGCTGAAGTCGTGAGTGATCTGCAGGCTAGCTAGCCGATGGCCCACAATCTCACTCACTGTCTACATTTGTGAGTATAGGAGGGGTTTAGGGTTTAGGGGTCTAAGGTTTAGGGTTGGATTCAGACTATACAAGTAGGGATAGTCGAAAAAGAAAGTGGAAAGTGTACTATTTAGGGTTTAGGGTTTAGGGCCTTCTTTGAATTTCGCATCCTTATCTCCAGACCCCGGGCCCTAAACCCTTCTTTGAATTCAGGGCTAAATTGTTGCCAAGAGACGGAGGATTTTTGGCCGCGACTTGCTAGGGGTAACCCTGCGGCACCCAGGGTTGAGTATTTGGGTAGGGTTTAGGGTTTAGGGTTTAGAGTTATTTGGGTGGGTACCACTTGGAGGGTCACGGGGGCTTCGTAAATGGGTCAACGCCTGACCCTCTAGGCAGGACGTTCCCAAACCTTAAATTGAGTCTATGTAGTAGTATCTGCGGAATTTGGGCTCTATAGTACTATAGAAGGTACTTTGAAAAAGATTATAGGGATTGGGGCTTAGGATTTTACAGTTGCGAAGTTTTGAGGATTCAGGCTTGAGGTTCATGGTTAGGCTCCCTTAAGAAGGGCTAGCTTAGTTAACCCATTTCCGTGATGCATGGGGGCCTCTACACCTAGACCCCTAAACCCAAAACCCAAGAAGTGCTTGTATGACAGTTTCGATGGCTGAGGCTTAGGGCTGGGGATCCTGTTTCTGGTGACTATATGCCAAAGCCAGACCCTAAATCCCCAACCCTAAACCCTAAACCCTCAACCCCAAACCCTAAACTCCAAAATCCTAAGCTGGAGCCTCGCTGGACTCCTTTTGAACCTCTGCGCAACATCGCTTCACCCCCCCCCCCCCCCCCCACCTTCCACTTTGCTTGGGACGCCGGTGCCAGGGCTTAGCCAGCCCAAGCACTCCCCTAACATAAGCCCCCCACTCCCTAATCTAAATATTTCCATTGTGCTACACTATCATATACTATCATAAAATGGGAATATTCACTACTAGGTGGGTGGGGGGTTTAATACTAGGGCAGGAGATCATGAAGACTGTCCAACGTTTAGGACATGTTGTGTATCTTTGGAAGTTAAAGCAAAGCCTTGGTATGACAACCCATTTAAACTGTATGATGGTTCTACTTACGGTCATTTAAGGAAGACAAGGGGAGCAGATGCCTATAATTTTTGATGTTTGGAAAGTCAGGGGGGACTTAGCAAGCAGGTTAGTCATGGGGATAAGTGGTGCTATCATATAGCCTCTAGGGTTTAAAAGTATATTCACTACGCCTCCCTGACCCTCCAAGTAACCCCCCAAGCCTACACCTTCAACCCCAGACCCTCAGCCCTGACCAACTTTTCCTTCTTGCGGTTGTATTCTTATAGATTACCACGTTCCAAAACAGGATACACTCTTACTCTATATTGGGGATCCCCGAATACGGTACGACTCATGTGGGGGTCCAGGGGTACTCACCACCAACTTAAAATCTTACATGTGGGCTTAGGCTTCAGGGTTTACCTTGAGTCTCTAGGGGCACATTGGGATTCTATCAGGGGGCATGGAAAAGAACATCAACACGACTATTTAGGTTTTAGGGGGGGCTTCAGGAAACCCCAGAAGATGCACATACAAAGAACATAAATTGGGCAGACGCAAGCTGATATACTGTAGTGTTCGCAACACTGTGCCATGGCAAGGAACAAAGGAATGGATCCACACAGCAGTATCTAGATAATCATCATTGCTATAAAAGTTTCCATGTGTTTTTCATTCCTTCACTCCCTACTAACCGCGAAAAGAAAAATAAGCTCCACGCTTCATTGCAGCCTCGACCCTTTTCTACAAGCTGCGTGGACCTACTCGCAAACCCAATGACGCACAAACCTTATGGGTTACAACGGTACCGGTAAACTGTAGGCAATGAACATATAGAAGCTACAGCATGCAAAGGGATAGAACATGATGTAGACCCATTATTAATAAGCCCCTCTCCTTTTAAGGCCTTAATTTAAGGATTCCTATTCTGGGGAGGGGGTTTATTAATCAGGGGTCTACACTAAAGGTCTTTCGAGGTGGCCTAGGAAGTAGCTGAATGGCTAGTACTTCTCCGTAGACAATCCTGGGTTCCCCTACTACAAGCCCCGACTCCCCCTTGAGCAGGGTTATTTCTGGATAACTAGCACTAGTCAAAACAAATTGAGTGGGAATCATTGGGAATCCCTTTCAGCAGAGTTCCGATCATGAGGTTCGAATCATATTTCAATCCTGAAAGCTTTTCATATTCTGAAACCAACTTCTCGCAAGTCAGCACATAATCCACATGAGACGCAACCTTGGTCATGGCAGCAAAGCCCACGATCGCCTGCGCCATCACAGGCTGCGCGAGTGCGAGGTCGGCTCCAAGTCTCTAATGGCCTGTTTTTGAGACAGCTGCCCAATATCGAATAAAGTTTCACTGAGCGCTTGCCGCCATCAGCCATCTTGACGGCCGATGGGTAGTCTAAACCCTAAACCCTAAACCTTAAGCCCCAAACCCTAAACCCTAAACCCCAAATTGAAGCCAGCAAGCTGTCTGCCTCCACGACGCCATACATGTATGTTTAATTTCCTTCAACCCTCATATAGGGTTTAGGGTTTAGGGTGTAGGGTTTAATGTCCTTCAACCCTCATACTTGCGCTGAGGGACTACAATCGCTATCGATGGGACTCCCAGGGCCGGGGGGCCCCTAATTATTAGAATGCTCATATGAGCTATAGTCTAAACTCCTAGTATCCCCCTTAGTAACCCCTATAGTAGTCCCCTCTATAATCCCCTATATAACCCCCTTTAAGGAGTTTAGACTATAGTACATATCAGATACCAGACCCTACTTTAAAATGGCTTAGGTAACAATAGGATTGCAAGAGACGAATAAGGGGCATTTGGAAGAATCTGACTCCTGGACTCCTTCAAGTAACATAAGAGTCCTAAACCCTAAACCCCAAAACCTAAACCCTAAACCCCAAAACCAAAACCCTATAAACCCTAAACCCTTGCAACCCTAAACCCTATCCTGAACCCTATACACCCTAAACCCTATAAACCCTAAACCCTACAAACCCTAAAGCGCCTCACAATTCGAGAGACGGGAAATGGTGACAAGGCGTAGTCAAACCTCGTCGAGACCACAGGTGAGATTTTCGCGTGCTTTACGGTTTCGGGCTTGGGTATAGGGTTTAGGGTTTAGGGTTGGGGTTATACAGTTTCATAGTGTGTTATGGGGTTTGATAGGGTTTTATAGGGGTTCTCAGGGGCCTAATATAGCGGTTATACAGAGATAACGGAAAACATGGAAACTATTATTTAGGGTTTAGGGATTCATTAGGGGGCTCTCAGCAGCATAATAAGGGGATTCGGCTTGTTGTATAAGATGTTGTTGAGACACACCCACATAAGGAGTACAAAGGGAATAAGCCCTGCGGGTTGGAAGTGCTAGTGGTGTATGGTTGAGCTTTGAGAAGCCCTAAACCATCATAAGTTCATACCATATAGGTATCTGGAAGCTTTTTGGGTGTATTTGGTTCTGTTCAATCATCCAAAGAACATGGGCATCTCAGTTTGGATGAGATTTATAACCCCAAACCCTCAACCCTAAACCCTGAATCCTAAAGCCTAAGGCCTCAACCCTAAACCCAAACCCTGGTTCCCTCCAAGGAGGCGCCACATTAGGAAAGGGAGGAGGCCGGTTGTCAAAACAGAACACCAGAACTTAGGCAAAGAGTTCAGGGTTTAGGGTTTAGGGTTTAGGGTTTAGGCTGCGGGTGTGAAGCCGGGGCATGCAATCCCATTAGATATAGCTATTCCCCGAACTCCCTCTACAAGGTAACATATGCGTCTATGGGTCTACAGCACTGAAACCCTAGCCTCCCGAAACAAATTCGAAAACCGAGAGCAACCTGGACCGCAAGAGTTGGCAAAACAAGGGTCCAACAGCCATAAAAGGAGCACAAAGGAGGCCAAAGAGGTCCATTCTTCTGCATACTGTGTTGTGCAGGATATTCAAGACACTTACAAAGGCGGCAGCATTGGCAGCATTCATGCAGCTAATGGGCTACCTGGACCCTAAGCGGTAAGACTTTGTCCCATCAAGCGTAGAACGCGAACTGATTTTTTTTTCGTGTGAATATCCACTAATACGAGGGAGTCATGTCGGAATCACCGGTGATACTGTGATAGGTTTGATCAAGCAGTTGTTGTCGGATCTAACCTGGGAGCCAAGTGCAAAATATGGGTTTTGCTGCAGTAGCTCTCGGGTCTACATGTGCGTCTAGGATTTGTGCTGTAGTGCACTGCACCTACTTGGAGGTCTAGGGGCACTTACAACCTACTTGTTCTTGTACTTAGAACCTGATTACAAACCTCCTCCTTAACATGGGAGTTTCCAGAAATAGGGTAACCAGTATAGACCCTAATGCTCTATGATCCTTACTATGGGGACCCCAAATTCCCTAAACATAGGAAACCCCCACATGGCTATAGTTGGCAACTAGCGACAGTTGCAATTGGGCTGCAGCTTCTGTTGTGGGTCCTGAGGAAAAAAAGTCAATACGAACATGTAGCCGTTGCCGAGACGCAGCCTCGAAGGCAGGCCCGAAAGTGTTTGGGCTGCTGGCATGGGCGCTCACGCTGGGCGCAACCTGCGCGCTCAGCAGCCGGGCGTTCTGGTTTCCGGCCGCAGCCCAGGTGCCCTCTAGCTCATGGTATAGCGGTCGTGCGAAGGGTGACGCCTCCACGACAGAGTGTCTTGCTCGAAAGCCAAGGTTTATGCTGGCCCTAAAGTTTATAGTATATAGTTGACCAGTTTCTTGGCTTATCTTTAAGATTGTTAATTTCTCGACCAAGGCTCCCTTGTCTTGGCATGGCCAATACTTTCGAAATCCAGCTGGGTAGTCCTTAAAAATTATGGGACCCTTTCGGTTCTAGATAATATTACAGCACCTAATATCTAGCGGTACCAGAACGGGACCCTAACTTGAGGAACTACCCAGCTCAGGCTCAGGAACAGGTCGCGGCACGGAAGGATCTGGCGCCCTGCAACCTTGATGCCCAGCCATTCCCTAGGGCTCCAGTTACCTGAATAATGGGTGCTGGGTTCTATAGACCCCACAGTTACATAGAACAGTAACCTACTATTTAAGTAACTGGAACCCCAGGGGTTCTTTGAAACTTATACTTCGGCTTCTTCGTTCTTAATCCGGGTTGCTGTTAAGGAACTTAATTTAAGTTACTATATGGGGGAAGCCCTATTACATAGTGACTGTCTATACCCATAACTTAGTTTAAGTTCTGTAGCTGCAACCCAATAATTATCCAATATCTCTTTTACTTAACCTATGCTGTTGCCGACGCTGGAGTGCAAGACCATGGGCCCACTGAATCGGCTCGGGCAGGAGCTTAGCTATCCTGATCCTCCAACAACCTATGTCAGTTTAGGGTTAAGGGGTTAGGATTTAGAGCTTAGGGCTGAGGAATCTGCACCTCAAATGTTGAACCCCCGCAAATCCCACTTGCCGACTTCCCTGGGCCAAAGGTCTACACTTTTACCATCATGATCATAACTATGGCAGGTTCGCAGGAACCCCAAAATGTAAGCGTACTTAGCCAGTAACTATTGCTTTTGGCAATCTATAGTGTTGCCATACTGCAGAGCCAAAGCCGTGATGCTTCACTACTCAATCCCTAAACCCTAAACCCAAAATCCCTAAGCCCCAAAACCCAAGATGGGTAAACCAATGGACCAAAATCCCAAAACGCTTAAAACTAGCATTCTAGATACTTTTGAGGTTCACGTAACCCTGAAACCATAAACGCTGAACCGCGAACCGTTTTCCCTAAACCCTACGGTATCGACCCTATCCCCCAAACCCTAAACCCTGAACTTGTGTCTCAGCCTTCCCGCCCCATCGGCCTCCCAGAGCCCGCGGTTTTGCTAAAGCTCCAGCTTGACTGGAGCTTGCCTGTGCGCTGCGCGCGGTGTAGGCAGTAACACTTAAGTACCTATAGAGCCTAAACCCTACATCCGAAGCCCTGAAGCCTAAACCCCCCTAAATCCTGAACCCTAAATCCAAAGCCCTTAACTCTAAACCCTAAAACCCTGCGTCAAACTCTAAACCCAAAACTCTTAACCCCAAGCCCTAATCCCTTAACCCTAAGCCCTAAACCCAATGTGGTTGCTGCTTCTCAGGCCTGAAAATCTCCTCCACAACCACCCGAATAACCTCTATAGCCAGACAAAAAAAAACATAACTTTGAAGTGCCAATGACACCTACCTAAACACCCAAAAAATGTAAAATAAAAGCCCTAAACCCACAATAGTAACCATGAAGGCCATTATTTTACATACTTTTGGGGTCCAGGTAGTTATCTAAATAAATCCTGAACCTCAAACCACGCAACTCTACAGCCTGAATCCTAAGCACTCAGTTGAACATCTTCAACCCCAAAACCAGCATCCCCCATCCCTTAAACCCGGACGCGCCCCTCCCAGTCTCCTCAGAAGAAAGCAACACTACGTCGTGTTCTCCATGAATTTACGTGAAAGGGCCACATGACTATAGGATAAATACTTGGAGGATCATGGGACTTAGTAACTACTTATAGCGGGGCTTATAACTCTACTTATCATTGGGCTAACCCCTGTAAGCCCAGGGTATATGTAGGGTTATAATACCACGTATACGCCGTTACTAAGTCCCATGGGCCTCCAAGTAGCTGGTGTTATATACTCAGAAACAACATGTCTAAGCCCAACCAAAACGAGATAATCACCGCGGTTGTCTCCATTGTTACCCCGCTTACAAAGTGCCGCTGACCCCAAACCCTAATTAAACTGCATTAAACTTATCCCCCTAAACTCTAAGCCCTAAACCCGAAAAAACGCAAGAAACCCTAGGTAAAAACAAAAACCACAGTAACTCTCAGTAATAGCCCAAAGTAACTCTAAGCAACAAGCCAAGGTAACCCGAAGTAAGAACCCAAAGTAACCCTAGTAAGTAAGACCCCAATGTGGGCGTGTGTGGGAACCCCATCACGGACCGTCGTATCTATTTGAAACCTTATCTTTTTGATTCCTTATTGTTTTACAGTGCATGCTCCTGAATCCATATGCTAACCCTGCACATATAAAGCCTTATTGTTTTTTCTTAGTCCTCACCATTTGGCAGTGAATCTGCAAAAATTGGCCACTCTTACTGAATTTTCCACAAAGCGGTACTTAACCAAGCCCATGTCACCCCAGGTAAGAACCCCACGCAACCCTAAGTAAGAATCAAACAACATCTCAAGGGCAATGCCCAGGTTAAAGCAGGCCACGTCGTGGCCAAGAAATCCTGAAAAGTACCAGAACTACGATTGCTTGGCGTACTTTTGCGGTTCAGGTATAGAAACATTTTGTACTCTATACACTCCCATAGAATGCTCTCTTTAAACCCCAAACCCCATAGACCCTAAACCCTATACCCTAAGCCCTGAACCCTCATTAAACCCTAAACCCTATACCCTAAACCTTGAACCCTAAGTAAACCCTAGACCCTATACCCTAAAACCTCGACCCTAAACCCCAAACCCTAAACCCTAGACCTAAACCCCAAACCCTAAATCCCATACTCATGGCATGGGCCACCTTGACAAGGGGTGCTGTAGCACCTGGCCAGGTACCTGGAGGAGTTCCCTTTTCAGTCACGGGCGCAGGCCCCCCCCCCCCCCGGCAGGCCCCCAAAGGCTTCCCAAAGCCTCCCACTCCCAGGGGCCTCCCCAGAGGCCTCCCAAAAGCCTCCCAGCGGCCTTTCCGCCTCCCGGCCTATCATGGGCCAAGGGCTGCCGGACCTTGCATGCAATGCACTTGAAGGATCATTGACACCTGATCATCGCATCCTGCATGGTAACATCATAGCAAACCCTACACCCCAAACCCTGGACCCCAAATCCTAAACCCCAGCCCTACACTCACTAAATTCCTGGGGCCTTCCACCAGGCTCTGGTCTGGTTTCGAATCGCCGGTATCGGGCCGCTGCTTCGAACTCCTCTTCGCCTGCAGGAGCGTTATTTCGAGGGTCCTACTAGGGTTTGGGGCTTAGGATTTAAGATTTAGGGTTTAGGATTTAGGGTGTGGGGTTAAGAATTTAGGGTTTTAGGAAGAAGGGCTTAGGGTTTGGGATTTTTGGGTCTATACGCCCCCCCCCCAAATCTATGGGCCCCAAGAACTTGAGGCTTTGTGAGGTATCATTTGGGACCAAGGGTTGGGGAAAACTCATGAGGGCTGATGAGTCCTCATGAGTTTCGGGGGAGCATGCTGGGATGTATAGGGCTTCGGGGTATGTCTATATCTGAACTGAACATTAATATCTTCAGCCATTTTCCTCTTGTTTTTCGAATGAAGCGGGGAGTCAATAATTCTAAGGAAGTTGTGTTGCTTGATAGCACGCTCCAGTCCTTCAAGGTACTGATTCGGGGTTTAGGGTAAGTATACCTATAATCCCTATATAAGCAGTATAGCAACTCCAACTATTACCTACGGACTCCCCCTGAATCTAAGCTTGAAAAGATGGGCCTCTAGTATATATTAGGGGCCCATACTTCTAACCTTAGACTGAATTTGAACCCTAAGCCCCTGGTTGTTGTCCGTAGAGATTGTAAGATCATCCAGGGGAGAGGGACCCCAACGCTGCTTGAAGTGCTTCTTACAGCAGCACTGGAGAAACACATGAAAAAGAACATGGACAAATAGGATGGAAACTGGGCTTATACTAGGGGATTCTATAGGGAAGAATTACCCCCTAAACCTTAAACCCTAAACCCATCTAGATATCTGGGGGCATGGGAATTTCCCTGGTGAGAAGTCCCAATGAGCAAAGCGATGGGACCAGCCATCAATACCTTAAGGGTTGGAGGTTTAGGGGTTCGCGCGCTTAGGGTGTTTAGGGTTTGTAATGTTTGGGGCTTTCAGGGTTTTTAGGGCTTATGGGTTGAGTGCTGGGGGTTAGCTCGCCTTCTGAAAGGCGCATGTGATGACCGGCAGAGCTGTGCTTTGCTTTCAGTCCGGGCAGACATTTAAGGATATAGTCCTTCTTAAGTAGATAGAATATGGGGTGTATGGGGATCTCACTATAATATACCCAAAGCCATATTCTATCTACTTATGGGGGACTATAAGGTATCATAGAGAATTCTTTGGATGCAGAGGCAGCTTCAGGAAAGATTTGTGTGATCATGATTCCGGGATTTCCGCGTCTCTCAGAATAGGGTGACTTCAGAATCCAAGGGTTTAGATGGGGGGTGTACACAAATTAGTAGGGCCCTGCTAAGGCCCTAAGCTATTCCATTGGGGGCAGTTTCGTAAGGACGGAAATCTTCGCAAACACTCTCCCCGGAATGCACCCCATCAAAGCACCACAAGATGCTGAAGCACGCCACCCAGATCTTGCTGGGCTGCCGTCAAGGAACTTTGCTACAATTACTATAACAAGGAAACCCTCTGTCATATCTGCTATATCGTATGTATATATATATATATACATACACACCATACGATGGTACCTTAATCTAAGCTCCTTAACCGCAACCCGGGATCCTGAAGGGTAGGGCCTAAACCCTAAATCCGAATTAAACCCTAAACTGTGAGGGGTGTGGATGGGGCTGGCTGTGGGGATGGGGAGGGGGGTGTCTGGGTTGGGCGGGGGATGCTCCCAAAGTTAATACCATTCAAACTACCAACAACAGCAGCTCCTTTGTAACAACCGTAACCTCAATGCCAATAAGATGCACTGCAAAAAACGGTATGCCGGTATGCCTCACACACTGGGAACATGGGCATCACGGGGAATCGCTGCTTGCTACCACCTGCGTCAGCTGCTTAGGCTTGGCTTCACGGCTCCGGCTTTTCGTCCTAAGGGTGTTGGGATGGAAATCTTATTCGGGGCTTACACATGGCTAGGGACTGGGACTTTAGGTTTCTGGGGGCTTCGGGATTCTTTTGGATCTTGTCTGTATTCTCTTCTGCGTGAAGAAATGTGCGGATTGGAAAGTGCACCTACGGAGATCCAAGAGGTACAGCTTCCGGATGGGGAGGACGGCTGACTGACTGATCGGGCAAGAACCTCCACACAAAGGAGCTAAACACCATTTACCGGCCCTTTCAAAACAGGGGCATCGAGTGACTTTTTCAATCTCCCGTCCTTACGAAACAAATCTTCCCAACCCCTGTAAACTTAAATACCGGAGTATAGTACCATTACAGAAGGTGCGGAGTACTGCTTTTATTCAGGGGTTTGAGGAGGTTTGTAATGGGGACTGGAATAGAATAGAATAGAAGATGCCTTTGGTGTAACTTCAGCTCAAAATTCACGATGCCCCTCTGCGTGCTTGAAAGATCATGGGTAATGACAGGTGGAATCCAATGTCTGACATTTAACCCTAAACCCTAGACCTGAACTCTAAACCCTCAACCCTAAACCCTCAACCTTAATCCCCCAGCCCGCATCCCTAAACCCCATAACCCCTAAACCCTAATCCCTAAACCCCAAACCCTAATCCCTAAACCCTAATCCGATTTCTAGCCCTAGCTTTCATGCCCATGACCCAAGAAGATGGAACGTGAATGCTACTTCAGCTTGAATCAGCGTGGTCTCCAGGGTGTCTAAGGTACTAGACTTTCTTCTATGGGTGTTCCTTCCTAAAAAGCTACGCAAGTTCCCCTATTAATGTTCATGCTGTCTTGGAACCAATGGGAGTCCACGTCAGCTTTGAGAGGGCAATTCCTACACCCCCACACCCTAAACTTGTGTAAGCTGCGCACATTAAACTTTAGACCCCTAAAAGGAACGGGAGCATCTCCAAGAAGATGGGCCTCCGTCGCGTCGCAGGGCCCTGGCCAAGGGCGGAAGCGGGCCCTGCCCGATGACCACCATGGGCTCGTTGGAGGTCCTTAGCTGAGGGATTGAACAGCTTGGGACAGCATGGTCTTATGCGGGGTAGAGCTTTCTTTGTAGATTTCTCGCAAGTTAGGGGAGAGTTGTGACTCATGGGTATATGGAATTGCACGGGTTCCAACAGACACATAGAGTACATAGGCGTACCGTGGGCATATTGTTGTGGTCGTAAGTAGCCTTATTCTCAACCACTAGCGGCACTCATGACGGTGTAAGGAGCGACCATAGCTGATGATAGCTCCAATGAGTTGTCTACACCTGAGCAAATGACTCCACGTGATGAAGTTGTTGTGGGGAACTTCCAGCGGGACCCATCATCAAAAAAAACGCACGCGTACATATTCCCCAGACAGATGATCCGGGGAGACAACATGCGCCTACGCACTCAAACGCAGACCTCGGCCCGACCACCGACAGCCCCAGTCTTCAACATTGTTTGGCTGATATCCGCCGTCCACCACCGCTGAAGACTCAGCCAGTGTTCACTTTGCTTTAATGCAGCCCCGAAATTTTTGGCGGCCAAACCTAATGTAAAGATATGCCAAATCAAGAACTTAAGGGGTTTTGTCGACGTCGTCGTCATCCTCGATGCCGTTGTTGCCGTCGCTGTCGTAGAAGCAGAAGTGGTAGCAGTAGTAGTAGTCGTAGTAGTAGTAGTAGTAGTAGTAGTAGTAGTAGTAGCAGCAGCAGCAGGAGTAGTAGTAGTAGTAGTAGTAGTAGTAGTAGTAGTAGTAGTAGTAGTAGTAGTAGTGGTAGTAGTAGTAGTAGTAATAGTAGTAATAGTAGTAGTAGTAGTAGTAGTAGTAGTAGTAGTAGTAGTAGTAGTAGTAGTAGTAGTAGTAGTAGTAGTAGTAGTAGTACTACGTAGTAGTACTACGTCGTAGTAGTAGTAGTAGTAGTAGTAGTAGTAGTAGTAGTAGTAGTAGTAGTAGTAGTACTAGTACTAGTAGTAGTAGTAGTAGTAGTAGTAGTAGTAGTAGTAGTAGTAGTAGTACTAGTAGTAGTAGTAGTAGTAGTAGTAGTAGTAGTAGTAGTAGTAGTAGTAGTAGTAGTAGTAGTAGTAGTAGTAGTAGTAGTAGTAGTAGGCGCCCCCCCCCTACCGACTATGTTGGTTGATATTTCCACTACCAGAGCTGTGGGGGTGCAACTTCAGGTGATCGTTGGACAATCGTCCGCGCAGCCATTGCTACTCCTTGGGGACTCTGAGTAGTAAAAGGTTCGGTGCAGAGCACTTGTGCTAGCTCCGATTGTAGATTTCAGCTCTCTGAGCTTTCATGGTCAGCGGAGCCTGGTCAGAGTGACTGGGCAGAAAAGTCACTGCACGAGCCCCGGGGCCAGTGCAGAGAAGCAGATCCAGGGATGGAGCGTCCTATGAAGGCCGCTAGTGGGATAGAGCGCACAGCGAAAGAGGGCATACCTATCTTCGATGGTACGCCTGAAATGCTTCCCTACTATCGGGAAGAAGCCATCCAATACATGTTTACTTTCGAGACGCACAAGCGGTACTTAGCTGGGCCAAGACTGGCTAAGGAGTTGATTGGAGTGGCTAAAACTATCGTTCGGAAGAAGAACCTCCAGAACCCCCAGTGGTTGGCGAATCCCCGAGGAGTCTACGCCTTGCTAGAGCACTTGGAGACTGCCATGGAGAGACCGTCTCTAGTGCAAGCCAGCCAACTGGTGAGCAACGGCAGGAATCCATGACACATTGGATCAACCGGCACAGTGAAGCGCTGTGGGAAGCATCCCGTGCCTTGAAGCGTGTGCAGGAGGAGTTCGGGGTGAAGGCGTCTCAGGACAAGAGCTCGAGGAGGACTTCGACTTCAACTGGGGTAGACCCAGATCGAGGCCTGGACTTCGAGCCGAGCCGCAGGCCCTATCGGGCACCCACTGAGACCTTTGATGATCATGGGCGACTGCCGCAGGACGAGGACGAGGACGATGCGACCGGACAATGGTCCGAGGCGAGCTGGAGCAACTGGGGCTGGTGGCAAAAGACTGGCATCAGGCCGAGTACGAGCCTCCGGCCACGTGGCACACGGATGAGGAGGACTTCCTGCCGGACTTCCTTGTGGGCTTCCTCTTGCTCCACCGGAGCGGGCTGGACGCCAACGAGAGGGCCAACATCCTGGCGGCCATTCGAGGTGAGTTCTCAGTAGCAGCTGTTTCGAAGGCTTTGCGAGAGCAGTGGGCCGACGAGGACTTGCAGCGCCGGGACCGCCGGAAGGAACAAGCCATGTGGGCTGAAGCCGACGCCGAGGACGAGGAGGATGCCGCCATGGTCGACGACATCGAGGCGCCCGACCCGGACAACGACCCTGACGCGTTCGCGGCGTTCCAGGACGAGCAGGAGACGATCAACGAGGCCTTGGAGGTCATCGCTCAACAGAAGCGAGCTCTTCGAGATGCCCGATGGCGCCAGCACCAGGTGAAGATGAACCGCAAGTTCTATCCCGTCAAGGGCCGCGGCGACGGAGGCAAAGGAAGAGGCAGCACATCCCGAGGCAAGGGCAAGGGCCAGGACAGCCGGATGCTCAAGTGCCTGAGGTGTGGTGGAAGCCATGCCACTCAGCAGTGCCCTCAGAAGAGCAGTAGTGCACAGCACGCAGAGGAAGAGGCAGAGCTTGCGTTTGCGACCTTTGCGACAGCGAACGACGACTTCGTGAAGGGCCAGGCGGACGACAACTTGATCGACGAGGCGCCGTTGGAGTACCACGCGCTCACGGCCAAGACAGAGGACGTTTTGTCAGCAGAGTCAGCGCTGACCCATCACCGTGATGTCATTGCTTCTGGCTTAGGCATAGTGGATTGCGGGGCCACAGCGAGTCTAGCTTCGGTCGACGCACTTGAGGCCATTATGCGGCTCAACCTGGAGAAGGGCCAGGATGACAAGATCACGGTGATCCCTGACTTGAGGCCAACTTTCAGGTTCGGCAACGGAGAGCGCAAGGAATGCATCTCCTCGGTGCACTTGCGCGTGGACATGGCAGACCGCACCGGCAAGATGCAGCTGCACGTGCACGACACTCCTGAGCAGCCAGCTTTGATATCTGTGAGGGCTCTGAGCCAGTTAGGTGCCATCATAGATTTTTCCACGAATGAGTGTATTTTCATGAAAGTGAATCCACATGCCGTTGTACAGCTTGATGCCGCCGAGAATGGGCATATCTTGATGCCCCTTGCAAGCAACCTTTTAGAGAAGGCCTCGCACCGGAAGACTGCGTTCCAAGGCCTGGCGGCAGAGTAGGGACATCACTCCCTTGGGGAACATGGACAAAAAGCCCCGGGGAGTCCTTGCCAAGATAGCTGTCTTGCAACTTGCCACTACTGTGGCGTGTTTGCTGTTTCACGAAAGTCTGGGGTTTGTAATTTTTGTGAGCATATACATGAGGATTTCAGTCGTGATGTGTGTGATGTTGATGAGTTGGATGATGGCTGTCGTCATGATGATGCAGTGTCACTTGTGAGCAAGGGAAGCAATGTGCTTGAGCCAGTGTTGCGTCCGAACAGCAGAGTGCCTTTGACTTCTTCAATGCCTACCTCGGGCTCTAGCCGCGATTTCAGTAACTTGGACGTGCTCCGAACCTCTCCTTCAGCACTCCCTTCGCAGCCTCTACTTGATCATGTCGTACACCCGCAAGAGCCTGATCACCAAGCTCAACGAGCACGGCGAGGAGCCTCCGGCGGAGTGGACGGTGCTTCAATTGAGGACTCGATTGACCGAGTGCCTCGATGCAGTGAGGTCGGGGGAGGTCAAGACTCTGAATGGCGAGCTCGAGCGCCTCAATCGGGCGGCCAAGAAGAAGCAAGCACTGGTCGACTTCTTGAAGGAGTACATCGACAACGTCCCGGAGAAGAAGACCATTCCCCAACTTGTGGCTTTGGGAACAGAAGTGGTGACCACCAAGTTCCCACCGCACGGCTCCGAGAAAGTGGCCTTCGGCAAGTTCGGGTACCTCACGTTCCTGGAGCTGTACCAGAACCACCCAAGCTACTGCTCGTGGATTGTCACAACAAGTTGCGAGGAAGACAGTCCGCACTGGCGGCTCATGAGGCTGGCCGGGTGGCTCCAGGACATGCAGAATGCGAAGTCCGAGGTCTCGAGTCCCGAGCTGGTCGAGGAGAAGTTGGAGAAGCTGGGAGCCGACCCCAGAGGTGTGAAGCTTGGAGCTCCTCCATCCCGTCCGGCACCGGAGAGCCAGACACGGAAGTCAACAGCCGTGACATCCTCCAGCAACCTGAGGGACAATGTGGTCCCGACCGAGCGCGACCAGCTGGAGATGGCGATGGCGAAGATCCGCGAGCTCGAGGCGGCGAAGGAGCGACTCGAGATGGAGGCGAAGGAGAGAGACCCTCGGGGGTTGAAGAACCGCCGGGAGATGTAGAGGTCATGCTGATGGAGGACGAGTGTCTTGAATGTAGCAAGCTTCAGTCATGCCACTCAGGGCACAAGTTCATATCTCACCAATGGAGAGAAGATAGGAATCCGTATAGTGAGTCCTTTCAAGCTTTGGTAGGTGCCCAGAGGACATTCCTGATTGAGGTTGCATGTTCAAAAGACAGCCTCCTGTCAGCAGAAGTGCAGAAGCGTCTTGGACCAGATGCCGCCATCAGGTGTTCCCACGAAAATGGTTATGACCTTACTAGTAGAGATGGAGTTAGGAGATTGTGTAGTTTGGTTGCCTCACAACGTCCCCTCCATGTTTGGATTTCGTGTGAATGTGGTCCCTACTCCCCTTTCCAACGTATCAATCAAAGGACCCCAGAACAGTGCAATCGCCTGGAAGAAAAGCGTAGGCAGGCCAGACAACAATACGATGGTGGCATTCAGGTTGCGAGGTTTGCGAAGCTTTGCGGTGCCCATGTTCATTTTGAGCTGTCAGAGCGCTGTGAAGCGTGGAAGCTGCCTTCTATAGAGAAATTTATAAAGGACCTTTCCCTCAAAAGAGTTACCTGTAATGGTTGTACGGTTGGCCTTAGGATAGGTGATAGTCAAGAGCTGAGCTGTAAGGGTTGGACTATTGCCACATCAAGTGACTCTATGGTGCAGCATCTACATCTTCCGTGCCAGCGAAATCACCGGACAGCTTCGTTGGAAGGAGGGAACAAAGCTCATTCCACCGCCTTCTACACCCCCGTGTTTGTCAAGAAGGTTGTTGAAGCTATGAATCGACAAGAGCCTTGGAGTTTAATTGCCCAGGAACTTTCAGCTGTTCCCGAACCCCAAGCAGATAAAGTACCTCCTTCCAATGACGGTGACATTTTTGCCGGCGAGATTGCCATGCCTGAAGCCGAAAAGCAGAGGATTTTGAAGCTCATCAAACACATCCACAGCGTCTCCGGGCATGGTAGCGTACACACTCTTGTGCAAGCTTTGGCTAAGCGCGGTGTCCCTGAACATGTCCTGAAGATAGCTAGGCAGTTTAAGTGTCCCATTTGCGAAGAACGGGTTCGCACTGCTCCTCGTAGGCCTGCTACCCTGATGACTATCCCCAAGAAATGGCAAGTGTTGCAGACTGATGTTGGTACCTGGACCCATCCTTATACCCGGTTGAAGTATAAGTTTGTTTTGTTTATAGATGAGGGGTGTCGTTTCCGCACAGGTAGTATCCTTTTTCAGGACCAGAACCGTCAAGCATCTTGGGAAGTCATTCGGAAAAGTATGGAGGAGCATTGGCTAGCTCACTTTGGGCAGCCGGACATGATCCGGGGAGACGCCGACGGTGCTTGGCGCAACGAGGAAGCAGATCGATACTGTAACAGCCGTGGCATACAGTTAGATTTTGTTCCCGCTGAAGCTCATTGGCAGATAGGAATTGTGGAATCTGCTATTAAGAGCACCAAGGCCGTTATGCAAGCTTTGTGCGAGGAATTCAAGGACATGTCCATTGAGGAGTGTTTTGCCAGGGCTTTGTGGGCTTGCAACTCTCGTGACAATCATTGCGGATACTCTCCCTTGCAACATGCGACAGGTAGAGCTCCGGATGAGTGGGGTAGGTTGTTTGATTCCAAGATTTCAGGGTTCCCCATTCACTCTCAAGAAATGATTGATGCCGGGTTTGGTGCTAACATAAAGGCGATGTCGCTGGCAGAACAAGCCTTCCTCAAGGACCAAGCTCAGCAGAGACTTGCCCGCGCGGAAGCCGCGGGGAAACGGCCACTTCGTTCTTTCGTCCCAGGGGATTTAGTCTTCTATTGGCGTAGACAAGTTGCCGGTAGAGAAAAGGAACGTGGTTTTACCATAGGTAGTTTTGTGGGTCCTGCTCGGGTATTAGCGGTTGAAACAAGGGTTGACGACGAAGGGCGATTACGGCCAGGGAGCTGTGTGTGGCTGCATAGGGCTGGTCGGCTCATCAAAGCAGCCCCAGAGCAGCTACGAGCTGCCACGGACCGGGAGCGGGCTATCGAAGAGCTGAAGGGCCCAGTCGAGATTCCTTGGACCATCACCTCCCTTGCTTCTCACCCCCACAAGAAGACCTATGATGATATTACCTCCGAGATCCCCGATGACATGCAATGGGATGAAGCAGCTCAGCAGCCTGTTCTTAGTCATCGTATTCGTGGAAAGAAGCGCCCACATGAACAGCCCCCTGAAGGAAGGCCTCCGGAACCTAGAGGTAGTGATGAAGCTATGAAAGTTGTTGTTGAGGGTTCCCCCAAAAGGTCTGGTGTTTCGGATGTGTGTTTTGAGATTGAGATCGAGTTTCCGGAGTCTAAGAGGGGGATCAAGAGGTTTCTCCAAAACCCTGAAGCGTTTGTTGTGTCCCAACTTAAGCGGAAGCAAGTGGAAGTTCATGAGCGCAATCTTTCCCCACAGGAACGAGCTCAATTCAGGGAGGCTAAGATGAAAGAAGTTCGTAGTTTCATAAGCGCACAGTGTTTTGAGTTGGTTCCGAAGCATTTGCAGCCTGACCCCGCTTCGGGGGTAGGAATGCGCTGGGTGCTTACTTGGAAGGAGGCCGGTGACTCGTCAGACCCCAAACGTAGGAAAGCCAAAGCTAGAGCTGTGGTTCTAGGGTATCAGGACGACCAGTATGAGTACCGTCAGACCTCATCACCTACAGTTTCCAGAACGGGGCGTCAAGCCTTTCTTCAGCTTTGCGCCTGGCGGAAGTTTGGCATCACTAAGGGAGACGTGTCAGCCGCATTCTTGCAAGGAGAGCTTTTGGAAGATGATTACTGGATTCGCCCAGTACCAGAAATCTATGAGGAGTTGAAGGTTGAGCCTGGAGAACTTCTCGAGCTCAAACGTGCAGCATATGGATTGGTCCAAGCTCCCCTTCATTGGTACAAATCAGTTTGTTCGTATTTGCAGGGTCTAGGCTACACCCGTATGAAAGGGGATCCGTGTGTTTGGGTGTATCATGATAGTAGTGGGGTGTTGAGATCCTGCATTTGTGCTCATGTTGATGATTTCCTTTTTGGGGGAGCCCCGGGGGACAAAGTTCATGACCACCTCATGGAACAGATTAGGCAACATTTTTCATGGGGCAGTTGGGAATCATCTTCCTTTACGCAGTGTGGTGTTAGGGTGACCCAGCACAGTGACTTCAGCATCACACTGGACCAGCAGGAGTTTGTGTCTGACCTGCAAGAAATCAAGCTGAGCCGGGACCGGTCTCGACAAGTTACTGCGGAGACTAGTGACTACGAGAAGCATCAGCTTAGGGCGGTCTTAGGGGCTCTTAGTTGGTTCACGGGTCAGACGGGATTCCAGTTCTCGTCGGATGTTGGGATTTTACTGTCCAGTGTTTCTACTAGTCAAGTGGAGACAATCCTTCGCACTAATAAACTCATCAGGGACGTCAAGGACAATCCCGGCGAACTCAGGATCCATGCTTTTCCGGATGCCAAAAGACTAGAGCTAGTTTGTTGGGCCGATGCGGCATGGGCCAATCGACCCGATGGCAAGTCTAGTACAGAAGGCATCGTGATCGGTTTCTCCAGCCCCGCACTTCTCGAGGGCAAGATTGCTCCAGTCTCTTTGATGTACTGGAGGTCCGGCAAGATTGACCGCACATGTCGTTCTCCGGCTTGCGCAGAGACAAAAGGAGTGGTCAACGGGGAGGACGACCTCTACCACTTGCGGTATCTCTGGTCAGAAATGCTTTTGCCCAAGGAGCGACTAGTTGGGTGTCATCCTGATACTGTTGTTGTTAATACTTCGGGTACTTTGGTTACTGATAGTAAGAACTTATGGGATAAGCTCAGCAAGGAGATTTTCGTAATCAAAGGTGCTGAGAAGCGCTCAGATTTGGAGGCTCTGTCGTTGAAAGAATCCCAGGACAATTCACAACTACAGTTGCGATGGGTACACTCAGATGCTATGCTTGCTAATTCCTTGACAAAGCCGTCAGAGAAATGGCAGATCCTGCTCTTCCAGAAGATGAAGTATCATTGGCGCATTGTTCATGATAGTAACATGGTCTCCGCCAGAAAGAGGAAGGCCGAGGGCATTGATCCCATGCACAGCGAGGTCAAGGGATGATGTAGGATGGTCTGATTGCGATGGTGTTGATGCACCATAGTGGGTATATCCTCATGTAGATGCCTTTAATTTTCTTATATATGGCAATGCAACTTCAGGTGATCGTTGGACAATCGTCCGCGCAGCCATTGCTACTCCTTGGGGACTCTGAGTAGTAAAAGGTTCGGTGCAGAGCACTTGTGCTAGCTCCGATTGTAGATTTCAGCTCTCTGAGCTTTCAGGGGGGAGGGGGGGAGGGGGGGGGAGGGGGCGGATAATTGCGTATAAACCCACCTCAACCAGTCATCTTCCCCCAAACTTAATGCTTTCCTTCAAATTCTACAACTAAACAAGATCATGGAGTTTCCCTTGGTTTTTGTGGGAGGCAAGCCAATGTGGATCCATAGGACCGCCATTTTGGCCCGCATTCTTGACTGTACCCGTTGAAATCTTCGATGACAGTGTGTTCACGTTGGCATCTCGTGGAGCCATGGTCCAGGTAAGGCTCGCAAAGCAGGCCTTCGAGAACTAACCAGCACCCTGCGTGGAAAGCACTTCGTTGTCATGTTGCTTACTGTTCTCTAATGCCGCCTCCCCCATATTTATATTGGCAATTTAAGCAAACATAGTTGGTAGGGGGGGGGGGGCGGCTAGTAGTGGTAGTAGTAGCAGTAGTAGTAGTAGTAGTAGTAGCAGCAGCAGCAGCAGGAGTAGTAGTAGTAGTAGTAGTAGTAGTAGTAGTAGTAATAGTAGTAGTAGTAGTAGTAGTAGTAGTAGTAGTAGTAGTAGTAGTAGTAGTAGTAGTAGTACTACTACATAGTAGTACTACGTCGTAGTAGTAGTAGTAGTAGTAGTAGTGATAGTGGTAGTAGTGGTGTCATTGATAGTCACAGGAGGACACGAACGCGAGGAGGTGTAGAAGAAGAAGGTTATCTGTAGCGGCAGAGGTAGCAATTACTTTAGGAATTTCAGAATGAATATTTTGAGTATTTTGACTGATGATAATGATAAGAAGATGCGTATCGATCTTTTGAGCGAATTTCTTGGGCCCGGGCACTTTCTTCTAGTCTCCCTCCGTGTTATAAAGCTACCAACGGCAAATACTAAACCATAAGCCGCAAGCCCTAAACCCCCTGAGACCCGAATCCGCGTGCCCTACATCCCAAGCCCTACTTTGAGGGACCATGGACATAGGTAAGATACTCTCCGCCATTGATAATTCGGGTTCTTCAGTACCCCGATGGTACGACAAAGTACACCCTAAATCCTAAATCCAACCCTAAACGTAACCTCCGAATTCTTAACTCCTAAGCCCGACGTCCTAAATCCTAAGCCCCAAATCGTAAGCCCTCACTCTTGAAACTTAGTATTCCAGAAAGCCCAATACGTATCCCTTAATTCGCGCATATATATACTTAAGGGATCTTAGGCTTGGCGGCCCTGATCGTTGAACTGAGAGAGGGGTCGCTCACGTCGAGCGACAGCATACGACAGAAAGGTGAGGGTAAAGCCTCACCGCCTGATCTGGACAGGACAACGACAACAACCATTGTTTACGACAACGTCCATGCCCAGACCTCCTTTAGCGTAGCTAGAGAGTAGACCCCCAGAATTCTTCAGGTGTAAAGTTCAGGGTTCTTTGTCGGAGGTTCTGGACCCTCAGCGCCTCCTCTGCCAGCGTGCCTGAGGGTGGGGGGGCAGCAGCTCAGTTCTCAAATCAGCGATCCCCTCAAAATACGGGGCCTCAGCCGCAATAGCTTTGGGGCCTCATGCGGGCTCCGAGTCTTTGGAAGACCTCTTAATCCAGGCCTTTTTCACCTGCCGGGGCGGATGATCGAGTAATTGGCCATGCAGTGGTGATCGTTCTTCGCAAACTCGCATGCCGAGTGCTAAAACCGGAGCGGATGCCCAGCTAATCCATGAGGAGCAAACCTTCAGTTTAGGACCCGTGCAAGGCCTTGCTTGCCGAAGGCTACCCCCTGCCGGAGCGGATGCCCAAGATAATCTGCTGTGCAGGGTGCGGTGGTGATCGTTCTTGTCAAATCCTTCGGTTCAGGGCACTCTTGCATGCCGAAGACGACGCCCTACCGAAGCGGATTATCAACCATGAGGGGAGATGGTGTCGACCGACTTCAGAGAAGAAACTCCAAACCCAAATCCTAAACCCCAAATCCTAAACCATATCCCTTAAGGTATATTCCCTTACGTGAAGCCCATGCGTGAGCCAAAAGTCGCCACTCGCCTCTTGCAGAACATGTCGGCGTATGGTATCTCGAAGGGGGACTCCTGGGATTCAGGGTTCAGGGTTCCATTAGGGTTTTGGGTTTAGGGTATGTGAGCTAGGTTTAGGGTTTAGGGCCTAAGGTTTAGGGGTATATACCACCAGTAATGTAGAATTAAATGGAGAAGACAATGGAAAATTACATGGAAAATGGGGGAATATAGGGACAAACGGAACTTCAGGAAACAGGGTTCAGGGTTTCGGATGATTGGGGATATATTGAGGTTATGTTATATTAGCTTCAGATTCTGAGGCTTAAAGCTTAAGGCTTAGGGGGATCATCAAGATTTACCTGTAGCTCGAAGTATTTACAGGCTGAAAGAACTTAATCCTGAATCAATGGGCATAACCCATAAAACTGTAGGTGCCATCCTAAGCCCTCCACCCCAAACCTTAAACCCTTACAAGCAGGGTTTGGGATTTTAGCCTCTCGGATTTAGGATTTAGGGCATAGAAGAGTTCAAGATTTAGGGCTTAGGATTCACAAGGTTTGGGATTTGAAGATGGGGAGCTTTAGGCGGCCCCTAATATGGGCCCTTCGGCTTTTTAGGGAGATTCTAAGGGCCCTGAAGGGTACTTATAGGGTTTATAGTAGACATATAAGGATTGCAGAGTTGAGGGCCCATACTAGGGGGCCCATGGTTTCAATCTTAGAAGCCCTAATCCTAAAGTGCTTCAGGTCAGAGGCACTATGGTCTGAATGTCTTTTTTCCTGAGGAAGGTTTGCAAATTATAGGGATGAGGCTTTGCAGGGTTGAGGCGTGCTTTCTTGGGGTGAAGGGTTGCAAGTGACCCTAAGCCCCCACCCTGAACCATTGTAAACCCTAAACTCCAAACCCTAAGCCCTACCCTAAACCCGTAGCCTCAACCTAAAGACGACAAGAAAAACTCCCTGAGCCCTGAACGCCGCCTTGGCACCTCTACTACCTTGTGGGAACCTCGGGTTATCCAAAGGTTAGGGAGCCTGCTTTAAAAAGGGGGTTGCAACGAAGTTTCCTCTAAACCCAAACCCTTAAACCCTTAACCCTAAACCCCAAACCTTGACACCCCTAAAGTTCAGGGCTTAGTATTAAGGTATAAACCTTAAAGCCTCAAACCTGGAGGAAAACACCCTAAACCCCTGAAACAGCCCTGAACCCCCAAACCTGGAAGAAGCTATCCATGGTCGCCGCGTGCTTGCTCTGAGTAGATTCCTGCATGGAAGCAGGTATTCTTGAAGGATAATGGGTCTTACTATAACTGCGTTGATAGCCCTACTTATACTTGGGGTAACCTACAAAAGTCCACTTGGGGGGGATTATATGAACCTTCAGGTAAGGGAGTTTGTATCATAAGAGGCTAAATCTTAGGTATGCCTGTGGCAGTGTACCATAAGGGGTTCACCATGAGAGCATGTTATTCCTTGAAATCAACGAAGAAGGACGCTACGAGGACTACTTGCCATCCTTTGAATGCTGTCTAGGAACATGCCTGAACAAACTTGAGACAAGATCCAGGCCCCTAGGCCCCTTTGTGGGTTACCCTGCAGCATCAAGAGGGATGCAAACCGGGCCAATGCAAAACAGGACGAAGGGCGGCTGCGAACTGCCTCGGGGACAAACCCTAGCGGCTGCACATACTCTATAACCCTAAGGGTTCAAGTACCCAAATTCTAATAAGGCTTTAGGTTACCTACAGCCCCCAGTATTTGGGTACCGGGACCTTTAGGGTTATGCTATAAAACCCTACTAAACTCATAGACCATTCAACCCTTTGGGGCTCATCCAATCCCAAAGGTATTGAGGGTTTAGGGTTTACTATTTGGGGTTAAGGGTTTAGGGTTTAAGGGTTTAAGGGTTTGGGGTGTAAGGGTTTAAGGGCATAGGTAGACTTTCGAACCCCGTAAGCTCAACTGTGCGCAAGGCTCCAAGCCCAAAACGCCCCACCGTCGCCCTACTTGGAGGCCCATGGGATTTAGTAACTACTTATAACTGGGGGTAACCCCTATAAGCACATTTAAGTGTTTCATAATTAGGGTTACAAGCCCGGTTATAAGTAGTTACTAAGTTTCATGGGCCTTCAAGTACCAGCGCCTTCAATTCTAAACCAACCCAGCGGAAGCCCAAACCCTTTCAATCCTGAACTCTCATGATACGAATCCCCTCCCCAACACCCATTATCACAAATATCCCCCAACATAATATGGCTTAGGGTCGAGGCTTAGGGGAGATGATTTATAGTTACGGGGAGGGATTAAAAACCCTTGGTCCTCATCTGGCATTCCTGGGAGAGACGTGTCAGTCCGTACCTGCGCAGAATCACTTATCAAGACTAACCCTAGGTTTAGGGTTTGGGTTTGAAGTTAAGGATCAAAATAAAGATCAAAATAAAATCCCCCAATTCCCTGGTGGTAAAGATGTCCCGCAAAATGGGTTTAGGGCTTAGAGGTCTCGTATGGGCAAATCTTAAGTTCAGAAATCGGGGGGGCTTAAATGAATATTCGCATGAAGAGATAGTCTTGGGTTGCTGTTGCCGAGTACAGGGTCCCTAAACCCTAAACCCTGAACCCTAAATCTCCCAACCCCTAAACCTCTAAACCCTAAACGCTATAATTACGCCTAAATCTTAAGGGAGTGGGCCGGCAGGGGCCATAGGAGATTTGTAATATTCGGCGGAGGGATCCAACTCCCGTATTCCCCCTTAAGCACGCATAAGTTGTCGGACTTGTAAGTATACGGTCTGAGGGGTTCAGAATCTAAGCTTTGCTTGATCTGGGTTGTGCTCGCGATTAGGATGCAAAAGCCTCAAGCGTACTGGTAGCTTCCTTAAACAAGGGGACCCCGATAAAGACCCCAATCCTTTGTTATTAACCCTTGTCAAACTAGGGGGGCCCTCAAAAAGGGGCCCTTAGTTTTCGGAAATCCACGAAATCTGCAGAACCTCAAGCACTTGAAAACCGCTTGTCCTCTCGTATTTTGAGACAGATGCGTCAATTAGCTTCTGTCGTACGACAACGAGCTAGTGGCAGCTCAAGCACCTACTGTACTGGAGGGGTCAGGCGGACTTGGAAAGCATACTTGTAGCTTGCTGACCCCAAAAGTAGGCAACATAATAGCCCAAACAAAAACTGAAGTTGCCCAAAATGCAATTGTTCTACAAACTTTTGAGGTTCAGGTTGTAGAAACCTCAGAATAGCCACAGGTATCGCCAGTATAAATCCACTCACTAACCCCCCTCAAGCCTCCAAGTAAGAGGACGTCACGTATGCTACCTTGCAAAAATCTATGTGGTGGGGCCTACCCTGCCCCAAACCCCTGTCTTTCAGCAGACCCCAAGTCTGGGGCATGTTGAATACTCCTTTTCAAACTAGTGTGGCGTGCCAGAAACAAGCCCACACAGAACATCCCGTGGACTATCCTGTCCTTTGACTGGGGAGCATTGTGGCCTTCGACCCAAACCCTAAACCCCCTAAAACCTAACCCCCTAAACCCTAACCCCCTGAACCCTAAACCCACAACTCTTCAAGACACCCCAACGGCCACTCTAAGGCTCCCCGAGATTCCCAAAATCCTCTAACATGGGGTACCCTTGTGTGTATTCCCTTTTGGGGCTTGCGCTAAAGAGCCAAAAAACATAAAATCAGGACCGTGATAGTCACGTACGGCATTCTACTTTTGGAGGATTGGAGCTGCCAAGCCCGACCAATCTGACGGGCGGCTCGTAGGGAGAGGGGCGATGCATCCGTATCCGTAGTTGCTACATAAGCACTGGCAATAGTTCTTCATCCCGTACTGGCCCTTAGCCCAAAACCTGTAACGCAACATCAAATTAAATTTACCCTTGTCTCCGTTCACCTGGGGAATGCGGTGTGGGACCAGAGCAGAGATGTGGCCTCACGGGGCTCAGGGTTTAGAATTCAGAACCGAGGAACTGGGTCTGAAGCTTAGTGTGTACAGGTATATGACACGGTACCCGAGTTTTACTTGTTTTCAAGGGATTCGGGCTGAGCTGCACCCTTAGCACCCATGCGCGACGGCATGCAACTTGAAGGATGTTGCTTCGCTGCTGCTAGTACAGCGCACGCTGCTGTGCCAAATCTCGTCGCTGAGCTTCCAGCTGAAGCTGTAAAGTCCCATATCATACCTGTTTTGGGGGTAGCTTGTCTTGTATATAAACGATGGCGGACAAAAAATTCAGCAACCCCGCCAAAAAGTAAGCCATAGGGGTCTAGGAATAAGGGTTTAGTGGAACAGCCTCGCGGTTTTCAGAGCGCAAGTATCAGATTCCAGTTTCCTGGGAGCTTGGTTATCCCTCAGGGTCCAAGGACCCAAATAATAGGGTTTTAGGGTCTTTGGGCCTCAATACCCTATTATTTGGGTCCTTGGACCCTGGAGGTATGGCGCCGAGGATGTCAGATCCACACCGGGGGGTTGACAAAACGTATGGTCCTTGTACGGGTTTGCAATACTGCGCGCGGCCTAGTGATATTTGGCGAAGCAAAAAGCGGATTCGGACAACACCAAATCAAGTGAAAATGCAAGCCGTAGTGGGGGACATATTCAGAAATTTGTTGGGAACGTTTTCAACTTTACTGGGCTGCTGTTAAGAAACTTCATTTAAGTTACTATGTTGCGGAAACCCTACTATTTACTAAATGTTCCAAGTATGATAACTTACCTTAAGTTCCTCAACAGCAACCCAGTTGAGTACGAAGGAATTGCCACACATGAAGCTACGCCCTTGACCCTAAATCCTGACCCTACCTTGAGCTCTACACTACTACCCTGAACCCTGAAACCTAAACCCTAAACCCTAAAACCTGAACCTTACACCGTAGAACCCAAACCTTAAACTGAAACCTGAACCTTATACCCTAGAACCCAAACCGTAAACCCTAAAACCAACACCCTAGAACCTCTCAGCTACACCTTAAACCCTGAAGCCAAAACCCAAAACCCTAAGACCAAACCCTCAACCCGAAATGTGTCACTTCTCTGCCTCGGTGTCCTTTACTCAGCTTTATGGGATCTCTTAGGTGGACCCCCCACCCAGTGATAGTGACTATAAGGGATAATAGGGACTATTTTTGGGTCCTCTTATATTCTTATTATACCACTATTACAGGGTGGGGGGTCCTCCTACGGGATCTCACTCGCCCTGAATCCTAGACCCAAATCAACTACCCTACTTCAAGGTTCTTGGGACTTAGTGGTTTCGGATTTTAGGGTTTAGGTCTTAGGGTATTAGGGTAACTACTCAGAACTGGGGTTATATACCCACTTACAATGAGGAGTAACATACCTAAGTCCAGTTAGGGGGATTGTAAGTAGGGTTAGAAGCCCAGTTGTAAGTAGTTACGAAGTCCTATGAACCTGCAAGTAAAGCCTACACGCTGAGCTCTAAAGGGCTAAGCCCAAGGATTATTCGAGAAAATGTTTATCCGTTCCCCTCAATATTAAGACCCCTCAACCCCTGCAATTCAATAGGCCCCTTGTGGTATACTATACTCTACTATACATATTGGGAATATTCAATATTAGGGGGGTGCGGTGCCTTACTAATAGGGAAGGGGATTAAACCCTCAACACGTCACCTCCCACACTGTGCCAAACAAGCGCTTGCAAGGATGGAACAAATGGAATCTACTATATTAGTGGGGGTCATACTGGGACTACTATCAGAATCTATTTTTTGATCCCTTCACCAGAGATAAGGTACCCCTACAATGTCACAATGCAGCACCAAAGGGTTTCTCTTCAAAATTGAAACCTGCAGGAAGCCACTAGAACACCAGAAGTATGTAAAATAATTGCCTTTATGGCTATTATTAATGGTTTAGGGCTATTATTTTACATACTTTTAGGGGTTCACCCAAAAGTATGTAAAATAATGGCCTTCATGAATTCCTGAGGCTAGAAACTTAGTACATCGAATTGCACAGCCGTTAAAGCATGCTCTGAATCTGAACATTTAGGGTCTTTGGGGTTTAGGGTTTTTGGGGTTTAGGGTGTTTTTGGGGTTTAAGGTTTTTAGGGTTTTTGGGGGTTAGGGGGTTTAGGGTTTTTGGGGTTTAGGGTTTTAAGGGTTTAGGGAAGACTTCTGGGTGGGATCTTTGTTTGTCATAATCTCATTTGAGACCATCGCTCTTCCTTCAAGACACATGCAACTCCCATCATCCAGCATGCAGACGACCACCCTAAGTATACAGCCCATGCATGCGGCTTCCCAGTAATGTCTTCATAATCCCCATGTATCACTGAGGTCCCTACAATGTTGCTAATAACACTACTCTTTCACCGTAACCCCTGAACCCTAAACATCCCTATGGCCCCATTGAAGGGTCTTGAAAAACTCCCATGTTCCTGAGCCCTTATAAGGCCTAAACTGGGTTGCTGTTAAGGAACTTAAATTAAGTTACCATAAAGGGTATATATAGTAAAGAATAGGGTTTCCCCAATAGAGTAACTTAATTTAAGTTCCTTAACAGCAACCCAGATAAGGCCTAAACTGTGTGGTGGTTGTTCGGTAAGCTGCCGGCGTTTAGGTTTGGGCACCGCTGTCACCTCGTGCGCGCGAGCGGAACCTTCGGAAGACGCAGCAGCGGAGGTAAATGGCTTAGGGTGTAGGATTTGGGGTGTAGGGTTTAGGGTTTGGGGGGTTTGGAATTGCTCTTTTTGCAGGCTAGGGGGTGGCAATGATACCGGAGATAAGATTTATAGAAGCAATGCTACTAGCAGGAGGAAGAAGACCCTATAGTCCCCCTTAAGCAGATAGAATATAGCTTTCGGTATATTATAATTAATAAGATCTCCATATACCTATATTCTATCTACGGCCATGCAGCTTGCTGGCTTGAGCATAGCGCAGGGGTAACAACCTAAAAACTAAAACCCTGAAAACAATATAGAGTAATTTTGACAACCACCCATATAGGGTCCAGGCAGGCCTTATGACCCATGAACCGTTTTATAAAGTTTTAGGATTTAAGGTTCAGTGTTTAGGTACTTGGAGGGGACTCGGAGCTAGGTCGCATACTTGATCTCCTTCAACATCACCCTCTTGTAACCCTGTTGTAACCCATGATTAGACTTGGAGGGTCAGGGGGACTTAGCAAGTAGGCTAATAACCCCCATCACCCACACAGTAACTCTAATTACCCACATTATTAATTGACCTACTTGCTAAGTCCCCCTGACCCTCCAAGTAGGTTCCCAAACTCCTTAGCAAGGCCAGGCTCCCATAAAGTATAGGGGACATCATTGTGGAGATCCGGTTCTGTAATCGAGGAATCATGATACTGAGACTTGCAAGCCTTCCTGAAGACACCTGAACCCCAAGTGATTCTTTGGGAACTGATAGCAGGATAATACTTTCAGGGACCCTGGAGTAAGGTGCTAAAAAATACTACATCCCCTTAATGATGCCATTCTGACCCTACCCTGCATAAGTACGTTCCTTACTTCCTTATAGCAACCTTCAACCCAAACCCTACATGTACCCCCAAATAACTCCAATATTTCCCTCTAACAATATAGTAGTTTCCGTTTTATTTTCCATTATCCCTACCCTAAACCCTAAGCCCTAAACCCTAAACCCTAAACCCGAAACCCTATATGTTCCTTTGAGGGTCCCTTGAATCTGAATCTCCCTAACAGGTTGCCCTAGAAGCCCAGTTACCTATATATTGGGTTCCTGTCCTTAGGTCCTTAAGTCTCTATATAGTTTTATACTATCTGTAATCCAAGGACCTACTATATGGGTACCTGGGCTTCTAGGGTAACCCAATACATCCTCAATATTCCCCCTATATGATATAGTAGTTTCCATGTTCTTTTCCACTATCCCTATATAACTCCTATATATTCCCTATAAAGGTCCCTAGAATCTGAATCTCCCTAACCCTGGAAGCCCAGGTACCCAGATAGTAGGTCCTTAGGTTACAGATATAGTGTAAAATTATGTAGGGACTTAAGGACAGGAACCCAATATATAGGTAACTGGGCTTCTAGGGTAAGAAGGCGGCTTGGGGGACTTCCACGGCCTGCACTGCGAGTTGTCGCATCTTTCAGTGGCGGATCTCTTCGAGCTCTCTGTGGCTCTTGGATCTGCTGAGGTTGCTCCTGGCTTAGGAAGTTAAGGGTTTAGGGTTGAGGGTTAAGGGTTTAGGCTTCAGGGTTAGGATTCGGGGTTTAGGGTTTGGGCTTCAGGGTTTAGGATTTAGGGTCTAGGATTTAGGGTTAAGGGTGAAGGGTTTTGGGTTCAGGGTTTAGGGTTAAGGGTTTAGGGTTCAGGGTTTAGAGTAGGCTAACTGAATGTTAATGGTCGGGGGGTTATATAAGGGATTATATAGGGGGCGACTATAGGGGTCATTAAGGGGGGTACTAGGATTTTAGACAATGGCTCGCTTACCTGAACACTCAAAATATGTAGAATAATCGCCTTTGGGGCTGGTTTTGGGGGTTTCAGGCTATTACTTTACCTGCTTTTAGGGTCCATGTAATGGTCGTCAGTAAGTAACTTTTTTGGGGGGTTAGGGGTTAGTAGGGGATGGAAAAAGCTTTAACTTTCGGGCCGCTGGCGGCTAGTAACGGTTAGAAACTAGGGAAGGGAGGAGCAGTCTCTTTGCAGTAATCTCTATATGAGACATCGTCTAAACACCTAGTATCCCCCTTAATAACCCCTAGAATAGTCCCCTATATAAGCCCCTTGAAGGAGTTTAGACTATGGTACATATAACCCCTTGGAACGGTCCTCAAAACTCCTTCCTTCATGGCCTACTAAGCACCCAATAGATCGGCTTAGGCAATTTCCTGACGAATATCAGATTTCTAATTTCCCGACGATTTACCAATTTTTTGTTCAGAAAGTCAATTTGATAGTCAATTTGATATTCAACTTCCATAGTCAAAAAAAGCAAATATGAAAATTTACCATGTCTGATGCATTTTCCCAAGACTTGCATGACGAAGCAGCATCATGTGGGGCTCAGGCTACACGACGTCTCTTGCAGGGCCTTGACAGAACAACTCCCCGAGTCCCCTACCCAGACCCTCTTATGCAGTTCCTGTTTAGAGATATATCACAGGAATTAGGCTTGATTCGAAGGTAAGGGCTGCAACGCAAAACCGCTGCCACACGCACGCTCTGTACGTGGAAGAAGGTCAGGGGACTTGGTAAGACATGGAAAAGAAAACGAAAACTGATAGATTTTTCAGGGTTTAGGGTTTGGAGTCAGGAGGAAATCGTCAGCAGGTGAATGCCACGGATAACTTGGCTTATGGCTTATAGAGGCTATATGTACACTCATATATAGTGCTACCCTCTCAAGCACCTTTCCAACTGCTCGCGGCCAGGGCGGTCCAGCACCATGGGAACACACAAGACGCAATCGCACGGACACTCGAGACGCTCCAAGCGCAGGACAGGCGCTGGAGGCTTCGTCGCAGCTTTCACGCGAGTCGACTTACAGCTGCCACTGCCTAGATCTCTATACCCAACCATTCTTAAGGTTCCTAGTTTTGTATATAGAAGATACGGGACAGGACCTTCAGTGCTTCAAAAGCAAGGTACACGTGTCTAGGTACATATACCCCTACTAAAATATAGTAGCTTCCATTTTCTTGTCCATTATCCCTATGTAGCCGCAATAAAACCCCAATATAACCTCAGCATGTCTCTGTCCATCCGCCTGGCGGCGTGACCTGCATCCCCGGCCAGACTCCCTCTCGGAACTGGCCGCGCTCTGACAACAAGATCTCAAAGTGGCCAGGCCCAAAAATGTGTCAGTTGCTCAAAATTAAGGGTCCCTGTGAGGGAGGTTCTGGCGACTGTATGGGCGTAAGGTTTGTGAGGCTTTAGAGCCTTTCCTCGATGGGATTTGAACATTTTGAGGTACGGAGTGCCCATAACGACCCGACGCCTGCGGCACGGTACGAGGAAATTGCTCCGGCCAAACGTTTCGTCGGGGACCTGATTCGCGTTGTGCAGCCGTCTGTTGCTTCCGATTATGCCGGTCTTGGGCATGGATACTCTGCTAATCGGATGCCCTGGAACATGAACGTTAGCACGGATGCACTGATGAGCGTATGGTTGAACGTCACTCTGGTTTCGGCTCTGGTACTGGAATGCTCTTGGGAAAGAGGCGAAATAGCAGCGGCATCTCTGCAGACAAGCCAGAAGCGGTGAAAATCCTGCATGTTTTTGCATTCGCTGCCAAACAATGAGGGGTGCCTTTTTGGGGGTTCCGAAACAACAAAAAGGGACCGTGATTTCTGGAAATAATATAAACGAAACTACACACGGAGTTCGCAAGATTGGAGGACCCCTGGGCACCTCGGAAGACCTCTTTGCTTGGGTTTCTGGAGGGGGTTCGACAATGTCTGAGTCGTCACGGAAGACATACAACCGCATGAAATAAATTCCCTAAACCCTAGACCCTAAACAGCAGAGGTGCAACTCTTGAAGTTATGAAATTTCTGGCTTTGGATAGAAATACGAGCCGTACGCACGCGAGAAGGTTTGTCTCAAAAACAGGCGCAGTGGAAACAACACGGCTACAATGTACTATACCTGGACCGCCAAAGGATGCAAGGCAATTATTCCACATACTTCTGGGTTAAGGTAAAAACCCTAAACCCTAAACCACGAACGTTAGGCATATAGGGTTGGTGAAAGGCTTCCTTCAACCGCTGTATATCTATCCAGCATCCATGCAGAAGCCTAAACCCTAAACCCTAATAATCCCTAAGCCCTGAATATTCAGCAGCTCTTTATACCCGGAACTGCTGCAGTTTCAAGTATAGCCTGCTTCAAACGAACGGCGTCTGAACTACAACCTGGCAAGTCCAGGCAATATTAATGCCTTGTACTTACAGGAGGTTCGTCGGGAAGCAGGGAAAATATGTCAAAGGATTAGGGTTTCGGTTTAGGGTTCGTAGCGAGTAGGGGGATTAAATGCTCACGGGAAGCCTCATGAAACTATCATGCTAAGAGGCATGATGTGTTCTGTATAAATAGGAAAAGCATACTACCCTAGACCCTAAGCCCGTCATTCCACACGGGCTTTTATCTTCAGTCATGGCTCATCGTCGTCCTCATTTGACCAATCCCATGAAAATTGCCTACGAGCAGCCCTAAACCCTTAACCCTAGCCACGCGGTTTAGGGTTTAGGACCCTAAACCCTAAATCCCTGAAGCCCTAAACCCGAAGAAAAAAACAACAGGGAGCTGTGGGTTTTGCAAAGACAGAATACTCCTCAGGAAGGCATTGCCTGGGACCCCCGTTTCACTTTAGGGTTTAGGGTTTAGGGTCTCACCCAGATCATATTCCGAAATTGTGGCCCCCTTCAAGGCTGGGGCTTAGGGTCCTTTTTTTGAGGTATCTATAGCCAGGATTCTACTTTACTTGGAATGGATTCTGCTATACTTGGGATAGAAGGGGGGGCCCTGATCTGAAGGACTACCCAGAAGCTCTAATGTTCTTGGGCCCCAACTTCACTGTCAGAGTACGGTGCCTACGGAAGCTTCCACCACCACAAAGTCCTCTAGATCCTAAGACTTACAGTGGTTTAGGGTTTAGGGTTGAGGGCTTAAGGACCCCAATGAAAGACTCCAATCAAAGACTTAGAGTGGTTTAGGGTTTAGGGCTTAGGTTTAGGGACCCCAATTAAGTGGTGCAGGATTGACCAGTAGTGATCCCAAAGGGAGGAGGGGCAATACAATCACACAAGGGAAGCCCTAAACCTTGGGTACTGCCCCCCCTCAGTAACAGTTGGATAAAACTTATAATATGGTTATATAGTTATATATAGCCCTTACTAGGACCCCTAGTATAGACTGTTACTAGGGGGAAGCCCTAAACAGTCGACCCCTGACCCTCAACGCTACACTGTAGACCCAAACCATCAACCCTAAAACCCGAGCCGGAACCCTAAACTCTGAACCTCAACCCGAATTCTAAGCCCTAAACCCTGAACCCCAAACCCTAAACCCCAATCCTAAGCCCTAAACCTTAATTAGACCCTATAAACCCCAATCCTTAGCCCTAAACCTGAAGCCTGAACCCTAGAACCCAAACACTAAACCAGGTGCAAATGTATCTGGCCTGCACTTCAGAACCCGCAGTGTGCAAAGGGCTGGCAACAGTCGCATCACCTTGCTGGCATAGGCGTTGGGGTTGAGGGCTTAGGGTTTGGGAAAAGAATGGTACAGGGTTTGGGGCTTCGAGTGTGGAGGATTAAACTTATGCGTTAGGACCTAGGAATTTCAGTTTGAAGGGTTTCTCAAAATGCTCTGCCCTGAGGAAAACCCCCATTTGCAATGTGCCCCTCATATGCTTACTTAACTTAAGTTCCCTAAACCCTAGACCCTAAACCCCTAGACCCTGAACCCGGACTAGCAACCCAGAACACTTCGGTTTTACGTCAGATGCAGAACACATGGGGGTCTAAGGGTATCAAACAAGGAAACATGCCCTAAGAGGACGACGGCTGAAATCCTCAACCCCAAGCCCTAAGCTCTCTAGGGCTTAGGGTTTACGGTCAATCCTGTCCAACAAATCCGAAATCTGAGACCCAAGGGCTTACCACCCGGAACCTTGAGTGTGGTAATCGTCAACCCGCGATCCCAAACACTCCAAAAGTTCCCCGTGGGTTTTGGGGGTCTGGGTGTTGGGTTAAGGTAACAGTTGCGGGTCTGGGTGTTGGGTTTACAGTTTAGTTCTGAGGAATGTCATGTGGGACAAGAATACTTGCGAATGGTGCGTGCATTGTGAATGCGATCTGCGCC